>DATAUE010000044.1:0-1889 GCA_036268425.1 Allostellaceae bacterium
GGGCGGGCTTGCGCTTTACCTCGCCGAGGTCGCCGGCGCCAAGGTGACCGGCATCACGCTGTCGCAGGAGCAATACAAGCGCGCCCAGATCCGGGCGATGGAAAACAGCCGCGCCAAGGATGCCACGTTCCGCCTGGTGGATTACCGCGATGTCGACGGCCGCTTTGACCGCATCATCTCGGTCGGCATGTTCGAGCATGTCGGGGTCGGCTTCTACGACACGTATTTCCGAAAATGCGCCCAGCTTCTCGCCGACGACGGCATCATGCTGCTGCACTCGATCGGCCGCAGCGGACCGCCCAGCGTGACCAATCCGTGGATCGCAAAATACATCTTCCCGGGCGGCTACATCCCGGCGCTGTCGGAGGTCGTGCCGGTGATCGAGCGCAACGGCCTCATGGTCAGCGATGTCGAGGTCCTGCAATTGCACTACGCCGAGACGCTCAAGGCGTGGCGCGAGCGTTTCCTCGCCCATCGCGACGAGGTGGAAAAACTCTACGATCAGCGCTTCGTGCGGATGTGGGAGTTCTACCTCGCCTGCTCCGAAATGGCCTTCCGGCAGGGCGAGATGGTGGTGTTCCAGATCCAGATGGCCAAGCGCAAAGGCCTCACGCCGGCGACGCGCGACTACATCGCCGCTGAAGAGGCGCGGCTGCGGGCGCTCGAGCCCGGCTACGCGCCGAAGCTGCGGCTTGCCGGCGAGTGACTCTCGCGACCGCGGGCGATTCGGCGTCAAGGGCCTCGCCGCAGTTAGCGTCGGCCCAGTGAGTTTCGGGGACAGCCGCAAACATCATTTCCCATTACGGCCATCCTCGACTAACCACGGGGCCACGCGTGGTTGCGTGCGGCGGTCGCGAGCGAATTCGCTGTCGTTGAGTGCTCCGCGATGTTGAGTGAATCCAGAGAACCCGGACCCACGTTCGCCGACCTAAAATCGGCCACAACCCGCGATTCCCCTGATCGGGACCATGGCAATATTCGATTCGACAGCACGCAAGCAGGCTCCTGCGGAAGTCGCCTTCCGCTCGCTGCCTCATAATATCGAGGCCGAACAGGCGCTGCTTGGCGCCATCCTGGTCAATAACGAGGCGTTCTACCGGGTTTCCGATTTTCTCGAACCGCGGCATTTCTTCGAGCCTATTCATCAGCGAATTTTCGAGCTTTCCGGCAGTTTGGTTCGCCAAAACAAACTCGCGACGCCAGTGACCTTGAAGACATTCCTGCCGGCCGATGTCGACATCGCCGGGCTGTCGCTTAATCAATATCTGGCACGCCTTGCGGCCGAAGCGACCACCATCATCAATGCCGAGGATTACGGCCGCACCGTCTATGACCTTTCGATCCGTCGCGACCTGATCGCGATTGGCGAGGAGATGGTCAATACCGCCTACGACGCGCCGGTGGACGCAACGCCCGCAAGCCACATCGAGGACGCGGAACGCAAGCTTTATGAGATCGCCGAAACCGGCCGCTACGACGGCGGTTTCCAGCGCTTTGCCCAGGCGCTGACCACTGCGGTCGACATGGCGGCCCGCGCTTATCAGCGCGACGGCAGTTTGTCGGGGCTGGCGACCGGCCTCACCGATCTCGACTCCCGCATGGGCGGCTTGCAGGCGTCCGATCTCATCATCCTGGCCGGCCGGCCCGGCATGGGCAAAACCGCGCTTGCCACCAACATCGCCTACAATGTCGCCAAGGCGTATGAGCAAGGCGATTTCCGGCCCGATGGCAGCCGGGAAACCGTCAATGGCGGCATCGTCGGCTTCTTCTCGTTGGAAATGTCGGCGGAGCAACTTGCCACCCGCATCATCGCCGAGCAGACCGGCATTCCCTCGAACAAAATCCGCCGCGGCGTTATCGAGGAGCCCGAATTCGAGAAGATCAAGGAC
>DATAUE010000045.1:0-1905 GCA_036268425.1 Allostellaceae bacterium
GCCGGGCAATTGCAGCGCGGTGCCTTCGAAGTCGACGATGTCGCCGTTCTCGCTGCCCCTCAGCGTCAGCGTGATCATGTCGGTTCCGAACAACGGTTTCAGCGCCGGATCGTCATTGTGCCGCTGGGTGGTGATCCTGGCCAGGATGTCGTCACCCTCGCCAGTGTAGCTGCCGATGAAAGCGAAGCCGGAATTGCCGCCGCGCAGCTTGCCTGAAACGGCATAAATGACGCCGTTGCCGGTTCCATGGACGGTGTGAAATTCAACTTTGTAGAAACCTTCCCGCAACTTGCATCCCCTGCGGTTGTATTTTTTGTTGGGCGCACCTTATGGCCCGCGCATGCGTGTCACAATCGTGCGCGCGCGAATTGGCGCAGCCATCAACATCACAATTTCAAGTATGAAGTAATCCGGAAATCTGCCGACGGGTGGAAATGCTATCGGCTGGCAGGCGGCGCGGAACTCGACGCCATCCTGGTCAGGCCCGGCACGCCCGCCGCCATTTTGACCAGCACGTCCTCGACCGGGTTCCGGGTCCAGGCATGTGTGACGTAGTCACGATGCGTCACGCCTTCGGGCGTCTCGACGAACACCACGCTGCCGGGCTTCAGCGGCCGGTCGATGTCTTCCGACACGGCGATGTCCTTTTCGCGCAGCATGCGCATCAGTTCATGGTCATGCGGCGCGGTGTAATGCGTGTAGGAACTGACGAAGAAGCCGGAACGGTTGTTTTCGATCCAGGAAGCGAACTTGTCGAGTTCGCCGTAGACCGCATCGAGCAGGAACACGCCGCGTACGCGGTTGCCGAGGCCGCCGACTTCCAGGCTCCAGGCCGTCGGCACGAAGCCGCCGCTGTAGCCGACGATGATCACCGGCATGTTGGCGAAAGTTTTGGCGGCGCGCGGATCGCCGTAAAGGCTTGCAAGATGACCGGCCGACTCGGCGACAAAACGCTTCAGTCCGCCCGGCTGCCAGAACTTGCCGGCGCTGGAATCGGCGGCGTCGACCGCGAGCTGCGGCGCCAGCAGCACCGCGTTGACGCCGGAATCCGAGATCTGCTGCGGCAGCCGTTGCCGGTCGCGCACGTCGCGTTCCAGCGTGGCGCCATTGCCGTGGAAGAACACCACGATGACGCCGGGCTTGTTGACGTCGAAATTCTCGGGCACGTGCATCAGCACGCGGTTGTCGCTAAAGGTCTCGTCCTGCCAGAACACCCGGCCGCCCATGCCGCGATGGCCGCGGCGGCTGCCGCTGGAGACGTTGAGGAACGGTTGCTCGGTGCGCGGATTGTCGCCGAAATAGGGGAAGGCGGAGGATTTCAAGCTGACCAGCATGGTCTCGTCGCCGCGAGGCGGGCGCTGGAACGGCAGTTGCGGCGCCAGCGATGCGACCCGATAGGGCGCGGGCTGCGCGGCGGCCTGAACGTTGCCTTGTCCATTGGGTTGGACGTTGCCTCGGCGATTTGCCTGCGCGATGCGGTTGGGCGCGAGATCGGGGCGCTGCTCGAAACTCTCGCTCGCGGACGGGAAACGATCCTTGAATTGCGGCTTCGGAAAGCGGTCGTCGAAGCTGGCGCCCGACGACGGCACGTTCGCCGCCAGCGAACCTGCGTTAGGCGCCTGTCCGCATTGAACCAGCACGAAGGAGAGCGGGATGAAGACCGAGAGCAGGGCGACCCAGCGCCAGCGGCGCGACCACGACACAGCACCCGGCGCATTCGACCGGTCCACGCGCGCATCGCTTTGGAATTTCGGACCCGCCCCGATCATCCACCCACTGCCCCAATATCCAACGGCGAACGTTATCTACTTCAGCGCGCTGGCGTTTAGGTGACGTTAAGCTTCCGGGGAAAACTCCCCACCCGGTAACGAAAACAGAACACGAAATCGTGTCGCGATTGTGGGA
>DATAUE010000046.1:0-23859 GCA_036268425.1 Allostellaceae bacterium
CGTCACGCTGATCGATCCATGGCCCGAGCATATCGAGGCGATCCGCAAGGACGGGCTGTCGCTCGACGGCGTCAGCGAGGCGGAGTTCGTGCGCGCCCGGCCGAAGACGCTGCACCTCACCGAGGTGCAGGACCTCGCCAAGCAGAAGCCGATCGACATCTGCTTCATCTCGATGAAATCGTACGACACCGAATGGGCCGCGACGATGATGCGTCAGTATCTGGCGCCCGGCGGCTACATGGTGTCGCTGCAGAACTGCATCAACGAAGAGCGCATCGCCGGGGTGGTCGGCTGGGGCAAGACGGTGGGCGCGATCGCCGCGATCCTCTCGGCCGAGCTCTACGCGCCCGGCAGGATCCGCCGCACCGGCGCCAAGAACCCGCCGGGCCACGAGGTCTACCGGGTCGGCGAAGTGCACGGCCGCGTCACCAAGCGGATCGAGGAACTGGGCGACATGATCCGCACCATCGACACCTGCAAGGTCACCGACAACCTCTGGGGCGAGCGCTGGTCGAAGCTCTGCGTCAACGGCATGCACAATGGCGTCTCGGCCGCTTCAGGCCTCTCGGGCAACGCGATGCGGCAGGACGAAAAGATCCGCAAGCTGATCATCGCGCTCGGCGGCGAGGGCGTGCGGGTCGGCCAGGCGCTCGGCTACAAGCTCGAGGACATCGCCGGGCAGGACGCCGAAAAGCTGGCGCGCGCCTCGGAGGGCGACGAGAAGGCGCTGGAGGAGGTCGAGGCGCTGATGCTCGCGCTCAGGAACTCGCAGGGCCGCAGCGAGCACCAGCGGCCGTCGATGGGCCAGGACATGCAAAAAGGCCGGCGCACCGAGATCGATTTCATCAACGGCCTGATCGTCGAAAAAGGCCGCGAAATCGGCCGCGCCGCGCCGACGCATGAAAAGCTGATCGCGGCGGTAAAACGCGTCGAGTTGGGGCAGGCGGCGCCGTCGCCGGACCACCTGTACGCCTTCGCTTGAGCCGCGTGAGGGAACTGCACCACCGGCGTCGCCGCGCCACAGGCTGGGTCATAACAGGGCTGGCCGGTGGGCTGATGCTCGCCGGCTGCGTCCCGTTGTTCGGGCCGCCGCCGGGCGATCTACGCAGCGCCCGCCAAGCCTGCAATGCCGAATATCCCGAGCGCATCGGCAACTACCTGCCGCATGCGCGATGCGTCAACGCGGCGATCGAAACCTATGCGATGCCGACGGCGCAGCACCCGGACCTGGTGCACCTGCAAGCCGAGGTGCGGGAGCGGCTGTCCGAGCGGATTGACCGCGGCATCATCACGCCGCGAACCGGTGAACGGCAAATGCATGAGGCCGACGCGCACGTGGCCGATGCCGAACGCGACCGCGACGCCGGCCGGTTAAAGGCGGCGCGTCATCACGTCGATGTGCTGGAGGCCATGCTGCGCTGACGGTCGCGGCGTCGGAGGAGATTCCTTCCGGTAAAAATTGCGCCCCCCGCCGGTCATTCCTGCTTTCGAACAACGGCCCGAAACGCCGAAAGACTGGTTCCCTTGACCCGGGCCGAAGGAAGTCTGCAATCTTCAGCGCGTGAAGAGCGCGGTTTCGGACGCGCCGTGGAGGAGGAAATGACCAAACAAGACAGGCTTATCGATCGGCGTACCGTGTTGCAGACCGGGGCGGCACTGGCTGCTGCAGGGCCGGTATTGCTGCGTGGCGCGCATGCCGAAGCGCAGCCGCGCCCAAAAGGAGCTTCCACGGCGCCGATCATCGATGCCCAGGTCCACGCTTATGCCGCGAACACGCCGGCGCGGCCCTGGCACCGAGTGCCGAATTGGCCAGCTCACGTTACCGGCGACGAGATGGTGGCGGCGATGGCCAAAGTCGGCGTCGACGGCGCGATCTATATTTCTCCCTTTTCGATGTACCAGTACGACGCCAGCTACGCGGTGGAAGTGCAACACGCCCACCCCGACAAGTTCGCGCTGGTCAAGCCCGTCAATCCGGACGATCCGGCGGTGGCGGATGTCATTGCCGACTGGAAGAAGACACCGGGCACGGTCGGCATCCGCATCATCATGACCAAAGAGGCCAAGCGCGCGCCCGACGACCCGGGCTTCGACCGGATTCTGCGCGCCGCCGTCAAATACGATTTTCCGGTCAATGTTCTGTTCTGGGGCAATATCGATGCAGGAACGGCGCTGATCGATCGCCATCCCGACACGCGGTTTATCATCGACCATCTCGGTATCCTGCAGCCGAGTGTGCTACCGGCGCCGGCGCAGCCTTGGGCCGATCTGCCGAAGGTGCTGGAACTGGCCAAGCGCAAGAACGCGGTCATCAAGATCACCGGCGCCTGCACGCTGTCCCAGAAGCCCTACCCTTTCCCGGACATCTGGGACCCGCTGGCCCGCGTGTTCGAGGCCTGGGGGTTCGATCGCTGCTTGTGGGGCACCGACTGGACGCGCGCGTCCGCCGTCGTCAACTACGAGCAGGCCACCGAGCCGTTCCTCAAAACTGATCGCCTGAACGACAGCGAGCGCGCCATGCTGATGGGCGGCGCCACCACCAAAGCCTATGGCTGGGCGCCAAAGAAAACCTAGCGCCGGGTCTTTTTGCCAGAGAGTTGGACAGACTGCACGCCCGCCGCGTGCGGGGTGACGCAAGGGCCGACAGGGAAGGAAGCAGCGATGGCGGCAAATTATAGCCTATGTCTGGGGACGGCCGGTTGGGGCGTGTGGCACAGCCCAGATGCCGGACAATCATGGACACGGCATCGCGCCCCGTTTCCGCTCAACAGCCGAATCCAGGCATTGGTCGCCCATCCGGCGCAGGCGCACACCGTCTTCGCGGGTGGCGATACCGGCCTGTTCATGAGCCGCGATAGCGGGGCGCGGTGGGAGCGCACCGGCGCCGCAGGGGCTTTGCCGACGATCTGGTCGCTGGCCGTTGATCCGGTCGATCCCGACATTCTCTTTGCGGGCACGCGACCGGCGGGGGTCTATCGCTCGCGGGACGGGGGACGGCAGTGGGAGAAATTACCCTTGGACGTCGCCCAGGAATGCTCGATCGGCACCCCCTTCGTGACCGGCCTCGTCGTCGATCCCGACGATCACCGCCTTGTCTGGGCAGGCGTGGAGATCGACGGCGTCTTCCGCAGCCGCGATGGCGGGGACAGTTGGACGCACCTCAAAACGGGTTTGTATGATCCGGACATTCATGCCCTAACGATCGCAACGACCCAGCCGAAGCGGGTCTACGCCAGCACCGCGCGGGAAATGTTTGTCAGCAGTAATCTCGGCGACAGCTGGGAATCCTTGGAAATCCGGGATAAATGGCCGCTGCCCTACGCCCGCGGCATCGTCGTCAAGGCCGATGATCCCGGCGTACTCTTCGCGGGATGTGGGGAGACCACGACAGGCGAACAGGGGCATGTACTCCGCAGCACGGATTTTGGCGAGACCTGGGAGGTGTTGCCGCTCCCCAGTCGGCCAAACGCAACGGTTTGGGGCCTCGCCGCGCATCCCGCCAACGCCAACCGCATTGTGGCATACAGCCTCTTTGGTGAAGTGTACGTCACAGAGGATGCCGGCGCGTCCTGGCGCAAGATCGCGCGCGAGTTCGGCGAGATCAGGGCGGCCGTCTGGCTGCCGAACTGATCCGGTAGCGGAAACGAGTTTCAAGAAACCAAAAACGGTACTGCCGCAGCGCCGCCGAACAAGTCACGCGTCAGCGCTGCGGTACCGCTTACCCCATCTACCATCGATAGATTTTCTCCAGCGTCCCGCCCATGAGTTGGGATCGGTCGCTGTCCGATAACCGATTGGTGCTGCGAAATGGTGCGACACCCTGCTCATAGGTCAGCATTCCGCTCGTCCGCGTCCAGTCCGTACCCCACATGCAGCGATCGATCCCGAACGCGTCGATGATTCGCAGCACGGGGTCCCAGATGTCGTTGTAGGGGAACGCCTCGCGGGAAAGCGTGCAGGCGCCGCTGATCTTCACCCGGACATTGGGATAGGCCGCGAGCGCCAGCAGCTTCGGGAGATCGGCCCACGGCTCCGTCAATGCCGGCGGTTCGTTAGGTTGCAGCAGACCGAGATGGTCGATGACGACGACAGTGTCCGGGTTGCGCCGCACCACCTCCGTTCCGTCATCCAGCCGCCCCCAGCAAAGGAAATTAACCGGCAAGCCGTGCCGGCCGGCTGCGGCGAACGCCCGGTTCAGACGCGGGTCGGTGGGGTCGGATATCTGCTCGTCGCGCAGCATCAGCCTGACGCCGACCGCTCCTTTGGTCTTGGCCCAGTCCGCGACAATTTCCTCCACCCCGGGATTGGCAGGATCGATCGGCTTCACGACCCGAAACCGCTCCGGATACCTGGCATAGACCTCAAGCGCATAGCTGGGATCGTAGCGGTAGAGGTTGAAGGTAGAGACGATGATCGCCGCGTCGACACCGACCGCATCCATGGCCGCCACCATCTCTTCGCCGCTTGCCGATTGCGGGCCATGCAGGTGCCCGACCCACGGCCGGCCGGGGTGGTTGCGTTCGTAGGCATGTACCTGCACGTCGATGACCGCCATTGATCCGTCCCTCCGCTGTTGCCTGCGAGCATGCCGTTCCGCTGTCGCCAGTCAAGGTGTGCGCCGACCGGATCTTTTTTCGCCCGCCGACAACATGCGGCAACGAACCCTGCCCGTCACGGCATGAGCGCATTGCGCGGTTCACTACAGGCATGGTTCCATCGCAGTATCTGCTGTGTTGCGACGGTTGAACCGACAGGCGGATGAGGCCGATTTCCGCAGGCCAGCCCGGCGGTCCTGCGAAAAAACCATAACGATTGGGGAGGAAGGATCGCCATGCGACGCGGACTTCTTGCACTTTACTTTCTGATGCTGTCATTGGCTGCCATCAACTACGCGGATCGGGCGGTCCTCTCGGTCGCGGCGCCGATGATTGCCGCCGAATTCCACATCTCGACCGTCACGCTCGGCTATTTCCTTTCCTGCTTTTTGTGGGGCTACGCCACCTGCTTGATCTTGTGGGGCTTCGCTGTCGACCGGCTCGGGCCGCGCGCGACAACCGCCATCGGTTTGACGATCTGGTCGCTGGCGACGGTCGTCACCGGCTTCTGTGCGAGTTTGCCGGCGCTGTTCGCAAGCCGTCTCGTCATGGGCGCTGGAGAGGCAAGCTGGTCGCCGTCGACGGGGCGGCTGGTACGGGATTGGGTGCCGGTCGCCCAGCGCGCGCTTGCCCACATGATCGTCAGCACCGGCAGTTATGCCGGGCCGGCCTTGGGATCGATGCTGTTTGCCTGGGTTGCCACCCGCTATGGCTGGCGCGCCGGCTTTTTTCTCATGGGCGGCATCGGCTCCGTATGGTTGGTTGCCTGGGCGATCTGGTTTCGGCCGCCGACGGGAGGCGCCGAACCGGCGGGGCACGCGCCCGCCGGCATCGCGTCAATCCCGTCCGGAGGGCTGCGACAGCTCGTACGCAACCTCAGCATGTGGGGGCTCTTTTTTACGCAAGGCACGGGTGTCTACACGCATTACCTGTTTCTGACTTGGCTGCCGAGTTATCTCGTCACCACGCGGCACCTGACGATCATGAAGACAGGCATGTTCGCCGCCGTGCCCTATGCGGTAACGATCGTTGCCGGGCTGCTGCTGGCGCATTACAGCGACCGATTGCTGCGCGCCCGCGGCACGCAGACGGGGGAGCGCCGCCGCATGGTCGCAGCGATGCTGCTCCTGTCCGCCGTCGTGCTGGCGACTCCTTTTGCAAACAGCACCTGGCTGGTGCTGACCTTGATTTCCGTGTCGATGACCGGGTCGGCGGTCGCCAACGCACTCAACGCATCACTGCTCCTCGACCTTTTGGATTCGTCCGACGATGCCGGCAAGGCTACCGGCTTGCTCGTCACCGGCGGCAACGTCTTCGGACTGCTCGCGCCGATCGTGACCGGCTATGTGATCGCCGGAACCGGCAGTTACGCGGGTGCCTTCGCCGTCGCCGGGGGCCTCCTGATCGCCGGCGCCGCCGTGGTCCTGACCTTGACGCGCCGGCCGATCATCACCCGCTCTGCCGACGCACCTGCTGGCGCCGCGCTCGTATCACATTAACGCTCATGCCCGCCGCCGGGCGTCGAGCACAGGCAGTGCGTCCGCAAATGCCGAGACACTCTTTCGGCCAGTTTTTGCTGGTCCTTCGCGCCTTATGCCGGGATCGGCGCACCTGCTAGGCTGATGCCTTGATGGAGGGTCGCACTTCTAATCTGGCAGTCTGCCTGTTGGCGCGCTCCGGCCTTGGCGGCGCGCTGCTGTTCATGTTGCCGCCTTTTGGCGAGTTTCCGCCGTCGTGGCAGATTCAACTGGCTTTCGCCGCTTGGGTCGGCTGGTGTTACTGGCACGGGCTGCTCGGACGTACTCGTCTTCCGCTGGTCGTGATCGAATCCGCCGTGTCGCTCTGGCTGTCCCTGAAATGGGCAAGGCTCTTTGTCCTGGCTGGTTCATTAGCTCCTGAACTGATCGTTAAGGTCACTACTCCGTAAGGCATCTCGATCGCGTGACGTTCAGGTCACCCGAACCACCGCCCGCATCACCGGCGGACAAATTCTCACAGGAAAATATGTTTCACGAAGCTTCACTGGTCGCGACGATTGTTGTCAGCCTGAGCCTGGCCTTTGTGTTCGGGATTGCCGCGCATCGGCTCAAAGTGTCACTTCTGGTCGGTTATTTGCTCGCAGGCATCGCGGTCGGGCCGTTCACGCCGGGGTTCATCGCTGACCAGAACCTGGCATCCCAGTTGGCGGATGTCGGCGTCATCCTGTTGATGTTCGGTGTCGGCCTGCATTTCTCGCCAAAGGACCTCCTGTCGGTTCGCAAGATCGTGGTCCCAGGCGCGGTCATTCAGATCGTCGTCTCCGTCCTATTGGGAATGGGTCTCAGCCTGCTGCTCGGCTGGTCGGTCGGCGCCGGCCTTGTTTTTGGGCTTGCCCTGTCGGTGGCAAGCACGGTTGTGCTGATGCGTGCCCTGCAGAACCGGCGGTTGTTTGATACCGACAGGGGGCGGGTCACAGTGGGGTGGCTTGTCGTTCAAGACCTGCTGATGGTGGTGGCGCTGATCCTGCTGCCGCCCTTTGCAACATCGCTCGACGGCGGAGCCGGAGCGTCGGCGCAAGAGCTGGATTTCGGGAACCTTGCCGTGGCGCTTGGGATCACTTTTGGCAAGGTCGCGGCGTTCATTGCGGTAATGCTCGTCATCGGGCGGCGGGCGATACCGCTGCTGCTGCATTACGTTGCCCACACCGGATCGCGAGAATTGTTCCGTCTCGCTGTATTGACGATTGCTCTTTCCGTTGCTTTCGGCGCGGCACAACTATTCAACATTTCCTTTGCCCTTGGAGCGTTCTTTGCTGGGATGATTCTTAGCGAGTCGGCGCTCAGTCAGCGCGCGGCAGAGGAATCGCTGCCGTTTCGAGACGCCTTCGCGGCGCTATTTTTCATTTCAGTAGGAATGCTGTTCGACCCAAATATTATTTTGAGTAATCCGTTGGCGCTTGTCGGCGCACTCCTCATTGTGGTCGTCGGCAACGCCGGGGTGGCCTACCTGATCGTGCGTGCACTTGGGCATTCGATCGAGGTCGCGCTTACCGTTGCCGCCGGCTTGGCGCAAATCGGTGAGTTCTCGCTGATACTTGCCAATATCGGCTTGAGCCTGCACCTGTTGCCTGAGCGTGCCCGTGATGTCGTTCTTGGCGTATCGATCATTTCAATACTATTGAATCCACTTGCCTTCGTCCTCAAGGATTGGATACGCGCGCGTCTCCAGCAGAAGACGGACGGAACACCACCCGAGCAAGACAAGGTCGATCCTGAACTGCCTGTCACGACCCTCCGACAGCACGCTGTCTTGATCGGGTGCGGTCGAGTCGGCCGAATTGTCTGCGATCGCCTGCTTGCGGCGGGCACCCCGCTCTTTGTGATCGAGGAAACAGCGGAAATCGTTGATAAATTACGGGAGCGATCGGTAGAGGCAATTTCCGGAAATGCGGCGGATGAGGTGTTGCTGCACGCAGCAAATATGGAAGCGGCGCGGATATTGTTTGTCGCCATTCCTGATGCGTTTGAGGCCGGTCAAATCGTTCAGCAAGCTCGCCTGGCAAACAAAGATGTCGAGATCATTGCGCGCGCCCATTTCGATGCCGAGGTCGAACACCTGACGCGGCTCGGCGCGGATACTGTGATCATGGGCGAGGAAGAGATTGCACATGCGATGCTGGGGCGAGCATTCGAAGTGCTCGCCGAACCAACACCGCGCCCGACGCTGCGGCCAGTTTAATTGACGGCACTCCCCAAGTCCCGCCAGTACCCTGCTAGTCTTCTTGGCCAGTCCCTAATGCGGCGAGCGCAAAAGAAAATGGCCGAACCAGAAGGTTCGGCCAAGTTTGAACAGGGAGGCTTCACGTCTAGGAGACGTAAGGGTCCGTAGACCCTCTTTCCGGGCGCAAGTCCCGGAAACTGTTTTGAGGTCCCTCGACCTCGGAAACTCATGGCGATGCAGTATCGCGCAAGAAGCAATATCGTGGATGACTCGCTTTATCACCAACGGGAATTCGTCGAGGCTCGTCTGCAAAAAGCGCAACGCTATGGCAGTTCTGCAATTACTGCGGCAACACGACGCATGGTGAAATTTTGCAGCGCTAAGCGGGCCGGATCAGAACGTGCCGCTTGCGGCCGGCGCTGAGCTTGAGACGGCCTTGCGGGTCGAAATCGGCGAGTGACACAAGCTGCATTTCGCCGGTCACCACGGCATCGTTGAGGCGGGCGCCACCGCCTTTGATCAGCCGGCGGGCTTCGCCGTTTGAGGCTGCAAGACCGGCGAGGGCGAACAACTCGAAGGCCGGCATGCCGCGTTCGAGCGCGTCTTGCGGTAGTGTCACCTGCGGCAACTCGTCACCGGCACCGCCACTCTCGAAAAGATTGCGGGCGGTTTCGGCGGCGGCATCGGCAGCGGCACGGCCGTGGCACAGCGCCGTCGCTTCGGTCGCGAGGATTTTCTTGGCGTCGTTGATCTCCGCATCGGCGAGCCGTTCGAGACGGGCGATTTCGGCAAGCGACATCTCGGTGAAAAGACGCAGAAAGCGGCCGACATCGGCATCTTCGGTATTGCGCCAGAACTGCCAGTAATTATAGGCCGGCAGCCGTTCGGCATTGAGCCATACCGCACCCTGCGCGCTCTTGCCCATCTTGGCGCCCGAGGCGGTGGTGACGAGCGGTGTCGTCAGGCCGAACAAGGTGCGGCCCGCGCTGCGACGGCCGAGTTCAACCCCGGCGATGATGTTGCCCCACTGGTCGGAGCCGCCCATCTGCATCGCACAGTCAAAACGCCGCGCCAGCTCGGTGAAATCATAAGCCTGCAGGATCAGGTAGTTGAATTCGAGAAACGACAGTGGCTGGTCACGGTCGAGCCGCAACCGCACGCTGTCTTGCGTCAGCATGCGGTTGACCGAGAAGTGCCGGCCGACATCGCGCAGAAACGGGATGTAGCGCAGTTCGTCGAGCCAATCGGCATTGTTGACCATGACGGCGTCGCCGGCCGCATCGCCGAAATGCAGGAATTTGGCGAAGACCTGTCTGATACCGGCCATGTTGCGGGCGATTTCCGCGTCGTCGATCAGACGCCGCGCATCGTCCTTTCCGGAAGGGTCGCCGATCCGTGTCGTGCCGCCGCCCATCAACACAATCGGCCGGTTGCCGGTCTGCTGAAACAGCCGCAGCAGCATGATCGACATCAAATTGCCGATATGCAGGCTGTCGGCGGTACAATCATAGCCGACATAGGCGGTCAGCGGCCCGGCCGCGAGGCGTTCGTCGAGCGCTGCGGCATCGGTGCATTGGTGGATAAAGCCGCGCTCGGCGGCGGCGGCGAGAAAGCCGGAGCGGTATTCTTGGCGGGGGTTCGACATGGCGGGTTCGTCTAGCACAAATTCACGCGCCAATCTGCGCCCGGCTGATCGGTATTCGGCATTGGGGCTGATGAGCGGCACCTCGCTCGACGGCATCGATGTCGCGGCGTTGATGACGGATGGCGCCGCGGCGGTGACGGCCGGGCCTGCGTTGACCGTGCCGTATCCTGCTGATTTCCGCGAGCGCTTGCGCGGTATCCTCGGCAAGGCCGCGCCGAATGCCGCAATCATTGCGGTCGAGGATGAGTTGACGCGGCTGCATGCCGCCGCAATTGCCGCATTTCGTGCGCGGCATCCGGATATCGCCGTCGATCTGATCGGCTTTCACGGCCACACGATTTTGCATCGGCCGGAGCAGCGCCGGACCTGGCAGATCGGCGACGGGGCATTGCTGGCACGGTTGACGGGTGTCGAGGTCGTCAGCGACTTCCGCAGCGCAGACGTGGCGGCCGGCGGCGAAGGCGCACCCCTGGCGCCGCTCTACCATGCGGCACTGGCTCGCGATTTCGCGACGCCGCTGGCCGTGCTCAACCTCGGCGGCGTCGGCAACGTCACATGGATCGGCGAGGCGAGCGAGGCCATCCTGGCGTTCGATACCGGGCCGGGCAACGCATTGATTGATGATTGGGTGCGGCGCCATACCGGCGCTGCCGCCGATATTGACGGTGCCCTGGCTCGGGCGGGGAATGTGTCGGCAAGCCATCTCGCCGGGTTTCTGCAACACCCCTATTTTACGCGAAGGCCGCCCAAATCGCTCGACCGCGATGATTTCCGTGATGTGATGCCGGACGGATTGTCGCTCGCCGATGGCGCCGCGACGCTGACGGAGATGACGGCCGCGGCTGTCGCGGCGGCAACCCGGTATTTTCCGGCGCCGCCGCGGGAATGGCTGGTATGCGGCGGCGGCCGGCGTAATCCGGCGGTGATGGCGGCGCTGGGCCGCCATCTCCAGGTCAGCGTGCGAGCGGTCGAGGCGGTCGGCTGGGACGGCGACGCCTTGGAGGCGCAGGCCTTCGCCTATCTCGCGGTTCGCTCGTTGCGGGGGCTGCCACTGAGCCTGCCGTCGACCACCGGCATCCCGCAGGCGGCGACGGGCGGCCGGCGGTTCGCCGCCGCAGCTTGATCACTGCTGCCCATCCGGTCACTGCACGACGATCGTGCCGACCATGTGGGAATGAATGGAGCAGAAATATTTGTAGGTGCCGGGTTTGTCGAACCGCTGCGAATACTTGTCGCCGGTGTCGAGCGCTGGTGATTTGAACGGCAGCGCCGGATCGACGCCGACGACAGTGTGGGGTTCCTCGTCGCGGTTCAGCCACTCGACAGTGGTGCCGGCCTT
Organism: Allostellaceae bacterium; assembly: GCA_036268425.1. Lineage (GTDB taxonomy): Bacteria > Pseudomonadota > Alphaproteobacteria > ATCC43930 > CGMCC-115725 > DATARH01. The sequence continues at coordinate 11,279 of DATAUE010000046.1, forward strand.
TATCGTCAAATTTGCCGGCTCGAAGGCAAAATTGTCGATGGTGATCTGGCCTGGCGCAGCGGCCGGTTGCGCAATGACATGGCTGGCGCCGAACAACAATCCGGCGGCGACGGCGAACGCGAGCATTCGCCGGGTGAGAACTGACTGCATCGGAACCTCGCTAGGCCAAAGTCTGGTCTTTGACTGCGGCGGCGGTCGTCGGCACGATCTCGATCTGGCGGATGCCGAGCACGGATTTGAGCTTGTCCGCGGCGATCGGCATTGGTCCCGGCCCCTTGCCTTCGCCGGCCGGCGGTTGCGGAAAGGCGGTCGAGCGCGCGGTGTAAAGCGCAACGGTGCCTTCGACCTTCTGCACAACCTGATGGATATGGCCGTTCAGCACGGTGACCGAGCCAAAGCGTTTCAGGTGTCCCATCGCCTGCGCCGAATCGTCAGTCGACCAGCCCCATGATGGATAAATCGGCCATAGCGGCATGTGTGCCAGCACGACGATCGGCGTACTGGCGCCGCGGTCGTGCAAATCCTTCTCGAGCCATTCGATCTGTGCCGCGCCGAGGCTGCCGCCGGTACCCGGCTTGAAATTCAGGACGTTGACGAGCGCCACGAAATGCACCCCGCCCTGGTCAAAGCTGTACCAGCCGCCCGGCGTCGCATCTTTGGCAAAGCGGGCGAAGAACCGCGTGCCGTCGTCGCCGATCACGTCGTGCTCGCCGGGCACATAATGGATGTCGCGCTTGGCGCCCTTGAGGATCTGGTCGGCGGCGTCGAATTCTTCGGCCTTCGACAGGTGGGTCACGTCGCCGGTATGCACCAGCATCGCCGGTGGCGTCGGCAGCTTTGCGATATCGTCGAGCGCCTGTTGCAAGGTGACGCCGGGAGTCGGGTTGACGTCACCCTTGAAGCCGATATGGCTGTCGCTGATCTGGACAAAGCTGAAGCCGCCCGCTTGGGCTGCGATGGCGTCGCCGCCAAGCCCGAGGCTTTTGGGAATGCCGCCGCTGACCGTCCACACCACACCCGCGCCGGCCCATGCCAGACACGCCATGACGCTGCGCCGGCTCGCGCCGCGGGTTGTCACATTCCCAGTTTTGGGGCCGTCGCTTTTCAAGTGACTCATTGTTACCGCTCCGAGTTGATTGTCGAAGCAGGAGATCGAGCGGTGCGGTAATTTATTCGCTCACCGGTGAAAATTTCGCCGGGGCGGAATAGATCGCATTGGTCGGCGATCTGTTACATCAAGCCGATGTCGTGCCGGCGCCGGGTAGAGGGCTGATCGGGTTGGCGGGGTGACGTGCCGGGTCCATCGCGTGAAGACACGTTCGAGGCGGTTGTGCTGCCGCATCTCGACGCCGCCTACAATCTAGCGCGCTGGCTGGTGCGCGATGCGACCGCGGCAGAGGATGTGGTGCAGGAGGCAATGCTGCGCGCGCTGACCTATTACGCTGGTTTCAAGGGCGTCAATCCGCGGGCGTGGCTGCTGCAGATCGTGCGCAATGCCGCCTATGCCTCGACTCGTGTCGATCGCGGCGCGCGCTTTGTTCCGATCGACGAGCCTTTGGGACCAATTTCCGCCGTCGCACAGGACCTCGTCGCCAATGATGACGATCCCGAAATGGCGCTGATCAAATCACAGGGGCAACGAGAGGTGCGCGACCTGATCGCCGCCCTGCCGGTTGAATTGCGCGAGCCGCTGGTGCTCCGCGAGCTGGAGGAACTGTCCTACAAGGAGATTTCAGAGATCACCCGCGTGCCGATCGGCACGGTGATGTCACGGCTGTGGCGGGCGCGGCGGGCACTGGCGCAGGCGGCTCGCGCGGGCAAGGCGCCATGAGCACCGCAGCGGAACCGGCTTGCGACAAGGTCCTGCTGGTTCAAGCCGAATTCGACGGCGAGCTTGGCGCGGCCGAGGCGGCGGCGCTCGCGGTGCACCGGGTTGGCTGCCCGATCTGCCGCGCCGTGGCGAGCGATCTGGAGCGGGCGCGCGGTCTGATCGAGCCTGGATTGTATCAGCCGATGCCCGACGCCTTGCGGCAGCGGATGATCACGCAGCTTGCCGCGGCGCGGCCTGCCGGCGGCTCGCGTCCGCAGCCGTGGCGATCATTTGTCGGCCTGCGCGGCTGGTGGCGACAGGCCGCAAGTTTCGGGCTGGGCGCGGCCTGTGCGGCGGCGTTGGCGTTTCTGGTGATCACGCCGCGCCAGCCGGATGTCGCGGACGAGATTGTTGCAAGTCATATCCGCGCCTTGCAGCCAGGTCATCTGAATGATGTCGCATCGAGCGATCAGCATACCGTCAAACCCTGGTTTGACGGCCGGGTCGATTTCGCACCACCGGTCAAGGACCTTGCCGCATTGCATTTTCCGCTGATCGGCGGTCGGCTCGACTACGCGGCCGGGCGGCCGGTCGCGGCGCTGGTCTATCAGCGCGACAAGCACCTGATCGATCTCTACATCTGGCCTGCGGCAGAGCCGGGCGGCAGGCGAGCCGCTGGGCAAACAACTGCCGCGCAAAGCCGGCAGCCTCCTGACACGCAGCAGCGCCAGGGCTACAATCTGGTGCATTGGACAGAAGACGGTATGGTCTTCTGGGCGGTCTCCGATCTCGAACCACGTCAATTACAGGAGTTCGTCGAGGATTTGAGACGTTAAGACTTGACCCCGGCATCCCCGTCCAGTCGAATTGCAAGGAAAATTGTTTCTCAGGAAAGTCGAATGATCGAGGTCCGCGGTCTCGCTAAATCGTTCGGCGCACTGCAGGTTGTTGAAAATGTAAGTTTCGTCGCACGGGACGGCGAAATTACCGGGCTGATTGGCCCAAATGGGGCCGGCAAGACCACGATGTTCCGTCTGATCTCCACCGTGATGCGCCCGGATCGCGGAAGCATGCTGGTCGACGGCATCGATGCCGTCAAAAACCCGCTGCCGGCGCGCCGCCGCCTTGGTGTTTTGCCTGATGTGCGCGGTCTTTATACGCGGCTGACCGCACGCGAACATCTGCGCTATTTCGGTGAACTGCACGGCATTCCGCGCCGCGAACTCGCCGCGCGGATCGACGAGTTGATCCGGACGCTGCGGATGGAAGATTTTATCGATCGCCGCACCAAAGGGTTTTCGCGCGGTCAGCAGATGAAAGTGGCGCTGGGTCGTGCCCTGATCCATCGGCCGCATAACATCATGCTCGACGAGCCGACCAATGGTCTTGATGTCGCGACGAGCCGCTCGGTGCGCGACCTGCTGCGGCAGTTTCGTGACGAGGGCCGCTGCGTGCTGTTGACCAGCCACATCATGCAGGAGGTCGCCGCCCTGGCCGACCGGATCGTCGTGCTGGCCGATGGCGGCATCGTGCTCGACGGTACGCCGGCAGAATTGCGGCGCGCGACCGGCCTGCACGAGCTGGAGGAGATTTTCATGGCGGCGATATCAGGACCGCCGCCTGACCTTGTCGGCCAAACTGCCCTTGCAGTGGGGCAGTAGCGATGTCGGCCATTCTCACCGTCTTTCGCAAGGAGACGATCGATCATCTGCGCGACCGCCGCAGCATTCTCGTCGCGATGATCTATCCGCTGATGGGCCCGTTTCTGCTTGGCCTGATGTTTTTTTTCGTCGGCGGAAGCATGCGGGTCAACGACGCGAAGACGCTTTTCGTGCCGGTGGTGCATGCCGAATCGGCGCCGAATCTGATCCGGTATCTGCAAAAACGCGGCGCATCAGTCCGGTGGCTTCCCGAAGAGGCTCGGCAGCTGGTGATCAGCGGTCGATTGCCGTTCGCCCTGGTCCTGCCTGAAACTCCCGCCGCAAGCGCGGGCGGGCCGCTGCCGGTCCGTCTGCTGACCAACCCGTCGCGGTTCGACAGTATTGTCGCGACGGGCCGGCTGATGGACCTGCTTAACGCCTATCAGCACGAAACCCTGCGTGACCGGCTGAGTGCTTCCGGACTGTCGCCCGGCATTATGGATGTCCTGGCGATCGATCAGGAAAACATCGGGCGGTCGGCGGGGCCGGCGGTAATCCTGCTGACGATGATTCCGCCGTTTCTGATCTTTACGCTGTTCACCGGCGGGGTGCATGTCGCGCTTGATGCGACCTGTGGCGAGCGCGACCGCGGTTCGTTTGAGCCGCTGATGATGAACCCGGTGACCCGCATCCAGGTGCTGACCGGCAAGCTCGGCGCGACGATCGTGTTCACCCTGATGGCGCTGGCGGTGCAGGCCATTGCCTTCTGGGTCATGCTGCATGTCGTGCCGCGTGAATCGCTCGGGCTGATCGAACCGCCGGGCGCGTGGCGCGTGGCGCTGGTCGTATCGGTGTGCCTGCCGATCGTCGTATTCGCCGCCGCGACGCAGCTGCTGATTTCCGCCGTGGTGCGCAGCATGAAAGAGGCACAGACGTATTTGGGACTGTTGCCGCTGATCCCCGGCCTTGCGGGGATGGTGCTGGCGCTCGCGCCGGTGCAGGCGCAGCCTTTGCTTGCGACGATCCCGACCTTCGGACAGACCCTGCTGATGGGCCAGTTGGTGCGCAGCGAGGCCATCAGCTGGACGTTTGTCGGTATTACAGCTGTGGCGACGCTGGTGAGCACCGGCTTATTGCTGATGCTCGGCTTTCGCCTGTACGAACGCGAAGAAATCCTCTTTCCGCAATAGCGGCCGTCGCTATGTCGACGTCAGTGTCGCCCGCGCGGCGGTTTCGTTTTTGGTGATGCCCCGCGATGCTGTCTCGCGCCACATGCGGGCGATGGCGATCGCGAACAATCCCAATGCGGCAAGCGGGAAAACGGGGATGTGCCAATTTTCGGGCACCCCACGGCCGCAGAGCAGCACCATATACAATAGCGCCAGCGCGACGCTTTCCCACGGCGCCGCGGCTGGCGACGCGCGATCGCGCACCAGCCATGCCGCCGCGATGACGCCGAGCATCAAGTCGTAGAGCAAGGATAAAGGAGCGGCGACCAGCGCGCCCGCCAGCAACATTACGGCGCGCGTCGGCAGCGTCGGCCGCCGGCGCCACGCAGTCACGACGACCGCCGCCGCCAGAACGCTTGCCGCCGCCTGCGCCGCATAAGCGAAAGGCGCGGAGGCGCCGAGTAAGCGGGCGGCGCCAAAGCTGTTTGCCATGCCGCCAAACGAAATCCGCCCCGATTCGTAGATCGTATGTGCGTCGCCGGCAGTATTCAGGAATGCCAGCCAGGTCGCGCTGCCGAACAGCGCCAGCGACGCCAGAACCAGCAGGACAACGGAGGCCGTTGCCCCGATAAATGCCCGCCACTCGCCGCCGGCGATGAGCGCGAACGGCACCAGCACGCCGAGTTGCGGTTTGTAGCAAAGTGCCCCGAGCAGAATGCCGGCGATGGCCGGTCGGCGCTCCAGCAGCAGCGTCGCGCCGCCGAACAGCGCGGCGCTCAAAAACGCGTTTTGTCCCAGCCCCAGGTTCCAGAATACGATGGGGAACGCCAGTAACACCGTCAGCGTCACGGCGCTTCGGTCGCCGAGTATCCGGGCCGCAACGATCAGGTAAAGCAGCAGCGTCACTGTTTCGAACAGTACGAACGAGACGAGATACGGCAGCTTGGCCAGGATTGCGCAGAGCAGCAGATAGACTGGAGGATAGTTGAAATACTGATAGCCGATGCCGGCGCCGGCCACCTGCTCCTCGGCCGCCAGGTGCGCCGCCTGATTGTAGGCGAGCGCTGGAGTGCCGGCATCCGCCAGCGCGCCCGCCGCATAGAAGCTGACGAAATCCGTCGTCGTCCGCCCTTCGGCCGGCACGATCCAGCCATGCGTTCCGGCGATGATAAACGCGAACACTGCAAGTTGGATCGCCAGCAGAATTGCCGCAGCGAAACCTATCCGCCGTCGATCCAGGACGGTGCCGTCACGCGAGCCGTCAAGCAGGTGGTGAATTCTGGCGTACATCGCTGATTCAGCCCATTGCCGGGATGGCAGCGCCATCGCGTATCATGCCGATAGGTCTTGTAACGACACCGGTTTCGGTTATCGCGCCGGCTGAAACTTGCCACGCCGGATCACTTGATCGTACAGCGTCAGAGTTAGTAGACGCTTAAGCCTGCCCCGAAGCCGGGGGCCGACCGATTCCGGTCGATACCTGGCTGAAACAGAGGCCACATGCCATCGCACCAGGACATTCCCGATCTTCTTCAGGTTGTTTCCGAAGGACCGGCACGGCCGATAGCGGCGGGGCCATGCCTCTCCCGACGGCAATGGCTGGGCTTCGGAATTGTCTGCAGTGCCGTCGGGCTTGTCGCATGGGCCTTTTATCTGTGGGCATTTCATGGTGATCCCGGCCAGGATTGGATGGTGTTCTATACCGCCGCCCGGGCCTATTTTGATGGCAACCTGCCGTTGATTTTTGACGGCGACAGGCTGACAGCGGCGCTCAATCAGCGGTTTGGCGGCTGGCTTGCCTTTACGCTGAATCTGCATCCGTGGGTTTATCCCCCTTTTTTCCTGTTGCTGTTTCTGCCGTTCGGATTTTTGCCGCCGGTAGCGTCCTTCGCGGTGTTCCAACTGACCGGCTTTATCGCGGCATTGGCGGCGGCCGGCCATTATGTCGGACGCGGGATTGCGCGGTGGATTGTCGCATTTACGCTGGTGCTGTGCCCGGCGGTGCCGTTCAACGTGATGACCGGACAGAATGCGTTTTTCACCAGCGCATTGCTGGTCGGCGGGTTCGGTCTTCTCGGCCGCTACCCCGTGCTCGCAGGCGTGCTGCTTGGCGTCCTGACATTCAAGCCGCAATTATGGCTGATGGTGCCGGTAGCCTTGCTGGCTGCGCGGCAGTGGCGGGCCTTGTGCAGCACCGCCGTTACGGCGCTGGTGCTGGTGGCCGCGAGCCTTGCAGTGTTCGGACCGGGGATCTGGCAGGCCTGGATCGGTCTCCTGACCGGCGGTGACACGGCGTATAATGCCTGGGTGGTCAATGGCCGGCTGAACGGGCTGAGCGTCTTCGCCTGTGTCAGCATCGCCGGAGCGCCGCGCGCCGTCGCGAATCTTGTACAGGCCGCGGCGGTCTTCATGGCGGCGGGGGTCGTGTACTGGGTCTATCGCCGTGAAGTAGCCGGGCTGTTGCCGCTCGCCGCATTGCTGGCGGCGACGATGCTGGCGGCGCCGCATGCCTCGGCCTCAGACGCGGTGATGCTCGGGCTGGCGGCGGCGATGTTCGTCGCCGCGCCGCGCCGCGCCGCATTGCGCACAGCCGAGCTGGCCCTCGCGGTGGCGGTATGGATCAGTCCGCTGCTCAACCCGCCGAGCGTTTTCCGGGCCGGCTGCTTTACACCGGTGCTGACACTGTTGCTGCTCGCGGCGATCGTTACCGCAATGCGGCAGCGCGAATTGCCGGTAAAAACCTGAGCGGCGGCAATGCGCTGTGGTGAAACCGCCGCGGCGCGCTATCATATCCCCAAGATGTCGACCTTCCTGACTGTTCTTCTCGTCTTGGTGATGCTCGGTGTGTTGGGCGTTCTCGGCGTCGGTGTGGCGACGATGATCCGCGGCGGCGACCCGCGCGTATCGAACAAGCTGATGCAATCGCGTGTTATCCTGCAAGGCGTCGCCTTGCTGGTGCTGGCATTGCTGATGCTGCTCGGCACGCATCGCTGACCGCACCGTGGTCCGTCTCACCCGCATTTACACCCGTGGCGGCGACAGGGGCGAAACCTCGCTCGGCGACGGCAGCCGGGTGCCAAAACATGCGTTGCGCGTCGAGGCTTACGGCACGGTCGACGAAGCCAACGCCACGATCGGGCTGGCACGGCTGCAAGCCGATCCCGAGACCGATGCGATGCTCGGCCGAATCCAGAACGACCTGTTCGACCTTGGCGCCGATTTGTGTACCCCCGAAGACGGCCGCCGCGCCGCTGGGGCATTGCGTATCGTCGCCGTGCAGGTCGAGCGTCTGGAACACGAGATCGACGCAATGAACGCGGCGTTGCTGCCGCTCGACTCGTTCATTCTGCCGGGCGGCACGCCGGCCGCGGCCTATCTGCATCTGACGCGCACCGTGACGCGGCGCGCCGAGCGCCTTGTCTGCGCTCTCGCCGAGACTGAAACAGTCAACCCCGAAGCCGTCAAATATCTGAACCGGCTGTCGGATCACCTGTTCGTGCTGGGCCGCCGGGTCAACGATAACGGCGCGCACGACGTGCTGTGGCAGCCCGGCGCGACGCGCTGACGGGCGACCGAAAACGAACGTGACGGCGGGGGCCATTTCGGGTCGCCGAGGCTGACTTGTCGCCGGCCTCTTGCCTTCACCGTGAGCGCATGCACTACTCCGCGCATTCCGCCTACTCCAATGAGGACACGATGAGAGCGCTGGTCGCGGTCAAGCGGGTCGTCGATTACAACGTCAAGGTTCGCGTCAAGGCGGACAAGACCGGTGTCGAGACCGCCAATGTGAAGATGTCGATGAACCCGTTTGACGAGATCGCGATCGAGGAGGCGTTACGCCTGCGCGAAGCCGGGACGGTCGAGGAGGTCATCGTGGTGTCGGCTGGGGTGCAGCAATGCCAGGAGACGATCCGCACCGGGCTGGCGATGGGCGCCGATCGCGGCGTTCTGGTGCTGACCGATGTCGAATTGCAGCCGCTCGCGGTCGCCAAACTGCTGAAAGCGGTGATCGACAAGGAAGGCCCGGAGATTGTCATCATCGGCAAGCAGGCGATCGATGACGATTGCAACCAGACCGGACAGATGCTGGCGGCGTTGCTTGGCTGGTCGCAGGCGACGTTCGCGTCAAAAGTGCAGATCGGCGACGGCAAGGCCGAGGTGACGCGGGAGGTCGATGGCGGCCTCGAAACCATCGACCTCAAGATGCCGGTCGTGGTGACGACCGATCTGCGGCTCAACGAGCCGCGCTACGCGTCGCTGCCTAACATCATGAAGGCCAAGAAAAAGCCGATTGCGACGATGAGCCCCGACGATCTCGGGGTTGATGTGACGCCACGGCTGGTGACGCTAAAGGTCGAGGAGCCCGCGAAACGCCAAGGTGGTATCAAGGTCGGCTCGGTCGCCGAACTCGTTGATAAACTGAAGAATGAAGCGCGGGTGATCTGATGTCCGTTCTTGTTGTTGCCGAACACGAAAATACCGGGATCAAGGCCGCGACGCTGCCGGCGGTAACCGCCGCCGCCGAGATCGCCAAAGCGGCCGGAAGCGATGTGCATATCCTGGTCGCCGGCAAGGATTGCCGAGGTGCGGCCGATGCCGCGGCGCAGATTGCCGGAGTCGCGAAGGTGCTGCTCGCTGACGACGGGGCCTATGATCACGGCCTCGCCGAGAACTGGGCGCCGCTGCTGATCAAATTGGCGCCGGGCTACAGTCATTTGCTGTCACCGGCGACGACTGCCGGCAAGAACCTGATGCCGCGGGTTGCCGCGCTTCTCGACGTGATGCAGATTTCCGATATCAGTGCGGTCGAATCGGCAGACACCTTTGTGCGGCCGATCTACGCCGGCAATGCGCTGGCAACCGTGCAGTCGAAAGACCCGATCAAGGTCATCACGGTGCGCGGCACCGCCTTCGGTCCGGCCGCGGCGACCGGTGGCTCGGCCACCGTCGAGCCGGTCGAAAGCACGGGGGCGGCGGGTCTCAGCGAATTTGTGCGGGCCGAATTGTCGAAATCGGAGCGGCCGGAACTGACCAGCGCGCGCGTTATCATCTCGGGTGGGCGCGGCATGCAGTCGGGCGACAATTTCCCGATCCTCGAAAAGGTCGCCGACAAGCTGGGGGCCGCGGTGGGTGCGTCGCGCGCTGCGGTCGACGCCGGGTTTGTGCCGAACGATTATCAGGTCGGGCAGACCGGCAAGATCGTCGCGCCGGAACTCTACATCGCTGTCGGCATCTCCGGTGCGATCCAGCATCTCGCCGGGATGAAGGATTCCAAGGTCATCGTCGCGATCAACAAGGATGACGAGGCGCCGATCTTTCAGATCGCCGATTACGGGATTGTCGGCGATTTGTTCAAGATCGTCCCTGAACTCGACGAAGAACTCGGAAAGCTCCAGAAGTGAGCGATGGGACGGATGCCGCTGCCGGTGAAATCAACCGGGTCGGCATCATCGGCGCGGGTCAGATGGGCCGTGGCATCGCGCATGTGTGTGCCCTTGCCGGCCTTGAAGTGGTTATCACCGATGCCAGCAGCACGGCGCTCGACAGTGCCCGCGAGGCGATCGAGCGTGGCCTGTCGCGTCAGGTAACGCGCGGCCGCATCCACGAGCAGGACAAGATGGCAGCGCTCGACCGCATGACCCTATCGCCGGATTACGCGGCGTTTGGCGATTGCGACATGGTGATCGAGGCCGCAACCGAGAAGGAAGCGGTCAAGCGCGAGATCTTCACAAAACTGGTGCCGGTGCTGAAACCGTCGGCGCTGATCGCCAGCAATACCTCGTCGATTTCGATCACCCGGCTCGCGTCGGCGACCGACCGGCCCGGCAAGTTCATCGGCATGCATTTTATGAACCCGGTGCCGGTGATGAGCCTTGTCGAGCTGATCCGCGGCATCGCGACCGACGAGCCGACCTTTGCCGCAACGCGCGCGCTGGCGGTGCGGCTCGGCAAAAAGCCGGTCGCGGCCGAGGATTTTCCGGCCTTTATCGTCAATCGCATCCTGCTGCCGATGATCAACGAGGCAGTTTACACGCTGTACGAAGGCGTCGGCTCGGTCGAGGCGATCGACGCGGCAATGAAACTCGGCGCAAACCATCCGATGGGGCCGCTGGAGTTGGCTGATTTCATCGGCCTCGACACCTGCCTGTCGATCATGCAGGTGCTTTACGAGGGGCTGGCCGACAGCAAGTACCGGCCGTGTCCGCTGCTGGTCAAATATGTCGAGGCCGGTTGGCTCGGTCGCAAAACCAACCGTGGATTTTACGATTACCGCGGCGACAAGCCGGTCCCGACGCGATAGCGGGTATATAAACAACAACGATACGCTAAACCGTATATTGGCGTTCAATACGCTCGCGCGTATATTTAATCGCGGGAGCCTTCGATGCAACAGATCGCCAGAACTCCGACACAGATTGGCTATGCGCTGCGACGCAAGCGCCGACAGCTCGGTCTGACCCAAGCCAGCCTGGGCGAGAATGCGAACCTGCGTCAAGCCACGATTTCTGCACTCGAGGCCGGCGAGGCAAGCGCTCAACTTCGCACCGTTTGCGCGATCCTGGCGGCGCTTGATCTGGAATTGGTCGTCCGGGCACGCACCAAGGGGGACGCAGCCGAGGAGATCGAGGAGATTTTCTAATGCCGCGGCGACGGCAGCATAACCCGCTCAACGTATTTCTCAACAGCCGGTTGGTCGGGCGACTGAACCGGGAAACCAGCGGCGCAATCGACTTTCGTTACGAGCCGTCATGGCTTGACTGGGAACATGCGCTGCCCGTTTCGTTGTCGCTGCCGTTACGCGAAGACCGCTTTATCGGTGCGCCGGTGGTTGCCGTCTTTGACAATCTGCTGCCTGACGGCGACGCGTTGCGGCGCCGGATCGTGGCGCGTGTCCACGCAGAGGGGATCGACGCCTATAGCTTGCTGACGGCCATAGGCCGCGATTGTGTCGGGGCGCTGCAATTTCTGCCGGACGGCATCGAAGCCGGCCCGGCCCGGCGCGATCGACGGCAAGCCGGTCAACAACGCAGAGATTGCCGGGATGCTCGGCGATCTCGCGACCTCGCCGCTCGGGCTTGGTGACGACGATTTTCGGATTTCGCTGGCCGGCGCACAGGAGAAGATAGCGCTGCTCCATCGGGATAACCGCTGGTACAAACCTACCAGCGTGACGGCGACGACGCACATCCTCAAGCCGCAGATTGGTTGTCTGCCCAACAGCATTGATCTTTCCTGCAGTGTTGAAAATGAGTTCCTTTGTCTCAAGATCTGCGCCGCGTTGGGGTTGCCGAGCGCCGCAGTGGACATCAGCGAATTCGGCGGTAAACGCGTTCTCGTCGTCGAGCGGTTCGACCGGCGCTGGACCCGTGACCGGCGTCTGCTCCGACTGCCGCAGGAAGATTGCTGTCAAGCGCTCTCCGTCCCGCCCACCCTTAAATACGAAGCGGAAGGTGGCCCCGGCATCCAGGCAATCCTGGACTTGCTTCGCGGCAGCGACGATCCCGCGGCGGATCAACAATTATTCCTGCGCGCGGTTATCGTATTTTGGCTGCTCGGCGCAACGGACGGTCACGCAAAGAATTTCAGCCTGTTTCTCGCGCCGGGCGGCCGCTTCCGGATGACACCGCTTTACGATGTGGTCTCAGCCCAGCCCAGCGCTGATGAGGGGCAAATCCGCCGCAATCAGCTGAAGCTCGCGATGGCGGTGGGCGACAGCCGCCACTATGTCGTCGAAACGATTCTGCGACACTTCATCCAGACAGCGGGTCGGGCCGGTATTGCTGCGCCGGTTGTTCGCGCAATACTGGAAGACCTCCAGGCTAGAGCGGATTTCGAGTTGATTGAATCGGAGATTCACAAGAAGTAGCGGTTTTGCGATTCTATGCCCCTTGATGTGGGGATGGCATGGCGAAGCCATATTCTATGGACTTGCGCGAGCGGGTTGTGGCGGCGGTTGAAGCG
>DATAUE010000047.1:0-1518 GCA_036268425.1 Allostellaceae bacterium
CTTCGCCTCGCTCGAAAAAAGCCCTTGCCGCTTTCCAGCCGGTTTTAGCGAAGAATTGTTGGAATCTGCCTAGCGGAATCGCTCGGAATGTAGCTGTTGTCTTGTAGCTCCCTTTACCGAGATCGGCCGGTAGCGCCAGGAATACGGCGCAATTTCGCAAACAGAGAGACAAAACGGCGTGAAATGCCGCTCGGAAACGCGCGTCGCTCGACAACTATTGTGCGGGAAAGCCGGATAGAAGCGGTTTTGCTTAAAAATGGAGTTCCGGCTTCCGGTGTTTTCTCCGGCTTTTTTCCAACACCGCCTTCAGCAAGCCGATCGAACGTTTCAAATCTCTACTGAACGCGACCGTCCCTCGAGGATGATGAAGTACATGTTGCGGATGTAGACCAGCAGGCCCAGCGCCTGGCCGGCGATGAACACGGGATCGCGCCGATACAGCGCATAGACCAGCAGCAACGAGCCGCCGCCGATCGAGAAAAACCAGAACGCCACCGGAACCACACTCTTGCGGGCGCGCTCGGAAGCGATCCATTGCACCACGAAACGCATGGTGAAAAATCCTTGCGCGACGAACCCCAGGACGACCCAGCCGTCGAATTTGACGACAAAGACATCGTGCAGGTAGGCAACGAGCGAGTTGAACAGTTCCATCATGATGTGACCTCGGTCGCAACAGGTGTCGGTTTCTTGCGGCGGATCAACCACCACACGCCGGCGAGATCCATGATGCCGATCCACAGCCGGTCGAAGAAGCCGTAATTCGAGACGCCGGAATGACGCGGCCGGTCGATGACGTCGACATAGGCGATCTCGTAGCCTTCGCGGCGCACCAGCGCCGGCAGGAAACGATGCAGCCCGTCGAAATACGGCATCGCCAGAAACACCTCGCGGCGGAACGCCTTGAGGCCGCAGCCGGTGTCGCGGGTGCCGTCGCGCAGGATGGCGTTGCGCACGCCATTGGCAATGCGCGACTGGAGTTTCTTGAAGCCGGTGTCCTTGCGCCCGACCCGTTGTCCGGCGGCAAGACCGACGCGGTCGCCGCCCTGCTCGACCGCCTGGATCAAATCCGGCAGGAACGCCGGATTGTTCTGGCCGTCGCCGTCGAGCGTCGCCACGATGCCGCCGCGCGCGGCGCGAACGCCGCTGCGCACCGCCGCCGACTGGCCCGACGACACCGCATGCCGGATCTGGCGCAAATTGTTGCGCTGCTTCATCAGGCCCAGCAGATTGTCGGCGGTCGCATCGGTCGAGCCGTCGTTGACGTAGATGATTTCGTAAGCCCAGCGGCCATCGAGCGCCGCGGTAATCTCCGCGATCAGCGGCGTCAGGTTCTCGGCCTCGTTGCGCACGGGCACGACGATCGAGACGGCGACGGATTCGGGAGCGGAAGACGGCAAATCAAGGCTCGGTTGGAGTGGCTTGCGGCGACCGCTTCTTATGGGGCGGACGCCCTGTGGGCAACCCCTTAGGGTGCCCGGCCCGGGGGCAATATGGCGCCATCATGGCCGACCGCGA
>DATAUE010000048.1:0-1925 GCA_036268425.1 Allostellaceae bacterium
GCCCGAGATCAACAGCGGCGTTTTTTTCGACGCGCGCTTCAACCGGTCTTTCTGCTTCTTCAATTCATACGGCGTCACGGCGTCGATCTTGTTCAGCGCGACGATCTCGATCTTGTCGGCGAGCTGGCCCTCATAGGCGTCGAGCTCGGTGCGCACGGTCTTGTAGGCCTTGCCGGCATGTTCGCAGGTCGCGTCCACCAGATGCAGCAGCACCCGGCAGCGCTCGACATGGCCGAGGAAGCGATCGCCGAGGCCGGCGCCTTCATGCGCGCCCTCGATCAGGCCCGGAATATCCGCCAGCACGAATTCGCGTCCGCCGGCGTCGACCACGCCGAGCTGCGGATGCAGGGTGGTGAACGGGTAATCCGCGATCTTCGGTTTGGCCGCGCTGACCACCGACAGGAAGGTCGATTTGCCGGCATTGGGCAGCCCTACCAGGCCGGCGTCGGCGATCAGTTTCAGGCGCAGCCAGATCCAGCGCTCCTCGCCTTCCTGGCCGGGATTGGCGTTGCGCGGCGCGCGATTGGTCGAGGTCTTGAAATGGGCGTTGCCGAAACCGCCGTTGCCGCCCTCGGCCAGCACGAATTTCTCGCCGAGCGTGGTGAAATCATGGATCAGCGTTTCGCGATCCTCGTCGAAAATCTGCGTGCCGACCGGCACCTTGAGCACGATCGGCTTGCCGTTGGCGCCATGGCGATCCTTGCCCATGCCATTGGTGCCCTTCTGGGCCTTGAAGTGCTGCTGGTAGCGATAGTCGATCAGCGTGTTGAGGCCGTCGACCACCTCGATAACGACATCGCCGCCGCGACCGCCATTGCCGCCCGAGGGGCCGCCGAACTCGATATACTTCTCGCGGCGGAACGCCACGCAGCCGTTACCGCCGTCGCCGGAGCGGATGTAAACTTTTGCCTCGTCGAGGAATTTCATGAGGGTTTAGGTAAGGCACAGGGACGAGTGCGGCAACCCTGAAGGGGGCTTCAATCGCCGAAAAGCCTTAATTTTCGGGGCTTTTCGCAGGCCACCTAAGCCGAGCCCGGCCGGCGGCGAATCAGGAATTTCTGCATTCCTTCCAGTACCAGCTCACGGCGCTGGTTGAACACCGTCGAACGCAGCGTCACCACGCCGGTCGAGCGCCCCGGCGCCAGATCGGTCACCTCGAGCGCGGGATAGAGGGTATCGTCGGCGTAGACCGGTTTCAGGAATTTGCTGGATTGTTCGAGAAAGCCGACCAGCGATTGCTCCACCAGATAGGGAAACAGGCCGGCGCCCGGCGCGGTGTGGACCAGGGTCTGGAAGCCGTGCGCCAGCAGGTTGGGCATGCCGCGGGCGCGGCAATATTCGACGTCGTAATGCACGGGATGGGTGTCGCCGCTCGCGGTCTGGAACGCGGCGAACAGCGCCGGGGTCTGGGTGCGGCCCGGAATCACAAAGCGTTCGCCAACGACAAAATCCTCGAACCAGCGCTGCTGCGGCACCATGCGATGGTTTGCGGGATCGAACTCGGTCATGGTTTGTGGCCTTGTCGGATTGGGTATCCATCCGTATCGCAGCTGTGTTGCGCCAGCAACGACCACACTGCCGTCATTCCGGGATGCGCCTCTTGGCGCAGGCCCGGAATCCATACTCCCTGCAGGGGTTATGGATTCCGGGCTCGCGCTGCGCGCGCCCCGGAATGACGGCAGGGGGATTTTCGGCTACCTGATGGGCGTGTCTGTCCGTTCGCTCGTTCGCTCGGTTGTCTAAATGCCCCTGTTCGCCAAAATCTCGGCCTATCGCGACGAGCGCTCGGCGCGGCTGGCCGGCATCGGGCTGATGCTGCTGTCGATCTTCATGTTCTCGTTCGGCGACGCGCTCGGCAAATACATGGTCGCGACCTATTCGGTCGGGCAGCTATTGTGGCTGCGGGCCTGCGCGGCGCTGATCGT
>DATAUE010000049.1:0-73715 GCA_036268425.1 Allostellaceae bacterium
GGGCTTGGGAGTAATATCGCGCTTTGCACTGTTGTCCCCCGAATTGGCTAAGCAGGAAGCGGCGAACACCTCAGCAGCCACCAAAGTAGATACCTGCATTTCGGCGCTAAATAACGTGCCGAACGACCCCGGCAGTTACAAACGCCTGATGGAGGAAGACCCCGCCGCTGCACAGGAGATGAGTAATCTGGTGAATGGCCTTGTAGACTTCGCTGCCGGGCGCGGTTGGAAGCTTGACCCAAGCGACCCTGATCGGTCGCGGCAAAGCCTAAAACGCGAATTCTGCCAATATAGGTATGACGACTAAACCCCGGCAGACTGTCGATCCGCGCGGCACAATGCTGACGGCGACCGTCAGTTTAACAGATTCTGGTTGGATCATCGTTTGTAGGCCTCGCAGCCCGATGTGATGAGAAGTATGCAGTCGAATATTGTTGCTCTAATCATTGGCGCGCTCTTGGGGACCTGCGGGACCCTCGGAAGCCAGCTTATTGCAACCAGAGCAGTTTTGAGGACGAAGCGCCTCGAACTCTTTTACGGAAGAAAGGCCGACGCGTATAAGGTGCTCTTCGAGAAGGCGACTGATTTTGGTGTAGACCCGAAAAATCTACCAAAATTTTTAATGTTTCAATCAGCCCTGCATGTAGCTGTGATTGTTGCGTCGGAGAACGTGGCAGATATTCTAGATAACCCTCGACGCAACGGCCTGCATGTCAGCGCCGTTCGGCTCCGCGCTGCCGGGAGCGACGATGAGATTCAACGCATTCAAATGCACGAGTGGCACGAAGCGATGGAAGCCACGAAAAAGGCGGTGCGAGCCGATCTCGCTGGCTTCGCAACCGGTCACCTTCGGCTATAGCGGCCCTCGCGCCGCTATACGGCAGCGTACATAGCTGGGCCGACAGGGGCGGGCATTTGCCAGAAGGCGTGATATGCGGAGCGGAATTCCAGAGTTGCCGTTCTTTACAGGGCTCACCCCATCTCTCGCCACGGATTGAGAACCGGCACGCGGGCTGCTTTGAAATCGCCAATGTCGTGCGTGACGACCGTGAGGCCGTGATGCAGCGCCGTCGCAGCGATGATGCGGTCAGGTTGCGAATAGGCAGCCCCGCCCTTCGCCCGTTTTCCACCAAGAGCCGCCACTTAAACATGACATCTTCGCTGACGGCGAGGGCACGCCCTTTAAACATCGGCCGTACTTGTACCGTGGAGCTTGTAGTCGTGCGTCATCGTCCCGCAACGGCCCTTCTTCATCGGCGGCCCCGGCCGGGTGCGGTGGAGCGCCAGGATTTGCGATTTCTCATCAACCGACAGCACCAACGCGTGCTCGGGCGGGTCGATATAGAGGCCAACGACGTCCTGCACTTTGGCGGTGAACTTGGGATCGTGGAGGGCCGCACCCGGTGCGGCTTGAGGCCATGCGCCGCCCAGATGCGCTGCACGCTGCGGTGGCTGATGCCGGCGGCTGTCGCCATCGCCCGGCAAGTCCAGTGCGTTGTCTCGCCGGGCGGTTCGGCGAGCGTCATCTCGACCACGCGTTCGATCACTTCCGGCGACAGGGGCGGCCCACCCGCCGGCCGCGTCGCTTCGTGCAGCAGCCCGTCGATGCCTTCGGCCATAAAAATTGAGAGGTCACCGTCAAGCGATATAAGGGCGCGCGATCCATGACCAACTCGTCACCCTGCCCAAAAGCCTGTAAGGACGGGGCGACACCGAACGGGGCGGGCGATGGCGGATTACCAGATTTTCGAGGCCGGCGATGTGGTGCTGCAATCGGGGCTGACCTATCGCGGCGCTCGGCTCGCCTATAAGACCTTCGGGTCGCTGAACGCGGACAAATCCAACGTCATCGTCTATCCAACCTCGTATGGGGCGCAGCATCCCGACCTGGAATGGCAGATCGCGCCGGGAAAGCCGCTCGACCCGACCCGGTATTTCATCGTCATCATGAACAAGTTCGGCAACGGCCTGTCGTCGTCGCCGAGCAACACGCCGGCGCCGTTCGACCGCAACCGCTACCCCTATTTCACGATGACCGACAATGTACGGGTGCAGCAGCGCCTGTTGCAGGAGGTGTTCGGCATCGAGCGGGTCAAGCTGGTCTACGGGTTTTCGATGGGCGGGCAGCAGGCGTTTCACTGGGGCGCGCTGTTTCCCGACCGGGTCGAGCGCATTGCGGCGATCTGCGGCTCGGCCAAGACATCGCCGCATAATTTTGTGTTTCTCGAAGGGGTGAAGGCGGCGCTGACCGCCGATGCCGCGTATCAGGACGGCTGGTTCGCGACGCAGCCGACGCGCGGCTTTCAGGCGATGGGCCGGGTCTATGCCGGCTGGGGCCTCAGCCAGGCATTCTATCGCGAGGAGGTGTGGCGCAAGCTCGGGTTTTCGTCGCTTGAGGATTTTCTGATCGGCGGCTGGGAGGGTAATTTCCGGCGCCGCGATGCCAACGATCTGCTGGCGATGCTATGGATGTGGCAACACGCCGATATCAGCGCCAACGAACTCTATGGCGGCGAT
This sequence comes from Allostellaceae bacterium, assembly GCA_036268425.1. Taxonomy (GTDB): domain Bacteria; phylum Pseudomonadota; class Alphaproteobacteria; order ATCC43930; family CGMCC-115725; genus DATARH01. The sequence goes on from DATAUE010000049.1 coordinate 2,518, forward strand.
CTGGCGAAGGCGCTGGGTGCGATCACGGCCGATGCGATCGTAATGCCCTGCGAAACCGACCTTTATTTCACGGTCGAGGACAACCGCCGCGAGGTGGCGCAGATGCCACGCGCGGAGCTGCGCCCGATCCCGTCGATCTGGGGCCACCGCGCCGGCAATCCCGCGGTAAACCCCGAAGATGCCGCCTTTATCAACAAGGCGGTCGCCGAATTGCTCGCCCGTTGAGAGGGCGGTCGAGCGCGCTTTGCCGCCGGCCGAGCCGGCCGTATGCTCGGGCAGCTACCGACTAAACACCCACGGGAGGGAACGACGATGGCCAGGCTTCCGCATATCACCAGCAAGGATCAGATTGCCGCGAAAGATCATGCGGTGTTCGACAGCATTGTTGCCAGCCGCGGCGCGGTGCAGGGCCCGTTTACGATGTTCATGCATTCACCGGAAGTGTCGGAGCGGGTGGCGCATCTCGGGGCCTATGTGCGCTTCGAAGGGTCGCTCGACATGCGGGTGCGGGTACTGGCGGCGATGACCGTCGCGCGCGAATTCGAGGCGCTCTATGTGTGGGGCGCGCAGAGCGGCGGCGCCCGTCGGCAGAACGTGCCGGAAAGCACGATCACGGCGATCCGCGAGAACCGCTCCGACGGCATCCCGGCGGAAGATTTGCAGATCGTCGATTTCACCCGGCAGTTGTTGCGCAAACACCGCGCCGATGACGCCACCTTCAAGGCGATGCATAGCCGGTTTGGCAGCGACCAGCTGGTCCAGCTGACCACCGCGATCGGCTATTACAGCCTGCTGTGCATGACGGTGAATGCTTGCGAACTCGAAGCCGGCGCCAACGCCGAAGTGCTGAAAGTCTGATATTCCGGTCATTGCGAGGAGCGTCGCGACGAAGCAATCCCGATCCGGGGAGCCCCTCCGCCCGAGATTGCTTCGCTGCACTCGCAATGACGGCTTGAAGGGAGGTGTCGTTGCCCCGCTTGTGCGCCAATCTCGGGTTTCTGTTTCCCGAGTTTCCGTTTCTCGACCGGTTCGCGGCGGCGGCGCGGGCCGGGTTTGCCGGCGTCGAGTTCGCCTCGCCCTATGAGTATCCGGCCGCCGAGCTGCGGGCGCGGCTCGACGATAACGGGCTGACGCAGGTGCTGATCAACAGCCCGCCGGGTAATCGCGCGGCCGGCGAGCGTGGCTTCGCTTGCGTGCCGGAGCGCCGCGCCGATTTCCGCAACAGCGTCGAACAGGCGCTGGAGTATGCCGTCGCGCTCGGCTGCGAGCGGGTGCATGTGATGGCCGGGATGCCGTCGGCGGATGTGCCGCGCGACACGGCCTTGGCGCTCTATGCGGCCAATCTCGCCTGGGCCGGCGAGCGTGGCCTCGCCGCCGGCGTCAAATTGCTGATCGAGCCGCTCAACCCGCGCGATGTGCCGGGCTATCTGCTCGGCACGCAGGAGCAGGGGGCGGCGATCGCGGGCGCGATCGGGCGCGACCGGCTCGGGCTGCAATTCGACATCTATCACTGCCAGATCGCGCAGGGCGACGTGACGACGCGGCTCGCCGCGCTAATGCCGGCGATCGACCACATGCAGCTTGCCGACGTGCCCGGCCGGCATGAGCCGGGCACTGGCGAGATCGGCTGGGAGTTCATCTTCCGCCGCATCGACGAACTCGGCTACACCGGCTGGATCGGCTGCGAGTATGCGCCCCTCGGCGATACCGCCGAAGGGCTGGCATGGCGTCGCCGCTACGGCGTGTAGGCTATTCCGGCAGGTTCCAGCCGATCCAGTTGCACAGGGCGCGGCCCATGACGAGGTCGAGGTCGCGGCCTTTGAGAAACGGCATCTCCTCGGTGAACATCGTCACGCATTGCTTCCATGAGCATGGCATGCGGGTGATGTCGGTGCCCCAGAACATCCGCTCCGGGCCGAATTTGTCAAAAATCTGCTCGGTATATTTGTGGATGTTCTTGTACGGGTAGGGGTGGCTGGAATTGCCTGGCGCGCCGCTCGCCTTGATTGCGACGTTGGGAAATTTCGCGAGCGACAGCACCATTTCCTGGTTGGCGTGCGCCGCATCGTCGGTGCCGTTGCGATTGCGGCCGTAATGGTCGATCAGCAATTTGAGGCCGGGATGCCGCTCGGCCACTTCGGCGACTTTCGGCAGGAAATTTGATGCCATCAGCGCAACCGGGATTTCGGCTTTTTCGCAGGCCGGCCACAGCCAGTCCATCGTGCCGTCGGTCGGCCAATTAACCTGGTGCGGCTGCAGCAGCGCAAAACGCAAGCCGAGCATGCCCGGCCGCTTTTTCCAACCCGCGATCAGGTCGCGGCTTTCCGGCTTTTCGACCGGGAAATGGCCAAGGACAGCGAAATTGTTGGGGTATTTCTCCGCCGCGGCCTCCGCAACCGCGACGCAATCGGAATCCCAACCCGGTGGATGGATCAGCCCGGCGTCGACGCCGCCTTCGGCCATTTCGGCAAGACATTCTTCGGCAGTGTAATGTGACGCCTGGCGGTGATGCGGTGGCGGCGATCCCTTGGTCCACAAATGGACCTGCGAGTCGACGATCAGCATAGAGAGTCTCCTGGAAGAGGATGTTTTTTAGTTCACAGCCCGAAGATGCCGCCGATTATGCAAGGTCCCAACCGAGCCAGTCGCATACGGCGCGGCCCATGACGAGTTCGAGGTCGTCGCCCTTGAGCCACGGCAACTCCTCGGTGAACAGCGTCACGCATTGCTTCCACGAGCAGGGCATGCGGGTAATGTCGGTGCCCCAGAAAAACCGCTGCGGCCCGAACGCCTCGTAAAGCTGGCGGATGTATTGGTGAATGTTGGAATAGGGATAAGGCTGGCTCGACTCGCCCGGCGCGCCGGTCGCTTTCAAGGCGACGTTGGGGAATTTGGCGAAGGCGGCAACCTCCGCGATATTGGAAAACGCAGCGGCATCCGGTCCGCCGCGCGCCCGGCCGTAATGGTCGATGATCAGCTTGAGGCCGGGGTGGCGCTCGGCGATCACCTTTAATTGCGGCAGGTAGTTCGAGGCCATCAGGGCAATCGGGATGCCGGCTTTCTCGCAAGCCGGCCATACCCAATCCATCGTGCCGTCGGTCATCCATGTCTGCTGGTGCGGTTGAGTAAAGGCCCAGCGCAGGCCGAGCATGCCCGGCCGGGTTTTCCAGCCGGCGATCAGGTCGCGGCTTTCCGGCTTGTCCGGCGGAAAATTGCCGAGGATCGCAAAGCGCTCGGGGTGATGGATTACCGCGGCTTCGGCGACGACGAGGCTGTTCGGGTCCCAGCCCGGCGGATGAATAAGCGCCGCATTGACCCCGCCGTTATTCATCTCCATCAGGCATGCTTCGGCCGAATAGGCCGGCACCTGCCGGTGCGCCGGATTGGTTGGAAGGCCTTGCAACCAGAGATGGATTTGCGCGTCGACGATCAGCATGGCCGTTCTCCTTGCTTTGGGCATCGTCCGGGCTTCGAGTATCGTCCGGGCGTTGGCATCGTTCGGAAGCGGTGGTCAAAGGATGGGCGTCAAAGGATGGGGGTCATTCCCGCGCAGGCAGGAGTGACGCGCGGCCGGGTGGTCCGGACCGCGCGCTTTTAGTGCGGATTAGCGCTGCATGCCTTCAGCGCCGGCCGGCACGTCGTAGAAGGCGAGGGTCATCGACACGCTGGTGTAATAGCCCATCAGGCAGATCACATCGGTGATGCCGACATGGCCGAGCGCCTCGACCGCGCGATTGAAGAGGCCCTTTGACACCCAGCGCGATTCCGACAGGCATTTCGCCATCTCGTAGACAACCTGCTCGCGCTTGTCGTCAAACGAGGTCGGCAGGCCCGACAGCAACGCCTCGACCTTGTCGGCCGGCAGCCCGGCATTCTTGCCGGCGCGTTCATGCGCATCGGTCGGGTAGATCGAATGCCATTTGCTGTTGATGATGACGACGGCGATTTCGCGCTCGCGCTCGCTGAGCGAATAGCCCTTGCGGAAATACCCGCCGAGCGGCCCGGCAGCCTTCGAGAGACCGGGATTGTGCACCCAGATCTTGGTCGGGCCGGGCAGGCGGCCACGATTCTCGATCAGCGAGTTATAGCCTCCCTGCTGTTCCGGGGTCATTTTGTCGTAGGGAATTTCGGCATAGCGTCCGAATGTCGGTGTCTCGGCCATTGGCGTCTCCTCCGTTGAAACTGTTGCGTTCGTCGCAGCATAGCCGGTCGCGTCGTCGGGTGCGAACAGTCGATTTGGCGGACGCCGATGCGGCCGCTGCATGCTGGTCGTGGGGCTCGTGGGGCTGCGGCGCTTCGACGCGCAACGGAGCTATGCCGAGAATGAGTTTGCGAACCATTCGCAGATTTCATATTTGAATGGCGTTCACCGTTGAGGGCGCCATGTACATTTGCCTCTGCAATGCGTTGACCGATCGCGACTTGCGCCCCCACACCGCGCTGCCGACCAGTTCAGTATCGATGGTGTACCGCGCCTGCGGTTGCCAGCCGCAATGCGGCAAATGCGTGCCGATGGTGCGCCAGATGCTGCGCGAAAGCGGCGAGGCCGGCACCACGACGGCGCGCCCCGAGCGGGCGCACTGACCCCAACGGCGCACACCCGACGCGCAATTCCGGCGGTGCAGCAGAACGCGCCGATCGCCTCTTGCAGACGTTGATCCCGCGAGGTTACATCAGGGACAACAGCGGAGGCCGACAATGCGAGGCGACCCGACCGTTATCCAACACCTGAATGCGGTCCTGAAAAACGAACTGACGGCGATCAATCAATATTTCCTGCACGCCCGGATGCTGCGCCACTGGGGCGTTTCAAAGCTCGGCGACCACGAATACCACCAGTCGCTCGACGAAATGAAAGACGCCGACGAACTGATCGACCGGATCCTGTTTCTCGACGGCCTGCCCAATTTGCAGGACCTCGACAAACTGTTGATTGGCGAAAACGTCCGCGAAATCCTCGATTGCGATATGAAGTTGGAACTCAGCGGGCTGATCAGCTTGCGTGAAGGCATCGCGCATGCCGAGAGCGTGCGTGACTTCGTGACCCGCGATCTCTTTGCCGACATTCTGGACGGCGAGGAAAAGCAGGTCGATTTCATCGAGACGCAGATTTCGCTGATCGACCGCATCGGGATCGAGAATTACATCCAGTTGCAATCCGGCTCCGCCGAGTCCGAATAGGTCGCCGCCGCCCGTCGCCGCGATACGCGCTTCGGTCCTGCGCGTAACACATGCCTTGCCGTATTGCCGGCAAGGCATGTGCGCCCGATCATCGCGACAACGCGGGAGGGGCGCGATGTTGGAACTGCTCGAACGGCAGCAGCGGCTGACCGGCAATCAGAAAAAGATCGTCGCGGCTGCCGTGATCGGCGACATGCTCGACTACTTTGATTTCGGTCTGATCGGCTACGCCCTGGCGTTTATTGTCGGGCCCTGGCACCTGACCTACGGCCAGTCCGCGATGATCCTGCTGACCTCCGGGATCGGCGGTATTCCCGGCGCGCTGTTTTACGGCTGGCTCGCCGACCGCATCGGGCGGCGCACCGTCTTTATTGTGACGGCGTTGAATTTTTCGCTGGCGACCGGAATCATGGCGCTGACGCCGGACAATGGCGGGTGGATTTTTCTCAGCGTCTGCCGGTTTTTTGTCGGGTTCGGTGTCGCCGGCCTGTTCACCGTCGACCTGCCGCTCGTCCAGGAATTTGTGCCGACCTCAAAGCGCGGCTTTGTCGGCGGGCTGGTGACATCGTTGCTGCCGATCGGCGCCATCATGGGCGCTTCGCTCGGCGCCTTTGCAACGCCGCTGATCGGCTGGCGTGGCCTTTTCGCGGTCGGGTTGCTGCCGGCTGCGATCACCCTGTTGATCCGCGCCTGGGTCCCGGAATCGCCACGCTGGCTGATGCGCATGGGGCGGACCGAGGAGGCGCGACACTCGCTGGCCTGGGCGCTCGAAATCGACCCGGCGGCGATCCAGCTTCCGACCGAGTTGCCGGAAGCGCAACCGGCGGCATGGCGCGATCTGTTCCGCTTTCCGCGCAGCGTCGCGCTCTCCTGCCTGACCAATCTCGGCGTGCAGTCCGGCTCGATCGGCATCGGCTTATGGAGCACGACGCTGCTGGTGCTGCTGCTCAAGATAGGGCCGGCGGAGGCCTCTTACCTGATGATTTTCGCCAGCATCGCTGGGCTGGCGGGGCGCTTTGTCTTTTCCTATCTGTCGGACGCGATCGGGCGCAAGCCCTCCGGCGTGCTGCTCGGCTTCGGCGCCGCGGCGTCGCTGGCTGCGGCGGGCCATTGGCACGACAGCTATATTGGGTCGCTGTCGGTCTTCTATCTGATGCTGTTTGGGCAGCGCTTTTTCGGCGATGGCGGCTACGCCGTGGTCGGCCCCTATTCGGCGGAAGTATGGCCGTCGAGCCTGCGCGCCAGCGGCATGGGGTTCGGTTTTGGTATCGGCAATTTCGGCAAGATCATCGGGCCGCTTGGTCTCGCATTGATTGTCGGTTCCAGCGACGTCATCGCGCCCAAGGCGACGATCGCCGCGATCGAGCCGGCGATGCTGTACCTCGCCGCCTGGTACGCAATGGCTGGGGTCGTCTATCTGATTCTCGGTATCGAGACGCGCGGCCGCACGCTCGAAGAACTCGACGAGGCCTTGCTGCGTTCCCAGACTGCCAGGGTGTAGGCCTTTCCCGTCCCGCCGACGCAATCGCCGACGCGAACGCGGGAACTTGCATCAAATGGCGTCGAGCTGCCAGGCGACGTCGTTGGCGATGCCCCAGAGATAGCCGATATCGGTCTGCCCGACGAGCGCGTAAGCGCGGCCCTGATGGCGCCAGTAGAGCATGTTGACATCCTGCCGGCGATCGAAGGTCGGTTGCATGTCGGCCTGTTTCGAGCCGCTGATGACGAGGCTCAGCGAGCCGATCGCCTTGTTGTCGGTGCCGTAGACGAGTTGCGCCGCCGGCCGCCCATCGACAACGATCAGGCGCGCGCCGCGGAATGTCAGCCCCCAGGGCTTCAGATCCGGCAGCCGCATCTGCTGCGGCAGGCTCTGGCTGATTTTTTGCAGCGCCTCGCGCGGATCATTGGTGGCCGGCACGTCAATCAGCTTGTTGTCGCCGGCATTCGCCAGAAGCTTGTAGTAACCCGCCGCGTTATCAAGCCAGATATTGTTCGCCTCGGAGGCCATTGCCTGGCGACCCGCGGAGCCGGCCGTGTTGAACAGCGTCAGGCCGAGATAGCTGCCGGCGCCGCCGAACGCGATGCCAAACAGCCCGGCCGCTGCGGCGAGCCCATAATACCAGCGGCGCTGCATCGGTGCGGCGGTACGTTCCGGCCGCTTCAACATAAGAATTTGCGCTTCCTGCGACGCCCGATCACTGCCGAGCGTTTCCCCGTCAAGCGTTTCCCCGTCAAGCGTTTCGCCGCGGGCAGCGGCAAGCAGCCGCTCCGGCACTGGTTCGTTGATGATATCCGCATAGGCGTGGCGCGCCAGATCGCCCGACTGGGCCAGGGCCGCGAGGCGCTCGCGTCCAGCTGGATCGGCACTGACCCAGGCCTCGACGTGCTGCCGCTCTACAGGGTCGAGTTCGTCGTCAAGATAGGCGATCAGCGCCTCGTCGCTGTGCGCTTCGTCACTGCGCTTCTGCATTTTTCGTCCTCCCGCGGATCCCTCCGCCGGCATCCAGTTGCTGCTGCAACGCCACCCGCGCCCGTGCGAGGCGGCTCATGATCGTGCCGACCGGCACGCCTGCCACCTCCGCCGCTTCCTTGTAGCTGAGCCCTTCGACGGTCACGAGCATGAGGGTTGCCCGCTGGTCGGTCGGCAGCAAATCGATCGCCTCTCTGACCTCGGCCAAGGCAATGCGTGCCTCGACACGCCGCACCGGCGCATCGGTTCCGAGGCGTTCTTCGGCGACCTCGTCATCTTCCTTGCGGACGCTGCGGGCGCGTAGCTGATCGATCCAAATGGTCTGCACGATACGAAACATCCAACTGTCGAACCGCGTACCCTCCTGAAACTGATGCTCACGCATCAAGGCTCGTTCGCACGCGGCCTGGACGAGATCATCGGCTTCGGTGACCGACCGGGTCAGGCCGCGAGCAAACCGGCGCAGTCTCGGCAACACCGCTATCAGCTGATCGCCGAACCGGCTGCTTGCCGGTGTTTTGCGTTCAGCCTGGCGAGATACCGGCTCCGCTTGTTTCCAACGAAACGACAACGCGCCTCCTTGTGGTTTATTCCGGTCCGCGACCGGGCGCGTATCGCGGTTGGCGGTGATGGCACGAACGACCCTCAGCGCGCGGCCCTCGATAAACCGGGTGTGCAACGCTGAATGCAGAGGCGGAACGCATCGCTAAATCCTAGCATGCCCGCGAGGCGGCTCCAATCCGCGGAAAAAAATCGGCCGCATGGCCGATTGGCTGGGGCGGCGCACCCATGCGGGGTTGGCCCTTTTCAAATTCGCCGGCTCGCGCCATTGTGCAGAGCAGCAGCGTACGCTACCTACCGGACGGATTTTCATCATGCGAATGGCGGCCACCAGAGGAACCCAGCTTCGCGTTTGACCCTCGCGATTGATCGCGGACATGCGTAACCAGGCGAGCGCAACTTCGCTGCATCGGTGCCCTGAACAGCCGGCAACATCATTACATCAGGTTCCAACAGCCAACGGAAACGGGAGGCGATGAAGATCGCCATCATCAAGGAACGGCGTGCGCACGAGCGGCGTGTCGCGGCATCGCCCGATACGGTCAAGGGCATGGTCGGAATGGGTGTTGAGCCGGCCGTCGAAAGCGGCGCCGGAGCACAGGCCTACTTCACCGACGACGCATATCGCGCCGCCGGAGCGACGATCGTCGGCGACGCGGCGGCGGCGCTGAACGGTGCCGACATCGTTCTTAAGGTGCAGCGCCCGATACTGGGTGACGCGGCCGGCGAGCTCCGGCTGATCGGCCGCGGTGCGGCGCTGGTCGGGATGCTCGCGCCGCTGGATCATGCCGACGAGGTCAAGGCCTACGCCGATGCCGGCATTGCCGCCGTCGCGATGGAATTGATCCCGCGCATCACTCGCGCCCAGACGATGGACGTGCTGTCGTCGCAGGCGAACCTCGCCGGCTACAAGTCGGTGCTTGACGCCGCCGAGGAGTTCGGCCGCGCGTTGCCGATGATGATGACCGCAGCCGGCACGATCAAGGCCGCCCGCGTACTGGTGATGGGCGCCGGGGTCGCCGGGTTGCAGGCAATCGCGACCGCACGGCGGCTCGGCGCGATCGTCAGCGCGACCGATGTGCGCGCCGCTGCCAAGGAACAGGTCGAAAGCCTTGGCGCGACCTTTATCACAGTCGACGAGGCGGCGGCGCGGTCCGCCGAGACGGCCGGCGGCTATGCCCGCGAAATGGGCGAGGATTACCAGCGCCGGCAGCGCGAAAAGATTACTGAAGCGCTGCGTCGCACCGATATCGTGATCTGTACGGCACTGATACCCGGGCGCCGCGCGCCTGTGCTGTTGAGCGGTGAGATGGTCGCCGGGATGGCGCCGGGCTCGGTCGTCGTCGACCTCGCGGTCGAGGCCGGCGGCAATGTCGAAGGCAGCCGTCCGGGTGAAATCGCGGTCACCGCCAACGGCGTCAAGCTGGTCGGACACCTCAATGTGCCATCGCGCATTCCGGTCGACGCCAGCCAGCTTTACGCGCGCAACCTGCTGGCGTTTCTGGCGCTGATCGTCAAGGAAGGCCAGTTGCGCATCGACACGTCGGATGAAATCGTCAAGGCCGCGCTGTTGACCCTCGACGGCGCCGTCGTCCATCCCTCCTTTGTTCCGACGCCGGCCCCGGAAACATTACCGGCAACGCCCGGCACGGCCGGCTGACGGAGACGTCATGGCAGACCCCGCAACACTTTCGCAACGGGCCGGCGAACTCGCCGGCGATGCCAATGCCTTGTCGCACAATCTCGACGCGCTGTCGCAGCAACTGACGATGGTGACGCAGCACGGCGTTCATGCCGGCACGCCGTTCGTGTTTGAGTTGACGGTGTTCGTACTCGCCGTATTTGTCGGTTATTACGTCGTGTGGCGGGTGACCCCGGCATTGCATTCGCCGCTGATGAGCGTCACCAACGCCGTGTCGAGCGTCATCATCGTCGGCGCGCTGATCGCCGCCGGGCCGGTCGGCGTCAGCTTTTCCAAGGTCATGGGGTTTGTTGCGGTGACCCTGGCCGCGGTCAATATTTTCGGCGGCTTTATCGTTACCCAGCGAATGCTGCAGATGTTTCAGCGCAAAAAGTAGCGGGGCGGCGGTGAGCGAGAATCTTTCAGCCTTCCTGTACCTGGTCGCCTCGATCTGTTTCATCATGGCCTTGCGCGGCCTGTCGTCGCCGGATACGGCACGGAACGGCAATTTCTTCGGCATTGCCGGCATGGTGATCGCGGTCGGCACGACGCTGGCGACCCCGGCGGTGGTGAGTTGGTGGCTGATCCTGCTCGGTCTCGTGATCGGCGGTTCGATCGGCACCTATATCGCGCGCCAGATCCAGATGACGGCACTGCCGCAGCTGGTCGCCGCGTTTCACAGCCTTGTCGGTCTTGCCGCCGTGTGCGTCGCGTCGGCTGCGTTTGCCGCGCCGGAGGCTTACGGCATCGGCGTCACCGGGCAGATTCATCAGGCTAGCCTTGTCGAAATGGCGCTTGGGCTGATGATCGGCGCCATCACCTTTACCGGCTCGATCGTCGCATTCGCGAAATTGCAGGGGCTGGTGTCCGGCGCGCCGCTGACCTTTACCGCACAGCACCTGCTCAACGCCGCGCTCGGCGTGCTGCTGATCGCGCTGATCGCGGTGTTCGTCACGACCGAATCGCCGGCGGCGTTCTGGCTGCTGACGCTGCTGGCATTGGCGTTCGGGTTTCTGCTGATCATGCCGATCGGCGGCGCCGACATGCCGGTCGTGATTTCGATGCTCAATTCCTACTCCGGCTGGGCGGCTTGCGGCATCGGCTTTACGCTGTCCAACAGCCTGTTGATCATCACCGGCGCCCTGGTCGGTTCGTCGGGCGCGATCCTCAGCTATGTCATGTGCAAGGGGATGAACCGCTCGATCTTCAATGTGATCCTGGGCGGGTTCGGCGGCGAGGCGGCCGCGGCGGGCGGCGGTCAGGGCGTCGGCGACCGCCTTGTCAAATCCGGCAGCGCCGAGGACGCCGCGTTCATTATGAAAAACGCCGGATCGATCATCATCGTGCCGGGCTACGGCATGGCTGTGGCGCAGGCGCAGCACGCGCTGCGTGAGATGGTCGACGACCTAAAAAAAGATGGCGTCAAGGTGCGCTACGCGATCCACCCGGTGGCCGGGCGCATGCCGGGGCACATGAATGTGCTGCTCGCTGAAGCCAACGTGCCGTATGACGACGTTCTCGAACTCGATGAGATCAATCGCGATTTCGCGGCGACCGACATTGCCTTTGTGATCGGCGCCAACGATGTGACCAACCCGGCCGCCAAGACGGACACCACATCGCCGATCTACGGCATGCCGATCCTCGACGTCGAGCGCGCCAAGACCGTTCTGTTCGTCAAGCGCTCGATGGCGTCAGGCTATGCCGGCGTCGAGAACGAATTGTTCTTCCGCGACAACACGATGATGTTGTTCGGCGACGCCAAAAAGATGTGTGAGGAAATCGTCAAGTCGCTGGAGTAGAGCTGATCGGTTACTCTCGCTTGCTCTATTGGGCCTCGACCGCACTGATCGAAAATAGTCGTCATCCCGGCGGAGGCCGGGACCCAACGGGCCGTTTGGGAGTTGCTGAAAAGTGGGTCCCGGCCTCCGCCGGGATGACGCAGCGGCGTCACAGCAAATCTGATCTTGAGACGCACTATAGAACGGCGTCAGTCGGACTAACTGCGTAATTTATGCGTGATTAGCGTATCACGAAAATTTAGTGCCGAAATTTTTCAGTCTTTCTACGTCCTCATCAAGGAGGCTGTAGAAAGCCATATCCATCAGAGAGTTGCCCGGGTGCCCCTAGTACCCCTCGCGCTCCATGCGCTTGCGCAGCAATTTGCGGTAGCGGCGCACCGCTTCAGCCTTTTCGCGGGCGCGGCGTTCGGAGGGCTTTTCGTAATTGCGGCGGAGTTTCATTTCCCGGAACACGCCTTCGCGCTGCATTTTTTTCTTTAAGGCCCGCAGGGCCTGATCAACGTTGTTGTCGCGAACGAGGACTTGCACGGGGACATCACTCCGCTGTTGGCACGAGGGCGCCGCGCCGATAGCGCAGCCATAAGGGCTAACACTTAGCACCTCTATCTCTCCCTGTGAAGCCGCGTGGCTTTACCGCGGCGGCCGGGCGCTACATATTCAATGCATGGCTCTATTGAAAATCGCCCGTATGGGGCATCCGGTGCTGCGCGCTCCCGCCGCTGCGGTCGACGATCCGACCGCGCCGTGGGTACGCCGGCTGGTCGAGGACATGATCGAGACAATGGAGGATGCCGGCGGCACCGGCATCGCGGCGCCGCAGGTTCACGCGCCGCACCGCATCGTCGTCTTCCAGGTCGGCGGCGAGCGGCTTAGCGATTTGCCGGGAGACACCGAACAGGACCTGACCGTGCTGATCAACCCGGTCATCGAACCGGTCGGCAACGAGCGCGCGCTTGGTTGGGAGGGTTGTCTGTCGGTGCCGGGCTTGCGCGGCGTGGTGCCGCGGCATCTGCAAATCCGCTATCGCGGGCTGGCGCTCGACGGCAGCCTCATCGAGCGCGAGGCCGCCGGGTTTCATGCCCGCGTCGTCCAGCACGAATGCGACCATCTCGACGGCCTGCTGTACCCGCAGCGCATGACCGATCTGCGTTTGTTGGTCTACATTGAGGAATTGCAGCGCCACCCGATCGATCTCGTGGCATTTCTCGCCGACAGGGCCGAGGCATGAAAAGCCCGCAGGCCGAGCGCGACCGCGAGCGCCTGATCGCTGCGATCCTGCCCGATGTCGCGTTTGACGGCTGGACGACCCGTGCCTTGCGCGGTGCGGCGCAGCGCATCGATATGGCTCCGGCCGAGGCGCGTGCATTGTTCCCACTGGGCGCGGGCGACCTCGTCACGGCGTTCAGCCGCTGGGCGGACCGCCAGATGCTGGAACGGCTGGCTGCCGGGGCCGACGAACCGGGCGGCCTGTCGCGCCGTGTCGCGCTGGCCTTGCGCCTGCGGTTCGAGGTGCTGTTGCCGTGGCGTGAGGCGGTGCGCCGCGGGCTTTCGGTTTTGGCGATGCCGCAGAACGCGCCTCTCAGCCTGCTGCTGGTTTATGAGACGGTCGATGCGGTGTGGTACGGCGTCGGTGATACGGCGACCGATTTCAGCTTTTACACCAAGCGCATGACACTGGCCGCGCTGCACACAGCGGCGACGCTTTATTGGCTCGAGGATCGTTCGCCTGACTTCGCCGATACGCAGGCCTTTATCGATCGCCGGCTGGCAGATTTGCACCGTTTGACCGGATTGCGCCAGCGCGCCGTCGCCGCCGCGGAGGCAATGCCCAACCCGTTCCGGCTGCTGCGCCCGTCACGCTGAGTTTACGCCAATGGTTTGAGCCGGGTGATGTGGCCCATCTTGCGGCCCGGACGAACCCGCGTCTTGCCGTAAAGGTGCAGCTTGGCGTCGGGATCGCCAAGCGCCTCATGCCAGTTGGCGACATCGTCGCCGATCAGGTTTTTCATCTCGGCGTCGGAATGATGCGCGGTGGGTCCTAGCGGCAGGCCGCAAATCGCGCGGACGAGTTGCTCGAACTGGCTGGTGAGGCAGGCGTCAATCGTCCAATGCCCGGAATTGTGCGGTCGCGCCGCCAGTTCGTTCACGAGGATTGTTCCCGACCGCGTGACGAACATCTCGACCGCGAGCAGGCCAACAAGGCCGAGCTGCTCGGCAATCAGGCGGGCGATCCTGTCGGCTTCGGCTGCTGTTTCCAGTGCGATCTGAGCCGGGGCGACCGTCGTATCCAGGATATGGTTGACGTGGCGGTTTTCGACCGGCGGGTAGGCGGCGATCGTGCCCTCTGCGGTGCGCGCAATGATGACGGAAACCTCGCAGGCGAAATCGACAAAGCCTTCGAGAACGCCGAGCCTGCCGCCCATGCGGCGCCACGCCTCGTCAGCCGCCATACCGGCGGTCAGCATGACCTGCCCTTTACCGTCGTAACCAAACCGGACAGTCTTGAGCACCGCCGGCCGTCCCAATTCGACTGCGGCCTGCGTCAGGGCCGCCACGTCCGTTATCTCGCGGAAATCGGTGGTTGCGGCGCCGATCGAGCGCAGGAAATTTTTCTCTCGCAGCCGGTCCTGCGCGATTTCCAGAATTTCCGGACGCGGCAGAACCGGCCGCTGCGCCGCCACCCGGTGCAACGCTTCGGCGGGTACGTTTTCGAATTCGCAGGTCGCGACATCGATCGCCGCGGCAAACCGGTCGAGTGCCGCCATATCGCCGAACGAAGCGACCGTCGCGGCGGAGGTCACCTGTGCGGCTGACGAATCCGGTTCGCTGGCGAAGACATGCGTGCGATAGCCGAGGCGGGCGGCGGCCATCGCGATCATGCGGCCAAGTTGCCCGCCGCCGAGAATGCCGATCGTGCTGCCGGGCCGCAGCATCAGCTGTTGACCGGGCTTTCCGCGACGGCGCCGGTCTGCGTCTGCCGCCAGCCATCCAACGCCTGCGCCGCCGACGGGTCGGTCAGCGCCAGGATGGCGGCAGCAAACAATGCCGCGTTAACCGCTCCGGCCTGGCCGATCGCAAAGGTCGCCACGGGCACGCCGGCCGGCATCTGGACGATCGACAGCAGGCTGTCGAGGCCTTGCAGGGCACGGCTCTGAACCGGCACGCCGAGCACCGGCACCGGCGTCAATGCTGCGGCCATGCCCGGCAGGTGCGCCGCGCCGCCGGCGCCGGCGATGATCGCTTGCAAGCCGCGCGACCGGGCGGTGCGGGCGTATTCGTAAAGCCGGTCGGGCGTACGGTGCGCCGATACGATGCGGGTTTCGTAGGCGATGCCGAGCCGGTCAAGGGTCTGGGCAGCATGCTGCATCGTTTCCCAATCGGATTGACTGCCCATGATGATGCCGATTGCACAGCCCGCCTCGCTCATGTCGCTCCCTTCGCCCGGAAAGACCGCCAAACGGCGATTATAGAAGCGGTGCCGCGCCTCACAAGCAGGGCGGACAGCTGTCGTGCCGGAATGTCTGCGTGGCGGTGGGCGCCCGCTAAATTCGCTGCAAGGATTTCCTATCTATCTATTATAAGGGGGCTTTCGAGGCCCTATCGCGCTCGCATGCAAGGATCGGTTGGACATGCCAAGGCGTGCTTCAAAGCCTGCTGATGCAAACGCCGATGGCCATCATCGCCGTCAGTCGCGCAACGCGGTGGCAGCCGGCGAGTGGATTGGTGCACTCGGGGTGACAGGCTTGACCGAAGAGGCGCTGCCGCCGGAATTACGCGAGGCGATTGCGCGGCTGGTCGGCGAACGCGACCGGTTGCACGACGATCTCACCAAAGCGCGCAGCCGCATCGCTTCGCTGGAGCGGCTCGCCGACGAAGATGCACTGACCCCGGTCGCCAACCGGCGCGCGTTTGTGCGGCAACTGACGCGCATGATCGCCTTTACGCATCGCTACGGCGTACCGGCGGCGGTCGTCTATTTCGACGTCAACAACATGAAGCTGATCAACGACGAGCATGGCCATCCCGCCGGCGACGCCGCGCTGCGGCACGTCGCGACGGTCTTACGCGACAACATCAGGTCGAGCGATGTTGCAGGGCGGCTCGGCGGCGACGAATTCGGCGTGATCCTGGCGCAGACTGACGAAGCGCAGGCCCATGACAAAGCGGCGGTGCTGGCAACCGCGATTGCCCGGACGCCGCTGAATTGGGGCGGCGTCATGATCCCGGTGTCGGCTGCCTATGGGATCCACGCATTTTCGGCGAATGACGATCCGCAACACGCGATCGAACTTGCCGACCGGGCAATGTATCAGCAAAAGCGCACCATTGTGCACGCCGGCGTTGAATAGCGGCGTTACGCAATGATGTCCGGAAGCAACTCACTCTCGATCTTTAGTATCTGATCCTTCAGCAATAACTTGCGCTTTTTCAGGCGTTGCAGTTGAAGCTGGTCGAACGGGCCGCGTTCGCTGACGCGCGCGATGATATCGTCAAGGTCGCGGTGCTCCGTCCTGAGCTCGGCGAGCTTTGCTTTCAGGGCTTCAATGTCGAGATCCATCGAAAATAGTCACGCGTGATGCAGGGGGACAGCGGTGGTGTATTGCCCCGTCAATATAGCACGAAACCCGCCGGTTTCGTCGATGTGATGCACGACCAGGACCCGGCGAATGGCGCCAGTCGTTTGGGAGAGGCGTTCTGGCGATTTTCGCTGACCTTCTATGCCCGGCCTGCTGTTGCCGAAGCGCTTTTGGCGCTGCAGAACCGGGCTGAGCACAACGTCAACATCGTATTGTTCGGGCTGTGGCTCGGCAGCGTCCGGGGCCGGTACCTCACTGCCACCGATCTTTCACGGATCAGGGAGGCCGTCAAACCTCTCGACACCGTGGTGATTACACCGTTGCGTCGGCTCCGACAGGGACTGAAGACGGATGACGATGCGCAGATGCAGGCGCTGCGGCGGCGAATGGCAGGCGTCGAGCTCGCTGCCGAGCGCGTCGTGCAATATCGCCTGGCGGCTTGCTTGGGCGGCGCTGTCGCGCCGCATCTCGCGGCGGATGCGTTGGCTGCTGCTGCCGCGGCCAACCTGGCGCTCATCCTTGGCGAGCACGCAGCACTGCCGCAAGCGGCTGTTCTCCGTAGGGAGCTGGCGGCATTGCTGCGTCGGCACTGATCTTGGAAGTCCGACGCGGCTATGCGCGCAACGGCGGTACAGCGGCCGGCTCACCCCAGCGGCGCACGGTGCCGGCATCGATGCCGAACAGATCGAGCACCCGGCCGAGCGTCTGGTCAATCATCTCGTCGAGGCTTTGCGGCTTGGCGTAAAACGCCGGCACCGGCGGTGCAATGATCGCGCCCATTTCGGACAGCGCCGTCATTGTGCGCAAATGCCCGGTATGCAGCGGCGTTTCCCGCACCATCAGCACCAGCCGCCGCCGCTCTTTCAGCACGACATCGGCGGCGCGCGACAGCAGCGTCGTCGTCATGCCAGTGGCGATTTCGGCCATGCTGCGGATTGAGCATGGCGCGACGATCATGCCGATCGTCGCGAACGATCCCGACGAAATCGGCGCTGCGAGATCGCCGACGGCGTGCACGACATCCGCGCGGGCGCGCAAATCGGCCGGCTTCAGGTTGGTTTCGAGTGCCAGCGTCACCTCTGCCGAGCGGCTCATCACAAGGTGGGTTTCAACCCGCAGCGGCTGGAGCAATGCCAACAGGCGGGCGCCGTAAACCGCACCGGACGCACCGCTGATGCCGACGATCAGCCGCGGCTGCGGCACTTCTGCCTGGGGTAATCGCTGCCCGGACAAAGCGTCCTCCTGCAAAGCGCCTCGCGGCACACTATTTCGATCAATGGGGCTGAGACTCTGGCCGGCGCGGCGCTTCGGCGCTACCATCGGTCGCTGTAGAATAGATCAGGAGGACGGTGCATGTCGGAGCAGGATCGCATCGAGGAGCTCAGAGAAAAGCATGCTTCGCTCGAGCGCGCCATCGATGAGGAGGGGCATCGGCCAATGCCCAACCATGAGGCGATTGTCGATCTGAAGCGCCAGAAACTCCGCATCAAGGACGAATTGTTCCAACTGGAGAAGCATTAGACGCGCCACGCACGCCATCTTGTTTGAAAAAGCCGGAGGGTTTCAGCTCTCCGGCTTTTTTGTTGCCTGTCGCGCCCAAGCCGTCGCCTATCGCGCGCAGCTTCGTCGTGGCCGTTAAGCCGTGGCAGTTAAGCTGTGGCGGCTTGCCGGTCGAGCAGCCGCACCAGGACGAAGTTGCTTCCCTTGGCGGCATAGACATTAGTGCGTGGATCGCTCAAATCCGGTTGCCCATTCTTATAGATCACGTTGCTGCTATTGATGGGGCCGTGCTGATTATGCTCGAGTTCTCCCGGCAGTTCGGGGTTTTCGGTCACATATTCCTGGGCGAGGATCATTCTGTCGCCGAATTGCGGCAGCCCGGTATTGCCGACCGCCATTAGATCGTTCGCCGCCCATTGCCAGCCGGCGGGGATGCGCGTCCAGGCGAAAACATGTGTGCCGCCGGGTTTCTGGCCGATCGTTATGCTGCCGGGCAGAAAATCGCCGGGCTGCAGTTGCGCAAACGGCCGGCTGACGATCTCGACGACCGAAGCGTTAGCGGCCTGCTCGAACAACGGCCGCATCTGCGCCGAGGATTGGCACGTCGTGAGCGCATCGCTCATGCCGGCCAGTTCCTGCGGAAATTCGCGCTTTAATTGCGCCAGCACATATTTCGAGATCGCCGCTGTGCAGCCCTCCGCGCCGAGGCTCGCACCGGTCTGATTGTCGCCCGGCGTCGGTAGTTGCGCCGAGCCGGCAAAGATCAGAATCTGCTCGGCGCGTGCGGCAATGCGGTTGCCAGGGGGTGCACCCGCGAGCGTGACCATAAAGCGAAATTGCTTCTGGATTTCGTCCTGCTTGTCGGCGTCCATCGGCACCAGCGCAATCATCCACGACGGGATGCTCATTTGCACCAGCGCCCCCTGCAGATCAGGCGGCAGTGCCTCCCATCGCTGCTGAAACGCGGCGGACAGCCCTTGATTCTTAATGTTGGTGGGCAGCCATTTCGCCTTGCGCTGAATGTCGCGGGTGAGCCAGGCCGGCGATTGCGCAACCGGATCGGCGACCGTCGCCGCAGAGACGTTCTGGGATTGGGGGATCGCAGGCGGCGGGCTGTCCTGCCAGGAACCGGGCGTGTCCGTCATGGCCGGCGGCAATGGATCAGGCTGCGGCAACGCTGGATCGAGCTGAGGCGGCACCGGATCGGGCGGTGGTGACGGCGGCTTGCTCGAACCGCGGAACAAAGACAAAAGCCCATCAAAGACACCCATTTCCCGTGCTCCCGCTATCCAGAATTGATTTCACTCTGAACGCTCAGGCGCTTTCTTTCGCCTGCTGCCGCAAAACGAATTTCTGTATCTTGCCGGTCGAGGTTTTGGGCAGCGGACCAAAGATAATATGCCGCGGTGCCTTGTAATGCGCCAGATGCTGCCGGCAAAACGTGATGATATCCGTGGGTTCGGCGGCGGCGCCGTCCTTCAACGTCACAAAGGCGCAGGGCGTTTCGCCCCAATCCGGGTCGGGGCGTGCAACGACAGCGGCTTCGAGCACGGCGGGGTGGCGATAGAGCACATCCTCAACCTCGATTGTCGAGATGTTCTCGCCGCCTGAAATGATGATGTCCTTTGAGCGGTCCTTGATCTCGATATAGCCGTCGGGATGCGCCACCGCGAGGTCGCCGGTGTGAAACCAACCGCCGGCAAAGGCTTCGTCGGTGGCGGAGGGGTTTTTCAGATAGCCTTTCATCACGATATGGCCGCGCATGAAGATTTCGCCCATCGTCGTGCCGTCCTGCGGCACCGGAACGAGCGTTTGCGGGTCGGCGACCGTCAGCCCGTCGAGCACCGGATAGGCAACGCCCTGGCGTGCTTTGCGACGGGCGCGCTCGTCGCCCGATAATTCGTCCCACTCGTCGTGCCAGGCACAGATCACCGCCGGCCCGTAAACTTCGGTCAGTCCGTAGACATGGGTAATGCGGAACCCGAGCGCCTCCATCCCGCCGATCACCGCGGCGGGCGGCGCGGCTCCGGCGGTCATCATCTCGACCGGCCGCGGCAGCTTTTCGTTGCGCGCGTGCAGCAGCACGTTCATCACGACTGGCGCGCCGCACAGATGGGTGACGCCGTGGCGCTCGATTGCATCATAGATCGCCGCCGCCTCGACCCGGCGCAGGCAGACATGCGTGCCGGCGAGCGCGGTTATCGTCCAGGGAAAACACCAGCCGTTGCAGTGAAACATCGGCAGTGTCCACAAATAGACCGGATGCTGCCGCATGCTCCAGACGAGGATATTGCCAAGCGCGTTCAGATAGGCGCCGCGATGATGATAGACCACGCCTTTCGGGTTTCCGGTCGTGCCCGACGTATAGTTCAGCGAAATCGCGTCCCACTCATCGCCGGGCGTCAGTTCTGCGAAAGCCGGGTCACCCTCGTTCAGCAACGCCTCATAATCGGTCTCGCCGAGCCGTTCGCCGCCCGGTCCTTCCGGGTCGGCGATGTCGATGACCAGCGGCTTTTGGTCGAGCAAGGCCAGGGCGCGCCCGATCACCGGCGCGAACTCGGTGTCGGTCAGCAGCACCTTGGCGTCGCCGTGCTTGAGGATAAAGGCGATCGTTTCGGCGTCGAGCCGGATGTTCAGCGCATTCAGGACGGCGCCGGCCATCGGCACCGCAAAGTGCGCCTCAAAGGCTTCGGGGATGTTGGGCGCCATCAACGCCACGGTGTCGCCGCGGCCGATGCCGCGCGCCGTCAGCGCGCCCGCCAGCCGGCGGCAGCGTTCGAGGCTCTGCTGCCAGGTGTAGCGGCGCGCACCGTGAATGACGGAGACCCGCTGCGGATAAACCGCGGCCGCGCGCAGCAGAAACCCGATCGGTGACAGTGGGACGTAATTCGCCGCATTCCTGTCGAGATTGGTTTCGAAGGGATTGTCGCCGCTCATCAAAGCCGATCCCTCAGCGCCGTGCCTGGGGGAAATGCTGTGTCCCCTCCGGCAGCCCGAGCCAGCGATGCATGGATTCTTCCCATCCTGACGACGTCGGCGCCGGGAAATCAGGATCGGCAAAAGCACCGACGGCGATGCCGCACGTCGCGGGGTTGCGGTCGCCTTCCCAGAAAACGCTGGTGCCGCAATTTGGGCAGAAATGAAAGCGGATTTCGAAGCCGCTATCCCCCAGCCGCGCGTAGATCTTGTTTTCACCCTCGATCCGCACCCGCTCCTTCGGATAGGCGGCACCGGAATGCACCACCGCGCCGGTGCGCCGCTGGCAGGCGATGCAATGACAGACATAGACGCGCTCCGGCTCATCTGACGCGATTGCCTTGAGTTGCCCGCAATGGCACTGCGCGGTGCGCTGCATGTTCCGTTCCTTCAAATGTCCGATGGCCGAATGCTCGGCAGCCCACGATACTGAAATTGACGATACTCGCGCCGGCCGTCATCAAACAACTCGCCGGGAGGATAACATGCAATCCTATGCTGAAACCTATCGCTGCTCGTTGGCTGAGCCGCAGCAATTCTGGGCCGAAGCGGCCGAAGTAATCGATTGGGAGCGGCGCTGGGACCGGGTGCTTGACGACAGCCGGCCGCCATTTTATCGCTGGTTCCCAGGAGCGCGGCTCAACACCTGCTGGAATGCACTCGATCGCCATGTCGCGGCCGGCAACGGCGAGCGCCTAGCGCTGATCTGGGACAGCCCGGTCACCGATACGATCGAGCGTTTTACCTATCGCGAACTGCGCGACCGTGTCGCGCGGTTTGCCGGCGCGCTGGCGGGATTAGGCGTCGTCAAGGGCGACCGTATCCTGATCTACATGCCGATGGTGCCGGAGGCGGCGATCGCGATGCTCGCTTGTGCCCGCATCGGTGCGATCCATTCGGTCGTATTCGGCGGTTTTGCGGCGCACGAACTGGCGACCCGCATCGACGACGCCAAGCCGCGAGTCATCCTGGCGGCGTCCTGCGGGGTCGAAATCAACCGGATTGTCGCCTACAAGCCGCTGCTCGATGCCGCGATCGGCGAAGCCAACGCAAAGCCGCAAGCTCTGGTGATACTGCAACGGCCGATGTGCCGGGCCGAGATGGTGGCGGGCCACGACCATGACTGGCAGGAGCTTGCCGATGCGGCGGCCCCGGCCGATTGCGTGCCGGTGCTGGCCACCGACCCGCTCTATATTCTCTATACCTCGGGCACCACCGGCATTCCCAAAGGCGTCGTGCGCGACAATGGCGGGCACGCGGTCGCGCTGATTTGGTCGATGCGCCACATTTACGGAGTTCAGCCGGACGAGGTGTTTTGGACCGCTTCCGATGTCGGCTGGGTCGTCGGCCATTCCTATATCGTGTATGCGCCGCTGCTTTATGGCTGCACCTCAGTCATGTATGAGGGAAAGCCGGTCGGCACACCGGATGCCGGTGCGTTCTGGCGCGTTATCGAGCGGCACAAAGTGCGCGTGATGTTCACCGCGCCGACCGCGTTCCGCGCAATCAAGCGCGAAGACCCGGACGGCGCGCTGATCCGCGCCCGCAACCTGTCGCAATTCCGCGCGCTGTTTCTCGCCGGCGAGCGGGCCGACCCGCCGACCGTCGCCTGGGCCGAGGAACAGCTTAAGGTGCCGGTCATCGACCATTGGTGGCAGACCGAGACCGGCTGGCCGATCGGCGCCAACTGCCTCGGCATCGAGCAAATGCCGGTCAAGCACGGCTCCTGCACGCGCGCCGTGCCCGGCTGGGACGTGCGGGTTCTGGAGGCCGATCCGGTGGCCGGCAAAGCCGCCAAGGAACTGGCGCCTGGCGAGATCGGCGCGCTGGCGATCAAGCTGCCGCTGCCGCCCGGCGCATTGCCGACGCTATGGCAGGCCGACGAGCGGTTTGTGCAATCCTATCTCGACACCTATCCCGGCTATTACCAGACCGCCGATGCCGGGTTTATCGACGGCGACGGCTACATCAGCGTGATGACCCGCACCGACGACATCATCAATGTCGCCGGTCATCGCCTGTCGACCGGCGGCATCGAGGAGGTCGTGGCGGCGCATCCCGATGTCGCCGAGTGCGCCGTGATGGGCGTTGCCGACCCGCTCAAAGGGCAGGTGCCGCTTGGGCTGGTTGTGCTGAAAGCCGGGGTGGCCCGCCCGCCCGGTGCGGTCGAAGACGAAGTCGTCGGTATGGTGCGGCGGCAGATCGGGCCGGTCGCCAGCTTCAAGGCGGCGCTGGTCGTCGATCGCCTGCCGAAAACCCGTTCCGGCAAAATCCTGCGCGGCACGATGCGCGCCATCGCCGATGGCGAAGATTACCGCATGCCGGCCACGATCGACGATCCGGCGATCCTCGGCGAAATAGGCGACGCCCTGGCCAAGGCCGGCTATCCGCAGGCGAAATGACGCTCGGGAAATGCCAGGAAACTTGGCAAATGCCAGGAAAGCCGCCAGATATCAGCCATCCCGCGGCTTGACCCACCGCGTCGCGTCTCACATTATCGCGGCACGGTAAGAAGGGCCCGTAGTTCAGTTGGTTAGAACTCGCCGCTCATAACGGCGCTGTCGCAGGTTCGAATCCTGCCGGGCCTACCGTTCCTCGCGACACTACCGGTGACCGGCATGCGCCGTGGTCTTCGGCGCGCGCAGCATAGGGCGGCCCGCGGGAGCAGCAAGGTCGCCTCAGTCGACGGGAACGCGGAACCCGATATCGCCCTCGCGCTCGATCTGGTGGACCAGCTCGATCTCCCAGCGCAGATAGCGTTCGCGCGCGCCTTCGCCGGCATAAGGGTCATAGGGGCGGCGCCAGCAATCATCGGGCGTATCGGCCATCGCCTCGCGGTCCTTGACGAGCGGCAGTCCGGCATCGCGCCACGCCGCAGTGCCGCCTTCCAGCACCCGCATTTCGGCAAAACCATGCGCTGCAAGATCAGCCGGAATCAGGTCTGCGGCGGCAAGCCGCGCGAGAGCCGCATCCGGCGAGGTCAGCACGAGAACCCGCCGTCGCGTCACTTGCGCGAGGCTACCGGGCATCCGGGCGCGCACCGCAAACCATGCGCCGGGAATGTGGCCGCCTTCATAGGCGATGCTCGATGCGAAATCGACGATGCTTGCCTCACCCTGGTCGAGCAGCGCCTTGAGTTCGGCCGGCGCGATTGTTGCCGTCTTGACCTGTTCCATCGTCGAAATGGCAGGCCGCGCCGCGCCGTGCACCAGCGGTCTTCCAGCGAGCCCGCCATCGAGCACATAGACTTCCGGCCAGCGGCCGTCCAAGTCCAGCACCCGGCCGCTCACCAGCGCCGGCATCCCGGTCGTGTCGAGCGGCGCGATATTGCCGCCGGGCGGCAATTCCGGCGCGCCAAGCCGATGAAACGGCCCGAACACCGTTGATTCAGTGGCGCCCTCGGGTTTGCGGTGGTCGAGCAGATCGACCACCATCGACACGCCCAGCGTGTCGGAAAACAGGATGAATTCCTGCCGCTTGTCGCTGCACATCCGGCCGGCTTCGGTCAGGATTTCGATCGCCTGGAACCACTCGGCCTCGGTCAATTCCACGTCTTTGACAAAGGCGTGCAGGTGGCCGATCAGGCTCAGCATGATCTGCCGCAGCCGTGGGTCGGGCGTTTCCGCGAAGCGTGCCAGCACCTCCGCGGTGATGTCATTTTCAGTCTTGTTGCGCTGTTCCTCGTTCTGTCCGCCGGGCTGTCCGCCGTTCTGTCCGCCGGGCATCGCATGCCTCCGCCTGTTTGTCGGCCGCGCCCGGCCGTTCGCTGCATCCTACCCGATCAGATGATTTGCGGCGCGCCTGATGGCGGCGGGCTTGTTATGCTGGAGTCACGACAGGGCCAGGGAGATAGGCATGGCAGCGACCAGCGGAGATAACGGTGCAACCGGCAACCGCGTCACACCGCAAGCGGTGCGCGCGATGCTGCGCGATGGCGATGAGATCGCGTTTCTCGATGTCCGCGAGGAAGGCGTCTTTTCCGAAGCGGGACATCCGTTTTTCGCCCATTCGGTGCCGCTTTCCCGCCTGGAGTTGATGATTGGCGACCTCGTACCACGTCACGGCACGCGCCTCGTCGTGCATGACGGCGGCGCCGAAGGACTGGCGGAGCGGGCCGCCGCAAAACTCGCCGCGCTCGGGTATCGCGATGTCGCGGTCATGGCGGGGGGCGCACCGGCCTGGGGTGCGGCCGGGTTCGAGCTGTTCACCGGCGTCAACGTGCCGAGCAAGGCGTTCGGCGAACTGGTCGAGCATCGCTGCGGCACACCGCACATCGCCGCCGCCGAACTGAAGCGGCGCATCGATGCCGGTGAAAAAGTGCTGATCGTCGATAGCCGCCCGATCGGTGAATTCCGCAACATGAGCATTCCCGGCGCTTTCGACTGCCCCGGCGCCGAACTGGTCTACCGGGTGCCCGACAAGGTGCCCGAACCAGACACGCTGGTTGTCGTCAACTGCGCCGGCCGCACCCGCAGCATCATCGGCGCGCAATCGCTGCGCAATGCGCGGCTGGCGAACCCGGTGATGGCGCTGGAAAACGGCACGATGGGCTGGGAGCTGGCCGGGCTGCAACTGGCGCGCGGCCGCGAGGAGGCGCTGCCGGTACCGTCGCCCGCAGGGCTCGCCAAGGCGCATGCCTTGGCCGACGATGTCGCGGCGCGCTTTGGCATCCAGCGCATCGACGATGCGGCGTTCGCCCGGCTCACCGGCGAAGCGGCACAGCGCACGCTTTATGTGTTCGACGTGCGCAGCCCCGAGGAATACGCCGCCGGGCATCTTGCAACGGCCCGTTCGGCGCCCGGCGGCCAGCTGGTCCAGGCGACGGACGTCTACATGGCGACGCGCAACGCTCGCATCGTGCTGGTCGACGATGACGGCGTGCGCTCGGTAATGACCGGATCATGGCTGGTGCAGATGGGCCCGATCGCCGGCGCCGAACTCGATGTCTGGCAGGCGCAGAGCAATGGCCTTTACGATTCGCAAGACAAGAAGCTCGACGGGCTGCACATGCGCGGCAAATTCCGCACCGACGATGACGGCTGCTATTTCTTGCGCACGGTGCGGCCGGTCAATTACCCGATTCCATCGGACGGGCCGGTCGGCGCAATGCTGCAGGCGACGGGGCGGCACCCTTGGCGCCCGGCGCATATTCATTTTGTCGTGTCGGCTGCGGGCTACGAGCCGGTGACCACACATATCTTCGACCGCACCGACCCGTATCTCGCCAGCGATGCGGTTTTTGCCGTGAAGGATGCGTTGGTGGTTGATTTCACCCGGCATGAAACGCCCGACCCACGGGCCGCCGCGGCTGGCATTGCCGGCCCTTATCTGACGACGGAATTCGATTTCCGACTGGATGCCGCGATGGCCGAGGCACCCGCAACGGCCATTGACGCACAGCGTCGTCTCGCCGCATTGGGCGTACGGACGTAGCGCCAGGGTTGGGCCAACTGTCGGCCAGGCCGGCTGCGGCACGGGACTTAATTGTTGGACATAATTGAAGACGCCGTGCGGCCTGTTATGATGACTGGTCGAAAATTCGACTGGGGCGTCGCAAAGTACAGGGCTGGAGGACGAAATGGCTGGCAACCCCTCTGACTTCTCGTGGATCGAGGGGTGGGAGGAAACCGATCGCGACGCGACCCACGGTGATCGCCGGGAAGCCGAGCGGCTGATGGCGTATTGGGATCGTAAAATCGCTGTGCTCGGCAGTGAGGCGACGATTGCGGCACTGGATCTTGATCAGATCAGCAGCAGGGACTGGTCGAACCGTTTTCTGATCTCGGTCGATCCGGTGATTGAGCGGTCGGCTCTGATCGTCTATGGCCCTAAATTTGCCCGCCTCCTGTCTTTGCCTGAGCAGGCGCGCCCGGAATTGCCGCTGTTGCGCCAGTTGCCGCAGCGCTATGGCGAGGTTTTCATGCAGGGCTGCGCTCAGGCGCAGCGCGAGCTGATCCCGATTCGCCTCGAAGGCAAGGTCGTGCGCTACGACAGCAAGATCGAGCAATACCGAATCATCTTTGTTCCGATCGGCATCAAGCCCAATTCGCTGACCTGTTTTGCCTTCGGCGCCTTCAGCTATCGGGTTGACGAACCCTGATCGGGGCTGCTGCCGCGCCGCGCAGAAGGCGGTGCAGCCGAAAGGCTTGAAGAAAACGCGATACGCCGGTCGAAAAACGTTCGCTTGTGAGGTGAGGAAGCGGATCGTCTCTCGCCACCGCGGTCCGGCGGCCGTAAAATCGAGTTTCCGTCCAACTTTTGAAGTATTGCGATCGTCGCCATGCCCGAAGAGTTTTATCGCATCAAGCGCCTGCCGCCCTATGTCTTCGCCGAAGTCAACGCGTTGAAGGCACGAGCTCGCGCTGAGGGCCGGGATGTGATCGATCTCGGGATGGGGAACCCCGATGGGCCGACCCCAGCGCACATCGTCGCCAAGCTGGTCGAAGCGGTGCAGAACCCAAAGACTCACGGTTATTCGACCTCGCGCGGCATTACCGGCCTGCGCCGGGCCTATGCCGCATATTACGCGCGGCGTTTCAATGTCGAGCTTGACCCTGAGCGCGAGATCATCGTCACGCTGGGATCGAAGGAGGGGCTGGCAAATCTGGCGCAAGCGATTACCGCGCCCGGCGACACGATCCTGGTGCCGAACCCGTGCTACCCGATTCACGCGTTCGGTTTCATCATGGCCGGCGCCTCGGTGCGCCATGTGCCGATCGGGCCGGGGGTCGATTTCCTCGGTGAATTGAAAAAGGCGGTGCAGCACAGCATTCCGGCCCCGCTCGCCATTGTGCTGAATTTTCCGGCGAACCCGACAGCGCAGACTGTCGACCTCGATTTCTATGCGGAGATCGTCGATTTCTGCCGGCACCACAACATCATCGTGCTGTCCGACCTCGCCTATGCCGAAATCTATTTCGACGATGCCAAGCCGCCGCCCTCAATCCTCGAAGTGCCGGGGGCCCGCGACGTAGCGGTCGAGTTTACGTCGCTCAGCAAGACCTATTCGATGGCGGGCTGGCGCATCGGCTTCGCGGTCGGCAACGCGCGGCTGATCGCGGCACTGGGCCGAGTCAAATCCTATCTTGATTATGGCGCGTTCACGCCGATCCAGGTCGCGGCGACCGCGGCGCTCAACGGCCCGCAGGAATGCGTCGCGGAAATCCGCGAGCGCTACAAGGCGCGGAGGGATGTGCTGATTGACGGGCTGAAGCAAGCCGGCTGGGATGTCGCACCGCCCGATGCCTCGATGTTCGCCTGGGCGCCGATTCCCGAGGAATACCGCAAGCTCGGCACGATGGCGTTTTCCAAGCTGCTGCTGGAGCGCGCCAATGTGGCTGTCGCACCGGGGGTCGGGTTCGGCGAATACGGTGAGGGCTTTGTCCGCATCGCGCTGGTCGAAAACCGCCAGCGCTTGCGTCAGGCCACCCGCAACATCAAGGCATTCCTCGCCGGCCGCAATGATACCCCGGAAGTGCGCCGCGCCGAACGGATGGTCGTGGCCGCGAAATAAAAGACGAGCAGCCGGGACCGCGCCGGGGTGACGAACACGATGGGTTTTCGCGCCGCTCGGAATCCCGGTGTGGGCCTGCATTGACTTCGCGCGGACTGCTCCCTATGTTCCGCGGCTCGCGAGGGACTGGATTATGAAAATTGTCAATTCTTTGAAGACATTGAAAAAGCGCGACAAGAATTGTCGCGTAGTGCGGCGCAAAGGCCGCGTCTACGTCATCAACAAGGTCAATCCGCGCTTCAAGGCCCGCCAGGGCTGACCGCTCGGGTCGCGCGGGACCCCCACACATGGAAATGCCGGCGCCCGATGTCGCGGTCATCGCACGGCGCGACGAGATCGCTGCAGCATTGCGGCAGATCATCTCCGGTGAAGGCGTTATCGTTTCCGAACCGGAACGCCGCGCGTACGAAAGCGATGGGCTGACCGCCTACCGCCAATCACCACTGGTGGTCGCGCTACCGTCGACCGTCGCGCAAGTATCGGCGGTGTTGCGCTATTGCCGTGACGAAAAGATAAAGGTGGTGCCGCGCGGCGCCGGTACGTCGCTGTCGGGGGGTGCTTTGCCTCTGGCTGACGGCGTGCTGCTCGGCCTCGGCAAATTCAACCGTATCCTCGACATCGACTACGACAATCGTTGCGTCGTGGTGCAGCCGGGCGTCACCAATCTCGGCATCAGCCATGCGGTGGCCGGCGCCGGCTTTTATTATGCGCCCGACCCGTCGAGCCAGATCGCCTGCTCGATCGGCGGCAATGTCGCGGAGAATTCGGGCGGAGTGCATTGCCTTAAGTACGGTCTCACCACCAACAATCTGCTCGGCCTCGAAATCGTGCTGATTGATGGCGACGTCGTGCGCCTCGGCGGCAAGCATTTCGATGCCGAGGGATACGACCTGATGGGGGTGATGACCGGCTCCGAGGGGCTGCTGGGGGTCGTCACCGAAGTCACCGTGCGTATTTTGAAAAAGCCGACGACGGCCCGAGCGCTGCTGATCGGTTTTGCCGAGACCGAGGATGCCGGCAACTGTGTCGCCGCGGTGATCGGCGCCGGCATCATTCCAGGCGGCATGGAAATGATGGACCGGCCGGCAATTCATGCCGCCGAAGCCTTTGTCAATGTCGGCTACCCGCTCGATGTCGAGGCCCTCCTGATCGTCGAACTGGACGGGCCGGAAACCGAAGTTGATCATCTGATCGGCCGGGTCGAGGGCATCGCCCGCGACAACCATGCGCGCTCGGTTCGCATCAGCACCAACGAGGCCGAACGGCTTGCGTTCTGGTCCGGGCGGAAGGCGGCGTTTCCGGCGGTCGGCCGCATCTCGCCCGATTATTACTGCATGGACGGCACGATCCCGCGCGCCCGGCTTGCCGAGGTGCTGGTTCGGATGCGCGAATTGTCGGCGCAATATGGTCTCGGCGTCGCCAACGTGTTTCATGCCGGCGACGGTAATCTGCACCCGCTGATCCTTTACGACGCCAACAAGCCGGGCGAGATCGAACGAGCCGAGGAATTCGGCGCGGATATTCTGCGACTGTGCGTCGCGGTGGGCGGCGTGCTGACCGGCGAGCATGGTGTCGGCGTCGAAAAGCGCGACCTGATGCCCGCGATGTTCAACGAAATCGACCTGGCGCAGCAGCAGCGCCTCAAATGCGCCTTCGATCCCGACGGCCTGCTGAACCCGGGCAAAGTTTTTCCAGAACTGCACCGGTGTGCCGAACTCGGCCGGCTGCACGTTCATGCTGGGCATCTGCCGCACCCGGACCTGCCGCGATTCTAGAAAATTGACGCTAAGGGGGCGAAGGACACACAGAGGACGCGATGGCGTCGCGCCGTCCGCGAAACCGTGGCGGCCGCTGTGCCGAGGGTTTAAGTCTTCTGCATGACGCGTTTCGCACCCGCCGACCTGCACGAATTGCGCGACGCCATCAGTGCGGCGCTGGTGGTGCAGGAGCCGCTGGAATTGGTTGGCGGCGCGTCGAAAACTCGCCTCGGACGGCCGTTGCAAACCGCGCATACCCTCGACCTGTCGCGGCTCAGCGGCATCCGGGATTATGCACCGAACGAACTCGTGCTGACCGCTGCCGCTGCTACGCCGCTCTCTGATATCGAGCGGGCGCTTGTCGAGGCCGGGCAGATGCTGGCCTTTGAGCCGCCGGATTGGCGCGGTCTGCTCGATGCCGGCGCAAGCGGCACGACCGGGCCGACCCTTGGGGGAGTCCTCGCGTGCAATCTCTCGGGGCCGCGGCGTCCGAAAGCCGGTGCGGCGCGCGACCATTTTCTGGGGTTTTGCGGGGTCAGCGGCCGCGGCGAAATCTTCAAGGCCGGTGGCAAGGTCGTCAAGAACGTAACCGGTTATGACCTGAGCAAGCTGATGGCGGGGTCCTACGGCACGCTGGCGGCGCTCGAAGAAGTTACGGTCAAAGTGTTGCCGCGGCCCGAGGCCGTCGCAACGCTGTTGTTTACCGGCCTCGAGCCGGCCGCCGGGTCACGCCTGATGTCTGCGGCGATCGGGTCGCCGCATGAGGTCTCCGGCGCCGCCTACCTGCCGGCGGCAATCCCGATGCCCCTCGCGGTGCCGGCGCCAGATGCCGGCATTGTTGCATTGCGGATCGAAGGGCCGACGCCGTCGGTCGCGGCTCGCCGCACCAGCCTGTTGCGCGAACATGCCGGCACGAAGGCGGCGGAGACCCTGGCTGAATCGGAATCTGCCGCGTTCTGGCGAGCGATCGGCGAGGCGGCGCCTCTCACACCGCCGCTGGCGGCATCGGATGCGCGGGCGGTATGGCGTATTTCGGTGGCGCCGGCTCGCGGCGTCGAAATAGCCGAGGCAATCGCGCGCATGCTTTATGCGGCGTGGTTTCTCGATTGGGGCGGCGGTTTGCTGTGGGTAGCGGTTCCTGATTCGGGCGACGCCGGCAGTGCCGTCATCCGCGGCGCCATTCGTGGTGCGGATGGGCGTGGCACCGGCCATGCGACACTGGTCAAGGGTTCGCCGGGGCTGCGCCGCAGCATTGCCGTGTTCGAGCCGCAACCGCCGGCGCTCGCCGCGTTGTCTCGCCGCGTCAAAGAGGCGTTCGACCCGCATCATATCCTGAATCCCGGCCGCATGGTCGAAGGCAGCTAAGCGTGCAAACCGACTTTACGCTCGCCCAGCTCGCCGATTCGGACACCGCCGCGTCGGAAAAGATCCTGCGGACCTGTGTGCATTGCGGGTTCTGCACCGCGACCTGCCCGACCTATGTGCTACTCGGCGACGAACTCGACAGTCCGCGCGGCCGCATCTACCTGATCAAGAACATGCTGGAACAAGGCGGCCCGGCCAGCGCCGAGACCGTCAAGCATGTCGACCGCTGCCTGTCGTGTCTCTCCTGCATGACGACTTGCCCATCGGGCGTCAATTACATGCATCTGGTCGATCACGGCCGCAAATACATCGAAGAGCATTACCGCCGGCCGTGGTTTGAGCGCGTGTTGCGGCGCATGCTCGGGCGGGTCCTGAGCCGGCCGGCCCTGATGCGGCTGGCCCTGCTCGGGGCGAGTATCGCGAAACCGCTCGCCGCTCTGATGCCGCCGCGGTTGCGGCCGTTATTGGCGTTGGCGCCGCCGAGCGTGCCCAACCCGTCACCGGTCGACCGGCCGCAGGTATTTCCGGCGGCCGGTGTGCGCCGGATACGGGTTGCGCTGATGCCGGGCTGCGCACAGCAAGTACTAATGCCGGCAATCAACGAGGCGACGATTCGGCTGTTGACGCGGCACGGCGTCGAGGTGGTCGTCGCCGCAGGCAGCGGCTGCTGCGGTGCGCTGGTGCATCACCTCGGCGAGGAAACGCCGGCTCTCGCGCTGGCCCGAGCCAATATCGATGCGTGGGAGCGGACGCGGGCCGAGGGCGGGCTTGACGCCGTCGTGAGCAACGCGTCGGGCTGCGGTACGATGGTCAAGGATTACGGGTTCCTGTTCCGCGACGATCCAGCCTATGCCGAAAAGGCGGCGGCGATCGCGGCGATGACGCGCGACATCAGCGAGATCGTCGCCGAACTCGGATTGCAAGCGGCGGGCGACCATATCCCACCGCTACGGGTCGCCTACCATTCGGCCTGCTCCTTGCAGCATGGCCAGCGTATCGACCGCGAGCCAAAGGCGCTGCTCGTCGCTGCCGGATTTGCCGTCGCCGAGGTGCCGGAAGGGCATCTGTGCTGCGGCTCGGCGGGCACCTACAATTTGTTGCAGCCGGAACTGGCCGCGGCGTTGCGCGAGCGCAAGCTCGCCAATATCGCATTGACCCGCGCGGACCTGATCGCCGCCGGCAATATCGGCTGCATCACGCAGCTTGCCGGCGGGCTGCCGCTGCCGGTGGTGCATACGGTCGAGTTGCTCGATTGGGCAACCGGCGGCCCAAAACCCACCGCGTTGGCCCCGTGATTTACGCGCCGGAAGCCTGGCGTAGACGGCGGCGGGCCAGCACCGGGATCAGCAATGACAGCACGAGGGCGGTGAGGCCGATCAGGCTCGGCCACAGTACCGCATGACGCCAGCCGGCGCCGCCCAGCAGGGCGCGGCCCCCGGCGGCGCCGAGATCGGCATAGGCGATGGTCAGCGGCAGTTGCCCGATCAGCGAGCCGACGGCGTAGGTGCCGAGTCGCACACGCGTCAGCCCGAGCGCGTAATTGCTCAGGCTATGCGGGATGATCGGGACCAGACGCACCACGGCGACGGCCCGCCAGCCGCCGCGCTCGACATATGACAGCAACGTCCCGAGGCGCGCCCACTCGGCCCGACGGGCGTTAGAGCCTTCAACAAACCCGGCATTGATGTAGCGCGCCGCGAGAAATCCGGCGATCGCACCGGCGACGCTGCCGGTCGCCGCCCAGACGATGCCCCACCACATGCCGAACACCAGTCCCGCGCCGACCGCCAGCAGGGTGCGCGGCACGAAGAACAAGCTCGCGGCAATATGGATCAGCAGAAAAACCAGGGGTGCCAGGGGATTGGCGCCGATCAGCGCCGGCAAGGCAAGCGGGTCGAACAACCCGCGCCAGCGCCACGCCGCGAGCACGCCGGCGGCCAGCAGGACGAGCAGTACAAGTCTGCCGATCGCGGCGCGGTGGCGTATCACGCGACTGGCTCGGCGGGCGCGGTATTGGCTGCGCGCGCCGATGCGACCGCCGGTTCGGCTGCGCTATCGTGGGAGACAAGTTGCGGCCGGACGCCGCGTCGCCGCAGCCACATCACGCCGAGCAGGTCGGCGATGCTGACCGCGAGGCGATCGAGCACGCCGTATTTCGACAGCCCGCGCTGCCGCGGCCGATGATTGACCGGCACCGAACGCACAATGCCGCCTTCGCGCAACACCAGGGCCGGCAGAAACCGGTGCATATGATCGAACGCCGGCAAATCCAGAAACAGCGCGCGGGGAAACAGCTTCAGCCCGCAGCCGGTATCGGGCGTGTCGTCGTGCAGCATCCGGCGGCGCACGGCGTTGGCAATGCGCGAGGCTTTGCGCTTCGACCAGGTATCGCGCCGCCGCGCGCGGTGCCCGGCGATCAGCAGTGGCGGTATGTTTGGGCTAGCCTGCGCCAGTTGCCACAGGGCGGGAATATCCGCCGGGTCATTCTGCCCGTCGCCGTCGATTGTGGCGATCCAGATGCCGCGCGCCGCCTTGACGCCGCTGCGGATCGCGGTGCTCTGGCCGCAACTGCGCGCATGCCGCACCAGCCGGAGTTGCGGCACCGTCATCTGCAGGCGGCTGATTTCGACAACGGTGGCATCGTCGCTGCCGTCATCGACATAGACGATCTCATAGGGTACCGCGCCGTCGAGTGCGGCGGTGATTTCGGCGACAAGCGGGGCGATGTTGCCGGCCTCGTTCTTGACCGGGATGACGACCGACAGATCCATGCGCGACGCAGCTTATTCGGCTGCCATCCGAGGCGCGGCAGCGGCAAGCGCCGCCGTGATGCTGCGATGGTAGTGCTGCAAGGCCGGTTCATTGCGCCCGAACACGATCGAATCCTGGGCACCCGAATGAAAGCCGCGCTGCATGCCCTCGCAGGTCGGAAAATCCTCGCACTCGACGGTCGCCATCAAAATGTTGAAGTTGTTGTCCCAATGCTGCTTGGATTTCGGGTTGTCAACCGGCACCGGGATATAGAGCGATACATACATAACGGTGTCGTCCACCGTAGTGCCGGGGAACATATGCCATGTTTCGACATGGTCGCGCTGAAACGTAAAGACCGTGTTCGGGAACAGCACAGAGATCACGACCGTGTGGTCCAATACATCCCACTGGTCTTCCGGCACGCCGCGCAGTTCATCAAAATTGCGCCGCGCCGCAACCATCCGATGGTTCGGACCGAACGCATCGAAGGTGCAGCGGTTGCTGTGAAATAGCGGGCTGACCGTTTCCGGGTGGAGATGCTGCAGGTGATAGGTCTCGCCAAACGTATCGACGGCGAGCTTCCAGTTCATTTTCCGCCGTAACACGCGCGTTTCATAGTGATGGTAGGTATCGAGCCGATAGGCCGCGAGATCGAGGCCGAGACCGGCGAGGTGATTGTCAATGTCGAAATGTGCTTCGGGGGTCGCCGCGGCCCAGATCATCCCGTATTTCTCGACGACCGGAATCGGCCGCAGCCCGTGCGTCGCGCGCTCCGCCGCGGCAAAGGACGGTTCGTCGGGTCGCGCGATCAGCGCTCCGTCAAGCCCATAGCACCAGCCGTGATAGGGGCAGCGAAAGTCCTTTTCGCCGCTGCCGCTGCCTTCGGCGACGCGCGCGCCGCGATGCCGGCACGCATTCAGAAATCCGCCGAGCGAGCCATCGGCGCGGCGCACGAACAGCATCGGAACGCCGGTATAATCATGCGTCATCCAGTCGCCCGGCTTGGGCAGCAACACGCTGAGCCCGATATTGATCGGCCCGTTGCGAAAAAACAGCTCATTCTCATGGGCCGCCTGCCGGGGACAGGTGTAATCGGTTACCGGGTTGCGGTAGATGCTGTCGGCCAGCGCCGTCGTCCGCTGATCCAGATAAGTAAACAGCTTGCGCGCTTCGGCGATCTGGTCCTGACGGCGCATCGGCCGCGCTCCCCGACAATCTTTTCGCTGTGCATCATAGCACTAAAACGCGCCGCCGACCCCACCCCCATTCCGTCCCCCGTTCCGCCTCAATGGGTCTGCCGGTAGTAGTAGTCGCCGAGCATCTCGTGCAGTGCATGTGACGTGTCATGCAGCGCCGCGACGCTGGGCAGAAAATCGTCGAAACTTCCCTTGGCCGGGGCGGTGCGCGGCATCGGCCAGGGCAGCACGGTCAGCCCGATACGCTCGAACGTCCATACCGCACGCGGCAGGTGCCAGGCTTGGCTGACGAGGATCACATTCGTCAGATTTTCGCGGTGCAGCAGCGGCGCCAGGAAAGCCGCATTCTCCCAAGTCGTGCGCGACCGGTTCTCGACCCAGCGCACCGGCACGCCGAAATCGGTTTCGAGCGCGGCCTTCATCAGCGCGGCTTCGCTCTGATGCTGGTCGTTGCGCGTATTGCCGCCGCTGACGATGACGGGCAAATGCAGTTCGCGATAGGCCTGTGCCGCATAGGCAACGCGTTCCAGCGATAACGGTCCCAGAACGTCGGGGATCCCGGCATTGTCGCCGTACCGGACATCGCCGCCGAGCACGATAATCGCCTGGGCCGCATGGAAATCAGGCGGTGGCGATATCGGGCCTTCAACCTGGCGCAGCAGCCAGGTCGACAGTGCCGGGGTAGCGCAGGCGTAAAGGCATAGGCTCGACAACAGCACCAGGGCGATACCGCCGCGCCGCCACACCAACGCTAGTAGCGCACCAGCCAGCGCCAGCGTGATAAACAGCGCCGGGGGCGACAGCACACCACTCGACACCCAATGGATCAGCATCGTGCGGCGCCGAGGAGGTGGGCTGGCGCTGTCCGGCTCGCGTCAGGCCGCGCGGGTATATTTTGCGCAAACGACCCGCAGATGGTCGCGGAAATGCGGCCGCATGCGGCGCGTCCACTCGGTGTCGGCGGCGCTCTTCCAGGCGGCGGTTGTCTGCACGTCGGGCGATACGAGGTGGTACAGCGCGACGTATCGCCGATTTGCGCTGGTGGCGCGGAAACGGCGGGCGCACAGCACGCCCGGCACAGCGGCGAGCGCCGGAATGTGCTCCTTGTCATACCATTCGTTGAATTCTGCCTCGGCGGCCGGGTCGCAATTCATCGAATTGAGCAGCAGGGCGCCGGCATTGTCGGGCGGCAGGCGGTCGCCGGGGAGGGTCTGCTCGCCCTCGAAACGCATCAGCCGCTCGACCTGGCCTGTCACTCGCTTTGACCACGGCGACAGATTGGCGCCGCCGATCGCGGTGTAGCCCGGGCCTTGCAACACGCCGATGGTGTCGAGATCATAGGTCGCGATCGACACGCGCTTGTCCTGCGTGCCCATCCAGCGCTGGCATGCCAGGAACCCCGGCACACGCTGCCGCTCGGGCAAGTGTTCGGTATCGTACCAGTCGTGGAACTCGTCGTCGTCGGCGTTGCCGATGTTCATCGCTGCGATCAGTATGCCCTTGGCCATGAAACGCCCTCCCTTCGGGTATCTGGCGGCAGGATATGCGCAATGCCCGACGGCGTTAAGCGCCGGCTATGCGCCGCCGTAGACCGGGATGATGGCGCCGCGCGTCACCTTGTTTTCCGGCGACGCCAGAAAGGCAATGACTTCGGCGACGGCGCTCGGCGCCACCCAGCAGCTATGGTCGGCGTCGGGCATGGCGCCGCGATTGGCCGGCGTATCAAGGATCGAGGGTGCGACCGCGTTGATCCAGATTTCCTCGTTGGCGGTTTCCTGCGCCAGCGCCTCGGTCATCGCGGCGACCGCGGCTTTCGAAGCGGTGTAGGCGACCATCCCGGAACCGAGCCGCGGCTCCAGCGCCGGGCGTGCCGCGATGTTGACGATGCGGCCGCCTTTGCTGTCGCCCGGGCCGGGTTGGCTGCGGCCGCGGATCGCGCGGATCGCTGCTGCCGAGCACAGGAACGACGACAGTGCATTCATCTGAAACTGGTCGGCGAACGCGACCGCCGAGGTCTCGGCGACGGGCGACATCGCAAAACCGCCGGCGAGGTGCACCGACCCCCAAAGCGGCGGCAGGCTGGCATAAAACCGCCGCACCGCAACTTCGTCGGCGAGATCGACGCCGGTCGTTACCCGAACGTCGGCGTCGTTGCGGTGCGGGTAATGCTCAAGCTCGGCGGCAACCATGTTGGTGACGTGGCACACGGCACCGGCCGCGCGCAATGCCGCGACCACTGCAATGCCCAAGGCACCGGTGCCGCCGGTCACGACAATGTTGGCGCCGTGAAACGCGACCATGCCTCACCCTCCGCGTTGTTTCGGCGCGACGGTGCGCCCTCGGCGTCGGTGATAGCACGCGCGGCGCGATAGCTCCAATCGGCTGGCGGCTCCGCTTAGCTGATCGCGCCTTCTGACACGGCGATGTCGCCGCGCCGTGCGGCGGCCACCGCCAGGATGGTCTCGATGCCGCGCACAATATCGTCGAGCGCCAGCGACGGAGCGCCGTCAAGCAGCGCCGCCTGGCTCGGTAGATAAGGTACATGCAGGAACCCGCAACGCATCGCCGGGAAGCGGGTCGCGGCGAGATGCATCAATCCGTAAAAGACATGGTTGCAGACAAACGTGCCCGCGGTATTCGACACGACAGCCGGCAAGCCGGCGCTGCGCAATGCCGCCACTGCGGCCTTGATCGGCAACGTCGCGAAATAGGCCGGTGGGCCATCCGCGATTACCGGCCGGTCGATCGGCTGCCGGCCCAGATTATCGGGGATGCGTGCGTCGTCGATATTGATCGCGACCCGCTCCAGCGATAACGCCGAGCGACCGCCTGCAAGCCCGACGCACAGAACGATGTCAGGAGCAGAGGTCTCGATCGCATCCGCCAAAGCATCGAGCGACCGCCCGAATGCGGTCGGCAACACCCGCGTCGCCAGGGTCAGCCGGCCGAGCGTCGCCGGCAATCTGGATACCGCCTCGCCGGAAGGGTTGAGCGGCGAAGCACCGAACGGCTCGAAACCGGTGACCAGGACCTTCACGGCACAGCGTTCCTGTCTGACCCGTATCAGAGTGCGCCGGTCAGAGTGAGCCGGCATGATGCCGGGTGCAACGGTAGTACTTTTCGATCAGACTGGACTGGGCAGTATCTGTTCCATATGCTCCGGTATGTAATGGAACAATCGGAACAGATCGGCGACTTCGCAACCGAGTGCCGGGCGCTGTTCGGCCCCGAGCACGGCCGCCGCTGGAAGAGTGCCGCCGCGACGGCGTTGGCAATCGGGCGCACCACGCTCTACCGCTACCTGAACGGCGACACGCCGGTGCCGAAGCAGGTGCGCGCCACGCTCGCAGCGCTCGCAAAGAGCCGCACCGCGCAAAACCCGTTTGTCCGTCCCTATCCAGCGCAAGAGGATTGCATGACGCCCGAGCAGCATGTCGGCGCGCCGCGCCGCCCGTTCACCGGCGCAGAATACATCGACAGCCTGAAAGACGGGCGACACGTCTACATCAACGGCGAACGGGTGCGCGATGTCACGACGCATCCGGCATTCCGCAATTCGGTGCGCTCGATGGCGCGGCTGTACGACGCGCTGCACGACCCGATGTTGCAGGACACATTGACCTGCCCGACCGACACCGGCTCCGGCGGCTTTACGCACCGCTATTTTCGGGTTGCCCGCTCGCGCGAGGAACTGGTCGGGCAGCAGAAGGCGATCGCCGAGTGGGCGCGCCTGACCTATGGCTGGATGGGGCGTACGCCGGATTACAAAGCGGCATTGATGAACACGCTCGGCGCCAACGCCGAGTATTACGGCCAGTTCGCCGCCAATGCCCGCTCCTGGTATCGCCGGGCGCAAGAGCACGTGTTGTTTATGAACCACGCAATCGTCAACCCGCCGGTCGATCGCGGCCGTCCCACCAACGAGGTCAAGGACGTCTACGTTACAATCGAAAAGGAAACAGATGCGGGCGTGGTGGTCTCGGGTGCCAAGGTCGTCGCGACCTCGGCGGCGATCACGCATTACAATTTCCTCGGCCAGAATGCCGCCACGGCGACGAGCGACCCCGACATGGCGATCATGTTCATTCTGCCGATGGACGCGCCGGGGGTGAAGCTGATCTGCCGCAACTCCTACGAGGAAATTGCCACGAAACTCGGCACGCCCTACGACTACCCCTTGTCGTCGCGGTTTGACGAGAACGATGCGATCTTCGTTTTGGACAAGGTGCTGATCCCCTGGGAGAACGTCCTCGTCCACCGCGACACCGACAAGATCCTGAGCTTTTATCCGCGCTCCGGGTTTCTCAATGGCTTCTGCTTTCAAGGCTGCACCCGGTACGCCGTAAAGCTCGATTTCATCGCCGGGCTCGTCGCAAAGGCGTTGCGGGCGACCGGCGGCGATGAATTCCGCGGCAACCAGGCGATGCTCGGCGAGATCATCGCGTGGCGCGACCTGTTCTGGTCCTTGTCCGACAGCATGGCGCACAACCCGCAGCCCTGGGTCGGTGACGCATTGCTGCCGAATCTGCAGCCGGCCCTGTCGTACCGCGTGTTTGCCCCGGACGCCTATTCGCGGATCAAGGAGATCATCGAGAAGATCGTCGCCTCGGCCTTGATTTTTCTGCCGTCGTCGTCACGCGATTTCGCCAACCCGGAGATTGACCCGCTGCTGCGGCGCTATGTCCGCGGCTCGAATGGCATCGACTACAAGGAGCGGATCAAGATCATGAAGCTCCTGTGGGACGCGATCGGCACAGAATTCGGCGGCCGCCATGAACTTTACGAGCGGAACTATGCCGGCAACCACGAGGATATCCGCATTCAGGCGCTGACCGGCGCACGGCGCAACGGTTCGCTCGATGCGATGACGGGTCTCGTCGACCGCTGCATGGCGGATTACGACGAGACCGGCTGGACCGGCGATCGCTGGCTCGACCCCGCGGATTAGCGGAAGGCGGCGCAAGAAGTTACAGCGGTCCGAACATCGGTGGCGGAACGCGGCGCTTTGAGGCGGCCTCGTAAGCAGAAGCGATCTTGAGGGTGATGTCCTCGCGGCCGGGTTCGGCGCGGAATACCAGCGAGAATGGCAGGCCGGGGGCGGCGAGGGCGGTCGGTGCCGTGGCGGGCGCGGGGATATAGCGGTTGCGGTCGGCGTTGAGCTGGAACACCGGGTCCCAGGCTTCGCTGACATACCCGGCCGGGATCAGTACTTCGGTCAACCCGGCATTGGGGCCGTAATAGGTCTCGAGCCGCAGGTTGCCGCCGCCGCCAAGTGCGTCGTACGCACCGCCGATCTTCGCCGGCGGCAGTGGCGTATGCAGCCGCACAAAGGCGTCGAGCCGGTTTTCCAGCAATACCATCATGTCAAGCCGGCGCAGCAATTCGCGCAGCATGATGCGCTCGTCGACGCCCTGCCGGCCGCCCAGGGGATTGCGCGGATCGGTTACTTCCTCCCAGTTCTTGAAGCCGGCGCGGCCGTCATCGCCCCAGAATTTCGACCGGGCGTTGAGCGCGACGAAATCGGTCAAGGTTTCGCGAAACCCGCGCGCCTCCCAGTCGGCGGCACGCCGCGTCAAGTATTGCGGAATGTGAAAACGAAAGCTCATCGCCAGTTCTTGCGGCTGGATCGTGCCGATATCGAGATTGGCCGGCGGTGTGATGCGGCCCTCGGCGAGGTCGACCATGTAATCGATTGGCGCCATCGTGCCGCTGCCGAACGTTTTGCCCGGCAGAAACTCGGTCGGCCGGATCGCCGCGGCAAACTCCTTGAACAGCGGCGTACCGTCGGCCGCGAGACGGAACAGCAGGTCCGGCATGAACACCGGAACCAGCCTTGCCAGCGCCTGGCGGAAATTCAACCGCATCTGCTCGATGTCAGGGTCGGGCGGCCAGAGTGGGTCGCTCGATTCGACCAGCGTCGCGCCGAGTGTTCCGCCAAGCACCGATTTGATCTCGGCGGCGGCGGCGGTGGTGATCGGCACGGTCGATTTCTCGCCGGAGCGCACGACCATCGACTCGCGAATGATGCCGATCCGCATACCGGCGAGCGCACCGTTTGCACCCGAGGCTCGCGCGTGCTGCGCGTAGCCGGTCGCGAGCACCGACGAGCGCGGCACCGTTGTGTAAAGGTCGCGCGGGTCGTAATAGCCGTTTTCCGGGTCTTTCAGGGCGTCGAGGATCGCGGCGCAATCGGCGATCGAGCGGCAGATGATGCCGCTGCGGTCGCAATAGATGTCGGCCCCGATCGCGCCGCCGTCAAAGCCGAGCATCGCCTTGTGCGGCAAGATCAGGGCGCAGGAATTGTGGTTGGCGGGTCCGCGCGTCGAGGCGCGGGTTTCCTCGCCGAGGCTTGCCATGCACAAATTGGCGCTGACCGATACGGCCGACCCCGACGACGAGCCGAGCGAGGCGGCGCGCGTCGTGTCGTAGACGTTTGACGGGTTGCCGCCCCAGGTGCTGCGCTGATAGCCGAGGGTCGAAGGCAGGATCTTGTCCGGCACATGCCGCCCGCCGGGGTTGCCGGCGCGCCCGTTATATTCGGTGCACACTGCCTTGGCGTAGATGATCGCGCCCTTGTGGCGCAGTTGCTCAACGAGGATGTGGTCGCGCGCCGGGAAATCGATGTCATAGGCCGCATCGCCACCGCCGGTGGTGCGCATATCCCTGGTGTCGAACGGGTCCTTGAACGAGAACACGACGCCGTACATCGGCATCTCGGCGAGCGGCGGGTTGCTGCCGTATGTGGCGTCGAGTTCGGCGGCGCGTTCGAGCGCGTCGGGCTGCCGGCGGAATTCATCGCATACCGGGGGCGCGCCCGGCGGCAGCTTGCCTTGCGACGGGTGCCGGTCGAACTCGCCTTTGCAAGTGACCGAACGTTCGCCGCGGATGTTGAGCGTGGCGAGCGCGTTGAGCTGCCCGGCATTCGGCTTGCCGACGATCATGCCGTATTGCTGCGTTACCGCAGGGTCGGAGGCGGTCGGCTCCATGCGGCCGAATTCGAGCGGTGGACCCTGGTATTTGTCGAGATTGGGGAACAGTGTCGACGCCGGCACCGTCTCAGTCGGAAACGCCAGCGGGGTGCCGGCGCGCACGGTACCGGCGGTTTCGGCCGCGGTCGCGCCCTCTTGCGTTACCAGCAGGCTGGCGACGCCGTTGTAGGCACGGGCGCGCGCGAGATATTGCTCGACGATTGCGGCGCAGGTGGTGCGCCCGGC
Source organism: Allostellaceae bacterium (assembly GCA_036268425.1). Classification (GTDB taxonomy): domain Bacteria; phylum Pseudomonadota; class Alphaproteobacteria; order ATCC43930; family CGMCC-115725; genus DATARH01. Next base: position 45,065 of record DATAUE010000049.1, read on the forward strand.
GCGGATCGCGGCGTGCAGGTCGGCGATCGTCGCTTCTTCGAGGCGAAAGCTGGCGTGTTGCTCGGTCATGTATCCTGGGTCCGGTAAAAGGAGACGGTGTCGGCGCACGGCCGATGAAGCCGGTAGTCTGCCTCCAACCGGCGCCGGATACTCATGCGTCTTTGGCAGATGCGCAAATCTGCGGCAGCAGTGATCACTGCCGCATTGCTCCGGTAAAAGCCGCTACTTCGTGTTTTTCTCGAACTGGCGCAGGATGGCGTTGCCGCGGCTGACGGCGTCGTCAACGGCGGCTTTCGCCGTGCTTTTGCCCGAGAACGCGGCTTCGAGGTCTTCGGCGATGACATCGCGGATCTGCACGAGGTTGCCAAAACGCAAGCCACGGGAGTTTTCGGTCGGCGGCTTGGCGGTCATCTGCACGATGGCGACTTCAGTGCCGGGATTTTTCTCGTAAAACCCCGATGCCTTGGTGGCCTCGTAGGCTGCCTTGGTGATCGGCAGGTAGCCGGTCGCCTCGTGCCATTTCTCCTGCACCTCGGTGCTGGAGAGGTAGGTGAAAAATTTGGCGATACCTTTGTATTCCTCCGGCTTTTTGCCGGCCATGACCCACAGGCTGGCACCGCCGATGATCGAGTTCTGCGGCGCGCCGGGGACATCCGGGTAGTAGGGCAACTGGGTCACGCCAAACGGAAACTTGGCGCCAGCCTTGACGGCGCCGTAATAGCCCGACGAATTCTGGATCATGCCGCAATCGCCCGAGATAAAGCGCTGATCCGGCTCGGTGGTGCGGCCGCTATAGTCGAAGCTCTTGTCCTTCTGCGCCTCGACGAGGTTGCCGATATGGCGGATCACGGTCGGGTTGTTGAAATTCATCACCGCATCGGGGCCGCCAAGCCCGTTCGCCTCGGTGGCGAGCGGCAGATTGTGCCAGGCGCTGAAATTCTCGATCTGAATCCAGCTGACCCATGAGCTGGTAAAGCCGCAGGGAAAACCGGCGGCGCGCAGCTTTTTCGCCGCGTCAAAGGTTTCGGGCCAGGTTTTGGGTGGCTTTTCCGGGTCGAGACCGGCTTTTTTGAAGGCGTCCTTGTTCCAGTAGACGACTGGCGTCGAACTATTGAACGGGAAGGACAGCATCCTGCCGTCGGGCGTGCTGTAGTACCCGGTGATCGCCGGCAGGTACGCGGCAGGGTCGAATTTCTCGCCGGCATCGGCCATCAGTTGATAGACCGGCTTGATGGCGCCTTTGGCGCCCATCATCGTCGCGGTGCCGACCTCGAAGACCTGCACGATGGACGGGGCATTGCCGGCGCGGTAGGCGGCGATCGCCCCGGTCATCGTCTCGGCGTAGGAGCCTTTGAACACCGGCGTGACCTTGTAGTCGTGCTGCATCGCGTTGAAGTCTTCCGCGATCTTGTTGATGCGCTCGGCGTTGACCGCAGTCATCGCGTGCCACCATTGCAATTCGATCGGGTCGGCCGACACCGGTTGCAGCGTTGCACCCAGGCAAGCCACGAAGGCGGCGGCCAGCATCATCGGCTTCATCAGCATGTCTCCCTTAGCCCCCGTTCAGGGGGACCATTTGCCCGCACCTTGCCAAATACCAACCGGAGCGGGAAGCTTTTGTGACGCAGGGAAATGCAGGCGAGGACACCGGTGTCGAGGCTGCCGCGCATCGCCAGAGTGGCCGCCGTTTCGCTCGATGAAGCGCAGCGTCGCGCGGGCGCGCTTGGTCTCGGTGCGCCGGTGGCGATTCGTGTCAACGCGCGGGCGCGGCGGCTGTTGCTGCGCATCGACGCGACCGAGCGCAAGGTCGAACTGGTGCTGCCGCGCGGCGTGCCGGCAGAACAGGGTTTGCGCTTTCTCGAAGCGCAGCGCGGCTGGATCGCAGCGCGGCTGGAGGCCTTGCCGCAGGCGGTGCCGTTTGCCGAAGGCGCGATCGTGCCGGTATTCGGAATGCCGCACCGCATCTGCCGCGAAACCAACTCCAAGGCGCCGCCTGTCGCGATCGTCGATGCCGAGATCAGGGTGCGCGGAGAGGCAGAGCATGTCGCGCGCCGGGTGCGTGATCATCTGGCACGGTTGGCGGCGCGTGAGTTGGCGTCGCGCGCCCGTGTCTATGCGGCGCAGATCGAGCGGCCGATCGCGCGGGTGACGGTGCGCGACACCAAAAGCCGCTGGGGCAGTTGTTCGGCGAAAGGGTGCCTGTCGTTTAGCTGGCGGCTGGTGATGGCTCCCGAGACGGTGGTGGATTACGTCGTCGCGCACGAAGTCGCGCATCTGGCCGAAATGAACCACGGGCCGCGTTTCTGGCGGCTGGTGCAGACCTTGACTCCGGATTGCACCACCCCGCGCGCCTGGCTGAAACGTCACCGCAGCGAGCTATTCTCCTACGGCTGAAACGGCTCTGCCGGTTGCCGGTGCATCAACCATAGCAGCAGCATCAGCGCGGGCGCGCAGAACAGCGTGCTCAGCAGGAAAAACGGGACCCAGCCGAGCGCTTCGGCGAGTGCACCACCTGAGGCTGCAAGCACGTTCAGCCCGACCGTCGCCAGCGCCGATAGCAGAGCATATTGCGTCGCGGTGAATTCTCGGCTGCACAGTCCCGACAGGTAGGCGACAAACGCCGACGAGGCCATGCCGCCGGTCAGGTTCTCGCCGCCGATCGTCAGCGACAGCATCGCGACATCATGCCCGGCCCAGACCTGCGCTGCATAAAGCAGGTTCGACAAGGCCTGCAACCCACCGCCGACCAGCAGCGCGCGGAACACGCCGACGCGCGCCACCAGGATGCCGCCGAGCGCGACGCCCCCAAGGGTCGCAAGCACGCCGTAGATTTTGGCGATCGTTGCAACTTCGACCTTGGTGAAGCCGAGCGATACGTAAAGCGGGTTCGACATCGATGCAGCCAGTGCGTCGCCGAACTTGTAGAGCACGATAAACACGATGATCGCGGCGAGTTGCCCCGCGCCGTTACGCCGGAACAGATCGATGAATGGTGCGGCGACCGCCCGCACCAACCACCCCCGCACGTGCGCTGCGACGCCGCGGCCGGGCAGCGGTTCCGGCGGCTTGACGCCGTCTGGCTCCGGTGTAAACCACACCGTCACCATCCCGACCAGCACCAGCGCGGCCATCAGCGCATAGGCGAAATGCCAGCCGCCATAGCTTGCGGCGTAAAGCGCGCCGGCCCCCGATGCCAGCAGGCCGAAGCGATAGCCCCATTGTGTCGCCGCAGCGCCGGCGCCCTGTTCTTCCGGCAACAGCAATTCGATGCGGTAGGCGTCGATGACGATGTCCTGGCTGGCCGACAGGAAGGCGACGACGACCGCGGCGAGTGCCGTTATGCCGGGGTCGTGGCGCGGGTCGGTCGCGCCGAGTGCCAGAATCGCCAGCGCCAGCAAGGCCTGGATCGTCAACGCCCAGCTTCGCCGCCGCCCGAGCCTGGCGGTCAAAAAGGGAATCGGCAGCCGATCAATCAGCGGCGACCACAGGAATTTGAGGCTATACGATGACCGCACCAGCCCGAACAGCCCGATCGCGGTCAGCGACACGCCGATCTCGGCCAGCCAATACGATAGCGTTCCGAAGGTTAACGCCAGCGGCAGACCGCTGGAAAATCCCATCAGCAGGATCGCGATCAGGCGAGGTTCGCGATAGACGCGCAGCGACTTCCACCACGCCCCGGCGGAGCGTCGTGGAATCCGACCCGATACGGCGGCGCTGTTGCCGGTTGTGTCGCTTTTGGCGGCGGATTTCATGCGGTCACGCTAAAGCAGGAGCGGGCCGGACAGAAGCGGCACCCTCGCGCGCAAAGTTTATCCCACCGGGGGGCTAGGCCACGCTGACCGGCACGGTAATATGGCAGCAGCGTTTGCGATCAGCCATCCAGGAGTACCAATCATGCCGCGACTGAAATTCGGCGCTTTTCTCGCCCCGCATCATCCGGTCGGCGAGCACCCGATGCTGCAGTTTCGCCGTGACCTCGACCTCGTCGAACAACTCGATCGGCTCGGTTATGACGAATTCTGGTGCGGCGAGCACCATTCGAGCGGTTGGGAAATGATCGCCTCGCCCGAGATGTTTCTCGCCGCGGCCGGCGAGCGGTCAAAACGCATCAAGCTCGCCACCGGTGTCGTTTCGCTGCCGTACCACCATCCGTTCAACGTCGCGCAGCGCATGGTGCAGCTCGACCACATGACCGGCGGCCGGGCGATTTTCGGCTCAGGCCCCGGCGCGCTCGCCTCCGACGCACACACGCTCGGCATCGATCCGATGACCCAGCGCGACCGCCAGGATGAGGCGATCGGCGTCATCCGGCGGCTGTTCAACGGCGAGCGGGTCACCGCCAAAAGCGACTGGTTCACGATGCAGGACGCGGCGCTCCAGTTGCTGCCCTTGCAGGACGAGATGCCGTTTGCCGTGGCGTCGCAGATCAGCCCGTCGGGCATGACGCTCGCCGGCAAGCACGGCTGCGGTGTGATCTCGATCGGCTCGCTGTCGCAGGAGGGCCTTAACGCGCTGCCGACGCAATGGGGCTTTGCCGAAAGCGCCGCTGCCAAGCACGGCCAGACGGTGAGCCGCAAGGATTGGCGCGTGCTGCTGAGCTGGCACATCGCCGAAACCCGCGACAAGGCGATCGACGAAGCGCGCAAGGGCCTGCAGCGGCATCACAACGAATACATCGTCGGCACCTTGCAGCGGCCGGGCGCAACCGCTTTCAAGGACCCCGACGAGGCAATCGAAAAGACCGCGTTCGGCGACGGCGCCGCCGCGACGATCGGCACGCCGGACGATCTGGTGGCGCGGATCAAGTCGGTGCTGGAGGTCAGCGGTGGTTTTGGCACTGTCGTCGGCTTTGTCCATGACTGGGCCAACCCGGAAAACACGACCCGCAGTTGGGACATGGTCGCGCGCTATGTCGTGCCGGAGATCAACGGCTATCTCGCCAAGCTGCGCGAATCGCGCGAGTTCGTCGCGACCAATCGCGGCGTCTTCGATCGCGCCAAGGAGGCCATCATGGCGAAGATCACCGAGAATGAGGCCGCGGTTGCCGCGCTCGCGGTCACCAAAGGGTCGCGGCTCGGTGCCGTGTCGGCGAGCAACCTTCCGGACCTCGACAAAATCCGCACCCGCCCCGCGGCCGAATAAAACACCGTCGATGAGCGATGCGCCGGACCGGCCGGCGCACGCCTGCCGCTGTGACTTGTTCGCCGGCAACAGGGCGGGCGACGCTGCATTCGCCCGCCGCGGGCGGAGGAGGGGTGGTGCGCACATTCAGGGCCGGGGTCGATATCGGCGGCACCTTTACCGACATCGTGCTGCTTGACGATACCGGCCGCCGCTATACCAAAAAGGTGCCGTCGACGGTCGACGATTACGCTCGCGCAATCGTCGATGGGCTGGGCGCGCTGCTCACCGAGATTGATGCAGAGGCATCCGGCATCAGCGAATTGCTGCATGGCACCACGGTCGCCTCGAATGCGATCCTTGAACACAAGGGCGCCAAGACCGGGCTGATCACCACCCGGGGTTTTCGCGACATTCTCGAAATCCGCAATCTGCGGATGCCGCGACTGTACGACATGTCGTGGACCAAGCCGCCGCCTCTGGTCGAGCGGCGCTGGCGTACCGAAGTCGACGAGCGGATCGATGCCGCTGGCGGCATCGACCGTCCGCTCGACGAGGCGAGCGTCGAACATGCCGTGCGGTTTCTGGCCGGCGAGGGTGTCGAGGCGATCGCGATCTGTCTGCTGCACTCCTATCGCAACCCGGCACACGAACTGCGGGTCAAGGAGATCGCGGCGCGGGTCGCGCCCGACATCGCCTTGTCCGTCAGCGCCGAGGTACTGCCGGTCATCAACGAGTATGAGCGCACCTCGACGACGGTGATCAACGCCTATGTCCGGCCGATCGTCGCGCAATACCTCAACCGGCTGATCGCTGACGTGCGCCGCACTGGCATCAAGGCGCCGCTGTTGTTGATGCAGTCGAATGGCGGGTTGACCACCGCCAGGGCGGCGGCCGAGACGCCGATGCACATCATCGAAAGCGGCCCGGCCGCGGGGGTGGTTGGCGTGCAGGCCTTGACCCGGCGCATGGGCGTCGGCAAGGCAATTTCGTTCGATATGGGGGGCACCACCGCCAAGGCGTCGCTGATCGAAAACGGTGAGGTGACTCGCGCCACCGAATACCAGGTCGGTGCCGGCATCGTGCTTGGCTCGCGTCTGCTGTCGGGGGCCGGGTATACGCTGAAGGTGCCGGCCATCGATCTCGCCGAAGTCGGGGCCGGCGGCGGTTCGGTTCTGTGGATCGATGCCGGTGGCGCGTTGCAGATCGGGCCGCATAGCGCCGGCGCGGTGCCGGGGCCGGTGTGCTACGACCAGGGCGGCAGCGAGCCGACCGTCACCGATGCCAATGTCGTGCTGGGCTACATCAACCCAACTCAATTGGTCGGTGGCGCGTTGATGCTGAACGCCGATAAAGCATCGACGGTTATCGCCGAACGCATTGCCGCGCCGCTTGGCATGAGCGTTGAGGATGCGGCCTACGGCGCGCATCTGATCGCCGCGTCGAATATGATCCGGGCGTTGAAGGCGGTCTCGAGCGAGCGCGGCCGCGACCCGCGGGAATATGCGCTGGTCGGGTTCGGCGGCAATGGCCCGATTTTTGCCGCCGGCATGGCGGAGGCGCTGCATATCCCGCACGTGCTGATACCGCCCTCGGCCGGAGTGTTTTCATCGTTCGGGCTGCTTTATGCCGAGGTCGAATATTTTTTCACGCGCACCCGTAAGTTGCTGCTGCGCGTTGCGCCGCCTGACGAATTGCAGGCGACGATCGACGCCCTCGAAGCCGAGGCGCGGACACGGCTGTGCGAAGACGGGTTCGCTGCTGATCACATCGAAATCCGCCGCAGCGCCAGCCTCCATTATCAGGGGCAGAGCTTTGAACTGCGTGTGCCCTTGGCGGTCGGGCGGCTCGATGCCACCGCGTTGGCAGCACTGGAGGAGGCGTTCGGCGCGGAGCACGAGCGGAGTTACGGGCACCGGGCCGGGGTCGAAGAGCCGGTCGAACTGGTCAGCCTGGAAGTGATTGGTCGCGGTATCCCCGACGCGCCGCGATCGGCATCGGCTGCAACGGCGGGTCTCGCGCCGGATATTGCGATCGCGACGCCACGCCGCCGCGCCTATTTTGGTGCCGTTCGCGGCTGGCGCGATGCCGCGGTCATCAACCGGAGCGATCTGCGGTCACCGCACATCGGCCCTTGCATTGTCGAAGAATACGATACGACGTGCCTGATCCCGCCGGGCTGGTCCGCGCGTCTCGATGCTCACGGCAACATCGCGATGACCCGGCAGGTACAAGAGTGAAATATCGCGGCGCCTTTCGCCGCGATATTGAGGTCAGCTTCCCGCCGGCATTTCCGGCTTTTCGATCAGCGCCAGCATTTCCATGCCGAGGCCGTAGCCGAGGAGGTCGTGCATCTGGCGGCGCAGATATTCGGTCAGCAGCAGGCGGGTATAGCGCAACAACAGGGTCGGCCGCTTGGCGAGGTCCGCAGCCAGTTCCCAGGCTCGCGCCAATAACTGGTCGGGCGGCATCACTTCGGCGACAAGCCCGAGTTCAAGCGCTTTCGCGGCATCGAGCGTCTGCCCAGTCAGGAGATAGTAGCGGCCGCGATTAAGCCCGAGCAGCAGCGGCATCACGATGTGCATGCCGTCGCCCGGTACGACATCCGACACGAAATGCGCCGAATCCTGGAATTGCGCGGTGTCCGCCGCCAGGACGATGTCGCAGAGCAGCGGTATCTCCGAATGGCGCCACGCCGGGCCGTTGATCGCACTGATCACCGGCACCTCGATTTCCAATAGGCGCATCAGCAGGTGGCGCCCTTCCCAATGAATGCGGTCGATGCGCTCGGCTGGCGGCCGCGCCGGAAACGATGAGGTGCCGGGCGTCGCACGCGGCCCGGAAAACTCGGCGCCAGTGCCGGTGATGATGACGACTTTGTTGTCGCGGTCACCGCCGACATCGTGAAACGCCTCGGGTAATTCCCCGTGCGGCAGAAAACCCCAGCGCAGGGATTTCCCCTCGGTATGCAGTGTCATTTGCAGCACGCCGTCGCGCCGCTCAAACCGGACGCTCTGGTATTTGTTCGCGTAGTCTTCCAGCTTGCTCATCAGACCCTCCCCGACGCGCTTACGATCGCGGCGTCCGTTTCGCCTCTTGCCGTGCCAGTTCGTCGATCAACGCCGGTACCCCAACCGTGATGCTGTGTACCCCGATCGAGCTGACCAGTTCGAGCACCTCGATGATTTCCTGCGGTGTCGCGCCAAGCTGCAACGCATTGCGGATATGGATGCGGATGCCGGGTTCGTAGAGATGCGTCGTTGCGGCATCGATCGCGATATATACGAATTCCTTGATCTTGGGCTCGAGTGTGCCGCTCTTCCACGGGACGCTGGAAAATTGCAGGTAGGCGGCGAAGAAATCAGAGTCGAGCCGCAGCAGATCGTCCCACAGCGCGGTCCAATACCCGCGATTGTCGATGAACTCCTGCTTCAACGCCTCCTGCCGTGGCGACAGCGCGGTTTGTTCGAGCGGTGTGCCGGCGCGTTTAAGTTCGCTGAGCAAGGCCGGAATGCCGACCGTCAGCGTGTGGATGCCGAGCACCGCGGCGAGTTCATAGACTTCGAGAATTTCCTCCTTTGTCGCACCGTGGCGCAGCGCATTCTGGATATGGATGCGTAGCCCCGGCTCGTAGAGATGCGTCGTCGAGGCATCGACCGCGATGTACATCAATTCCTTGATCTTTGGTGGCAGCGGCCCATGCCGCCACGGCGTCGCCGAAAACTCGAGATAGGCGGCGAAAAAATCCGGGTCGAGCGCCAGCAATCCATCCCACATCGGCGACCAGTAGCCGCGCGCTTCGGTAAAGGCGTCCTTGAGCTGTCGTTGCCGTTCGTCGAGTTCCGCCATCTTCCGCCCCCGTCGCCTTGGTGAACGAGACCCGCATTGTTTGTGTCCCGGCGCAGGCCGGAACCCACAGTAGCGGCCAAACGATGCTCTCCTTTGGTCGCCGGTGATAGCGCACCGTGTCGATTACCGCGCCGGCGGCGACGTGGAGCCCGACCTGCGCCGGGATGGCGACAGTTTTTTCGATGCCTGCTGCCTAACGCGTCCAGGCGAGGATCGCGGCGGCGACCTCGTCGGGCTTGTCGAGTTCGGCGAGATGGCCGGCTCCGGGGATGATCCGCACCTCGCTTGGTCCGGCAACTGCTTCGGCGATCCGCTCGGCGTAGCTGCGCGGCATGATCCGGTCATGTTCGCCCCAGAGCAGCAGGGTCGGCGCGGTGATCAGCGGCAACCGCTTTTCCAGCTTGGTATTGCCGAGCGGCCAGAAAATGCGCGCCGCCGCTTCGCTGGCACGGACCTGCTCGATCGGCCATTCCGGTGAATTCTGTCCTTCGGGCTGTGCCTTCAATTCTTCCCAGCGCGCCGGATCGGCGCATAGCAGACCCGGCACGTCTGGTGCGCGCTGCGCCCAGGGGTCGGTTGGTGGCTCGTTGTCATCGAACAGGCCGAATGGTGCGATCAGCGCCAGCCGGCGCAGCGCTTGCGGCCAGATCGCCGCGATCTCGGCCGCGAGCGATCCGCCCACGGAGCTGCCGGCAAGATCGGCGCCGTCGAGCCCGGCTTTCTGCACCAGGGCATGGGCCGCGAGCACCCAATCGAGATGGCTGTCGAGCACGCTATGGCCACGCTCGCCACCGGGAAACCCCGGCAGCGACGGCACGATGACGGTGCGTTCGCGCGCCAGCGCATCGAGTACCGGCATCCACCGCGGCATGCCGCCGAAGCCAGCGAGAAACCCGAGTTTCGGCCCGCTGCCTTTGCGCCAGACCCGGCAGGAAAATCCGTTCAGCTCGACGGAAAAGGTTTCAGGTTCGGTCACGGCGCTCCCCGCTGCTTTTGTCGCACGGCACTTTAGCGCGGGACCGGCGTCGGGGTGGACCCATAAAAGCGGGCGCTTTTTTGCGCCGGCTAATCGAGAACCAGACCGAGCGCTTGCGAATGTCTAGCCTCCGCGGCGGCAATCTCGGCGTCGTGATCGGCGAAGCGTTCGGCGATTGCTTTGAACTCGTCGGTATGGGCGAGGAAGGCGTCGAGGATATCGGGGTCGAAATGGGCGCCGCGGCCTTCGCGCATGATTGCCAGCGATGTCTCCTGGGTGAACGGCAGCTTATAGACGCGCCGGCTGATCAGCGCGTCATAGACATCCGCTACCGCCATCAGCCGTGCCGATAGCGGGATCCTGTTGCCGCTGAGCGCCTGGGGATAACCCGAACCGTCCCATTTCTCCTGGTGCGACAGCGCGATTTCCTTTGCATACCTCAGGAAATCGAGCGAAGTGCCCAGCCGCTGCTCGGCCTGCACGATGCTCTCGAAACCCAGAATCGTATGGGTTTTCATGATTTCGAATTCGCTGCGGTCGAGCCGTCCAGGCTTCAGCAGAATACGGTCGGGAATGCCGACCTTGCCGATATCGTGCAGCGGTGCCGATTTGAACAGCATCTCGATCGTGCTGTCGTCGAGCTCGGGGCGAAACCGCGGGTGCCCCCGCAGATAAATGGCCAAGGTCCGCACATAGTGTTGCGTACGGCGGATGTGGTTGCCGGTTTCGTTGTCGCGCGTTTCGGCGAGCGAAGCGACCGCCAGCACGGCGACATCCTGGATCGCGCGCATCTCCTCGGTGCGGCGGGCCACTTCCTGTTCGAGAAACTGGTTCTGGCTTTTCAGAACGTCGGCACTGGCCTTGAGCCGCAAGTGGTTCTGCACGCGTGCGCGTACCAGCGGTGGACTGATCGGCTTGGACACATAATCGACCGCGCCGAGTTCGAACCCATGCTCCTCGTCCTCGCTTTCGCTGCGCGAGGTCAGGAAGATCACGGGAATGGCCGCCGTGGCCGGGTTGTTTTTGAGGCGGCGGCACACCTCGAAGCCGCTCATGTCGGGCATGACGATATCGAGAAGAATCAGGTCGGGCGCCGGATCCGCGGACGCGATCTGCAACGCGCTGCGGCCGTCACGGGCGGCACGCACACGGCATTGATCGGCCAACGCTTGCGACAACGCCATCAGGTTTGCCGGCGCGTCATCGACGACAAGCACGAGCGGCGGCTGCGTCAACGCGCGCGGCTCATCCATCGATCATGCCTCGCAGTCCTTTGGCGAAAGCGCGACTTTCAGATTCTTCGCGGACCCGCTTCATCCGGCGATCACCTGCTGACGTTCCGATTTCATCGCGCCGCGCGGCTCAGGCGATCGCCCACTATAGCAGACCGCAATCGCTCGCCGGGATGCGGCGTCCGATGAATATCGGACAATCTTTAACAAAAACCGAAACGGCCGGGCGCGAGGGCTCACTTTTTTGGAAATGACACGGCGATATGCGAGGTGGGCCTTCGTGGAAAAACTAGGCGGTGAACCTCAAAAAAGGCGGGTGGTCGCGGTGTTCGGGTGGCAACGGCCTTTTGCTGGAGACCAAATTCCGGCTCAGAATGAACTGGTGCGCAGCCGACCCTCGTAATCACGTTTACCGAGCGGCACGCCTCGCGAGCGCAGGATGTTGTATGCGGTGACGGCGTGGAAATGGAAGTTTGGCAGAGAGAACGAGAGAATGAAGGTCTCCGACGTGAAAGCAAGCCGTCGCGGGCCGATCTGGAGGTCTAGGAGCTTGCCCGCGCAGTCGTTAATCTCTTCGGGGACGAACGCCTCCAGCGCCGTTTCTGCCTTGCCGATCATCGCCTGTAGGTCAGTGAAGAGAACCGGTCCGACCAAGGCGGGAGGGGTGAACGCGCCGGTTTTGAGAGCCTCGACCCCCCACACGGAATGATGCCATGCCGCTTCGATCTGAAAATGAAATGGTGCCATATCGTCGAAGAGGCGGGTGTTCACGAAATTATCGGGATCGACACCGGTGTTTGAAAAGTGGGTGGCCGCACGGTCGAGAAAGCCTCCGACGGCTCTTACGGTTTGCAGGAAGGTCGGCACGCTGAGGTCGTAGAGTGGTGTCCGCATTGCCTTCCTCGGCTCCGAAACTCATGAGTCTACGGCCTAGATGCGAGGCCCGTTTTGAAAAAAAACGGCCGGGCGCGAGGCCCGGCCGTCCGAGGGTCTAATTGCCGGCGGCATTAATCGCGGCGCGTACCCATCAACTGCATCAGCATCATGAACAGGTTGATGAAGTCGAGGTAGAGGCGCAGCGCGCCCATCACGGCCTTTTTGCCGGCCATCTGGCCATCGTCATAGGCCCAGTACATCTCCTTGATCTGCTGCGTGTCGTACGCGGTCAGACCGGTGAAGACGAGCACGCCGATCACCGAGATGGCGAATTGCAGCGCTGTCGAGCCGACGAAGATATTGACCAGCGAGGCGATGATGATGCCGAACAGCCCCATCATCAGGAACGAGCCGTACTGCGCCAAGTCGCGCTGCGTCGTGTAGCCGTAAAGGCTCATGGCGCCGAACGTTCCGGCAGTGATGAAGAACACCCGTGCGATGCTGGTGCCGGTGAAGACGATAAAGATACTCGCCAGCGACAGGCCCATCAGCGCCGAGTACAGCCAGAACAGGGCTTGCGCCGTGCTCGCCTGCATCCGGTTGATGCCGTAGCTGAGCCACATCACGAGGCCGAGCGGCGCCAGCATGATCAGCCAGATCAGCGGTGTCCGGGCCACCGACATGTAAAGCCCGGATTCGGCAAAGACATAAGCGACAATGCCGGTCAGCGCGAGACCCGAGGCCATGTAGTTGTAGATGCGCAGCATGTACTCCCGCAGGCCGACATCGATGTCGGCGCGGGCAGTATCCGCCGGCCGCACTGTCCAGCGGGGCTGTGAACCGAGAGCCATTGACCCCCTCCAAAAGAGGCTGCGAGGATAATTCCTCACGGCAAATATTGGCACAATCCGGCGCCATTTCAATGACGCCGGCGGCGAGGACAAAGCTGCCAAAGGGCGCTATTCGCTGCGCAGATGGCGGGCCGGCCTGGCGCCCAGGGCGTGCCACGTTCCGGCAAAGCCGAGAACCAGCGTCAGAACCACCGCGATGACGGCCGTTGCGAGCAGCAGCACCGGCAGAAACAGCCAATCCATGTGCATCGGGCCGGTGATGAGGGCGTAGGCGGTGGCGGTTCCGAGCGCCGCCGCGATGAGCGCTGTCGCCAGCCCAACAAGGCCATGCTCGATCAGGAATGCCGCGGCGATTGCGCCGCGCGTCGCGCCGAGCACCTTTAGCATAACGGCGTCGTACATTCGGCGCCGATGGCCGGCCGCCACCGCGCCGCCGAGCACCAGCACGCCCGCGGCCAGCGTCACCAGCGCAACGAGCCGGATCGCGGTGCCGATCGTCGCGACGAGATGCGCCAGCGTCGCCAGCGCCTCGCGCACCGGGATCGCCGAGACGTTGGGGAAGGTCTCGGTGATCTGCCGCACCAGCGCTTCCTCGCCGGCCGGCGAAACGCGCACCGCGGCAAGGTGGGTCTGCGGCGCCGCCTCGAGGGTGCCCGGCGCAAACACGATCGCGAAATTGATTCCGAGCTGCGACCAGTCGATCTGCCGCAGATTGGCGATGCGGGCGGTGATGTCGCGGCCGAGCAGGTTGACGGTCAGCGTGTCGCCGAGCTTCAACCCCATTCCCTCGGCCAGCCCGGCATCAAACGAGATGATCGGCGGTCCGTGATAATCGGCCGGCCACCAGGCGCCAGCGACGATGTGCGAGGCTTCGGGCGGGGTTGCCGCATAAGTCAGGCCGCGATCGTTTCGCAATGCCCAGCGTGCTTCCGGCGCGACCTTGGCCTGTTCTACCGGCGTGTCGTTGAGCCGCGTAATGCGGCCGCGCAGCATCGGTACTTCCTCAAACGACGCACCCGGCGTCGCCTTTACGATGTCGCCAAAACGCGCAAGCTGCGCCGGCTGGATGTCGATAAAGAAATCCGCCGGTGCCCGATCGGCGAGGCGTGTATCGATCTCCACCGCGAGGTTGGCCTGTACCAGCGCGACGGCGATCATCACCGTCAGCCCGATACCGAGCGACAACACGATGCGCGCGGTCGGCGCTCCGGGCCGGTGCAAATTGGCCAGTGCCAGCCGCAACAGCGGAAGCGACGGCCGCGGCAACCGCCGCGCCGTCGCCACGACCAGCCACCCGGCCAGCCGGAACAGGGCAAAAGCACCCGCGACCCCGGCAACGTACCATAACGCGATACGGCGATCGGGCGAAGTGAGTACGACCACCATTGCGAGGGACAGTGCGGCGACGATCGTCATGGCGGCAGCCAAGGGTGCCAACCGGCGCGATGCGGGCGCCACCCGCTCGCGGAACAGCGCTCCAGGCGGGATGCGGCCGATCGCAGCGAGCGGCCACAGCGAAAATACCAGCATCGTCAAGAAGCCGCACAGTCCGGCGATGATCAGCGGTCTGGGGTAGATGCCGAACCGTAGCGACACGGGCACCAGCCCCTTCATAAACGGGCCCGCCAGCATCGGCATCAGGCCGCCGATCACCAGACCACCGGCTATTCCGATGAGCGCCAAAGCGGCGATCTGCAGAAAATACGCGGCGAACACCACTCTGGTGCCGGCACCGAGGCATTTCAGCGTCGCAACGCTGGCGGTCTTGCCCGCGACATACCCGGCGACCGCGTTGCCCACGCCGACGCCACCGATCAGCAGCGCGGTGATCCCGACAAGGTTCAGGAAAAAACCGATACGGTCGATAAACCGGCGCAACGGCGGCGATGCGTCGGCGCTGCTGCGAAGCTGCCAGCCGGCCTCCGGGAAGGCGGTGTTTGCCTTGCGGATCCAGGCCGCCGTGTCGCTGCCGGCCGGCAGGATCAGCCGGTAATCGTAATTGACCAGCGCGCCGGGGCCGATCAGCTGGGTTTGCGCCAGCGCGGCTTCAGCGATGACGACGCGGGGTCCAAAGGCGAGGCCGCCAAACGCTGTGTCAGGCTGGTTGTCGATGATCCCGGCAAGCCGCACCGTCGCTTCGCCGATGTGAAACTGGTCGCCGATCTTGAGGCCCAGGCGGCTCGCGACCGTGGCTTCGACCGCGGCGCCGTAGACGCCGTTTTGCTGCGCCAAGGCCACGCCGAGCGACTGCGCCGGTACGAGCGCAACGCTGCCGTAAAGCGGATAGCGGGCATCGACCGCCTCAAGCTCGATCAGACTGCGGGTGTTGCCGTCGAGCGAGCGCGCCATCGCCCGCAGTCTGGCGGTTTCCGACACCGTGCCGCTCGCCGCGAAGAATTGCCGCTCGGCCTCGGTGGCCGGCCGATAGGCGAGCCGCGCTCCGACATCGCCACCCAGCAGGATTCGTGAATCCGCGCGGATGCCGCCGACGATCGCAGCATTCAGCGACCCGATTGCCGCAATCGCGCCGACGCCAAGCGCAAGGCATGCGAGAAACACCCGGAAGCCGGCAATGCCGCCGCGCAACTCGCGACGGGCGAGGCGGATCGCAATCGCAAGGCCGGCGAACACGCCTTCGGTGTTGCCTCCTATACCCGCTTCGGCGCGATTCACGCCGAAGCCGCTTGCTGGCGCCGCAGCGGCTCGGCGCTGCGGTGGTCCCCGACAATCTGCCCATCTTCGAGGTAAAGCCGGCGATCGCAGCGTTCGGCGAGCGCAGCATCATGGGTGATCAGCAGCAACGCCGCACCGCTGCGCGCGCGTTCGCCGAACAGGTAGTCGATGACGACTCGCCCGGTAGCGCCATCGAGATTGCCGGTCGGCTCGTCGGCGAGCAGCAATGCCGGATCGGCAATGAGCGCTCGGGCAATCGCGACGCGCTGCTGCTCGCCGCCGGACATTTGTGCCGGGTAATGCTCGAGGCGATGCCCCAGACCGACCCGCTGCAACGCGGTCGCGGCCATAGTCGTGGCGTCGCGCATGCCGGCTAGCTCCAGCGGGATCGCGACATTCTCCTGCGCGGTCATCGTCGGCAGCAGGTGAAATGCCTGAAACACGATGCCGACATATCGCCGCCGCAACCGCGCCAGCGCGTTTTCGTTGAGCGCGGTCAAATCGTGCCCGGCAAGCCGAACCCGGCCGGCGCTTGGCCGTTCGAGAGCCGCCAGCACCATCATCAAGCTCGATTTTCCCGACCCCGACGGACCAAGCAAAGCAACCGCCTCGCCCGGCTCGATCGTCAGCGAGATGCCGCGTAAAATCTCGACCGGCCCGGCGGCGCTCGCCAGTGTCAGCGAAACCTCGTCGAGCAGGGCCAGCGAATGGCCGGACGGAACCGGAGGCGTCATGTCCTCGCTGCGGCAGGCAACAGTGTGTGGGGTGCGGTGGGATATGGCGCAGCATACCGGGTTTTCAACGCACCACGCTGCGGCGCGGCAAACCGGTGGCAGCCGCATGAACCGCCGCACCTTGCTGACGTTGACGATGTGATGGCGGAAGGCGCATGCAGTCAAGGTGTCAGCAGTCAAGGTATTGAACGAAAGCCTCCGGATGAGCCACAAATTTGCAAAGCCGCATCAGCGGTGGCACGTCCTGTTGCGGTTTGTGGGTCTGCTTTGGCTCGCCGGCTTGCCGGATGTCGCACACGCCGCATCTCCGGCGAAGGTGCTCGTCTTCGGTGACAGCCTGGCCGCCGGGTTCGGTTTGCCGCCGGAGGCCGCTTTTCCGGTGCAGCTTGAAGCCAAATTGCATGCTGAAAACGTGCCGGTGCAGGTCGTCAATGGCGGCAATTCCGGTGATACCACCGCAGCCGGCCTGGCGCGTCTCGACTGGGCGCTGGCCGATAAGCCCACGCTTGTGATTCTGGAACTCGGCGCCAACGACATGCTGCGCGGCATCGATCCGGTGAATGTCCGCGCCAACCTCCAGGCGATGATCGACAAGATCAAGGCGAGCGGCGCCAAATTGCTATTGGCCGGAATGCAGTCAGCGCCAAATTGGGGCAAGGAGTATCAGCGCGATTTCAACCGCATCTACCCCGAACTTGCGCAGGCCGATAACGTAACGCTTTATCCGTTCTTTCTCGAAGGTGTGGCGATGGACCCCAAGCTCAATCAGCCCGATGGTAAGCACCCGAATGAAAATGGGGTCGAGGTGCTGGTCGATCGCATCGCGCCCCTTGTCGCCAAAATGCTTGGAGGCGCGTCATGAGCGCTTTTGCCGCCGCTTTTGCCCAGGGCGATCCCGCGACCCTCGCTGCTTGCTGTCTAGCGCAGTTGCCGAAAGATACCGGCGCAACCCTTGGCATCCTTTATGTCAGCGAACCGGCAGGGGCGGCTTTGCCGCAACTGGTTACCGAACTGACGGCGGCCACCGGCATCACCGAATGGGTTGGCGGCGTCGGGCTCGGCGTCTGCGGTGGCGGCGCTGAGGTCTATGAGACTCCGGCCGCCGCGGTGCTGACCGCGTCGCTGCCGCCCGACGGCTTTCGCCTGTTCGGGGCCACCAATGATCCCGCTGCCGATCTGCCGCGCCACCATTCCGACTGGATTGAGCGGGTGTCGCCGACTCTCGCGCTGGTTCATGGCGACCCACGCTGCGACAACCTGCTGCGCGCGACGGTCGATGCCGGGTCGGCAAGCGGCGCTTTTCTGGTCGGTGGTCTGGTATCGCATCGTTGCGCCGAGCCGCTTTTGGCCGGCACGGTAGCGGCTTCCGGCGACAACGGCGACGCCTTCGGTCAAGCCGGCCTCTCGGGGTTGATGCTGGCGTCGGACATCGCTGTCGCCACCGGTCTCACCCAGGGCTGCATGCCGATCGGTCCGGTGCACCGTATCGATGAGGCGCGCGACAATGTCGTGATGTCGATCGACGGCCGTCCGGCCTTGACCGTCTTCTATGAAGATATCGGCCCGGTGCTGGCACAGGACCCGCGCCGCCTCGGCGGGCTGATCTTTGCCGGGTTGCCGGTGCAAGGCTCCGATACCGGCGATTATCTCGTGCGCAACCTGATGGCGATCGATCCCGGCCGCGGCTGGGTCGTCCTTGGTGCCGAGGTTGCGCCGGGCGACCAGATCCTGTTCTGCCGCCGCGATCCCGACAGCGCCCGGACGGATATGACCCGCATGTTGAAACAACTCGGCGGTCGTCTGCCTGGTCCGCCAAAAGCCGGCGTTTATGTTAGCTGCATAGCGCGCGGTGCGGCCCTGTTCGGCGAGCCCGGCATCGAAACCGGCCTCATTCGTGAATGCCTCGGCGATTTCCCGCTGGTCGGGTTTTTCGCGAACGGGGAAATCTCCCGCGACCGCCTTTACGGCCATACCGGCGTGCTGACGCTGTTCACCTGAGTGCACGTCCTCAACAGGATCAGCAGGAACCGTCACTCCGCAACCGGCCGCGCCCCGTGGGGGAATAAGAGAAGCCAGTCCCTTAGTCGCTACCCCCACGAAAGTGCATGATGATCTCGGTCGCTTCTGTTTCCGACTCTGAAGCATCTCCGGCGCCCGTGCGGGCGCGCGACAACCCGACGCCTGTCGTCCGGTTGAGCGGTGTTTCCAAGCGCTTTGCGTCGGGCCTCGAAGCGCTGGGTGGGGTGGACCTCGCGGTTGCTTCCGGCGAGTTCCTGAGCCTGCTGGGGCCATCGGGCTGCGGCAAGAGTACGCTGTTGCGCATCGTCGCCGGACTTGCCGAGCCGACCGCCGGTACCTGCATGGTCAATGTCGGAGGGCAGCCGGGGCGCACCGCACCGGCCGGGCGGGTCGGGTTTGTGTTTCAGGACCCGACGCTGATGCCGTGGAGCACGGTCGCGGCCAATGTCGAATTGCCGTTCCGCATCGCCGGTCGGGTGCGTGCCGCTGAGCGCGAGCGTGTCGCAGCGGCGTTGCGCGCGGTTGGGCTGGCTGGGTTCGAGCGCTCCTACCCGCACCAGTTGTCCGGCGGCATGCGAATGCGCGTATCGATCGCGCGTGCCCTCGTCACCGAGCCGGAATTGCTGCTGCTCGACGAGCCGTTCGCGGCGCTCGATGAGATAACCAGGCTGGCGCTCAACGACGATCTGTTGCGGTTGTGGGAGGCGCATCGGCCGACGATCCTGTTCGTGACGCACAGCGTTTTCGAATCGGTCTACCTGTCGACGCGCATTGCCGTGATGGCGTCGCGGCCCGGCCGCATCGTCGCCGACCTGCCGGTGAATTTGCCGCAGCCGCGCGACCGGAAAGCGCGGTCCAGCCCGGCTTACGCGGCGTTGTGCGATACCGTATCGGCAGCGCTGTCCGACGCGATGGGCGAGGCCTTATCCGGATGAGCGGTGCGTCGCGGCAACGGGCATTGCGTATTGCGGCGCCGCTCGCTATCGGCGTGATGTTTCTCGCCGCCTGGGAAGCCATTGTCCGGCTGCAGGGGATTCCATCTTACATCCTGCCGGCGCCGAGCGCTGTTGCAGCCAGCCTGTGGACCGACGGACCGAGCCTGATGGGGTCGCTGTTGGTAACGCTGCGCATCACTCTGGCGGCGCTCGCGGCGGCGGCGTTGATCGGCGGCGGCATCGCCTTGTTGTTTTCGCTGTCGCGAATCCTCGAATTGAGCCTGTTTCCCTATGCGGTGATCCTGCAGGTAACGCCGATCGTCGCGATTGCGCCGCTGATCATTATCTGGGTGCATCAGCCCTTTCTGGCGCTGTTGGTTTGCGCCTGGATCGTCGCGTTTTTTCCGATTGTCTCGAATACCACGGTCGGGCTGAACAGCGCCGATCGCAACCTGCTGGCGTTGTTTCGGCTTTATGGTGCCTCACGGGCACAAGTGCTGCTGTACCTGCGTCTGCCGACGGCGTTGCCCTATTTTCTCGCGGGGTTACGGATCAGCGGCGGATTGGCGCTGATCGGCGCGGTGGTTGCCGAGTTTGTCGCCGGCACCGGCGGCGCCGAGACCGGCCTCGCGTTTCGCATTCTTGAATCCGGCTATCGCCTCGCGATCCCGCGCCTGTTCGCGGCACTGTTCCTGCTGTCGCTGACCGGGATCGTGATTTACCTGCTGCTCGACCTCTTGTCCCGCCGCCTGTTACGCAACTGGCACGAAAGCGTTGCGGGTAAACGGGAAGAGTAGCTGAGGCGAAGGCCACGAAAAGAAGATGAACAATGAGGCAATGAGTTGCCGTGCCTGCGGAAATCTCATTGCCTCACTGTCTCATTGCCGAATTTACTATCCGCGGCCGACGAACGGCATCTTGGTCGCCATGACCGTCAGAAACTGGATGTTTGCTTCCGGCGTCACCGTGGCGCACAGCACGACGGAGCGGGCGACGTTTTCGACATCCATCGTCGGCTCGACCATTGTATCGCCGTTTGGTTGCGGCACGCCGCGGGTCATGCGCTGGGTCATTTCGGTCAGCGCGTTGCCGACATCGATCTGGCTGCACGAGATGTCCCAGCGGCGGCCGTCGAGCGAGGTCGATTTGGTGAGGCCGGTGATGGCGTGCTTTGTCGATGTATAGGCGACCGAAAAGGGCCGCGGCACATGCGCCGAGATAGAGCCGTTATTGATGATGCGGCCACCCATCGGGTTCTGTTCTTTCATCATGCGAAAGGCCTGCTGGGTGCACAGGAACGAACCCGTCAGGATCGTGTCGACCACCGCTTTCCACTTGGCGAATTCGAGGTCTTCGATCGGCGCGGCGGCGCCAAACCCAGCATTGTTGAACAGCACGTCGAGCCGGCCGAATTTGGCTTTGGTCGCGGCGAACAGCGCCTCGACCGAAGCCGGGTCGCCGACATCGGTTGGCACGCCGAGCGCGCGGCCCTGCATGCTTTCGATTTCGCCAACCACGGCATCCAGAGGTTCTGGGCGACGCCCGGCGACGACCACCGCAAACCCTTCGCGCGCCAATGCCAGCGCCGACGCTTTGCCGATGCCGCTGCCGCCGCCGGTCACCATCGCGACCTTGCCGTTCGAACTCATCCTCAATCTCCCCCGCTAATGGGCGTTATTCCTGGCATTCCTGCCGGACGATACCAGCTTGCGCGCGACGCTGGAACGAAATCGCTCACCCAAAATCGCCCTCTAATCGAAGCGCCGCAGGGACGAGCCGCTTGCCGGAATTACTGTATTTTATCGCAACCAAGGATCGCGTTGTAGATACCGCTACAGTAATTTTCCCGCGACAACAAAGACAGGTATCGATTGATGCGGAAAAAGGCTTTCTCAGGCCAACAGTGTCGACCAAAATACGGTGAACGATTTGCCGTATTCATAACGATCATAGCCTTCTGTTTGATCGCTACCGGGTCTGTCTCGCATACTGACGCTGCGGCGCCGCCCAAGGCCACCGCCGGATTGAGCCCGCAGCCATCCGTTTCGATGCTGGTCGATGATGTGCGCACGTCCTTTGCAATTCAGGGCAAGTCCATTCCGCCAGAGATCTTCCGTGATTTGGGCGACAGCGACCTGGCGGACGCCAAAAGCAGTCTGGTTTCGGTCGATGTCCTGGCTGCTGTTGGCAGTAATCGGTACGCTGATCCGATCACCGAAGCGGCAGGCTGGAGAATTCAAAGGAGCAACAAAGGCGAAGAATTTGCCTATCGCTTCATCGGCCCAGCGCAGAATGGGCTTCTTATTGTCGTTTCCCGATATAACGGGGGTGGCTCAGCTACTTTTTACATGTTGCACATATTGGATATAAACGCCGCGAAGGCGTTTGATGCAGGTGGTCAGGTTTACGATCGCGTCCATGTAACAACAGTGCAAACCATCCCGCTGGGCGACCGATGGGGCGGCGACGTGACGCTCAGCGGAAATGCCGTGCGAATCAAGACGACGAGCGCCGCTGATGGTGCCGGCGGCAACGTTCGCATCGTTGATGTGAAGCGGCCATAGCGAACTCCTTTATCGCCATCGCCGTGTGTGCAATCCCCGTGGCAGCCCCCGATCAGCTGACCTTTTCCAAGGTCGCCTGGCTGTCGCTCGGCATTTTGAACGGTCCTTTCGGCTCCGGAGGCAGCAAGATCGTGACGGTGGTACCGTGTCCCAGTTCGCTCTCGATCGAAAGTTCGCCCCCGTGCAGCTCGGCGAGCGATTTTGCCAGCGGCAGGCCGAGCCCGGTCCCCTCGTAGCGCCGCTCCAGGCGAACGTCGACCTGACCGAACATGGCCAGGGCGACGGGAATCTGATCGGCCGACATGCCGATGCCCGTGTCGCTGACCCGCAGGCGCACGCGCCCGTCCGTAACGGCTTCGACCGAGATGCCTACGGTGCCGCCGGGATTGGTGAACTTGACGGCATTCGACAGCAGGTTGAGCACGATCTGTCGCAGCTTGGTGCGATCGGCAAGGATCGTCAGCTTCCCCGGTAGCTGTGTTGTGAGGTTCAGTTCGGCCCGCGCCAGTTGGTCGCGCATGATCGTGAGCGCACTGTCGACGACGGCCACGACGTCAACGTCGTCGATCTGGAGTTCGAGCTTGCCGGCCTCGTGCCGGGTAAGGTCGAGAACCGTGTTGATGATGCTGAGCAGATGCGTGCCGCTGTGATGAATGCTCTCGGCGTACTCGGCATATTTCGGATGCCCGACATCGCCGTATAGCTGCGCCGCGATGATCTCGGAAAATCCGATGATAGCATTCAGCGGTGTGCGCAGTTCGTGCGAAATCGTTGCCAGGAACGAGCCTTTGGCTTGGCTTGCCGCTTCCGCTTGGCGCCGCGCTTCGTCGAGCCGCGCCTCTCTTACCTTGATGTCGCTGATATCGCTGATCAGCAGGAAAAAACCACCGTCTCGTGTGGCGCTGCGGCTGACCCATAGCCAGCGCCCATCCGCCAGCCGGAACTCGCTGCCAGTGGACAACAGGTCGCGCCCCGGCAGGTTTTCCGGTGCGCCTTCGCCGAATTCGGTCATCAGCGGGCCCAGTTGCCCAAAGGCCTCGTTGAGGCTGACGCCGCGCGCCAGTTGCGGCGTGATCGTCGGAAAGAAATTGGCGAGCTGGCTGTTGGCGATGACCACCCGGTCGTCGGCGCCGATCAGCACGATCGCCTCCCGCGAGCTTTCGAGCGCGTCGACCAACCGAGTCTGCGCCGACAGGCGTTGCGCCTTCTCGCGCTCGACCATGACCCGGATGCTGTCTTGCATGACGGTCATCGAGCGCAGCAGGCTGCCGGTTTCGTCCTCTCCGCCGCGCGGGATTGGGGTGTCGAGTTCGCCTGTGGCGATCCGGTCGGCGACAGCCGCGGCTGATGCCAAAGGCCGCATGATGCGGCGTGTCAGCAGCAGCGTAATCCCTCCCGACAACAGCAACGCCACGGCGATCGCGCCAAAGCTGCTGTAGGTGAACAGCTTCATTTTGGTCAGCGCCTTGCGGCGGGCGACAAAGCTGTGATCGGCGGTCAGCTCGATCAGCATGTCGAGGTGCTCGATGATCTTTTCCGCCAGGTCGTTGCGTTTGGCGATCGCGACATCGTCGGCGCGGCGCAGTTCGACCCACTGGTTTTCCAGATCGCGGATGCGGCGGATCATATCGCGCTCGTCGCTGGCCAGCGACCGTTCGTCGACCACGCCGAGATCGCCGTCAAAGTTGGTGATCAATCCGTCGAGCCGTGCGTCGATGGGGGCCCGCGCGCCCGGTGGGGCGACGCTTCGCCGCAATGTTTCGGTCTCCATGCGACTGAAATCGAGGCTGGCCGAGCGTGCGTAGCTGACCGTCATCAGCGAGCGGTCATAGGTATCGGTGACAACACGGCCGGCTGCCGACAGCACGATCAATCCATATCCGCCGAGCGCGGCGGTGATTATTCCCATCGCGACAAAGGCGATGAAAATCAACCT
Organism: Allostellaceae bacterium; assembly: GCA_036268425.1. Taxonomy (GTDB): domain Bacteria; phylum Pseudomonadota; class Alphaproteobacteria; order ATCC43930; family CGMCC-115725; genus DATARH01. Next base: position 68,834 of record DATAUE010000049.1, read on the forward strand.
CCCGACAGACGTTCTCACCCGCAGAGGCATCGCGTGCGTGATCCCGGGTTCAAGGTGCGGCGCGGAGTATTTCCCGGCGCCTGCCGAGTGGGGATAACCAGCCCGACACGGGAATTAAATAAGACGTTATTAATGATTCGTCAGGCTTTTTCTATCGTACGAGCATATACCGCCGAGCTTACTTCACATTAACAGTGCAGAGTATTTCGGACATACATGAAAGCACATTTGACAGCTGCCGACAGTTGGGAAGGTTACCCTGACCGCGGAGCCCCTGAAACTGCTCATCCGTCGCAAAGTTCATTGACGGAGATTTGACATACACCTGATGCAAAAGGAGTTGTAGCCGATGAATTTTAACGTATCACGGCACTGATCTCGATAAACGAGATAGAATACACGCGGCTCTTCTGCTCTATCTGATCCCGGCTGCATTTCCGCATCAGCGCCGTCTTACGAAGCTGCAACCCCCACCGCCGGTTCGCGGCGAGGCTATGATTGTGTCATAAAAGCTTCTTGCGCATCAGGAAACGGGTGGCGCCGGGGGGCGGCGCTTCGAGGCGAGCCGCCTCTTCATAACCCTGTTTCAGATAGAAGCCGGGGGCCTGGAAATGCAGCGTAAACAATGCCGCGAGGGCGCACCCGCGGCTTTTTCCTTCGGCTTCGGCCATCGCCAGAAGGCGTGAGCCGAGGCGGTTGCGGCGCAGGCTGGGGGGCAGAAAGAACCGGTCGATAAACAGCACACCGAGAGACGTGCGGCCGTAAAGGCCGCCGATCACCTCGCCGGTTGCTGGGTCCGAGACCAGCACGGCAAGCGGCCGGAAATCGCGAAATCCGGCTTGGTCTTCGTTGTAGCCGGCGAGACCGTCGGCGATCGACGCGGTGGCGTTGGCCTCGGGCGCATCGGTCAATGCGATGGTGAACGGCTTGTCTTCGGTTCGGTCGGTCGGCATGGCAGGCCTCGCTCAATCCAGCGGTGGGCGCAGCACCGGCTGCGTCGTCTCGAAAGCCCGTGCCGCGCGCAGCACCCGCGCCTCGGCGTAAAGCGGCCCGACGATCTGCAGCCCGATCGGCAGGCCGGCGCTGGTCAGGCCGCAGGGAATGCTGGCGGCCGGCTGCCGCGTCATGTTGAAGGGGTAGCTGAACGGCGACCAGTCGATCCAGTTGGTCTCGCTGGCCGGATCGTTGAGATCCTGTCCGACGGGCAAGGCCGGCACCGGCATCATCGGCGTCAGCAGCAAATCGTAGCGTTCGTGAAACGCGCCCATCTGCCGGCCGAGCGCGGTACGCATCATATCGGCGGCAACAAAATCGGCACCGCTGACCTGTGCGCCGTATTCCGCAACCGCTACAAGCCCGGGATCGCACAGGGCGCGCCGTTCCGCCGGGAAACCAGCCAGCACACGGGCCGTGCCGGCCGACCATAAGGTCAGCAGCGCATCGCGCGGCGACGGGAAGATTGCCCCGACCTGTTCGACCTCCGCGCCCAGTTCCTCGAAGCGGTGCGCCGCCGCGGCACAGGTGGCGGCAATCTCGGGATCGACCTTGGCATGGCCGAGATCGGGGCTGTAGGCGATACGCCAGCCGCGCACCCCATCTTCGATGCCGTCGAGCCAGCCGGCATCGATTGGCGGCAGCGAATAGGGATCGCGATGATCGCCACCCGCCAGCACCGTTAGAGCCGCAGCGGCGTCGCGCACATCGCGCGTCATCGGCCCGATATTGGCGAGAAGGCCCATTGGCGACGGCGGATGCGCCGGCACCCGGCCAAAGGTCGCCTTGATCCCGAAAATGCCGCTGAACGACGCGGGAATGCGGATCGAGCCGGCGCCGTCACTGCCGACATTCAGCGGTGCAATGCCGGCGGCGCAGGCGGCAGCGGCCCCGGCGCTGCTCCCGCCGGGCGTGCGCTCCAGGTTCCACGGGTTGCGGGTGATGCCGGTCAGCGGCGAATCGCCGATCGCCTTCCAGCCGAATTCCGGGGTTGTCGTCTTGCCGAGGATCACGGCTCCGGCTTCGCGCAGCCGTAGCACCGCCGGGCCATCTTCGGTATCGGGCACCGGGTCGACAAGGTGCGAGCCGCGCCGTGTCGCGAACCCGCGCATGACGATGAGGTCCTTGATCGTTGCCGGTACGCCGTCGAGCGGCCCGAGCGGCGTCCCCTGCTGCCAGCGCTGCTCCGATGCCCGCGCCGCTGCCAGCGCGCCGTCGCGGTCGACGACGCAGAACGCGTTAAGCCGAGGCTGCAGCGCGTCGAGCCGCGCGAGCAGCGCCTGCGTCACCTCGACCGGCGACAGGGTTTTGCCGCGATAGCCTGCGGCGAGGCCGAGCGCGGAGGCGAAGGCGATCTCAGAAGCGGCTGTCATTGTTCAATCCGGCTCCTGCGCTCAATCCGGCCATACGACGGTCAAGACGACCACGACTATCGGCGACCACGACTATCGGTGAATCATTCCGGGCTCGCAACGGCCGCCCGATACGGGTCGGCACGCCGCTTGTGCGCCCCGAGGATTATGAGCGCGGAAACAAATCGCATAGGGTCTTTGCACAAAAAGTGGCAGGCACGATGCTGCGAGGTAGCGCGCAAAGGTGATCGTCGTGCCTCGCGCTCCAAAGCGGCCGGCTGAAAGGGATAGGATATGCGAGCATTGCAGATACGGCCGGAAGGCCTGGTCTACACGGAGGTTCCGGACCCTACGATCGGGCCGGGCGATGTGCTGGTCCGTATTGAGGCCGCCGGGCTCAATTATCTGGACGCAAACGCCTTCCTGAACGCCAAGCCCGAGGATATGCCGTTGCCGCTCGGGGGCGAGGCTGGCGGCCGGGTCGTCGCCGTCGGCGCGGCCGTCACCGACATCGCGGTCGGCCAGGCAGTATGCTTCCGCGGCGCACGCGGCGCCTTTGCCGAACTGGTCGCGATGCCTGCCGCTCGGGTCGTGCCGGTGCCGGAAAGCGTCGACCTGCACCTCGCCTCGGGCCTGATCGCCAACGGTCTCAGTGCCCATTACTTGGTCGCCAGCGCCTACGTCGTGCAGCAAGGCGACACCGTGCTGGTGCATGCCGCGGCCGGCGGTGTTGGGCGAATGATCGCCCGCCTGGCAAAAAATCGCGGCGCGCGGGTACTGGGCACGGTCTCCTCGGCGGCCAAGGCCGCGGCGGCGCGCCAGTCCGGCGTGGACGAAGCAATCAACTACATCGAGAGCGACTTCGAGGCCGAGGTGACGCGTCTCACCAGCGGCGAGGGTGCGCACGCCGTCTACGACAGCGTGGGCGCGACAACTTTTTCCAAGGGGCTGAACCTGCTGCGCACCCGCGGGACCATGGTATCGTTCGGCGAGACTTCGGGGCCGGTCCCGCTGCTCGACACGCGTTTACTGGCGCGCAATTCACTGACGCTGACCCGCTGCGGACTCATGGTCTATATCGCCACGACCGAGGAGCTTCGCCGTCGCGCGGCTGACGTTTTCCGCTGGGTGCAGGAAGGGGCACTCACGGTGCATTACCATGCCGAATATCCGATGGCAGAGGCAAAACGGGCAATCGACGCGCTGCGCAACCGCGAGACCATCGGCAAACTCCTGCTCGTTCCCTGAGGCTAAGCTCGACCGGCTGCGGCAATCGGCGAGAGCCTTGGGCACTCTGGACACAACGCTGCCGCGATGACCAAATTTGTGCGGCACAGAGGAGTTCCGCTGATGACGATCATCGATTCCCAGGTCCACGTTTACGAGGCGAACACGCCCAAGCGCCCCTGGCACAATGTACCCAACTGGCCCGATCACGTTACCGGCGACGAAATGGTCGCGGCGATGGACAAAGTCGGCGTCGACGGCGCGATCTTCATCTCTGCTTTTTCGATGTATCAATACGACGCCAGCTATGCGGTGGAGGTGCAACAGGCACATCCCGGCCGCTTCGCGCTCGTCAAGCCCGTCAATCCGGACGATCCGGCGGTGGCCGATGTCATTGCCGACTGGAAAAGCACGCCGGGCACGGTCGGTGTCCGCGTCATGATGACGCCGGAGGCCAAGCGTGACCCGGCTGATCCGGGGCTCGACCGGATCATGCGCGCCGCCGTCAAGCACGACTTCCCGGTCAATATGCTGTGCTGGGGAAACGTCGACGCGGGCGCGGCGTTGATCGACCGCCACCCCGACACGCGCTTCATCATCGACCATCTAGCCCTCTTGCAGCCCCGCACGCCGCCCGCTCCGCCGCAACCCTGGGCCGACCTGCCGAAAGTGCTGGACCTTGCCAAGCGCAAGAATGCGGTGATCAAGGTTAGCGGCGCCTGCACGCTGTCGCAGAAGCCGTTTCCGTTCCCGGATATTTGGGACCCGCTGGCGCGGGTGTTCGATGCTTGGGGTTTCGATCGCTGCCTGTGGGGGACGGATTGGACGCGCGCGTTCGCGGTCGTCAACTACGAGCAGGCCGTCGAGCCCTTCCTGAAGACCGACCGCCTGAGTGACACCGAGCGGGCCATGCTGATGGGCGGCGCCACCGCCAAGGCATATGGCTGGTCGCCAAAGCAAGGTTGATTTTCGCCCGGTGACGAAAAGATCACAAACGACGCTGCCTTGCCGCATCGCGCGATACGGGCTGGGCACTTCCTAGGGGGCAGTCGTCAAGGGCGCGGCGCAGGACGTGCGCTGCCACGCGCCGGGTGGTATCTGTTACGCAATGCGGCTCGATCGGGCGCTTGAGGAGGCTTTTATGGACGGCACCACGGAATTGCTGGAAAGCGATCGGCGCTTTCTGGTGCACCCGCTGCATCACCCGGAGGAGCATAAGGCGCCGCTGCTGGTGACCGAGGGCCGCGGCGCGATGCTGCATCTGGCGGATGGGCGCGAGGTCATCGATGGCCTCGCCGGGCTGTGGAATG
>DATAUE010000050.1:0-1608 GCA_036268425.1 Allostellaceae bacterium
TGGCGTATTCGGCGAGCAGCGCGCCGTCGGCGGCATGAACGCGCGTCATCACCGGCGGCTCGTAATCCTGAAGCTGCGAATAGTCGGGCAAGTCCTTGGAGAAATGCCAGATCAGCCCGGCGGCTGCGGCAACGCCCACCAGGAACAGCACGGTTCCGGCGGCAAACAGGAAACCAAGGAAGCGAACCAGCAAGCGCATTATCGACTGTCCGTTCCAACTCTGACGCCAACCGCTTTGCTTGCTGCGGCCGGCGGGATTATCCGCCCTCCCACGGGGCCATTATACTTCGTCTAAAATCCTGTACTTCGTCTAAAATACTTCGCCCAAGTACAATTCCGAAGCGATTCCGGTGATCTCGCGACAGTTTTTTATAGGGCCTCCGCTGTGGCCAAACTAGGGCTCTTGAGCTTCGGCCGGATCACCGCCGTCAGTTCGCTGGACCCGCTCTCGCCAGCCGTTTCGCAAAGAAAGCGTCGATCGCCTGCGCCATCGATGCCACCGTCCTGGCGCGCCAGTTCTCCGACACCAGATGTTCGAGGTCGCTCTTGTTCGAGACATAACCGAGTTCGACCAGCACCGACGGCACGTCTGGCGCCTTCAACACCCGAAAGCCCGCCGACTTCAGCGGATGCTTGTACATCCGCGTGGAATTCTTCATCTCACCGGCCAGCAACCGCGCAAAGCGGTTGGAGAAGGTTTTGGTTTCGCGCTGTGCGAGATCGATCAGGATGTCGGCGACCTCCGTCGGCTCTTCCGTGAGATTGACGCCGCCGATCGCGTCGGCCTTGTTTTCGGTTTCAGCCAGCCGCGCAGCCTCGGCGTCAGAGGCGCGGTCGGACACCGTGTAGATCGTGGCGCCCTCGGCTTCGCCCTCGTGCTTCGGCAGCGCATCGGCGTGGATCGATACGAACAGGGCCGCCGACTGGTTGCGCGCGACCTTCACGCGATCGTCGAGCGGGATGAAGGTATCGTCGCTGCGGGTCATGACCACGCGATATTTGCCGCTCTTCTCGATGCGGTCGCGCAATGCCAGCCCGAATGCCAGCACGATGTTCTTCTCGCTTTCGCCGCCCCCCTGGGTGCCGTTGTCGATACCGCCATGGCCGGGATCGATCACGATCAGGGGCCGCGAATCCACCGCCGCGGGCTTCGGCGACTCCACGGGCACCGTCGCGGGAACCGCGCTGTCGTTGGCATCCGCAATCGCCGGCCGCAACGCGGGCCGGCTGTCGGCGGCAAGCGACTGCACGAAGGTGGTGCGGTCGACCTCCTCGAACTCCAGCACCAGCCGCGGCGGCTGGCCGTTGGCGGCATCGAGCACATAGGATTTGGCGACCCTGGCCGGGCCGGTCAGGTCGAACACGATCCGGGAGCCGCCGGGCATCACCAGGCCATAGCGAAACGCCTTGATCAGGCCGCGCCCGGCGCTGCCGGTCCCGGCAGGAAGGGTGAAATTGACCTGGGGAATGTCCACCACCACCCGGTAGGGATCGGCCAACGCAAAGGCGCGGAACGGAATCGACCTGTCGAGGTCGAGGATAAAGCGGGTCTGCTTGGCATCGCCCGCCAGCCGGGCGTCAGTGGCGGTCGGAAAACCCGAGGTCGCG
>DATAUE010000051.1:0-2242 GCA_036268425.1 Allostellaceae bacterium
GTCCTCGGCGAGGTAGCGATCCTCGGCGACGACGGCAACGACCGCTTCGCCGACGTAGCGAACCTTTTTCGAAGCCAGCGCCACGATCGGCGTCGCGTAATAGTTCGCCATGCGCGAAAACGGGATGATCGGCTTGTAGTCAGCCGCCAGATCGTCCGATGTCAGCACCGCAACGACGCCGGGCGACGCCCGGGCGGCCGACGCGTCGATACGCACGATCGCGGCATGCGAGTGCTCGCTGCGGCGAAACGCGACGTGAAGCGGACGGTCCGGCCGGCGATCGGCGGTATATTCGCCATTACCCGTCAACAGCCGCGGATCCTCGGTCCGCTTGATCGGCATTCCGACACGGCGCGGCCGCAGCAAATCCGCAGTCCGGACGGCGTCGTCCTTATTCATAGCAGTCGATTCCCTTGCGCAGAGTCTGCCATTGGCCATCATCATGACCGCAGATGACGGTCGCACCGGATTTCTCGATCCGGCGGATCTCCGCGAACGAGCGCAACAGCGCTTCCGCATTCCAGGTATTGCGCGGCACCGTATCGGCGTCGAGGTTTTCGCGCAGGCTGACGGCGTCGGAGGCAAGCAGGAACGATCCGTCGCGATCGAGATGAACCGAGGCGCCCATGCTGCCGGGGGTGTGACCGGGCAGCGCAAGCAACACCACCTTGCCGTCGCCGAACACGTCGCGCTCGCCCTCTACAAGTTCGGTCGGCTGATCATGATCCCAATCGGCGCGCAGATAACCGGCGGCCTCCGCGCCCGCCGCCCTGGCCGCCTCGATCTCCCTGGCGTGCACCAGCACGGTGGCCTTCTTGAAAAACGCGTTGCAGCCGCAATGATCGGGATGCAGATGCGAACAGATCACGACATCAATGTCGTCGGGCTGCACACCGACGCAGGCGAGACTCGGCAACAGGGTCTGCTCGGCGCTCATCAGCGGCGTCATGACTTTCATCAGCGCCCCCCATCTTTCCTCGCCGTGCTCCACCACCGACGGATGACAACCGGTGTCGAACAGCACATTGCCCTGCCTGTGCCGGATCAGCGCGCTGATGACCGGAGCCTCGAAGGTTTCGCTGCGATCGGCGGCCCTGACATAGACGCTCTTCTTCAGCCTGAGGCGGCCGGCCGCGAGAAAGTGCAGTTTCATGGGGTGCTCCCGTTACGCAGCGCGACGGCAGCCCGGATCGCGGCGACGATATTCTGATAGCCCGTACAGCGGCAGAGATTGCCGGACAGGCCTTCGCGGATTTCCGCATCGCTCGCCAGCGGATATTTCTTCAACAGATCCATCCCGGTCATCAGCATGCCCGGCGTGCAGAAGCCGCATTGCAGGCCGTGGTGTTCGCGAAATTCGTTTTGCAGTGCGTTGAGCTTTTCCGGCGTGCCGAGGCCTTCGACGGTCACGATGTCGGCGCCGTTGGCCCGGACCGCCAGGGTCAGGCACGACCTCACGCTGTCGCCATTCACCAGAATGGTGCAGGCGCCGCAGACGCCATGCTCGCACCCGACATGGGTGCCGGTCAGGCCGAGCGTGTCGCGCAGAAAATCCGACAGCAGCAGCCGCGGCTCGACGCTCTCGGTGTATTTCTGCCCGTTCACGGTCACCGCGATGTCCATCTTCATGACGCCCTTCCCGCGCGCTGCCATGCCGCAATGAAAGCGCGCTCCGCGAGCGCCCCGACCAGGCTTCGCCGGTACTCCGCCGAAACGTGGATATCGCTATTGGGCGATACGCTCGCGCGCACCATGTCGGCAAAATCGGCCGCCGTCGCGGATCCTGCCCGCACGCCGCGCAGCGAAGCTTCCGCCTCGAACAGACGTAACGGGGTGTCGGCAACGCCCATCACGGCAACCCTGGCATCGGCGATTTCGTCGCCGCGCCGCTCGACCGACAAGGCGATGCTCGCCAGCGCGAAATCGCCGAAGCGGCGCGCGACCTCCTCGAACGCCCAGCCGGTATGCGAAGCCAGCACCGGAAATTCGATCTCGACCACGATCTCGTCCGGCTCGAGGCAATTGGCCAGCGCCGAGACGAAGAAATCGCCGGCCGCGATATCGCGCCGGCCGTCAGGTCCCTGCACCCGGATGGTGGCGTCATAGAACACCGTCAGCATCGGCAGCTCGGCCGCCGGGTCGGCGTGCGAGATGCTGCCGCCGATGGTGCCCTTGTTGCGGATCGCCAGATGCGCGACATGAGGCATTGCGGCCGACATCACCGGAAGCTTTGTCGCGACGA
>DATAUE010000052.1:0-2153 GCA_036268425.1 Allostellaceae bacterium
CCGTCCCAGCCGTCGCGGCAGGCGCCGGGCGATCCGGGCAGGCAGAAGATGAAGGTGGCGCCGGCGACACCGGCGGTGGCGCGGCTCTGCACCGTCGAGGTGCCGATCTTGGCGTGGCTCAGCATGTGGAACGCGATCGAAAAGCCGTCCATGCGCTTTTCGAACAGCGGCTCGATCGCCTCCGGCGTCACGTCGCGGCCGGTGAAGCCGGTGCCCCCGGTGGTGATGATGGCGTCTACTCCGGGATCGGCGATCCAGCGCTTGATGATGATGCGGATCGCATCGACATCGTCGACGATGATCTCGCGCGCCGCCAGCTTGTGACCGGCTGACGTGAGCCGGTCGGCGAGCGTCGATCCGGACTTGTCGTCCGCGAGCGAACGGGTGTCGGAAATCGTCAGCACCGCGATGTTGAGCGGAACAAAACTTCTGGATTCGTCGATGGCGGACATTTTGTAAAACCTACCTCATGTCCCGGACGCGGTGCAGCGTCCTTTACGCTGCGCCGCTGAGCCGGGACTACCGCTCATGCGTCCCGGATTGATGGGCCCCGGACCAGCAGCGCCACGCCGCAAGAGCGGCGCGCTGCGCAGCATCCGGGGCACGAACCGCACCTACAACGCCCCCGCCCCAAACGTGTTGCAGGCCTGCACGGTGCCCTTTTGGTAGCCGGTCATGAACCATTGCTTGCGCTGCGCGGCCGAGCCGTGGGTAAACGAGTCCGGCACCACGCGTCCCGTCGCCTGGCGCTGCAAGGTGTCGTCGCCGATCGCCGACGCCGTGGTCAGCGCGGCGTCGATGTCGCCGGCTTCGAGGAAGTTCGGGCGTTTTTTGGCCTCGTGATTGACCCAGACGCCGGACAGGCAATCGGCCTGCAACTCGACCTTGACCTGCAGCGCGTTGGCCGCGGCCTTGCTGCCGGCCTGCTGCTGCAACTGCGTCACCTTCGGCAGGATGCCGAGCAGGTTCTGGACGTGATGGCCGGCTTCATGGGCGATGATATAGGCCGCGGTGAATTTGCAGGCGTTGCCGGAACAGCCGTGGAAGCGGGTCTCGACCTCGCGGAAGAATCCGGTATCGAGAAATATCTTTCGTTCGGGCGGGCAATAAAACGGCCCCATCGCCGACTGCGCCATGCCGCAGCGCCCGCCATTGGTGGCGTTGCGGAACAGCACGATCTTCGGACCGGTATAGTTCTGCCCGCTGGCCTGGAAGATCTCGGTCCAGCGATCGTCGATTTCGCCGAGGATGCCGGCGATCATGCTGCCCATCTCGTCGGTCGGCACGCCGGTCTTGGTGCTCGAGCTGCGATCGGATTGATAGGTCGAGGTCTGGCCGCCGCCGTTGAGAATCTGCGCGCCGCCGATCAGGATTCGCGGATCGATGCCGAACGCGTAAGAAACAAGGCCGAGCACGATCAAAGTGCCGATGCCGAGCCCGCCGCCGCCCATCGGCAGGCCGAAACCGCCGCCACCGCCGCCGCCAGAGTCGTCGCGACGGTCCTCGATGTCGCCGCTGCGGCGAAAATCATCGTATTGCATGGCGCATTTCCCTCATTGCAGTTCTTCGGCAATTTCGCACGAGCCGCTGCGCTGATCCAACGCAGCAAGAACGTGGAATTTCCATTCCGTTAATCAATAACCCGCCCGGCAAAAATTGCCTAGCGCGAAAGAATTGCCGGGTTAAGTCGATTTTTACTTTGCCCGGTCAATGTATCGCCAGTCGGTTGTTTAGTCCCGCGTCGCCGACAGCGTCGCCTGAGTCAGAGTATTTGAGTCATGGTTGTGTCGCGTCGCGGGGCGTCTGCAAGGGCGCCCCGCACTAAATTTGAGTCTGAGTCCGAAGTCGACTCCGCCACCCGTATTGTCGTCGGCGATTGCGTCGCCGAGATGTCGAAGCTGCCGGCCGGTTCGGTCGATCTGGTGTTCGCCGATCCGCCGTACAATCTCCAGCTCAAGGGCGATCTCAAGCGCCCCGACGAATCCCACGTCGACGCCGTCAACAACGACTGGGACAAGTTTTCCTCTTTCGCCGCCTATGACGATTTCACCCGCGCCTGGCTCATCGCCTGCCGCCGCGTCATGAAACCCGCTGCAACGCTATGGGTGATCGGCTCCTATCATAATATCTTCAGGGTCGGAGCCATTTTACAG
>DATAUE010000053.1:0-25936 GCA_036268425.1 Allostellaceae bacterium
CATCCTCGTGTAGGCGGCATATCGATACAATCGGAATACGTGTTCCCGAGATAGTCCAGGCGTTGCGGTTTACACCTTTAATTTTAGAGACCTTACCAAATTGCTCTGCGGAGCGGCGCCCAGCCACGTCAATACTCTTACTGGTCTCGGCTATCAGCATGACGAGCGGATAGTCCATCACAAACTGTCCCGAAACGACTTCTTGCGGTTTTCCGCTGGCCGGGTCGCTGAATACAACCTTGCGGTTTGCGACATAAAGCGTGGTTGTCGTCCACAGGTCATCCTTCAGATGGCTGAGTTTCTCAGCAACCTTCCGTAAATGCTGGAGAGGAACACCATTTTTGACACGCAGCATTTCAAGGGTGTGAAGCGCAACCACGTCCTTAAAAGAATAGAAGCGGCTATACGCCGCTCGCGGATCGTTTTCGACAAAGCTGGGTTGAAAGAACCCGGTTCGAGCCCAATACCGCAGCCGACCGCCCGTCAGTCCGGTTACGCGGTGCACCTGCTCTTCGCTGAAGGCGGCAAGCACATTACTGATATCCAACATTTTGCCCTCCTTCTCGCGTTGAAGATGAGAGGCGGTCAACTCGGCGGCGCCGTTATCTTCCGTGTGACCACTGCCATTTGGCAGTACCATATCGACTAACCTCCGTCGAGCGCAGGCGGGACGGGACATGTGGTTGCCGATCAACCCGCCGGCAACCGTCGAGGAAGGAAACAAAATATGAAATTCGGATTGTTCGGAGGGGCGCGGGCGCGGGGTGGGCCGGCGGGCGACAGCGAGGGCTACCACGATTTCATCCGCTATATCGTGTCGGCCGAGGAGCTTGGGTTCTCCAGCGTCTTTCTGGTCGAGCATCATTTCACGGGCTTCGGCCAGGTATCGGCCTCGCTGAACCTGCTGAGTTATCTGGCGGCGCGCACCGAGAAAATCCGGCTCGGCACCGCGGTGGTTGTGCTGCCGTGGCACAATCCGGTGCTGGTCGCGGAAGAAGCGGCGACGCTTGATCTCCTGTCAAACGGGCGGCTCGATTTCGGTGTCGGCAAGGGTTACCGGCCTTATGAGTTCTCGGGCTTTTGCGTGCCGCCGGATGAAGCGAGCGCACGGTTCGACGAGGCGATCGACGTGATCCGCCGAGCGTGGACCAGCAAGGGCCGGTTCTCCTACGAAGGCAAATGGTGCCGCTATGACAACATCGTCGTCGAGCCGGCGCCGATCCAGCAGCCGCATCCGCCGTTCTGGATGGGGGCCGGCAGCCCGGACTCGATCCGCCGGGCGGCGCGCGACGGTTGCAACCTGCTGCTCGACCAGATCGCGCCGATCGATGTCATCATCGAGCGGGTGCGCATCTTCCGCGAAGAGTGCAAGGCGATCGGCCGCGCCTATGACCCGATGATGGTCGGTGTCACGCGCGGTTTGCAGATCGTCCACAACGATGAAGAGCGTAGACGCGCCGTCGCGACCCGGCGCGAAGTGCTGAAGAACATCGGTGATCTGGCGCGCGGCCCCGGCGCCGAGCGCTATCACCACATCAAGGACGATCCCGACGCCTTCGAACTCGATGACGCGCCGCTGCTCGGCACGCCGGAGGAGATCATCGCGCGGCTGAAAAAGCTCGAAGCCGGCGGTGTCGAAAACGTGCTGTTTGCCGCGCCGGGCGCCTCGGTTGCCGGCTTGCGCACCTTTGCCGAGGAGATCATGCCGGCGTTCGATTCCAGCCCGCTGGCGCTGGCGCAGGTGTGAGCTACTTCTTGCCGCCGGGATAGGACACGACAAGGCCGAGCGCCTTGATCGCGTCGTCGGGGTTGGCCATCGCAGCGAGATCGGCGGTGGTCACTTTGCCCGGCGGGTTGAGCGTGATGCGCAGCGGTCCCTTGGGCTTTTTATAATCCTGGAGGTAAGCCGTCAGCGTATCGAACACGGCAAGCGTCGCCGGCCCTTGCCCGGCACGCATCCCGTCGAGCACGGTTTTGGCCATGCCGATCATCGCATCGGCGTCAGAACCCTGCGCCTTGGCCGCGGCCGGCAGCGCCTTGCCGAGCAGCGAATGGTCGTCGAACACCAGGCTGGCGGTGCGCAGTGTCGCGTCGTTCAACGCGGCGCCGGGCTTCTCGCCCGTGTCGGGGCTGACCCCGTCGAGCACCATCGACATTTCCAGCCGCGCCAATGCTGCCAGATCGAGTTCGAGCCGGTTCAGGGTCAGTGTCTTGCGCTCGGGGTCGAGCCGGTAGTCGAGCTGAAAATCGGCGGTGATCTTGTCGATGCCGGCCATTTGCGACAGGTCGATGCCTTCGGCCGGCTTGTCGCTGATCGCGATCCCTTCGGCGCGCATCTTGACGAAATTCGGCGACAGGTTCTTGTCGGTCGAGGCGAAGTCGAAATCCTCGACGGTCACCCGCTTGATCGGAATCGGCTCGGCCTTGGCGCCCTGCGTCGCGTCGGGCGGTGGCGTAAACACCACGTCTTCCAGCACAAAGCCGTTATCCCCGAGCGCCTTGCCGCTCTTGTAGGTCAGCGCGCCTTCGGGCGCCTGTTTCAACGCGTCCTGGAACCGGCTGAGCCCATCGGCCGCGGCGGGCAGCGCCAGCCAACACACAACGACTCCCGCAACGCCGATGCGGCTTAACGCACGCGTTATCAACATAAATCCCCCGGTGACCGCCTAACGGTTTGATCAGGCTACTCTATAGGGGAGGCCTCCGTGCCACGCAACTTGGGCCGGGCGCATCTGCGATCGCGCAGGCGCCGGTCAGACGACGCTTTCCGGGGTCAACTGGCAGATTTCGTCGGTGTCGGCCAGTTCGATCTGGATCGTCGTGTGGTGGATGCCGAATTGCGCTTCGAGGTCGCGCGCGACGCAGCCGAGCGCGGCGTCGCCCGGATGTCCGCGCGGCATTACGAGGTGACAGGTCAGCGCCGTCTCGGTCGTGCTCATGCCCCAGATGTGCAGGTCGTGGATTGCCGCGACTCCAGGCAACGCCGCGAGATGGGCGCGCACCGCATCGGAATCGATCCCCTGCGGCACGGCGTCGAGCGCCAGCCCGGTCGCCTCTTTGATCAGGCCCCAGGTACCATAAACAATGACCGCCGACACGACGAGACTGACCGCCGGGTCGAGCCACAGCAGCCCGGTCAGCGTGATCGCGACACCGGCGACGACAACGCCGGCCGTCACCAAAGCGTCTGCCACCATGTGCAGAAAGGCACTGCGCACATTGAGGTCGCCGCTTCTGCCGCGGGCGAACAGCACCGCCGTCGCGCCGTTGACCGCGATGCCGACGACTGCGACCCAGATGACCGTCGCGCCTTCGACCGGCACCGGATGCGACAGCCGCAAGACGGCTTCCCAGGCGATGCCGCCGGTCACCACCAATAGGATGATTGCGTTGGCCAAGGCCGCAAGGATCGAGCTGGAACGCAGACCGTAGGTAAACCGGCCGCTCGGCTGACGCCGGCTCAGCAATGCGGCGCCCCATGACAATCCCAGGCCGAGCACATCGCCGAGATTGTGGCCGGCATCGGCAAGCAGCGCCAGCGACCCCGAGACAACCCCGAACCCGGCCTCTGCGATCAGATAGGTCAAGTTCAGCGCGATGCCGACCGCAAAGGCGCGCCTGGCATCAACCGGTGCCGTGTGAGCATGCTGATGATCGTGCCCGGGCGCGTGAAGATGATCAGACTCGTGGAGATGATCTGGCCCGTGATGATGTGCCACGCGGCTACCTCTTTGCTGCGAGCAAGGCCGGTCGACGCCGCCGGTTCTTATGCACCGCCGCAGCTATGCTCCGAATCCGGCAGGGTCCATGACCCCAATGTCCGCAGATTGGTCGTCGTATAGATCTTCCCGCGATCATCGCCCCGTGGACAGCCCGTCGGGATCTTCATCAGACACAGATAAACCGGATCGCCGCGTTTCGAATGGGTAATTCCCGACTCTTCGTCATAGGAGACCTGGGCGCCGCCATTGGCGAAACTCACGGCCGAACCGGAGCCGGGGATTGGCCTGTTCGTGCTGCCGTCAACCAGCCGCGTGCCGATCGACGCGATCGTCGTCGCCACACAAGTGCCGGGCACCGTCGGCAAGGAGCCTGCGGCCCAGGCATTGGCGCCGCCGATCGACATCATGGCCGCCGCCGAGAGGCAGAAGCGAAACCGCATGCCCTTCATATCGGCCCTCCACAAATTAATTCAGCGCCCGAACGATACCATCGACCGCCGGGTGATTTGCGAATATCGAACGATCAGCGAACGCGCCAACCCTTGACAGCAGCGGTTCGCCGCGCGGAGATGACACATCAATGGAGGAACCGCCCGATGCTTGACGCCTATCTGTACACCGGTTTGCGCAGCCCGTTTGGACGCCATGCCGGCGCGCTCGCCAGGATGCGGCCCGATGACATGTTGGCCGGGGTTATTGCCAAGGTTGTCGCTGAAAGCGGCTTTGCTCCGGAAAAGATCGAGGATGTCGTTGTCGGTTGCGCCAACCAGGCCGGCGAGGACAGCCGCTGCGTCGCGCGCCATGCCGCGCTGGTCGCCGGACTGCCGATCGAGATTCCCGGCACCGTACTCCAACGCAACTGCGGCAGCGGCCTCAATGCGATGGCGATGGCCGCCCAGGCCATCACCTGCGGCGAGGGCGAGGTGTTTATCGCCGGCGGCGTCGAAAGCATGAGCCGAGCCCCGTTTGTCATGGGCAAGGCGGAAAGCCCCTATAGCCGCGACGCGCGGGTGTTCGATACGACGATCGGCGCGCGCTTTCCGAACCCCAAGGTCGAGGGCCGCTACGGCGCCGACACGATGCCGGAAACCGCCGACAACCTCGCGCGCGAATACCAGATCACCCGCGAGCAGGCCGATACCTTCGCCGCCGGATCGCAGAGTAAATACGCCGCCGCCAAGGCCGACGGCTTTTACAACGGCGAGATCATCGCCCTCGAAGTGCCGGGCGGCCGTTCCGGCCCGGTCACGGTCGGCGACGACGAGCATCCCCGGCCGCAGACCGACATCGCGGCGCTCGCCAAGTTGCGCCCGCTATTCAAGGACGGCGTCACCACCGCCGGCAATGCCTCGGGCATCAATGACGGCGCGGTTGCGATGATCATCGCCAGCCGCAAGGCGGGTGATACCGCCGGCGCCAAGCCGATCGCGCGCATCCTGTCGAGCGCGGTCGCCGGGGTCGAGCCGCGCATCATGGGCATCGGCCCGGTGCCGGCCGCCAAAAAGGCGCTCGAACGCGCCGGCCTGACGATCGGCGACATGGATGTGATCGAAATCAACGAGGCATTCGCAACGCAGGTCTTGTCGTGCCTGCGCGGCCTCGACGTGCCGTTCGACGACAGCCGGGTCAACCCGAACGGGGGTGCGATCGCGATCGGCCACCCGCTCGGCGCCTCCGGACCGCGTATCGCCCTGACGGCGGCCCGGCAGTTGCAGCGCACCGGTGGCCGCTATGCGCTGGTTGCGATGTGCGTCGGCGTCGGCCAGGGCATCGCGACCGTCATCGAGCGCATCTGACATCGCGCCCTGCGACGGCATTGCCGTCGCAGCCGAAAATCAAGGCCGGGCGCGATCTTGATCGGCCCGGCTTTTTTTGGCGATTGGGTAGTTGACAAACACACAATTGAAGGATTTTTCAGCATTTTCAAGCGGGGAATGAAAGGTATTTATCAGCATTGTGGAAAGCAACACCTTCTTCGCTGTTTGGCAGAGTTTGATTTTCGATATAACAATCGAGTCGCATTAGGTGTCAGTGATTTGAACAGGACAGCAGAAACCATTCGTGGTATTGTAAGAAAACTGTTGACCTATCGGGACTCGTCGGGCGCGTCTGCCTAGGTCGTCCCAGGATTAGGCGGGCGCATCACATGCCAGACCCGAGCGAATACCGATTCGTAATTGACGTTTTCACGCCGGACACCATTCCGATGGCGCGGCTCGCCGAATATATGGCGCAAGTCGCGGTCCTTCTGGGTGAGCCAAAAAGCGTTCATTTCGTCTGCGTTGAAGCTGGCAGCGCGGCTCTCGTCAGTAAGGTCGACGCGGACGCCGTGCCGAAGGTTCGTGACCGTGTGACGCGTCAGCGGCGCGGCGAAGGAGACAAGACCACCAACGGTGCAGTCTTCAATCTCAATGAGATGCTCCGCGTCGATAACGGGAAAGCAAAGTTATCTGAAAATAGCGCTGAAATTATTGTGTTCCCCGGGCGTGAGATTGAGCCGCCGACCCGTTACCCTAGTTTCAGCCAAGATGGCACCTTGGACGGAATAGTCATTCGGCTAGGAGGGCGGAATGATCCGGTCCCTGTTTGGATCCAAAGCGGCGATGCGGCGTTGAAATGCTCCGCATCTCGGAATGTTGCCAAGCGCCTCGCTCAACATATTTTTGAGCGGGAAGTCAGACTTCGTGGGGTCGGTCGATGGCAGATTAATGAGTATGGAACTTGGTTGCTCGACGGCTTCACGATCGCCGATTTCAGTGAGTTGGACGATGAGCCTCTAACGTCTCTTGTCGACAACTTGCGCAAGATCGCTGGCTCTGAATGGGAAACAGTAGCTGACCCTTGGTCCGAGCTCATGGAAATGAGGAATGGGCCAGCGGAGCGACACTAATGGTAGTATTTGATGCTGCCATAGCGTTATTTTTGTTTTCGGATCGCGTCGGGGTGCCGGTTGATCCCGCCACAGGAACCCCAGTTGAGCGACCCAAAGAACGCATTGATTTCCTCCTTCAAGAACTCCAACGCACGAAAACTAAGATCATTATTCCCACGCCTGCGCTGGCTGAAATTTTGGTCAGGGCAGGCAAGGCTGGCCCTGCTTATCTCGCTAAACTCCAGACAACCTCCGCCATTAGGATAGAGCCATTTGACCAGCGGGCGGCTATTCAGGTGGCATGGATGGCTAACCAGCCGGGGGACCGGCCCAGAACCTCCGCAGAGACATACGCGAAGATCAAATATGATCGCCAAATAGTGGCCATTGCGAAGGTTTGTGGTGCGACTGCCGTTTACTCGGGGGATGGCCAAGTCAGAAATTACGCAACCCGCTTGCAAATGATGGCCTACGGGCTTGCGGATTTGCCCTTACCGCCAGCGCCAAAGGTCGAACAACCAAGCCTTTTCGATAATATGCGCGACGGAGGCGCAACCCCCGCCAAATCGGAAGAAGAGGAGCTAGAGGCTTTAGGTGAAGCAGACATCGACCTCCAAGAACTCCGCGACCTCGACGGAGCGACCGCTGAGGAAATCGAAGCCGAAGAGCCAGGACAGCCAGAAGGCCCGGTCGGAGCGGTTCCTCCAGGCGGCGCGGGAGCATGAGCTTGATAAGCGACGTTTGACGAGAAGCTGAGAAAGGTCTTCCCGCCCAAAGGGCAGTGCGCCCAATAGCGATGTGTTTGTCAACTACGTAATTGCTTTTTTGCCTTGCGTCAGTCGAGGACCCAGGGGGCTGCACAGGCTTGGGCGATCTGGCGAATTTGGCTCAGCAAGCCGGGGCCGACAGGAATGCCTTCGGCCATGCGTTTCGCGGCGTTCTTCCACTGCGGATCGCCCGCCACCATCACCGGCTGCGCCGGATCGACCGGCGTCGTCGCGCGTAAATCGCCGCTGAACCGCGCGACATCGGACTGAAATTCGCCGGGTTCGCGGAACAGCGTCGGGTCGATCGCGATAAAGCAATGCCCGATGTCGTTGCCTTGCGGTTTTTTGCAGTGCATCGGGTCGGTAATCAGCGTCGCGCCCGACAGGCACGAGCCGAGGATGTTCACCATCACCGAGAGGCTGTAGCCCTTGTAGCTGGAATTCTCCGGCGAGCCGCCGAGCGAGGTCAGGAAACCGCCTTTCCCACGCGCCTCCAACGGATCGACACTGGGCAGGCCGTCCTTGTTCAACACCCAGCCCGGCGGGCAATCCAGCCCTTCATTCGCCTTGTTGCGGATACGGCCGGCGGCGACGGTGGTTGTCGCCATGTCGAGCAGAAACGGGTTGCCGTCGGCGCTCGGCGCGGCGAACGACCACGGGTCGGTGCCGAGCTTGGCTTCCTTGCCAAAGGTCGGCGCCACCTGAATGCTCGACGCACTGGTACAGGCCATGCCGATCAGCCCTTCCTTCGCGGCCATCAGCGTGTAATAGCCGGTGGCGCCGAAATGCGCCGAGTTGCGCACCGCGACGATCGCCATGCCGATCTGCTTGGCCTTGTCGATCGCCACCTGCATGCCGAACCGCGCCGGCACATGGCCGAGCCCGCCATCACCGTCGACCAGCGCCGACACCGGCGTTTCCTTGATGATGCGCGGTTTGGCCTGCATGTTGGCGCGGCCGTTGCGCCGCAACGTGTCATAGCCGGGGATCATCGACATGCCGTGGCTGTCGACGCCGTGCAAATCGGCCCATGACAGGATGTCGGCGGTCGTCTCGGCATTGTCCTCCGGCATCCCCCACGACAGCAGGATCGCTTTCAGTTGGGCACGGTGTTTTTCGTAGGGTGCGGGCACGTTCTCGTTCTCCTGTGAAATTGCTTGCAGGGTTGCGCGATCACTCGGTTCCGGCAAGCGCATTCAAGACCTGCGTGCTCTGGCCGGGCCGGCGCCGGACTTATCTTTTCGGCACGCGCGCAGCAAAAGTCCTCCCACAGGGGTGGAAGCTCGGCCTCGGTTGGGATTTACAAAAGTTGCGTCGTGGCCTCGCGATCACCCGCGCCAGACCGGATTATCCCAGCATCGGAGCGAAGGCCTCGATCGTCTCGGCGGTGCAGGTTTCAAGCACTGTTGCAGCTTTCGCCACATCCGACCCTGCCTGCGCGGCCTGCTCGACTGCCGCCGCCGCCGCCGCAACCGCCGCGGCACCGACCTGGCCGGCGCCACTTTTGAACGAATGCGCCGCCCGCCGGGCGCGTTCGCGGCGGGCCGCGTCAGACGGGTTTGCCGCAGCTTCAGCGATGATCTTCAGATAATTGCGGCTTTCGCCGACAAACAGCCCGAGCACCGACCGGGCGCCATCCTCGCCGATGGCTTCGATCAAATCGTCGAGCGTGGGCTTGTCGATCAAAGGAACAGAATTCATAAGGCACCAAAATTCTTGCCGCGGCCGACGAGGCCATGCTGCGGCAGGTGAACCGACTTTGTAGAGTCGGCGACGACGTGCCCGATCACTGAGGCTTGCCGCCGATGCCGGGCAAGCACCGCCAGCGTCGCCTCGACATCGGCCGCGGCAACCACCACGCAAAACCCGATGCCCATGTTGTAGACTTCAAACATCTCGGCATGCCCGACCTCGGCATATTCCTCGATCAGATCGAAGATCGGCGGTGCCGGCGGCAATTTGTCGATGACGAACCCGACTTCGCTGTCTACCCGCGGCAGGTTCAGAAGCCCATCGCCGGTGATATGCACCAGCGCCTTGACCGAGGCGATGCGCTCGATGATCTCCAGGATTTCCGGCACATAGATAAAGGTCGGACGCAGCAATTCCTCGCCGAGTTTGCACCCGAGCTGCGGAAAGACATGATGCGCCGTCACTCCGGCGCGGTCGAAAAACGCCCGGCGGGCCAAGGTAAAGCCGTTGCTGTGAATGCCGTTGCTGGCGATGCCGATGACCTGATCACCGGGCTTTGCGTCGCGGCCGACGATGATGCGGTCGAGCGGCACGGTGCCGACCGCGCTGCCCACCAGATCGAACCCCCGCACGATATCGCGCAGTTGTGAGATTTCGCCGCCGGAAATCGAGATGCCAGCCTGTCGTGCGCCTTCGGCGAGGCCGATCGCAATACCATCGAGCATTGCTGCGTCGGCCCGCTCGACCGCGATGTAATCGACCATTGATAGTGGTCGCGCACCGACGCACAGCAGATCGTTGACGTTCATCGCGACGCAATCGATGCCGATCGTGTCGTATTTGCCCATCATGTCGGCCAGCATCGCCTTGGAGCCGACACCGTCGGTGCACAGCCCGAGCCCGATGCCGCCGCCGATATCGATGATATTGGCGAAATAGCCGATCGGCAGTTGCACAGCGCCGAGGCCGGTTTTCGGCCAGGTCGCCGTAATGCGGCCGACGATGTTGCGCAGCCCCGCATCGGCCTCGCCGATATCGACGCCGGCCGTCCTATAGCCTTCGGGTCCCAGATGCGATGCAGTCATGGCCGGTGGAATTTCTCACACCGCGCGAGGCGTCGCGAGCGAGAATTTTTTCCGGAAGGCGGCGTGCGCCAAACCAGCCCCCATCGTCGCACACCAAAGAGTGGCAAGATGGGGGCGATATGCGAGGTCGGGTTTTACTTCACATGCTTTTTGAAGAAATCGACGACGGGTGCGTGAGTCACATCGGTGTTGCGTTTCTCGTTATCAAAATAGGTAATCTCGATGTCGCCGCCGGCCTTGCGATAATTGCTGACGAACCGCTCTGGCTCATTGCCCGGAAAGCTGGAATCAGGGTCGTGATAATCGTGCGTCAGATCCGGGCGGCCTTGCACCCACACTGCCGGCGGCATCACGACCTTTTCACCCTTTTCGAGGATCAGCATCGGGTTGCCTTCAGCCATCGTGGCTTCGTCGTGCCAATAGGTCTCGTGCTTCTTGTCCATGCCGACGGCCCAGCCCGGCGCGTTGCCGGCTGCGACCAGCCGCTTGGCGTGGCGATAACGCGACAGCGGGTTGATGACAGGCCACAGCATCACGACGCCCTTGACGCTGGCATCGACGCCCGACGGGCCAGGGATCGCAGCGTAACGCGGATCGTTGGGGCGCATCGCCACCAGCATCGCCAGATGACCGCCGCTCGACGCGCCGCCGATGCCAATCTGGTCGGGGTTGATTTTGAGGTCCTTGGCATGCGCCTTGGTCCAGCGGATACCGTAGTGAATATCGGCGAGGGTGGTCGGATAGCCGTCCGGACCGTGCCGGAAATTCATCGTCACCATGACGATGCCGCGTTGCGCCAGATATTCGCCGAGGCCGGTGCGGTCTTCCAGATCACCGTTGTTCCAGGCGCCGCCATGCAGGTCGATAAAGCACGGGAACGGCCCGGCGCCTTCCGGCTTGAACACCCGCGCCATGATCTCGCGGTCGCCATGCTTGATATAGCTGACGTTTTCGGTGGTGAATTGGGGCATTGTCGTATCCTCCCTGGGTCGCCGGGCATGCCGCCGCACATCACGGCGGCCGAGCGCGGCTTGCACGCGCAGGATTGCGGGTGTCAGCCTACCCCGCGGCGATCGATCGCACCAATGCGATTTTCGCAGGGTGCCGCCGGCCGGCGTCTTGGCAAAACCCGCCGAACAGAACTCACCAAGCCGGCATCATCACCAAGCACTCTCTCAGAGGAATCCTGACCCCATGCGTACCGAGCTGATTTCGATCGCGACCGACACCCTGCCGCTCGACGGCGCCTGGCATCTGCCGGAGGATCGCCCGATCACCGGCGCGGTGCTGCTGTTTCACGGCAATACGATGAATTTCTACGTCGGGGCGCCGCGCTTTCTGCCGCCGGTGCTGACCCGGCTCGGCCTTGCCTGCCTCGCGTTCAACCGCCGTGGCCACGACATCCTCAGCATCCGCGACAGCCGTGCCGCCGAAGGCGCCGCGTTTCAGCTCAACCGCGAAGGCATCGCCGACAACCGCTACGCCGCCGCGTGGCTTGCCGAGCGCGGCTTTGCCCGCCCCATCGTGATCGGCCACAGCAATGGCGGAATGCTCGCGGTCAAGCATGTCTCCGATCATCCCGGCACCCCGGCGATGGTGCTGCTATCGGCGCATGGCGGCGGGCGCGGCGGCATGGAACGCACGTCGCGGGCCGGCATGCTTGCCGGCGACCGCCTCGAGGAAGTCACCGCCCAGGCTCGTGCCCTGGTCGCCGCCGGCCGCGGGCGTGAGCTGATGCTGGTGCAGGGCTGGTGGTATGCGCTGAGCGCTGAAAGTTTTCTCGACCGGATGACCGAGATGCCGGACGCGCTGGAGTTGGCGCCGACAATCCGCTGCCCGACGCTTTATATCCGCGGCGACGAGGAATCGGCGGACACCTATCCGGCCGAGGCGTTTCGCGACCGCTCGGGCGGCCCCTGCGATGTCGAGATCGTGCCAGACTGCAACCACTTCTACGTCAGGCGCGAGGCCGCAATCTGCGATCTGGTTTCCAGTTGGCTGGCGCGCACGCTCACTCTCCAGTCATAACACGGCCCCCAATCATAACCGCCGGACCCAATCGCGACCGCAGCCGCCGCCCCAGCCGAGCCGCACCCGGCCGAGCGCCATGATGACGGCGGCCTGTGTTGGCTCGACCATCGGAAGCTGTACGGCTTCTTCGCGGTCGGCGCGGTAGCCCGCCATGCCGGCGCGCCCCATGACCCGCACGTCGGTACCGTGCCGGTCGCGCAGAGCGGTGCCGGTTTCGATCATCCCGGTGAGGGTGGTGCGCGCATCGCCAGGCGCGGTGACGCCGAGCCCGATCGGCAGGTCACCCGCCAGACGTGTGCCAGGGACGACGCGAGGGAAACGCGTTACGTCGAAACCGCGCCGACCAGTACCGGTACGGCGTTTGCCGCCCTATTCCTCGGCCGCCATCTCGCCCGGCGGCGCCATCATGGCTTCGGCGACGAGACCAGCATTTTCGCGAATTGCGCGTTCGATCACATCAGCCACGTCGGCATGCTCTTTCAGGAAAGTCTTGGCGTTTTCGCGCCCCTGGCCGATCCGCTGCCCGTCATGCGAGAACCACGAGCCGGATTTTTCGACGACCCCGGCCTGAACCCCGAGATCAATCAGTTCGCCGCGCTTCGAGACCCCTTCGCCGTACATGATGTCGAAATCGACGACCTTGAACGGCGGGGCGGTTTTGTTCTTGACGACTTTGACCCGGGTCTGGTTGCCGACCACCTGATCACGGTCCTTGATCTGGCCGACGCGGCGAATGTCGAGCCTGACAGAGGCGTAGAATTTAAGCGCTTGACCGCCGGTCGTCGTCTCCGGGTTGCCAAACATGACCCCAATCTTCATACGAATCTGATTGATGAAGATGACCATGCAGCGCGACCGTGAGATCGAGCCGGTCAGCTTGCGCAACGCCTGGCTCATCAGACGGGCATGCAGCCCCATATGGCTGTCGCCCATCTCACCTTCGAGTTCGGCGCGTGGCACCAAGGCCGCGACCGAATCGACGACCAGCACGTCGATCGCGCCGGAGCGTACCAGCGTGTCGGCGATCTCGAGTGCCTGCTCGCCGGCATCCGGTTGTGAAATCAACAAATTATCGATGTCGACGCCGAGCTTGCGGGCATAGCCGGGGTCGAGTGCGTGTTCGGCGTCAATAAACGCAGAGGTGCCGCCGCCCTTTTGCGCTTCAGCGATGACATGCAAAGCAAGCGTCGTCTTGCCGGAGCTTTCCGGGCCGTAGATTTCGATAACCCGGCCGCGCGGCAGGCCGCCGATGCCGAGCGCAATGTCGAGCCCAAGCGAGCCGGTCGAAATCACATCGATATCGGCCGCCGCCTCGCGCGAGCCGAGCTTCATGATCGAGCCCTTGCCGAAGTTGCGCTCGATCTGCCCAAGGGCTGCATCCAAAGCCCGCTGCTTGTCCATCATGTCCTTATCCAAAAGGCGCAATGCGGTCTGCATGATGCCGCTCCCTTCGTTATTCCACACCGGGCAGAGCCGCGCAACGCACGGCGGATTTGAATGTACCTGATTTGTTCCTTATTGCAACCGGTATCGCGAATGATGGTGCGATAGCCGCTATCCGCTGCGGCGCCGCACCCCGACAAAACGGCGCGGCGCCTTGCGCGGGCTTGATTCGCGGCGGCAAAACCCCATGCTTAGAACGTCCACCTTTTCCCTGCCGCGGAGCCCCTTTGATGTTTATCCAGACCGAGCAGACGCCGAATCCGGCCACGTTGAAATTCCTGCCGGGCTGCACCGTGATGGAATCGGGCACCGCGAATTTTCCGGAGCGTGGCACCGCCGCACGCTCGCCCCTGGCCGAGCGGCTGTTTCAGATGGCTGAAGTCAACGGCGTGTTTCTCGGCACCGATTTCATCACGGTAACGAAAAGTGGCGATAGCGACTGGTATCAACTCAAACCGGCGGTGCTGGCGGCAATCATGGAGCATTTCACCGCCGGTCGACCGGTGGTGATCGGCGAGGCGCCTGATGCCGTGTCGGCAAGCGACG
The DNA here is from genome assembly GCA_036268425.1 of Allostellaceae bacterium. Lineage (GTDB taxonomy): Bacteria > Pseudomonadota > Alphaproteobacteria > ATCC43930 > CGMCC-115725 > DATARH01. Next base: position 14,159 of record DATAUE010000053.1, read on the forward strand.
GCGACGAGGATGACGAGATCGTCTCGCAGATCAAGGAATTGCTTGAAACCCGCGTCCGTCCGGCGGTCGCGATGGACGGCGGCGACATTACCTTCGAGGATTTCGAGGACGGCATCGTTTATCTGCACATGCAGGGTTCGTGCTCGGGGTGCCCGAGTTCGACTGCAACGCTGAAAGCGGGCATCGAGAACATGCTGCGGCATTACATTCCCGAAGTAGTCGAAGTCCGCGCGGTTTAAGGCACACCCGGAAAGCCGGTCTCTCGCCAAGCCGGCGCCAGATCGCCGTCCGGGCGGCCGGCTCGGCCTCGGCAATGCAACCTTCCTGCGCATCGGCAGGTCTTGTGCTGGCGATCGAGACCGCCGGTTCGGCCTGTTCGGTCGCCGTAGCGCGTGACCGTGCCGTTCTGGCAGCGGAGCGGCTGCCGCTGCGGCATGGGCATGGCGAAATCCTGCTGCCGATGGTCGACCGGGTCATGGCCGGAGCCGGTCTGCGCCCGACGGCACTTGATGCGGTCGCGGTTTCGACCGGGCCGGGCGGGTTTACCGGGATCAGGGTCGGGCTGGCGGCGGCACAAGGCATTGCCCTGGCGCTTAAAATACCGCTCGTCGGCATCACCAGCTTTGCCGCGGTGGCCGTTCTGGCTGTTGAAAACCGTGCTGGCGGCGGCGCGTTGCTGGTGGCGCTCGAAAGCCGGCGGGCGGAACTCTACATCCAGCTATTTGCTGCCGGCGCGGCCGTGCCGATAACAGGCCCAACAGCAATTCTTCCCGTTGATCTTGACCGCCATATCGCCGCGATGGTCGGCGCCGGGCCGCTGCTGATCGCCGGCGATGCGGGCGATGCCGCTGCGATGGTGCTGCCTGGAATTGCCGCGCGCGTCATACCCGGTTCGGTCCCCGACGCGTGTGGAGTGGCCGTTGCCGCGCCGGGGGTGCTCCGCGAAAGGCCGACGAGTCAGGCGCGACCGCTTTATTTGCGACCGCCCGATGTGACGTTGCCCAATCCGGTTGGGCCGGGCGTCATGCCGGGCGTGGCGGCGAGGCGGTGAGACTGCGGCTGACGCCGGTCCCGGTGGACGCTGTGGCGCCGCCCGCCGCCATATCCCTGGCAGCCGTATCTCTGGCGGCAATGCACCGCTGCAGTTTTCCCGAGGACCCTTGGGACGAGGCGGCGCTCGAACGGATACTTAGCCTGTCCGGCACATTCGGCTGGCTTGCCTGGCAAGCAGACGATCCCATCGGTTTTCTGCTGGCGCGCGACCTTGGCGACGAGGTTGAAATCCTGTCGTTGGGCGTCATGCCGGGATGGCGCCGCCACGGCGCCGCCGTTGCATTGTTGCGGGCCGCCGCGGCGGAAGCGGCGCGGCGCCATATAGGATCGGTTGTGCTCGAAGTGGCGGAAGATAACGAGGCCGCCCGCCGCCTCTATGCCGTGGAAGGTTTCACACAGGTCGGTCGACGCCCGCGCTATTACCAGCGGCCGGTCGGCCTAGCGGACGCCCTGATTTTGCGCCGCGGCATTGCCACCTCGCCGAAAATTTGATGCCGGCGCCCGCTTTTTACGTCTGACAATCCGCCGGCGATCGCTGCCGTTAGTCCGCCCTCTACTGGCGGGTTGTTGTGATTGCCAAGCCGCGCCCGTTGTTTTGTCTCATACGGATGCGAAACCGACATCAAACCCGGTATTGCACAGGCCGGTTCCTTTATTTATATCTTTGGCCCCGCGAGGTGTCAGGAAGAGCATCATGGATACGAGTGATCAAGCAAATGATTTGTTGGCCCTGACAACCGAAATCGTGGCGGCGCATGTATCCAACAACACAGTCGCGGTCGGTGATCTGCCACAGCTGATTAACCAAATCTATAACTCCCTTGCAAATATCGGTACTGCGGTGCCGGTGCCGACGACACGGCCGCAACCTGCGGTCAGCGTCAAGAAATCGGTGCAGCCCGAATACATCGTCTGCTTGGAGGACGGCAAAAAACTGAAGATGCTGAAGCGGCATCTGAAGACCGCCTACAACATGTCGCCGGAAACCTATCGCGAGCGTTGGGGCCTGCCGTCGGATTACCCGATGGTCGCCCCGAATTACGCGCAGCAGCGCAGCCGGCTGGCAAAGGAGATCGGTCTAGGGACGCGAGCCCGCCGGTCCCGGAGCTGACGCACCCAGGGCGTTTCCGGCCAAGTCAATCAGGCGCCGGCAACCAGCGTGGTCAGACTCCGGCCTGATTCTTGAAGTTGACGATTCGTTCCCCGAACGTGTGAATGCCGTAGGTTACCAGCGGTTTATCGCCGATCACGCGAAAGCCGTGCACCCGGTTTGCCGAGATCAAAATCGTGACTCCCGGTTCCATTGGCACCGTACCGGCTTCGCCGTCGAGCCACGCCTCGCCGCGGCCCTCCAGCACGGTCAGCACCTCAACATACGGATGCGAATGGACCCGCGTTGCATAACCCGGTTCCGACGTCTGGATGCCGGTGCGGATCGGGATGCCGGCGCCGTTATCGTCACCGATCAGCGCGCGGTAGGTTGCGCCGCCGGGAAACGGCACCACCGGCCGATCGCCCTCGCGAATGGCAGTCAGCGCTTCAGCGTGCTCATCGGGCATGGCTTGCCTCCTCGGCATTGCATGGCGACAGGAAAAGCGATGTAAAGTCGCTATCGCCGCGATTGCAAGACGCCGAAGGGGCTGCCGCTTATGAAAAACGACGATCGGCCGCGCAATTACCGCAAGGACACGCTGCTGACCCATGTCGGCCGCAACCCCGAGGCCAATCACGGCGTCGTCAATCCGCCCGTCTACCATGCCTCGACGATCCTTTCGAAGAACATGGCGGAGTGGGAGGCAAAGCGCGCCGCGCCGCCTTTTACCGGCGTGCGTTATGGGCTGCACGGCACCCCCGGCACGTTTCCGCTCGAGGAATTGCTGGCCAAGATCGAGGGCGGCTATCGCGGCATGCTGATGTCGTCGGGTCTCGCGGCGGTGACGGCGCCGTTGCAGGCGCTGCTCGGTGCCGGCGACCATTGCCTGATGGTCGACAGCGCCTATGGTCCGGCGCGTAATTTCTGCGACGGCATCCTGAAGAAATGCGGTGTCGAGACGACCTACTACGACCCGCTGATCGGTGAAGGCATCGCCCGGCTGATCAAACCCAATACCAGGGTCGTCTATTGCGAATCGCCGGGCTCGTTGACCTTCGAGATCCAGGATATTCCGGCGATCGCGGCGGTGGCGCACAAACACGGGGCGAAGGTGCTGATGGACAATACCTGGGGCACGCCATACCTGTTCCGTTCGTTCGAGCATGGGGTCGATGTGTCGATCCATGCCGCCACCAAATACATTTGCGGCCATTCCGATGTGATGCTCGGCGCGGTTATCTGCAACGAGGAGAGCTTTCTGCCGGTGCGCGCCGCGATGGCGCAGATCGGTCACAGCGCGGCACCTGACGACGTGTTTTTCGCGCTGCGCGGCATGCGCACGCTGTCGGCGCGGTTGGAGCGGCACCAGCGTAACGCGTTGGAGGTCGCCAAATGGCTGCAGACGCGGCCGGAAGTGTCACGGGTGCTGTACCCGGCGTTGCCGGAAGACCCGGGGCATGCGATCTGGAAGCGAGATTTTCTAGGCGCCAGCGGCCTGTTCGGCGTTGTGCTGAAGCCGGCGTCAAAGGAACAGGTCTATGCGATGATCGATGCGCTCGACCTGTTCGGCATCGGTGCAAGCTGGGGCGGTTTTGAAAGCCTGATCCAGCCGATATACCCCGAGCGCAGCCGTTCCGCCACCGCGTGGAATGCCGAAGGCCCCGGCATCCGCATCCATATCGGCCTCGAAGACCCAAAGGATTTGATGGCCGATCTGGCGCAGGCGTTTGAGCGGTTGCGGATGTAGATGCGGTAATCGTGCCGAGGCGTAATCACCGGCGCGTATGGCCGTCCATGTGCGCTCGGCATTTCACATCGTGCGGCAGTGTCGCCAAAATAAGGCACAGGCGGTAGGTAGTGGAGAACAGGTAATGGATGTGAGCGAGCCGGGTTTCCGGATAAATACGTCGCGCGAAGGCTATCTCGACCGGGCACGCGATATCGTGCCGATGCTGCGCGCGGCCGGCGACGAGATCGAAAAGAACCGCCAGACATCGGAACCCGTGATCCAGGCGATGGTCGAAGCCGGCATCTTCAAGATGCTGCTGCCGGAATCGATCGGCGGCGCCGAACTTGACCCGCTGACCTTTACCGCGGTCCTCGAAATCCTGGCGGCGGCAGATGGCAGCACGGCCTGGAGCCTGGGGCAGAACTCCGGCTGCTCGATGATCGCCCCCTATCTACCACCCGAGAATGCCCGTGAAGTATTCGGGCCGCCGCGCGGCATCCTTGCGTGGGGTCCGGAACTGCCGGGCGCCGGCAAATGCGTCGCGGTAAAAGGCGGCTATCGCGTGACCGGGCAATGGGGGTTCGCGACCGGCAGCCGGCACGCGACCTGGCTCGGCGCGCACTGCCCGGTGTTCGAGGAAGACGGCAGCCCGCGGATGGGCAAAAACGGCCGCCAGGTGGTACGCACGATGGTGTCGCCGAAAGCCGATGCGACCATCATCGATAACTGGCATGTCCTCGGGTTGCGCGGCACCGGCAGCGACAGCTATCGCTTCGATAATTACTTTGTGCCGCAGGAACATACCGCCGGGCGTGACGATTTTTCGGAATTACACGAAAGCGGGCCGCTCTACCAGATCACCAGCGGCATGATTTACGCGATGAGCTTTGCGCATGTGTCGATGGGCATTGCGCGTGGCGCGTACGATGCGTTTATCGAACTCGCAACCGTAAAGGTGCCGAGAGGCGCCAAAGGTGCGCTGCGGGAAAACAACGTGATCCAGTCGCAGGTTTCGCAATGCGAGGCAAAGCTGAAATCGGCGCGTGCCTATTTGCGCGGCGTGATCGGCGAGATGTGGGACGAGGCACAGCGCACCGGCAAGATCGGCGCCGAGCACCATCCGCAACTGCGCCTTGCATCGACCTGGGCGATCCATCAGGCGCGTGACGTGGTGGCGACGGTGTATCACGCCGCCGGTTCGGGCGCGATTTTCGAGGGCAACGCGCTCGAACGCCGGATGCGCGACATCCATGCCGGCACGCAACAGGGCCAAGGCCGCCCGATCCATTTCGAGACGGTCGGGCAGATGCTGATGGGCTTGCCGCCCGAAGGCCGCATGTTCCGCTAACCGATTCGCGATGCCGGCTCGCTCTCCGCCATCGTTGCGGCGGAGGGCGCGATTACGGGTGGATCACCGTTTCGCCGCGGCTGATGACAAAGGCTTCGCGGCGGACGAGGAAGTCGCTGACGATCTCGGCGAAGGCTTCGGGACGTTCGGCACCGATGGCGTGCCCGGCATCGTAGACCATCGAAAACTGGCAGTTCGGCAGCAATTCCTTGTAGTGGCGGCCGAGGTCCGGCGGCATAAGCCGATCGCGAGTACCGAACACCGCCAGGGTCGGCGTCGCCAGTCCGGGTAGCCGCGCCTCCAGTTCGGCGTCGCGGTCCGGGCCGCGCAGGCGGGCAACGAGCGCGCGGGTCCTGGCGCGGATCGCCGGATCGGGCAGCGCGATCGGCGGCGCCCGCTCGGGATGCGCATAAAGCAGTTGGGCCATCTGTTCCGGCGTGCCGGAAGGCGGCTGCACGCCGGCCGGGCGGATCGCCGCCGAAGCTTCGAGCACCAGCGCCTCGACCCGGTCGGGGAATTGCGCCGCCAGCCACAATGCCGTGCGTCCGCCAAACGAGGTGCCCCATACATTGAACCGCGCGAGCCGCAGCGCCTCGGCTGCCCGCGCCATCGTCCTAGCCAGTTCGGCCTGATTTTGCGTGCTGGTGTTCTCGGCCGAGGCGCCAAACCCCGGCATTTCGAACGCGATCACTCGGAAATTCCGCGCCAGGAGATGATGCGCCGGGGTTAGATGCGTCCCGCCGCCGGCCCCGTGCAGGTGCAGTAGCGCCGGCCCGTCGCCGGCCTCGCGATAACGGATGCGAAACCCATCCGCCTCGACATGATTTTCGCGAAACGTCGTGTTGTGTTCGCCGGCCATCCGATATCCCTCAGTCCAGGCGCCGTTTACCGCTTACGACTTTCCCCGGGTGGCCCGAGGATTCACGCCGTGTTTTCGACAATTCACGGATGGCCGGACCGCACCGGCCAGGTCAAGGCGCAACAAAATATCGTCGCTTCCTGTCAAATCTCGCGGATACGCGGCAGCACGGTCTTGCCGAACAGGTCGAGCGCATCCATCAGCGGGTCGATCTCGCCCGAACCCGGCGGGTGCAAGGACAAGTCGAGCACGCCGGCGCCCATGACCTCGCGGCATCGCCTGATCTGTTCGACGACCGTGTCCGGCCCACCAATAAAGGTGGTCGGCAGAATGCCGCCGACATTGGCGGTGCGCTTCTCGCCGGCAACGTTGCGCTGGTCGGCTTCGATCAGCGCGTCGCGCAGGCCGGGGCGCACGGGAAACGGCGACTGCTTCTTCTGCTGTTCAAGCTGCTCGTGCGCCGCCTCGTCGGTCTCGGCGAGCAGCATGTTGGCGCGGTAGACGATGTGGTCGGGGCCGGGTTCCCAGCCGTATCGAGCGCATTGCTCGCGATAAAACCGTGTCGATTTCGCCATGATTTCGTATGGCCCATAGGAAACACCGAGGCCCAGCCGATTGCGCGCCGCGAACTCGCAGGATTCGGCGCTGGTGCCAAGCGCGTAGGTCGGCGGACAGGGCTGCTGCAGCGGCCGCGGCCAGATCGATATGGTGCGGTACTGGAAATGCCGGCCTTGCCAACCGAAAGGCTGCGGCTCGGTCCACGCCTTGAGGATCAGCTCCATGCCCTCGTCGGTGCGCTCGCGCGCTTCGCTCGGGTTAAGATCATACGTCAGTACCTCGTTGGTGGTGCCGCGCAGCAGCCCGACAATCAACCGCCCCTCGGCCATCGTGTCGAGCATCGCCAATTCCTCGGCGATGCGAACAGGGTTGCTTTGCGGCACGATCGGGCCGAGCAGCGCAATTTTGATCTTCTTGACGTGCGCCGCGATGTTGGCGGCGGCGACGATCGTCGAGGGCGTCAGGATGCGTGGCGAATAGTGGTGCTCGGAGACGCTGACCCAGTCGAAGCCGAGTTCCTCGATGTAATGCAGCCGCTCGATCATTGCGCGGTAGGCTCTGGCGCCGAGTTCCGGGTCATAGGCGCCGGACGGCACCGGCCATTCGCGCGGCATGTCAGGCGGGGCGAGATAGCGTCCGGTTTCGAAAAACGAGACCTTCATGGTGCCGCCCTCCCTCCCGCCGGTTTGTTCAGCGGATTATCGTCGCAGCGAGGGTAACATCGCGCAGTTCAGGTGGCGAGATCATCTCAAGTGGCGAGATCATCGGTAAGCAGGATGATGCGCGCCGAAGCGTCATCTTCCGCAAGAGGCAAATCTATCTGCGATAGAGGCAAAAAATCGCCCGGAGGAGGTCCTCCGGGCGCCGCCATCCAGACCGGAAAACCGGCCGTTAATGCGCCGTATTGCTGTTATCGCCGGCGTTCGTCGGCGGCATCGGCCTGCTTGCCGATGGCTCGCTCGAGCCGGTCGCCGTGTTGCCTTCAACCCATTCCGGCATCGCTTTCAGGCTGGCGAGGTTTGTCGAAACCTTGAACCCGCCATGCTCGCTGTCCCAGGTGAACTGGTCGAGCGGCAATGCCACGCGGTGGCTCCCGACCCCCAGAACGCCACCGGCGGAGACGACCAACCGGTCGATCGTTTTGGTTTGCGGGTTCATCAGCACGTTGGCGACGCTGCCGATCTTGCTGTTGTCGCCGTCATAGACGCTGGCACCCTCGATTGCGCTGATGTCTTCCTGCATCAGCGGATTGCTTGCCACCCGCACCGGCGCGGACGTCGCTGCCGGGTTGGCGGTCGTTGTGCCGGTGTGGGTGCCGGTCGTTGCGGGGCGCGAGGCGGTGGCGGAATCGCGGGGTGTCATGGTCTGTGCCATCGCCGTCGTACTCAACAGCGCCAAGGCTGCCGCTGTCATCGAGATGGTTCGCATCTGCGAGCCTCCATCGTCATTGATGATAGCCAGCCAACGCGACCAGCCGAGGCAGGTTCCCTGGCCGCCGGGCATTGCGGCGGCGCACTTGCACTGCTGTAGCCCGCATGGAACGATCGTTTCAAGCAATCGCGTGGCATGAAGGGGAGCGCCGATCATGCAGACCAGCAAAGACCGCATCCTGACCACTCATGTCGGCAGCCTGCCGCGGCCGGCCGATCTGCTGACATTTCTTGAGGCGCGCGAACGCGGCGAGGCGTTTGACCAGGCGGCCTGCGACGCGCGGGTTGCCCAGGCGGTGCGCGACGTCGTCGCGCAACAAGTGGCGACCGGCATCGACAGCGTCTGCGACGGCGAACAAAGCAAAATCTCCTATACCTTTTATGTGCGGCATCGCCTGTCCGGCATCACCGCCAAGACCGGCACTGATATTGGTGCGCCGCCGCAGACCGGGGCGCATCGCGACATCGCCGACCACCCCGATTACGCGGCCCGGCTGCGCGCCGCCCGCGGTGGCACGTCATGGTTCGCCAGCGCCGCGGTGCCCTGCTGCACCGGCCCGGTCACCTATCGCGATCGCGGTCCGCTCGAAACCGATCTGAAAAACCTCAGGGCGGCCTGCGATGCGGCCAAGCCCGGCGAAGCCTTTATGAATGCCGCTTCGCTCGGCGTGCTGACCAAGTTTGTCCCCGACCAGTATTACAGGAACGAAGATGCCTATGTCGAAGCCCTGGCCGAGGCGCTGAAGGAGGAATACGAGGCGATCCACAAGGCCGGTTTCATCCTGCAGATCGATGCGCCCGATCTCGGCTCGGCGCGCCACAACCAGTACCAGCACCTGTCCGACGACGAATTCCTGCGCATTGCCGACCGTAATGTCGCCGCGCTGAACTACGCCACTGCCAATATCCCGCCCGAGGCGATGCGTATCCATATCTGCTGGGGCAATTACGAGGGACCGCACACCCACGACATCGCGCTCGCCAAGGTGTTCGACACCTGTATGCGGGCACGGCCGCAGGCCCTGCTGTTCGAGGCTGCCAACCCGCGCCATGCGCATGAGTGGGAGGATTTGCGCAGCGCGAAAATCCCCGACGACAAGATCATGATCCCAGGCTGCCTCGACTCGACGACCAATTTCGTCGAGCACCCGCGCCTCGTCGCACAACGCATCTGCAATGTCGCCAATGTCGTGGGGCGCGAGCGGGTCATCGCCGGCACTGATTGCGGCTTTGCCACCTTCGCCGCGCAGCAGAATGCCGTCGCTCCATCGATCGCCTGGGCAAAACTCGCCGCCCTGACCGAAGGCGCCCGCATCGCTACCGACCGGCTGTGGCGGTAGGGCAGGCGCCGTCTTAAAAACAGGCGCCGTCTTAAAAACAGGCAACGTCTCAAAAAACTGTCATACCGGCGAAGGTCGGAAATCCACTTTCAGCAACGCCAACGCCAATCGGTGGATCCCGGCCTTGCGTCGGGATGACAGCGAACGACGGATCAGGTGCGGGCGGCGGGCGGGTCGCAGGGGACAGTGCCAAGTTCGCCGGGCACTGACACTTCGAGAATTTCGACGTCGTCCGAGGTGCGCAATTCGTTGTGCGGCATGCCGCCGGGGATGAACACCGAGTCGCCGGGTTCGAGGCGCAAGGTCTCGCCGGTTTCGAATTCGAGTTCGACCCAGCCTTTCAGCGCGTAGACGAACTGGCCGTCGCAGGTATGGTAATGCCAGCCGGTCGGCACCGTCATGCCGGTGATCGCCTTCATCACCTGGGCGCGCATCCGGCCGTTGCTGGCGTCTTTGACCGCGAGGTCGCGATAGGTAAAGAAATCGCGGCGACCGGCGACCATCTGCGGGTTCTTCAAGCTGGCATGGCCGACCGTCATCGGCTGCTGGCGCAGCGTTACGTCATCGGGCATCGGAACCTCCTCATATCAGGTATGGCCGTGGCTGCGGCCGGTCGCCGCATCGTAGAAGAACGCCTGCACTCGGACAAGGCGGCCGCCCGCTGGTCCAGCATTTCCAGGTACGCCCTAAGGCCGGCTCACGCTAAGGGGCGTAGAATTCTGATCTCGCACCAATTCGTAGAGCGCAATCGCCGCCGCGTTCGAGATGTTGAGGCTCGGCAATTCCGGGAGGGTGGGCAGGCGCGCGAGGTAGTCGCATTCCTCGCGCAGCAGGCGGCGCAATCCGCTGCCTTCGGAGCCCAGCACCAAGGCCACCCGAGGCCCGAGATCGAGGGTTGCCAGCGGGGCCGGCGCGGTCTCGTCGAGGCCGCAGCACCAATATCCCGCCGCTTTCAGCCGCTCAAGCCCGCGCGTTAGATTGACGATGCGGACCAACGGCACGCTATCGAGCGCGCCTGAGGCGGCCTTGGCGAGGACGCCGGTGATCGCCGGCGCCCCATGCTCGGCGACAACCACCGCGACCGCGCCGAACGCCGCGGCGGATCGCATGACCGCACCGACATTGTGCGGGTCGGTTACCTGATCGAGCACCACGATGATCGCGCGGCCGCCCCGGGTTTCGGTTGTGTTCAGCACCTCATCGAGGTCTAGTGGTTCGAGCGGCTCGACCTCGACGGCCCAGCCCTGATGCACCGCACCATCGGGCAACAGCAGGTTGAATGCCGCGCGGTCAAGCACCTGCACCATGTTCTGCGCGCCGTTGTGCTCGGCACGCGCCTCCAGCGCCAGTTTTTCGGCGGCTTCCTCCTGCCCGGTAAGGATCGCGAGGCGCCGCCAGCGCCGCCGGGGGTTGGCGAGTGCGGCGGCAACCGCGTGATAGCCGTACAGCCAGCCGTCGCCGCGCCCCTTTCCCGGCCGGGCGGTCCGGGGCGGCCGGGCCTCGCCTGGCGTTTCGAGGCGGCGCGGCGGTTCGGACTGGCGCACCGGCCCCGTCGATCGCGGTCGCGGCCTGCCGGGCGGTCGCGGCGGGGCGCTCGCGGCGCGGCCCTGGGGTGTTTTGCCGGGTGGATTTGACGGTCGCAAAATGAACCTCGTTATGTTGACAAAGCAGGGGGAAGCACTTAATACGCGCGTTCCGCGGCCCCCGATGGCGGGCTGATGGCGGCTCGCGAACGCGGAGGGGTGGCCGAGTGGTTAAAGGCAGCAGACTGTAAATCTGCCGGCGAATGCCTACGTAGGTTCGAATCCTACCCCCTCCACCAGCCCGCCAGCGTCGTGACGCGCTGTCGACTTGCCGGGGACCGGATCAAGGCAGGTCGGTAGCGGCGAAAACAGGCGGGTGTAGCTCAATGGTAGAGCTCCAGCCTTCCAAGCTGGCTATGTGGGTTCGATCCCCATCACCCGCTCCAGCCGTTTGTTGAGCCGTTTGCGTGTTGAGCCGGCGCTTGTTCGAGACCGCTTGTGTGAAATTATGTTCCTCTTTCTAACAGGAAGCCGCAGCGATGGGTAAGGCTAGGTTTAATCGGAACAAGCCGCATTGCAATGTGGGGACGATCGGTCACGTGGATCACGGGAAGACGTCGCTGACGGCAGCGATCACGAAGATCCTGGCGGAGACGGGCGGGGCGACATACACGGCGTACGACCAGATCGACAAGGCGCCGGAGGAGAAGGCGCGCGGGATCACGATCGCGACGGCGCATGTCGAGTACGAGACGGAGAACCGGCATTACGCGCATGTCGACTGCCCGGGCCACGCGGATTATGTGAAGAACATGATCACCGGGGCGGCGCAGATGGACGGGGCG
>DATAUE010000054.1:0-1899 GCA_036268425.1 Allostellaceae bacterium
GATGTGCCCGGCTGCTGCCGACCATCCAGACGACGCAGCCACAACGCCAGCGCCTTGGTTGAAAAGGTGCGTTGTGTGCTCGCTCCGGCGGCATATCGCTTCACGATATGTCCCCCTGTCAATGTCACTTTCGTCGCACAGAGAAGGGCGCATTTTTCCGGGGTGGTATATCGTCTTGCGATATACCTCGGTTTTCGGATGGTGCGCCGCGGTGGGCAACCAGGATGGCTGCACATTTCGGAGGCACCGAACGCCTGGCCCCGCCGGCCCGCCGGCCAACAGCCGCCGTCCTGAAGCGGCGGCAAAGATCCCGGCGGCGGACGACCAGCCGTTGCCCCGCTGGTGACGGCTCCACGCGCAGATGGTACGGGTATTTTGGGCAGCAACCGCGCGGAGGTGAGAATGGTCGCCTCGAAACGACGGCAGCGGCGCGCCGGGAATGCGCCCGAGGGCGAGGCGCCAAACGACCGCGTTCCATCCGACGCCGTGAACCATGCCGCGCTGGCGCAATTTCGCTACGAGTTGCGAAAATTCCAGGCCTTCAGCAATGCGGCAGCCAAGAAGGCCGGCCTGACGCCGCAGCAGCATCAGGCGCTTCTGGCCGTCAGGGGTTTCTCCGACCATGAGCCGGTTTCGGTGGGCGATCTCGCCGAATTCCTGCTGATTCGTCATCACACCGCCGTCGAGCTGGTCGACCGGATGGCAAAACTCGAACTGCTGACCCGGGTGGTCGATGACAGCGACGGCCGGCGTGTCCTGATCAAACTGACCAGCGAGGGCGAGAAGCGGTTGCAGAAATTGTCGCAGACCAATTTGAACGAGCTGCGCGCCATCGGCCCGGCCTTGACCAGGATGCTGGAGACGTTCCGCAACGCCTGAGCCGGCAAATCGGCTCAGGTCATCAGCCGACACGCAGGCGCTTGACCGCCGACGCATCCCACGACAGTCCGGCGCCCGGCCGGTCCGGAATGATCGCGCAGCCGTCTTTGATCTCGAGCGGCTGTTCGAGGAACGAATCGCCCCAGTCGACATATTCGAGCCAGTGCGCCGTCGGGGTTGCCGCCAGCAGGTGTGCGCTGACCTCCGGCAACAAATGCGACGACATCGGAATGCCCTCGGCGGCGGCGATGCCGGCGGCCTGCACCCAGCCGGTGACGCCGCCGATCCGCGCATAATCCGGCATCACCAGATCGCAGGCGCGGCCCCGCAACGCCTGGACCATCTGATTGGGCCCGTCAAAATTCTCGCCGAGTTGCACCGGCAGTTTCAAGTCGCGCGCCAGCGCCGCGCAGCCTTCGAGATCGTCATGGCGGATCGGCTCCTCGAACCACGCCACCCCCTCGCCTTCGAGCGCCAGACCGCGCTTGAGCGCCTCGGGCGCGTCCAGCGCCTGATTGTAGTCGACGAATATCTCGATCGCGTCGGGGACGCGGCTGCGCACCGCGCGGGTCACCGCGAGGTCCTGCGCCAGGGTCGGATAGCCCAGACGCAGTTTGACCGCCCTGAAGCCGCGTTCGAGCAGCAGTTCGGCTTCATCCGCGGCGGCTTGCGGCGCCATCAATCCGAGACCGCTCGAATTATAGGCCGGGATCGGCCGCAAACTCGCACCGAGCAGACTAGCCAGCGGCAGGCCGGCGGCCTGCGCCAGCGCATCCCACAGCGCGCCGTCGAGCGCCGCCAGCGCCATGCGCGCGATACCGGTGACGCTGAGCAGGGCAAAGCGGCGCTCGATCAATTTTGCGATGTCGACAGGTGCTGCGCGCTGGCCGCGAACGACGTCAACCGCGTCCTCCAGCAAGGCCGCGATCGCCTTGGCGGCGCTGGTCCGGTAGCAGAACAGATAGGTGCGCCCGACAATCCCCTGTTCGGTCGCAAGATCGACCAGCAACAGAGGCGCCG
>DATAUE010000055.1:0-1866 GCA_036268425.1 Allostellaceae bacterium
GCCGAAATGGCGCGACAGGGAAGGCAGCGCGCGGTGGACAACTGGGCCCGATGCCAGACGCTCAGACGAAGGCCTCGATCAGCGTCAGGCTCAGGCCGGCGATGAACAGCGTGGCCAGGATGGTGAAGATCATCGGCCGCAATCCCTTGTGGCGCAGATCGCGCAGGCTGGTTTCCAGCCCAATGGCCGCGAGCGACATGGTGAGCACGAAGGTCGTGGCTTGCACGATCCATCCGCGCCACACGGTCGGAATGTCGATGACGCTGTTGAATGCGACCAGTGCGACAAAGCCGAGCATGAACAGCGGAAAAATCTGGCGCAGCTGAAAGCGTTGCGCCGCCGCTTCATGCTGGCGGCGAAACCGCAAGGCTCCCAAAGTGAGCACCAGCGGAGCCAGCATCGCGACGCGTGCGAGCTTGACCGGAACTGCGATCTGCACCGCCGCCGGATCGACCTGAAATGCGGCCGCGACCACCTGCGCCACCTCGTGCACGGACGAACCGGCCCACAAGCCATAGTTATGAATGTCGAGGTGCAACACACCGAACAACAGCGGATAGACAATCATCGACACCGTACCGAACAGGCTGACACAGGCGACCGCATAACCCACATCCTGGTCCTTGGCGCCGGTAACCGCGTTGGTCGCAATGATGGCGGAGGCTCCACAGATCGAGGTTCCCGCCGCAATCAGCTCCGCCAGCGCAGGGTCGATGCCGAGAATGCGGCGACCGAACCATCTGCTGCAGATAAAGGTCGTGATCAGAACCGCAACGACGATGACCAGCGTGCGGATGCCCAGTTGCGCGAGCTGATGGATTGTCAGCTGCAACCCCAGAAATGCGACGCCGATCCGCAACAGGCTCTTGGCGGTGAACCTCACCCCGGTTTTGGCGCTTCGCGGTACGCCGGCCAGCGCTGAAACCGCGATGCCGAGTGCGAAGGCGATCACCATCGGGCTGATCGCGGTCCCGCCAGGAATCATCCGGCACGCCAGAGCCGCCGCGGCAATTGCCGCGCACACCGCAAGCCCGGGAACATAAGTAATGGGTCGTGTCGGCGTTGCGTTAGGATCTGAGGCGACAGGTTTTGAAGTCTGCGCCGGCGCAGGATCGGCGGCGGGATCTGCGAAATTCATGTCCTGCCCTTGGCGGTCGACCGCCTTCTATCGGGTTGCGTTGCGCGGCTTCGGGCAGAACCTTATTCGATAGTTTTCTTCCCTCAAATACCTCTGCGTCGATATACATTTCTCTCACATGCGTTTTCCGCATGGGATAATTGTCCGTGGGGAGTCGCGGAACAAACGGTGGCACGAACCAAATCGGGTTACGATAAGGCCGCGTCCGCCGCCAGCAGCCCGGGCCCGCCTTCGACCACCGTGCGTTCGAGTGCGCCGGCACTGACTGCGATGTTCTCGGCAAAAAAGCGGGCCAGCGCGACGCGGGCTTGGGCGTCCTCGCCGAGCCGCAGCGCTGCGAGAGCCTGCTGCGTCAGATAACAGCCGCCGGTCGCGAGCCCGAACAGCCGCAGATAAGGCGTGGCGCCGGCGAGTGCCGTATCGGCATCCTTGGCGTCGAGGCCAAGCAGCCATTTGGTTGCAGCGGCGAGGCTTTCGAGCGCGTCGTTCAGCCGCACCGCGGTCCAGCCAAAGGTCGGATTGTTGCTCGCCGCCGCTGCGTCAATGATGCCACGCAGCTCCTTGAAGTGCGCGCCGACCGCGGCGCCACCGGCCAGCGGCAGCTTGCGCGTCACCAGATCGATCGCCTGGATGCCGTTGGTGCCTTCATAGATCGCCGCGATCCGCGCGTCGCGAAGAAGTTGCGCGGCGCCGGTTTCCTCGATGTAGCCCATGCCGCCATGCACCTG
>DATAUE010000056.1:0-46157 GCA_036268425.1 Allostellaceae bacterium
GAACCGGCCCGGTGTGAACCAGCGGCAGATGCGGCGCAAGCGCCGCCCATTGCGCATCGCTCAGCCAAAAATTATCCGGCATGATCCATGTCCTCCCCAGGAGCATGAATCACACTTTCTCATTTGAGTACAGACCCTAAGACGCACGCCCAATTCTTGTCGGTATCGGCTGCCCATGAGCGAGCGGTAAGCCGTGTTCATCAGTTAAGCGGTGGCCGTCAGCGCCCGAGCATCGAGAAGCCTCGTACCGGTCAACATTTCCCATTCTGCATTATCGCATGATGCTGGCGATTCAAGTACGGTCATGAGCGGCCGGACAACATGCAGGGCGCGATTTCTATCTGAGCGCGAGCGGGAACAGATCGGAGCGGATAAGGGCCTGTCCCTGACATCGGGTTAGCCGGCCAGACGTGACCCGTAAAACGCGATAGACGCTGGGCGAATGCCCCATCTGACTGCTCATTTGTGTTATTTATTAATCCCTAAGTGGTTGAAAAATAAGGGAAATGGGAATTGGCGGAGAGGGAGTCCGAATATTAACCATATGTATCAATATCTTAGATTGGATATTGCGGTATTTCCCATAATCAATCCCAAAATCTATGAATTCGCCTTTGGCCACCCCACGGCGTTGACGTTGCGCGCGTGCTCCGCTCGGAGCCGAAACCGACTGATTTCGCGACACCTTTTAAGGGTCGGCACCGGTGCCGACCCTCGTGTATGAGCGGTGGTGCGGCTTCGATGATTTCGATCTTGAGCCGCGCAGCGGCGGGCAACGGACCGGAACGTTCTTGTACTATTTAAAAGTGGGGCCGAAGGTCTGCAGGCGCGTTCCGGTGTGGTACGCGAAAGATTGTGCCGTGGGGCGCCCTTCCAGCAACGTCTATGAATTTCGGCCACCATCGGGTAAGCAACCATGCCTTGTCCCAAAAGGTGCGGTCCGACCAGCCAGGCCCGAGAATGAAAGTGGTCAGATTATGGGCACGAAGCGCCCGCAGCTCGTGCTCACGGGTGAGCATCCGTCTATCTCCCGAAACGACGACTGGGTCAATCTCTTGGGCTGCTGCTGCGATCCATGTGGTATCGAGCGCGCCCGAACCAACCAAGTCGCGGATATGCGTGACGGAGTGACCATCGCGCGATGAAAGGGCGTCCAAACTTCGCGCGAGCGCCGGCGGCAGATTTTCGTCGAGGATTAACCGCATATCGTGGCCGTGGAAAGCGTCACGCGGCCTTTTTGAACTCAAACAAGACCGCCTGCTCAACTGCCTCTTTTGGCAGTTCATACCAGCGCGCAACCGCCTCAATGGATCCTTCTGCCTTGACCGCGTCCGCCAGTACCGCGGTCTGCACTCCACCTTCGACCACAATCGGCTGGCCAAATTGGCGAAGCGGATCGACTATCACGAACGGAAGTGTAGAGGGTTCAGGCCGCCACCGGGCGGCTTGTCCTTCGTTATCGAATTCGACGCCCGCCAGCAAGCTCGGCAGGATTACGTCGTAGATACCGAATTGATTACGCTCGATATCATAAAGCGTCTTCTCTTCTCGACCTTCGTGCTCCAGCTCGGCGAAGACGCGCTTGCCATCCGTGTGGAATTTCTGCGTCGAAAATGGATGCGCCGCGCCAACGAGCGCGGTCGCCAATTTGGCGGCTTGGCGTATCTTTCTAAGAGACAACCCGGCTTCGACAAACGCATCGACGAACCGGATTTCCATCAGGTCGAGAAAACCCAGAGCGACCGCCCCATCCTCTTGCGGCAGTTGCGCATGCCAGACCGGCGCCGATCGTCTGCGATCCGCACCGCGCTGATATTCGTATCCGCGCAACCAGCGACGGATGCGTGACGGCGATACGCGCGTCAGGCGGCTCGCCTGCGGTACGCTGTAGATACCGATGCCGATCACGTCGATCTTAGGAGTCACCATCTGGGTCAATATGGCTGAGTTGTGCGGGCGGCGCCAGCGGTCGTCGGAGCCGCTGAAAAAAGCCCCGCCGGATAGCGGGGCTTCGCGCGAAGAGCCTTAATCGTCACTCGGCCGCAAGCACCTCAACCTCACGCTCGCCGCCGGTGCCATCATCGATAGCGAGGATGGCTGCTGCAGTGTCGATCGATAATATTCGGCTGAGGGAAGGAAAATCAAAGCCGGGCGCTGTTCGCATCAGCGCGCGCAACAGCCGGCCATAAATAGACGCCTCCCCGGGCTGTTCGCCTTCCTCGTCCATCCCGCAATCCGCAGCGAGTTCGTGCTCGCCCATTGCGACGTCCAGGTACACCGCCACATCTTCGAAGCTGCCTACAGGTATTTCCCAGATTTGATCCAGCACGGCCTCTGTTGCCTCTTCGGTTCGATCGATTTCGCTTTGCAATGCCGGCAAGCCAAGCCGATCGGCCGCAGTCTCGAACGACGTCTGGACGTTGGCGAGCTGCTTTTTCAACTCGGACCGTCTGACTTCCCAGTTAACACCGGAGCGAAAGCGCCATGTTTCAACATAAGCGTCGATCTCGTCGTCGCTGTGCAGCGTAACGTTCTGCTTTGGTCGAATAAATCGAACACCGGCTTTTCCTTCGACTTGATCAATAAGCTGGCAAAGCACTTGGTCGCGATCTTTGAGTAAGCGCCATTTCTGGTGAAGCGTTCGCAAATTATTCAAATCGGGCAGCGTTTCGATTTTTTGATCAAGAGCGTTTAATACGAGATTCAAATTTATGATGAGGCGCTCATCGAAACGTGCGGATGTGGTCAGGGGTTGGTCAGCAATAAACATGTTGCACCCTCAGATTTCGGCCTTCTTACAGCCGTGGCCACGGTGCGGCCGTGGCGCCGGGAGGGTGAGAACCTGCCTGAGAGACAGGTCGAGCGTCTTCGCCAGTGGCTGTTGTATCCCGCCCGCCTCCCGACATAGGATGCCGGTTAACGGACGGCCGCCAAGCCGTCGTCTGCAGGCCGCTGTTCAAACATGCGGCGTCGCGTCGGCAAGCATCCCGCGGGAACGGGTTCGCCTGCCATATCTCAGGTCCGGGTTCTCACACCCACGGATGAGTCTGCCGAAGCGGGCCGCCATGTGCAACCGGCTCCATCGGCATACCCGCCGAAATTCGAACAACGCCAGATAGGCGTCCAGTCCCACGGATGCATAAAATGGCCTTGCGAGGCCATTTTGGCCTCGGACGACAAATGCTGGCCGTCCGCGGCGCTTTTTTCATGTTTCGTCGGCAGCACACCATGCGATAGTGCCAAGCAGCTCGCCGAGCGGACCTGGTGGCGGCCCAGATAGCACACGTTCCATGCTGCGCATTGCGAGCTGCCATTGCTGTATGGCGCCCGCGTCCCACCGCTCGCCGGTGCTCGCAACGGCCTCAGGAAAGCCCGTGGCACGGAGCATATCCCGGTTAGCTTCGATCCAAGCGATGCTCGCGTTGAGGCGCACCGCCAGTTCTCCGTCGGTCAGCAGGATGCCAGCAAACGAAGGCTTGCCCATGGGCGCCCAATCGTAAAACCCAACCATTTAATTCATCCCCGATGCCCGAGGCAGATCAAGCGCGCCCGCACCGCCGCCCGCGGATAGGCTTGGCGGGGGCGCCGTGGCGGCATCTTTGAACTTGATTTCGATGGGGCGACCATCGCGGCGCGTTGCCGGGATCATCGTGCCGTTTTTAAACCGCGCCATGCGAATAAGGCCGGTATCGTCATGATTGACCCGCCACTCGCCGTTGCGTATCGCATCGAAATAGACATCCTGGCGCTGCGCCCGGGTCAGATCGGGGTTGCCGCCAATATCTGGCAGATCGCCCGGCCGCACCGGCGCCAGCACCTGATCGGCAAATCGTTCGACTTGCGGCAGCTCGCCTTTCGGCGCGCGGACGCTGCCGTCGAAATCGTATTTGCGGTCGATGATGCCGTCATAGGCATCGCGCAGCGCAGCATCGCCGCTCCGTCCCCGGAACGCATAGTAGTAGGCCAGCTGCTCTACCCCGGAGCGCACCGCGTCATAGAGCTTGGGGTCGCGCACCGTGGCACGGAACGGCGCCATCACGTCGTCCAGTCCTTGGCCGATCGCCTGCACCGCATCGTGCGGCGCCACTTCCTTGAGCTTGGTATAGCCGCCCTTTTCGGCCATCGTAGCCAGCATACGCTGAAAATCCGCCCGCGGCGCCGCTTGGTCGTCGCGCTTGATCCGACCTTGTTCGTCCTTTACGGGCGCCATCGCCGCAAGAATTTGCGCTTCCGGCGGCAGCCCGGCCTTGACCAGATCACCAAACGCCTGCGGCCAGTAGTCGCCATAATTCTCCGCCGTCTGCTCGAGAGCTGGGCCGATGTCGGTTTTCGCCGGATCACTCGAGATGATCTGTCGCACCATCGACGCGGCTTCACCCTTCGGCAGCACCCGGCGGTCTTCCGGCGCGACGCCCAGCCATTCCTGTTCGGCGAGGCTCGCCTGGATCGCGGCCTGCGTTCCCGGCGCCGGGTTTTGCGGGTCGATCGCGTGCTGCGCCGCCGCGACCGCCGGCGCCGCCGCAACAAACGCCGCCGGATCATCATCGAGCGCCTTGTTGCGCGCAACGATCGCATTGCTCAGCACCTGCGCATAGCGCTGCCGCCGCGCGAAATCCTGGCCGCTGTCCAACCCGGCCTGCGCTCGCGTCGTGAGGCCGTTCAACTCGGCCGGGCTGGCCCATTGCACCTGGTTGCGCGCATTGCCCTGTTCGCGCGCTTCGCCGATCTGCTGCAGGATGGCATCGGCCTTGTCGGCCGGCAGCAACGCGCGAAGCGCGACAGGATCGGGCGTCCAGTCGCGGCCCGAGGCCAGCACGGCGATGCCGTTGGCTGTGTCGCCAAGCAGTTGGGTGCGCTGCTGCGCCGTCTGCTGCGACCATTCATGGTAGCGATGAGTGATGACCGCGCTGGCGCGATCGCCTTCCTCCGGGGTCAGCTGGTTGGTGTCGACGCGGTGCTGCACGGTTGCCAGCATGCGATCGAGGTCGGGCGCGGCCGGGCCGCTATCGGCTTGCGTCGCCGGCGGCGCTGCGCCCGCGACTTTGGCGATGATGCCGGGATCGACCGGCAGCCGGCCGCCTTGTTCGTTGCGGATCGTCGCTTCGATCAGCTTTGCCTTAGTTGCCGGATCGGACACGTTCAGTGCCTGGTCCGGGGCAAAGCCGGTGATCTTTGCGGCCCGCGCGATCAGGGTTTCGGTCGGATTTTGCGTCGAGGGCGCCCAGGTCGATACGATCTGCCGCAACGTCGTCAGCGGCGTGCCGGTCGTCGCGCCCGAGGCATAGCGGTCCAGCTAGCGGGAAATCGCCGAGACACCGTCTTCCGGCGTCGCGAAACGCTGCCAACCGCTCGGATTGTTCAGCGGGCCGCCTTTATCCAGCACGCCGGGCACCCGCATGCCGGCGAAATTGTTGCTCGCGATTTCGGAATTGTTGCCGGCGCCGATACCGACCGCGCCGGCGCCTTGCTGATAAATCTCGCGGCCGGCGGCGGTCGCCTTCGCGTTGGACACAAGCGGTGCCAAGCGTTCGATCGTCGCCTCATCAAGGTAGGGAGTATATTTTCCAACCTCCCAATCCGCCGCCAGGCCGCCCGGATCGGATATTGCGCGCTGTCGTACGGCGGCACCGATCACTGAGTTTCCGAGCGCTTGTTCCTCGTTCTGTTGCTGTTCGGGCGACAGCAATCCAGCCGCCGCGGCGCCGGCAATCAAACCTCTGCCCTGAGCGTAAAGACCCGGTGCGGCCGCCGGATTAAGACCCGCTTGCTTCTGGAAGTCTTCAAATGCACTTCGCCGCGTTGCGCCGTTGACTTGCGCGGCCAGCTGATGCTCGGCGCTGCTTGCAGTGCTCGTCAGTTGTTCGGTCAGCGTCGCGAAATGGCGTTTCAGATGTGCCGCGGCGATGTCCGATGGCGCGTTGGCGAGGCGCTGCTGCAAATCCTGGTCGACCTGTTGCCGGATGCCCTGGGTTAAGCCCTGGTAGTCTCCGGTCTGTTGCGCCTTCTCTATCTTGCTTCGCGCGGCATCATTCAACTTGACGGTCGCGTCGGCCGCGTTGTCGGCCACGTAGATATAATCACTCCGCTGCTTAAGCTGGTCGAGCTGGTCGCCAAGTCCCTCTACCGATTGGCCGAGCCGCTCGGCCGCGATGCCCGGCGCCGCCATCGCCTGCGGGTTGACATAGGTGCGGTCGGGCTCGGCCGGCAGCGAGCCTGTCGCGGTAAAGGTCGGGATCTGTGGCATCAGCCTTCACCCGACGTTGTGTTGTTGGCCGTGCTGTTGGCGCCATCGCTGCTGCCCCCGCTCTGACCAGCAGCCCGCGCGTAAAGCGCGGTGACATCTTCGACGATTTGCTGATGATCGATGTGGCTGCGGTCGAGATAGGCCGGCTGTTGCACAAGACGGTTGATTTCACGTTGGGTTTCCCGGTCGATCGACCTTGTGGTTGTCGGTCCGGCGATGATGGCGTTCAGTTCGTCAAGCAGTGCCTTGCGCTCGAATGCCGGAATGAAGGCTTTGTCGCGCAGCCGCTCATTGATCGCGTCGACCCGAGCCTGTTGTGTCGCGTCGAGTGCCATCACGCGATCCCCCCCCGCAAAGCGTTCCGGCAGCAGTACGAACCCACCGCCACCGCCATGCGGCACAATCGCGAACCGCTTGCCGCGTGCTGCCAGCCGATCGGCCGCCGCGCTGGCGGTGGCGTGATCGCCATAGGCATATTCGACTGGCACAACCGCCCAGCAGTCGCCCGGCAGGGCTGTCACCAGGGTTTTGGTACCCTGCGCCGCCAGCCGATCCTGGGCTGCCACCGCGTCGGCGTGGTTGTCGAAATATGGGCAGAGGTTGTCCATGCCCTCCAGTTCGTGCTCCTCAATCGTCCAGTGCGCCTTTTGACCGATGAAGCCGCTGCTAAAGCCGAGAAGGTTGTTCCTCGGCGTTAATTGCCCCGCTGGATCGATTGCAAAGGCGCGGGCGAAGGCGCCTTGAGCACGCGTTCGGAAGGCGTGAGCAGCCAGAAAATTTCGAGCGCCGTCATCATCAAGCACCGTCATGAGGGCCTCCGAATTTTTCGCGACCGCGGTTATCGCCGCCGCAGCTCGACGCATGTCCTCGGTCGCTTGTCCCACCAGCGCCAGGCGCTCGCGGCGAAGCTCGGCAACACGGCGCGGTCGGGCTTCCGCTTCTCGCTGCAGTTCGGCGGCGGCGTCCGCGGCAATACGCTGGCGCGCGGCCACCGCCGCCGTTTGCAACTCAGCCAGCCGCTCATCGAGCTCTGCGATCTGGCGCCGCGTCATGTCGCGCCGCTGCGCCGCGTCCGTGTCGCCAGTCATCGCGGCCAAAGTTTCGCGCGGTAGACGCTCCGCCGCCTCCGTCCGCTCCGCCTGGCGGGCCGCAATCTCGGCGACGAGCTCCTCAAGCTGCGCCGCTGGCGTGCGGCCCCGCAAGAAGGTCCGCATCGTGTCCATTATCCCCATTTGACAAACCCCTCTTACGCCGCCAGCCGCGGCGCGTGATACCGGCACAATTCGCGGCCGGCGACGCGCTCCACCGCCGGGCAGCCGCAGCCATCGATCGCGCACAGCGCGATCGGCGTCGATCGCATGTGCGACAGATCGTGAACGGCGCAGTAATGCTTACCATCCCGGATGGTGTTGGCCGGCTCGCCGCACACGCGGCACGGTTCGCCAGTCGCCTCCTGCGGCCACTGGTGCAAAATTCCCACCTCGCTCATCATCGTCCTTTCCCTCCTGCAAAAGCCCCACACCGCCCCCGCACCCACCCGCTCCGTTTCGGTTTGGCCGTTGGCGCAAAAAATTCCCAGGTTGCTGAAAAAGCACACCGGCAGGGGCGCGCGGATGTCGGCGCTGACAAAACCCGGGGTACCCCCCCTCGATCGGCCTGGCGCAAATCCCTCCGATCGCGGCGCAGTTCCTGGCGCCGCCGCGCGGGTCGGCGACGGGTGCACATGACTGACAGTCTGATGCTCGGCGCTACAGGAAGGCGCTGAAATGCTGGCTTCTAAGGCAGGCCTGGCATCGCCGATCAGCTTGCGGGTAACCCAAGGGTAACGACGTTCCGGCTGCGGCTGCCGCTGGCAGTAGCGACCTGTTGGCGGGGCAGCCTCCGCGCCGTCGTAACCGTCAAACCCACTGCGTTGACACCTGCGACGATGGGATGATTTGTGGGATGGGTGGACTGATGCGCCCGAACAGCCACGCTCTGCCTCAGTATTTGGCGGAGAGCATCTCCGCCGGCGGTAGCAAATAGGCCGCGTTGAGCGCAGCCGCCTTCCCATCCCCTGCTGCTCTGGGCCGGGTTTCGCGGCCTCTTTCTGGCCCATCTTCTCTTTGGCGATCAGCGGCAGGACCGTCTCCGGCCGCGGCGTGATCAGCATCCGGCCTGCGATTTCGGCGAGCTCGCCGCTCCGGGGCGTGATACCGCCCGGTAACAGGGTCGGTATCACCCAAACGAGCCAGATCGGCCTTATAAACCGGGATATTTTATTATCTTGATACCGAGTTACCGAGATACCGATACTACGCGTGTGAAGACGAGCCGCACCGCGGGCGCTCCGTATTCTTGTATATGTATCCCGCTCGGTATCGGTTTCACGGTAACATAGCAATATCAATGACTTATGGTATCCCCTGATACCGGCTTCGGTATCAGCCGCCACAACAGCGCCGAAAACCTGACTGAAACTCTTAGGTTGGGAGCGGGATGGGCAGCGGGGCGGCACTGCCGCGACGCCGCTGCGCAGTTCGGTCGTCATATGTCACCACTCGGGACGGGGTCGGGCGGGGCAGCCCGCGGCACCGCATCCTCGTCGCCCCCGACAAGCGCCAGGCGCAGCGGGATTGCGGTTCCCTTGGTCGTCGGAGCGCCGCCAAAACGCTGTCCCGTCTCGTGTGCCCCAGGCAAGAGACGAGCCGCATTCTTCCAGCCGCCGATCGCGCCGGAGCGGCCAGCCCAATGCGTGTTGAGGTGCAGTCGTTCCAAACCCTGGTGACGGTTGGCGACGGCAAACAATTCGGCGTCGCCGCCATCGCGCGGCCGGATCACCTTCATCCCGTACCAGCCAAGCACACGGTCCGCCTCTTGCCGCACCGCGTCGATATCGCCAAGCCGCAAGCCCGGTGTTTGTTCCCCGGTTCGCGCCTGGCGCAGCCAGGCGGCGACCGAGTTGCGCCCGCCGACGCCGTCGAGCGGGATCACACAGGACAGCAGGTGCGACAGCCAGGCTTGTTCGTCCGACAGATCATCTTCCGCCTCGGCAAGCGTCCCGATGTCGAGCTGCACCGCCAGCTCCGCGGCGCTATCGGTATCCACTGGGTCGTCGATAAGGACGACATCCGCCGCCGCCAACATCGTGCCGAATACCTCGACGCTCCGGCCTTCATGGCCAACCGCTTTCAGCGCGATCCGGTATTGCTCCAACGCTGCCGGCAAGCGCGACCAGCCATCGATCGCCCGCCGCAGCAGCCGGGCGCCGAGCGGTCTCAAACGCCGTTGCGAAATATCGGGAAGGCGCTGGTGTGCCGGCAGCTTGCCGAGCCGCATCATCACGATGCGCGATCGGTCTTGCGGCAGCAGCGGCGGCGGGTTGATTGACGACAACAGCACGGCCGATCGCAGCGAATATTCGCTGACCTGCCCATCGGCGCCGCCGCGCGGCAGCCGGCCGCCGCTGAAACAGAGGCGCGCGAGGCGCACCAGTTCGTTGAGCCGCCGGCGATTGTCTTTGTCTTCGTCGACCTCGGCCTCGTCGATCGCCACCGCGAGGCAATCATGTCTGAGGGTTTGCCAGATCGAGGCGGCCGTCGGGTCGACAATCGATAACAGCCAGCCGCCGGTTAGCTGCTCGATGACCACCTGGAGCGTGCTTTTGCCGGTCGATCGCGGCCCGAGCAACCAGCCTACCGGCCGGATCGGCAGGGCGGCGCCGTATAGCGCGCACACCAGCCAGCCGAGCAATAGCCGGGCATCGATCGGCCGTTGCCAATTCCACGTTTCCAGAAGCTGCAGGATTTCCGCTGCGGCGCCAGTGCTGCCGCCCGGCTGCGCCAACAGCGCCGGCCGCAATATCGCCTCGCGGGCGATCAGCGCATATTCACCAAACAATCCCGGCGATTGCCATTGGCCATCAGCGAGGACGCCCGTGCCGGCGTTGACGATCAGGCCGCCATCTTCGCCCAGCCAGCAACCTCGGCCGCGCGCCTTTTCCAGCGGCGACCACAACCGCATCGCGCTGCGCGACAGGAATACCTCCTGCGCCTTTGCAGCGTCGAAGCCGTTGACTTCGCCCAATTTGCCAAAGCGCGGGAATTGCTGCTGTGCCAGGTGCGCCAGGTCGCCGTACAAGCCCATCAACTCTAGGCGATTGTGCTTACCGACCGGCAATCCCACGAGCTGGCGGGGCTGATCGAGATAGAACCTGACGTTGCCGTCCATCCCGAGCGGGATCACCGGGCAATCGGTTGGCAGGCTGGGCGGCGCTTGGCGTGGCGACCCGCTATGGCCGCCACCATCAACCGGTGACGGCGCAACCGGCTCGGCGTTGTTGATGACTTCGCGAAGATGCGCCGACGACGCCTTCTTGCGCGGCATCAGCCGGCTCCCGCCAACAGCAAATCGTTGAGGGCTTTCAGGCCCGCAGGGCAACGCGCGATGCGCACCTCTCGCCCCTCAGCGGCAAATCGTGCAACGGCGCGTTGCAGGGTGCGTGCTGCCGGCGAGTCTGGCGCATCGTTATCGGCCGCGAGGATCACCGTGCCGATCGCCGCCGGCAACCGCACATGCAGCAAATTGCCGACATTCAGCGCCGCCGCGACGCGATGTTCCGGGACCGCGACTGCATAGCTCAGAGCATTCTCGATGCCTTCGGTCAGCCCGAGCACATCACCGGCCGGCGCATCCTTCCACGGCTTGCCCGAGACACCGCGCGCCAGCCGGATCATGCCGCCCCTGCATGAGCCATAGACCTTCTTCGGCTCGGTCACCGGCGCCTTCGCGACACGGCCGGTAGTCTGCCGCTCCAGCCAGGTGCGGTGCACCGTCTGGAACCTGCCGCGCCCGTCAACAACGGCCGCCACCAGCGCCGGAAACGGCCGGCCGGCTGCGCTGTTGTTCAGCGCACGGCAATAGCGCAACGCGCGTGGGACGCGACCCAGCGCCGCCAGGTCTATGCCACGTGTCTCGGTCAGGTAATCCCACGCCTCATCGCCCGGCCGTAGCGGCGTCGCCGCCAGCCACAAGCGGAACGCGGCGCCGCGCTTGCGCTCGGTCTCGGCCTCTACCTTCGGCGCCGGTACTGCCGGCGGTTGGTTCGGTGCCGTCGTTGCGGCGCGCGGCGCGGCGCCGTCGAGACCCAGCCAGGCGCGCGCCCAGCGGATCGCGGCTGCCTTGTCGCCGCGATCTCCTTCGCGGCGGTATCGCGCCAGTTCGGCGCAATGCACCACCAGGTCGAGCGCGTCGCCCCCCTTGTCAGCCGCCCAGGCCGACCATAGACCGCCTCGGCTACTGCCCAAATTCACGCTGACCGAACAACCGAACGGGCTATCCGCCGCGGCGACGCACCACTCTGAACCCCGCCGTACCCCGCCCGGCAGCAGGTCTCGGGCCAATTCGGGCGCGCGGTCGGCAAGCCGGGCGACCAACTCGCCGATTTCTATTGGCGATGAATTGGTATTCATCGGCGCTTCGCCCGCAGCGCTGCGGCCTCGTCGCGGATCGTCAGCAGGTCGTCGCCATCAATCTTATGCGCGGCACGCACAAAGCTGGCATTGGCGCGGTCTGTCGCACGTTGCTGTTGGTCGGCGGGGCCTTGCGCCAAGCGAATGACGCGCCCAAACGCTCCCTGCATATCGCGCAACACGGCAAGCTGCTGCTGGCGCCGCGATGTCATCATCCCGCCGCTGACGATCAACGCCAGGTCTTCGATCAGCCGCGTGATCCCCAGCCACAACAAGCTGTCGATGGTCACCGGCAGCAGGCACCAATCGGCCGGCACCGCACCGCGCATGTCGAGCAAATCGACCAACGGCATACCGCCGCCGAAAGAGGCCTCCGAAAGTCGGCGGACCTTTTCTCTGACCCGCTCGGTATCGCCGTCCTGGGCGTGCGAACACATTGCGAAAGACCACGGGCCGAGCGTCCGCAGCTCGACTTGCAGCGCCTCGAACGTAGTCAGCTGCGCCAGTTCCACATCGCTCAATCCGCGCTCGTTACCGAGCTGATCGAGCTTCGCCACGGCAGCGTCGGCAACTACGCCCAGCACCACCGCGGCCGAAAACGCAAGTTGTCCGCGCATCGCGCTACGCCGCTTCCGACCGGCGTTCAATGAGCCTGTAAACCGTGCTGCGCCCGATATTCAGCGTCCGGCAAGTGTTCTTGATGGTCAGAAGCACCTGGCCGTCGATGCTGTCGCCCGACTGCCCCAGCAATGCGAGGATCGACGATGCCGGAATGCGCGGTCCGATCCCCGGTATGTGGACGACGCTCAGCTTTTTGGCTGCGTTCCCATTGCCGTTTGCACTCATATAACCCCCGGAGTCTCAGCGTGTATGCTGGGCCAGGGATTGCCGATCAAAAATTCGCGGTCAAATTCGATAAATCGGTCGCCGAATTAAAAAAATACGGCCAGCCTCGAAATTCGTTAACGAACACGATCGGGACGGCGTCCCGCGCCGAGCGGCGCATCGCCCTTTGCTTGTAATTCACCCCATACTTTTTTGATAATAGCGCCGTTTTTAATTCCTGCCGCGTTTGCTTGCGCCGTAAAATTATTGTCACACTTGCTGCTCGTCATCCTCGGAACGCATTTTTTGTTTTTACAGTCTTCGATGTAAACACGCGCGATCTCGCGCGCTTTCTCAATATCAGCATCGCGGACGATAACAGCTGGCGGCTTCGTAGCCGGGCCGGCCGGTGATACTTCCGGCCCTCCGCCATTCGTCTGACGATTTGACCGCGCCTCATAACGCGGATGCTGATGCACCCATCGGACGAGATCATCGCCACAAATCCATAGAGCAAGCCCCATAAAACGCGCATGTCCCACGACCAGGTCGCCGCCTTCATCGATGTATCCATCGCGCCAGGTTTGAAGGTCGGGGCCCCTTGACCACGCGTCGACGTAACGCCAGCGCAACTGGCGCGTCGCACAGGCGTCACAGAGAGCTGCACAAGCCGGGGCGGCACTGAGATCAAGAGTGTTCCCCAACACGTAAACCGCGCTTAAAAGATTCAGCCAGGGATTAGCCATGCGCTGCCCGCTGTACTCGGATCGGCACAACCGCGGCAGGAGCCGGCTGGCTGGTGCAGTAGGCCGCCCAGGCCTCCATCAACCGGCGCCGCTTGTCGAACAGATCGCCACGGCGATAGGCGCGCTCGACCGCATCGGCAACCGTGTGGGCCAGCGCCATTTCGGCAACCTCGGCCGAAAAGGTCGTGCGTTCGGCCGCCCAGTCGCGAAACGTCGAACGGAAGCCGTGCGGCGTGATATCGTCACGCTTCATGCGCCTCTTAACGAGCGCCAGCATCGCCATATTGCTCAGCGGCTTGCCTTGCACGCCCCCGGGAAACAGGTAATCGCCCTTCCGCTGCTGCGACAGCTCGGAGACGATCGCCAGCGCTGCGGCGGAGAGAGGTACACGATGTTCCTTGCCAGCCTTCATTCGTTCGGCCGGGATCGTCCACACTTTCGCGGCCAGGTCGATTTCTGACCACGTGGCGCCGATCACCTCGCCGGTACGCGTCGCAGTTAGGATCAAGAATTCGAGCGCGCGGGCAGCGATCCCCGGTTGACCCCGCAGAGTGTCAAGAAAGCTTGCGACATCGGCATAAGCCAGCGCCGCATGGTGCTCCTGTCGGCCGGTAACCTGGCGCATCGCGCGCTTTGCCTTCGACGTCTTCGGTAACAGCTTGTCGAGATGGCCGCGCCAACGCGCCGGGTTCTCGCCCTCGCGCCAGCCGCGGGCGGCGGCATAGTCAAGCACCGTTTCGATCCGGCCGCGTACCCGGCTTGCCGTCTCGGCCTTCGCGGTCCAGATCGGTTCAAGCACCTGCATGACGAGGCCTACATCGATTTCCTGCACGGGCAGCGCGCCGAACGTCGGATACACATAGGTTTCGAGCGTTGCGGGCCACTGCCTCGCGTGCACCAGGCTCTTCCATGCAGCCTTGTTCGCAGCGATGTAGCCTTCGGCGCATTGCTCGAAGGTCATTCCCTTCGCGACTTCGCGCCGCGCTTGCTGCCGCCGCGCTGCTCGGCTGTGCAGGTCCTTCGGGTTGATCCCGTCCAGCACTTCCCGCCGCCGCTGTTCTGCCCGTCGGCGCGCGTCCTTCAGTCCTATCGTGTATAACGACCCAAGGCCCAGCTCATAAGCCTTGCGATCGATCATGTATCGGAAGACCCAGCTTTTGGCGCCACGCGCGTTGACGTGCAGATCAAGCCCACCACCATCGGCATGAAGGCCGGGTGTCAGGCCGTTGATCGTCCCTTGCGTCAATCGCGCGATGAACCGTGGCATCTTATTGTCCCACGAATATTCCCATGAAGGATCGCGGGATAGTAGGGACGGCAGGGGACGTGTAAAGACACCTAAATCTGCAAATTCCCCTTACTTTCTGTCGCTTAATGGAGCGCTATGAGACGCTGTGATACAGTGTAAAACGTCATTTCTGGCGGAGAGGGAGGGATTCGAACCCTCGGTCCCCCGCAAGAGGGACAACGGTTTTCGAGACCGCCCCGTTCGACCGCTCCGGCACCTCTCCATCCGAACGGCGCGCCGACTTAGCATGACCAGGGCGAGAACATCAAGCGAACGTTGCGGGACGATGGCAGATCGTCGGTCCCGGGCTATATCGAGCGCGCCTCGATCGGCTCGCATGTCATGGCGCATTGAGACGGATTGCAGCGTCGGCAAATTGTGAACCGCCATCCGGCCACCGAAAAGAGGCGGCGGTGCGCCTGGAGTGGGGCGGCGCGCCTGTCCGTCTGCAATGTCTTTGACGAAGCCAGGCCCCTGGCGGGGCGGCAAGTTTAAGGTCTTGGCCGGTATCGGAACCGGTACGACCGCCAAACCGTTAAACTGATGATGCCAAATATTTCCTCTAAACCGGCCGCGTGCCAGGAACCCAGCGCAGAATTTAGCCGGCAGACTGGTCGAATAGACGAGCATATGCCGATGGAGAAAATCGCTTCGACGAGCCTCAAGATACTTATCGTCGAAGATGATTGTCTCGTCGCTGAAATCATTGCCGATGCGCTGTCCGATCACGGTTACACGGTGGTCGGACCGGCGCCGACGTTGAATAAAGGGCTGTTGTTGGCGCGCGAAGCCGATCTCGACGGGGCGCTTCTCGACGTCAATCTCGGTGGTTGCGCCTGCTTTCCGATTGCCGAGGTGCTGCGTGAACGCCGGGTGCCGTTCATGTTTGTGACCGGCTGCATCGACCCAGCGGCTATTCCGGCGCCACTGCGAATGGTCCCGCGATTGGCCAAGCCGTTCAAGTTGTCGTGTCTCGGCGTTGTCGTTGGTGAAGCGTTCGGTCATCCGTCGGCTGATTAAGCTTATCGGTCGACCGGCAAGCCGACCGGCCGCCTATCCAGCGATCGGGCTCTGGAATAGCCTGCCTGTCTTTTCCAACCCAGGAGGACAGCATGGCACAAACCAGTTCACCGGCGCGCGAAGCGATCCGCGGCACCGTGCCCAAACTGGCGGAGATCGCCGACACGCTGATTTACGGCGATGTGTGGGAGCGGCCGCAACTGTCGAAGCGCGACCGCAGCCTGATTACCTGCGGCGCGTTGATGGCGACGGGCCGCTACGAGCAGTTGAAAGGCCATCTCGCGCGGGCGCTGACCAACGGCGTCACTCAGGAGGAGATCGCCGAACTGATTACCCACCTTGCTTTCTATTCCGGCTGGCCAACCGCGATGACCGCCGCGAGCCTTGCAAAAGAAGTCTTCGAAGCCGCTTGACCGGTCAGGACAGGTCGATCGGGGTCACCCCCGCATTCCGCGGGGGCGACGGCAGCGATCGGCTTTCGAAATGGTCCTGCTCCCTACCTATGCCGCGTCGTGGAAGATCACCCCGAGGGTGAAACGGTGGCCGGTGCGCACCGTGCTGACGCCGTGGCGCATCGTGACCCGGAAATAGCCGCGGGCGCCGGCGACCGGGCGGTGGCGGACCGCGAACAAGACCGCGTCGCCCTGGCGCAACCGCACGACATTGCCTTTTGACTGCATGCGCGGCCGCTGCTCGATGAGCAGGAATTCGCCGCCGTCGAATTCGGTGTCGGGGGCGCTCAGCAGCACCGTCCCCTGTATCGGGAAGACAAGCTCGCCGTAAAGGTCCTGGTGCAGGCAGTTGTAGTCGCCAGCCTCGTATTTGAGGATCAGCGGGGTCGGGCGCTGCTGGCCGGCGGTGTGGCAGCGCGCGAGGTAATCGTCGAGAACCGCCGGAAAGCGGGGTTCGAGATGTAGCTTTTTATGCCAGGAATTGGCCAGGGAAACGAGCGGCGGATAGAGCGCCGCGCGCAATGAAGCGACCGGCGGCGGCAACGGGTAGCGCAGGTATTTGTATTCGCCGCGCCCGTAATTGTGCCGCGCCATGACGACGCGCGAACGGAACGCCTCGTCGCACTGATAAAGCGCGACGAGGGCGGCGCATTCGCCGGGGTCGAGCAGCCTCGGTATCACCGCATGGCCGTGCTGGTCGAGAGCGGCCAGCAGGTCGGGCCAGCTTCCGGCATCCGGCAGCCTCATTCGGCGGCGGCCGCGGCGGGAATGCCGGCGGGCGTACCCGGCGCCGCCGCGTCGCGCTCGCGCTCCAGCAGCTTCCGCTTGCGCTCGACGCCCCAGCGGTAGCCGGCGAGATCGCCGTCGCGCCGCACCACGCGGTGGCACGGCACCAGCAGCGCCAGCTTGTTGTTGGCGCAGGCCTGGGCGACCGCACGCACCGCGTTCGGGCGGCCGAGCGCGGCGGCGAGATCGCTGTAGGTCGTGGTCTCGCCGAGCGGGATTTTTTGCAAGGCGCGCCACACCATCGCCTGGAACGCCGTGCCGCGGATGTCGAGCGGCAGGTCGGGCTGGTCTTCCGGCCGGGTGATAAAGCGCACGACGCGCTCGGCCCAGCCGGCCAGCCGCTTGTCATCAGCCACCAGCGTTGCCGCCGGAAAGCGCCGCCGCAGATCGGCTTCGAGAGCAGCGGGGTCGTCGCCCAGCGCGGTCATGCAGATGCCGCGCGCCGTCGCCGCGACAAGCGCCTGCCCCAGCGGCGTCGCGACCGTGGTAAACGCGATCGTCTCGCCTTTGCCGCCGCGGCGGCGTGCTCCCGGGGTCATGCCGAGGCCATTCGGTGCCGCCTCGTAGGCCCGCGAACTCGCCCCGAAACCCGAGGCGTAGACTGCCTCGGCGACATTGCCGCCGGCATCGAGCCGCTCGGCAAAACGGTCGAGCCGGTGCGCCTTGCCCCATTCGCGTGGCGTCGCGCCGGTGATCTGCTTGAAGACGCGGTGAAAATGAAAGCGGCTGATCCCGGCCGCCGTTGCCAGTTCGGCAAGGCTCGGCAAACTGTCGCATTCGCGAATCAAGCCGCAGGCCCGGCCGATCGCCGCGATGTGGCGGTCGCTTACTGCGCCTTCATTCGGTCGGCATCGCTTGCAGGGGCGAAACCCGGCTGCCTCTGCCGCCGCATCGGTTTCGTAAAACGCGACGTTTTTGCGCAAGGGCTGGCGTGAGGCGCAGCCCGGCCGGCAATAGACGCCGGTCGTCTTGACCGAATAGACGAACTGCCCATCGAGGCTCGCATCGTGGGCGACCACCGCCGCCCAGCATTGCTCTTCATTCAACATCGTCGTCACTCCGCTACCAGACATGGTGACAATCTGATGCGGCGACGAGAAGCGCTCTACCCGGCGCTTGCTATTTCATTCCGGCGCTACGCCCGGTTCATCCGGTTGTCGACCAGATCGCTGACGACGCCGGGGTCTGCCAGGGTCGAGACATCGCCGAGCTGGTCGTGCTCGTCGGCGGCGATCTTGCGCAGAATGCGCCGCATGATCTTGCCCGAGCGGGTTTTCGGCAAAGCTGGCGCCCATTGCAGCAGGTCGGGCGCCGCAATCGCGCTGATTTCCTTACGCACCCATTGCACGAGTTCGCCGCGCAGCGTGTCGTTCGGGTCTTCGTCGATCCGCAGCGTTACATAGGCATAGATGCCCTGGCCTTTGATGTCGTGCGGATAGCCAACCACCGCCGCCTCCGCGACTTTCGGGTGCGCCACCAGCGCGCTTTCGATTTCGGCGGTGCCAAGCCGGTGCCCGGCGACATTGATCACGTCATCGACCCGGCCGGTGATCCAATAAAACCCGTCAGCGTCGCGCCGGGCGCCGTCGCCGGTAAAATAGAGGCCCTTGAAGGCCGAGAAATACGTCTCGATAAAACGCTGGTGGTCGCCGAACACGGTGCGCATTTGCCCCGGCCACGACCGTGCGAGGCACAGATTGCCCTCGACCGCGCCGTCGAGCCGGTTGCCCTCGCCATCGACAATGACCGGCTCGATGCCGAAAAACGGCCGCGTCGCCGAGCCGGGTTTCAGCGGTGTCGCGCCGGGCAGCGGCGAAATCAAAATGCCGCCGGTCTCGGTCTGCCACCAGGTATCAACGATCGGGCAGCGCTGGTCGCCGACATTGTCGTAATACCACAGCCACGCCTCGGGGTTGATCGGCTCGCCGACCGAACCCAGCAGACGCACCGATTTGCGGCTGGTCTTGCGGACGTAATCCTCTCCTTCGCGCATCAGCGCGCGGATCGCGGTCGGCGCGGTGTAGAAGATGTTGACCTTGTGCTTGTCGCAGACCTGCCAGAAGCGCGACGGGTCGGGATAATTCGGCACGCCTTCGAACATCAGCGTCGTCGCGCCGTTCGCCAGCGGCCCATACACGATATAGCTGTGCCCGGTGACCCAGCCGACATCGGCGGTGCACCAGTAGATTTCGCCCGGCTGATAGTCGAAGACGTATTCATGCGTCATCGAGGTGTAGACCAGATAGCCGCCGGTCGTGTGCAGCACCCCCTTGGGCTTCCCGGTCGAGCCCGACGTATAAAGGATGAAGAGCGGGTCCTCGGCCGACATTTCCTCGGGCGGGCAATCCGGCGCCGCCGCGGCGCAGGCTTCGTGATACCAGACGTCGCGGCCTTCGCTCCAATCGATCGCGCCGCCGGTACGCTTGACGACGATGACCGTTTCGACCCTGACCGGGCAGTTCTGGCAAGCCACGTCGGCATTCTTTTTCAACGGCACCTTGCGGCCGCCGCGCAACCCTTCATCGGCGGTGATCAGCACGGTCGAGCGGCAATCCTCGATACGGCCCGCGAGGCTGTCCGGCGAGAACCCGCCGAACACCACAGAGTGCACGGCGCCGATACGGGCGCAGGCCAGCATCGCCACCGTCGCCTCGGGGATCATCGGCATATAGATCGTGACGCGGTCGCCCTTTTTGACGCCGCGCCCTTTCAGCACGTTGGCGAGGCGGCAGACGCTGTCGTGCAGCTGGCGGTAGGTGACCTTACCGTCATCGGCAGGATCATCGCCTTCCCACAATATCGCGGCCTGGTCGCCGCGCGTCGCGAGATGCCGGTCGATGCAGTTGTACGAGGCGTTGAGCGCGCCGTCCTCGTACCATTTGATCGACACATCGCCCTCGAATGACGCGTTCATCACCTTGCTATAAGGCTTGATCCAGTCGAGCCGCTTGCCTTCGCGGCCCCAGAAGGCGTTCGGGTCGTCGATCGATTCCTTGTAGCGCCGGAAGTATTCTGCCTCGTCGAGCTTGCCCATCTTGGGCAGCGCCGAAAGCGCGATGACGCTACGGTCCGACATTGCTTTTCTCCTCCCGATATCCCAGCGCGGTTAGCTCAGATATCGCGCGTTCACCCCGCCGGTGCAAATTTTTGTCTCGTCGGCGGAGGACACCCAATGGTCGCAGCCCGGGCGAAAGCGGCGATCGACCGCGGCGGCTTGTCACTAAATTGCAATAAAAACGACATAGAACGGTATCTCCACGCCGGTAGAACCTTTGCTGACGGCCAGCCCGCACCCGGCGGCCGGCAATTTTCACGGAGTGAATCGTGTCTGTTTTTCGTACCACGCTGCTGGCGGCGGCTGTTGCCGCGCTATGCCTGCCGGGGCCCGCGCGCGCCGCCGAGATTTCCGGCGCCGGGGCAACCTTCCCCTATCCGATCTATGCCAAATGGGCCGAGGCCTATAAGGCGAAGAGCGGGGTGAGCCTCAATTACCAATCGATCGGCTCGGGCGGCGGCATCAAGCAGATCAATGCGAAAACCGTCGATTTCGGTGCATCGGACATGCCGCTGAAGCCTGATGAACTCGACAAGGGCGGGCTGCAGCAGTTTCCGATGGTAATGGGCGGCGTCGTCATGGTCGTCAACCTGCAAGGCGTCAAGCCGGGGCAGCTCAAGCTTGACGGCAAAACGCTGGCGGCGATTTACCTCGGCAAGATCACGAAATGGAACGACCCGGCGATCACCCAGCTCAACGCGGGTTTGACGCTGCCCGACAAGGCGATTGCGACAGTGCATCGCTCTGACGGGTCGGGCACCAATTTTATCTTTACGCACTACCTGTCGAGCGTCGATCCAGAGTTTAAGGACAAGATCGGCGAGAACACCTCGGTCGAATTTCCCGGTGGCCTCGGCGGCAAGGGCAATGAAGGCGTTGCGGCCATCGCCGGCCGCACCGATGGCGCAATCGGTTATGTCGAATATGCCTACGCACAACAGAACAAGATGAATTTCACGCAGTTGCGCAGCCATGACGGCGCGTTCGTCTCGCCGGAAAGCAAGACGTTCCAGGCCGCGGCGTCGAACGCCGACTGGTCGAAAGCGCCGGGCTTCTACCTGCTGCTAACCGATCAGCCGGGCAAGGAAAGCTGGCCGATCACCGGTGCCACCTTCATCCTGATGCACAAGCAGCAAACCGCGCCGGACAAGGCCAAGGCAGTGCTCAATTTCTTTGATTGGGCCTACCACAACGGCGGCACGATGGCCGAACAGCTCGATTACGTCGCGATGCCGCAAAACGTCATCGGGGCGGTCGAACAAAGCTGGAAGCAGATCCAGGGTCCGGACGGCAAGCCCGTGTGGAACGGTCCGGCTTCTTAAGCATCGGCCTGCTAATACATCTGAAGCAGAATCCTCCTGTCGTCATTCCCGTGATCGCGGGAGTGGCGACAGCCATATCCGGACGAATCAACCTGGAGCCGGCGGTGCCCGCAGACATTGCGATTCGCAGGGCCGAGGCGTCGGCGCGCCGTGGCGCGATCGGCGATCATCTTTTCTACGGACTGACGCTGCTGTTTGCGGTGCTGGTGCTGGTGATCCTCGGCGGCGTCGCCATGACGCTGCTGACCGGCGCCTGGCCGGCATTGCAGCATTTCGGCTTCGGTTTCCTCTTTGCCGATGTATGGAACCCGGTCAAGGAGCGGTTCGGTGCGCTGGCGCCGATCTATGGCACCCTCGTCACATCGGCGATCGCGATGCTGATCGGCATTCCGGTTGCCTTCGGGGTGGCGCTGTTCATCACCGAATTATGCCCGCGCTGGCTGAAACGGCCGCTGGCGACGATGATCGAACTGCTCGCCGCGATCCCCAGCATCATTTATGGCATCTGGGGCCTGTTCGTGCTCGCGCCGTTTGTGCAGGAGCATATCGAGCCGTTGCTGATCGGAACGCTCGGTGCGATCCCCGGCTTCGGGCGGCTGTTTGCCGGCCCGCCGCTCGGCATCGGCGTGCTGACCGCCGGCTTTATTCTGGCGATCATGGTGCTGCCTTACATCTCGTCGATCATGCGCGACGTGTTCGAGACCGTGCCGCCAATATTAAAGGAAAGCGCCTATGCGCTCGGCGCCACGACGACTGAAGTCGTCTGGCAGGTTGTGCTGCCCTATACCCGGATCGGCGTGATCGGCGGCATCCTGCTGGGGCTTGGCCGGGCGCTCGGCGAGACGATGGCGGTGACGTTCGTGATCGGCAATTCGCACCACGTCAATGCCTCGATCCTGCAACCGGGCACGACGATCTCTGCGGCGCTCGCCAATGAATTCACCGAGGCGGTCGGCGATCTGTATATGTCGTCGCTTATTGAGCTTGGCCTCATTCTGTTCGTGATCACGTTTATCGTGCTGGCGATCGCCAAGCTGATGCTGCTGCGCCTTGAACGACAGGGTGGCCGGTAAGCCGATGGACGTTTATGCGCGCCGTCGCCTGATCCACTGGGTCGTCACCGGATTGTCGGTCCTGGCCACCGGGTTCGGGCTGTTGTTTCTGGTGCTGGTACTGGCGACATTGCTGATCAACGGGCTTGGCGCGATCCGCCCGAGCCTGTTCACCCAGATGACGCCGCCGCCCGGCAGCAGCGGCGGCCTGCTCAACGCGATCGCCGGCAGCCTCAGCATGACGCTGATCGCGACCCTGATCGGCACGCCGACCGGCATCCTTGCCGGCACGTTTCTCGCCGAATATGCCCGCGGCAGGTGGTTCGGCGAGGTCGTGCGCTTTATCAACGACATTCTGTTGAGCGCGCCGTCGATCATCGTCGGCCTGTTCGTCTATCAGGTACTGGTCGTGCCGATGGGGCATTTCTCGGCCATAGCCGGCTCGGTCGCCCTGGCGATCATTATGATCCCGGTCGTCGTGCGGACCACCGAGGACATGCTGCGCCTGGTGCCGAGCGCGTTGCGCGAGGCCGCCGCAGCGCTCGGGACGCCGCAATGGAAGGTGATCGTGACGATCACCTATCGCGCCGCGATCCAGGGCATGCTGACCGGCGTGCTGCTGGCGGTGGCGCGGGTTTCGGGCGAGACCGCCCCGCTGTTGTTCACGGCGCTCAACAACCAGTTCTGGAGCAATAACCTGAACGGCCCGATGGCCAATCTGCCGGTGGTGATCTTTCAGTTCTCGATGAGCCCTTACGCCGATTGGCAGGCCCTGGCCTGGGGCGGCGCCCTGCTGATTACCACGACCATCCTTATTCTGAATATCAGCGCCCGCGCGCTCGCGGCATGGAGCAGTTTCAAGCAATGATGTCTTCTCGCGCGCGACCTCTCGAAGCCGAGACCCGGCCCGCTGCTCTCGACACCCCGGCGATGACGGTGAGGCCGGCAAGCCCGCTGCCGATGCCGGCGATGGTCCGGCCAAAGCCGCCGGCGGGCGATCCGCCGACCCCGGCGGTCGCCGCCGATGCCGAACCCAAGGTCGACATCCGCAACATCAATTTTTTCTACGGCAGTTTTCAGGCGCTGCACGACATCAGCCTGCAACTGCGCGACCGCAAGGTGACGGCGTTTATCGGCCCGTCAGGTTGCGGCAAGTCGACCCTGCTGCGCATCCTCAACCGCATCTATCAGCTGTATCCGGGGCAGGTGGCGACCGGCGAAGTGCTGGTCGACGGGCACGACATTCTCGCGTCGGGCCTCGACCTGAACCGCCTGCGGGCGCGCATCGGCATGGTGTTTCAAAAGCCGACGCCGTTTCCGATGTCGATCTACGACAACATTGCATTCGGCATCAAACTTTACGACAGACTGGCAAAGGCCGAACTCGACGAGCGCGTCGAATCGGCGCTGCGCCGCGCGGCGCTGTGGGACGAGGTAAAAGACAAATTGCGGCAGAGCGGGCTTGGCTTGTCGGGCGGCCAGCAACAGCGGTTGTGCATCGCCCGCGCGATCGCGATCCGTCCTGAGATTCTGCTGCTCGACGAACCCGCTTCGGCGCTCGACCCGATCTCGACCCAGCGCATCGAAGAACTGATCGCAGAACTTAAAACCGATTACTGCATTGCGATCGTCACGCATAACATGCAGCAGGCGGCGCGCAGCTCCGATTTCACCGCGTTTTTCTATCTCGGCAAACTGATCGAGTTTGACGAGACCGAGCGGATATTCACCCATCCGGGCGTGCGTCAGACCGAAGATTACATAACAGGCCGCTTTGGTTGAGGGGAGGAGCGGGCATGGCTGCCGAGCACATCATCAAGAGCTATGACGAGGAGTTGCAGCGGCTCAATCGCATCATCGTCGAGATGGGGGGGCTCGCCGAAAGCCAGTTGGCCTCGGCGATCGAAGCCGTCGTCAAACGCGACAGCGAGCTTGCCGGAAGCGTCATCGAAGGCGATCAGACTGTCGATCAGCTTGAGCGCGATCTCGACAATCTGGCGATCCGGCTGCTGGCGCTGCGCCAGCCGATGGCGCGTGATCTGCGCGAGATTGTCGCCGCGCTGAAGATCGCCAGCGATCTCGAGCGCATCTGCGATTATGCCGCGAACGTCGCCAAGCGCTCGATCGCACTGTCGCAATCGCCGCCGATCGCGCCGGTGCATGCCTTGCCGCGCATGGCGCACCTGGCGCTGATGCTGATCAAGGATGTAATCGACGCCTATGTCGCGCGTGACGCCGACAAAGCCATCGTCGTTTGGCACCGCGACGAAGAACTCGATGAAATGTATTCGAGCCTGTTCCGCGAATTCCTGACCTACATGATGGAAGACGTACGCAATATCGGAATTTACACGCACATGCTGTTCATGGCTAAGAATATCGAGCGGATCGGCGACCACGCGACCAATATTGCCGAGAATCTGTATTACCTGGTGCATGGCACACCGCTAACCGAATCCCGCCCCAAAGGCGACAAATCGAGCCTTGAGGTCGTTACCGCCGATCGGCCCGCAAGCCAGCCCGCCGCACGATGAAGCCGTTGGTATTGATCGTCGAGGACGAGGCGCCGCTTGTCACGATGCTGCGCTACAACCTCGAACGCGAAGGGTTCGCCGTCGAGGAAGCGATGGACGGAGAGGAGGCGCTGTTGCGCATTGCCGAGCACCGGCCTGATGCGGTGTTGCTCGACTGGATGCTGCCGCTGGTGTCGGGGCTTGAAGTATGCCGTCAGCTGCGCCGCGCCCCGGATACCCGCTCATTGCCGGTCATCATGCTCACCGCACGCGGCGAAGAAGGCGATCGCATTCGAGGCCTCGATAGCGGCGCCGACGATTACGTCGTCAAGCCGTTCAGCCCCAGCGAACTGGTGGCACGGCTGCGCGCGGTCATTCGCCGGGCACAGCCGAACGCTGCGGAGAACCTGCTGACCTATGATGGTCTGACGATGGATTTGACGGCGCATCGGGTCACGCGCGATGGCAAGCCGGTGCATCTCGGCCCGACCGAATACCGGCTGCTGCACCATTTTCTGCAACAGCCTGGCCGGGTGTTTTCCCGCGAGCAACTGCTCGATCGCGTCTGGGGCCAGGATTCCGATATCGAGATCCGCACCGTTGACGTACATATCCGCCGCCTGCGCAAGGCGCTCAACGAGGGCGGCGGGCCCGATCTGCTGCGGACGGTACGCTCGGTCGGCTATGCCCTCGACAGCTCGGGCTGAACGCCGCCTGCCGGTTCACCCTCTGCCAGCCCGCCTTGGCGAACGACGAACTCGACGATCGTCGCCACCCCGTCGCCGGCTTTGAGATTGG
The DNA here is from genome assembly GCA_036268425.1 of Allostellaceae bacterium. GTDB lineage: Bacteria > Pseudomonadota > Alphaproteobacteria > ATCC43930 > CGMCC-115725 > DATARH01. The sequence continues at coordinate 25,552 of DATAUE010000056.1, forward strand.
TGAAGACGAACGGCCGTTCGCCGCGCATCCGCCGCGCGTCGCGGTCCATTACGTCGAGACTGGCGCCGACCAATGGCGCAAGGTCGGTCTTGTTGATGACCAGCAGGTCGGAGCGGGTGATGCCGGGGCCGCCTTTGCGCGGAATCTTGTCACCGGCCGCGACATCGATGACGTAGATCGTCAGATCGGCGAGTTCCGGCGAAAACGTCGCGGCGAGATTGTCGCCGCCGGATTCGATCAGCATGATATCGACGCGGGGAAACAGCTGCGTCATCTCGGCAACCGCAGCGAGGTTGATCGAGGCGTCCTCGCGGATCGCCGTGTGCGGACAGCCGCCGGTTTCGACGCCGCGGATGCGTTCCGGGGGCAAGGCGCCGCTACGGGTCAGAAACTCGGCATCCTCGCGGGTATAGATGTCGTTGGTGATCGCGACGATCTCGAACCGGTCGCGCATCGCCTTGCACAGCCGGTCCATCAGCGCGGTCTTGCCCGAGCCGACCGGCCCGCCGATGCCGATGCGCAACGGGTCCTTTTGCGTCATGCCAGGGTTCATGAGCGGAACAGCCTCGTGTACTGCGTTTCGTGTGCCGTCGATGCGAGGTCGGCGGCGAAGGTCGCGCTGCCGAAATCCGCGGGATGGCGGGTCGACGCGGCCTGCGCGGCTGCGATAATCGCCGGCTCCAGCGCCGCCAGGATACGCTGCCCATTGGTCTGGCCGACGACACCCAGCCGTAACCCCGCCGACATCAGGTTCGCCGCAAACGCCTGGAGGTAGCCGAGCAGCGCGTCACCAAGCGCGACGCCGGCCCCGGCTGCGGCCGCCCCGAACGCCACGGCATGGCAGACCCCGGTGGACGGCAGCGGCCCCTCGCCCTCCCATCGCTGCGCGACGGGCCGCTCCGTCTCCCCGCAAGCGGGGAGCAGATAGGGGTGAGGGGCATCCCACGCGGCCCGGTACGTCGCCAGAAAGGCGCCTCCTTGCTGGCTCGTCTCAAGCGCCAGCTCGCCGCTTGGTCGAAACGCGGCGGCGCGTGCATTCGCGTCTGCGACCGCCGCCGCATCGCCACGCGCGGCCGCGCGAAAAGCGTCGCGCAATATGTCGGCATCGGTGCGGCCGCTGCCCTGGGTGACGATCGCGGTGATCCATGCCTGCAATGTCATCCGGTCATGCACCGCGCCGCTTTCGACCGCGGCTTCGAGACCGTGCGAATAGCTGAAGGCGCCGGTGGGAAAGCCCGGCGACAACCACGCCAGCAGGCGGTAGAGGGTGCCGGGGTTAGTGCCGGGGTCAGTGCCCGGGTCAGTGATCGTGGTCATGGCTGTGCGGCACACCGGCATAGGCGCCGATTTCCGGGTCGAACGGGGCATCCAGCCGTGTTGTACGGCCGCCCAGCCCTTCGACCATCGCGGCGATGACGTAATCGGCCCGAATGCGCAATTTGCCGTCAAGCGCCTGCAACGGCAGATGCCGGTTGCCGAGATGCCAGGCAATGCGCAGCAGGTCGATCTCGCTGTCGGCGGCGATTTCGATGACCGGTTCTGCCGCCGAGCGCACCCGGATATAGCCGCCATTGTCGAGCTCCAAGCCGTCGCCGTCGCCGAGCCGCTGCGCCCGCGCCAGATCGAGCAGAAACGGCGTACCGCTATCCGCCACCAGCCGGATGCGCCGCCGGTGCCGGTCGAGAAACGGCAACGTCACCGTATCGATCGCCGCCTCGTCCGGCCATTTTTCCCGCATATGAACCGCAATTGCCCGACGCATTTTTTTCTACCAGGTGAGGTTGCTTTAAAATTATCTAATATTCCGATAGATTAACATGTCTTCAACATAAATACCATTGAAGACACTGGACATCATTCTGATTTCATTAAGATTTTTTTCGGTGCGAGCAATTTTCTTGAGAAGCTTCATCATCGGATCCGTTTGGCTTAGTAGTTTTATATCGGAAATCGAGATGGATTGGCTAACTCGATCTGTTTTATACAAGATTTCAGAGATTTTAGTGTACGATTTTGTTAGATTTGTTGCATCGAATTTTTTCGACGAGAGAAGTAGCTTCCATTGATCTAGATCGGGATAATAGAACCACAACCCTGCATCAATCGTTTGATCGTTCTTGTCTAATTCCTCAATTAAAATTTTGCCTGCAGCGATCGCGCTCTCTAATAGTGCCTCTTTAGCCATTGAAGAACTCCATGATCTGGGTCGCTGATTGCAGAAATTAAAGCCGCAGTATTGGTCGCATCCCAGGCACTGTATCGACTCTCCTCTGACCAAGTACAAGAGAGACCCCAGTTGCCGCCGAGTTGCGGATCATTTTTGACGTCATTGTCTAAATTTTCTCTAAGACCGGCGAGCCCGATAAGCTTATTGGGCTTATGCTGATAAATTCTATTCACAAAATTTCTGTCAGGAATAAAACCACTACGCATATGTTTCGCTATGCACGCCTTGATGGCAAGTTCTACGGCGTAACCAGCGAGATAATACGCTCCTGAATATAATGCTTGGCTATAGAGCGTCTGCGCCTCACGGATGCGTGCGTCGGCCAGCGCCTGAAGATCGCCTTTGCTAACGTCCGCCACGAAACGCCCTCAACATCAATACAGGAAATATCGCTGCGCCAGCGGCAATACCGTGGCGGGTTCGCATGTCAAATGCACGCCGTCGGCGCGGACTTCGTAGGTTTCGGGGTCGACTTCGATATGGGGCGTCGCGTTGTTGTGCACCATGCGGCTCTTGTTCACCGAGCGGATATTGCGGGCCGGCAGGATCATGCGCTGCAGGCCGAGCCGGTCCGGCAGGCCGCCGGCAATCGCGACGCTCGGCAGGAACGTCACCGCCGACGCCTGCAAGGCACGGCCGAAATTGCCGAACATCGGGCGGTAATGTACCGGCTGCGGCGTCGGGATTGAGGCGTTCGGGTCGCCCATCAAGGCCGCCGCGATCATGCCGCCGCGCAATACCATGTCCGGCTTCGCCGCAAAGAACGCCGGCGACCACACCACCAGATCGGCCAGCTTGCCCACCTCGACCGAGCCGATATGCTCGCCCAATCCATGCGTCAGGGCCGGGTTGATGGTGTATTTCGCGATGTAGCGTTTCGCCCGGAAATTGTCGCTGCGTTCACTGTCCTCGGGGAGCGGCCCGCGCTGGCGCTTCATCTTGTCGGCGGTCTGCCAGGTGCGGATAATGACCTCGCCGACCCGCCCCATCGCCTGGCTGTCCGACGACATCATCGAGAACGCGCCGAGATCGTGCAGGATGTCTTCGGCGGCGATGGTTTCGCGCCGGATGCGGCTTTCGGCGAAGGCGACATCCTCGGGGATGCGCGGGTCGAGGTGGTGGCACACCATCAGCATGTCGAGATGCTCGTCGATTGTGTTGATCGTGTAGGGCCGGGTCGGGTTGGTCGATGACGGCAGCACGTTCGCCAGGCCGCAAACCTTGATGATGTCCGGCGCATGCCCGCCGCCGGCGCCTTCCGTGTGAAAGGCGTGGATGTTGCGGCCCTTGAACGCCGCAATCGTGTCCTCGACAAAGCCGCTTTCGTTCAGCGTGTCGGTATGGATCGCCACCGCAACATCGAGCTGTTCGGCCACCGTCAGGCAGCAATCGATCGCCGCCGGGGTGGTGCCCCAATCCTCGTGCAGTTTGAGACCGACGGCACCGGCCTCGACCATCTCGACGAGGGCCTGCGGCTCCGACGCATTGCCCTTGCCGAAAAAGCCGAGATTGACCGGCAGTCCCTCGGCCGCCTGCATGATGCGGGCGAGGTGCCAGGGGCCGGGGGTGCAGGTCGTCGCCGCGGTGCCGGCGGCGGGGCCGGTGCCACCGCCGAGCATCGTCGTGATGCCGCTATACAGCGCCTCCTCGGCCTGCTGCGGCGAGATCAGGTGAATATGCGCGTCGATGCCACCGGCGGTAATTATTTTCCCCTCGCCGGCGATGATCTCGGTGCCGGGGCCGATGATGATGTCGACACCGGGCTGAATGTCCGGATTGCCGGCCTTGCCGATCCCGGCGATGCGGCCGTCGCGGATGCCGATATCGGCTTTGACGATGCCCCAATGGTCGAGGATGACGGCATTGGTGATGACCGTATCGACGGCGCCCTCGGCGCGGCTTTTCTGGCTTTGTCCCATGCCGTCGCGGATCACCTTGCCGCCGCCGAACTTGACCTCCTCGCCATAGATCGTGCGGTCGCTTTCGACCTCGATGATCAATTCGGTATCGGCGAGCCGGATGCGGTCTCCGGTCGTCGGGCCGAACATCGCAGCATAACCGGCACGGGAGATCGTGTTGGCCACGTCAGAGGCTCCCGTTGATGCGGCCGTTGAACCCGACGACGCGGCGCCCGCCGGCATAGGCGACCAATCGCACCTCGCGGCTCTGCCCCGGCTCGAACCGAGTTGCGGTGCCGGCCGGAATATCGAGGCGGAAGCCGCGCGCCTGCTCCCGATCAAACCGGAGCGCCGCGTTGGTTTCGTAGAAATGGTAATGCGAGCCGACCTGGATCGGCCGATCACCGGTATTCGCCACCGTGAGCGTGACGGTCGGCCGGCCGGCGTTCATCTCGGTATCACCATCAGCGGGGAAGACCTCACCGGGAATCATTTAGGCACACCTTCCACAGCGCCGTCATTGCGAGCGCAGCGAAGCAATCTCGTGCATACAGAGGCTCCTCCCGCCCGAGATTGCCGCATCGCCTCACGGCTCCTCGCAATGACATGACCGGTTCCTCATCGGATCGGCTCGTGCACGGTGACGAGCTTCGTGCCGTCGGGGAACGTCGCCTCGACCTGGATGTCGTGGATCATCTCCGGCACGCCCTCCATCACCTGGTCGCGGGACAGCACGGTGGCTCCATCGCGCATCAAGTCAGCAACGGTCTTGCCGTCGCGGGCGCCTTCCAGCACGAAATCGGTGATCAGCGCGATCGCCTCCGGGTAGTTCAGCCTGACGCCGCGTTTCAGGCGGCGTTCGGCGACCATCGCGGCGACCGCGACAATCAGCTTGTCCTTTTCGCGGGGGGTCAAGTTCATTTCGCTCTCGCAGCATCAAACATGCCATCGGCCTAAACATGCCATAGCCGGGGCAGGCGCGGCGGCAATCCGATCGCGGCATGGCGCAAATGGCAAGCGAGATCGGCATAGGCGCGCCGCAGCGGCAGCGCGTCCACCGCCAGCCAGCGCGCCACCAGCAGCCCGCCAACGACCGTCACGCCGGCGCGCAAGCCATCCACCGTGGTCTTCTGCTGCACCGCCCGGGCCTCGTCGACAAAGCTCCGCGGTTCGCGGCCCACCGGCAGGACGAGGATCAGCGTCGCGCAGGCGGCGGCATTGTCGAAGCACGCCGGGTCGGCCATCGTCGCGGCGATGTCGCCGTCGAGGTGCAAGGCATCGCCCCAGACCAGCCTGCCGTCGCGGTACACCTCCCAGCGCTCGTGCAGCAGACCGTGGGTAAAGGCCTCGCCGCGCGCCCGGCGGCCAAACACGATGATGCCGCCGACGAGAGCCCCGCCACTGGCCGCCAGGCTCAGCCGCGTATGGCGGCGCAGGCGGGCGCCATCGAACACAATGGTCTCCGGCGGCAGGTATTCGAGCCAGCCGCCTGCGGCGACCAGCAGCGTCTGGTCGATGACGGTGGTGGCGCCAGTCGAGCGGTAGACTTTCTCGGCGGCCGAAGCGGTGACATGCGCCGCGGCGCGAGCGCCGACAGCAACGCCGATGGCGATCCCGTCTCCGGCAACGAGGCCGCCCGAGGTGGTGACCAGCACCGCGACAGGCACATCGGCAGCCTGCGATGCCGGAAACAGCACCCGCAGCGGGTGCCGTTGATGGAGATGCGCGAGACGGGTTTTACCATCGCTGACCGCGTAGCCGATCTCGGCGATACCGCGACCGTGGCCGCGATCTTGAAGCGGCAGCCCCTCAAAGATACGCCCTGTTGCGCCGCTATTTATTACTGACAATCTCGACCAGATGATTGAACCGGTCTTCGATCAACGTCGCCAGCGCATCGACCCGGGTGCCGAGTTTGACTTCGAGTTCTCCCAGCCCGCGAGCCATCTCGGCGGCGAGATTGTCATACATGGAGCGCGTGTTGCGGCGACCCAGATCGGCGGTTGCCTTGATCTCGCGCAACTGCATCTGTATCGACTGGAGCTGTGGCTGGATGAATTCCAAACTGATCTCCGCCATCATCAAACCTCCAGACAAAGCGCCTGGTTTCGCTCAATACCCCAGCGCCATGCCGTCCTTGCGGGGTTCGCTGCCGCCGATGAAGACGCCGCGGTTGTGGTCCATCCAGATCGCCTGGCAGCCGCCGACCGGCACGTCGAGCATTTCGATCTTGTGGCCGCGCCTGGCGAGGTCGGCGCGCACCGGCTCGGGCACGAAATATTCGGTCTGCAATACGCCCTGATAGGCAAAGACGCGCGCGCCTTCGGCAGCCTGCTGCGGGTCCATGCCGCGGTCGAGCAGGTAATGCAGGAAGGTGGCGTGGCCAACCGCCTGGTACTGGCCGCCCATCACGCCGAACGGCATCACGGCGCGGCCGTCCTTAACCAGCATGCCGGGGATCAGCGTGTGCAGCGGGCGCTTGCGCGGCGCGATCGCGCTCGGATGGCCGGGGATCGTGCGGAACCCGCTGCCGCGATTGTGCAGAATCACGCCGCTTTCCGGCGCCATGATGCCGGTGCCGAACGCCGAGAACAGCGAATTGATAAACGAACACGCGTTGCCGTCGCGGTCGACGACGCACATGTAGATCGTGTCCTTGTGCTCGACGCCTTCCCAATGCTGCGGCGGCAGAGCCTTGTCGAGGCGGATCTCGCGGCGGGTCTGCTCGGCATAGGCGGCGGACAGGTATTTCTCGACATCGTTATTGACGAAATCGGGGTCGCCGATCTTGGTGTCGCGAATATAGATGGCGGCCTTGGTCGCCTCGGCGATCAGGTGCAGCCGGTCGGCCTCGCTGAACCCGTCGCCGCTCATCGCATAGCCTTCGAGCGTCTTCAGGATCATCAGCGCGGTCATGCCCTGGTTCGACGGCGGGCACTCGTAGACGTCATAGCCGCGATAGGGAGCGTGGATCGGCTCGACCCAGCTCGAACGCTGCGCCGCGAAATCTTCCTCCTCGTGCAGCCCGCCGAGTTCCTTCAACCGGGTGACGATGTCATGCGCCACCGCGCCTTCGTAAAACGCCTCGCGGCCTTCCTTGCCGATGCGGCGCAAGGTGCGGCCGAGCGCCGGGTTGCTCATTTTGTCGCCGGCCTTGGGCGGTTTGCCGCCGGGCAGCATGACTTTGGCGGTATGCTCGTCGCGCAGCTTGTGTGCGCTGCGCTCCCAATCCCAGGCGACGCGGGGCGTCACGACATACCCGTCAGTCGCCGCCTTGGCGGCGGGTTCAAGCAATTCCGACAGCGGCATCGAGCCGTATTCGCGATTGAGCTGGGTCCACGCGTCGATGCAGCCGGGCACGGTCGCGGCATGCGGTGTCTGTGCGACGATCTCGCGAATCTGGCGCTCGGCGAACCATTCGACATGCGCCTTGGCCGGCGCCCGCCCGGCACCGCTCAGCGCCACCGGGACGGCACCCTTTTTCGAGTAGAGCACAAAGCAGTCGCCGCCGATCCCGGTGCTTTCCGGCTCGACGACGCATTGCATCGCCACCGCCGCAATGCCGGCATCGGCCGCGTTGCCACCGGCACGCAAGACATCGATTGCGGTGAGGGTCGCCAGCGGGTGCGAAGTTGCGGCCATCCCGTTGGCTGCCATCGCCGCCGAGCGGCCGGGGACGTTGAAATCGCGCATCGTGGCTCCTCGGAAATCGTCAAATTGCCGCAGCCGCGCAAGGCTGACCGGCGGGCAGGGTGCTTGCGCGCCATTCCTGCATGGTCAATCTTCCGCGGTCAATTCGGGATGCCGATCTAGATGACTGAATCCTTGAACTTTCCGGTGACGACCCCACCCGAACCGGGCGAAACCATCCCGATCGCGCCGGGCGTCTATTGGTTGCGCATGCGGCTGCCCTTTGCGCTGAACCACATCAATCTGTGGCTGCTCGAAGACGGGGCCGGCTGGACCATCGTCGATTGCGGCTTTGCGTTGCCCGAGACGAAGGAGGCGTGGGAGCGCATTTTCGCCGAGCAGCTTGGCGGCCGACCGGTGCGCCGCATCATCGTGACGCATTTCCACCCCGATCATATGGGCCTTGCCGATTGGCTGGCGGCGCGCTGGCAGGCGCCGGTATGGACGACCGAAAAGGAATATCTGCACGCCCGGATGATGTCCGGAGATGTCGGCGAGGCCTCGGCAAACGCGCGCCGCGATTTCGCCCGCCGTGCCGGTCTCGACGAGGAGATGTGCGGCCACTTTGCCGAGCGCCAAGGCAATTATCGCCGCGGCTGCCCGTCGGTGCCGCCGGTCTATCACCGGATCGGCGACGGCAGCGTGATCGAGATCGGCGGGCGAGCGTGGCGCGTGATCATCGGTGAAGGCCACGCGCCGGAACATGCTTGCCTCTATTGCGCCGACGCCGGGGTGCTGATCGCCGGCGACCAGATTCTGCCGCGGATTTCGCCGAATATCAGCGTCCAGCCATTCGAGCCGCAAGGCGACCCGCTGGCCCGCTACCTGCGCTCGCTCGACAAGATCCGCGCGGCGCTGCCGCCCGATATCCTGGTATTGCCGTCGCACAATTTGCCGTTTTACGGCGTGCATCAGCGGATCGACGAACTGGCCTCGCACCATCATGCGCGCTGCGACGACGTGATCGCCGCCTGCGATCGTCCGAAAACCGCCGCGGATCTGCTGCCGGTTTTGTTCAGGCGCCAGCTCGACCGGCACCAGATGGGGTTCGCGCTTGGCGAGGCGCTGGCGCATTTGCATTATCTCGTCGGTCACGGCACGATCGAGCGCAGCGATGAATGCGGGGATGGTGTGGACCGCTTTCGGCGTAAGGCAGCATAAGCCCAGGAAATCACTAGCGGGAGGATGGCGATGCCGCGGATCAATCACATTGCGCTGAAGGTCACCGACCTCGAAGCGGCGACCAAGTTCTATGAAAACGTCTATGGATTTCGCCAGGTCAAGACCGGGCGCTCGCGCGGCCATATTTCGCGCCACATGACCGACGGCTATATCGACCTCGCGCTGATGATCTACGACAGCGAGGATGATGACGAAGCCCGCATGGTCGGCCCCGGCCCGGCGATCCACCATTTTGGTGTCGAGGTCGAAGGCGACCACGAGGGATTTGTTGCAACGATCACCGCCAATGGCGGCACCATTCTGTCAAAGCCCGGCGAAGTGCCGATCAAATACCGCTCGCCGGACGGCACTGTTGCGGAGATCGTCCCGCAGGGCCGCTACGACAAGATGCGCAGCGCGGCCGAATAGGCCGCTATTCCGGCTCCGCCGCGCGCTTCCCAGCCACGACCTCGGTGCGGATGTGCTGGCTCGCCATCAGCATTTCCGCGGCAAAGGCACCGATTGCCGCCAGCGTGCAGGCGATCGCCAGCCCGAAGGTGGTGAACAGCACGGTGGCGACGCCGAGGCTGCGCGCCTCGCCGACGAATAGTGTCAGCACCGTGGCGCAAGTAGAGGCGCCGCCCACGGCCCCGAGCGCCACCGCCGCGTCGAGCGCCACGGAACGGCGGTGCAAATGCGTCAGGCGGCGCATCAGCGCGGCGGCTTTGGCGGCATCCGCCGTTTCCACCTGTTTGGCGGCGGCATCGACCTGATCGGCAACGCGCGCCAGCCGCGTCGAAAACACATTCAGCAATGTCGCGACACCGGACAGCAGAAATACCGGCGTGAGCGACACCTGGATGATGTGGACGACCGTATCGAGCCCCGGCAGGCTTTCGTAACCGTTCATCGCTGCCGGCGAACCGCGAGCCGCTTGCCGCGGCTAAAGCGCGGGCGCCTTGAGCGGCTTTATATCGGGTCCCTGGTGCAGTGTGGCCTCGGTTCGCTGCTGCAAGGCCGCAAAATCGATGTCTTCGACGATTTCGCGCACGATAAGCCCGGCATCGGTGACATCGATCACTGCCAGATCGGTATAGATGCGCTTGACGACGCGGCTGGCGGTCAGCGGGTATTCGCAGAGTTTACGCAGCCGCGGCTCTCCCTTTCGCGTCGTGTGTTCGAGCAACACGCGGATTTCCTTGGCGCCGACCGCGAGGTCCATCGCGCCGCCGACGCCGGGCGGAAATTTCGGATCATCGGTCGTCCAGTTGGCGAGATCGCCGTTTTCGGCAACCTCGAACGCGCCGAGCAACGCTAGGTCGAGGTGGCCGCCACGGATCATCAGAAACGAGTCGGTGTGATGCACATAGCTGCCGCCGGTCAGCAATGTCACCGGCTGCTTGCCGGCATTGACCAGGTCGGTGTCGATTTCGTTGGCGCCGGGTGCCGGTCCGACTCCGAGGACGCCGTTTTCGCTTTGCAGCACGATCTCGCGCCCCTCCGGCAGCACGTCGGCGACCAGGGTCGGCAGCCCGATGCCGAGGTTGACGTAGGCGCCGTCATTGAGGTCCTGGGCGGCGCGCCACGCGATCTGCTTTCGACTGAGCGGCATCGTTCTCTCCTCAAATAGCCGGTCCTGCCCTTCGCCGCTTTGGCCGGGCTTGTACCGGCCATCCATGAAACGCCCGATGGGGCGCGTGGACCGCCGGGACAGGCCCGGCGGAAGTGCTCCGGGGTGGTGCGTTCAGCCCGGCGCCACGACCATGCGGTCGACGAAGATGCCGGGGGTGATGATGTGCTCGGGGTCGATCTCGCCGAGTCCGACGAATTCGCGGATCTGCACGATCGACAGATCGGCAGCTTGCGCCATCGTCGGATTGAAGTTCCGCGCCGATTTATTGTAGGTCAGGTTGCCCCAGCGATCGCCGCGATCGGCTTTGAGCAGCGCGACATCGCCCTTCAGCGGTTTTTCCAGGACATAGCGGCGGCCGTCGATTTCGCGCTCTTCCTTGCCTGCGGCGAGGCGCGTGCCGACCCCGGTCGGCGAAAAAAAACCGCCGAGGCCGGCTGCGGCACAGCGCATGCGCTCGCTGAGGATGCCCTGCGGCACCAGCTCCAGCTCGATCCTGTTGGCGGCGTACAGTTCCTCGAACACGACCGAGCCGGTGCTGCGCGGAAACGAGCAGATGATCTTGCGCACCCGCCCGGCATCCATCAGCCCGGCGAGACCGGTGCGGCCGGTGCCGGCATTGTTGTTGACGATCGTGAGGTCTTTCGCGCCCTGCTCCAGCAAGGCGCCGTACAGCGCTTCCGGCGAACCGGCGCCGCCGAACCCGCCGGTCAGCACCACGGCGCCATCCTTGATGCCCGCCACGGCCTCGGCGAGTGTTCTGACGCGTTTATCGATCATTGTACGGTCTCGAAATCATTGCTTGGCTCAAAACGCCACATCATCGCCGCCCTTGAGCGCGAGCAGCGAGCGGGCTTCGTCGGGGGTGGCGATTTCGAGGGACAGGTTTTCGAGGATCGTGCGGATGCGGGTCACCTGGTCGGCGTTGCCTTGCGCCAACTGGCCGCGGCCGAGCCACAGCGAATCCTCCAGGCCGACCCGCACGTTGCCGCCCATGATCGCGCCCATCGTGACAAACGGCATCTGGTGCCGCCCGGCCGCCAATATCGACCACGCGTAATCGTCGCCGAACAATTTGTCGGCGATGCGCTTCATATGGACGAGGTTTTCGTGATCGGCTCCGATGCCGCCGAGAATGCCGAAGATCGTCTGGATGAAAAACGGCGGCTTGATCATCCCGCGATCGACGAAATGCGCCAGATTGTACAGATGCCCGACATCGTAGCATTCGTGCTCGAAGCGGGTGCCGCATTCCTCGCCAAGCCGCTTCAGCACCTTTTCAATATCGGCAAAGGTGTTGCGGAAGATGAAGTCGCGGGTCATTTCGAGAGCCTGCGGCTCCCACTCGTATTTCCATTCCTTGTAGCGGTCGAGCATCGGGTAAAGCCCGAAATTCATCGACCCCATGTTCATCGAGCACATTTCCGGCTTGGCCCGCAGCGGCGCCGCCAGCCGTTCCTCAAGTGTCATGCCGTGGCCGCCGCCGGTCGTGATGTTGACCACCGCGTTGGTCGCCTGCTTGATCCGCGGCAGGAACTGCATAAACACATCGGGATCAGGCGTCGGGCGGCCGTTTTCGGGGTCGCGTGCGTGCAAGTGGAGGATCGAGGCGCCGGCTTCGGCGGCGGCGATCGCATCGCGCGCCACCTCGTCCGGGGTCAGCGGCAAATAGGGGCTCATCGTCGGAGTGTGGATCGACCCGGTCACCGCGCAGGTAATGATGACCTTGCTTTTCATCGGCATGGCGCCGGCCTCCCTCTCTGCCCCGAGCTGTTGCAAAACCTATAGATAGGCTGGCGCCACCCGGCAACGCCGAAGAAGGTTGCGCGCTACCCCTCTTCGATAAAGGCGCGCACGGCGGCCAGCAATTCCGGCGATGCGTCGGCCCGCACCATTTGAGGCGCCTGCCATTCGCTGCGCTGCAATGCCGCTGTTAGTTCGTCGATATCGTCGGCCACGATAATCCCCGGCAGCTGCCGCAGCCATGTGGCGGTCGCAAGTTGGTGATCGTTGCGCGTCTCGTTCAGCGCGGCGCGGCGCGGCATCACCAGTATCGGTTTTTGCGCCTGCATCGCCATCAGCAAATTGCCCATGCCGGCATGCGACACGATCAGGCTGGCAGCCTCCAGCTTTTGGCGAAACTGAGCCGCCGGCAGGTAATCGGCCCATTCCATATGCCGCGGCCGATATGCCGTGGCGCCGATCTGGGCGAACGCCGCCGGCTCGCTCGTCTCCGCCTCGCTGGCGTGGGTGCCGGCCCAGGCATCGACCGCTTGCACCAGCCGGTCGAACGGAAGCTGGGTGCCGACCGTGACGAAAATCACAGCACGCTGCCGCGGTAAAACGGCCCGTCGGGGCGTGCGAGATGCGGCCATTGCGTCAGCATCAGATCGGCGTAGGGCCGTACCAGCCGGGTCGAGAGCGAGTATTCCTCGGCATTGGCGATGCTTTCGAGCCATAGGGTCCGCGCCCCGAGATAGTGCCCGAAGCGGATCGCGAAATAGCCCGGCGCCGCACCGGTCGAGATCACCACATCGGGCCGCACGCGGATGACCAGCAGCAATGTCCGCAGCATCAACAGCAAGACCCGCAGCTTGTTGTGCTGGTTGGCGTCGGGCAGGATATGACACTGATGTCCTGGCACCTCCGTCCGGCTGTCGGCGAGGGTCGTCGCAAACACCACCTCATGCCCGGCAAAGGCCGGCCGCAATCGCAACAACTGCGCCCAGTGCCCGCCGGGCGAGGCAACGGCAAGGATCTTCTTGCGTCGCGTCATGGATGATTGTCGCAGGGCAAAGGGCATCGTGCGGGTTCCGTTAGACTCATAATCCGAAACCAGCGGAGGGGCGAGTCGCCGTCTTGCAGCGGGCCGCACGTTGTCGGTGCCGTCACCGAGTGGCAATTTGGCGGCTGCGATCCCCCGCGACGGCGAACGCGACACAGGAGTGAGGCGACGATGCTGGTCAGGTGCGTTCTCATCGTGTTCGCCGCACTATGCGTTACGGTCCCGGCTCGCGCGGACGGCACGATCTACCGCGCCAGCGGCTGCGGCGATTATCTGTACGTCTCGACCGCCACCGGTTATTCCGAACTGGTGAGTAGCGGCACCACCGGGATCAAGGATGGTGACACGGTGACCGGAAATGTCGAACGGATCGGGCAGCCCGTCCTGTTCGACCAGACCGCCGGCCGGTCGCTGTTTGCGCGGGTCGCCGAGCAGCACCTGACCCTCGCCGAGGTGACCCAGCGCATCGCCATCCGTTGCCGTTCGCCGCTCGGCGATGCGTTGACCTCGGGCTATGTGTCGCGTGCCGAAGGCTGCGGCAACAAGGTTTTTGTCAATACGGCCCAGGGTTATGCGGTTCTCGAACAGATTGCCGGCGGCACGATCGCCGATGGCGACACGCTGACCGGCAATTTCAACAAGCCCGGCCGCGCCACGGTCACCGACCAGCAATCGGCGACGACCCTGGTCGTCTTCGTCGAGGATTTGTGGCTCTCGAAATCCGCCGCCGAGCGCAAAATGAACGCAAGCTGCCGCGTCAACCGACGGCAATAACGGCGCCCGCCAGCAGTCGCAACCCGTACCGGGCCGCCGGCGCGATCAGGCGGGGCAGCGACCATGCTTTCAGCCACAGGGAATAGGCGACCGAACCGGCGGCATAGCAGATCAGCACCGCCAGCGTCCCGGCTGCCGAACCCAACGCCAGACCGCAGAAGACCAGGATTACCGCCGCAACGACGCCGATATGCAGTGCCAAGGTGCCGTTAGCGAACGCGCCGTGCGAGTGGTCCGGGTGCCGGCGATCGGCTGCCAGATTGGTCAGCTCGCCGGCGATAGCGGTGCCCGACGCGGCACAGCAAAACGCGGCGAAAATCAGCCACGCGGCGCCCCACGCCGGCGCGCCGCCGGTCGCCTGTGCCACCGCTACGGGGAGGAATACCAGCAGGTTGCGCGACCAGTGCAGCGGCCGCATCGCGCGCAACAGCAACCGCAGCGGCGGCGCCGGGGGAAAAGCTCGCTCGATCGTCGTCGCTGTTGCGGCGGCGCGCACGACGCCGGCGCGCGCGTTGACGCAGATTGCGGCCGAGGCGCCGCACCACACCCGCAAATCGGCGGCGCTGTTGCCGGCATAGGCAAAATCGCGACCACCGAGAGTGTCGCGGATCGCCGCGAGCTTTGCCGCGCCCGTCAGGTTGGTCCGGCCATCCGACGCCAGCACCGTGCCGAACAAGCCGAGATATCGGGCGACGGCCTCAGCGGTGCGTCGATCGGCACCGGTTGCGAGCAGCAACGGCCGCCCGGCGGCGCGCGCCTCGCGCAGGTAGTCGAGCAGGGGAAGGTGATAGGGCAATAACGCCGCATCGAGATCGGCCGATGCCGCCAGTCGTGCCTTGAACGCCGCGCGCCCCAACCGCAACGCCGGCAAGGCGCGCAGCAGGCTGACCGGATGCCGTGCCAACGACAGGACGCCTTCGAGTGTCGTATCGGTCCGCACCAGCGTGCCGTCGAGGTCGACGACGAGAGGTAGCGGCGAACCCGCCTCCACCGCATGCCGGCCGGTCAATCTTGCCTCAGCCATCGCCGGAACGCCGTCAGTTTCCCGGCGATTGCGGTTGGCGCGGCGGCAGGTTGCGGCTCTCGAGGCACGCCTTTAGCTGCGCATCGCGCTTGGCATTGGCATCGGCGGTGAAATCCGGGAAGGCGGCTTGCGCTTGCTTAGTGCACAAATCCATCGCCTTCCAGTTCTGCAACACGATCACGCCCTGTTGGCTGGCTTTTGCACCGGTGACCATCAGCAGCAGAAAAACGACGGCGAGCAGCGAGCGGGTCATGGGGGTCCTGGCGGCTGATAAAAAGAGATGCCGAAGCGCCCTATATTGGCGTCGTTGCAGCCCGTTGCACTCCTCAGCGATCTGAGGCTCCATAGCGTCGTCCGATGACAAAGCCGATCACGAAGGCGGTGGCTCATGCTGAAGATCTGGGGACGCGCAAGTTCGTCCAATGTGCAAAAGGTGCTGTGGTGCTGTGCCGAATTGGACCTGCCGTTTGAGCGGCTCGATGTCGGGGGCCCGTTCGGTGGCAACCGCGACCCTGAATATCTGAACCTCAACCCCAACGGCCTCGTCCCGACGGTCAAGGACGGCGACCTGATCATGTGGGAATCGAACACGATCTGTCGTTACCTGGCAACGACGCGACCCGGCGGCGAGCGCATCTATCCGCGCGATCCGGCGGCCCGTACGCATGTCGAGCGCTGGATGGACTGGCAGCTGGCGGTGATCGGCGCGCCGATGGGGCAGTTGCTGTATGGCCTCTATCGCTCGACGCCGGAAACCCGCGACCCCGGCGCGATCGAGGCGGCACGGCGGCGGGCGCTCGCGGCTTGGACGATTGTCGACGACGAACTGAAGGACCGCCCGTATCTCGGCGGCGCGGAGTTGAGCCTCGCGGAAATCGTGCTCGCGACACAGATTTATCGCTGGTTCAACTTTCCGATCGAGCGGCCGGACCTGCCGAACCTGCACCCCTGGTACGACCGGATGCGGCAGCGTCCGGGCTTCAAGGCGCATATCGAAACCCCCATCACATAATCGCGAGGCGGAAACGGCGCGGTTGCGCGGTCGCCGCCGATACCTACTGTGGCGGCCGGATGCCAACGCCCAAGAGCGTGCGGTTATGCGTGCAGTGATGACGGAGAGGGGACTATGCGGTCGGTGAAAATCATCTTCGCACTTGGCGCGGCGCTTGTCGTGCTGGCTGGGCTTGGCACAGCACAGGCGCAGGACGCGATGAAGATCGTGCAGGGCCGGCAGGCCGCGATGAAACAGCAGGGCAAGGATCTCGGCGCCGTCAAGGCGTTTCTCGACGGCAAAGGCGATCTCGCGGGGGCGCAGGCCGGCAGTACCGACCTGGTCGAACGGGTCGGTCAGATCACCAACCTCTTCCCGCCCAAGACCGGGATGGAGGAATTTCCCGGCAAATCCGGAGCCAAACCGGCGATCTGGACCGAGTGGGACAAGTTTACCGCCGCCCAGAAAAATGCGCTCGCCAAGGCGCAAATTCTCGAAACCGCCGTCAAGGGCGGCGACAAGGCAACGATCGAGGCGGCGTTTGGCGATATGGGTAAAAACGGCTGCGGCGGTTGCCATACTCCGTACCGCGAAAAAATCTAGGCAGGCCCGGTGGCCGCTGGAGGCGGCCGCCGGGCTGTGTCTCGCGATGGCAGCGGCCGGCGTGGCGCCGCTAGCGGCTGCGGCGGCCTCGCCAGCCGATCCGGCGGCGATAGCGCGCGGTCGCTATCTCGCCGACGCCGCTGGTTGCGACGGCTGTCACACCGACAGCGACCACGGCGGCAAATCCTATGCGGGCGGGCAAGTGACGACCCCGTTCGGGATGATCGCCACCCCGAACCTGACCCCGGACAGCGCGACGGGGATCGGTCGCTGGTCTGCTGCGGATTTTGCGCGCGCGGTGCGCTGGGGCATCGCGCCCGACGACTCGCACTATGTCCCGACCTTTCCGTTCCCGTTTTACAACCGGCTGAGCGACACCGACCTCGCCGATATCAAGGCCTTTCTCGACAGCCTGCCGGCGGTGGCGCATCCCGATATCAAGGGTGCGAGCGCCACCGCGCTGCTCGCCCGCGCCCGCGCGGCGATCGGCGTCATCGCCGCGCCAATGCCGGGCGCGTGGCGGCCTGATGCAGGCAAAGACCCGGTATGGAACCGCGGCGCCTATCTCGTTGCGACCGTCGGCCGCTGTGGCGAGTGCCACACACCGCGAAGCTGGCTCGGTGCGCCCGATCCCGAACGGTTTCTCGCAGGGGCACCCCCGATCGGCGACGGCAAAAAGGCGCCGAACATTACGCCCGACCGCAAAGCCGGTATCGGCAACTGGAGCGAGGACGACATCGTCACCGTGCTGCGCGACGGCAAGACGCCCGATTTCGACGAGGTCGGCGGCAGCATGGCGGCAATCGTTAAAAACACCGCCCGGCTGACCGACGACGATCGTCACGCGATCGCGGTCTACCTGCAATCGATCCCGGCAGTGTCGATCGTATCGACGGCCCCATCGTCGGGCGCGGCGTCAACCGCGGTGCCGAAATAACGCCGTGGGCGTTTCGACACTGGACGCTTTGCCGCGACCTCCTATGATGGCGATGGGATCGGCGGATATCATCTCTCAGTCCCTCCGGCTGTCGCGAGTATCGGTTAGAACCAAGGCTGCCGTTGCCGCCGTTTGGCGGATCACGGCGGGCAGGAGACCAGGATTTGGCGCGCGCGCGATCCGACAAGAGCTTGGCCCGTTTCGACCGGATCGCACTGGTATTGTCGGGTGGCTCGGCCCTCGGCGCCTATCAGGCAGGCGCCTATGCAGCGCTGGAAAATTGTGGGGTGCGGCCGAACTGGATCGCCGGCACCGCGATCGGCGCGGTCAATGCTGCGATCATCGCCGGCAACCTGCCGCACGAACGCATCTTTCGCCTGCGTCAGTTCTGGCAGGAATTGAGCCGGCGGGTCGCGGCGCATGGCGACGGACAGATCAAACGCCGCATGCGGCAATGGCTTGCCGGGTATCTGTCGGCGCGCGGCGAACCCGGCAGCATGCCACCGCGCGACAGATCGCTGGTTTCGGCCGCGGAAATACGCGAACTGGTCGAGTCGGCGGTCGATTTCGACCGGGTCAATTCCGGCGCGGTGCGCGTCGTTCTCGGTGCGGTCAATCTAGTGACCGGCGCCGATGCCTATTTCGACAATGACCGCCATGTCATCAGTGTCGATCATGTGCTGGCAAGCACGGCGCTGCCCGGTCTGCCGGCCACCGAAATCGATGGCCAGCGCTATGGCGGCAGCGCCGTTTCGGTGACCGCGCTCGACGATGCCCGCCCGGCCGACACGCTATGTTTCGTGATCGACGGTTACGATCCGGTGCCGGGCGGACGCGGGGGGGTCAGCCGCTCGGCGCGCGAAATTGCGGCGTTGCGGCGCAACCACGATCTGCGCCGGATGATCGCGCTGCTGGGGGAGCGCGTGCCGGCCGCGATGCGCGGCGACGCCGACATCCGCAAATGCCTTGCCGAAGCCAGCGAGGCGACGATGACGATCCTGCACCTTGTGCATGAAGGAAATGCCGACGAACTGCCGGGCAAGATCGCGGATTTTTCGCCTGACGCGATGCTGCGCCACTGGCAGGCTGGCGAGAGCGACATCGCCACCGGCCTTGCCCACCCGCTATGGCTCGCACCGCCGCCGCGCCGCCTCGGGGTTGTCGTGCATGAGTTGCGCGGCGGCGTCGCAGCCCCGCCACGCTGAGCTTCCTCGCTTATCTCCCCCTTGCAAACCGCATGGCAGAACGTTCTTGGGCGCGTTTTGCCGCATGCCTATATCTTATTGAAATTACGGGCGAGTTCTGAACCAATGTCGCCTCCCCTCAGCCGGTGGCGCAGACCGCACCGCCGACATGCGGTCGTTAGCTTGGCCGGAGCGTTGCTATCGTAGATTGACCAGGCCGCAGCCCAGCCTATGCAACGCGGCGGCCGTCGCGGATAGAGGAATTATGCTGTACGACGCCTACCAAGCGCAGTGCGATGTTCTGGCCCCGATGCGCTTCTTTGCCGAAGCGGCGCATGACTTCCTGGTACAGCCTTGGACCCTGGTGCGCGACTTGCCGTTTGTGCGCAACACCGCGGCGGCGCTGGACCTGTTCTCCCATACCCGTATCACGCATGAACGCCCGCCTTTCGGTATCGACAGCGTTGTGATCGACGGCGCCGCGGTGCCGGTCAGTGAAGAGGCGGTGCTGACCACGCCGTTCTGCCGCCTGCTGAATTTCCGCAAGGCGGTGACGCTCGACCAGCCGAAACTGCTGATGGTGGCGCCGCTTTCCGGACATTTCTCGACCCTGTTGCGCGGCACGGTCGAGACCGCGCTGCCCGATCACGACGTGTACCTGACCGATTGGGTCAATGCCCGCAATGTGCCGCTGAAACACGGCCAGTTTGGCCTTGATGACGTGATCGAACTGGTCATCGATTTCTTCCACCACCTCGGCCCCGGCGCGCATGTCGTCGCGGTGTGTCAGCCCTCGGTGCCGGTGCTGGCGGCGGTGGCGCTGATGGCGGCGGCTGACGACCCCTGCCAGCCGGCCTCGATGGTGCTGATGGGCGGCCCGATCGACCCGGCCGCCAACCCGACCGAGGTCAACCGTTTTGCCCAGTCGCATTCGCTTGAGTGGTTTGAGCGCACCGTCATCACCACCGTGCCGGCGCGCTATCCCGGCGCCTTCCGCCGGGTCTATCCCGGCTTTCTGCAGCTTGCCGGGTTTATCAGCATGAACCTCGACCGGCACGTCTCGGCGCATTGGCGGATGTTTCACCAACTGGTCGACGGCGATGCCAGGGGCATGGCACCGACCCGCGCATTTTACGACGAATACAGCGCGGTGATGGATTTACCGGCCGATTTCTATCTGCAGACCATCGACCGGGTGTTCCAGCGGCATGATCTGTCGAATGGCCGTTTCCGGGTACGCGGCGAAATTGTCGATCCCGGTGCCATCCGCCGCACTGCCCTGATGACCGTCGAAGGCGAACGCGATGATATCTGCGCGGTTGGCCAGACCGTCGCGGCGCATCGGCTGTGCTGCAATCTGGAGCCGGCCAAGCACACCCAGCATCTGCAGCCGCGTGTCGGCCATTACGGCGTTTTCAACGGCCGCCGCTGGCAGACCGAAATCTATCCCAAGGTACAGGAATTCATCCGCGCTTATAGTTGAGGTGGTCTGTCCGCCGAGCTTTTCCCGAGGCGCTTCCATCCCAGGGTAATCGCTTGAAGGGAATGCGGTGAGGGATTTCCCTCAGGGGTGAAAGAACGTATCGAAGAATCTCTTGTGGAGGAGGTTCGCGATGGGGCGGTCGGTGGGTCATGGGCTCGGTTGGCTTGAGTTTTTTGACGAGGTGCCGGAGCCGCGGCAGAAGGCGAAAGTGCTGTACCC
>DATAUE010000057.1:0-127826 GCA_036268425.1 Allostellaceae bacterium
GGCAAAGCCGGGGTCAATCACGCCGCACACGGTGTTCGAGGCGGAAGCCTATGTGCTGACCAAGGAGGAAGGCGGGCGTCACACGCCGTTTTTCGACAATTACCGGCCGCAATTCTACTTCCGGACGACGGATGTGACGGGTTCGGTGAAATTGCCGGAAGGCACCGAGATGGTGATGCCGGGCGACAACGTGTCGATGGAAGTGACGTTGCTGGTGCCGATCGCGATGGATGAAGGCTTGCGCTTCGCGATCCGCGAAGGCGGCCGCACCGTCGGCGCCGGCGTCGTCGCCAAGATACTGAAGTAAAAAACAGGGTACGGGATTTCACCGGGACGGTAGGCCGCCGGCCTCCCCTCCCGGTGCTGAAATCGCCCGGAAGCGGAAAATCAAATGGATAACCAGAACATCCGAATTCGCCTCAGGGCGTACGATCACCGCGTGCTCGACCAGTCGACCAGCGAGATCGTCAATACGGCAAAGCGGACCGGGGCGCGCGTGCGTGGCCCGATCCCGCTGCCGACCAAGATCGAAAAATTCACCGTGCTGCGCTCGCCGCATGTCGACAAGAAGTCGCGCGAGCAATTCGAGATCCGCACCCACAAGCGGGTGCTCGATATTGTCGACCCGACGCCGCAGACCGTTGACGCGCTGATGAAGCTCGATCTGGCGGCCGGTGTCGATGTCGAGATCAAGCTGTAGGGGCGGGTCATGCGGACCGGTTTGATCGCGCAGAAACTCGGTATGACCCGAGTGTTCACTGATGACGGCAACCATGTGCCGGTTACGGTGCTGCGCGTCGATAAATGCGAAGTTGTGGCGCAGCGCACCGCCGACAAGGATGGCTATACCGCGTTGCAGCTCGGTATCGGCAAAGCCAAGGTCAAAAACGTGACCAAGCCGCAACGCGGCCATTTCGCCAAGGCCAAAGTCGAACCGAAGGCAAAGCTGGTAGAATTCCGCGTCTCGGAAGATGCGCTGGTGCCGGTCGGGTCGGAGATTACCGTGGCGCATTTTCTGCCGGGCCAATACGTCGATGTCACGGGCACGAGTATTGGCAAGGGTTTTGCCGGCGGTATGAAGCGGCACAATTTCGGCGGTTTGCGTGCGACCCACGGCGTTTCGGTGTCGCATCGCAGCCTGGGGTCGACCGGTCAGCGGCAGTCGCCGGGCAAGACCTTCAAGAACAAAAAGATGGCCGGCCAGATGGGCAATGAGCGGGTGACAACGCAAAGCCTCGTCATCGTATCGGCCGATACCGAACGCGGTCTGCTGCTGATCAAGGGATCGGTGCCGGGCAGCGAAAACGGCTATGTGCTGATCAAGGACGCCGTCAAGCGCAAGCCGCCCGCCGACCTGCCGTTTCCAGCGGCGCTGCGCGGCGATGCCGCCGGTGCTGACGCCGCTCCGGCCGAGGAAGCCGCGCCATGAAATCGACGGTTCGCAATCTCGACAATCAGGAAGTCGGCGACATCGAACTCGCCGAGGGCGTGTTCGGCTTGCCGATACGGCGCGACATTTTGGCCCGGGTGGTCAACTGGCAACTCGCCAAACGGCGCGCCGGCACCCACAAGGCCAAGGGCATCAGCGATATCCGCGGTACGACAAAAAAGCCGTACAAGCAGAAAGGCACCGGGCGCGCCCGCCAGGGCAGTCAGCGCTCGCCGCAATTTCGCGGCGGTGCGGTGATCTTCGGGCCGGTGGTGCGCAGCCATGAATTCGACCTGCAGAAAAAAGTGCGCCGTCTCGGGCTCAAAACGGCGCTGTCCGCAAAACAGGCCGAAGGCAAGCTGATCGTCATCGATACCGCGAGGCTTGAAGAGGCCAAGACCAAGGTGTTGCAAGCGCGCTTTGCGACGCTCGGCTGGGGATCGGTGCTGATCATCGACGGTGCGGCGCTGGATGAGGCGTTCGCCCGGGCTGCTCGCAATCTGCCCAAGGTCGACGTCCTGCCGCAGCAGGGCGCCAATGTGTACGACATCCTGCGGCGCGACACGCTGGTGCTGACCCGTGACGCGGTCGAACAGCTTGAGGCGCGCCTGAAATGAGTTGGGTGATATGAGCCGATTTCGTGTAATACCGCCGGCCGTTACGCGGCTGACGCGGCAGCAGATGTACGACATTGTTCGCGCGCCGGTGATCACTGAAAAGGCGACGGCGGTGTCGGAGCATAACCAGGTGATCTTTCGGGTCGCGCTGGCTGCCACCAAGCGCGACGTCAAGGCTGCGGTCGAGGGACTGTTCGACGTCAAGGTCGATGCGGTCAACACGATCCGCGTCGAAGGCAAAACCAAGAGGTTCCGCGGCCGTCCCGGGCGTCGGTCCGATTATAAGAAAGCGATCGTGACGTTGGCCGAAGGGTCGCGGATCGACGTGACAACGGGCATCTGAGGCCGGGGATCGAGCGATGGCACTCAAAACCTTTAACCCGACCACCCCGTCACAGCGACACC
Organism: Allostellaceae bacterium; assembly: GCA_036268425.1. GTDB lineage: Bacteria > Pseudomonadota > Alphaproteobacteria > ATCC43930 > CGMCC-115725 > DATARH01. Next base: position 2,452 of record DATAUE010000057.1, read on the forward strand.
TGGTGCAGGTTGATCGCAGCGATCTGTGGAAGGGCAAGCCGGTCAAAACGCTGACCGAAGGGCTGAAGCAGAAGGGCGGGCGCAACAATAGCGGCCGCACGACAATGCGCTGGCGCGGCGGCGGGCATAAACGGCGTTATCGTATCGTCGACTTCAAGCGGACCAAAGACGATACACCGGCAACTGTCGAACGGCTGGAATACGATCCCAACCGCACAGCGTTTATCGCGCTGATCACCTATCCCGATGGCGAGCAATCGTACATCCTGGCGCCGCAGCGTTTGCGCACCGGTGACAGCGTCGTGTCGGGCGAGCGGGTCGATGTAAAGCCGGGCAACGCGATGCCGTTGCGCAACATGCCGCTCGGCACGATTGTTCATAATGTCGAGATGAAGCCTGGCAAAGGCGGCCAGATGGCGCGCTCGGCGGGCACCTATGTACAACTGGTCGGCCGCGATCAGGGCTATGCGCTGCTGCGCATGGCGTCTGGTGAACTCCGCATGGTACGCTCGGAATGCCGGGCGACGATCGGTGCGGTGTCGAACCCGGACCATCAGAACATCGTGATCGGCAAGGCCGGTCGTAATCGTTGGCTCGGCCGGCGCCCCTCGGTGCGCGGCGTCGCGATGAACCCGATCGACCATCCGCATGGCGGCGGTGAAGGCAAGTCCTCGGGCGGCCGGCATCCGGTGACCCCGTGGGGCAAGCCGACCAAGGGCAAGAAGACCCGCCAGAACAAGGCGACGGACCGGCTGATCATCCGCCGCCGCCAGCAACAGCGCTAGCCAGCAGCAGCGATAGCAGGAGAAGAGCGTGGCACGCTCGGTTTGGAAGGGCCCATTCGTCGACGGCTATCTGCTGACCAAGGCAGAGAAGTCGCGCGCCTCGGGCCGCAATGAAGTGATCCGCACCTGGTCGCGGCGCTCGACGATCTTCCCGCAATTCGTCGGGCTGACCTTTGGCGTCTATAACGGCCATAAATTCATCCCGGTTCTGGTGACCGAGAACATGATCGGCCACAAGCTCGGCGAGTTTGCTCCGACCCGGACCTTCTACGGGCATGCCGGCGACAAGCGCGCCCGGCGGAGCTAGGAGATTCGAGATGAGCAAGCCCGCCGCTGAACGCCGGTTGGACGATACCGAGGCATCGGCCTTTTTGCGTGCGATGCGCATCAGTGCGCGTAAGCTGAACCTTGTGGCGGAATCGATCCGCGGCAAGGACGCGACGACCGCGCTTGCCGAGTTGACGTTTTCCCGCCGCCGCATCGCGCTCGACGTCAAAAAGGTGTTGCAATCGGCGATCGCCAATGCCGAAAACAACCACCAGCTCAATGTCGACCGGCTTTATGTCAAAGAGGCGACGGTCGGTCGCGCCTTTGTTATGAAGCGCTTTCATACGCGTGGCCGCGGCCGCTCGGCGCGGATCGAAAAGCATTTCGCGCATCTGACCGTGATCGTTCGCGAACGCGCCGAAGATGCTGGGGAGACTGCCTGATGGGTCAAAAGGTCAATCCGATCGGGCTGCGGCTCGGCATCAACCGCACCTGGGACTCGCGCTGGTTTTCGCGCAAGGAATACGGCAACCAGCTTCTGGATGACCTGAAGCTGCGCAAATTTCTCGGCGGCCGGCTGACTCAGGCGGCGGTGTCGAAGGTGCTGATCGAGCGGGCCGCACGCAAGACGCGGATCACGCTGCATTCGGCGCGGCCCGGCGTCGTAATCGGCAAAAAGGGCGCCGACATCGACAAACTGCGCGGCGACATCGCCAAGGTCACCCGCAGCGAAGTCAGCCTCAACATCGTCGAAATCCGCAAGCCGGAGATCGAAGCCAAGCTGATCGCCGAAGGGATCGCGCAACAGCTTGAACGCCGGGTCGCGTTTCGCCGGGCGATGAAGCGGGCGGTGCAGTCGGCGATGCGGTTTGGCGCGCAAGGCATCCGAATCAATTGTTCGGGCCGCCTCGGCGGCGCCGAAATCGCGCGGATGGAGTGGTATCGCGAAGGGCGGGTGCCGCTGCACACGTTGCGCGCCGATGTCGATTTCGGCACGGCGACGGCCAAGACCACTTACGGCACCTGCGGCGTCAAGGTGTGGGTATTCAAAGGTGAGATTCTGGCGCATGACCCGATGGCGCAGGACAAGCGCCTGAGCGAACAGCAGGCTGGTGGCGAACGTCATGATCGCCCCGAGCGCAACCGGGACCGGGATCGCGACAGGGATAGGGCATAACGGCGATGCTGTCACCGAAACGTACAAAGTATCGCAAGGCCCATAAGGGGCGCATTCACGGGATCGCCAAAGGCGGTACCACATTGAATTTTGGGGCCTATGGGCTGAAGGCGATCGACCCCGGTCGGTTGACGGCGCGCCAGATCGAGGCGGCGCGGCGCACGATCACTCGCTCGATCAGGCGCGTCGGCCGCGTGTGGATCCGGATTTTCCCGGATGTGCCGGTATCGTCAAAGCCCGCCGAAGTGCGCATGGGCAGCGGCAAAGGCTCCCCCGAATTCTGGGTGGCGCGGGTTAAGCCTGGCCGCATCATGTTCGAACTCGACGGCGTCGCGCCGGATGTTGCCCGCGAAGCCTTTGAGCTGGCGGCGGCGAAATTGCCGATCCACACACGTTTTGTGACGCGCCAGAGTGACGAGGTGCCGTCATGAAGGGCAACAAAGCATCTGATGTCCGCTCCCGCACAGCCGACGAACTGACCGAACAGATCGACGCGTTGGGCAAGGAATTATTCAATCTTCGGTTCCAGCGGGCCAGCGGCCAGCTCGAAAACACCTCGCGGGTGCGCCAGGCGCGGCGCGAAATTGCCCGCATCAAAACCATTCTCGGCGAGCGGAGCCGCCAGGCGACGCAGGGGGCTCGGAGCTAGGCATGCCGAAGCGCATTCTACAGGGGGTCGTAGTCAGCGATTCCTGCGACAAGACAGTGATCGTGCGCGTCGAACGGCGCGTCATGCATCCCGTCTACAAAAAATTTGTTTCGCGCTCGAAAAAATACGCGGCGCATGACGAGGCTAACCGCTATCGCGCAGGCGATCCGGTAAGGATCGAGGAGAGCCGGCCGATCTCGAAGCGCAAGCGGTGGATCGTCATCGACGGTCCGGCCGGCGCTGCGGGTATCGCAGGTGCCGGGGTTGATGCCGCGGGAGGCGCCGCATGATCCAGATGCAGACCAATCTCGATGTCGCCGACAATTCCGGCGCGCGTCGGGTGCAATGCATCAAGGTGCTCGGCGGCTCAAAGCGCAAAACCGCGGGGGTCGGCGACGTCATCATCGTCTCCGTCAAGGAGGCGATCCCGCGCGGCCGCGTCAAAAAGGGCGACGTGCATCGTGCGGTTATTGTCCGTACGGCGAAGGAAATCCGGCGGATCGACGGCAGCGCGATCCGTTTCGACCGCAACGCCGCGGTGCTGATTTCGCGCCAGAACGAGCCGATCGGCACCCGCATCTTCGGGCCGGTCACCCGCGAATTGCGCGCGAAGCGGTTTATGAAAATCGTCTCGCTGGCGCCGGAAGTGCTGTGAGCGGGTTGGAATCATGCCGAAAATGAAAATCAAAAAAGGCGACAATGTTGTCGTCATCACCGGTCGCGACAAAGGTAAGTCGGGCGAGGTGTTGCGCGTCTTCCCGCAGGACAGTCGGCTGATCGTGCAGGGTGTCCATATTGCCCGGCGGCACACCAAGCAGAGCCTCGGCAACCCCGGCGGCATCGTCGACAAGGAATTGACGATCCACGTTTCCAATGTGGCCCATCTCGACCCGCAATCGGGCAAGCCGACGCGGGTCGGCTATAAAACCCTCGACGGCGGGCGCAAGGTCCGCGTCGCTCGCCGTTCCGGCGAAGTGATCGATAAGTGAGAGAGCCGGCATGACCACCCGCTTGCAAGAGCGCTACCAATCCGAGGTCCGCTCGGCGCTGACGCAGGAGTTCGGCTATAAGAACCCGATGCAGGTGCCGCGCCTCGATAAGATCGTCGTCAATATGGGCGTCGGCGAAGCCGTGCAAGATTCCAAGAAAATGGATGCGGCCGTCGGCGACCTGACGGCGATCGCCGGGCAACGGCCGATCGTGATCCGCGCCAAGAAGTCGATCGCGACGTTCAAGCTGCGCGAGAACATGCCGATCGGCTGCAAGGTGACGCTGCGCCGCGACCGCATGTATGAGTTTCTCGACCGGTTGATCACTGTGGCCTTGCCGCGGGTGCGCGATTTCCGCGGCGTGTCGCCGCGCAGCTTTGACGGGCGTGGCAATTTTGCGCTCGGCCTCAAGGAGCAGCTGGTGTTCCCCGAGATCGATTACGACCGGGTCGACAGCACGCGCGGCATGGACATCGTCATCGTCACGACCGCGCGAACCGACGCCGAAGCCAAGGCCTTGCTCAAAGGCTTTGACATGCCCTTCACGAACTGAACGCCAGCGGAGTTCCTGTTTCCCATGGCAAAGAAAAGCTCGATCGAAAAGAACAATCGTCGCGTCAAGCTGGCCAAGCAGATCATGCCGCGGCGTGACCGCCTAAAGGCTATCGCGCGCGACCGCGAGGCAGACCCGGAAGACCGGTTCGAGGCGCAGCTCAAGCTGTCGCGCCTGCCGCGTAACAGCTCGTTGACGCGGGTGCGCAACCGCTGCTCGCTGACCGGTCGGCCGCGCGGCTATTACCGCAAGTTCAAGCTGTCGCGCATTGCGGTGCGCGAATTATCGTCGGCCGGCCAGATCCCCGGCATGCTCAAGTCGAGCTGGTAAGGAACGCGTGCGATGAGTATGAGCGATCCGCTCGGCGACATGCTGACCCGCATCCGCAATGGACAGCGGGCGCGGCAGGCGGTGGTGGCGGCGCCGGCTTCCGGCTTCCGCGCCAACGTATTGGAGGTGCTGCGGCGCGAAGGGTACATCCGTGGCTTCTCGCAGGAGCAGCTGCGTCCCGGTATCGCGCAGCTCAAGATCGAGCTGAAATACGTGGATGGTGAGCCGGTAATCCGTGAGATCGCGCGGGTGTCAAAACCCGGGCGACGCGTGTATTCGCGGCTTGCTGATCTGCCGCGGGTGTATAACGGCCTTGGTATCTCGATCCTGTCGACGCCGCGGGGCGTCATGTCGGATGGTGAGGCCCGCGCCGCCAAGGTCGGCGGCGAAGTACTGTGCCGGGTATTCTAGCACCGGCTATTGAGGACACAGCAATGTCGCGGATTGGCAAAAATCCCGTCGCGATCCCGCAAGGGGTCACGGTCGAGTTGGCCGGGCAGATACTGACGGCTAAGGGCCGGCTCGGCGCCTTGAGCCTCGTGGTCAGCAACGATGTGACCACGACGGTGGCGGACGGCAATGTCTCGGTCGAGCCGAAGGGCGAAACGAAACATGCGCGTGCGATGTGGGGCACGACGCGGGCGCTGGTCAACAACATGGTGATCGGTGTCGGCACCGGGTTTACCCGCAACCTCGAAATCAACGGCGTCGGCTATCGCGCCGCGGTGCAGGGCAGCAATTTGAACCTGCAGCTCGGCTACAGCCATGATATCGCCTTCCCGATCCCGCAGGATGTGAAGATCACCTGCGAGCGGCCGACGGCGATCACGATCACCGGAGCGGACCGCCAGAGGGTCGGTCAGGTCGCCGCCGAAATCCGCTCGTACCGTCCGCCCGAGCCCTATAAGGGCAAGGGCATCAAATACAGCGACGAGACGATCCGCCGCAAAGAAGGCAAGAAGAAGTAACTCATGTCGAACAAGCCCGATGCATTGTTCCGTCGCCGGCGCGAGCGCACCCGGTTCAAGCTGCGGCAGGCCGCCAAAGGTCGCGCCCGGCTGTCGGTATTTCGCTCGTCGCGGCATATCTACGCCCAGGTCATCGATGACGCGGCGGGTCATACGGTGGCGGCTGCGTCGTCGCTCGATGCCGGGCTGAAGCCGGATTTGAAAACCGGCGCCGATGTCGCGGCTGCCGCTGCGGTCGGCAAGCTGATCGCCGAGCGCGCCAAGGCGGCCGGGGTCGAACAGGTCGTGTTCGACCGCGGCGCCTATCTCTATCATGGCCGGATCAAGGCGCTGGCCGATGCCGCCCGTGAGGGCGGACTGGATTTTTAGAGGATAGCGGATGGCACGCACGCAACGGGAAGGGCGCGGTCGCGACGGCGGCCAATCGCGCGATCGCGAAGACAGCGAATTCGCCGAAAAGCTGGTCAGCATCAATCGCGTCGCCAAAGTGGTGAAGGGCGGTCGGCGCTTTGGTTTTGCTGCGCTGGTGGTGGTCGGCGACCGCAAGGGCCGCGTCGGTTACGGGTCGGGCAAGGCACGCGAGGTGCCGGAAGCGATCCGCAAGGCAACCGAGCAGGCGCGCCGCGGCATGATCCGTGTGCCGCTGCGCGAAGGCCGCACGCTGCATCACGACATCGCCGACGCCTATGGTGCCGGCAAGGTCATCGTGCGGGCCGCGAAACCCGGCACCGGCATCATCGCTGGCGGTCCTATGCGGGCGATCTTTGAGGCGCTCGGCGTACAGGACGTGGTCGCGAAATCGGTCGGCAGCTCCAACCCGCACAATATGATCAAGGCGACGTTTGCCGCGCTCGGCCATGTCACCAGCCCGCGCGCGGTGGCGGCACGGCGTGGCAAGAAGGTGGCCGAGATCCTCGGGCGCCGCGAAAACGAGCCGCGAGAGACTGCGTGATGCCGCAAGACAAAAAGACGCTCACCGTCACCCAGACCGGCAGTCCGATCGGGCGGCGCGACGATCAGGAAGCGACCCTCAAAGGGCTCGGCCTCAACAGGCGGCACCGCAGCCGCACACTTGAAGATACGCCTTCGGTGCGCGGTATGATCAACAAGGTCCAGCACCTCGTGCGGGTTGAAAACGAGGAATAGCGCTCGTTTTGGGATGTTTTGGTGCGGGTAATTTAGCCGGGGCAATGGGCGCGGCGCTGCCCTGACAGGATTGACGAGACGATGAAGCTCAACGAGATCAAAGACAATCCGGGCGCGCATTACCGCGCCAAGCGGGTCGGCCGCGGCATCGGCTCGGGCAAAGGCAAGACCTCGGCGCGCGGCGGCAAAGGCCAGACCGCGCGCAGCGGCGTGGCGATCAACGGCTTTGAGGGCGGCCAAACGCCGCTGCATCGCCGCTTGCCGAAACGCGGCTTCAACAACATCTTTCGTAAGGACTATGTGGTCGTCAATCTCGGTCGGCTGCAGCAGGCTGTGGACGCCGGGCGGCTCAACACCGATGGTGCTGTTGATGGCGCGAAGCTGATCGCGGCCGGGGTGTTGCGGCGGGTGCGCGATGGCATCCGGTTGCTGGCCAAGGGCGAGATCAAGGCCGCGATGACGATCGAGGTTGCGGGCGCTTCAGAAGCGGCGATCGCGGCTGTCGAGGCGGCTGGTGGTAAAGTGGTGGTGAGCGGCGGCAAGACTGCCGCGAACGAGGCGCCGACGGCCTGAGCGAGCCCGTGCCGGCGGCACCGGGAGGTTTGTCCGACCCGAAGGTTCGACATCGTGCTCGCGTCGTGCCGTTCCGGGTCAGAGCCGCTTTTGGGTGAGGGATAGGGCATCATGGCGTCAGCCGCCGAACAGCTCGCTTCCAGTATAAATTTCGGGGCATTTTCAAAAGCGACCGAGCTTAAGAGCCGCATCTGGTTCACGCTCGGCGCGCTGGTGATCTATCGGCTGGGGACTTACATCCCGATCCCCGGTATCGACCCGGCCATCCTGCACGATATTTTTTCGCGCAATGCCGGCGGCATTCTCGGCATGTTCGACATGTTTTCGGGCGGTGCGCTTGGGCGCATGACGATCTTTGCCCTCAACATCATGCCGTACATCTCCGCCTCGATTATCATTCAGCTTCTGACCGCGGTGTCGCCACAGCTCGAAACACTGAAGAAAGAAGGCGAAAGCGGCCGCAAAAAGCTCAATCAATATACCCGTTACGGCACGGTGGGGCTGGCCGCGGTGCAGGCTTACGGCATCGCGGTCGGGCTTGAGGGGATGCGCTCCGGCGCGGCGTCGGCCGTTATCGATCCCGGAATGGCGTTCCGCATCGTGACGATGATCACGCTGACCGGCGGCACCGTGTTCCTGATGTGGCTCGGCGAGCAGATTACGGCGCGCGGCGTCGGCAACGGCATCTCGCTGATCATCTTTGCCGGCATCGTCGCGAACCTGCCACATGCGCTGGCGTCGACCCTGGAACTGGGCCGTACCGGTGCGCTATCGGGCTTTTTTATCATCCTGTTTCTGCTGATGTCGGTGATCGTGGTCGCCGTCATCGTGTTTATGGAGCGGGCGCAGCGGCGCATCCTGGTGCAATACCCGAAACGCCAGCAGGGCAACCGCATGTCGGGCGGTGAGGCCTCGCACCTGCCGTTGAAGATCAATACGTCGGGCGTCATTCCACCGATTTTCGCGTCGTCGCTGCTGTTATTGCCGGCGACCGTGGCGAATTTCGAATCGAGCAGCCAGAACCTCGGCTGGCTCGGCACGATTACCGCCTATATCGGACACGGCCGGCCGCTCTATATGCTGCTTTATGTCGGGCTGATCGTCTTCTTCTGCTTTTTCTATACGGCGATCGTGTTCAATCCGGCTGAGACGGCGGATAATCTGCGCAAATATGGCGGGTTCATTCCCGGCATCCGCCCAGGCAAGAACACCGCCGATTATCTGGATTACGTCCTGACCCGGATTACCGTGCTCGGTGCGGCGTATCTGTCGGCGGTGTGCATTCTGCCGGAAATCCTGATTTCGCAATATTCGGTGCCGTTCTATTTCGGCGGCACGAGCCTGCTGATCGTGGTCAGCGTGACGATGGATACGGTGGCGCAGATTCACTCCCATCTACTGGCCCATCAATATGAAGGGCTGATCAAAAAAGCGAAGCTTCGCGGACGGCGCTGATGAACCTGATACTTTTGGGGCCGCCGGGCGCCGGCAAAGGCACGCAGGCAAAGCGGCTCGAACAGAGTCATGGTCTCGTACAGCTTGCGACCGGTGACATGCTGCGTGCTGCGGTCGCTTCGGGCAGCCGGCTCGGCCAGGAAGTCAAGGCGATCATGGAGGCGGGGCATCTGGTTCCCGACGACGTGCTGATCGCGATGATCGAGGCGCGCATTGCCGAACCCGATAGCGCCGAAGGGTTCATTCTCGACGGATTTCCCCGCACCGTGCCGCAGGCCGAGGCGCTCGACGCCATGCTGGCTGCGGGCGGGCGGGCGCTCGACCACGTGATTCTGATGGAAGTCGACGAGCCGGTGCTGATCGACCGCCTCAGCGGCCGGTTCAGTTGCGGCGGGTGCGGCGCCAGCTTTCACGAGCGGTACAACCGGCCGCAGGTCGAGGGCGTCTGCGATATCTGCGGCAGCACGCATATGGTGCGGCGCGCCGATGACCGGGTCGAAGCGCTGGCGACCCGGTTCGCCGCGTATCGCGACCAGACCACGCCGATCCTACCCTATTACCGCGCCCGCGGCATTCTACGCACTATCGACGGCATGGCGGATATCGACGAGGTCACGCGCCAGATCCAGGCGGTGCTGGCCGGCGGATCACCGGGATAAGGTGGCAGAGCCGCGTTGCCGCATCGAGGCGGCATGGGAGGCGGTTGACGCATCGGGCGCGATCTGTATACTCCGCGGGCTGCGCGGGTGCTGTCTCGCGCCCATAGCCATTTCCCGAATGTGAGGAGATTTACGTGGCGCGTATTGCTGGCGTCAATATCCCCAATCAAAAGCGGGTCCCGATTGCCTTGACCTATATTCATGGCATCGGCCGCAGCAAGGCGCTCGAAATCTGCACCAAGGTCGGCATTCCGATGGAGCGCCGGGCGCACGAGATGACCGACGACGAGGTGTTGCGCGTGCGCGAGCTCGTCGATCGTGAATACACCGTAGAGGGCGATCTGCGCCGCCAGGTTGCGATGAACATCAAGCGGCTGATGGATCTCGGCAGCTATCGCGGCCTGCGGCACCGCAAAGGACTGCCGGTGCGAGGCCAGCGGACCCACACCAACGCGCGCACCCGCAAAGGGCCGGCACGGCCGATCGCAGGTAAAAAGAAGTAGCGCACTCGCGTCCCACGGCGCCTTTTGCGTTGCGCAAAAGCGTTCGGCGGCGGCGACTGCAACAGCGGAAGAGCTAAATGGCAAAAAGCACGGCAGCGCCACGCCTGCGGCGGCGCGAGCGCAAGAACATCACGTCGGGTACGGCGCATGTCAATGCGACGTTCAACAACACGATGATTACGATTACCGATGCCCAGGGAAACGCGATCGCGTGGTCGTCGTCGGGCAGCCAGGGCTTCAAGGGGTCGCGCAAATCGACCCCATACGCGGCGCAGGTTGCTGCCGAGGATGCCGGGCGCAAGGCGATGGAACATGGCATGCGTACGCTCGACATCGAGGTCAAGGGACCGGGGTCGGGGCGTGAATCGGCGCTGCGCGCGCTGCAGGCGGTGGGCTTTGCCGTTACCTCGATCCGCGACGTGACGCCGATCCCGCATAATGGCTGCCGGCCGCCGAAACGGCGCCGCGTCTGATACCGGCGGTGTTGCGGAGCGCGCCGGAGTCGGCCTGACAGCGGCCTGCCTGGCGCAGACGCGCGAATAAGCGGGTGCCGATAGCGCCCGCAGCGTGTTTTTTGGCGGGCAATCGCCATCTGTATTTGCGGACGCGATCCGCACCCTATCGTCTGAGGTCATTGTGCTTCAAAAGAATTGGCAAACCCTGATTAAACCCAAGGCATTGTCCGTCGAGCCCGGCGGCGACGCGAAGCGTGTTGCTACAGTGGTCGCCGAGCCGCTTGAACGCGGTTTCGGCTTGACCCTCGGTAATGCATTGCGCCGCGTGCTGTTGTCGTCGTTGCAGGGCGCAGCAATTACCTCGATGCAGATCGAAGGCGTGTTGCATGAGTTTTCGTCGCTGCCCGGCGTTCTCGAAGACGTGACGGACGTCGTGCTGAACGTCAAGAATATCTGCCTGCGCATGCATGGCGAGGGGCCGGCGCGCATTCGGCTGCGGGCTACCGGGCCTGGCGAGGTGCGGGCACGGCAGATCGAAACCGGGCACAATATCGAAATTCTTAATCCCGACCTGGTGATCTGCACTCTCGATAACGGCGCGCGTGTCTCGATGGAGCTGACCGTTGAGAACGGCAAGGGGTACGTGCCGGCGACGCAGAACCGGCCGGAGGATGCGCCGATTGGCCTCATACCGATCGATGCGCTGTTCAGCCCGGTGCGCAAGATTTCCTATCGGGTGGAAAACACCCGCGTCGGGCAGGTGACCGATTACGATAGCCTGTCGATGCGGGTCGAGACCAATGGCGCGGTGACGCCGGAAGACGCCGTAGCGCTGGCCGCGCGCATTTTGCAGGATCAGCTGCAGCTCTTCATCAATTTCGAGGAGCCGCGTCATGCCGTTGAAAAGGAAATCACCGGCGAGCCGCTGATTAACAAAAACCTGCTGCGCAAGGTGGACGAGCTGGAATTGTCGGTTCGCTCAGCCAACTGCCTGAAGAACGACAACATCGTTTATATCGGCGACCTCGTGCAGAAGACCGAGGCCGAGATGCTCCGCACGCCGAATTTCGGGCGCAAATCCTTGAACGAGATCAAGGAGGTGCTGGCGAATATGGGATTGCATCTCGGCATGGAAATCCCGAACTGGCCACCGGAGAATATCGAAGAGCTGGCCAAGCGGATCGACGAGCCGTATTGATCTGGGCGATAGACGCCCGGCAACGACATGCAACCGGACGCCTTAGCTGGCCGGCCAAGAAAGTAGAGCACCATGCGCCATAGAATGAGCCATCGCGGCTTTAGCCGCACCTCCGCACATCGCAAGGCGATGTTTGAAAACCTCGCGGCCGCGCTGCTGAAGCACGAGCAGATCCGCACCACGCTGCCAAAGGCCAAGGATTTGCGGCCGATCGTCGAGCGGCTGATCACGCTCGGCAAGCGTGGTGGGCTGCATGCGCGGCGTCAGGCAATTGCCCGGTTGCAGGATAAGGCACTCGCCGACAAATTGCTGACGACCCTGGCGGAACGCTATGCGGCGCGCGCCGGCGGCTATACCCGCATCATCAAAGCGGGGTTCCGTCATGGGGACGATGCGCCGATGGCGGTCATCGAACTGGTTGATCGCGACCTGGACGCCAAAGGGCAGGATTCGGGTCCACTGCCGAGCGAGGGCGAGGAAGACGAGGCAGCCTAGCGTAGCGATTATTCGCCGCCGCCGCGTCACTGATTACAGCAAACGGCCGCCGAAGATATTCTCTCCGGCGGCCGTTAGTACGTTCAGAGCGCGGCGCTGTCAGGCCGCCTGGGCCACCGCGATCGGTGCTTCGCCTTTCAGCATCAGGCGATAGAGATAGCGGCGCTCGTTCATGTCGTAATCTGGGTTGGCCTTGTGCAGCACGCTGCGATTGTCCCAGATCACCATGTCGCCGTAACGCCATTGATGGCGGTATTCGTATTTCTTTTGCGTGGCGTGGGTCATCAATTCGGTGACCAGGTCGAGCGCCTCGTCATCCGGCATCCCGATGATCGACTCGATCCGCACCGGGTTCATAAACAACGCTTTGCGGCCGTTATCGGGGTGAATCCGCACCAACGGGTGAACTCCCGGCAATGGCAAGGCCTGCAGGCTGTCGGCGCTGAGCGGCCGCAATTCGCGCGGGCTGTATTTGCTGTTGTAGACATGCACCGCCCGCAGCCCCTCGATCTTTTTTTTCATCGCGTCGGACAATTCGTCATACGCCAGGTGCATGTTGGCGTATTGCGTGTCGCCGCCGTGGCTCGGCAGTGACACGGGGTAGAGGATGGTCGCCTTTGGCGGCGCCGGATGGTTCGAGTGGTCGGTGTGGAAGGTCTCGCCGGCGATAAAGCGTTTGCCCGGAATGGTCTGTTCGTTGGAGACGTAATACATCGCGGGATAACCGGCGACGTGCATCTCCTTTTTGTCGTGCGGCTGTAACTCGCCGAACACCTGCGCGGCGTTCTGGAAGTCTGCCGGCTCGTATTTCTGGTCGCGGATCACCAGCACATGGTGTTTCGCCCAGGCCCGGTTCAGCGCAGATTTGGTGTCGCTGTCGACCGGCTTGCCGAGGTCGACACCGTGAATTTCGGCTCCGGTGTGCTCGGTCAGCGGCGTGATCGTGTACGCCATGGCGGCATTCCTCCCATTGACGGTGATGCGATAACTGGATACGCGGGTGAATCTATGGCTTGCGCCGCGGAGCGTCAAACCGCGACGGCCGCAACCCGGACAGACCGCTTATGCCGGATCAGCAGACCCGCCGTTCCGGCGCGTCGAGGCTTCCCGTTCGTCTTGCTGAAATTCGTGCGACGCTTGGTGTCGCGGCGCCGTTGGCGGCTGCCAACCTGGCGCAGATGGCGATGGGCGTCACCGACACGGTGATGGTCGGCGCGCTGGGCGCCGTGCCACTGGCGGCGGTTGGGCTCGGCGCCGGGTTTTATTTTATCAGCGCGGTCGTGTGCCAAGGGGTATTGACCGCCGTGGCGCCGCTCGCCGCGTTTTCGCTCGGCGCCGGTGACCGCGCCGCGGCGCTCCGGGTCGGCGGCAGCGGGCTGATCCTCGCGATGCTGCTGGGGTTGCCGGTAATCGGCAGCATGATGGTCGCTGCCCGCCTGCTCGATTTGCTCGGATACGACCACGAACTGGCGGACCAGATCGGTCGTTTTCTGCACGCGGTCGCATGGGGTGCGCCGGGCTTTCTCGGCTTTGCCGCGTTGCGCAGCCTGTTGTCGGCATTATTGCGGACGCGCGCAGTGATGTTGGTGATCGCGGTGTGCCTGCCAGCCAATGCGGCACTGAACTGGGTTTTTATCTACGGCCATTTCGGCCTGCCGCGCCTGGGGCTGGTCGGTTCGGGCTATGCGTCGGCGATCAACCAATGGCTGATGTTTCTGGGGCTGGCGGCGGCGCTGTGGGGGTTGCCGCGCCCGCCCGGACATCGGCTGTTTGGCGGCCTTGCCGGAATCGCCGCCGATTTACGCCGCATTCTCCGCCTCGGTCTGCCGATCGGCGGTATCCAGGCACTGGAAATCGGGGTCTTTACGTTGTCGGCGGCATTGATGGGCCTGTTTGGCGCCAATGCGCTGGCAGCGCATCAGATCGCGATCAACTGCGCCAGCATCACCTTCATGGTGCCGCTCGGCATCGGACAGGCCGCCACGGTACGGGTGGCCGCTGCGCGGGGTGCCGGCGCCCCGGTTGCCGCGCGCCGCGCCGTTTTGGTCGCGCTCGGGCTGGGGAGCGGAATCATGGTGTTGTCGGCGCTGGCGCTATGGACCATGCCACGGCCGATCGTTGGCGCCTATGTTGCGATCGGCGACCCGGCCAACCACCAGTTGGTAACGCTTGCCCTGGAGTTCCTGGCGATTGCCGCCGCATTCCAGATCGTCGACGGCACCCAGGCCGTCGCCGCCGGAGCGTTGCGCGGCTATCAGGACACCACCGTGCCATTGCTGCTGGCGGGGATCGGTTATTGGGGCATTGGCTTTGCGGGCGGCTGGGTGCTGGCGTTTCCGCTCGGTTTCGGGCCGGTCGGGCTGTGGTGGGGGTTTGTGCTGGGTCTCGCGACCGTAGCGGTTCTGTTGACGGCACGGGTGCTGCGGCGGGCGCGGCGCGAGGTCGCCGTCTTTCTGAGCCTCAGCTGACCTGAGCCAGTTCGCGCGCCCGCATCGAATGCTCGGCTGCGGCGTGGTCCTTCGCCAGTACGGTATAGACCGCCGGTAGCACGAACAGCGTGAACAGCGTGCCGATCGACATCCCGGCAACCACCACCACACCGATTGAGAAGCGGCTCGCGGCACCGGCGCCGCTGGCGACGACCAGCGGCACCAGCCCGACGACCATCGCCGCGGTGGTCATCAGGATCGGCCGCAGCCGGACGCGCGCGGACTGTTCGATAGCGCGACGCCGGTCGAGACCTTCGGTGATCTGCAGCTGATTGGCGAACTCGACCATCAGGATGCCGTGCTTGCTGATCAGCCCGATCAGCGTCACCAACCCGACCTGGGTGTAGATGTTCATCGTTGCGAGGCCGAAAAACAGCGGGAACATCGCGCCGCAGATCGACATCGGCACGCTGATCATAATGACCAGCGGGTCGCGCAGGCTTTCAAACTGCGCCGCCAGCACCAGAAAGATCACGATCAGCGCAAAGAAGAAGGTTGTGACGAGCTGGCTGCCTTCACGAACATATTGCCGCGAATCCGACAGGTAATCGTGGTTGAACCCGGAGGGCAGTTGAGCTGCCTGCTTTTCGAGGAAATCGACCGCCTGGCCAATCGTCACGCCGGGCATGGGCACGGCCTGGAACGTCGCCGCGTTCAACTGGTTGTACCGGGTCAGCGCATTTGGCGCGGTCGTCGACTTGACCGTAACGAGGTTCGACAGCGGCACCTGCTGTCCGGCGGCGCTGGTGACATAATACTGCGTCAGGGTGTCCTGGTTGAGCCGCTCGACGCGCGGCACTTGCGGGATCACCTCGTAGGAACGCCCCTGCAGATTAAAGCGGTTGACGTAGTTTTCTCCCACCAGCAGCGCCAGTGTGTTGCCGATCGCCTGCATTGTGACGCCGAGATCGTTCGCCTTGTTGCGGTCGATATCGATCTGGATCGTCGGCTGGTTGAAAGCGAGATCACTGTCGACGACGATAAACAGGCCGCTTTTGCGCGCGGCGTCCTTGATCTTGTTCATCGCGTTATAGATCGAGACGAAATCACCGGTCGAATCGATCACCATCTGCACCGGCAGACCGCCGATCGAGGCAGGCAGCGGCGGCAGCGAAAACACGAACGCGCTCATTCCTTCGACGGCGCTGACTTTCTGCTGCAATAGCGGCTTGATCTGCTGGGCGCTGCGGCTGCGCTCGTTCCACGGCTTCAAGATCATGCCAGCGATGCCCTGGTTGGGGCCGAGCTGCCCGTTCACCACAAAGCGCAGATCGCTCTCCGGGAACGAGGTCAATGCCTTGTCGAGTTCCGCGCCATAGGCGTCGAGATAATCGAGATTGGCGTATTGCGGCCCTTTGGTCAGCGCGAACAGCACGCCCTGGTCTTCCTCGGGCGCCAGTTCCGACTTGGTGTTGACGTACATGAAGGCGAGCGCGGCAAAGATTGCGACGGCAAACAACGCGGTAACGGGCCGGTAGTCGAGCGAGCGTTCGAGCCGCCGCCCATAGAACGCGGACAGGCCGGTAAAGGCGCGATCGACCTGCCGCGCGAACCAGCCTTGCGAACTCGTCCGGCTCAATAGCAGCGAGCACATCATCGGTGACAGCGTCACGGCAACGATGCCGGAGATCACCACCGCGCCGGCGAGGGTAAACGCGAACTCGCGAAACAAGGTGCCGGTGACGCCACCAAGAAACCCGATCGGCGTGTACACGGCGGCCAGGGTCAGGGTCATCGAGATGACCGGGCCGGCAATTTCACGAGCGCCGATCAGTGCCGCTTGCGGCGCGCTGCGCCCCTCCTCGATGTGGCGATAGACGTTTTCCAGCACGACGATCGCGTCGTCGACCACCAGGCCGATCGCCAGCACCATCGCCAGCAATGTCAGCAGATTAAGACTGAACCCAAGCGCCGCCATCACGATGCCGGCGCCGACCATCGATAGCGGGATCGTTACGATCGGGATCAGCACCGAACGCAGGCTGCCGAGAAACAGGAAAATGACGACGACGACGATAACCACCGCCTGCCCGAGCGACCACTCGACCTCGTCGATCGACGATTGAATGAATTTGGTCGAGTCGTAAGCGACCTGCATTTTAACCGAGGGCGGCAGGGTGCGCTCGATATCGGGAAGCAATGCCCGCACCCCGCGGACCAGTGATAGCGGGTTGCCGGTCGGGGTCGCCTGGATGCCGATAAACACGGCATGCTGGCCGTTCATCGCGACGCTCGATGTCCAGCTTTGGGCACTGAGTTCGATCCGCGCGATGTCGTCGAGCCGCACCAGGGCGCCGTTCGCCGATTTGACCACCATGCGCTTGAACTGGTTGACGTCGGTCAGCCCGGTTTCGGCGTTGATGTTGGTGACGGTGTAAAAGCCTTTGGCCTGGCCTGGCGCCGATTGGTAATTATTGGCTTGCAGCGCGACCGATACATCGTTTGCCGATATGCCGCGCGCCGCCATTTTGGCGGGGTCGAGCCAGACGCGCATCGCAAAGGTCTGGCCGCCCAGAATATCGGCGGACGCGACCCCGTCGACCGTCGATAATAGCGGCTGCACCACCCGCGTCAGGTAATCTGAAATTCCCGCGGCCGACAGGTCCGGGCTGGAAAACCCGATATACATGACAGCGGTGGTTTGACCGGTCGATTTGAGGATAACCGGGTCCTGCGCCTGCGTCGGTATCAGGTATTTGACCTGCTGCACCTTGGCCATGATGTCGGTCAAGGCCTGGCTCGGGTCGTAATTCAGTTGGATATAGGCGGTAATAGTGCTGGTGCCCTGGATCGATTTCGAGGTCAGGTAATCGATCCCTTCGGCCGATGCGACGGCCTGCTCGATCGGCGTCGTGATAAAGCCTTCGATCAGGTCGGGCGATGCGCCGGGATAAGTCGTGGTGACCGTGATCGTGGTGTTGTAAAGCCGCGGATACTGCCGGATCTGCAAGCCGAGCATGCATTTAAGCCCGATCAGCAGGATCAGCAGGCTGACCACGAGCGACAGCACCGGGCGGCGAATAAAAAGATCGGTGAATTTCATGCTGCGGGCAGCCTGATCAACATAGAAGCGCCATAAGGAAAAAGGTGCGGGTCGACCCGGGGTATCAGTTCAAGGTCGGATTTTTCGGCGGTTGCGGTGGCGGGTTGCCGGTAACGATCACCGCCGATCCGTCCTGTAGTTTTACCTGGCCGGCGGCGACCACCTGCGTACCGGGTTCGATCCCTGACAGGATCGCGACTTTATCGTGCCAGCGGGTGCCGGTTTTTACCGGCGTGCGAAACGCCTTCATCACCGGTTTGCCGTTGGCGTCCTGGCCGTCCTGGCGGATGACATAAACGCTGTCGCCGTACAGCGTGTAATCGACCGCGGTTTCCGGCACGACGACACGGTCGGGTTCGGGTGGCAGCACGACATCGGCGTTGACGAACATGCCCGGCAGCAGCTCGTCTTTCGGGTTCGCCATTGTCGCCTGCAGCATCATGGTGCGGGTATCCGCCTTGATCTGCGGCTCGATCGTGGTGATCTTGGCGGTGAAGGTCCGTCCGGGGAACGCGTCGGCGGTGACGTTGACCGTCTGTCCGAGCGAAATTTCGCTGCGCATCGTCGAGGGCAGCGTGAAGTTGACGTAAAGCTCTTTCAGGTCGGTCAGCGTCGCGATCGGCGCGCCGGCGGAAAGATATTGCCCGAGATCAATCTGCTGCACCCCGAGCCGGCCGGTAAACGGCGCCTTGACCAGCTTCTGTGCGATGATGGCTTGGGTTTTTGCGATCTGGGCGCGCATCTGGTCGAGTTGCGTCTGTGCCTGATCGACATTTTCCTGCGAGCCGACTTGCCGCTGCGCCAGAATCTGGGCGCGTTGCAGCGACAGTGTCGCCATCCGCGCCTGCGCCTGGAAATTGGCAAGGTCGCCCTGATCCGGCGCATCGTTCAATTGCAGCAGCGGATCGCCGGCCTGCACTTCGGCGCCCGGCTGGAACAGCAGTTTGGTGATGCGGCCCGCGACTTCGGGCGAGATCGTCACCTGTCGCACCGCCGCCAGCGAGCCGATGCCCTCGGCAAACCGCGGCACCGCTTCGCTGACCGCTTTGGTCGCGGCGATTTGGGCCGGCGGCGGCTTGTTGTTGGCGAAGAAATTGGCGATTGCGTGCTCGCGGAACCGGTTGAAGCCGTAGAGCGCGCCAAGCACAATCACCAGGACCAGCGCGACGATGCTGAACCACAGAACGGTTCGCGTTCGCCGCGGCGGCGGGCTCGTCGGTTCCTTGGCACCGGCGGGATGCGCCGGAATTACGGGGTTAAGATCGCCGTCCATGACTTGCCTTTGTGATCCGCTGTCTAATCCGCGGCGGCGGGCAGCGGGGTTTGGGGGCTGGCAATGTGCGCCGCGATGGCCGCACAGTTCATGCCGAAGCCGCGCAGGATAAAGAACGTCGCTTCGTCGACGAGATCGTCGAGGCTGCCCTGGTAAGGGATGCAGTTGCGGCCGGGCAAGGCGGTGAAGGCAATCGTGGCCGCGACGTGATGCGCGAACCAGAACAGGTTGGCGGGGGTGCTGCGGCGCGGTGCCAGATCGCCGACGGCAGCGGCCGCGCCGAGCGACGCCTCGAACAATGGTACGACCCGATCTCCGACGGTTTCGAACAATTCGCGGGCATAGTCGCCGTCTTCGAGAAAACTGTGCAATACGAGGCGCAGCCGAGTGTCGATCTCGCCCGGTTCGCAATCGATCGGTTGGAGAAATCGCTGCACCATGAACCGAATCATGTAAACCAGCGTTGCAGTCGACGGCGGCAATGTCGCGAGGCGCTCAAGCGCCGGATCGCCTTCGCAGCCGAGCTGCAGGATTTCGCGGTATAGCGACTGCTTGCTCGGAAAGTGGCGAAACAGCAGCGCTTCCGATATGCCGGCAGCCTCGGCAAGCTCGCGCGTCGTCGTGCCGGCAAAGCCCTTGCGGGCAAATAGCGGCACTGCTGCGCTGACGATTGCCTTGCGGCGCTCGTCGCTATCGAGACGCGTGACGGCCATAGCCGCCCAAGTAAGCACTCACTTACTTAACCGTCAACCGGTCGCGCCCGATTTTTTTGCAATGCAGCAAAAATGTCGACAATCGCCGCTGTCATGGGTTCAGGCCGCGATCTCCTCGATGCGGCCGGCCGCGAGGCGGAAAATCCGGTCTTGCGGCACTGGCAGGCGCAACGCCTCGGCGCGCGGCAGATGGGCGTAGAGGCCACGCATTACCCGCGTGACGACGCCGTGGCAGACCGCGATGACCGGGCTCTCCTCTTGTTCCGCCAGCCAGCTGGAGATGCGGCTGGCGAATGCCTCATAGGTTTCGCCGTCGGGGCTGCGGAAATACCACTCGGCGCGGCCGTCGCCCTTGAACATCTCGGGAAAGCGGGCATGGAGCTCGGCCCGGTCGATCCCGTCCCGGGAGCCGAGCGATATTTCCCGCAACCGATCGTCAAACCGGATCGGCGCGTCATGGCCGAGACAGGCGGCGATGATCTCGGCGGTGCGGCGGGCGCGCCCGAGCGGGCTGGCAACGATCGCGGCCGTCGCCGCCTCCGGCAAGTCGCGCAGCAGCCGGCCGATTGCATCGGCCTGTGCGACGCCGCGCGCCGTCAGTGGTGAGTCGCTCCAGCCCTGGAATCGGCCGAGCAAATTCCACTCGGTCTCGCCGTGGCGGACGAGAAAAATCGTCATCGCGGCCCTCGTCGCAGCCGGTACAGGACGTGGCGGCGCAGTGGATGGCCCACCGGCACTGCCGGGTGGTCAAAATCGCCGTCCGGTTCATGGCGCATGCCGAGCCGCCGCATGACCTGTTGCGAGCGCAGGTTGGCCGGCACCGTAAATGCAACGATCTCGTCGAGATGCAGGCGGCCGAAGCCATCGTCGAGCGCCGCCCGCGCGCCTTCGGTCGCATAGCCCCGCCCCCAGAACGGCCGCGCCAGCCGCCAGCCGATTTCGACCGCCGGAGCAAACGGTATCTCGGTGCGGACGTGCAGCAGTCCGATGGCGCCGATCAGCGCGGCCTCGCCCGGTAGCTCCACCGCCATCTGGGAAAAACCATGCTCTTGATAATGGCTGCGCATCCGGGCGATCCATGCGTCGCTCGCCGCGCGATCAGGAAACGGCAGCAGGTATTGCATTACCGGGGGCTCGGCCGACAGCGCGGCAAACGGCTCGCAATCCGAATCGCGCCATTCCCGCAGCACCAGGCGCGGCGTCCGCAGCGTGACCGACATGGCTATTTTTTGCCGGCGCGGCCGCCCATCTGGCTGAAGAACATTTCCTGCAGCTGCTCGAACCCTTTGAGACCGGCGGGCAGCCAGGTCTTCAGCATGGTTTCGGGGTCGAGCCCCTTGACCGCGGCGCGCATCCGCTCCTCAACCTCCTGCATCACCGCGTCCTGCATCGCCTTGACAGCCGGAAGCCCGAAAAACTCCCGCAACTCCTCGGGTGTGCAATCAATGTCGAAGCTGAGCTTCATCGGCCGATCCTCCGGCTAGGCGTCCAAATCTAAAGACTGTCGGCGACCGCGGCGTGATAGCGGCGCAAGGCGGCAAGATGGTCGGACATCGTCTGCCCCGCGATGCGATGATGCCGCCGGCGGTTGAAGGTCGTGGTCAGGCACAGATGCGTCGCGCCGGCCTTTTTCCAGAACGTCGCCTCCGCCGCCCAGTCGGCCTCGCTGCCGGAACCCATCGACACCCACACCTCGATGCCGATCTTGCCGGGGTCGCGCCCGGCCGCTTCGGTCAGCGCGCGCAGTTTCGCCAGGATATCGAGCGCCTCCTGGTTGGGGTCGTAGGCATTCGGCATCCAGCCGTCACCCCATTTGGCGATGCGCTCCAGGGTGCGCTCGTGATGCCCGCCGAACCACACCGGCACCCGTCCCGATGCGGGGCGCGGGTTGATCCCGGCATCCTCGATCGTATGCCAGCGGCCCTTGAAGCTGACATGCGGCGAGGCCCACAGCGCCTGCATGACCTGTACCTGCTCCGCCGAGCGGCGCCCGCGCGTGTGGAAATCCTCGTTCAATCCGACAAACTCGACCTCGTTCCACCCGACCCCGATGCCGAGCCGGAACCGCCCGCCGCATAGCTCGTCGAGACAGGCTGCCTGCTTTGCGACGAGTGCGGTCTGGCGTTGCGGCAGGATCAGGACGCCAGTCGAAAATCCGAGCTTTTTGGTGCAGCCGGCGAGATAGCCGAACAGGACGAACGGGTCGTGGAACAGATCTTCCGAGGTGTTGCGATCCCAGCCGCGACGGCTTTCGGCATTGACCCCCAGCACATGGTCTGCCGTTTCGAGGAAATCGTAGCCGACATCTTCGGCAGCCAGCGCGTATTCGCGCACGATCGAGGGTTCGCCGCCGATATCGCCCAGCGGCAGCAATGCGCCCAGCTCCATGAGTCTCTCCCCGCTTGAATTGCCGGCCGAAGGTACACCAAACCGGCCGCCGGAAAACGGCGCGCAGAATGAAAAGCCAAGAAGCGGGAGGCGCTGCCACCGGCGGGGCGGCCATATCCGGCAAGTGAACCCGAAAGGAGCGACCATGAGTTTCCGTATCACCGGCCTGCCGGCCGAACCTTTTGCCGATCTGTTTGCCCTGTCCGACACCCAGTTGGCGGAACGCGGCGCCGTGCGCCAGATCGCCGACGCGCGCAACCCCGGCTATCCCTGCCGCATCAGCCTGACCGATTCGCAGCCCGGCGACGAATTGCTGCTGGTCAATTACGAGCACCATCCGGTGGACTCGCCCTATCGCATGCGCTTTGCGGTGTATGTGCGCAAAGGCGAAGAGACCTTCGATGCGATCGATGCCGTACCGGAACAGCTGCGCCTGCGCGCCCTGGCGGTGCGCGCGTTCAGCAACGACGCAATGATGGTCGGCTGGGAACTGGTCGACGGGAGCGCGTTGGAGGAGGCGGTCGACCGGCTGTTCGCCAATCCGCGCGCCGCCTATCTCCATGTTCACTACGCGGCGCCGGGCTGCTACGCCGCGCGGGTCGATCGCGCCTGACAAACTGCGGGAACCCCGGGGCGAACCCAGCCGAACGAGGTGGGGGTCCGCCCAGGGTTCTTGTTTTCGCCCAGGGTTCTTGTTTTCGCCCAGGGTTCTTGCTTTCGCCCAGGGTTCTTGCTTTCACCGGAATGATTTACCGATGATGCGGCATACCGCGCATTGTTGAGTCAGACCGCCGGGAGATGATCCGCTTCGCCGCAATCCGCCTTCTCGAAATTGCGGCATTGGTGGTGCTGCTGTCGTTTGTCGTCTATGCGCTGATCGGGCTGATGCCGGGCGACCCGATCGACCTGATGCGCAATGCCGACCCGCGGCTGACTGCGGCTGACATTGTGCGGCTGAAGGCGGCCTACGGCATCGATCAGCCGCTGATCTCGCGTTATCTCGCCTGGGCCGGACAGGCCCTGAGCGGCGATCTCGGTTATTCGCGGCTGTTCGCGGTTCCGGTATGGGCGGCGTTGCTGCCGCGCCTCGGTAATTCGCTGTTGCTGATGGGGACGAGCCTGGTGCTCGCCTTTGCGCTTGCCTTGGGGCTGGGCATCGTTGCGGCGCGACGGCCGAATTCGCGGTTGGATGCGGCGATCAACCTGTTCTGCTTTGCCGCGATCTCGGTGCCGACCTTCTGGCTGGCCTTGGTCTTGATCCTGGTGTTCGCAGCCGGCCTCGGCTGGCTGCCGGCGAGCGGTATCGCGACCAATGGCGTTGCGACGAGCGACATGGCGGCGGGTGAGGTCGCCGACCGCCTGCGCCACCTGATCCTGCCGGTGGCGACGCTGACGCTGGCGAACCTCGGCGGCTATACCCGCTATATCCGGGCGGCGATGCGCGAGGCGCTGGCGCAGGACCATATTCGCACCGCCCGCGCCAAGGGCGCCGGCGAAGGCCGCGTGATCCTGCACCACGCGCTGCGCAACGCGCTGCTGCCGGTGACGACGATTCTGGCCTTGTCGTTCGGCGGCCTGGTTTCGGGCGCCCTCGTCACCGAGACGATGTTTGCCTATCCCGGCATGGGCAAGCTGATCTTCGACGCCGTCATGGGCAACGACTACAACCTCGCACTGGCCGCGCTGCTGCTCGCCGCGGTGACGACGATGCTGGCCAACCTCGCCGCCGATCTGGCCTATGGCTGGCTCGATCCGCGGGTTACCTATCGGTGAAATTGCCGCTGGCAGTATTGCTGGTGATTGCGCTGCTGGCATTTGCCGGCCCACTGATCGCGGCATCTTTTGGGATCGACCCGAACCTGGTCGATTTGCTGAACCGATATGGGGCGCCATCGCTGCCGCACCTGCTCGGCACCGACGAACTCGGCCGCGATGTGCTGGTGCGGCTGCTCGACGGCGGGCGCATCTCGCTGACGATCGGCATCGCGGCGGCGGTGGCTGCGGCCGCCTTGGGGACGCTGATCGGCTTGGTGGCCGGCTATCGCGGCGGCTGGACCGACCGGATTTTGATGCGCGCGACCGACGGGGTTATCGCCCTGCCGCTGCTGCCGCTGCTGATTGTTCTGGCAGCGCTCGATCTGCGCAAGCTCGGGGTGCCGGCCGGGCTGGCGCAGTCCGATGACATCAGCCTCTTGCGTATCGTCGTGCTGGCGGTGCTCGTAGGCTGGACCACGGCGGCGCGCCTGGTGCGCGGTGCGGCGTTGGCGACGCGCAACCGCGATTTCGTGCGCGCCGCGCGCAGCCTCGGCGCCGCGACACCGCACATTCTGTGGCGGCACATCCTGCCCAACGTGCTGACGCCGCTGATCGTCGCGACGACGCTGAGCGTCGGCGACGTGATCCTGCTCGAATCGGTACTGAGTTTTCTCGGCCTCGGCATTCAGCCGCCGCTCGCGAGCTGGGGCACGATGCTGAGCAACGCACAGGAGACGCTGACCACAGCGCCGCTGCTCGCGGTCTATCCCGGCCTGATGATTTTTCTGACCGTCATCGCCTGCAACCTGCTGGGCGATGCGGTGCAGCAACGCCTTACGCAGCGTCGAGTTTGAAAAACCTGACGCAATTGCCGGCCCAGATCTTGTCGCGCTCTATGGCCGGAATGTTGGCGTAGATGTCGTCGATGATCGGTCGCGAATTCGGCCACTCGTTTTCAATATGCGGGAAGTCGGTGGCGAACATGATGTGGTCGATGCCGACATGGTGCCGCGTTTCGACCGCGACCCGCTCGTACTGCACGCTGAAATAGATGTTCTCGCGCACATAAGTCGCCGGCAACTCCTTCAGCGGCTTGAACCCGAGATACTCTTCGGCCCAGCCGAGATGCCGCTGATACCAGACATCCATGTGTTCGAGCCAGAACGGGACCCAGCCGAGCCGCGTTTCGGCAAAGAATACCTTGAGTTTCGGAAAGCGCTCGAACACGCCGGACAGCACGAGCTGCGCCATGCCGACCGAGGGCGGCAGGCCGAAATTGACCAGCCATTCGAGAAACGGCCGGCGCAGCCGCGCCATCATGGCGGGGTCTTCCTTGGGGTACTTCATCGTCGGCTGGTTGGCCCGCGCGCCGGTGCGATAGAGCTGCACATGCACCGTCACCGCCATGTCGAGATCGAGCGCGGCGGCCCAGAAGCGGTCGTCTTCCGGTGTCGGATAGCCCTTGCCGTTGGGCAAACCGCCGAGCAGCACGCCTTTAAGGCCAAGCTTTTTGCAATGCTGCATCTCGGCGATCGCGTCATCGACATTGGTGATCGGGATCACGCCCATGCCGATCAGCCGGTCCGGCGCGACCGCGCAGTATTCTTCGCCAAGCCAGTCGTTGTAGCCGCGGATGACGGCCTTGTAGACCTCGTCATGCGCGATGTTGCGCCAGAATACCGGGCCGGCGACCATCGCAGCGAACAGCACTTCGCCGTCAAGCCCATCCTGGTCCTGTTCCTTGACGCGCTGCTCCGGGCTGCCGGTGCCGGCCGCATCGGCGACCTTGAGGCCGAAAGGCTGCCAGGTTCCGGCGGCGCGGCCGGCGCGCAGATCGAGGAAATTGGCTTCGAGCAGCGGCTGTCCTTCGATCATCAAGGCATCGCCGCCATCCGGCAGATGCACGGTGTGTGGCGCGCGGTCGCGATATTTCTCCGGCACCCGGTGAATCCAGCGTTCGGGCGGCACTTCGAGATGCCCGTCGCTCGACATCAATCTGTATTGCCTGGACATTTCGCCCCTCCCTGGTGGCGCAAGGCAGCCCGTCGCAAAAGCATCGCTCCGCGCGGTATACATGAACAAGCGAAAACGCGAATAGCGTTCAGGGACCACCGCCTTTGATATGGGCGGGAGGGCGGCCTCCATGTTAAAGGAGCGCCCGCAGGACAGGAGAGATCGCATATGGATCTGCGCTTCACACCGGAAGAGACGGCGTTTCGCGATGAGGTGCGCGCGTTCATCCGCGACAACCTGCCGGCTGACATTCGCGAGCGCATGCGGCTTGGCCACTCGCCGCACAAAGCGGATACGGTTGCCTGGCAGCGCACCCTCAACAAGCGCGGCTGGGCCGCGTATAACTGGCCGAAGGAATGGGGCGGCCCGGGCTGGACACCGGTGCAGCGCATGATTTTTCTGGAGGAACTCCAGACCACGCCGGCACCTGAGGTCAACCCGTTCAACATCACGATGCTGGGGCCGGTGCTGATCCAGTTCGGCTCCGACGAGCAGAAAAGCCGGTTTCTGCCGCGCGCTGCCAATCTCGACGATTGGTGGTGCCAGGGCTTTTCCGAGCCGGGCGCCGGCTCCGATCTTGCGGCATTGAAAACCGCGGCGCGGCGCGAGGGCGACGACTACATCGTCAACGGCCAGAAAATCTGGACCTCGACAGCGCACCAGGCCGATTGGTGCTTCTGCCTCGTGCGGACCAATCCGCAGGCGGAGAAACGCCAGCAGGGCATCAGCTTCCTGCTGATCGATATGAAAACCCCCGGCATCACGGTGCGCCCGATCATTTCGATCGACGGCACGCATCATCTCAACGAGGTGTTTTTCGACGATGTGCGCGTGCCGGTAGCAATGCGGGTCTATGAGGAAAACAAGGGCTGGGACGTCGCCAAGTTTCTGCTCGGCAACGAGCGCACCGGTATTGCCCGCCTTGGCAAGTCAAAGGAGCGCGTTGCGTTCTCGACCGAAGCGGCTCGCGACATGCGGGCCAACGGAAAGTCGCTGATCGAAGATGCCGAGTTTCGTCGCCGCATCGCGCAGTTGCAAACCGAGATCAAGGCATTGGAAATCACCCAGCTGCGGGTGCTGTCGGAGCAGAAGGCCGGCGAAAGCCGGCAGGACCCGCTGACCGCGGTGCTGAAGCTGAAAGGCACCGAGTTGCTGCAGGCGACCACCGAACTGGCAATGGATGTCGGCGGCCCGCTGTCGATGCCGGATTGGGCGCAGGAACTGGCGGCGCTCAGCAATGAACCCGAGTTGGGGCCGGACTGGGCGACCGAGGCCACACGCAGCTACCTCTTCCTGCGTGCCGCCTCGATCTATGGCGGCACCAACGAGATTATGAAAAACATCGTCAGCAAGGCCGTGCTGGGCCTTTGACCAATTCTGGCCGCCGCGGGAATAACGGCGTTGTACTGCGAGTGCCGTTGCCGGTTCGCTGAAGGACCTTCGTTTATGAATTTTGATTTCACCGAAGAACAACGGCTGTTGCGCGACAGCGTCGAGCGCTTGCTGGCCGACCGCTATGCCTTCGAAAAACGTAAAGCGTATGCGGCGGAGGCGGATGGCTGGAGCCGCGATCTATGGGCGCAATACGCCGAGTTGGGGCTGCTCGGCCTGCCGTTTTCAGAAGAACATGGCGGCTTCGGCGGTGGCCCGATCGATGTGATGGTGGTGATGGAAGCGCTCGGGCGGGTGTTGGCGCTCGAACCGTATCTCGCGACGGTCGTGTTGTGCGGCGCCGCGCTGCGCTTGGCCGGCACCGCGGTGCAGCAGGCGGCGCTGCTGCCGCAGATCGCCGAAGGCGGCAAAATTCTCGCCTTTGCGCATGGCGAACGTCAGGCGCGGTATGACCTGACCGATGTGCTGACGACGGCGCGCCGCAACGGGGACGGCTGGGTATTGGACGGCGCCAAAAGCGTCGTGCTGCATGGCGACAGCGCTGACATGCTAGTCGTCAGCGCCCGTACCGCCGGCGACCGCAATGACACCGCCGGCATGACACTGTTTTTGGTGGATGCCGCGGCCAACGGGGTGGCGCGACGCTCATACGCAATGCGCGACGGCATGCGGGCCGCGGAAATTTCGCTGAGCGCCGTCGAGATCGGCGCGGATGCGGTGCTCGGCGAGGTCGGCGGCGCGTTTCCGGTTATCGAGCGGGTTGTCGAGGCCGGCATCGCCGCCAGCGCCGCCGAGGCGGTTGGCGCGATGGAAACAATGCAGGCGATGACGCTCGAATACCTGAAAACACGCCAGCAATTCGGCAAGCCGATCGGTCAGAACCAGGCGCTGCAGCATCGCGCAACGGAGATGTACACCTCGCTGGAGCAAGGCCGCAGCATGGCGATGCTCGCCGCCATGATGGTCGATGAGGCAGACCCCGCCGAGCGCGCCCGCAATCTCGCGATGGTCAAGGTCGCGGTCGGGCAGGCGGCACGCTTTGTGTCGCAGAACGCGGTGCAGTTGCACGGCGGCATCGGCATGACCGAGGAATACGCGGTCGGCCATTATTTCCGCCGCGTCATGGTGATCGAACACACCTTCGGCGATATCGGTCATCACCTGTCGCGCCTCACCGACGCGGTGCGGTAAAGCGACCCTACTCCCCCCGCCATGCCTTCATGCCGCCGCGTAAAACCGTGACGCCGCGAATGCCGGCCTCGGCCAGTTGCACGGCGGCGGCCGCGGAGCGCTTATCCGTCAGGCAGACGACGACAATGGCCGAACCGGCATCCGCGAGACCGGTGGTGTGCTCGGCCAGATCGGGCAGCGGAATGTTGACTGCGCCGTCGATATGCCCGAGCGGCCCGTCAAATTCGTCCGGTCCGCGTACGTCGATGACCATCGGCCTGTCCTCGCGACCGATCGCGCGACGCAATTCCGCCTGTTCGATCCACGCCGGCCCCGGCTTTGCCTGCCCGAACAGGTTGGTTAGCCAGCTTGGCACCGCCTCCCTCCCTCAGGTCAGATCGATCGCGTGTTTTTTCAGCAGGTCGAGTGGCACGATCGCCAACGTCGCCTCATGCGTGCCGCCGAGCCGCACCTTGGGCGCCTTACCGGCCTTGAAGGCTTCGAGCCAGCGCGCCGCGCACAGGCACCAGCAATCGCCAGGCTTCAGCCCCTCAAAGCCAAAAGCTGGAACCGGGGTCGACAGATCATTGCCGGCGGCGCGCGAGAAATTCAGAAAATCGGCATCGACCTGGGCACAGACGGTATGTACGCCAACATCCTCGGGGCCAGTTTCACAGCTGCCCGAACGGTAGAACCCGGTTAGCGGCTTGGTGCAGCATTCGCCGAGCGGCTCGCCGAACACATTGCGCGGCCGTTGTTGCCGTCCAGGGTCCGAACCCGACGCATCAGGCATTCATATCTCCTTCGCCCGCATCAAACCGACAGTACACGTGCCGATGGGCCTGTATCGACGATGAGCCTGACCGGCCGGCAGATGACGCCTTTAACCATGCAGCGATTTCGGCGTCATGTAGCCGGTCATCGCGTGGCGCGACTGGTCGAGGTTCTCCCAGGCTGACGTGATCATAAAACTTGCCCGCACGGCCGTCGGAAATTTGCCGGCGGCGAGGGCCGGGTAACCCGGCGAATCGATTGCCGCCAGCGCCAGCGCGAGTTCGTGCAGCCCCGGATTATGCCCGATCAGCAAGATGGTGCCATCGGCTTCGTCGAGGCGTCGCAGCCGCCGCATCAGCGCAGCGCGGCCGGCGAGATAGAGCCCCTGCTCGAACAGCATACGCGGCGGCGTCGCAAAATGCGCCAGCACGAGTTCCGCGGTTTCCCGGGTGCGCACCGCCGCCGAGCACAGCACGAGGTCGAGCGCGCCCAGCGCTGCCGGCAAGGTTTCGCCGACCCGGCGCGCTTCTTCCCGCCCGCGTCGGTTCAACGGCCTCTGGTCGTCCTCGACGCCATCGTCCGAGGCGGCCTTGGCGTGGCGCAGCAGGTGAAGGTGATGCGCTGCCATGTTTGCTGCCATTCAGGAGGCCAGCCTAGAACATATCCGGTGTGATGACGTTCTGCGGGTTGTTGGTCAACAACGCGGCACGCATCGTTTCGGCGGATTTGCGCCGTGTGTCCATCTCCGAATGCGGCGTCAGCCAGGCTGAATGCGGTGTGATGACGAGCCGGCCTTCGAGCCATTTTTCACGGGCGCGGTAGGCCCGCAACAATTCCGGGACCGGCTCGACCGGCGGCTCGACCGGTAGCACATCAAGACCGGCGCCGGCGATATGGCCGCTTTTCAACAAATCGTGCAGCGCGTCGAGATCGACGATCGGGCCGCGTGCATCATTGATCACGACGGCGCCTTGCGGCAGCAGCGACAGCTGCTCGCGCGCGAGCAGTCCCTTGGTCTCGGTGGTCAGCGGCGCGTGGATCGACAGCGTGTTGGTCTGACGCAGCAGGTCTTCGAGCGTCGCAGCGCGCTCGATGCCGAGCCCCAGTTCGGTGCCGTTGGGATGCTTCGGGTCGTAGAACACGACGCGAAAGTTGAATGCCTTGGCGCGCAACGCCACGGCGGTGCCGATGCGGCCGAGCCCGACAATGCCAAAGGTCTGGGTGCCGAGCCGCTGGATCAGCGGGTCGTGGAACGAACGCCACGGCGCCGGCGGATCATGCCGCTGATGCTCGTGATGCAGCAGAATGCCGCGCCGCAAGGTGAGGGCGAGTGCAATCGCGTGGTCGGCGACCTCGGTGGTGCCGTAATCCGGGACGTTGCACACGAGCACGTTGCGCTGTGCCGCCGCGGGCCGGTCGAGCTTGTCGTAGCCGACCCCCATGCGCACGATCGCCCGCAATTTCTTAAAGCGCCCAAGGTCGGCGCCGGTTACCGGGAAGCCCATGATCATCAGCCCGTCGGCTTCGGCGCAGTCGGCATCCGACAACTCGGATAGAGCGGCCGTGTCGCGCTTGATGATGCGGACATCCGGTCCGAAAATATTGCGTTCGACATCGTCCGGCTGCTGGCGTGCTTCCGGGTAAAGTACGGTGACGGGCATCGGCGGTTTCCTCTTCTGCGTCGGGGAACTTTACCCCGTTCGCCCCTCGCTTGTCATACCGGCGCAGGCCGGTACTCGCGGGGCTGGCTAAATCTCGGAAATCTTGACGGGCCGGTGCGTTGCGGCCGAGCGGATGATCGCTTCGAATGCGGCGACGCAATGCAGGACCTGGTCGGGCGGGATCGGGTAGGGCGCCTCGCCGCGGATCGCGGCGGCAAACGCCTCCAGCTCGGCGCGCAGCCCATTGAAACCGCGATGCTCGATGATTTCCGGCGCTGGCTGAGTGTGTCGGCCGGCCGGCATCGCATCGGGCGCCGCGGTGAACTGGAACTTCATTTCCGGTGTCAGCAATTCGGCGCAGCCTTTGCTGCCGAATGCCGCGAGGCGGTAACTCACCGCCGTTACCAGCGAGCACAGCAGGGCCGCTGACATTCCGCTGGTGAATTGCAGCATGACGCTGGTGGTGTCTTCCGCATCGTAGCTGATCGTGCGGCGGATGCTGGTGGCGTAGACCTCGTCGATCGTCCCGAACAGATAGATCATCGCGTCGAGATTGTGGACGCCCATCGCGGTCATGCCGCCGGCCGGGGCTTCCGCCGCCTCGGCGCGCCAGGATTGCGGGTTCATAAAAAGCCCCGCCGGCCCGTTCTGCTCGGCATAGCAATGCGCGATCGTGCCGAGCCGGCCGTCATCGATGCGCGCCTTCATTTCCCGCATGCCCGGATGAAAGCGGCGCGGATAGGCGACGCCGAGCACCACGCCGGCGCGCGCCACGGCATCGACCGCGCGTGCGGCGCTGGCGCGGTCGAGAGTGAACGGCTTTTCCATGAAGACGTGCTTGCCGGCCGCCGCGGTGCGCTCGACCTGGCCGCCATGCTCGCTGTGCGGTGTCGCAAACACCACCGCGTCGATTTCCGGATCGGCAAGGATATCGTCGAGACTGTCCCTGAGCGGGATGCCGTGATCGGCGCAGAACGCCGCGGCATTGGCGCGCGTGCGGTTATGCCCGGCGGTAAAGCGAATCTGCTCGCTTTTGCCCTGCACGCCGCCAATCAGCGTGCGGCCCCACCGCCCGATACCGACAATCGCCGCTCGAATCATGCGCACTCTCCCGAAAATCATCCTAGCGGCGTGCTTTTACACCGGCTGCGCCAGCGAGGCCATGCGCGCGCGGCACAGCCGGTGCATGACATCCGTCACATTTCGGCGGTAGCATTACACCCCGCAGCCCCGCCGTTTGGCGGCGGGCAGGAGGCGTGCGGTGGACAGCAGTGCAGAGATCGTCGACATCCGGCCCGGCGACGCATCGTCGCCGTCGCGGTTCATCAATCGCGAGCTGTCGTGGCTGGCGTTTAATGAGCGGGTGCTGGCCGAGGCGGAAAATCATCGGCACCCGCTGCTGGAGCGGCTGCGTTTTCTGTCGATCTCGGCAAGCAATCTCGACGAATTCAACATGGTGCGGGTGGCCGGGCTGAAAGGCCAGAACCTCGCCGGCATCATGACGCTGAGCCAGGACGGCATGACCCCGAGCCAGCAGCTCGACGCGATCCATGAGCGGGCCGGCGCGCTGATGGTGGCGCAGCAGGCGACATGGCTGTCGTTGCAGCGGCAACTCGGCGAGGCGGGGGTGGCGGTGGTCGCGCCGACCGATCTCGAACCCGGCGACCGGACCTGGCTCGAACGGTATTTCATGGCCGACATCTTTCCGGTCCTGACGCCGCTGGCGCTCGACCCGGCGCATCCGTTTCCGTTTGTCGCCAATCGCGGGTTCGGCCTCGCGTTGCAGCTTGAGCGAATCAGCGACAATGAGCGGCTGCAGGCACTGATTCTCATTCCCAGTTCGATTAGCCGGTTTGTCCAGTTGCCCGGCACCCGCATCCGCTATCTGCCGGTCGAGCAGATGCTGTCGCTGTTTCTTGACCGGCTGTTTCCCGGTTTCGCGGTGGTGGCGCAGGGTGTGTTCCGGGTATTGCGCGACAGCGAGGTCGAGATCGAGGAGGAGGCGGAAGACCTCGTCCGCCTGTATGAAACGGCGCTGAAACGGCGCCGTCGCGGGCATGTCATCCATCTCGCGGTCGATGCGCGGATGCCGCCCGATCTGCGCCGCTTTCTCAGCGAAGAACTGGGCGCCGGGCCGGCGGACGTGTTCGAGACACATGGCATTCTCGGCCTTAACGACACCAGCAAGCTGATCAGCGACGAGCGCCCCGACCTCGTCTTCACCCCGTATGTGCCGCGCTTTCCCGAGCGCATCCGCGATTTCGGCGGCGATTGCTTTGCGGCGATCCGGCAGAAGGACATCGTCGTTCACCATCCGTATGAGAGCTTTGACGTTGTCGTCGATTTTGTGCGTCAGGCAGCGCGCGATCCGGCGGTCGTCGCGATCAAGCAGACGCTGTACCGCACCAGCGCTGACAGCCCCATCGTCGCCGCCTTGGCTGAGGCGGCGGAAGCCGGCAAATCGGTCACCGCGATGATCGAGCTGAAGGCGCGGTTTGACGAGGAAGCCAATATCCGCTGGGCGCACGAACTGGAGCGTGCCGGCGTGCAGGTGGTCTATGGTTTCCTGCGCCTCAAGACGCACGCCAAGGTGTCGCTGGTGGTGCGCCGCGAGGGCGGCGAACTGCGCTCTTATGTGCATTACGGCACCGGCAACTACCATCCTTACACGGCCAAGGTTTACACCGATCTGTCGTTTTTCACCTGCGACCCGGCGCTGTGCCAGGATGCCGCGCGGCTGTTTAATTTCATGACCGGATACGCGCGTCCCGCCAGTCTGGAAAAAATTTCGGTCGCCCCGATCAACTTGCGCACCCGCATCGCCGAACTGATCGAGGCCGAAATCGTCAACGTCAAAGCCGGCAAGCCGGCGCAGATCTGGGCCAAGATGAACCAGCTGGTCGACCCGGCGATCATCGACCTGCTGTACCAGGCGTCGCAGGCCGGCGTCAGTGTTGACCTGGTGGTGCGCGGCATTTGTTGCCTGCGGCCCGGCGTGCCCGGCATGTCGGAAAACATCAGGGTCAAGAGCATCGTCGGACGCTTTCTCGAACATGGCCGCATCGTATGCTTTGGCAACGGCAACCGGTTGCCGTCCGATCAGGCGCTGGTGTTCATCAGCTCGGCCGATTGGATGCCGCGCAACTTCGACGGCCGGGTCGAGGCGCTTGTGCCGATCGAAAACCTGACAGTGCATCGCCAGATCCTCGACGAGATCATGGTCGCCAATCTGCGCGATACGCTGCAAAGCTGGAACCTCGCCGCCGATAGTTCGTATAAGAGAGGGGCAGCCGAGGAAGAGGACGGGTTTGCCGCCCACACCTATTTTATGACCAATCCCAGCCTGTCGGGGCGCGGCAAGGCGCTCCAGCGCGGTCGGCCAAAGCTGGTGGCGCGATGATGTTGTCCCGCTGATTTTGGTCTACTGATTTTGCCCGCGCTGATTTTACCGGAGGCGTCGATGCCGGATCACAACGCCGCCGCCCCGTTGCGTCGAGTCGCGGTTGTCGATGTCGGCTCCAACTCCCTGCGTCTGGTGGTGTTCGACTGCCTCGGCGGGGCGCTGCTGCCGCTGCTCAACGAAAAGGTCATGTGCGCGCTCGGCCGCGACATCGCGGCGAGCGGTCGGCTGAACCCGGAAGGCGTCGAACTGGCGCTCGCCAATCTGCAGCGTTTTGTCGAACTGGCGCGGGCGCTGCAAGTCGATCATCTGGCGGTCATTGCGACCGCCGCGGTGCGCGAAGCCAGCGACGGGCGCGCCTTTGCGGCCAAGGCCGAGCGGCTGTGCGGCGTTCCAATGCGGATCATCGCCGGGACCGAGGAGGCTCGTTTGTCGGCCGCCGGCGTGCTTGCCGGTATCCGCGGCGCGAACGGAATCGTCGCCGATCTCGGCGGCGGCAGCGTCGAGGTGGTGCGGATAAACGCCGATGCGGTGGCGCCGATCGGCGCCGGCATTACCCTGCCGCTTGGGCCGCTGCGGCTGGCCCCGTTCGGCGACAACCGCAAGGCGTTGACCGACGCGATCGACCATGAAATCTACCGCGCCGCCATCCTGCACGAAGGTGTCGGCCGGACGCTTTACCTGGTCGGCGGGGCATGGCGGGCCATCGCTCGCCTGCACATGGACCAGGTGCACTACCCGCTGCACATCATTCACGAATATACGGTTTTGCGGCGTCCGGCAGAGGAGTTCCTCGACATGATGGCGGGGCAGTCGCGGCGCTCGCTCGACCGGGTCACCGCGGTCAGCCGCAAGCGCCTCGAACTGGTGCCGCTGGCGGCGCTGATCCTGCGCCGTCTGCTCGCGGCGGTGCGTCCGGAGCGCATCGTCTTCTCCGCCTATGGACTGCGCGAAGGGTATGCCTCGAGCCTCGTGCCGGCAGGAGGCAACGGCGATCCGCTGATCGCCGCCTGCATCGGCGTCGCGACTGGCCAAACCCGCTCACGCAGCGACGGCGACCGGTTGCAGCGCTGGACCGCGCCGGTGTTTCCGCAGCTCGACGAGTCCGCCGGGCGGCTGCACCGCGCGGTTTGCTGGCTCAGCGATTTTGCCTGGGCGGAGCATCCCGATTACCGCGCGGAGCACGCATTCACCCGCAGCCTGCGCATGCCGATTGCCCATCTGACGCACCGCGAGCGGGTATTTATCGCCGGCGCGCTGCATGCCCGATATGGCGGGGCGCCGGACGATCCGCTCAAATTTGCGACACGTCCCCTGATCGACGATGCCGGCGCCGCCGAAGCACGCGCCTTGGGATTGGCGCTGCGGCTCGCCTATACGCTGTGCGGCGGCGCGCTCGAATTGCTGGACCAGGTGCGGCTGCTCGGCGAGCCGTCCGGCCTCGCTCTCGAACTGCCGCCGAGCGGCAGCCTGTTTGCCGGCGAAGCGGTGCAGCGGCGGCTGGACGCGCTGTCCCGCGCTCTCGGCCGCACCTCGCGAACCCGGCGCCGCCGCGCACATAATCGGGCGCTGGCTTAGCCGATTTCGCGTGCACCGGCGCTCGCGTTACGCGGCTGGATCGGAGAAAAAATGGCAGAAACGCCGATCATCCTGGTTGCCGCAGTGGCGCTGATCGATACCGATGGGCGGGTGCTGCTGGCCGAACGCCCGGCCGGCAAGCATCTGGCCGGAATGTGGGAATTTCCCGGCGGCAAGGTGCAGCCGGGCGAGACGCCCGAGATCGCGCTGATCCGCGAGCTTGACGAGGAACTCGGCATCGACGTGCAGGCGAGTTGTCTGGCTCCGTTTACCTTCGCCTCGCACACCTATCCCGAGTTCCACTTGCTGATGCCGCTTTACGTCTGCCGCAAATGGTCCGGCATCGTGACCGCGCGTGAAGGCCAGCGGCTTGCCTGGGTGCGCCCGCCGCGCCTTGGCGATTATGCGATGCCGCCGGCCGACAAGCCGCTCGTCGCTATGCTGCGCGACCTGCTGTAGTTGCCGTATTGCCGACGCCGGCGAAGGCGGCGTTTAGCGCGCGATCAGCGGGTTGGAGCGGCGGTCAATCGGGTTGGTCGGAGCCGCCGAAGGGCCGGCCGCACCCGGTCGGCGGTCGGCGGCATTGGTCGGTGCGATCATCTCGGTTTCACCGCGCAGTACGCCTGAGGCCCGCGAAAACGGCAGGCTGATCTCCCAGGCTTCGCCGGTAACCAGATAAATCTTTGACTTGATGCCGCCGCTGATCGGCAACACCGCCACGACGTGGTCGGTGTTGACCAGCGCCCGCATCTCGGGGAGCGTGTCCGTCCTCTGGAACATAACGAACATGTGAGGCTCCGCAGTTCAAGGCAGGGCGCTGGCTCGCCACGGTCTATTCGGCGCGGCCCAGCGCCGCGGCGCGGGTGGCGGCGCTCGCCACCGCCTTCAGCGACGCTGTGACGATATCATTATCGAGGCCGACTCCGTACAGCGTATTGTCACCCGTGCTGCTGATTTGCACGTAGGCCGCAGCTTGTGCGTCGGCCCCGGCGCCGACCGCATTTTCCTGATAGTCGCGCACCGTCAGGGCAATGCCGCGATCGCGCTTCAAAGCATCGACAAAGGCGGCTATCGGCCCGTTGCCGACCCCCTCGATGCGCCGCTCGACACCGTCCGCCGCGATTGTCGCGACGATGCGGCGTTCGTTGGGGCGCGGTTCCGGCAGCAGCGAATAATCGACCAGCGCGATGCCGTCACGGCCGAGATAGGTTTCCTGAAACAACGACCAGATGTTGGCGCTACTCATTTCCTTGCCGGTGCGGTCCGTGACTTCCTGCACGATCCGGGAAAATTCGATCTGCAGGTTGCGCGGCAGGTCGAGCCCGTGATCCTCTTTCAGCAGGTAAGCGACGCCGCCTTTGCCGGATTGCGAATTGACCCGGATCACCGCCTCGTAACTGCGCCCCAGATCTTTCGGGTCGATCGGCAGATAGGGGACCTCCCACAGATCGTCGTTGCGCTTTTCCAGCGCGTCGAAGCCTTTTTTGATCGCGTCCTGATGCGAGCCGGAAAACGCCGTGTAAACCAGTTCGCCGGCATAGGGATGGCGCGGATGTACCGGTAACTGATTGCAGTATTCGACAGTGCGGACGATGTCGTCGATATCCCGGATTTCGAGTTGCGGGTCGATGCCCTGGCTGTACATGTTCAGTGCCAGGTTCATCACATCGACATTGCCGGTGCGCTCGCCATTGCCGAACAGGGTGCCTTCGACGCGGTCGGCGCCGGCCATCACGCCGAGTTCGGCGGCCGCCACCCCGGTGCCGCGGTCGTTGTGCGGGTGCAGGCTGAGGACGATGCAATCACGGTTGCGGATGTTGCGCCCGAACCATTCGATCTGGTCGGCATAGATGTTCGGTGTCGCCATTTCGACGGTCGCCGGCAGGTTCAAGATGACTTTTTTCTGCGGCGTCGGCTGCCACACATCCATGACTGCTTCGCAGATTTCGACGGCGTAAGGCAGTTCGGTGCCGGTAAAGCTTTCTGGCGAATACTGATACATCACGTCGGTTTCGGGCATCGCCTCGGCCAGGGCGCGAATCTGCCGGGCGGCGGTAACGGCGATATCGGTGATGCCGGCCTCGTCGAGCCCGAATACGACACGGCGCTGCAGGGTCGAGGTCGAATTATAGAGGTGCATGATTGCGCGCCGGGCGCCGCGGATCGATTCGAAGCTGCGCTCGATCAACTCGCCGCGCGCCTGCGTCAGCACTTGGATTGTGACGTCGTCGGGGATGATCCCGTCTTCGATGATTTCGCGGACAAAGGCAAAATCGGTGTCCGAAGCGGCCGGAAACCCGACCTCGATTTCCTTGAAGCCGAGCTTGACCAGCAACTCGAACATGCGGCGCTTGCGCTCCGGCCCCATCGGCTCGACCAGCGCCTGGTTGCCGTCGCGCAGATCGACGCTGCACCAGATCGGCGCCTTGTCGATGACCCGCGACGGCCATTTGCGGTCGGCCAGATTGATCGGGGCGAACGGGCGATATTTATGAATTGGCATCACGGACATTACGGACACTCCTGAGACGGACCGCCAACGGTACAAAAAGAACCGGCGGCGGTCGCAGCGATAGTCGGAAGACGGCGCTGGGCCGGCGGCGTTAGTCGCGCCGGCCGGTGCTAAGTCGCGACACACACGCTGTGGCGCGCGCCGCAATGCGGAATTTCCGAACCATCGATGTCATCGAAATCACCTAGCGCGAAAAAATGTTCCCGATCAGGGAACGAGCGAGCCGACCGCGGCGTCCGTCAGGACGCCGAATAGGTAAGTCGCAGCTCGTTGCGCGCGTAAGCCATGCAATACGTTAACGACCTCGGCGCCGCGAGTCAACGTCCGAGGCGGAATCGAGTGCCGAACCGGGCCGGCCACCGACGGTTGCTCGGGCGTCAGAAATTCTCGATCCAGGGGCGCAGCTCGATTTCCCAGGCCCAGGCGCTGCGCGGCTGGCGATGCAGCGACAGATAGGTGTCGGCAATGGCATCGGGATCGAGCAACCCGTCGGGACCGCGTTCGTTGGCGCGTGGATCAGCCTGTTTTGCGATGCCGCCGTCGATCACGATATGGCCGACATGGATGTTCTGCGGCTGCAGCTCGCGCGCCAGGCTTTGCGCCAGGCCGCGCAGCGCGAACTTGCCCATCGCGAATGACGATGAGCGGGGATAGCCCTTTACGGCGGCGCTGGCGCCGGTAAACAAAATTGTGCCGTGGCCCTGCTTGGTCATGCGGATCGCGGCTTCACGGGCGACCAGAAAGCCGCCGATGGCGGTTACCTTGACCGCCTGCTCGACCGCCGCCGGGTCGAGTTCGACAATCGGCCCGCGCGCCCGGCCACTGGCATTGTAGACGACCAGGTCCAAGGTGCCGCCCTTGGTATCGATCGCGGCAAACAGCTTTGCCACATCGGCCGCACTGGTCGCATCACAGGCGATCGCGGTTGCGCCGGTCTCGCCGACCAGAGCGTCCAGTTTTCCCACGTCGCGTGCTGCCAGCACGACCTCCATACCGTCACCGGCGCAGCGCCGCGCCAGAGCCGCGCTCAAGCCCGACCCCGCTCCGACGATTACTGCGCGTTCGCGTGCTGCCATTGTGGGTTCTCCCTAAGATCCGTCACCTGCGACATATATAGTCCGTCGCGGCCCGAGGGACGAATTTGGTGGCGAAATTCGGGGGCGAAATTCAGCGGCGAAAATCCAAGTCGGAATCCGCATCGCGCGGCAAATTTTGCGCGTGACGGCGGCAGTTTTTGATGCGTCTGCGTATATTTTTTACGTCTTGCAGATGATTTGGCCAGATGTGCTGACACAAATAATATGACCTGATAATTATTATGTCTATCAGATGGGCAGTGAATTAATCGCAAGAATAATAAGTCTCTGTCCAACTTTCCGGCGTCGCGGCATTTCATGTCGGTAAGGTTGACAATCTGGCGAGTAGCTTACTAGGGTGCCGCTGCATTTCCCTCGCTCAACCCGGACACCCCCCAATCGTTCGGGACGGCAAAATCGCAATCCCCCACCCCGTCAGAGAGACGGTGCGCCATGTCTTGCCGGCATGTGCGGCCTTGCCAACAAGATGGAGACACATGCGGATGAGGGTGCGTCAGGCAATAGGGCTGTCCCTCGCGTTGCTGCTGGTATCGACGACAGCGATGGCGAAGGAGGCTCAGTCAGGCCATCACCGCGCCGCGTCGGGCGGCAAATCAAAACCCGTCAGGCACGAGGCGACAGCGGCACGAAAAACCGCCGTCAAGCGCCAGGTGTCAGACCACAGACAGACGCCAGACAGTCGACAAAGGGTGGAAAACAATCGCCCACCACCCGATCGGCTTATCGCGGTGCGCAACGGACGCTCCAATGTCCGCACCGCCAACATCCGTACAGCCGAAGTCCGCTCGTCTGAATCTCGTCAAGCTGAATCTCGTCAAGCCGAACCTCGCCGTGCCAAGCCGGTAGCGCTGCATACCGTCGCGCTGCCGCCACCCGATCAGTATCTCGGCTCGGTCAGGGTTATCGGGCGGCGTGAAATCGGCTCAGCAGCCTGGTACGGCGGCTATCATGTCGGCCGCCGGACAGCGAGCGGGGATTTGCTCGATGCGGTCCATGCCACTGCCGCGCATCGTTCGCTGCCGCTGAACTCGATGGTGCGCGTCACCAATCTGACCAACGGCCGTTCAGTCATCGCCAAGATCAACGACCGCGGACCAGTGAGCCATTCACTGCTGATCGACGTATCTCCCAACGTCGCTGACCGGCTCGACATGCGGCGCGCTGGCATTGTCCGCGTTTCGGTGGAACCGGTCGCCCTGGCCCATTAGGCCGGCATTTCGGGTTTGGTGGAGCGCACCAAACCAAGGGTTTAACAGCCTGTCGCCATTTTGCCACTGTTGCTTAAAGAGCACGATTGGCGCTAAAAGCCTGTCCCCATCCTTGGCTTAATTGACTCCAAATCGGCGCATGATTGTATTCTTTGCTCCGCGCCTGCCAAGGAACTGTGTCGACCGAACTTCGCAAAGTAGTCACTAACTACCCGCTCTTTCGGTTCGTTTACGTTCCGTTGGCAGCGCAGGGGTCGGTGTGTTCGTCCGACGCCTGCGGTGCGTGCAGAACAGGGGTCTGGCCCGCCACGGCGGGATTGATTTGGGGGCAAAGTGTCCGACACGACAAATGTCATACCCTTCCCGCCAACGGTCCGCGCCAGAAGGCCGGGCGTCGATTGCGGGGTATACCGCGATCCCGGCAACTATGAATTTACCGAAGCTGAACTGGCCGGTCTGTGCCGCTGGTTTTCGGCAATGAAATACGCGTTTCCGGGCACTGAAGGCGTCATGGTCGTCAGTCACCAGGAGAGCTATTCGGCGGTTGGTCTCTACAACCCGGATGGCGGTGCGCCGAATTGTCTCGTCGCCAAGCATTCGGTGGCCGGCAGCGCGCATTTCTTCTGGTCGACCGAGGGCGACCCGCCGCACGTCATCAGTGGGCTTTCCGAGATTACCGATGCCCATATCCGGGCGATCCAGCCGCCCCGCAACGAAAAAGGGTGGCTCGATCCAATCGGCTGGATGGGCGTCTACAGCGCTCGTATGATCGCGACGGCCGTACAAGTGGTTTGACTACCTGCGAGCGAACCGGCACGGTGTCCGCCGCCGCGACCGGTTGAACGGCACGGACCTGTGTCCGTTCAGGGCGCACGGTTTCTTCAGCACAGCGAGTGGTATCCATGATCGGTCGGGTCGGGTCGAGAGGTATGCGACGGCAATGAAAGCCGCTGCCTTCTCGGTGACGCTCGCGACGTTTGATGGAAAAGCCGGGGCGATCGTCCGGGTCTCGCGCAACCAGAGTCGGGGGCGATGAGGCTAGTTGCCGTTATCGGTGTTGTTGCCTGCCTGTTGGCGGGATGTTCGTCGTTGCCCACTTCCGGGCCGACCGCGAGCGATCTCAAGAGCCAGGAGGTCGCGGGCAATCAGACCCAGTTTGATCTCGTGGATATCGACGACAACGTTGTCGCCGCTTTGCTCGCGACGCCGGGCGAGACATTCCACGCCCGGTTCAAGAAATACGGCCGGCCGCCGCAGCCGAAAATCGGCGTCGGCGACAGCGTCGTTGTTTCGATCTGGGAAGCTGCCGGGGGCGGGTTGTTCGGCGCATCGCCGACTGATCACGTCTCTGCAGGATCGCGCAGCGTCACGATCCCCGAACAGATGGTCGGCCGTGACGGCATGATCAGCGTGCCGTTTGCCGGTCGCATCCCGGTGGCCGGACACGTTCCGGTCGAAGTACAGCGAACGGTCGAAAAACGGCTCGCCGAAAAGGCGATCGAGCCGCAGGTCATCGTCACCGTCACAAGAAGCGTCAGCAACAGCGCCACAGTGACTGGCGAGGTCGTCGGTGGAGCGCGGGTGCCGCTGTCGCTGAAAGGCGATCGCCTGCTCGACCTGATCGCTGCCGCGGGCGGCGCCAAATCGCCGGTGTACGAGACGTTTGTGCGGCTGTCGCGCGACGGCGTCACTGCGACGATCCCGATGGAGGCGCTGGTCTCTGATCCGCTGGAGAATATCTACGCCCAGCCCGGCGACGTGCTGACCCTGGTGCGCCTGCCGCAATCCTTTACGGCGTTCGGTGCTACCGGCGCCAATGCGCAATTCCCGTTCACGTCCGAACACATGACACTGGTCGAGGCGCTGGCGAAAGCCGGCGGGCTGCAGGATATGCGATCCGATCCGGCGGGCGTGTTCCTGTTCCGCTTCGAGCCGCCCAACATTGTCAAGGCGCTCGGCCGGCCGCAGATTGCCACGGGTCCCGGCGGCAGTTCGCCGATCGTCTACCGGCTCGATCTGCGCAACGCCAAATCCTACTTCCTTGCTCAGCGATTCCCGCTCGAAGACAAGGACATCATCTACGTGGCGAACGCCGATCTGAACGAGTTGCAGAAGTTCTTCACCCTGCTCAACACGCTGACCGGCCCGGTCATCACCGGCATCGTCGTCAAGAGCGCGGCGCCCTGACGACGCGCCTTCCGACTTGATGGTGCCGCTGGCGGTGGTGCCGATCCAGTCGCCGCATGCCGGCGGCTGGGCAAGAGCGGCACCGTGATAGCGCTCGATCTGTCGCGCTTGCTGTCGCGCGCCGGCCGTGGCACCCCGACCGGTATCGACCGGGTTGAGCTGGCATTTGCCGAACACCTGATCGCGGCGGATGACCCCGTGTGCTTTGCTGCTGTGGTGGCAGGGCGGCGGCTGGGGCTGGTGCCGGATGGCGCCGCGCGGAAATTCGTGCGGGCAATCGGTTCGGCGTGGCGTGGCGCGCGCGACGCTGAACGACAGGACCGCAAGGTGCGTCAGATCGCGCGCCAGGTGCAATTGGCGCTGCTTGCCGGGCGCGAGCGCGCCGTGACCGCGCAGATGCGGCATGACGCGTCACCGCCGGTCTATCTGCTGGTGTCGCATCATCATCTCGAACGCCATGCGCTGATCGCCCGGCTCAAAGAGCGCGGCGCGGCGCGATTCGTCTGCCTGATCCACGATTTGATCCCGATCGAATTTCCCGAATATGCCAAACCCGGACAGGCCGAAAACCATCGGCGCCGCATCGAGACGGCGGCGCTGCTGGCGGATGCGCTGATCGTCAATTCGGCGGTGACCGGCATTGCGATGCAGCCATATCTCGATGCTGTCGGCCGCACCCCGCCGGTCCTGGTCGCGCCCTTCGGCGCCGATCTGCCTCCTGTGGGAGTGGGAGGCCCGCCGCCGTTGGCACGACCTTATTTCGTGTATGTCAGC
Source organism: Allostellaceae bacterium (assembly GCA_036268425.1). Taxonomy (GTDB): domain Bacteria; phylum Pseudomonadota; class Alphaproteobacteria; order ATCC43930; family CGMCC-115725; genus DATARH01. The sequence continues at coordinate 46,081 of DATAUE010000057.1, forward strand.
ACGATCGAGGCGCGCAAGAACCACCTGCTGCTGCTCAACCTCTGGCGCGGCCTGGCGACCGAACTGGGGGACAAGGCGCCGAAGCTGGTGCTGGTCGGACAGCGCGGTTGGGAGACCGAGAACGTTGTCGATATGCTCGACCGTTCGCCCGGCGTGCGCCGCACCGTCATCGAGCACAACACCCTACCGGACAGCGAAATGGTGCGGCTGCTGCAAGGCGCCTGCGCGATGCTGCTGCCGTCATTCGCTGAAGGATTTGGCTTTCCGCTGATCGAGGCGCTGCAGCTCGGCATTCCGGCGCTGTGCAGCGATATCGCCGCACTGCGTGAGACCGGTGGAGCGGTGCCGGAATATTTCGATCCGCTCGACGGCCTGGGCTGGCGGCAGGCGGTGCTCGATTATGCGGCGCCCGGCTCGCCACGCCGTGCGGCCCAGCTTGCCCGCCTGCAAGCATGGACACCGCCGCGCTGGGACGATTATTTCGTCGCGGTCGACCGCTTTATCGCCAAAGTGGCGGCGCCTCCGGTCCCCGGCATATCGTAGTCGTTACGACGCGGCCGGCAGCGACCGCTTGAGGTGCCGCGTCACGGCGGCGAGATCGGTCGGTGCGGCGGCGACCGACTTCGCTTCTTCGAGCAGGATGCCGACCGCGTCGCGCACTTGCGCCTCGCTGTGCTCCGCCGTCAGGAAAAAGCGCAGCCGCGCGGCACGTTCGGGCACCGCTGGGTAAAGGATCGGCTGGACATTGATGCCGCGGCGAAACAGGGCCTGCGCCAACCGCCCGGCACCAATCGAGCTGCCGGTAATGATCGGCACAATCGCGGCGCCGACCGAGCCGCCGACATCGAGGCCGCCGTCGCGCGCCAGCTGCAGGAACAACGCCGCGCGCTCGTTCAGCCGGCGTACCCGTTCGGGTTCGCGCTCCAGGATTTCGACCGCGGCCAGCGCGGCGGCGGCGGCCGCCGGCGCCATGCCGACCGAAAATACAAACCCCGGGGCCATGCGTTTCAGATAATCGATCAGCTCCTTGCGGCCGGCGATATAGCCGCCGCAGGAGACGAGGCTCTTGCTGAGCGTCCCCATCCAGATATCGACCTCATCAGGGTCGATGCCGGCAAGGTCGGCGGAGCCGAAACCGCGCGGGCCGAGCACACCCAGCGCATGTGCTTCGTCGATCATCAACCATGCACGATGGCGCCGCGCCACCGCGACAAACGCCGCGAGGTCGGGAACATCGCCATCCATGCTGTAATGCCCCTCGATGACAAGGAGGGCATGGCTGTGGCGCGAGCGGGTTTCGCCGAGCACCTTGTTGGCGGCCTCAGGATCGAGATGGCGGAACGGCACGCGCCGCGCGCCCGACAGCATCGCACCTTGTACGATGCTGTTATGGATCAGCGAATCGTGCACGATGAGGTCGTTGCGGCCGAGCAGATGCCCGATCACGGTTACGTTGGTCGAATGACCACCGACCATGGCGACAGCGTCTTCGGTGCCGTGAACCCGCGCCAGCGCTGCTTCCAGCTCGCGATGCAATGGCCGCTCGCCCGAAACCGGACGGCTCGCCGACACCGAGGTGCCGTAGCGGTCGATCGCTGCCTTGGCCGCCGCGGCGACCCGTGGATCGCCGTTGAGCCCGATGTAATTATATGACGCAAAATTGACGTAGGCGTGCCCGTCGATCGCGGTTTCGGCGCCGGCGATGCCTTGATGCGTGCGAAAAAACGGATCGGCTATACCGAGATATTCGGCGGCTTCCTCGATGACCCGGATTTCGCGACAGGCCTCAAGCTCCGATACGTCGAGGCGGCCGGTATCGCTGTCACCGCGGGCCGCCGCCGACCGTCGCGCGGGAACCGCTGACAGCCGTGTTACTGCCGCCGCCGAGAGTTTTTCGAGCAGTTTGGCCTTGGCCTGCGCCGATAGCCCGAAAAGATTGCGCCCAGCCGCCACAGGTTATTCCGCCGCTTCCGATTTGATGTCGAGCGGGCCGAACCGGTCCGCCGTGTCCGCCATTTCGGCCAGCCGGTTATCGGCGCCTCCCTCGTAACGCTCGGCCAAACCCATTATTTCGGAAGCGTGCGGCCGCGACGACGACACCGCGTTGGCCAGCCGCATTGCGATCGATGCAACGCTGGTCCCTTCCGCCAGCGACATCAGCGGCAGATCGATGCGCAGCCGGCTTTCTAAAGCCAAGCGCAGTTCCACCGCCATCAGCGAATCCATGCCCATTTCGGACAGTGGGCGCAGCGGATCTATGCCCGACGCCGGCAGCCGCAGGATATTGGCGGCTTCCTCGGCAACCGCGGTTTTGAGGAGCGCCACTGCCTCGTCCGAGCTGAGTTCCGACAGCCGCTCGATCAGCGTGTCGTCGCCCGGCGAGGAGCCGGTATCGGAACGAAGCTCGGCGAAGACGGGAGAAGCGAGGATCGGCAGGAAACGGCGGGCCTCATTCCAGCTGGTATCGGCAAAGGCGGGAGCTGCAAGGCCGCTTTCCACCAGCGCGGGCAATGCAGCCAGCGCCTGCGCCGCCGGCATTGGCTTGGCGCCGAGCCGCCGTGCCAGCGCGTCCCGGGTTTCCGGCCGGTCAGCAAGGTATCCGGTATCCTCGATCGGTCCCCAGGCGACCGCGAGCGCCGGCCGGCCGGCGGCGCGCCGTTGTCGCGCCAGGGCCTCGACCGCGAGATTGGCGGCGACATATACGCCTTGCCCCGGTGCGCCGAGCAATGTCGTCGCCGAGGAAAACAGCAGGAACAACTCGATCGGGTCATCCCGCGTCAACCGGTCGAGCGCCAATGCCCCGCCGAGCTTGGCTTCCAGGATGCCGGCGATATCCGTGTTGTCGACATCGCTGGCCAGCCCGTCGGCGATGGCCGATGCGGCGTGCACCACACCGCGCAGCGGCGGCTGGTCGCGGCGAATCTGCGTCAGCACAGCCGCGAGCGACGCCTCGTCAGAGACATCGCCGGCATAGAGCCGGGCCTCGGCGCCAAGATTGTGCAGTTCGGCGATGCGCGCTGCTGCTTCAGGTGTGTCGGCGCCGCGGCGGCCGACCAGAGCGAGCGATGTGGCGCCGTGCTGCGCCAGCCATCGTGCCGCGGCAAAGCCAAAGCCGCTGATGCCGCCGGTGACGAGATAGGTGCCGTCAGGGCGCAGTCCGAGTTCCGCCGCTTGCCGCAATTTCACCCCGGCATTGCCGTCCGGCACCAGAACCAGTTTCCCGATGTGACCGGAGGCCTGCATCAGCCGGAATGCCTCGCCGATTTCGGCAAACGCAAATGTGCGGTGCGCCAGAGGCCGGATTGCGCCCTCGCGCAAGGCTTCGGAGACTTCGGTCAATAAGGCTCGCGCCAGATCGGGCCGCTGCACCGGCAACTGGTCTACATCGATCGCGAAATAGGTGATGTTCTGGCGCAACGGGCGCAGATGGATACGACGGTTGAGATAGAAATCGCGCTTGCCGAGTTCGAGAAAGCGGCCGAACGGTTTGAGGACGCTGAGGCTTTGCTCCATCGCCTCGCCGCTCAGCGAATTGAGCACCACGTCGATCCCGGCTCCGCCGCTGATCTCGCGTATCGCATCGGCAAAACTGAGATCGCGTGAATCCAGCACATGATCGGCACCGGCAAGCCGCAGAAAGGCCCGCTTGACCTCTGAGCCAGCCGTCGCGATGACGATAGCGCCGCGATATTTCGCATACTGGATCGCGGCGAGCCCGACGCCACCTGCTGCCGCGTGCACCAGCACCAATTCGCCAGGGGCCAGTCGGGCCAGCGTGCCGAGCGCGTAAATCGCCGTGACGAAGGTGACCGGAATGGTCGCCGCCGCGGCAAAGCTCATATCTTCGGGCACCCGGGTCACCGCATGCGCTGCGGTCGTAACCTCGGTGCTGAGCGCCGCCGGTGCAAACCCGGCGACACGGTCGCCGACCGCCAGATCGCTGACCCCCTCGCCAACCTCGCGGACGATGCCGGCGCATTCGAGACCAAAGGTCGGGCCGGCAAAACCGTCGATCAGCGCCTCCTCCGGCAGGAGGCCCATCGCCCACATCATGTCTCGGAAATTGAGCCCCGCGGCATGCACGTCGATCGTGACCTCGCCGGCTCCCGGCGCACGCCGGGTATTCGCCTGCCATCCCAACGAGTCGAGACCGCCCTGCTGTGCGCTGGTCAGCGCCAATGCGTCGCCGGCATCGGCCCAGCGGGGCGGCAGGCCACGCCGCAAGCGCAGAACGTGACGCCCCGCCGCGGTCCAGACAATCTCGGTTTCATCGCTCGCCGCTGCCAACTCTTGGGCAAAGCGGGCGGCTCGTTCGGCGCCCGGCAATCCCGGCAGCAGATCGATCAGGCGCAACGACAGCCGCGGCATTTCGTTAAACAAAACCCGTCCGAAACCCCAGATCGCCGCACCGGTTATTGCGGGTTCGGCGACACCATCCGGCGCTTGCTGTGCCCCTGACGTTACCAGGTACAGCGGAACATGCTGCTGTGCGGCGACGCTGGCGACGCGTGCGACGAGCGAAATTGCCCGCGCCGTTTGCGCGACGGCGTCATCGCCGGTGTCGTCGATCAGCACGACGGCAAACCGGGTATCGCCGGCTTCCGCATCGGTTTCGGCCGCGGTCGCGAACGCCGCCGCATCGATCGTGCTCACCCGGTGCCCGGCGCGTGTCAGTTCGGCGGCAAATCCGACCGCTCCGGGACTGCCGGTATCGATCAGGCTGATCGCATGCGAGGGCCGCTGCGCGGGTGCTGCGGCGGCTATCGACGGCGCCCGCCCCCACAGCGCCGCGCTTGGCCACGGGCCGGCCGCGACGATCGCGGTGCCGAGATCGTCGAAGCCGCCGATCGCCAGTTCGCTGCGCCATTCACCGCCGGAACGGAGCGGAGAGGCCGCGGACACATCGTTCCTGGCACCGCGCCACCACCCGGAGTACTGCCCGAAAACCAGATCCCACAATGGGTTAGGGGCCGGTTCAACGGCAATAAACAACCCGCCGGGCACCAGCCGATCGCGCAACCGCGACAATGCATCGGTGTCGAGTTGCAGCCGGGCGCAAGCATGTACCGACAGGATGATATCAAACCGGGCGTCGTCGATATCGTCATCAATGTCGCGCGGCGACCAGCATGCCGCGCTGGCACCGGCCGCATCAGCTACGATGAACCCCAATCGCGCGGCTTGTTCCGCCTCAGGGTTGGTCGCACGATAAGTAAAGGCGATGCCGGACTGTGTCAGCCGGTCGAGAATGCGCCGGGTGGCACCGCCATCCGCACCGATTTCCAGCACACGCAGCGGTTGGGCTTTGGGCCATTCGCGGGCAATTTCTGCGAGCGCTTGGCAAACCAGCTCAATCCCGGCTGCGCTGACCGGCGAGCCATGCACGAGGTGCTCGACCATCGGCGGCGGTGCGGCATCGCCGGCACGCGGACCGCTGGCAAGCAGCCTCGGCAACTCCTCTGCCGCTGCCGCAACCATCGCCAACTCGGCAACCAGTTCCGGCGCCTCGGCAAGCAACAGGCGCCACAATTCGGCGATATCAGGCAGATCGTTGACCGCCGGAACCGTCCACAGGCCGGCTGCTTCCGTGGCGGCCCCGAAATTCTCCAGCAGGCGCAGCAGCGAGCCGAAAATGCCGACGGCATCCGCAGCCAATACGCCGGTCTGGACTAATTCCTCGACGGCGAAAGCCCGGTCCGGAGTGGCGATCGCAACGATCGATTGCCACGCCACGGCGGCAATCAGCGCGTCAAGCAACAGAGCGTGCTCGTCTGGTCCGCTTTCCGGTCCGTCTTCTGGCGCGGCGCGGCGCGGCGCGGCGTTGGCGACGACCCGCTCAATCTGTCCGAGGATGGTTGGGCTGGCGGCCTCGGTGAGCGGCGCCGGCACCAGGTCGATGTGCAGGGCGCTGTCCTCGGACCCGCCGCGACGGGTTAGCGCAACACGCCGGAACCAGCACTCCGATAATTCGCCGATCGGTTCGTCGGCGGCGTCGAACAGGACGATCTCGGCCGAAGCTGACCGCGTACCGACCCGCGTCACCCGTAGGCGGGCACGGCTCGCAGGACGTCCAAAGGGGCCGACAAGACGAACCCGGCCGAACCGCCACGGAAGAAAGCTGACGCCGTCAAGCTCGGTCTCGCGCTCGGCGATCAGCGCCAGCAAGCCCTGCAACGCTCCATCGAGCAAAGCCGGGTGGATCAGGTAGTCGTCGAGCGGCGCGTCGATAACAGACGGGTCGAGGTGCACCATCGCTTCGCCGCTGTCGAGCAGTTCGATGCGCTTGACCGTGCGGAATTGCGGCCCGTAATCGAGCCCGAGTTGTTTCGCGAGGCGATAGAGCGCTGCCGCGCCGACCTCGCCGCGAGCCGGTTTCAGCTCGGCCGCGGGCGGCATCGGCTGATGATCGCCGGCCGTCATCAGGCGTGCGACAGCGTGCAGCGTCGGCGGCTCGTCGGAGAGACGCGGCCGGCTCGTCAATTCCCAATCGCCGTCCTCGCTGGCGATGACATTGCGCACTTCGCGCGACCGGCCCTTCTCGAACGGCAGCGGGCGGCGCAGTTCCAGATCGACGATTTCGAGCGCGCGCGCATCCGGGCGGCGCAACCACGCGGCCGCCAACGCCATTTCGAGAACCGCGGCGGCCGGCATGACCGGCACACCCTCGATGGCGTGATCGCCCAGCCAGGGCAATACCTCGGGATCGAGATGATTAAGCCAGAACGGCACCGGGCCGTTTTGCTGGAACCCGAGCAGGGGGTGACCGAATGGCGGGTTGATCGGGTTTGTGCCCTCGACGGTGCGCTCGAACCAGAAGCGCTCCTTTTGCCAGGGATAGAGCGGCAACCCTCGCAATTCGACCGGGCCATCGAAGGCAGGGGCGCCGACAATGTCGTATCCCGCGACATGGCAACGCGCCGCGATTGCCGGGAACGGGTCTTCCTCGCCCTGCCTCCGGCTCAGGCTGCCGAGAACGCGGCCCTGCGCATCGGCGGCGCGCAATGCGTCGTGCAGATAGGATTGCAGAACCGGATGTGGGCCGATTTCAACGAGGATCCTGCATCCCGCTGCGAGCAGCGCCGCCATCCCATCGGTGAAGCGCACCGGCGAGCGGATGTTGTGCCACCAGTACTCGGCGTCGAGTTCACCTGCGACGACGGCTTCGCCGGTGACGGTCGAGACCAGCGCGGTTTGTGGTGTCTCGGATGTCAGGCCCTTAAGATCGGCGATCAGCCCGCCGCGTGTCGGGTCCATTGCCGCGGAATGAAACGCGAATTCGAGATCGAGCGCGCGGAAGGCGACGCCGCGGCGTTGTGCCTCGGCACCCAGCCGTTCGATTGCCTCGCGCGGCCCCGACACGGTGACCGACTGGGTCGCGTTGATCGCGCCCACCTCGAGCGGGCTGCCGAGTTCGTTGAGCAATTCTTCCGCCGCCGGGCCACCCAGCGCCAACGCCGCCATGCGGCCGTTGCCGCGCGTGCGCTCCTGGTGTCGGCTGCGGGCGACGACGACGCGTGCCGCTGCGGGCAGAGACAAGGCGCCTGAGGCCCACGCTGCGGCAATCTCTCCGACGCTGTGCCCGATATGTCCCGCCGCCTCGATCCCGAGGCTGCGCAACACGGTGACGATGCCGACCTGGATCGCAAACAGCAGCGGCTGGGCGACATCGGCGCGTACCAGTTCAGTTGCCTCGACACCGCGTTCGATTGCCGCGGCGACCGACCAGCCGAGCGCCGGGTTCAGCGCCCGGTCGGCGGCGTTTACCGCGTCGCGGAACACCGGGTTGGCACGATAGGTGTGGCGGCCCATTCCGGCCCATTGTGCGCCGTTGCCGGCAAACACGAAGGCGAGCTTGTCGTCGCGTAGCGCGGAACCGGTGATCACATCGGGATTGTCGGCGCCGGCGATGTAATCGGCGAGCGCGGCGACCGTGTCGGCATGGCTGCCGCCCCAGGCCACAAGGCGCTGCGGATGCTGGTCGCGACGGCGCGCCGCCGCCCGCAGCAGGGCCGCCGCCCGGTCGGTCGGGGCCGCGGCAAGCGCGTTGTGCCAGCCCTGCGCCAGTTCGCGCAGCGATGCCTCGGTGCGGGCCGAGATAACCAGCGGCGGCGACTGTAAAGCGGCGCCCTCGGCCACGGGCGGCGTCAATTCCGGGCGGGGCGGCGGGGCTGCGAGCACTGCATGCCCGTTAGTGCCGCCGAACCCGAACGAATTGACCCCGGCACAGGCACCGGCCGCAATCGTCTCGGGTGTCGCGATCAGGCGTAGGTTGAGGTCGTCGAAGGCAATATTCGGGTTGGGCGTCGCGCCGTAAAGTGTCGGCGGCACGATGCCGTGCTCCAGCGCCAGCGCGGCTTTGATGAGGCCCGCCATGCCCGAGGCCGGCTCAAGATGGCCGATATTGGTTTTGACCGAGCCGATCGGGAGCGGCACGCTGCGCCCTTGCCCGAGTGAGCGACCGACCGCGGCCGCCTCGATCGGGTCGCCGGCCGGCGTGCCGGTGCCGTGCATCTCGAAGAACGCGAGATCGTCGGGTGCTACGTCGGCCCGAGCATAGACTGTACGGATCAACGCCGCCTGTGCCGCCTCGCTCGGCAGCGACAAGCCGATCGTGCGGCCGTCGGAGTTGACCCCGGTGCCGCGAATCACCGCGCGAATACGGTCACCGTCCGCCAGCGCCTGTGCCAGCGGTTTCAGGATGATCACGCCGCCGCCTTCGCCGCGCACATATCCGTCAGCGCGTGCGTCGAAGGCAAAGCATCGGCCTTTGCGCGACAGCATCGAAGCGCGGCAGAACCCGAGAAACGGGTAAGGCGACAACAGCAGGTTGATGCCGCCGACAATCGCGCTGCCGACGCGACCGCCGCGAATGGCCTCACAGGCGTGATGCAAGGCCACCAGCGATGACGAGCAGGCGGTATCGACCGTCAGGCTGGGACCGCGCAAATCGAAGACATAGGAAATGCGATTGGCGAGGATGCTCAGCGTCCCGCCGGTCATAAAGTAGGAATCGCCGCTCGCCGGGTCGCCAAGGCGCAGGTCACGGTAGTCGGTCGACGACGCGCCGATATAGACGCCGGTATCGCTGCCGGCGAGCCGGGTCGACGGAATGCCCGCATCTTCCGCAGCATGCCAGATCAGTTCGAGGAGCAGCCGCTGCTGCGGGTCCATCTGTGCCGCTTCGCGCGGCGAAATCCCAAAAAATGCGGGTTCAAAACAGTCGACCCCGGTCAGCATGCCAGCCGACCAGGTGTAGCTTTTTGCCGGCGTGCCGAGCGTCGGGTGGTAGTAGAACCGCGTCGACCACCGCTCTGCGTCGACTTCGGTGATGGCGTCGGTTCCCGAAATCAGCAGTTCCCAAAAAGCGTCCAGGTCGGACGCGCCGGGAAACCGGCAGGCAGCGCCAATAATTGCGATCAACCCGTCACTCATGGCGCAGCGGCAACTTCAAATCTGTGGCAACAAATGCAGGGCAGCGAAAGGCGGGGGCAGCGAAAGCGGGTGACGGCCAGCCGGGCAGCCGCCTCTTCATTACACACCCGACGCCGCAAAGGCCAGTTTGGCGACGCTGCGGGTGGCAGAGCCCGCGGTCAGACGCCCGCACCGGCCTGCCCGGCGCTCAGTCTGCCGATTGCCGGCTGTGGCATAACGCCAGGCCGGCAAACCTCTTTTTCGCATGGCGAAGGCCCGGTTTTACGCAGCCGGAACATCAGGTCGGCGGCAGCCATCCGCGGAGGACGGCACCGCAACTGCGGTCGCGCCGATCGCCAGGCGACATGCGTCAATCTTCACCCCCATGACCTGGGACGGCCGATAATGCGTCGGTTCGGTCATCCCACCGGTATGCGCCATCAAAAGATGATCTTTGCCTGTTCGCGTTGTCTGCCCCCGCAGGCCAACGATCCTGGATACGGCGCAATTATTAAACGATACGGATGCGGAGGGTATCGGAGGCAGTTCTCAAATTCAACCGCTTCGCCGTCGTCTTGCTGCAGCGCAGTAAGCGAAACGCCGGAGATGCGCAGCACCAGAATGGCGCCGGTTCAGAAAAACTCGCGCAGATTGGCGCGAATTCGCTCCAGCACCGGCTGGTTTCCCTCAGGCAGGCGGAAGGGTTCGCCGGTGATCGTTTCGTAGACGCTGGCGTAGATGCGCGCGGCTTCGGCAATGATGTCGCGCGGGATCGGCGGAATCGCGTCGCGATACGGGTCGCAGCGCGCCACCACCCAGCGCCGCAGAAAATCCTTGTCGAAGCTCTCCGGCGGTTCGCCGGCAGCAAAAAGCCGTGGATAGGTCGCGGCAAACCAGTAGCGGCTGCTGTCCGGCGTGTGAATTTCGTCGGCGAGGACGATATGGCCGTCGCGATCCACGCCGAATTCGTATTTGGTGTCGACCAGGATCAGCCCGTGACGCGCCGCGGTGTCGCGACCGCGCGCGAACAGCGCCAGCGCCTTGTCCGACACCTCGGCCCATTGCGCTGCGCTCAACAGCTTGCGGTCGATGATGTCCGCGGTGGTGATCGGGGCGTCGTGCTCGCCGTCGCGTGCCTTGGTGGTCGGCGTGATGATGGTGTGCGGCAGCTTTTCGTTTTCGCGCAGCCCGTCGGGAAAACTCAGCCCGTAAATCTCGCGCCGGCCGGCCTTGTACATCGACCACACCGAAGTCGCTGTCGTGCCCGCCAGATAGTCGCGCACGACGATCTCGACCGGCAGGATGTCGAGGCGCCGGCACAGCAGCACATTGGGGTCGGGGTAGTCGATGACGTGGTTCGGGCACAGAGCGGCGGTGTGGTCGAACCAGAACCGGGCAATCTGCGTCAGCACCTGGCCTTTGAACGGGATCGCCGCGATGTTGCGGTCAAAGGCGCTGAGCCGGTCGGTCGCGACGATCAGCCGCCGCCCGTCCGGCAGATCGTAATTGTCGCGTACCTTGCCACGATAATGGTTCGGCAATTCGGGGATCGTCGCGTCGTCGAGCACAAGGTCGAGATGGCGGGCGAGCAAATCCGGATCGACCATGACACGGCACTCCACAAGAACAGCAGCCAGAATGTGATATCGCAGGTGCGTCGCGAAAGCGCAAAATGGCCGCGTTCGGGGATGCATGGCGCAGCAGTCAAGGAGGTGTCGCAATGATCATCGACACGCACGCCCACGTCGTGCCGGCAACGCTGCTCGATGCAATGCGCAGCGAAAAGCGGCTGTTTCCGTCGGTTCGCCTGCATGATGGCGGCCCGGCGCCGCGCATGGAATTTGCCGCCGGCGGGCCGGGGCGACCGATCCAGCCGCGGTTGCACGATCTGGCGCAGCGCCGGGAGTGGCTCACCCAGGCGCGAGTCGATCATCAACTGGTCGGCGGCTGGACCGATGTCTACGGCTACGATCTGCCGGCGTCGGAAGGTGCGGACTGGGCGCGATTCTACAACGAGCACATGGCGAAAGATGCCGCGGCGCTGCCGGTGCTCAGCGCTCTCGCCACGGTGCCGCTGCAGGACGGTGCGCTCGCCGCAAAGGTCCTCGAAGAAGCGCTCGATGCCGGGTTTCACGGTGCGATGATCGCGACGCAGCCGAAAGGTATTGGCGGCAACCTCGACGATCCGTCGCTCGATCCGTTCTGGGAGGTCGCGTCAGCGCGGAATGCCGCGATCTTTCTGCATCCGCATTACGTCTGCGGCGACGATCGGCTCGACGGCTATGATCTGATCAACGCGGTCGGGCGCCTTGCGGATACGACCATCGCCGTAGCGCGCCTGCTGTTTTCCGGGCACCTGACGCGGTTTCCGGGGGTGAGCCTGTTATTGTCGCATGCCGGCGGGGCGCTGCCCTACGCGCTGGGGCGGTTGAAGCGCAACAAGGCGATCCACCGCGAACTTGCCGACCCGGAGGCGGGCTTTCGCCGGCTGTATTTCGACACCGTGCTGTTCGAGCCACTCGCCCTGCGGTTTTTGTGCGACCTTGTCGGCGCTGACAAGATCATGCTCGGTTCCGACTTTCCCTTCGGCATCGGCGACCCCGACCCGCGCAGGCTGATCGAGCAGACGGCACTGACCGCCGCCGAGCGCGATGCCATTCTCGGCGGCAACGCCGCCCGCATCTTCCATGTCGAGTGCGGCTGCGGCGCCAGCCACCCTTGAGATTCGGTCGCAGCGCCGTCAGGCCCGCCACTCGTATCGCACGAGCAGCAGGCCGACGGATTGCCGGCTAAGGATCAGGGAGCCAGCTGGGCGCGAACTTCCCCGCCCTTGTTCTTGTCGGTATGGATGTTGACGTAGCATTTGCCGGCCTGCAGGTCAGCGAGTTGCGCATCAGTCATCGCCCCCGACCCCTGGATCGGGCTTGCCAGCGTCGATGCCGCGCCGAGCGATACGGCGACTCCGGCATTGGCGCCCGCCGCCGCGCCGCAATGGATGTGGGCCGCGGTGGGGGCGCCGCTCAGCCCGGAATATTCGACTCGCCACGAGGCCTGCTTGGTTCCCGTGTCGACGTTGACTGCCGCACTGCCGGTGCCCGCGGTCTGCACCGGCGGCACCTCGGTGGCGCCACTGAGGGTGCCCTTGTAAGCCGTTACGGCGGCCTGTGCCGCCGGCAACGCCACGACAGTCGCCAGCAGAGCCAGAACCAGTGCTGATTTGCGCATGAAATCCTCCCTTATCCCGGTTGCCGAGAGCGGACCATGCGGCGGCCTCGCACTCGCGCATCGCATGATGCGTCGGCTTTGCCAAAAGGAGAAGCCGATCAAATGCGTACAGGATGCGGCGGCACCGCGTAAACCCCAACGGCAACACGAAGCCGTGAGGGCGGGCGCATCCGTCGATGCACCACGTCGGCTTTGCCGATGTGACGTCGCCGATTCGGCGACGCGATGTCGCCGCGACTCTGTTTCACCTATGGTGCGCCTCTCGCAACTGGCATCAGGCGCCGATGCAAGGTCTCAGTCTTCCCGCGGTCGAGCGATCCCCAGCCGTCGCGCCGGCACGCGATTATGCGCGGTGGACCGCGGCAGTCATTGCGGTGGTCACGGCAATCCGCCTGATCTGGCTCGGGGTGCAATCGGCAGGGCTTTACCCGGACGAGGCCCAGTACTGGTTCTGGGCGCAGCATCCGGCATTCGGCTATTACTCGAAACCGCCGCTGGTCGCCTGGCTGATCGCGTTGACCACCGGGGTGTTCGGCGACAGCGAGTTCGCCGTTCGCATGGCCGCGCCGCTGCTGCATGCCGCTGCCGCCGCTTTCGTTTACGCAATCGGCGCGCGGCTGTACGACCGCCGCATTGGATTCTGGTCGGCGCTGGCCTATCTGACGCTGCCGGGCGTGTCCCTGTCGGCGCTGATCATATCGACCGATGCGGTTTTGCTGCCGTGCTGGGCGGCAGCGTTGTATGCCTTTATCCGGGCGCGCGAGTTGGGTTCGGGCATCGGGTGGTGGCTGGTTGCCGGTATTGCCGCCGGTCTCGGGCTGCTTGCCAAATATGCGATGGCGTATTGGCTGGCGTCGGCGATCGCGCTCGTTCTGCTCGTGCCGGACGAGCGGCGTCAGCTGAAGCGGCTCTTGCTCGCGGTCGCGATCGCGGTGGCAATCTACCTGCCGAATTTATGGTGGAACTGGAGCCACGCCTTCGTCAGCTACCGGCATCTCCGCGACAACGCCGAATTGTCCGGCCGGCTGTTGCATCCGCAGGCGCTTCTCGAATTTTTCGGCTCCCAGTTCGGGGTCGTGGGACCGCTGTTTTTTATCGCGTTGCTGGCGATCCTGCTGCGCCCGCGCGATCTGGCCGGCCAACGCGCCCGGCTGCTGGCGGTTTTTTCATTGCCGACATTGGCGATGATGCTTTGCCTCAGCCTTGCGTCGCGCGCCGAACCGAACTGGGCCGCGCCGGCCTATGTGTCGGCGATCGTGCTGGTTGTCGCATGGCTGTTCGACGGCGACCGGCGGCGGTGGCTGCGCGTGTCGATCGCGGTGAATATTGCGGCGGCGGTGCTGCTATTCGGTGGAGTCGATGCCCTGGCGGCGGTTGGCGTGACCGTGCCGGCGAAATACGACCCGCTGCACCGCCTGCGCGGCTGGCACGGTCTCGGCCGGCAGGTCGGCGCACTGCTCGCGTCGCATCCGGGGCTGACCCTGCTCGCCGACGACCGCGAATTGCTGGCGGCGCTGATCTATTACGTCAGGCCGCACCCGTTTTCGGCCGTAGAGTGGAACCCGGTTCCCGGCATCACCGACCACTGGCGGCTGACCAACAACATCGCCAACCATCGCGGCGAGGATTTTCTCGCGGTCACGGTGCATGGCCTCGCCGGCGAAATGCGGGCCGATTTCGCCGAGATGACGCCGTTGACGACGATCACCACCAGAACCGGGCCGGGCGGCGGAAAGACCTACACCGTCTACATCGCCCGCGATTTCGAGGGGAACGGCCGAGACAAGCGTTGATTTACGCGCTGAGCGCCAAATCCCCGCGGCGCAGATCGTGGGTGTCGGCGTAGCGCAGCCTGGTGTCGATCGTGCCGCCGTCGAGCCGGTTCAGGCGAAAGACGTGGCTTTTCTGCTCGGCCCCGGCGAGGTGCATGACCCCGATCACCTCATGCGGCGCATAGGGCTCGACAAACACGCGCCGTGCCGCATCAAAGGCCGGGGCGGCGTCACCCGGCATCCAGTTGCAGTAGGACGGCACGAAATTGACCGGCAGATGCTCGGCGAAAATGACGTAGTTGAGCGCAGTCTGCGCTGCCGGGGTAAAGCGCGTACGTTGCAGTACCCGGCCCAGCACCCGTTGCCAGGCCGCCCAGTGCGGTGCCTCGGCGTGCAAGGCGAAGACCCCGCTATTGACCATCGGGTTGCGCCCGAGCCGGTCGGCGACACGCCAGCCAAAGGCTTCCCGGTAATTCTTCCACGCCAGCGTCCAGCCGAGCAGCTTGGGGCGCTTGTAGTGCCGCTTGTAGGCGCGGTCGATCTCCGGCGTAATCGCCAGCCGGTCGCGGCCGGCGGCGGTGCAATACAGTTCGACGATCCGCCAATCCTGCAGCCAGGCATCGGCATCGAGCCAGAAATACATCTCGTATCCCGGGAAGTGCCGCGGCAGAAACGGCCGTGCGAATTCGGCCTGCAACACCGCCGGTGCCTTATCGCGGCCGGGAAATTCGAGGTCCCAGCCGGGTTGTAGGACCTGCACGGCCTGACCGGTGAGCCATTCTCGCTGCTCCGATGTCAGGCCCAGATCGAAAATGCCGATCGGCACCGCGGGCTGCAAGGCGCGCACCGACGAGACGGCATCCTGCAAGAGCGGGAAATATCCGCTATTGGCGGCACTCGCGACGATCAGGTTATCCGCCCCGCGTCGCCCACCCACACCGGCAGACCTCACGGCAACAGCCGGTAGCCGCCGGGTTCGGTGACCAGGATTTCGGCATGCGCCGGGTCGCGCTCGATCTTGCGGCGCAACCGGTAGACATGGGTTTCGAGCGTGTGCGTGGTCACGCCGGCATTATAGCCCCAAACCTCGCCGAGCAACGTGTCGCGGCCGATGACGCGGCCGGCGCGGTAGAGAAACTTGAGGATCGCGGCCTCCTTCTCGGTCAGCCGCACCTTCTTATAGCCGGTCGCGTCGGTCATCAGCTTGGCGCTCGGCCGGAAACTGTAGGGACCGATTCGCAAAACCGCGTCGTCATTGAATTCACCCTGGCGCAGATGCGCCCGCAGCCGCGCCAGCAGCACACTGAGGCGAAACGGTTTGGTGACATAATCATTGGCGCCGGCATCGAGCCCGAGCACCGTGTCGGCCTCGTTATCGGCTGCGGTCAGCATCACGATCGGCGCGGTAACCCCGGCTCGGCGCATCGCGCGGCACACCTCGCGCCCGTCCAGGTCCGGCAGCCCGACATCAAGCAGAACGGCATCGAACGATTCATGCCGCATCGCTTCAAGCGCGGCGGCGGCGCTGTCGCATTGCAGGCTGGTGAACTCGGCATGCAGTTCAAGCTGCTCTGCCAGCGACTGGCGCAGCGCCGCGTCGTCATCGACAATCATGATTTTGCGAAGATTGCGCATGCCGCTCCGGCCAGGAATTTACTCCCGCGCTTACACCTCCAGGTGTCGGCGGCTCGTCATTGTTCGCGCCGCGACACCAATGTCATCCCCGACAAATAGGGGGCGTCATCACGGCAATCGCAATTGTACCATATTTTGCGCCGCGTCCACACTCGTTGCGCATCTATTGCGCCCCCGGAGACCTTGGGCTGGCGAGCAGCTTGGCGCTGCCAGTGGCCGGCTTCCCAACCGAGCTTACTTTACTTCGGCAGGCGTCGAGGTGGCGGGGCCTTCGCCGACGATTTCGAGAACGGTGTCGCCGTCCTTGGCGCCGTCGTAATGCACCTGTTTGCCATAATGCGTGACATAGCTGCCGGCGGGCATCGGCACGGTGGCGCCGGGATCGAACTTGGTGCCGGTACCGACCCACCAGGTGCCCGACAGCACCGTGATAAAACGATCGTTCGGGTGGAAATGCGGGTGGCTCATGTGCCCGGCATGCCAGCGCACCAGTACAATGTAGAGGCCGGGCTTTGCCGGGTCGCCGAGCAGCACGGCATTGTCGGCGCCGGCCGGGTTGGTCTTCCACGGGATCTGGTCCGGCAGCTTGAAGGCGACAGCGGCCGGGTTGAGTTCCGTCGCGCCCGCGACACCGGACAGCGTGACTGCCATAATCATTCCCAGCAGAACCTGCCGGATCGCGCGACCGCTCATGCCCCTCTCCTTTATTCGATCTGCCTGGATACAAATTTTCCGGGCGGATAATTGCCGGCGCAAGCCTGCGGCGCCATCCTGCCTTATAGCGCCGCGGTGAGAGGGCTTCTTGGCATTGCTGTCTTGCTGTTGTTCGCCTGGGGGTTGAGCGAAGACCGGTTCCATGTGCCGTGGCGAGTCGTGTGGGTCGGGGTTGCGCTGCAATTCGCGCTGGCGCTGGTATTTCTGAAATTCCCACCGGCCGCGGCGATATTCCTGTTGCTCAATCGCGGCGTCGAGGCGCTGCAGAGCGCGACCGAGGCCGGCACCGGGTTTGTCTTTGGCTATCTTGGCGGTGGCGATCTGCCGTTCGCCGAAACGAAGCCGGGCGCCAGTTTTATCTTTGCCTTCCGCGCCTTGCCCCTGGTGCTGGTGATCAGTGCGCTGGCGACTTTGCTGTTTTACTGGGGAGTGCTGCAACGGATCGTTCAGGGGTTTGCGTGGGTGCTGCGGCGTTCGGTCGGGGTCGGCGGACCGCTCGGGCTGGGGGCGGCAGTGCATATTTTTGTCGGACACATCGAGGCGCCGCTGCTGATCCGTCCCTATTTGCTGCGGCTGACCCGCGGCGAGTTGTTTGCGCTGATGAGTTGCGGCATGGCCGGCATCGCCGGCACGGTCATGGTGCTCTACGCGTCGATGATCGGCCCGGTTATCCCGGATGCGCTCGGCAATATCCTGATTGCCGCGGTGATCAGCACGCCGGCGGCCCTGGCGGTCGCGGCACTGATGGTGCCGTTTCAGCCGGACCCGTCGCCCACTGCTGAACTGGTCATCGCCGATCCGCCGGTCAGCGCGATGGATGCGATCGCCAAGGGCACCAGCGACGGCATTGTCTTTCTGCTCAACATCATCGCGATGCTGGTCGTGCTGGTGGCGTTGGTCAGTCTCACCAACAGCGCGCTCGGCTTGCTGCCCGATCTTGCGGGTGCGCCGATCACGTTGCAGCGGCTTGCGGCCTATGCGTTTCGGCCGGTCATGTGGCTGATCGGCATTCCAGCATCGGAAACCACAACTGCCGCGACCCTGATGGGCACCAAGACGGTGCTTAACGAGTTCATCGCCTATGTCGACCTGGCGCATCTGCCGGCCGAAGCGCTCAGCCCCCGCTCGCGCCTGATCATGACCTACGCGCTGTGCGGCTTTGCCAATTTCGGCAGCCTCGGCATCCTGATCGGCGGCATGGGGGCAATGGTGCCGGAGCGCCGCCCGGAGATCGTCACGCTGGGGCTGCGCGCCATCCTGTCGGGAACGCTCGCCACCTGTATGAGCGGCGCCGTCGTCGGCGTGCTCGCCTAGACCGTCACCGGCGCGGCGTCTTCGAGCGGCACCACCAGCGCGGTGGCGCGTTTGCGCACGTCGTCGGGCCATTTCGTCGGCCGCCGCGCGTCGAGGTCGAGGTTGACGCCGTATTGGCTGAGGCGCGCAACTTCGGAGCCGCTGCGCGGATCAACCATGCGGTGCACAAAGCGCAGCGACGAATTGCCGAGATGCGCGATGCCGGTCTCGATCAGATACATCTCATCAAGCGCCAGCGATCCGGTGATCCGCAACGCCAGTTCGAACGTCGAGAACCCCCGGCGATTGGCGGCGAGATAGTCCGCATCCATCCCGATCGCCGCACCGGTCTGGACGCTGGAATCGGTAAAGCGATGCACCATCGCGGCCAGACCAAATCGGCCATCGACGCTGAGATCGGCCGGTTTGACCCGGCCGCGCGCGCTCGCGATGAACCCGTCAAGACGCGCGGGTTCGGGGCGTGGCTCCGAGGCGGGGCCGTCCCAATGCACAAACAGATCGCCGAGCGTGGAGCGCCGCTCGGTCGGGATCGCGCCGTGCGGCAGATCCCATAATTCGTCGATCCAGGTTACGGTCTCGCCGGTCGCCGAATTGATCACCCGGTGACCGAGCCGCAATACCCCGTCGATCCCCAGCCCGATCGGTGCGCTTTCGATGTGAAAGCTCGCGCCGGCGCGCAATTCCCGGACAAAGCGCACTTCATAGCGGCGCGAAAAACCGCCGCCGCGCAGAAATTCGCGCAACCCCAGGACCTCGGTGAGGCTGCGCTCGGCCTCGCCGAGCCGGTCGAAATAATAGGCGATCGTGAAATGCTCGGTGATGTCGCATTCCCACGCCGACACCGTTCCGCGATAGGTTTCGATCCACGCCGCCATGCCCGTTCAGCCCCCACCGTATGCTTCGACATGCGGCGTTGCGCTCAGCTTTTGATGTTGAGCAGCCGCGCCGCGGTTTCACCGAGCATTGCGATCCTGTCGGCATCGCTGAGGCCTGGCGTGTTCAGAATGTGGTCGACCGATGTCGTCGTCCACGGAAATGGATAATCCGTTCCCATGACGATCTGGTTGACGCCGACTTCGGCGATCAGATGGCGCAGGCCTTCGGAGGTAAATACCATCGAATCGTAATAAAGTTGCTTCAGATACTCCGTCGGCTTTTTCTTCAGTTCGCGGGTGCAGCGGGCCGGAAACGTGACGCAACCCTGATCCGATCGCGCCGCATAGGACGGGAGGTAGCCGCCGCCATGCGCGGCGCAGATTTTCACCGCGGGAAACGCATCGAGCGTGCCCTCGAAGATCAGGTGCGACAGCGCGAGCGTGGTTTCGAGCGGGTTGCCGATCACGTTTTCCAGGACGCCGTTGCCTTTGAGGCGTCCCGTCGCGCTGACCTCCGGGGTGCCTTGCGGGTGAATGAACACCAGGGCGCCGAGCTGTTCTGCCTTGGCCCAGAACGGGTGGAATTTCGGGTTGGACAGTTCCTCGCCATTGACGCTGCCGCCGATCAGCGTGCCGCGCAGCCCCAGGCGCTTGACCGCATCTTCAAGCTGCGCCGCCGCCAATTCGGGATGCTGCAACGCGACCGATCCCAGGCCGACAAACCGGTCCGGCTGCTTGCCGCAGATCTCCGCGAGTTTTTCGTTCTGCAATTTGCAGATTTGCGCCGCGAGATCGTGCTCGGCCTTGTACCAGAAGACCGGGTTGATGCTCAGCGCCTCCATGTCGATGCCTTGCGCATCCATCGCGGCGATGCGGTCTTCCGACACGACGAGGCCCGGATTTGTCTCTTTGATCCCCATCAGAGCCGTCGCCTCGGGAATGTGGCAATGCGCGTGCACATCGACCGTGCGCACCCGCTTGCCGTTGACGGTGACCTCGCGCCGGTGCGGCGGTGTTTGCGCATGGGCGGCGTGGTGCAAGCCGCATTCGGTAAAGACAAGCCCGGCCAACGCGCCGGCAAGGCCGCCCAGCAGATCACGCCTGTTGGTCATTTCGCTCCCCTGTGTTGTTGCATGAACGCGTTTGCCGCGTTTCATGGTTGGGACGGCCGGATCGTTCAGGCCGCGTGCCGTCGTCGTTCCGGAAAAAGGCTGAGCAATCCGTCGCGTGATGCTGCGCACACGCCGCGCTCGGTAATGAGGGCGGAGACGAGGCGGGCCGGGGTCACGTCAAAGGCGAAATTCGCTGCCGGGCTATCCGCCGGGGTCAGCCGCACGTCGACCCGCTCGCCGGTATCGCTCCATCCGGCAATATGGGTGACCTCGCGAGCGTCGCGCATTTCGATCGGGATCGCATCGCCGTCGTCGAGCGTCCAGTCGATGGTCGGCGAGGGCAGCGCAACGTAAAACGGCACGCCGTTATCCTGCGCCGCCAATGCCTTCAGATAGGTGCCGATCTTGTTGGCGACATCGCCGCTGGCGGTGGTGCGGTCAGTGCCGACAAGACACAGATCGATCCGGCCGCCGCGCATCAGGTGGCCGCCGGCATTATCGGCGATGACCGTGTGCGGTACGCCATGCTGCCCCAATTCCCAGGCCGTCAGGCTGGCGCCCTGATTGCGCGGCCGGGTTTCGTCGACCCAGACGTGCAGCGGGATGCCGGCGTCAAAGGCGCGGTAGACCGGGGCGAGGGCAGTGCCCCAATCGACCGTCGCGAGCCAGCCTGCGTTGCAATGCGTCAGGATCTCGACCGGGCCGGCATTTCCCTTGGCCGCAAGAGCGGTGTGGATCAGGTTGAGCCCGTGCTCGCCGATCGCCCGGTTGATCGCGACATCCTCGTCGGCAATCGCTTCGGCCCGCGCCATTGCTGCGGCAAACCGCCGTTCTGCCGGCAGCGCCGACAAGGCCTGTCGCATTTCGGCCAGCGCCCAGGCGAGGTTGATTGCGGTGGGTCGGGTTGCCGCCAGCGTCGCGGCGGCATGATCGAGATGCGCGTCCGACGGATCGGCAGCGGCGGCGAGCGCCATGCCATAGGCGGCGGCGGCGCCGATCAACGGGGCGCCGCGCACCTGCATCGTGCGAATCGCCACGGCAGTGGCATCGAGGGTCGCGATCCGGGCGATGACCAGTTCGTGCGGCAACAGTCGCTGGTCGATGATCTCGACCGCGCCGCCGTCCGCCGCGCGCCAGATCGTGCGCATCGGGCGTCCGGCGACCTTCATCGTGGGGCCGGCATGGCGAGATGAGGTTCAGCCGCCCAGCACACGCCCGGCCACCGCGTCGAGCCGCGCCAGCAATGTTGGATCGCGGCTTTCGGGGGCGGTGATCAGCGCGTGTTGCAGAGCGGTCTGGCAGCCTTGGCGGCACGGCCCGGCATGCGCGGCCAGAAGCGGGACGATTTCTCGCACCAAGCTCCGTGCGTTGGCGGCGTTGGCGTTGAGCACCGACAGGATCATTTCGACTGAAACCGCGTCATGGCCGGGGTGCCAGCAATCATAATCGGTCACCATCGCCACCGTCGCGTAACAAATCTCGGCTTCGCGGGCGAGCTTGGCTTCGGGCATGTTGGTCATGCCGATTACGTCGCAGCCCCAGGCGCGGTATAGCTCGCTTTCGGCGAGCGTCGAGAATTGCGGCCCCTCCATGACGAGGTAGGTGCCACCGCGTTTGGCGGTGAACCCTGCCGCCGGCGCCGCGGCGGCAACGGCGTCGCCGATCCGGCCGCAGACCGGATGCGCCATCGACACATGCGCGACGCAACCGGCGCCGAAAAAGCTTTTCTCGCGCGCAAAGGTGCGGTCGATAAACTGGTCGATCACGACGAAATCGCCGGGCGCCAGATCCCCGCGCAGGCTGCCGACCGCCGACAGTGAGACGATGTCGGTAACGCCGCAGCGCTTCAGCGCATCGATATTGGCGCGGAAGTTGATCGCCGAGGGCGGCAGAACGTGGCCGCGTCCGTGCCGCGGCAGAAACACCACCGGCTGCCCGTCGAGCGTTCCGAAGCAGAATTCATCCGACGTTGCGCCGAACGGGCTTTCGACGCGGCGCCACGCCACATCGGCGAGGCCGTCGACCTGATACAGGCCGCTGCCGCCGATGATGCCGATGACGGGGCTGGTCAGTGGGGGCCGCTCCGTAACAGGGTGGTCAGTGGGGGATGCGGGCCCAGATCTTGCGCTTGGCAGCGTACAGCACCAGCGTCAGGATCAGCAGGAAGACGATGACCTTAAAGCCCATGCGGTGGCGTTGTTCGAGGCTTGGCTCAGCCGCCCAGCTAAGGAAGGTGACCACGTCATGCGCCATTTGCGGCACTGTCGCCTGGGTCCCATCGGCGAATTTGACCTGATCCGCGCTAAGCGGCGGCGGCATCTTGATCTGATGACCGGCGAAGTACTCGTTGTAATAGGTGCCCTCGGTCATCTTGAAATTGGCCGGCGGGTCCTTGAAGCCGTTGAGGATCGCGTAGACGTAGTCGCCGTTGCCGTCGCGTGCCTTGGTAATCAGCGACAGGTCCGGCGGCAGGGCGCCGTTATTGGCAGCGCGGGCGGCGTTGTCATTGGCGAAC
Organism: Allostellaceae bacterium; assembly: GCA_036268425.1. GTDB lineage: Bacteria > Pseudomonadota > Alphaproteobacteria > ATCC43930 > CGMCC-115725 > DATARH01. The sequence goes on from DATAUE010000057.1 coordinate 68,654, forward strand.
GGCCCGGGGATCGGGTCGGACGGCCGGCCGGGGCGCTGGAACATCTCACCCTGATCGTTCGGCCCGTCGGTCACCTGAGCCTGCGACGCGATGCCTTTGACCTGGTCCTCGCTGTAGCCGATGTCTTCGAGGTTGCGGAAATACAGATGCTTCACCGGGTGACAGGCCGAGCACACTTCCTTGTAGACCTGAAACCCGCGCTGCAGCGCCGCCCGGTCGTAGGTGCCGAACACGCCATTGAACGACCAATCCTGTTTGGGCGGGGTCGGCGTCTCTTCCTGGGCGCGTGCCGGTACGGTGGCGGTGCCGAGCACAAGTAGGCAGGCGGCCAGCGCGGCCAACACATATTGTCTGGGCATCTTCAGTGCCTTTCCGTCGGGCCGGCGGCAGCCGCCCCGGCGCCGGCGCCCAGAACGGCGGCGCCGATGCTGATCGGCAGAGGCCGCGGCCGCTCGATTTTGCCGATCAGCGGTATCAGGATCAGGAAATGGAGGAAGTAGTAAAAGGTCGCGATCTGTCCGATCGTCACGATCGAGCCGCTGGGCGGGTTGTGCCCGACATAACCCAACACGAACACATCGATCAGCAGAAACCAGTAGACGATCTTGTAGATCGGCCGGAACCGCGCGCTGCGCACCCGCGACGTGTCGAGCCACGGCAGAACAAACAACAGCAGGATCGACGAGAACATCAGGATGACGCCGATCAGCTTGCCGGGAATGCCGAGGAAATCGAACGTGATCGACCGCAGGATCGCGTAGAACGGCAGGAAATACCATTCGGGCACGATGTCCGGCGGGGTCTGCAGCGGGTTGGCGGGAATATAGTTCTGCGCGTCACCCAGCGAATTCGGCATGTAAAAGACGAAGATCGCAAAAATGATCAGGAACACCGACAACCCGAACATGTCCTTGATCGTGTAGTACGGGTGAAACGGGATCGAATCCTGCGGGCCGCGATGGTCGATGCCGAGCGGGTTGTTCGAGCCGTGCGTATGCAGTGCGATGATATGCAGCCCGACCACCGCGACGATCACAAACGGCAACAGGTAGTGCAGCGAAAAGAAGCGGTTGAGCGTCGGGTTGCCAACGGTAAATCCGCCCCACAGCAGGGTCACGATCTTGCTGCCGACAACCGGGATCGCCGAGAACAGGTTGGTGATGACGGTGGCGCCCCAATAGCTCATCTGGCCCCAGGGCAGCACATAGCCCATGAACGCCGTCGCCATCATCAACAGCAGGATCACGACGCCCAGCATCCACAGCAATTCGCGCGGATATTTGTAGGAGCCGTAATAAAGCCCGCGGAAGATGTGGATATAGACCAGCACAAAAAACATCGAGGCGCCGTTCATATGGATATAGCGCAGCAGCCATCCATAATTCACGTCGCGCATCAGGCGTTCGACCGAGTCGAAAGCGAGATCGGCGTTTGGCGTGTAATGCATCGCGAGAATGACGCCGGTCGCAATCATGATCACCAGCATGATCCCGGCCAGGGAGCCGAAATTCCACCAGTAGTTCAGATTGCGCGGTGTCGGATACTCGTTCAGTTCGTGCTGCAGAGCGGCGACGAACGGCAGGCGGTAATCCACCCAGCGAATGATCCGCCCGGTGCGAGTATTCGATGTGAGAATGGAAGCGCCTCCAGCGGCGCCAGTCGGTGGTGCGGCCATGCGCGCTTCCTAGCCGATCTTGAGTGCTGTTGCGGAGGTGAATTCGTAAGGCGGAACCGCCAGATTGAGCGGTGCCGGACCCTGCCGAATGCGAGCCGAGGTATCGTAGATCGAGCCGTGGCACGGACAGAACCAGCCACCAAACGGGCCGCGGTCCTCACCCTGCTTGTTGCCGAGCGGAATGCAGCCGAGATGCGTGCATACGCCGACGACGATCAGCCATTCGGTCTTTTTGACCCGGTCGGAATCCTTTTGCGGGTCGCGTAATGTCGAGATGTCGACGGCTTCGGCGGCTTTGATTTCCTCGGGCGTGCGGTGATCGATGAACACCGGCTTGCCGCGCCACGCGACCGTCAGGCGCTGCCCGACCTGCACTGGCGAGATGTCGACCTCGGTGGTCGACAAGGCCAGCGTGTCGCGCGCCGGGTTGAGGGTATCAACGAACGGCCAGACCGTGATTACGGCGCCCACGCCAGCCAATGCGCCGGCGGTCAACAGCAGGAAATCGCGCCTCGTGCCGCCGCCATGGCCCGCCGGAAGATGCGATTGAGCCAGATCGGCCATACAGAAACCTCGTCAATTCATCGCGGCTGCCGTTTCAAGCGGCAGTCACCAAGGCAAGCTATACACTTGAAGAAGCCGAACTATGCGACAGACTGCCGCATAAAACGTCAGCAACACCAGTCGAATACGCGTTCCTATACTGTCGTCGGCATGCCGCGCAAGCCTACGCAGGATGATCGATTTTGCGCCTTGCTCTGTTCCAGCCGGATATTCCGCAGAATACCGGGGCACTGCTGCGACTCGCGGCATGCTTTGCGGTTCCGGTCGATCTGATCGAGCCGTTCGGCTTTCTGTTTGACGACCGGCGGGTGCGGCGGGCGGCGCTCGATTATGTCGCACAGGTAGCGATCCACCGTCATATCTCGTGGAACGCGTTTGTCGCGGTGCGCGATCCGGGGTCGCGGCTTGTGCTGCTGACGACGCATGGTGCGACCTCGCTGTACGATTTTGCCTTCGCCGCCGGCGACACGTTGCTGCTCGGGCGCGAAAGTGCGGGGGTGCCGGATTTTGTGCATGCCGCCGCCTTTGCCCGGGTGGTGATCCCGCTTCAGATCGGCGCGCGTTCACTCAACGTCGCGATGGCCGGCGCCATCGCGCTCGCCGAAGCATTGCGACAGACCGGCCAGCTGCCGCGATCCTGACACTTAATATCTGCTGTTGTTTGCGTTGCGCCTGCTGTTATCGTTGACAATCGTGGGACCGGGGCTTATCTCCCGCCGGCCGAATCGACGGGCGCCCGTGGCGGAATTGGCAGACGCGCACGGTTCAGGTCCGTGTTCCGAAAGGAGTGGTGGTTCGACTCCACTCGGGCGCACCATTCGATCGGCTTTCTCCTCTTTCGCAGCGTGTTGCCAATTTGCGCGCTGCGCCTTGCCCGGCGAACCCTGCCGGGGCCGAATCCACGGCGATGCCTGAGCGGAGGGAGACGCGCCATGTGGGTCGTTTGGGAACCGCGTTTCCTCAGCATCCTGCGGATCATCGTCGGGCTGTTGTTCCTGCAGCACGGCCTCGCCAAGATTTTCGGCTTTCCGCCATTGCCGAATCACGCGCCTTATCAGCTGTTTACGCTGGTGCCGGGAGTGGCCGGGATATTGGAAGCCGGCGGCGGCGCGTTGGTTGCGCTCGGGCTGTTCACTCGGCCCGCGGCTTTTATTCTGTCGGGTGAGATGGCGGCCGCCTATTTCATGGCGCACGCACCTCGCGGCTTTTTTCCGCTGCTGAATGGCGGCGAAGGTGCGGTGCTCTATTGCTTTGTCTTTCTATATTTTGTCGCCGCGGGCGGCGGGGCCTGGAGCCTCGATCGGCTGCTGGCGCGCGATCCCGGCGTCGGCGCCAGAAGCGTCTGATCCCGTCGGAAGGGCCCGAAACGGCAAGCAATTTGACGGGCCGGCCTGCCGGGTAGATATTTCCGGCCGGGTATTTCAGCGTGCAACGTGGCCGGTAGGCAACTGATCGACCATCTGAAAGCGGCACCGGTACGACCGGTTTTGCGCGATTCCGGTAAGTCGGCGCGGCGCTCGCACCAGACATTATTCCGACGCCATGCAGGACAGCACGACATGACCCATCATTTGCATCGCGGCGACTTGCCCGAGGATTTGCGGTTCGGCGCGGCGGTCGCGATCGACAGCGAGGCGATGGGTCTTCATCCGCATCGCGACCGCCTCTGCGTCGTTCAGCTTTCGGGCGGCGACGGCAACGCCCATCTGGTCCAGTTCGCGGCCGGCTGCTACGACGCGCCGAACCTCAAGCGGCTGCTGACCGATCGGTCGGTACTCAAGCTTTTTCACTTCGCGCGCTTCGATATCGCCATAATTCAGCATTACTTACGCGTCATGCCGCAGCCGCTCTACTGCACCAAGATCGCCTCGCGCCTCGTGCGGACCTTTACCGACCGGCATGGGCTGCGTGACCTGTGCAAGGATCTGCTCGGCGTCGATCTGAAAAAAGAGCAGCAGAGTTCGGATTGGGGCGCCGCGACGCTGACCGAGGAGCAGTTGCGCTACGCGGCCTCGGATGTGCTGCATCTGCACGCGCTGCGGGCGCGGCTCGATGAGATGCTGGCGCGCGAAGGGCGCACCGAACTGGCGCGCCACTGTTTCGAGTTTTTGCCGACGCGCGCGTTGCTGGACCTTGAAGGCTGGGCGGAGCAGGACATCTTCGCGCATTAGGGCGTCGTCGGGGGGCTGTCGGCGCCGGTTTCCGAATGCAATCGGGGGGAGAGGGTTTTTGGCGCAGAAAGTCATCGCCGGGTCGGCGATAGGGCCGGCCCGAGCCGGCAAGGCGGTTGTTGCGGGTGGGCTGACGCGCGATCTGACGGTTGCGCGGCGGGTCATCTGTGCGGAAATCGAAGGGCTTGAGCAGCTGTCGCGCACGCTCGACGGCAATCTGGGCATCGCGCTCGATCTGTGCGCTGCAGCGCGCGGCCGGCTGATCGTCACCGGCATCGGCAAAAGCGGCCACGTCGCGCGCAAGATCGCCGCGACCCTGGCCTCGACCGGCACGCCGGCGCAGTTCGTCCACGCCGCGGAGGCCAGCCACGGTGATCTCGGCATGATTGGCATCGACGACGCGATCTTGGCGCTGTCCTATTCCGGTGATAGCGACGAACTGGCCGATATCATCGCCTATTCCCGGCGTTTCGAGATACCGTTGATCGCAATTACCGGCGGTTCCGGGTCGAGCCTCGCCGAGGCCGCTGATGTGGTGCTGGCATTGCCGCGGGCCGCCGAGGCCTGCCCGATGGGGTTGGCGCCGACCACTTCGACGACGATGATGATGGCGCTGGGCGACGCGCTGGCGATCGGGCTGCTCGAGCGCAAAGGGTTCTCGTCGGCCGATTTTCAGTTGTTTCATCCGGGCGGCAAGCTCGGCCGCCGGCTGTTGCGGGTCAGCGATATCATGCATGTCGGCGACGGCGTGCCGCTGGTCGACCCCGACACGCTGATGTCGGAAGCGATCCTGGTGATGAGTGCCAAGAGCTTTGGCTGCGTCGGGGTGCGCGGCCGCGACGGGCGCCTCGTCGGGGTCATCACCGACGGCGATCTGCGGCGCCACATGGGCGCCCGGCTGCTCGGGCGCGCCGTCGATCAGGTAATGCATCGCGACCCGAAGACCATCACCGCGGCGCACCTCGCTGCCGAGGCGCTGGGGGTAATGAACCGGTTCGGGATTACCGCGCTGTTCGTCGTCGATGACGATCTGCGCCCGGCCGGATTTCTGCACATGCACGACTGCCTGCGCGCCGGCGTGGCCTGAGGCTAGGCAATGCCGCTGACCGTGCCGCGCAGCCTGCGTCGCTCGAACCCGCAACCTGCTCCCGCTTCTCGTCCCGCCGGACAATACGGGACGGCCGCTTTGGGAAGCGCGGTCGCGTGGCTGTCTGCGGCCTGGGCGGTGGCGGGTTCGGACGACCGGCACAGCCGGCGCGTCGCACTGCTGAAGCGGTTGCTGCCGGCGACCGGGTTGCTTCTTCTGCTGCTGATTACGCTGTGGCCGCGCCTCGCGCCGCTGTGGGACCGGATGCGGCTGGGTTTTCCGGCGATCGACCTGCGCGACGCGCGCGAACTGCGTATGCTGAACCCGCGCTATGCCGGGCTGGACCGGCTGGGGCGGCCCTATGTGGTGACCGCCGCGGTCGGGCGGCAGGTGCCGGACCGGCAGGATTTGATGTCGCTGGAAGCGCCGCGCGCCGATGTCACGACACATAGCGGTGCCAATATCGTGCTGACCTCCTCGACGGGAGTGTATCAGTCTCAGGCGCAGCTTCTCGACCTGTTCGGTGACGTGACGATGGTGCATCAGAACGGCACTCGTTTCGTCACCGATACCGCGCGCATCAACGTCGCCGAAAATTCGGCGGCCGGCAGCGATCCGGTCGAAGGCCACGGCCCCTCGGGTGACATCAAGGCGGCCGGGTTCAAGATCCTCGACAAAGGCGACACGATCATCTTCACCGGCAAATCCGACATGCTGCTGCGCGGTGCCAAGCCGAACGCCGGCAAGGCCGCGCCGACCGGGTTGCCCGCCCCGGTTGCCGCGGCCGCGGCGCAGACTGCGGCTGCGGCAAAGCCAATACTGGCCAAGGCGGCGCCTAAAAAGGCGGTGGAAAAAACCGCGGAGAGGACTCCCGGCAAGGCACCGCACAAGACGGCGGCCAAGTCAGGGGAAACATCGGCGCGGTCACATCACGAGACCAAATCGGCGCATCACGCCAAATCCGCCGCGACCAAGAAAAGCTAGCGATGCGGCGCAGGCGGAGTGGGTTTCGCACCATCGCCGGAATGTGCTCCGGCCTCGCGCTACTTGGCGTTTCGGCAGGCGCGTTGCCGGCATTGGGCGCGGCGCAGACGCCGGCGGCCGCCGCGGCCGCAGCCGGCGACAACAACCAGCCAATCCAGATTCAGGCGGATTCCGGGATCGAATGGCAGCAAAGCGCTCATGTTTATATCGCCCGCGGCAACGCCGTGGCGATCCGCGGGCAGAGCGAGGTGCATGCCGATACGCTGATTGCGCATTACCGCGACGTCAAAGGTAGCGCCGGCAATACCAATACCGGCGGCAACACGGAAATCTATCGGGTCGAGGCGGAAGGACATGTGACGCTGAAGCGCGATACGCAAACGGTGGTCGGCGATCGGGCCGATTACGATGTCGACAAAGCGATCGCGGTGGTGACCGGCAAAAACCTCAAGCTGACGACCGCGACCGACACCGTAACCGCGCGCGACAGCCTGGAATGGTTCGACCAAAAGCAGATTGCGGTGGCGCGCGGTGATGCGGTGGCGATCCGCAACGGCAAAACCATCAAGGCCGACACGCTGACCGCCTACATGGTGAAGACCGCGCCGGCGGCGAAACCCGGGGCGACGGCCGCCAAGCCACCCGCGAAGCAGGCAAAGCCCGGCGGTTCCGCTGCGCCGGCTGCTGCAGCGGCGGCGACGCCTGCGTCGGCCACAACCGGCGCTGCGGCGCCAGGCAATTCCCTGGTTCTGCCGACCGCGTCGTCGAACAAGGCCAAGACCTCCCTGGGGGTGCCGGGAGCGGCGGCGCCCGGCGCCGAATCCAAGATCAGCCGCGTCGATGCGCAAGGCCATGTCGTTGTGACAAACGGTCCCGATACCGGCCGCGGCGATTTTGGCGTCTACAATGCCGAAACCGGCATCGCTACTTTGATCCGCAACGTCGTTATCGAGCGCGGCAAGGATGTGATCAGAGGACAGCGCGGGGTCATGGACCTCAACAACAATGTCAGCCGGATGATGCCCGGCGGCGCGCCCGATGTGCCGCATCAGCGGGTACAGGGCCTGTTTATGCGTGAAGACCACGGCAAGGCCGGCGCCGGCGCCGAGGCGGCGCCAGCCGCAGGCAAGAAGCCATGATGCGCAGCGGCAATGGGCAGGCGGGGCCGACTTACGCCGGCCCGGCCTGGCTCGGCGGTCAGGGGCCGCGCCTCGTCGCCGACAATCGCGGTCTGGTCGGTCGCGGTCTCGGCAAGAGCTTCAAGCGCCGGCCGGTACTGCGTGATGTCAGCGTGTCGGTGCAGCGCGGCGAGGTGGTCGGCCTGCTCGGCCCCAACGGCGCCGGCAAGACTACCTGCTTTTACATCATCACCGGGCTGATCGCGGCCGATACCGGCACGGTCGAGCTTGACGGGCACGACCTCACCGATCTGCCGATGTACCGCCGCGCTCGCATGGGGATCGGGTATCTGCCGCAGGAAGCCTCGATCTTTCGCGGGCTGACGGTCGAGCAGAACATTCGAGCGATCCTCGAAGTCGCCGAACCCGAGCCGGAAACCCGCGAAGCGATGCTTGATGCGCTGCTGGCGGAATTCTCGATCAGTCATTTGCGGCGTGCCTCGGCGATGGCGCTGTCGGGCGGCGAGCGCCGCCGCTGCGAGATCGCGCGGGCGCTGGCGACCGAGCCGAATTTCATCCTGCTTGATGAGCCGCTTGCCGGCATCGACCCGATTGCGGTCGGCGACATCCGCGACCTGGTGGCGCACCTGAAGGACCGCGGCATCGGGGTGGTCATCACCGACCACAACGTCCGGGACACGCTGAAAATCGTGGATCGCGCCTATATCCTGCACGAAGGCCGTGTGCTGATGGAGGGGCAGCCCGACGAAATCGTCGCCGACGCCGAAGTCAGGCGCGTTTACCTCGGCGAAAGATTCAGCCTATAAGCCGCTCCGGACGGAGCATGTTCTGTGAACAGATTCGGCGTTTCGCAACGGCTTGAACTGCGCCAGAGTCAGGCTCTGGTGATGACGCCGCAACTGCAGCAGGCGATCAAGATGCTGCAGTTGTCGAATATCGAACTGGCGGAATTTGTCGAAGCGGAAATCGAGCAGAACCCGCTGCTCGAACATGGCGAGCGTGACGGCGACGAAGGACCCGCCGCGCCCGACACCGACGCTGGTCCCGGCGCCGAGATCAATGGCGCGACAGTGGCGCTGCCGGACGAGTTGCCCGGCGCCCTTGCCGGTGAGTTGGCGGGCGATGCGGCCGAGCATTGGCAGGCGGCATCGGGCGACGACGGCGACGGTTCGGTTGATCGTGGCGGCGACACGCAGTCCTGGCAGTCCCGCAACGGGGGCCAGGGTGATGACGGCCTGCCGGGCATCGAACAGGCCGCGTCGCGCCCGGCGACATTGCGCGAGCACCTGATCGAGCAGATCGGACCCGATCTTCCGGATATGGCCGATCGCACGATCGCTTATCACCTGCTCGACCAACTTGATGAAGCCGGCTATCTGCGCGGCGGTTTTGACGATGTCGCCGGACGGCTCGGCTGCACCCAGGAACACGCCGATCGCGTGCTGGGCCGCTTGCAGGAATTCGACCCGCCGGGCGTTTTCGCGCGCGACTTGCCGGAATGCCTGGCGCTGCAACTGCGCGACCGCAATCGGCTCGACCCGGCAATGCAGCGTCTGCTCGACAATTTGCCGCTGCTCGCCGCCCGCAACGGGGCCGCGCTGTTGCGGACCTGTGGGGTCGATGCCGAGGATCTTGCCGAAATGATCGCCGAGATCAAATCGCTCGACCCGCGTCCGGGGCACGCGTTCGACCCGCCATTGGCGCAGCCGGTGGTGCCCGACATCATCATGCGGGCAACGCCGCAAGGCGACTGGGCGATCGAACTGAACGCCGACACGCTGCCGCGCGTCCTCGTCAACAACCACTATTATGCCCGGATCAGCCGCGCCACCCGCAACAAGGAAGAGCGCGAATACCTGACCGACCGACTGCAGGCGGCGAACTGGCTGGTAAAGTCGCTGCACCAGCGGGCCACCACAATCCTCAAGGTCGCGGCCGAAATCGTGCGCCAGCAGGACGGGTTTTTCCGCCACGGGGTGCAGGCTCTGCGCCCGCTGATCCTGCGTGACATTGCCGATGTCATCGGGATGCACGAAAGCACTGTCAGCCGCGTCACCACCAACAAATACATGGCGACGCCGCGCGGCCTGTTCGAACTGAAGTATTTTTTCACCTCGTCGATTGCGGCGTCGCGCGGCGGTGAGTCGCATTCGGCCGAGGCTGTGCGCTTCCGGATTCGTGGTTTGATCGGCGACGAGCCGTCGGACGACACCTTGTCCGACGAACGCATCGTCGAATTGCTGCAGCAGGAAGGCGTCGATATCGCACGCCGCACGGTGGCGAAATACCGCGAAGCGATGCGCATTCCGTCATCAGTGCAGCGCCGTCGCGAGAAAATGTTGGCGTTGTGAGCCGGGTGACGGTTTCCTCCGCTTGACCGGACCGGTCGTCGTGCCCAACTTCGTCGAAAGCGCCACGTCGCGAGCGTCCCCCCGTCCGATCCGAGCGGTTTTTATTGATGCGACCGACGATCCCAGATTGCCATATCGAGGGCTGTGCGCCCGCGCATGCGACGCGTCAGGCTGCCGTGAGGCAGGCTTGATGCAGGTTGCCGATCTGCTGCTCCCGCGCGGCGTCGTGGCGCATTTGCGGGTCAGCAACAAAAAACAGGCGCTGCAGGAAATCGCGCGCCGCGCCGCGACGATGTGCGGCGTGCCCGACCGCCGTGTCTACGAGGTGCTGACCGAACGAGAGCGCCTCGGCAGCACCGGCATCGGTCGCGGCATTGCGATCCCGCATGGCAAGCTCAGCGAATTGTCGCAACTCTGTGGGCTGTTCGCGCGGCTGGAACGCCCGATCGCATTCGAATCGATCGACGACCACCCGGTCGATCTGGTGTTTGTCCTGCTGGCGCCGGCCGAAGCCGGAGCGGAGCATTTGCGGGCCTTGGCGCTGGTGTCGCGGCTGCTGCGCGACGGCACGATCTGCCAGAAGCTGCGCGGCACCGACAACGCCGACGCGCTGTACGCGCTGCTGACCGACCGCACCGAAAGCAGCGTCGCCTGATCGCTGTTTAGCGGCGGCGCAGCACGAGAGCGCTGACCTGGTAGTTGTGGAACAGCCAGTAGGGCTTGCGCATCGAACTCAACCACTTCTCGATCCCCAGAAAGGGCAGCGGCAGGCGCGCGACATGGCGTAGCAGAATCCACGGCCGGCGCCTGATCTCGTCGCGGTACGATTCGCCGACATCGATAATGTCTTGATCGATGAGGTCGGTGCCGGGAAACAATGCCGCCGCGGTCTCCGGGGTTGGCCGGTACATCGTGTCGATCGGGTCGCCATGCCGCGGATAGCTGCGCGGCACGGTCACCACGATGATGCCACCGGGGTTTACCAGCGACACGCAGCGTCGCGCCAGTTCGCCGGGGTCGCGGACATGCTCAAGGATGTTACAGCACAGCAGGGCGCCATAGCGGTCGGCCTTGACCCTTGCGTAATCCGCTTCGTTCAGCAGATCGGCGCAGACATCGATGCCGGTGCCGTTGCGGGCGTCGAGATGCACGGTTTTGACGCCGCGCTCCGTCAAGGGCTGGAAAATGTGGCGCAGGGTCCACGGTTGGACGCGCTCACGAAACTCGCCGGTACTGCTCCCGACATTGAGCAGCGGCGAGATAAGCGGCGCCGGATAGGCGGCTAATCGGTCGCCCACCCAGCGCGCTTCGACATCGAACATCTAAGAAAGTCTGGTCCTCCAACGAAGGGTCAGTGCACGCTGACAGGCTCCATATCGTTCTGGCGCACCACCGCGAACGCGATGTCCCGGTCGGCGATCTCGGCCATCTTGGTGCCGTCCGCAGCGTGCACGGTATAGCTCGACGCGCCGTCGACGATGACCTGCTTGACGTAAGCCACGTCGTTCATCCCGAGCATGCCCAATTCGCGCTCCGACAACTGCCGAATTCCCTCGATATGCTGCATTTCACTCTCCTTCGCGCCGGCCCGAATCGCCCGAACAGTCTGCTGGGCGCCCGTCTGCCGGTTTACGCAAAAATCGTGCTAAATTCCTTACCGCGCGCTCGAATCAGCCGCCAAAATCACCGGACGCCGACTTCCCGATGGCCGACTTACCCGATGGCCGACTTACCCGGTGGCCGACTTGTCCGGTGAACGCGCCGGCAAGGGGCGGGGTCCGATTCTGGCGTCGCCACCCAGCCTTGTTTCGGGGCCCGCCGTCGCATGTATGGCGGATTTGGTCTCGATCTTGGCCTCCGGTCCTCGGATCGGCACGGTACGGACGCGCACTTCCGGCACCGGTCGCTCCAGTTCGACATGCAGAAGGCCGTTTTCCAGCCACGCACCGCGCACCTCGATGCCCTCGGCAAGGACAAAGGAGCGTTGGAACTGGCGCGCCGCGATGCCGCGATGCAGATAGACACGCTGGGCGTCGTCGGTCTGCTTGCCGCGAATGACCAGCTGGGCGTCTTCGACGGTGATACTGAGATCGGCCATCGTAAAGCCGGCCACCGCGAGCGTGATCCGCAGCTCGTTTTCGCCCAGCTGCTCGACGTTGTACGGCGGGTAGCCATCGGCTGAGACCTTGTTGACCCGGTCCAGCGTGCGCTCGAAATGCTCGAACCCGAGCAGCAGCGGCGAATTGAACAGGGACAAGCGCGACATGCTGAACTCTCCTCAATCGCGAGCGAGATGCGTCGCCGAGCCCAATAAAGCGGCACTCGGCACCGCAGAACCTGCGTTGCGCAGTGATTTGGGGGGCCGGGGGCGCGCAATCAAGCAATTCTGCCACGCAATCCGGACCGGCTGGAGTGCGGATCCGTGATGTGTGCTTTTTGCCAACATGATTCGGCAACACAATTCGGGATGGCTCGCCGGTAAAGGGCCTTTTGCCCTTCCGGCCGGCGCCCCATATGGGTGCCCGAGACTCTTTGTCGCCTCGCGAATGGGGATGGCCATGTCGAGCCTGATATCGGCGCTGCGCATGCCGCGGCACACCCTGCAATGGCGCCACCTGCTGGCGCTGTTTTTCTGTGCGGCCCTGGCGTTGGCGCCCAGCCTGGCGGAAGCGCGTGCCGGCGGCTCCTACTCCGGCGGCTTTTCCGGCGGCCGCTCGGCCCCCAGCATGGGCAGCCGGGGATTGCGCACCTATGAAAACAACGGCGCCGCGCCGATCACCCGCAGCATGACTCCGACGCAGCCGAGCCCGGGCCTCTCCAGCCCGTATGGCGCACCGGCCTATGGCGGCGGGTTTTTCTCGCGCCATCCCTTCCTGACCGGTCTGGCTGGCGGGTTTCTCGGCTCGATGCTGTTCGGTGGCATGGGCGGCCTCGGCCATGTGTTCGGTGGGCTGCTGACGCTGCTGATCATCGCGGCGGTGATCTTTTTCGTGGTGCGGCTGTTTTCCGGCGGCAGGTCGTTCGCCGGATCGGGCGGCGGTGGCGTGCCGGTGTCGCTCGGTGCCGCGGCGGCGCCGGCGCAGCGCTATCGCGGCCGCGACACGACCGTCTCGGATGCCGATCTGAATGCGTTTCAGGCGATCCACGCGGGTGTGCAGGAGGCCTGGAGCCGCGGCGATCTCGGTCGTCTGCGCCAGCTGATGACCCCGGAAATGCTGAGCTATTTCTCGGAGGAACTAACCCGCAATTCAAGCCAGGGCGTGCAGAACGTCGTGTCGAACGTGCGCCTGCTGAAAGGCGAGATCACCGAAAGCTGGGAGGAGGGCGACCTGCAATACGCCACCGCCTTTATGCAGTGGAGCGCGATCGACCATGTCGTGCGGCTCGGCAGCGCGCCGGGGCAGATGGACGCGGTCATCAGCGGCGATCCGCGCACGCCGACCGAGGCCGAGGAAATGTGGACCTTTGTCCGCCGGCAAGGCGGCGGGAACTGGCTGCTTTCCGCGATTCAGCAGGTATAAGGCGGACTTCTCAGGGCCACGCGGCTTCGGGCGGCAGCGACATCAGGATCGCCTCGACATTGCCGCCGGTGCGCAGGCCAAAGCGCGTGCCGCGGTCGTAAAGCAGGTTGAATTCGACATAACGGCCGCGCCGCACCAACTGATGGCGGCGCTGTTCGACAGTCCATTCACGGTTCATCCGGGTCCGCACGATCGCGGGATAAACCGCGACAAACGCCTCGCCGACCGCTTGTACGAAGGCGAACTCCCGGCCGGCGTCTCCGGCGTCGAGATAATCAAAAAAGATGCCGCCGGCGCCGCGCGCCTCGCCGCGATGCGGCAGAAAGAAATATTCGTCGCACCATGCCTTGAAGCGGGCGTGACAGGCGGGATCGTAGGCATCGCAAGCCGCGGCAAGCGCGGCGTGGAACTGCTCTGCCGCGCCGGGGTCCGGGTACATCGGCGTCAAATCGGCGCCGCCGCCGAACCAGGCTTTCGAGGTGACGACGTGGCGCGTGTTCATATGCACCGCCGGCACCAGCGGCGAGCGCATGTGCGCGACCAGCGAAATGCCGCCGGCCCAGAATTGCGGATTCTCCGTGGCGCCGGGAATTTCCTTGCGGAACTCGGGGGCAAACTCGCCATGCACGACCGAGATGTTGACCCCGACTTTTTCGAACACGCGGCCATGCATGATCGCCATCGTGCCGCCGCCGCCGCCCGTCCGCTGCCAATCGGTGCGCACAAACCGGCCGGCGGGTAATGTCGCCGCATCCGCGCCGGCATACTCATCCTCGATCGCTTCAAACGCGGCACAGATTCGGTCGCGCAGCGCGGCAAACCAGGCCGCCGCCGGCTCCTGCCACGTCAATGTCGTCACGACGCTCATCGTACCTGCATCCTCACCGGCTACGCTCCATAGGCAATTCTCCGCGGTTCGTGCATGCTGGCCATATTGCCGAAGAGCGGTGCATTTGGTAATGCGCGTCGCGCTTGTGGAGCGGATATGAAGCAACATCGCGTAGCGATCCTCGGCGGTTCGGGTTTTATCGGCCGTTATGTCGTCAAGCGGCTGGCCGGTCGCGGTGACGTGCTGACCGTCGGCGGGCGCAACGCCACCGCGGCCAAATTCCTGCGGCTGAAGGGTGAAGTCGGCCAGGTTGGGCTGGTCAACCTCGCGATCGACGACGAGCGGCTGCTGCCGGCGTTTGTTGCCGGCGCCGATACGGTCGTCAGCCTCGTCGGCATTCTGCATGAAGGCTGGGGGCAGCGCTTTGATACGGCGCACCATGTCGGGCCGGCGCGCCTTGCGCGGGCCGCCCGCGAAGCCGGCGTCGAGCGGTTTGTGCATGTCTCGGCGATCGGCGCCGATGCGCGGTCGACCTCCGCCTATGCCCGCAGCAAGGCGGCCGGCGAGGAAGCCGTGCGCGACGCCTTTCCGACCGCGACGATCCTGCGGCCGTCGGTCGTGTTCGGGCCGGAAGACCAGTTTTTCAACAAGCTTGCGGCGATGGCGGTGATTGCGCCGGCAATGCCCCTGATCGGCGGTGGCGAGACGCGGTTTCAGCCGGTTTATGTCGGTGACGTTGCGAGCGCGGTCGTGCGCTGCATTGACGATCCGGCAACTGCCGGGCGTACCTACGAGTTGGCCGGCCCGCGGATCTATACGATGCGGGCGCTGACCGAATTGGTGCTGACCGAGATTCACCGCAAGCGGCTGCTGGTCGATATTCCGTTCGGGCTGGCGACGTTCAAGGCACGGTTCTTGTCATTGCTGCCGAACCCGCCTTTGACGCCGGATCAGGTCGAGATGCTGAAACGCGACAACGTCCCGTCATCGGGTGCGATGACCTTGGCGGCGCTCGATATTGCTCCGACCCCGGTTGAGGCGATTTTGACGACCTATCTCGACCGGTTCCGCCGCGGCGGCTGGTATGCGCGCGAGCCCGCGGTTTGAGGGTCGGCAGTTTGAAGGGACGGCATAATGTTGGCACTATCGCGCAGGCTGTTGCTGATGGCAGCGGCGTTTTTCACGCTTGGAGGCACGGCAATGGCGGCTGATCTGGACAACACGCTTTACATGGACACGGCTTTTGGACGTGTCGTCATCGAGATGCGGCCCGATCTGGCGCCGGCGCATTGCGCCCAGATCAAGGAACTGGTGCGGCGCGGGTTTTATGACGGCGTGCCGTTCCACCGCGTCATCGACGGGTTCATGGCCCAGACCGGCGACCCGACCGGCACCGGCACCGGCGGCTCCGGGCACAAGCTGAAGGCCGAATTCTCGAACGAAAAGCATGTGCGCGGCGTCGTGTCGATGGCTCGCGCGTCGGACCCGAACAGCGCCGACAGCCAGTTTTTTATCATGTTCGCGGCAGCGCCTTCGCTCGACGGCCAATATACGATCTGGGGCAAGGTCACCTCGGGAATGGATTTCATCGACAAGATCAAAAAGGGTGAACCGTCGCGCAACGGCGTCGTCGTGAACCCCGACAAGATCATCAAGATGCAAGTCGCTTCCGACGCTGAAAAAGCCAAGTAGCGGGTGCGGCAGCCGCGCTGATGTCGACCCCGTTCCGTTTCGAACCGCTTGATCTGCCGCCTGAATGCGAGGCGCTGCGCGCGGACGTGCGCGCCTTTGTCGCCGACGAACTGGCGGCCGGGCGCTGGACGCCGAACAGCGATTTCGGATCGCACCGCGCCGCCGATTTCAGCCGGCGGCTCGGCGCGCGCGGCTGGATCGGCATGACGTGGCCGAAGAAATACGGCGGCGGCGAGCGCAGTTTTCTCGAACGTTACACCGTCACCGAGGAATTGCTGGCGGCCGGCGCACCGGTCGGGTGCCACTGGATCGCCGACCGGCAGAGCGGGCCTTTGCTGCTGCGCTACGGCACCGAAGCGCAGCGCGAGGAGTTCTTGCCGGGCATCACCCGCGGCGAGGTGTTTTTCAGCATCGGCATGAGCGAGCCGGACTCCGGTTCGGACCTCGCCTCGATCCGCACTCGTGCGACGCCGGCCTGCGGCGGGTATGAGGTCACCGGCGCCAAAGTGTGGACGAGCTACGCGCACGAATCGCATTACGCGATCACCTTGGTGCGCACCGGGCAGGTCGACACGGCGGACCGGCATCGCGGTCTGACGCAGCTGATCATCGATCTGAAAGCGCCGGGGGTGACGATCCGGCCGATCCTCAATCTGGCCGGCGAGCATGATTTCAACGAAATCGTGTTCGACCGCGTGTTTGTGCCGAGCGACCGTCTGGTCGGCCAGGAAGGTGACGGCTGGCGGCAGGTCACCAGCGAACTTGCCTTTGAGCGCAGCGGTCCCGAGCGGTTCCTCAGTTCGCATCAAGTGATGCGCAACTTTGTCGACCGCGTAGTGGGGCAGCCCGCCGCGGGCGACCCGGCAGCCGCCGCGGCCGAAACGCTCGGCCGCATGACGGCGCAGCTTTGGACATTGCGCCAGATGTCCCTATCGGTGGCCGGCATGCTGCAGGCCGGCGAGTTGCCCAATCTCGAAGCGGCGCTGGTCAAGGATTTGGGCGGCGCCTTCGAGCGCGATGTGCCGGAGCGGGTGCGTGCTGTCGTGCCGCGGCGCCGCAACGGCGCCGACCGGTTCGATGCGGCCTTGTCCGAGGCGGTCCTGCACGCGCCGTCCTGGACGTTACGCGGCGGCACTCGCGAAATCCTGCGCGGCATCATCGCCCGCGGCCTGGGCCTGCGCTGAGGCGGGCGGGTGATGGGCGACACAATCCTTTACGACAGCGCGATGCGGCTTTTTGGCGACCATGTGTCGCCAAAGCTGCTGGCGGCGGCGGAAACCGGCGAATGGCCGGCGGCGTTATGGGACGCGGTCAGCGAGGCCGGCTATCTCGACGTGCTGGCCGAAGGGCCGGCCGGTATGGTCGAGGCGGCCGCAATCCTGCGCGCTGCCGGCCATCATGCCGCGCCGATCCCGCTGGCCGAGACAATGCTGGCGCGCTGGCTGTGTGCCGCCGTCTCGATCGCAGCCCCGGCCGGGCCGCTGACGGTCGCGCCCGTCGAACCGGACGAGCTGCTTGCCGCCGCCGGCGGCCGGGTCACCGGAAACGCTGCATTTGTGCCTTGGGGGCAAAAGGCGGAAGCCATTGCGCTCGTCATCGGTGCGACAGTCAGTTTGGTTCCGAAAACCGGCGCCCGGTATGAAACCGGCAGGAACCTTGCCGGTGAACCGCGCGATCGGTTGACCGGAATCGAGGCGGGCGCGAACAGCAAGTCGCTGTCGCCGAACGCCCTCAGTGCCGACCTGATGCTCAGGATCGGCGCGCTGATGCGTGCGGCGCAGATGGCCGGCGCGATGGAAGCCGCGCTCGATCTCGCGACGCGCTACGCCAACGACCGGGTGCAGTTTGGGCGGCCGATCGGCAAGTTCCAGGCAATCCAGCAGCAGCTTGCGTTATTGGCGGAAGAGGTCGCCGCGTCGCTGGTCGCCGTCGAGAGCGCGGCACAGCGCGTCGCGGAAGGGCGTCCCTACGCCGAGCTGGCGATGGCGGCGGCAAAAATCCGCACCGGCGAGGCCGTTGGCAAGGTCACCGACATCGCGCATCAGGTGCACGGCGCGATCGGCTTCACCGAGGAACACTCCTTGCACTATTTGACCCGTCGCCTGTGGTCATGGCGCGACGAGTTCGGTGATGAGGCCTATTGGGCCGCCGCGCTCGGGCGCCATGTTGCCGCCGCGGGGGGCGCCGGCCTCTGGCCGCTGATTACCGCGCTGTAACGCGCCGCACCGCCGGGGTCGAACAATCCGGTGCGGCCAATGCGAGAGGGGAAGCATGTCGCAGCACCATACCGTCGAGTGCCGGCCCGCCAACTGCCATTGGGGATTTTTCGATGCGGCCTTGAAGCCGGTTGTAACGATCGCGTCGGGTGACACCGTTTCCTATGACTGCGTGTCCGGCGGCCGCGACATCCTGCCGGATGATCCCGCGTTCGAGATTCTCGCCGATCACCGGGCGATCCACGGCGCGCTGACGCCACGCCTCGGCGCTCACATCATGACCGGCCCGGTCGCGGTGATGGGAGCGCAGCCGGGTGATGTTTTGCAGGTCGATATCCTGTCGATCGAATGCCGGCAGAACTGGGGCTACACCCGCATTCGGCCGCTCGTCGGCACGCTGCCCGAGGATTTTCCAATCCACAAGATGTGGCACAGCGGCATCGATCGGCAACGCAATGTCGCGACGCTCCCGTGGGGCCTTGAAATCGATCTGGCGCCGTTTTTTGGCGTGATGGGCGTGGCGCCGCCGCCGACTTACGGCGCTTGCAGCTCAATCCAGCCGCGTGAATTCGGCGGCAACATGGATTTGAAGGAACTGGTCGCCGGCACGACGCTGTATCTGCCGGTCTGGGCGCCCGGCGCGCTGTTCTCGGTCGGCGACGGGCATGGCGTGCAAGGCGACGGCGAAGTCTGCATCACGGCGCTCGAAACCGCGCTTTCCGGCACATTCCGGCTGACCGTGCGCCGCGACCTGAAATTCGTCCTGCCGCGCGCCGAGACGCCGACCCATCACATCACGATGGCGTTCAACGAAGACCTCGACGATGCGGCCAAGGACGCGTTGCGCGTGATGATCGACCTGATCGTCGAGCGTCTCGGCCTATCGCGGGCCGACGCCTACATGTTTGCCAGTCTTGCCGTCGACATGCGGGTGACGCAGCTTGTCGATGGCAACAAAGGCATCCACGCGATGCTGCCGAAGCACTTTACACCCACGGTGTGAAGCGCCTCGCAACCGGTGACGGCACCCCCGCCCCGTCAGCCCGGCGTCACGTCAGCCCGGCGTCACGTCAGCCTGGAGGGGCGGGCATCTTTGCAAAGCGCTGCATGCCGCCGCCGAGCTCGACCCAGGACTGGGCGCTGTCGCAGTAGATTTCCATGTTTGGCTTGACCCACGTCGTATCGTCGAGAGTGCCGACCCGCACGATGCTGACCCCCGGCATCATTTCCGGCTCGGACATGATCGTCGAGCCGCAATTCGGGCAGAACGTGCTGATGTTCTTTTTGCCGCTGTCGCCGGTTGCGGCATAGGTCTTCGGCGATCCTTCGACCTTCATCGCCGGTTGCGGCACCGCCACAACGATGCTGAACGCACCGCCTGACTGCTTCTGGCAATGCGTGCAGTGGCACACGCCGGCAAAAATCGGCTCGGCGTTCGCCGAATAACGGACCTGTCCGCACAGGCAGCCACCAGTCATCTCAGGCATTGTCGAAACCTCCCCTGTCCGGTGTTGTCCGGGCAGCTTACGCCAGTGCCGCGCCTCGGCCCACCGGGTTCATGCATACCGGTGACGGAGGCCAGCGGAAGCCGGGGGACAGCCCCGGCAACCACCGCGTGACGTTCAGGCAGCCACCGCAGTTTTCGGCGTCTCAAGGTACGCGAGCACGCGTTCCGGATCGGTTTCGCCGTAAGGGTCCTCATCGGAACCGAGATCGTTGATGCCGGGTTCCTCGAACCATTTTTCGATGACCCCGTCATTGACCACCATCGCATAGCGCCAGCTTCGATAGCCGAAACCAAGATGATCCTTGTTGATCAGCATGCCGATGCGGCGGGTGAAATGGCCCGACCCGTCGGGGATCAGTTTGACGTTTTTGAGACCGAGGCTTCGGCTCCAATTATGCATGACAAAGGCGTCGTTGACGCTGATGCAATAGACCTCGTCGATGCCGTGCTCGCGCATCTGTTCGTACGCCAGGTCAAAGGCGGGGCATTGCCGGTTCGAGCAGGTCGGGGTAAATGCGCCGGGCAGCGAAAAGACGACGACGCGCTTGCCGCGAAACAGCTCACGGCTGTCGATATCCTGCCAGCGATAGGGGTTGGGGCCGGCGACGCTTTCGTCGCGAACCCGTGTCTTGAACGTGGCATGGGGAATCGTGCGGCCTTCCATCGAGTGTCTCCTTATTTAGAATTATTCTAAAATAAGTGACGCGCACGCCGATGCAATAGGGTGCCGCTATGTCGGAGAGTTGGCCCCGGCCCGGGGATAAGCAGGGCGCGCGGCTTTTGTGGCGCGCGGTGTTGCGCTAGTTTCATCGGCAAGGTTCAGCCGCGGAGGCATGCCATGATGTCCGAACGCCAGCAGGCTTTTCGCGCCAGCTACCGCCCGCGGATTTCGCCGTGGTACAGCGGCCTGCTGCACGTCGCGGTGATTTACGCCATCGGCATTGCCGTGTGGAGCTACGGTATCCCGCGTATCCACCAGCCGAACTGGGCCGAGTGGCTGGTTGTGCCGGTGGTGTTTCTTGCCTGCAACCTGTTCGAATGGTGGATTCACCGGTTTGTCATGCACCGCCCGGTCGCGGGACTGATGGGCATCTACCGGCGGCACACGCTGGCGCACCACCAGTTCTTCACCGATACCGAACCGTCGATCGACAGCACGCGCGATTTTCGCATCACCTTTTTCCCGCCTTACGCGCTGGTGACGTTTATCGCGATGTCGACGCCGCCGGCCGTGGTGCTGGGATATCTGTGGTCGGCCAATGCCGGGTGGCTGCTGCTGTGCACCACGGTCGGCATGTACATGAATTACGAATTCTTCCATTGGTGCTGCCACGTCAAAAATGACCGCGTGGTGCGGCATCTGCCGTTCATCAACACGATCCGCCGGCATCACATCGCCCACCACGACCAGGCGATCATGATGGAGCGGAACATGAACCTGACCTATCCGATCGCCGACTGGCTGTTCGGCACCAGCGACCTGCGGCGCGGTCTCGTCGGACACGTCTTCAACGGCTATGGCACGGCATATCTGCGCGCCGATCTTCAGCAGCAGCGCAGCGACGCCGATCATGCGGCCGGAGCGCGAGCATGACGGCGATGCCGGCGGCGCGGCTGAAACGTTCGCAGGCGTCGCTGTTTGGCGGCATCGTCTGCGGGATCGGGGTGATGATCCTTTATCTGCTGCTGGTCGGTGACGTCAGCGTCGGCAACCTTGCGGTCGGCGCGGCGATCGGGCTTGCGCTCGGCGGCTGGGTGCGGCTGGCCGATTTATAGCCGCAATTATCGCGCGGTCACGGCGCCGTACAGCGCGTCGAGCCGATGGCGATAGGTATGCGCGTCGTGGATCAGCGCATGCGCCGCATCGGCGACTCGGCCCCGCTCGGCGGCATCGCGAAACTGCTCGATGGCGGCGTCGGCATTGCCGAGATCGGGGCGCAGTGCAACGTAATGCTCCCCGGCCTGCAGAATGTCATTGTAGCGGCCATCAACCAGGATCTGGCAGGTGCCGGTCGCCGCCGCCTCGAAATGACGCGACGAAATGCATTTCGAATAGGCCGGGCACGGCGCTTGGCCGGAAAAGAACCGTGCCTGGACTTCGGCGAAATCATCGTCGTTGGCCTCAAAGGCTTCGTGGCGCAACGCGGTGCGCGCGAGGAGCGTCTTGAGACCGGCCTTGACCCCGTACGGCAGATGCCGGGTCGCGGCGTGCAGCCAGCCATCCGCCCGGATCGTCGGCGCCCCCGACCGTGCCCGCAGAAACTCGCGGATCGCCAGCGCGGTATGGTCGTCGCGTTCGAGATACCAGGTGCCGGCCTCGGTGCCGATCGTGCCGCGGCATTCGTTGAGAAACGCTGCCCAATCCGGCCGAGCAAGCCGAGAACTGGTCGCGATATCGACGTTCAACCCGGCGGCAGGACCGAGTTCGCTAAACAGGTCATAGACCCGGTTGCGGTCGTCGTCGCCGAGAAACACGGGGTAGCGGAAACTGCGTCCGCCGAGATCGATCGTCCGTGCCGCGTCGGGCTTGTCGCGACGAAACACCGCCTCGTTGGCGGCATGCGGCAACGCCAGCACCGTGGCACCGGTATCGTCGTAAAGCCATTCGCCGGCCTCCAGCGGCAGTTGCGTCGCGACCCAATCGGCGGCGACATCGCGCAGAAAGCCGCGTTTGTCGGCGAGCCGTATCCACGGCAGGTTGTATTCATTGCCGATGAACATCAGAAAGCGGCCGCGGCGCGCCTGCAATGCGCCGCGCAATGGCTCGATAAAACTCAGCGTATCGGCCGAGCACGCATGCAGCGCAATGACCAGTTCGGCATCCGCCACGGCACGGCGTGCGGTGCGGCGCTCGTCGCGGCTGAACAGGTTGAAGGCGGTAACGGCGAAATGCGGCGATGCCTCGAACGCGTCGAGCCAGTCTTCGTAATATGACGCGCGCACGCCATAGCGTACCGTCAGGATGACGGCGCGGATGCGGTTGTCGGCCGGCACCTACACGTCGCCGCGGCTGCCGAGCGCAGAGACGATCAGGTCGATGGCACGCTCGGCCGCGCGGCCATCGCCGTAGGCGGCGATGTCGCGGCGCGGTGCGTAATCCGGCCCTTGCCACAGCCGGTTCCATCCGCAAGCGACGGTCTCGACCCATTCGGTTTCGCGGCGCAGCGTGACGCACGGCACTCGGTGAAAATACGCCTCTTTCTGCACCCCGCCGGAATCGGTGTAGACCGCGCCGGCCGATTGCAGCAGCCGGTGCATATCGAGATAACCGAGCGGCTCGCATAACTGCACCCGGCCGGGATCGATCTGCCAGCGTGCCAGTTGCTGCCGGGTGCGTGGGTGCAGCGGCAACACCACCGCCTGCGCGCGCGCTCGCTCGCGCAGAAACCCGATGATGTCGGCCAGCGCTTCCGGCGTATCGGTGTTTTCGGCGCGATGCACCGTTGCGACGGCGTAGGATTTTTCCGCCAGCCCCAGCCGGTCGAGGATCGGCGAATGCCGTGCCTGCGCCGCCGCGAACAGCGTCGCGTCATACATCACGTCGCCGATGTCGTGGACGCCTTCGGTGATCCCCTCGCGTCGCAGATTATCGATCGCGGTTTGCGTCGGACACAGCAACAAGGTGCTGACGTGGTCGGTCAGCACCCGGTTGATTTCTTCGGGCATCGCGCGGTTGTACGAGCGCAAACCGGCTTCGAGATGCGCGACCGGGATGTGCAATTTCGCCGCCGCCAGCGCACCGGCCAGCGTCGAATTGGTGTCGCCGGGCACCAGGACGATGTCCGGGCATTCGGCAAGGATCACCTCCTCGATACCGGCCAGCATCTGCCCGGTCATGGCGCCGTGCGAGCCGCCATGAATGCCGAGATTGCGGTACGGCGGCGCGATCGCAAGCTCATCGAAAAAAATCTGCGACATCGCCGGGTCGAAATGCTGCCCGGTATGCAGCAGGATTTCTTCGATATCTCCGCGTGCCGCAACCGCGCGCGAGATCGCCGCAGCCTTGACGAATTGCGGCCGCGCGCCGACGACCGTCAGCAGCCGCCAGCGCTTCATGCGATTGCGGCGGAGATGTCCGGCAGGTAACGCGAATGCTGCAGCATGCAGCGCCGGATCGTGTCGCGATTGTCGCGGGTCCACGCGATGGTCTGCGCGAGACCGTCGCGCAGCGCGGTCGCCGCGGCAAAACCGAGTTGTCCGCGCGCCTTGGAAGGGTCGCCAAAACGGCGGCCCGAGCGGTCCCAATCGCGCGCCGGGGCCAGCGCGATCGGCGTCGGATTGTCGGTCAACGCGTTGATGGTATTTGCCAGATCGAGGATCGAGGTTTCGACCCCGGAGGCCAGATTGTAGGCTTCGCCCGGTATGCCCCGCTCGGCACAGGCAACCAGGCCGCGCGCGATATCCTCAACATAGATGAAGTCGCGGCCGGCAATCCCACCGTTTTCGACCGGTAACGCCTCGCGCTGCAACGCCTTCCAGATAAAGGTCGGCGTCACGTTCCGCCATACCGTATGCGGGGTGCCGCGCCACATGCCGGCGCCGAGGATTTCGCCCGGCCCGTAGACATTCTGAAACCGTGCCCGTACAAACGGCAGCCGGTAGCGGCTGAAGTAATAATTGCCGTACATCTCGCCGATCAGCTTCGAGATCGAGTACGGGCTGTCGTGAAACAGCGATACCGGCGCGTCTTCCGCTGTCGCCTCCGCTTCGTCAAAGGTCTTTTCCGCCACTGCACAGCCGGCCGCGGCATACACCACTTTGTTCAGTGACGGGAAATCCTTGAGGCATTCGAACAATTTGAGCGAGGTCAGTGTGTTGTTCTGGTGGTCGGCGAGCGGATCGTGGATCGACGACTGGTTGCCATGATAGCAGGCCAAGTGAAACACATAGTCGAGGTCGCGCGGCAATGCCGCCAGAACCGCGTCGTCGGCAATCGAGCCTTGGCGAAACTCGACCGCCGGATGCGCCGGTATATTGCACGGGTCGGCCGACAGCAGATTGTCGACAATCACGATACGGCGCGGCCCGGCCGCGATCAGGTTGCGCACCAAGGCGCTACCGACAAAGCCGGCGCCCCCGACCACCAGCAGCGATGCGCCGGCAAAATTACGTTCGGTCATCGGTGGCTCACCCGTTCTTGCTGCCGCTCAAATGGGTGTAGCCGGGGCCGGCGCCGTGGGCGCGGTAGTAGTCGACGGCCCGGCTGACGATCTCGTCGAGCGGGGTGAACTGCACCTCGCCGAAATCGCGGAAGGTGCGCGACGGGTCGAGCAGAATGGTCGGCGCTTCGTCCTGGCCGAGCGGCCGTACTTCCGGTTCGGGATATTCGTTGAGATGCATCGCGCGCACTACCGAATCGTACAATTCCTTGATCGCGACATCGCGCCCGGACGAAAAATGATAGGTGCCGCTGCCGATGCCGTCGGCGGCGCGCACCACGGTGCCGGCGAGGTCGGAGACGAACACGAAATCGCGCCGCGCCGGGGTGACGAAGCAGCGTTTCCCTTGCGCCAGCCGGTCGTAAAAGATCGGCAGTGGCCCGCTGACATTGCGCGGCCCGACGACATTGGCGAGCCGGAAGGTGATCCAGTCGACGCCGCTCAACTGGATGTAATATTCACCGGCCGTCTTGGAGATCGCATAGCTGCTGTTGACCGGATCAATCGGGTGGTTGAGCGTGATCGGCTGTTCGCTCGGCGCGGTGCCATAGCACAACGCCGTTTGAAAATAGATCAGGCGGCCGACTTTGTAGGTCTTGCACGCCTTTGCGACATTGGCGCTGCCGACGCAGTTGGTCTGCGCATCGCTGTGCCAATCGTCCGGGTCTTTGTAGGACGCGGCGGTATGGATCACGACATCCGGCCGGAACCCGCCGATCAGTTCGTCGACCACCCCGGCATCGACGATGCTGTCTTCGACCAGCCGCAACTTGGCGTGCGGCTGCAGGTTGTCGCGCCGTCCGGTTTCGAAATTATCGATCGCCAGGATCTCGTCGCCGCGCGCCAGCAACAGATCGATGATTGTCGAGCCGACAAGGCCCGAACCGCCGGTCACAAATACTTTCATCTCGCAGCATCCATTATTAATTCCCGAGTGGCGTGACGGAGCGCCGACCGAACAGCCGAGCGCTCGCCAAACCGATAGCTCAATCGGCCGCCGCGACTCGCGGCAGCGCCGCGGCATCGATCGGCGCCGTCAACATCGCGCGATATTCGGCAGCACGGTCCTGAAACAGGCCCTGCCACAATTCCAGGCTCAGCAAACCCCAGAGCTTGCGTGAAAAGCGTCCGGCGCTGTCGATATTGGCCAGCACCGCCTTGGCATTCAGAAATGGCCGCTGCAATGCCTTGCTGCTGCGGAACGTGTCCTGCACATATTCGTTCAGTTCGCCGGCGAACCACTCCTTGAGCGGCACCGGAAAGCCCATCTTGTCGCGCCGCTCGGCGATCGCCGGCGGCAATTCGTGGCCGTAGGCCAGCTTCAGCAGGTGTTTCATGCGCCCACCGGCGAATTTTACATCGGCGGGTACGGTCGCGAGAAACTCGATGAGCGGATGGTCCAGCAGCGGCACCCGGCTTTCGAGGCCATGCGCCATGCTCATACGGTCTTCGACTTGCAACAGGGCCGGCAGCAGGCACTTGAAGTCGAAATGCGTCATCTTGTCGAAATAGGCTTCCTTGTGGACATTGTCCTGGCTGTTGAAGATTGCCTGGAACGAGTCGAACACTTGCCCTTTGTCGAGCGACGCCCAGTCGATTTCCTCGCTGATATCGGTCGAACGGTCGATCAGCCGGAAATACCGCGCATCAAGGCCGCCGAACAGCCCTTCGCGCCAGAACTCGGTAATCAGCGGCTTGTATTCGCGCAACAGACCGAGATTGGGCACGATCGATTCGATCGTGACGACGAAATTGCCGTTCTTGTATGTGCCGTCGAGCGCCGCCTTGATGCATTGCTCGAAATAGGCGAGGAGGTAGCGCGCGTAGCCGCCGAAAATCTCGTCGCCTCCCTGGCCGCCGAGCACCACTTTGACATGCTGCGCGGCAAGCTCCGACACCATGAATTGCGGAAACGAGCCGGGGCCGGCCACCGGGAAGTCGAGGTGGTAGATCACATCGGCGATGTGGTCGCGGAAATCGCCGGCGGTGATATCGACGGTGTGCAGCCGCGCCCCGGCTCGATCCACCGCCGCCTGGGCAAAACCGCTCTCGTCATAGCCGGGAAATTCGGTGAAGCGCCCGTGAAAACAATCCGCCATGCCGCGCTCGGTCTTGCCGGCGAGGATGGCGATCAGGCTGGAATCGACGCCGCCGGAGACATAGGCGCCGACCGGCACGTCGCTGCGCAAGTGGACATCGACGGTGTCGTCGAGCAACTCGGTCAACCGGCGCTCGAAATAGCGCTCGTTGTGCTCGAAATCGATGGTGTAGCGCACATCCCAATAGCGCCAGACCCGGACCTGGCCGTTCTCGACCGCCAAGGCATGACCGGGCATCAACTGCTTGATGCCGCGAAACAGCGTTGCTTCGCCGAGTGAATACTGAAATGTCAGATATTCGGCGAGCGCGCCGGCATCGGTCGCGATATCAGGCAGAAACGGCAGCAGCGCCTTTGCCTCGGACGCAAAGACAAAGAGGTTGCCGATCGTCGCGTAATAAAGCGGCTTTATGCCAAAGCGGTCGCGGGCGCAGAACAGCGAGCGTCCCCGCTCGTCCCACAGCGCAAAGGCAAACATGCCGCGCAGATGGTCGACGCAATCGCGACCATGCCGGGCATAGGCGGCGAGGATGCATTCGGTGTCGGACTCTGAGCGGAACGGCCACGAACCGCGCAACGCCTGCCGCAATTCAAGATAGTTATAGATTTCGCCGTTAAAGGTGATCGCGCTGGGGCCGGCCGCCAGCATCGGCTGGCGTGCCCCGTCGCTCAGATCGATAATCGCGAGGCGGCGATGCGCAAGGCCCGCATCACCCTGCGGCGAGGTCCAAGCGCCGTTGCCGTCGGGGCCGCGATGCGCGATCAGGCGGTCGAGCACGGTCAGCGCCGTGTCGATCCGCGGCACCGGCGTGCCGTCCAGCGAAACAATACCCGCGATACCACACATGCTAAATCACACTCACGCGCCGGCGGCCAGCGGGCGCGCCACAAGCCGCTCGCGCAGGAAACGGCCGCACCGGATCATCGGGCGCTCGATCGTGCGGTGAATGGCCAGACACATCAAAAGATTCGCCACCAGAATGCCCCACCAGGGCGCGCCGTAAATGACAAGTGTATATGTCAGCGGCGCATGCAGCGCATAAAGACCGTATCCAGCCCGGCCAATCAGCGCAACCGCACCCCAACCCTTTAATTCGTCCTGGTCGAGCGCCCGAATCAGCACCCCGATGCCGATCGCAAAGACCAGTTTGCGCAACTCCGCAATCGCTATGCCGCCCGGCGGATGCCCCCACATCAGCAACGCTGTCAGCGCCGCCCAGGCAACCGCCAGCAGCCATAACCGGCGCCGGCACATCGCGGCAAAGGCGGGGTTCACAAACGCCACACCGAGCCACCAGTACGGCACAAAGCCGATCAGGCTGCCATTCTGCCACCAGCCGTAAATGCCGGGGCTGACGCCCCACGCCAGGATCGCCACCGATGCCGCAAAAAGAAAACCGACGGCAACCCAGATCGCCGCCTCTCGCCGCGGCCACGCCAAACCGGCGAACGCCGCGGCGTAAATCACATACAGCACCACCTCGACCAACACGGTCGCGAGCGGCGCGTTACCGAGAAAACTGCACTCATACACACCGGGATAGAGCGCCGGAAGAAA
Source organism: Allostellaceae bacterium (assembly GCA_036268425.1). GTDB lineage: Bacteria > Pseudomonadota > Alphaproteobacteria > ATCC43930 > CGMCC-115725 > DATARH01. The sequence continues at coordinate 97,205 of DATAUE010000057.1, forward strand.
CAGCGCCTTGGCGGCGACGCAGGACGGGTTGATGTCGTGGGTTCCGCTCAGCATGGCGGCGAGCGACGGGGATTGTCGGCTCGCGACGACAAACCCGATCACCCCGGCGACGGTGGCCAGGTAATAGACCGGCATGATGCGAAAAAACCGGCGGAACGCATAGCCGGTCATCGCGCCGGCGCCCGGGCCGCGCAGCCCGGCGCGATGGATGCAGTAACCGCTCAGGACGATAAAGGCGAGGACACCGGGGTGCAGTTCGCCGACCGGCTGAAACAAATTCCCGGAAAAGCTCATCGTGGCGGCAAGCCAGCGCGGCACTGCCGCCGGCCCCTGCACCGCGACGCACCACGATACGAGATGCGTCAGCACGACCCACAGCGCCAGCAAGGCCCGCAACACGTCGATGCCATCGGCGCGGTTGGTGCGCAGGGGATCAGCGGTAATGCCTGACGACACTGGCCAATTCTGTGCGCTACGCCCGGCCATAAAGCCCGTCGATCAGATGCCGCAGGCAGCGGGTTTCGGTTTCCCAGCGCAGCGTATCGGCAAGGGCGGCGACCGTGGGCCGCAACGCGGCGGCATGAGCGGCGCAGCGTAGGATCGCCTGCGCCAACTCGGACGGGTTGAGCCGCGGCAGGCATTCGCCGACCACCCGTCGGCCGATCGCCGCTTCGATTTCCGGCAAATAGGCCCGCACCAGCGGCAGGCCGGCCGCCACGACCTGAAAGAACCCGTTGGGCAGCGCATAGCGGTAATTTTCGGAATAGGGCTCGTACAAAACGAGGCCGACATCGGCCGAACGGATCGCCGGCACGATCTCGCTCGGCGCCACGACATGGCCGAAATGCAACCGCGCTGTTACCGAGGCCGGGTGCGGCGCCGCGGCGACCGCCTCGTAGCCGCGCCCGAGAAACGCCAGGTGGAAATGCGGCGGCAGTTCCGCCAATGCGGCGATTGCGGCCTCCACCGCCATCCCCGCCTTGCAATTACCGACGACGACGCAAAGGCAATCGTCGTGCGCCAAGCCGAGCGCGGTCCGCAAATCGGCTGGCGGTGTCCGGTCCTGCCGCTCGTCGTGGCAGTTGCGCACGACGACCGGCCGCCGTCCACAGGCCTGTTCGATCAATCCCGCGACCCCGTCGCTGACCGTGACAACCGCGTCGGCGCCGGCAATGGCACGGTCTTCGAGCCGGTTGAACAGCGGGCGCAAGCGTTTGCGGTCGAATGGGCGCTGTTTTGCGTCAGGCTCGATGCCCCGGTAAAAATCATGCGCGTCATAGACGATCCGGGCGCCGAGCCGGGTCGCGACCGGCGCGACCGTCTCGTAAAACTCGAACGAATGCAGGTAATATAGCGCCGCCGACGGCAGTTGCCGTCGCGCCCGATAGCCATAGCGCCACCAGTAATCGCCGCGAAACCCGCCATAGAGCAGCCACTCGCCGGGTGCCCCCGCGCGGCCGTCGCGCAGCGCGCCGATAACCCGCCGCGCCCGACCGCTTCTGCTTGGCGGCGGCCCGGCGGAATTCGACCCGGCGGAATTCGACCCGGCGGAATTACCCAGCGACCGGACCTCGATTGCACCGTCCCAGAAATGCCGCGCGCTCGGCTTGCCTTCGACGACGATCGAGCGGTAGCCGGCCTCGGCGAGGCTTTGCGCGATGCGAAAGGTCCGGCTGTCGGCCTCCAAGGCGAGCGGCGTCAGCGATACCGCCGTGCGCGCCTCGTGCTCCGCTAGCGACGTCACATCGCCACCCCGAACACCCGACCCCAGATGCCGAGGCTGACGATCCGCCACAGCGAGAAATCCACCGGCCGACGGCCTTCCAGCATGTCGGCGGCGTGCCCCTCCACCCCTTTGCGATTCAGCAATGTCGGGTAGAGCGCCAAGGTCTGGTCGATGCCGGCGCGCACCAATTCGCGCAGCGGCCCGCGAAACCATGCCTCTTCGGGTGTCGCAAAGCCCAGCTTGTCGCGGCGCTGTCGGACCGTTTCGGGCAGGATGCCGGCCATCGCACGCCGCAGCACGCGCTTGGTGTCGCCACCGACAATCTTGTGACGGTCGCCGAGGCCGATCGAAAATTCGACCAGGCGATGGTCGAGAAACGGCACGCGCGCCTCGATGCTGTGCGCCATGCTGTTGCGGTCTTCCCAGTGCAGCAGCATCGCGAGGTTCGAGGATTGCGTCAGCACGACGCAGAGATCACCGATGCCGGCAATCGGCGGCCGGCCGATATGCTGGCGCGCCGTCTCGAAGGCACTGCGGCCGAGATGATCCTGCATCGCCTCGCCGTTGAGCCACGGGTGCTGCACCAGCGTCTGGCGCTCGCGCCGCAGATGTCGCGCCAGCCCCTGCGGCAATACCGGCAGCAGCAGGGAGCGCGCCTGATCGGCAAACCGCACGCCATGCCACTTTTGCCGCTCTGCCATCGCGCGCGCCAGGGCCGCAAAGCGCCGCTGCTTGATCAGGCTGGCGTAGTGGTAGGCGAACGACCCGTGATACCCGGCGAGCTGCTCGTCGGCGCCCTGTCCGTCGAGCATGACCTTGAGCCCGGCCTGCCGCGCCTCGGTAAAGACGCTCCATTGCGCAAAGATGCTGGTGCTGCCGTAAGGCTCGTCTTGATGCCACGTGATGCGCTCGGCTTCGGCAAAGGCATCGTCATAGCGCGGATAGCACCAATGCGGTGTGCTGTCGGTGCAATCGACGATCGCTTCCATAAACGGCCGTTCGTCGACGCTCTTTTCGTCATAGCAGGCGCTGATGCTGTGAACGTGGCCGCCGCCGTCAGCCGCCAGTTCCCTGGCCATCAGGCAGACGATCGACGAACTGTCCAGCCCACCCGACAGGCAGGTCCCGACCGGTACGTCCGAGCGCAGGTGCAGCCGCACCGCATCCGACAATAGCGCGCCGAATTGCTGCGCCGCGTTGCGCTCGTCGAGATCGAGCGTTCCCGGTTCGAGAATGCGATACCAGCGATTGATCGGCAGGGCCTCGCCGGGATGCCAATGTTGCAGATCGAGGCGAACGCTGGTGCCGCCCTCAAGCTGGCGGATTTCCTCGAACATCGTCTCGCCGGTGTGATCCATGATCCCCGACGACAGGAAATCGTAGACTCGCGCGACGTTGAGATGCCGGCCGATGCCGGGCAGCGCCAGAAGCTGCTTGATCTCGGAAGCAAACGCGACGCCTTGCGCGGTCGCCGCGACGTAAAGCGGCTTGATGCCGAACCGGTCGCGCACCGCGACGGCGGTCTGCGCCTGCCTGTCCCACAGGACGAACGAAAACATCCCGACGAGGCGGTCGAACGCCGCCTCGCCCCACTGCGCATAGGCTGCCAGCAATACTTCGGTATCGGATTGCGTTGTAAAAAAATGACCGGCCGCGGCCAGTTCTGCCCGCAATTCCAGATAGTTGTAGATTTCGCCGTTATAGACGATCCAGTAGCGTCCATCGGCATAGCTCATCGGCTGTGCGCCGGCATCCGACAGGTCGATGATGCTGAGCCGGCGATGCCCCAGCGCGACCGGTCCGGCATGGCTGTCGAACACCTGCCAGCCGCGCCCGTCAGGGCCGCGATGCGCGACGATGTCGATATAGGCGGGGTCGGGCGCAAACCCGAGCGAGAACCAGATGCCGCACAAAGCGTGCTACCCCTCGCCGCCGGCGCGGACGAGTACCGCGCTGTAGGCGTTGACCAGCCGCTCCGACTCGCGGTCCCAGCACAATTCGCGCGCCGCCGCCAAGGCGTTGCGCTTGTATTGGTCAATCTGTTCCGGCTGCAGCGCGTTGATCTGCTCGGCGATCGTCGCCGGGTCGATCCCGGGAAAGGTGACGCCGAGATCGTACTGCCGGATTAGCCGCGCCATTTCCGGCAGTTCGGTGGTGCACAGCGCCAGACCGGCCATCGCATATTCAAAGAACTTGTTGGGTAGCGCGAACTGATTGTGCGGCGAATGGCCGGGCAGCGCAAAAAAGCCGATGTCGAATTCGGTTGCCTCGCGCACCAGCGCGGTCATCGGCACCGGCGGCACCAACTGAGCGCGCCCGCTGAGCCCACGTTCCTTGATCCGCTCGCGCAGCGCATCGAGAAACGCCGCGTCGCCCGGTCCGCGGATCGTCAAATCGAACTCCGGCCGCCACGCCGCCACGCTGTCGATCGCCGCCTCCAGTCCGCGGTTTGGCGCGACGATACCGTGATAGAGCACCCGGATGCGATCGGGTGCGGTCGGCCGGAACGCGGCCTCCTCAAACGCCGGCATGTTGCGAATGACAAGGCTCGGGCGGGGCAGCCCATAAAGCCTGTCGAGACTTTCGGCGATCCCCGACGATACCGCCGACACGATTGCGGCGCCGCGCACAAACCGCTCTTCGATCGCACAGACGATCGGCCGCTGCGTCAACCGCCAGGTCAGGTTCTCGGCATATTCCTCGGTGGCGAATTCGTGGCTGTCATAGCCGTATGATCCGCCCTTTTCGCTGGCGAGCCGAGCCGCGATCGGTAGCATCGTCCAGTCATTCGCCAGCCAGATCGATGCGTCAACCGTCTCGGCGCAGGTATAGATGTCATTGAAATCGCGCGACATCTTCCAAAAGAGCTGATCGGCGGCTTCTTCCGCGACGCGAGGGGGGGGCTTGAGGCGGGCGCCGAACGGCCGGGGGCGAAGCGATGCAGCGCGAAACCGTTGCCGCGCGGCAATTTGGACGACGGCGCCGCCAAACCGGACAAAATACTCGGAGCGCCCCCACACGATCTTCAGCACCGCTTCGAGGCGCGACCAGTTTTGGGCGCTGATCGGAACATAGCGGTTGGCGTCCCGATAGGCCGTCAGCAGGCGGCTTTTGAGCGGCAGACGATCGGGCGTTGGCGCCACCGCTTGCCGTGGCACGTCGATGCGTTGCGGGTCGGCGTCGGCAATGGGTTCGGGAGGTGGCGGCGGTGGCAGGTCGTCGCGCGTCAGAACCGGCCAGTCCGGTGCGGAAGACCGGCCCCCCGGCACGCCAACCGCGACAACCTCCCAACCGGCTTTATGGAACGCATCGGCCTGTCGCCGCACTCGCGGGTCGTCGGCAATCGGGGAAAGCGCCAAAACGCAGATTTTTCGCGCAACGCTGGCGCCGCTCTCAGGCCGGAGGGCAAAACCGCGCAAATTTGCGTCGTCGGTACCAGGCATCGCGCCGGTACGCTGTAAGGAGCCAGATTGGTTCACGCGACCTCTGCTTTGCGACCGGCAGACCGAGCGGTTCCCGGTAATCGGGACGCAACCCGTGGATAGTTCAAAGCCGGGTAACCAGCGCCACCAGACGCGCTTTGAGGCGTCCGGCGATGCTCTCGGGAAAAAAGGCCAGCAAACCGCGCCCCAGCCGGCGCATGCCGGAACTCGTGAGCAGCCGACGCAATGCCCCGGCAGATGGCGGGGCCGACGGCGCTGGCGTTAAGGGTATCGGCGCCGGTGCGGGCGTCGGGAAGACGGTCACCGGCTGCGGAACAACGGTCACCGGCGGCGGGATTGGGAGGGCGGCGCGCAATTCGGCGATGGCGCCGTTCAGCCGTTTGATTTCCCCCTCATAGGCGAGGTTCTGCCGCCGCAGTTCGCGATGAAAGAAAATCGCCGAGTGGCGTGGCGCCGGTGTCGGCACTTCCACAAAGCCAGGCAGCGCACCCGGGTTGTAGCCCTCGTCATGGCTGAATTCGCGGCGCGGCGCGCGCAGCTCGATCCCCAATTCGTCGCTCTTTCGCCTCACCGTGTCCTCGATCAACCGGCAGAACCGGCGATAGCTGAAATCACCGGAGGCGACCAGATGGCAATACGCCCGGTCCGCCATAGCGGTCAGATCGTCGGTGTCGTCAAGGCGGGCCAAGACGGCGTCGATGTTGGAAAAGTCCTTTTTCAGCTCGATGTAATGTTCGTCGGGCACGATCGCTCCGGAATATCCGCCGGAATAGAGGATCAGCGGTGTGCGCATCGCCGCGGCTTCAAATATACGCGGCGAAATCTGGCCGAAATCATAATGCCGCTCGATCGGGTCGGTATAGCAGCGAAACTCCTCATAAGGCACCGGCGCGCCGCGCTCGGCCGCGAGTCGATCGTGGGTCGCCCTGACAGTGCCGTCAAAATCGAACACGTTGGAGCCGGATTCCGAGCCGAGATTGGTGCGGCACATCCCGATAAAATCATACCATGCCCGGCCGTAAAGGCGCTTGTCGTCGCTCCATTCGATGTCGTGCGGGATGCCGCGCTCAATGCAGATGTCGCGCATGCGGCGGCCGATCTCGAATTTCTCGAAACACAACTCGCCGTAATAAGCCGGCAACATGCGACAGCGATATCCGATTTCGATCGACCGTTCCTGCAGCGGAATCAGCTCTCGGCCGCTTCTCTCAAGGTCTTCCGGGACATAGCCCGTCAATACGGTGATGAATTCGGTGTCGGGAAATTCCTGCTTCGGATAGATCGCCTCGATCGTATTGGGCGGCGCATTGGTGAATACGACATGATAGCCGATGGCCCTTATCCCGGCCTTCAGTTTGTTGGTGTGTTCGTATTCGTCCTGCACCGCCAGCAGCTTCAAGCCGCGAAACGACTTCATTTTTTGCAGGTAACTGTCGCTCACATAACCGTCGAACGGCAGGCGGGCGCAGTAGCTTTGAAAGACCGCGTCGAATTCGTTGAAATCGAAATCGAGTTCCGCGCCGTGCGTGACATGCACATAGCGCACATCGAAATCGACATAGCGGCAAATACTGTTGAGGTACTCCGCCGTCGTCGACACGAAATTCGACGCGTTGGAATAGGCGACAAGCAGGCGACCGCGCATTCTTAATATTCTCCGACCTTACCGCAGCATTCCTAGCCCGCGGCCTCGGCCGCAGGCTGCATGCCGTCTTGACGATCGGCCGCGACCGGGCGGTTTACCGTCACCGTCGACGGCAGAGCGACCAGGCCCAACGAAATCGTACCGTGATAATCTTCGTCTATCTTCAAGTAGAGACAGCGATCCCAATGGCAAAGATAAGGTATTCGCTGCGGCCCTGACCAATTGTAATCGAATATCGGAAGCAATTCAAAGCTGACGACATATTCGCCTTGCCGCAGCGTGGGGCGGTCGATGTGGAACCAGATCTCGTTCAGGCCACGGTCGAGCCCGTCCGGAAATTCGTGAACCAGAAGGCTGACGCGATTTCCCAGGCCATCGAAGATCAGGCAGACCAGCCAGCACACCGGGACGGTGACGCTGAGTTCGACGGTGACGCGAAACGCCATCAGCTCGCCAAAGCCGAAAATGTGCTGGCGGGTGTTGGTCGCCCGGTTATAGGCAGAGATGTCGACGAAGCGCGCTTCGTCGGTTTCCCATCGGTCGCGCGGACCGTCCGGTACAGGATGGGAGGCGCGCGCCTCGGCCGGCGCGTCTTGATCAATCACCGGCGCCGCTGAGCGGTGCGATTCGGCGTCGATCGGGAAACTATCGGTGCCCCACGCCAGGGGATCGGCGGCCGGCGTCAGGAGGCCAAGCCGGCGATAGCCGTCCGCGCCGTAGATTTCGATCGCAATCGCTTCACCGGCCTGCACGCTGTGCTCGATTTCGATGCTCTGCGCGGCGCACCCGACACCGGTCAAATCCTGAAAACAGATCGGTGCCTGAAGATCCTTGCCGCCGGTGTTTTCAATGCAGCGCACGATCTCTCCCGCGGCATTCTTCGGGCGGCTCCACAAGACGTAAGCCATGTCGGTGACGAGATAAGCGCTTTGCGACTGGTCGTTGTCCATCGGTGCGCCCGGCAGTACATCGAGGCGGCGCCCGTCGCTGGTTACCAGCGTGATGCGTCGGATCGGATGGCTCTGGCATGGCGCCTCGCCGCTTTCCGTTACCAGCCTGAACAGAAATTGCAGCGTGGCGGCCTCATCGCGGTCGGGACCGTCGCGCCGCCGCATTCGGGCCACCGCAACCGTCGTCTGGGCGCGCAGCCGCGCCTCTTCGCGGGCGGTCACATCGGCGTAATAGCTTTTGCTGATGTCGAGCGTCCCGCCGGCCATCCGGATGTGGCCGCGATCGATCCAGATGGCGCGCTCGCACATGCGCTGTACGGCGCCGATATCATGGCTGACGAACAGCACCGTGGCGCCCGACTCCTGGGTCAGCCGGCGCATCCGCTCGGCGCATTTGGCGGAAAAATAGGCGTCACCGGCGCCTAATACTTCGTCGATGATCAGCACGTCGGGGACGATGGCGGTCGCGGTTGAAAACGCCAGTCGCGCGTACATGCCCGACGAGTAGGTCTTGATCGGCTGATCGATAAAATCGGCGAGTTCGGAAAAATCGACGATGTCGTCAAACCGGTCATTGGCCGCGCGGCCGGTGACGCCCTGATAGGCCAGCGCCGACAGGATGTTTTCGCGGCCGGTGAATTCCGGATAAAAGCCGGTGCCCAGATCCATCAGCGCCTGGATCGTGCCGCGCACCGCGACCGTGCCGGAACTGGCCTGCAGCCGGCCGCAAATGATGTTGAGCAAGGTCGATTTGCCGGCGCCGTTCTGGCCGATCAGGCCAAGACTGTCGCCGCGGCGCAATTCCAGCGAAATGCCGCGCAGCGCCCAGAATTCGTCATACGCGTCCTTTGGCAACGGCAGCCCGAACGCCTCCATGACGCGATAGCGTGGCCGGCGGTAGCGCCGGAATACGCGCGACACGTCGTTTACCGCGATGGCGATATCGGAGTTAGACATATTCGGCGAAAACCGGCTTCAACCGGCTGAAAACATCGTGGCCGACCCAGAACGTGGTGACCGAGATGGTGATGAATGCGAGCCAGAAGGTCGGTGACACCTGATCGTAGATCAACACCTGCCGGTACAATTCGATGATGTAGAAGAGCGGGTTGATGTACGCAATCGCCAGCAGTGCGTGCGGGATCATGTCCCGGGTGTAGCCGATCGGCGAGGCGATCATCAGAAACAGCACGACGATGCCTATCGCCTGAGCGACATCGCGGAAAAATACGTTGAGCGCCGACAGCAGCCAGCCGATCCCGATCGAAAACACCAGCTGCAGCACCAGCAGCGGCACGATCAGCAACTGCGTCACATGAAATTCGCCGCGCGCCCACAACGCCAGAATGAGGCCGCCGAGACCGATCACCATCGACAGCGATGCGGCGAGCACCGCTTTGACCGGCACCAGCTCGATCGGAAACAACGTGTTCTTGATCAGTTGTTTGTTGCCCGATACCGAGCTTACCGATGTGCCCAGCGCTTCGCTGAAGCCGATAAACGGAATGAGGCCGGCAAAGATGATCAGGATGTAATCGAGCGGTGCATAACGATCGAGCCGGATCTGCAGAATGAGTCCGTACACCACGGCGTACAGACCGAGAAACAGGAACGGGTAGAGGATCGCCCAGCCCAGTCCGAACAGCGTGCCGGTATAACGCGACCGAATCTCGACCAGCGTCGTCGCATAGAGAATGTGACGGCACTGGAAGAGAACCCGCAACGCGCTCATCGCTCTGTTTTCCCGCAACGGGCCGCTGCTATTGCAGCGCCGCGCGCAACGCCCCGGCGATGCGGTCCTGCACGGCTTCGTCGAGATAGGGATGCATCGGCAGGCTCAGCACCTGATCCGCCAGTCGCTCCGATACCGGCAAGCCGTTGCCGGCAACCGGAAATTCCTTGTAGGCGGTCTGCCGGTGCAGCGGCTTGGCGTAATAGATCGCGGTCGGCACCCCGGCCGCTTTGAGCTTTGCCGCCGCCGCGTCGCGGTCGACGCCTTGCGGCAGGCGCACCGTATACGCGGCCCAGACGCTGGTCATGCCGTCCGTCACTTCCGGCACCGCCACGATATCGCGCAGCAGGGTCGAATAGTGTGCTGCCACCACCTGCCGCGCCGCGATCTCGTCGGCAAAGATGCGCAGCTTTTCGAGCAATACCGCGGCCTGCATCGTGTCGAGGCGGGCATTCATGCCGATGCGGACGTTGTCGTATTTGTCGGTACCGTGGCCGTGCACCCGCAGGCTGCGCAGGATTCCGATGGTTTCGTCATCGTCGAGAAAGACCGCGCCGCCATCGCCATAGCAGCCGAGCGGCTTGGCCGGGAAAAAGCTGGTCGTCGTCAAATCGCCGATCGTGCCGATCTTGTGACCGCGATAGGTCGCGCCAAAGCTCTGCGCCGCGTCGCAGATGATCCACATGCCGTTGGCTTTGGCGATCTCCAGAATTTGATCATAACCGGCCGGCTGTCCGAACAGATCGACCGGGATCGTCCCGACCGGGTCGAGCCCGAGCCGGCGCGCCGCGGCGATCCCGGCTTCAAAGCTCGCCGGGTCCATGTTGAAGCTGCCTTCTTCGACATCGACAAAGACCGGTGTCGCGCCGTACCACACGACGACCTCTGCGGTCGCCGCGAACGTGAAGGACGGCACCAGCACCGCCTGTCCCGGCTTGGCGCCTTTCGCCATCAGCGCGAGGCCCAGCGCATCGGTGCCGTTGGCGCAGCTCAGCACATGTTTCGCACCGCAGAATTCGCCAAGCTGGCGTTCCAGCTCGGCGACTTCGGGGCCGAGAATATAGCGGCCGTGATCGACCACCCGCCCGATCGCCTCGTTCATTCGGCCGCCGATGCGCCGGCGCTGCGCACCGAGATCGACGAACTCGATCGGCTCAGGCTTCGTCTCAATCGTTACCGGAGCAACCTTTACCGGGGCAATATCGGCCATCAGACAATCTCCTCGATCCGGTCGGAACCGGCTTCGCGATAGCGGCGTCCCGAGCGGGGACAGACAAGGTCGGCGCCGAGCCGTTCGCCGTCATGGCTCATCCAGCCGATGCGGCGCGCCGGCACGCCGGCCATCAGCGCAAAATCCGGGACATTCGTGGTCACCACCGCGCCGGCCGCGATAAACGAGTAGGCGCCAACGGTGTGGCCGCACACGATCGTCGCATTGGCACCGATCGAGGCGCCGCGCTTGACGAGGGTCGGACGAAACTCGTCCTTGCGTTCGATCCCGGCGCGCGGGTTGTTGACATTGGTAAAGACGCAGGACGGGCCGCAGAACACGCCGTCCTCCAGCGTGACGCCTTTGTAAAGCGACACGTTGTTCTGGATCTTGCAGCCATCCCCAAGACTGACGTCCGGCCCGACCATCACATTCTGGCCGAGCGAGCAATCGCGGCCGATGCGGGTGCGCGCCAGCACATGCACAAAATGCCAGATGCGGGTGCCCTCGCCGATTTCACAAGGGTCGTCGATATAGGCGGAGGGATGCACCTGCACACCGGGAAAGACCGGCGGCTTGGGCGTGGCCGGAGCCTCTTTGACGGACGGCTCCCTGACATGCGGTTCTTCGGCGGGTGCGGCCTTCAGCGCGATGCTGGCACGGGCCAGCACCCGCAACACGCGCAGCCCTTCGCGCCCGTCGGTGCGGGGCGGCGTTCCGGTTGCGGCGCAATCGAGAAAATGCTGGCATTCGAGCCGCAGCGGCTCGCCTTCGGCCAATTTGACCGGCATTGCGTCGGCACGCATCGGCACCGGCATGGTTTCGCGCCATTCGATGCGATGCGGATAGATCAGCAGCTTTTCGGCCCAGGGCTGCCCGTCGTCAAACACCGCCATCGCGTGGTCGCCGATCACGACCAGCTTCTGTTCCTTGAACGGGTGCAGCCACGACACAAAGACATGCGCCCGCTCGCCGCCGGGAAACGCCATGTGCGTCGTCGTGACATCGGCGATCGTCTTGTGCAGATAGGCGCCGCCGGTCGCGGTGACCTCGTGCGGCTCGTCGCCGATCAGCGACAGGATCATCGACAGATCATGCGGCGCAAACGACCACAATATGTCCTCCTCGCGCCGCACTTTTCCGAGGTTGAGTCGGTTGGAATAGACGTATTGCAGCCGCCCGAGCGTGCCGTCGCGCACCATGTCGCGCAGCGCGATAAAGGCCGGATGGTATTGCAGCAGGTGCCCGACCATCAGCCGCCGGTCGTGCTTTTCGGCGAGGTCGCAAAGCTGCTGCGCCTCCGGCACCGTCAGGGATAACGGCTTTTCGACAAAGACGTGTTTGCCGGCCTCGATCGCGCGCCGGCCGAGTTCGGCATGTTGCACGGCGGGCGCGGCGATCGCGACGCCGGCAATCGCCGGGTCGCGCAGCACCGCATCAAAATCGCTGACCGGCACGCCATAGCGTTCGGCCAAGGCCCCGGCGGCGGCCTGATCGGGGTCGCAGATCGCGGCAAGAGCGCCGAGATCGGCAAAATTCCGCACCAGGTTTTTGCCCCAATACCCGCAACCGATCACGGCAACCCGCACCGAGGGCGGGGTATCGCGTTTTGTCAACAGACTGGTTGTCAACAGACTGGCCCTTCCATGCTACCGCAGTCCGGGTGACGCGAGGCCACCGGCGAGGAATGCGCGTAAACGCTCACGCGTTGGCCAAAGGCCGCGGCGCCGAAAACTCAGGCGGCGGCAACCGCTCGTCGCCAGCACGGACAATGTCGCTGACCCCGGTCGGCGGCAGAAGCGGTCGTCGACAGAACCGGTCGCCAGCGCATCGCCGTGCGGTCGATCCCGGCGAACAGACAGCGCGGAAAAAGCGGCCGCAATGCGATGCGCAAATGTCGGGCGTGGCTGATCCGGGCGCGGTATTGCGGCAGATATGGACGGCGTGCGACGCAATCACAGGCTGGCTCCGGCGGGCATGTCGGATACCGGCGTCGCCGGCATTCGCGACACGCCGAGCAGGCTCGGCACGGCGACGCATCCGGCGGCGATCTCCTGTGCCGCCGCATATGCCAGCAATTCCTCGAACCGGGTCTGCGGCGCCTCGGTATCGGTCAGGATCACGCCGTCGATCCCCGCGGCGCCTGCCAGCAGCCGCGCCGCCGTCAGGTCGGCAACAACCGGCAATCCGGCGCAACGCCCCCCGGTCAGCCTTGCATCGATCACACAGACCGCCTCGATGCCGGTTTCGGCGGCGCTCAGCACCGCGATTTCCGCAAGGTCGCCGGCGCCGTACAGCGCCACCCGGCGCCAGCCGCGAGCCGCGCATTGCCCGAGCAGCACGGCGCAATCGCCACGCGCCCGGCGAAAGAAATTGAACGACACCGCCAGGTATTCCGCGGTCAATCGCCCTTTCTCGGCAAAGCCTTGCGGCGTCAGGTAATAGGCGTAGCGGTTGAGCGGCACCTGGCTCATCTTGATGAGGCCCTTGCGCACGCAGCGCCGCAGATAAGCATTCGCCAGCCCGAGCGCGATGCCGAGATCACCGGCCAGCCGGCGCTGGGTGATCGTGCTGTCGCGTTCAATCGAATTGAGCAGACCGAGGACGATCGCGGGATCGCCGGTCTCTCGGCTGGGTTCGCTCACGTTGTGCGTGCCCGTGTTTCAATGGCAGCGTTTCGATGGCAGCAGACCTATCGCGTTCACGCGGTGAACGTCAACCCACCGCCTGTCGCACCCGAAAAACTCAAGCCTTGCCTTCATTATCGCCGGCCGCTCGGCGAATATCCCCCGGGCGTTGCGTCATCAGGAGGAGAATCAATGGCCGAGGCGGTATTCAGCGGCATCCGCGCCTGCGTCTTCGACGCGTACGGCACCGTGCTCGATTACGGATCGGCCGCGGCGAGTTGCCGCGACGTGCTTGGCGACAAGGCGGCACCGCTGACCACCCTGTGGCGCGACAAGCAACTGCAATATAGCTGGCTGCGCTCCTTGCAGGGTGATCACGCCGATTTCTGGCAGGTCACCGGCGACGCGCTCGATTTCGCGCTCGAGACGCTAAACCTCGACGCTCCCGGTTTGCGGTCGCGCCTGATGAACCTTTACCTGACGCTGCATGCTTTTCCGGAAGTGCCGGACGTACTGCGCCGTCTCAAGGCCGCGGGGCTGACGACAGCGATCCTGTCGAACGGCTCACCCGCGATGCTGCAGCCGGCGATTGCGAGTGCCGGGCTGTCCGCGCTGCTGGATTTCGTGCTGTCGGTCGAGGAAGTCGGGGTCTACAAGACCCATCCGCGCGTCTACCGGCTTGCGGTCGAGCGCATCGGGGTTCCGGCCGGCGCCATGCTGTTCCTGTCGTCGAATGCGTGGGACGCCCATGCAGCGTCGGCCTTCGGCATGAAGGTCGTATGGTGCAATCGTTATGGCCAACGCCGCGAGCGGCTGCCCGGGCGCCCCGACCGCGAGGTTCAAACCCTCAGCGAGTTGCCGGCCTTGCTTGGGATCTGATCACATACGGCCGCTGGCCGCGTGGTCAGAGACCTGCCGCCATGTCGTTGAACCAACCGGATACAATGCTGCCGATCGTCAGGCATCCGGCGACGATGACGATCGAGATGAATAGCGCGACCAAAGCGTATTCGATTGCCGTTGCCGCCGAACAATCGGCCAACACGGCGCGAATGGTAGAGCGAGTGCGGTCTCCCATCGATACGGCCGCCCCGACGGAATGCCGCAACGCGAGGCGGCCTTTGCCACGCGGCATGCGCGACCAGGTCGTGGCGCCCGCCGATAGCACCGACTTAGAATCATCCGGCATCGTTCCGCTCCTCGACAGTGCGCCGAACGCGGGTCGCCCGTTGAATGTCAATCCTGACAGCATCCACGTCAACGTCCTTGGACCATTGCCCATGAGGACTCGTCCGGCCTTTAACCCACATCTTCCCTAACTTCGATCGATGTGCGGGATATCTGCGGCATGGTACGTAAATTACTATTTAAAAGGTATTAAGCTCGCTGGCTTCAAACGCTCAAGTCAGGTGAAATCGGCCGAGTCATGCTGGAGGGGAGCCGCCGATGAAAGCCGTCCTCTGCCATAAATGGGGCGTTCCGGAAGATTTGGTGGTCGCGGACGTGGCAAGCCGCCCGGTCGGGCCGGGGCAGGTGCGAATTCGGGCGCGCGCCGCCGGCATCAACTTTGCCGACACCTTGCAGATCGCCGGCAAATACCAGGTCCGGCCGCCATTTCCGTTTACCCCCGGCCTTGAGGTGGCGGGCGAGATCATCGCGATCGGCGCCGGAGTGGAAGGGCGGCAGGTCGGCGAGCGGGTCATGGCGCATACTCACGGCAACGGTTATGCCGAGGAAGTCGTGGTGCCGGCTGCCGCGGCGGTGCCGATCCCCGACCGCATGGATTACATCACGGCCGCGGCATTCCCGGTGGCTTACGGTACATCGCACGGCGCGCTGACCTATCGCGGCGGGTTGCGGCCGGGGGAGACCCTGCTGGTGCTGGGGGCCGCCGGCGGCGTCGGACTGACCGCGGTCGAGATCGGCAAGACCCTGGGCGCGCGCGTCATCGCCGCCGCCAATGGACCCGACCGGCTCGCCGTGGCGCAGGCGCACGGCGCCGACGATTTGATCGATTACAGCCGCGAGAGTATTCGCGACCGGGTGCGCGAACTGACCGGCGGCCAGGGCGCTGATGTCGTGTTCGACCCGGTCGGCGGCGATGCCTTCGACCAGGCGCTGCGCGCGGTGAACTGGGAGGCGCGGATGATGGTGGTCGGGTTCGCCGCCGGCCGCATCCAGGCGGTGCCGGCCAATCTCGTGCTGGTCAAAAACATCTCGATCGTCGGTGTGATGTGGGGCGTGCTCGGCGAGCGCGACCCCGGCTTTGTCAGCAGTCACCTCGCCGAATTGCTGCGCTGGTGGGAAGACGGGCGGCTCAAGCCGCTGGTCGGATGCACCTTTCGGCTTAGCGAGGTGGCGGCGGCGATGCAGGCGCTGCTGTCGCGGCGCTATTGCGGCAAGATCGTGCTTGAGGTGTGATCCCGAGCTGCTGCCGACGTTCTCTTTTTGTGCTTGATTTCCCAGTGATGCCGCGCTTCACTGCCGCCATGCCTCAGCGAGCCGGAAGCGCCGATTTGCCGTTGCACGGCGGGCATGTGCCGCGTTGGCTGGCCGACCGCATGACCCGGCTCGGTGCGGTGATCGCACAGGCAATCGTGCACCATTACGGCCGCGACGAGTTGCTGCGCCGGCTGGCGCACCCGTTCTGGTTCCAGTCGTTCGGCGCAGTGATGGGGATGGATTGGCATTCCTCCGGGATCACCACCAGCGTCATCGGCGCCTTGAAGCGCGGCCTTGCGCCGCTGGCCGGCGAACTCGGTATCCATGTCTGCGGTGGGCGCGGCCGGCATTCGCGGCAGACGCCGCAAGAGCTGATCGCGATTGGCGACCGCGTCGGGTTTGACGGCGGGCGGCTTGCGGTCGCGAGCCGGCTCGTCGCCAAAGTCGACAGCGCCGCGGTGCAGGACGGGTTCGACCTTTATCTGCACGGCTTTGTCGTGACCGATAACGGGCACTGGGCGGTCATCCAGCAAGGTATGAACGGCGAGCGGCGGCAGGCGCGGCGCTATCACTGGCTGTCGGAAGCGCTCGGCAGCTTTGTCGACGAGCCGCACGCCGCGATCGAAGGCAGGCAACAAGGTAAGATCGTCAACCTGACCGATCGTCGGGCGGCCGCGTCGCGCCGGGGGCAGGTTGACATCCTGCACGCGCTCGGACCCGACCGCATCGCTTGCGAACTGGCCGCGCTGAAGCGGCCGGCGGCCTCGCCGGCACAGCCGGCTTTGCCGCACCTTGTGATGCCGGCACATCACGATGTGCGCCCGAGCGATGTAATGGCGCGGCGGCTGCACGGTAATCTCGCCGCCGCGGCCGATTGCGGTCCCACCGATTTCGCCGCGCTGTTGGCGGTGCCCGGTGTCGGGGCGCGCACCGTGCGGGCCTTGGCGATGGTGGCGGAGGTGGTGCACGGTGCACCCTACCGGTTCGCCGATCCCGCGCGGTTTTCGCTGGCGCATGGCGGCAAGGACCGCCACCCGTTTCCGGTGCCGCTCAAGGTCTATGACCAGACGATCCAGGTGCTGAAATCCGCTGTCGGCAAGGCGAGGCTGGGACGTGACGAGGAGCTGGCGGCCTTGAAACGCCTCGACGACCAGTCTCGCCGGCTGGAAGCGCACGCGACCGGCCCGGACGTGGCAACGCTGATCGCGCGGGAGCGGCGGGATTCGCATGCCTATGGCGGGCGCAGCGTGTTCGGCTGGGAACCGCGGCCGCCTGGTGAGAATACGCCTACAGCAGATCGGCGACCGCGTTCCAGTAGCGCTTGATCGCGGCGAGATGGTCCGGGAGGGTGCGGCCGGCGATGCGCCGCAGATGGCCGCGTCCGGAATAGGTCGCCAGTGTCAGATGCGTGACGCCCTGGGATTTCCAGAACCGCACGGCAGCGCGCCATTCCGCTTCGGTGCCGATCCCGGCTGTCACCCGCGTATCGATGCCGATGCTGGCGGGGTCGCGCCCGGCCGCTTCGGCCAGCCCGCGCAACCGGGCAATCGCCGCGGCGGCCTCCTGGCCCGGCCCGTAGGCCATCGGCATCCAGCCGTCGCCCCATTTGACGACGCGGTGCAGCGTCGCCTCGGCGTGACCGCCATACCAGATCGGGATCTTGCGGCGCGGCGGCAGCGGGTTGATCCCGGCGTCCTCGATGGTGTGGTATTGGCCGGCGAAGCTGACGTGCGGCTCGGCCCACAAGGCCTGCATGATTTCAACCTGCTCCTCGGAACGGCGGCCGCGATTGTGGAAATTCTCGTTGAGGGCGACAAACTCGACCGGGTTCCAGCCGACCCCGATGCCGAGCCGGAACCGCCCGCCGCACAGCACGTCGAGCGACGCCGCCTGCTTTGCGACCAGCACCGCCTGACGTTGCGCCAAAATCAGTACTTGCGTCGAAAACTCGACATTGCGGGTGCATCCGGCCAGAAACGCGAACAGCACGAACGGGTCGTGAAACAGATCGGCCGACGTGTTGCGGTCGCCCCAATCGGGCCGGCTCGCGACATTGACGCCGAGCACATGATCGGGCGCCGACAAATCCTGATAGCCGATCTCTTCGGCCACCTGGGCGAACTCGCGGATTGCCGTGGGGTCGCCGCCCACTGCAACATCGATAAGAGGCAGCGCCACCCCAAGTTTCATGCCCGTCCTCCGCGATCCGTGTGCTGTGCCGTCGCCGCCCGGTTTACATACAATGCCGCGGCGTTGTTGAGAGCCACGGCATGATCCTGAAATGCGCCGGTTTTGATGAGGTTGTCGATGCCGGTGCGCGATATCATGGGCCGTCGCGTCGCGCCGAACCGACGTTGCAAATTGCGCATAACGGGATTGCCGACTCGCCCGACGATCTGGTGATCCTCGACGATGCCGTCCTGACGCCACATGCCGGCATCGCCTGGCGCGGCTTCTGGATCGCCGACGCGGTTCAGTATATGGGGCCGAACCGCGACTGGACGACCGCGAATTGGCTCCCCGGGAGATACGACGCGGCGACGCATACGATCGATATCGATGCCAGACACCTGGAGCCGCAGCTCCGCATTGAGGAGCCGCTGTTTTATGTCGACACGACGATCGGCAGCAGCAATTTCGGGCATTTTGTCTTTGATACGCTGCCTTACGGATTATTGTTTCAGCGGGTTCGCCGGTCCGTTCCGGCCATCCGACCAATTGTGCTTCCTTTTTCTTATCAAAATCAGGAAGAGCTGTTTGAGGTAGTCTTCGATTTTGCCTATCAGGATGTCGTACGCCATTTGCATTACATGCCGATCCTGGTCGAACAACTGGCGGTGCCGCGCCGCCAGACCGATATGGAACCAATGCCGTGGCGGTTTTCATTTGCCGGCCTTCGGCATGTTCGCGACGCTGCTGTCAGGCGATGGGCACACCTCCCTCCTGCCGCCGCCCAGGCGCGACCGGCCGGTTGGCGCGATCTGGTGCGCTCGTCGCGATTATCCCCGGCCCGGCGCCGGGAAATTCGCAAACGGGAGATGGCATCCGGTGCGAAGGTTTATCTGCACCGCGTTCAGGATGTCGACGCACTGAGCCGGGCCGGTAATCTGCAAGGGCGGAATTTCACCAATATCGCCGCTCTTACCCCGCTATTGTCAGCCAAGGGCTATGCGGTTCACGACCCTGCGACGACCGCACTCGACGATCTCGTTGCGATCCTGAGCCGCGCCGAGGTGGTTGTCGCGATCCACGGCGCCGGGTTGGCGAACAGCGCGTTCGCTCCACCGGGTACGCAAATCTACGAGATTACCGGCCCCGACAGCGCCTGGCGCTGTTTCGAAGGGTTGTCCGCCGTTCTCGGGCATGATTTCACCGAGCTTTGCCAATCTCGTCAGGCGGACCCGCAGCACCCCTCCCTCGATATCGAGAGGCTGGCAACCGTCCTCTGAGGAAGGTCTCTGCCCTCGGACGGCAGAGGGGATGGCAGAGGGGGGTGATTGGTTGACCGGTCGGGCGCGGCATGGTCTCGTCCCGGTCTCCCGACGGCGACAATCGCAAGGCTCCCGATGACTGAAATCCCCAGCACCGAAACTCCCAGGATCGAAACCCGCAAAATCGAAACCGCCCCCGGTTTCGCGTTCGATGTCTCGGCGGCCGGTCCGGCGGAGGCGCCGCTGGTGCTGATGCTGCACGGGTTCTGCGTATCGCGGCATTTCTGGGATAATCAGGTGCCGGCGCTGGGCGCGGCCGGGTTTCTCGCCCTGGCGCCAAACCAGCGCGGCTATGCTGCCGGAGCGCGCCCCGATACGACTGATTTTGACAATTACCGCGTCGACAAGCTGATCGGCGATGCGCTCGATATCGTCAAGGCGGCGGGTTACGGGGACAAGCGCTTCCATCTCGTCGGGCATGACTGGGGCGGCAGCCTGTCATGGATGATCGCCGACCGCTGGCCCGAGCGGCTGCTGTCGCTGACGATGCTGTCGCGGCCGCACCCGGCCTCGTTCGCCCGCGCCATGAAAAACGATCCGGACCAGCCGAAACGCTCGCGCCATCACCATGAGCTGCTCGAACCCGGGGCGGGGCCGCGGCTCCTGGCCGATAACGGCAAATGGGTGCGCGACCGCCTCGCGCGCAACGGCGTGCCGGCGGCGGCGATCGACAAGCACCTGTCGGTCATCGGCACACCGGGCGGCATGGAGGCGGCGCTCGCCTGGTATCGCGCGCGCGGCGACCGCAGCCTGATCGGCCCGACCAAAGTGCCGACGCTGTTCATCTGGGGCGACAGCGACGATACAGTCGGCCGCATGGCGGCAATCGGCACCGGCGAGTTCATCCATGCCGATTACCAGTTCGCGATCCTGCCGGGGGTCGGCCATTACGCCGCCGATCAGCGGCCCGAACGGGTGACCGCGCTGCTGCTGGAGCATTTGCAGCGCCATCCGGAGTGAGCTTCCCTTGTCCTGCGGTTGCTGGGTCGCCATCATCATCAGGAACAAAGAATAAGCCGTTCGCCGCGGCGGCGCGGCGCCGACACAGCCACCGGAACAAGGGAGGTTCGCGATGCCGGCTTATGTGATGCTTGCGAATTGGACCGACCAGGGCGCCCGCCAGGTCAGGGAATCGCCAAAGCGGCTCGACGCCGCGAAAAAGGCGCTCGTCGACATGGGCGGCGAATTCAAGACGCTGTACATGACGATGGGCGATTACGATCTGGTTGCGATCTACGAGGCGCCCGACGACGCCGTCGCGGCGCGCTTTACATTGCTGCTCGGACAATCGGGAGCGGTGCGAACCCGGACGCTGAAGGCGTTTCCCGAAGCGGCTTACCGCGAGATCATCAACTCGCTGGGTTAAGCGTTACAAGCTGTCCCACAGGCGGCGGATTGCGGCGCGCTGATCGGCATCAGGCAGGCGACCGAGGCCGCCTTTCAGATCGTCCGCCATATGCTCGGGGCTGGCGGTCGCGGGAATCACGCAGGTGACGGCGGGATCGCCGATCAGGTATTTGAGGAAGAGCTGCGCCCAGCTCGAACAGTCGAAATCCGCCGCCCAGTCCGGCAAGGCGCGGCCGCGCACCCGACGAAACAGGTCGCCCTGCTCAAACGGCTGGTTGACGATGACGGCGACCTTGCGCGCGGCCGCGGTCGGCAGCAGCAGCTTTTCGGCGTCGCGGGTCGCCAGGGAATAGCCGCACTGCACAAAATCGATGCCGGGTTCGTTGTCGAGAATGCGCGCCAGCTCCGGCAGCGAGCGGGTCGTGTAATGCGTGATGCCGATATAGCGCACCTGCCCGGCCGCCTTCATCTGGCGCAATGTCGCGAGATGGGTGCGCCAGTCGAGCAGATTGTGGATCTGGATCAGGTCGAGCACGCCGGCATTCATCAACTCGGCTGAGCGGCGCATCTGGGCGATGCCCTGCTCGCGCCCGCTGGTCCACACCTTGGTGGCGAGAAACAGCCGCTGGCGGAGGTTCATGTCGCGCACCAGGTCGCCGGTCACCGCCTCGGCACGGCCGTACATCGGCGACGAGTCGATCATGCGGGCGCCGGCCGCGGTGAAGTCCCGCAACACCGTCTGCAACGGTTGCCGCGCGCGGTCGTCGACGCCGACATCGAAAACCTGCCAGGTGCCGAGCCCGATCACCGGCATCGCCTCGCCGGTCGCCGGGATCGGGCGCGTTATCATCGCGGGTTCGGCCATCGCGGTTGTGCTCCTGATCATCGCAATACCGGCCGCCGCGCCAAGCCCTTGCAGAACTGTGCGCCGCTGCGGTGAGGCGGTCATTTACGCCGTCGCGCTGTCCAGCCCGAGCATCAGTGCAAGGTTCTGCACTGCCGCACCCGACGCGCCCTTGCCGAGATTGTCGAGGCGGGCGACCAGCACCGCCTGCCGCCGCGCCTCATTGGCATAGACGCACAATTCCAAGCTATTGGTATCATTGAGCTGCTGCGGCTCGATCTTGCCGCCGGCTGCGGGCCTGACCACCCGCACATAGGCGCTGCCCTCGTAGAAGGCGGCGAGCGCGTCGTGCAGATCGGCGCCGGCGGGTTTGCCCGGCAGGTCGTCGAGATGCAGCGGCACCGACACCAGCATGCCCTGCCGGAAATGGCCGACCGACGGCACAAAGATCGGTCGCCGGGTCAGCCCCGAATAAAGCTGCGTTTCCGCGACATGCTTGTGTTCGAGGCCGAGCGCATACAGCTCGAAGGCCGGACCGCCTTCGTGGTCGTGCGCCTCGATCATGCTGCGGCCGCCGCCGGAATAGCCGCTGACCGCGTTGATCGACACCGGATGGTCCGGTGCGATCAGCCCCGCCTTCACCAGCGGGCGCAGCAGCCCGATCGCGCCGGTCGGGTAGCAGCCGGGGTTGGCGACGCGCAGCGCGCCGGCGATGCGTCTGGCCTGGCTCTCGTCCATCTCGGGAAAGCCGTAGGCCCATTGCGGATCGACGCGGTGCGCCGTGCTGGCGTCGAGCAGCTTTGGCGCGTCGCCGCCGAGCGCCTCCGCCATTGCCGCCGCCTCACGCGCCGCGTCGTCGGGCAGGCACAGGATCACGAGATCGGCTTCTGCCATCATGTCGCGGCGCGCGCCGGCATCCTTGCGGTGCTCCGGGGCGATGCTTTTCAGTGCCACGTCCGCCATCGCTTCGAGGCGGGCGCGGATGCCGAGGCCGGTGGTGCCGGCCTCGCCGTCGATAAAGACGCCGGGCTTGTTGGTCGCCATTCCGTGCTTCTCCAACGCTCAGCCGGCGCCGAACATGTCTTTGGCGAGGGCGTCGCGGACGGTGTCGAGATCGAGATGGTGCGCCGCGATCAGGTCGGCGCTGTCCGCTACGATCGTGTCGATGTCACCGATCAGGCGCAGGCGCTTGTAGAGGTCGGGAATGTGTATTCCCATGCTGTCGCCGATCAGCTCCATGAAGTTGAGTAATTCGAACGATACTTGCGGCTGAAACGCGACGAGTTCGCGGTGGCAGCCATGAAAGATCGAAGCGAATGTCGTCACGCCGGCGGCCGCGGCCGCAGCGAATTCACGCTGACGCAGTTCGGCCTTGAATTCGGGCAATACCGAAAGATGGCTCGCCTGTGTGCTCATGATCGGCACGTCGAGTTCGACGACTTCCAGGCCGGGAATGGCGCCGAGCACCTGCTTGACTGCCGCCATGACCCCCGGCAGTGCCGAACGCTCCTGCAGGGCGACACGCTTTTCGACCCGATTTACAAACAGCGGCCGCAACCGGTCGAGGCGCTCGGCGAAGAATTCGGCGATCGGGTTCATGTCGAACGGCGTTTCGCCGAACGATTCCTGATAGGCCGGCAATGCCACCTCGGCGATCTGGATCTGGCAGCTCGGGCACCACGAGATGACCCGCGACGCACCCGGCCGGCTCAGCCGGTCGATCGTGTTGTAGGAGACGCGCCCGGCGGTCTTGGCGTCGCCGCGCTTGAATTGCTGGATGCCGCAGCACGCGGCGGTGCCGCCCATCACCTCGTAGGTGACATCGAGCGCGTCGAGCACTTCGAGCACCAGAAGGGCGATATGCGGCGTCTTGATGACGTTGCAGCCGGTGTAGAACACGATATCCGGCGTCTCGGTGTATTCCTCGGCGGCGCGCAATGGCGGCGAGAGGCGCGCCAGCACCTCGGGCGCCAGTTGCAGCCGCGAGATGATGCGAGTGCCGCGGCTCATCGTGTTGAAATATTGCTGCGCGCCGCGCCGCACGACATCGTCGCCGAGTTTTGCCTTGGCGGCGATCCGCGCCATGTTGACCATAAATCGCGGGTTGACCCCGTAATCGCAGGCCGGGATGCACTTGCCGCTGTTGGTGCAGACCTGCGCCCAGCGCTCGGCATCGGGGGTGCCGGGGCCGCCGGCGATCAGGTCGAGAATACCGCCGACGATAGCCGGCGCATGTTCCGCCGCCGTGCCGATGTCGATGCCAGCCGGTTCGACCATCGGACAGGCTGTGACGCATTTGCCGCATCGCGTGCAGGCATCGAGGGTCGCGTCGACGCGGCTATGCAGGGCGTCGAGAAACGAGATGCCGCCGGGTTCTGCCATCGTAAAATGCCTCAGGAAGTCGCCGGTGACCGGCGAGCGGAACGAGGGACTACTTCTGCGGTCCGTAGAATAGCACCCACACCGAAAAGTCATCCGAGATATCTTCGAACCCGTGCGCGACATGCGCCGCGCAAAACAGCATGTCGCCGGGGCCGATATCGGTCACCATTTTCTCGATCCGATAACGGCCGGTGCCGGCTGCGACAACATAAAGCTCGTCGCGTTGATGCGGAATCTGCGGCCCGTTGGTCGGCCGGGCGGCAAACCTGACCTCGAGATCGCCGTCGACGAAAATCTCGGCCGACCGTCCTGAGGTCCGCGGCAAGGCAAGAGCGGCGGCAAGTGGTACCGGCGGCGGCGTGCGGTCCATAATCGGTTCTCCGGGATTAGGGTGTGCTTGCTTCTTATTTGTGCACGCGCTACGCACATTCTTCCCCCTCACGATTGCGATCACCGCCGGCATGTTCGCCCGAGCATCCGAACCTTTGATAACGGCGCCGGCATAATGTCGGACAGCGCATCCGCCGCCGTGTCGCGAGGCCGCCCGTCCGCCTGGACGCCGTTGGCGATCCCGATGTTTCGCGCGGTATGGCTGGCCAGCGTCGCCTCCAATATCGGCATCTGGCTGGGCAATGTCGGCACCGCCTGGCTGATGACCGAGTTGCGGCCGACGCCAATCATGGTGACGCTGGTGCAGGCGGCGACCAGCCTGCCGGTTTTTCTGTTTGCGTTGCCGGCCGGGGCGATCGGCGACGTGGTCGATCGCCGGCGGTTGCTGATCGTGCTGCAGATCGCATCGATGGCGGTGGCGATCCTGCTGGGATCGTCGACGCTGTTCGGCTGGACGACGCCGGCGGTGATCCTGATCGCGTCGTTTCTGTTCGGAACGATGCTGGCGTTCGGCATGCCGGTGTTCCAGGCGATTGTTCCCGATCTGGTGCCGCGCCATGAACTGGCGCCGGCCGTGTCGCTGAACAGCATCGGCATCAATGTCGCACGGGTCATCGGTCCGGCCGTCGGCGGGGTGCTGATCCTCGGCCTGGGCGTCGCCGCACCGTTCTTTATCAACTCGATCTGCTATCTCGTGGTCGTGGCGATGCTGTTGCGTTGGCTGCCGCGCATGCCGCGCGCTCAGCGTGACGCCGGGCGGATGATCGAGGCCGTCATTGAAGGCCTGCGCCATACGCTCGGCGTGGCTGCGACACGCGCGACGCTGATCCGTTCCGCCGGCTATGCCTTTTGCGCCAGCGTCTATTTTGCGCTGCTGCCGCTGGTTGCCCGCGATCTGATCTCGGGCGGCGCCGGAATCTACGGGTTGCTGCTCGGCTGTCTCGGCGCCGGCGGCATCACGATGGTGGTGCTGTTGCCGCATTTGCGCGCGCGGTACACGCCGGACCGGATCGCGCGTATCGGCAGCGTCATCTCGGCATTGTTGCTGGCGGCGCTCGGCGGTTGCCGCAGCCTGTGGAGCGTCGTCCCGGTTCTGCTGGCCTCAGGCGCCGCCTGGGTGGCGGTGGTTGCCACGGTCAACGTCGCCGCGCAGGTGGCGCTGCCGTCATGGGTGCGAGCCCGCGGCCTGTCGATCTTTATGATCGTCTTCAACGGCATGATGGCGGTCGGCAGCGCGGTCTGGGGTCTGGTGGCGAGCCTCGTCGGCATCCCCTGGGCGCTGGTTGCGACGGCGGGATGCCTCGCGGTCTTCGATCTGTTGACGTTGCGCTGGCGCATACCGGGCGACGACAGCGCCGCCGGCAAAGCCTAACCGGCCAGCGTCGCCAAAGCCGGGCGTTGCGCGATCCAGCCGGCGGCCTGTTCATAAGCGTGCGCCACGCGCAGCACGGTGGCCTCGTCAAAGGCCCGGCCGACGAGTTGCGCCGATAGCGGCAGGCCGTTTACCGCAAAGCCGCAGAGCTGGGCGAGCGCCGGATGTCCGGTGACATTGAACACCGAGGCAATCGGTTGCGGGTCCCGCCACGGGCGATCGTCGGTCTGCTGCAACACGGTCGCCGGGCCCGGGATGATCGCAGTCAGCAGCACGTCGCATGAGTCGAACAGGGCATCGACCTTGGTTGTCAGAATGCGGCGCAGGCGCTGCGCCCTAACATATTGCGCGGCGGTAACAAAGCCGCCGAGCATCAGCCGCTCGCGCGTCACGCGGGCATATAATTCCGGGCGGGT
Source organism: Allostellaceae bacterium (assembly GCA_036268425.1). Lineage (GTDB taxonomy): Bacteria > Pseudomonadota > Alphaproteobacteria > ATCC43930 > CGMCC-115725 > DATARH01. The sequence continues at coordinate 123,222 of DATAUE010000057.1, forward strand.
GCGCAGATCCTGCTGGTGGATCGCAAACGATTCGCTGTGCGAAATGGTGCGGGCGACGGCTTGGAAATGATTGTTCGGCGGCAGGTTTACCTCGATCACGTCCGCGCCGAGTTTGTTGAGGACTTGCGCTGCCGCATCGAGCGCCGCCGCCTGCTCGGCACCGACGCCGCCATCCGCGTTGAATTGGCGGGCATAGCCGACGCGCAAGCCGGCGACGCCCTGACGCAGCCCGGCTCGATAGTCCGGTACCGGCACATTCGCCGAGCCGGGATCGCGTGGGTCGTAGCCCGCCAGAGCCTGGAGGGCGAGCGCGGCGTCCTCGACGGTCCACGTCAAGGGGCCGGTGGTGTCGAGGCTGAAGCACAGGGGCACCACGCCGCGCCGGCTGACCCTTCCATAGGTCGGCTTGAGTCCGACCGTGCCGCAATAGGCCGCCGGCAGGCGGATCGAGCCACCGGTGTCGGAGCCCATCGCCAGCGGCACGATGCCGGCTGCCACCGCGGCACCCGAGCCGGAACTCGACCCGCCGGTGAAATGCTCGGTGTTCCAGGGGTTGCGCGCCGGCGGAAACGGCAAATCCCAGGCCGGGCCGCCAGTGGCGAATTCATGCGTCGCGAGCTTGCCGATCAGCACCATGCCGGCCGCTTCGAGGCGGGCCGTGGTGACGGCGTCCGTCACCGCGATATTGTCGAGCAGCAGCCGCGAATGCGCCGTCGTGCGCAGCCCGGCGGCGTCATAGATGTCTTTCAGCCCATACGGAATGCCGTGCAACGGGCCGCGTCGCCGGCCGCCGGCAATTTCCGCCTCGGCTCGTTTCGCGGCAGCGCGCGCCCGCTCGGCAGTGATCTCGATAAACGCGTCGAGCTTGGGGTTCAGCGCAACGGCGCGGGCCAGCGCCGCCTCGGTCAACGCCACCGGCGACAACGCGCCGGAAGCGATAAGCCGGCCCGCCTCGGCGATGCTCGGCAGCGCAGCGGTACTCATGCGCCGCTCCGCGGCACGAGGTCGGGCAGCACGGCGGGTTCGTCGGCGTAGGTCAGGGCATCGTCGAGCACCGCGAGCAGCGTGTGCATGCGGACATAGGCATCGCGCATCGCCTCCCAACGCTCCGCCGGAATCGTCAGCCCGGCACGCTGCACCGCGGCGGCAAATTCGCTGTCTCTGTCGGTCGTGTCGGGCATCGCGGTTCCCCTGAGAAAAGTTCTTTTCCGCCGAAACTCAGTCGAAATCGTCGGGGCGCAAATCGATCGGCGTCCCGTGCGGGGTGCGATCGGCGGCATGATCCCAGGCGTCGTAATAGCGCCGCTGCTGGGTGGCGTCCGCGATGCCCTTTTCGGCGATGAGGCGTTCGAGTGCGGCCAGCCAGTGATGGTAGTAGGTCGCGCCGGTATCGGGGTCGCCGGCGGCCTGAGCGCGCTTGATCTCGGCACCGAGCGTCGTGGCCCATTCCGGCCAGGTGAAGAGGCCCTTGCGGTGCAGCGCGATCGCCATCGCAAAAGCCTGTGCTTCCCACGGCTCGTGAAACACCGGGCCGCCTTCGTCACGCGGCAGGTTCGGGACCGCCGCGGTCAGGCCGGCGAGCGGGTTGGGTGAAGGCGCGCTCATGCCGGGTCGAGGTAGGGTTCAAAGGCCTCGATCGACACTTTTACTGACGGATCAGCGGCGTCGCCCCACAATTCGCGAGCGGCGAACACCACGGTGTAAAGCCATTGCGGGTCGTCTCCGGCGCCGATTGCGGCGGTGTCGGGGTAGACATGGCAGCCGCGGATCGCCTCGACCGTGCCGAGCTTGCCGCGGGCATAGCGCGGCAGGCGGGTGTGGGTGGTCGGCGAGATGTTGCGGGCGCGCACCGGGTCGCCTGTCTTGAAGCGGGCTGGCGTCGCGGCCGGGCGCTCGTAATTGCCCCGCACCATCGTCGCCGGCACATCGGACGGCATCAGCTTGCGGTTGAGTTGCCGGCCGGGCCGCAGCGAATGGCCGGCGGCGAGTTCGTCGGCGCCGACCAGCCCATGCGTCACGACCCGGCGTTCGAGGCCGAGAAACCAGCGCTGGTAATAGCTCGCGGCGAGGTAGGTCAGCGGCGGCAGGGTTTCGAGGGAGGCGCGACCACCGTCGATCGTCCACAATTTCGTGTAGCCCATCGCCCGCTGCATCGCCATGACGCGGCTTTCCCAGGGTTCGTGAAAGACGGGCTCGTTCGGTTCGGCCTCGACCGGGCCGAAACCGTGCATCCCGCCCATGTCGTGGATCGTGTTGCTCATGTCGCGGCGTCCGGGGTTTTGGCAAGACCGGTGCCGACCATGCTGTCACGGGTGACGAGCTTGGCGAGATCGTCCTCGCTCATGCCGTCAGTGCCGGGCGGGCGCATCGGCAAGACCATAAAGCGGGTTTCTGCCGTCGAGTCCCAGATGCGGATTTCGCTGTCAGGCGGCAGCGCGACGCCGAAATCGGCTAGCACGCCCTTCGGGTCGATCACCGCGCGCGAACGGTAAGGCGCAGATTTGTACCAGACCGGCGGCAGGCCCAGTACTTCCCACGGATAGCAGGAGCACAGCGTGCAGACGACCATGTGGTGCGTCTGCGGCGTGTTCTCGACCGCGATCAGATGGCTGCCGACCGGGCTGACAAAACCGAGCGAGTTGGCCGCTTCGGTCGCGTCGGCCAGCAGGCGCTGCTTGAAATCCGGGTCCACCCAGGCACGCGCCACGATGCGGGCGCCGTTATGCGGCCCGATCCGGGTTTCCGACGCCTCGATAATCTGGTCGAGCGCCGCCGGATCGACATAGCCCTTTTCGGTCAGGATGGTTTCGAGCGCCCGCACCCGCAACTGCAGGTCGGACAACTCGGAGCCGTGATCGTGGGCATGGTCGCCGGATGAATGAGTATGGTCAGCAGCCATAGCGGAACCTCGTTTGCCGTCCCCCGGCAGCGTCGCATACCGCGAGCCGCTGTTTCAACAGCAAGCAATCCGCGGTTGCTTTCGGTTCAGCCGCACCAGGGCCGCAGGATCGACAGGAGGCCGGCGAGGCGGTGGATTGCCCGCTCGGCCGGCCAGCGCTCTCCGTGAAACGCCAGCGCGACGATCGCTACGCAGAGGGCAAGCCGGCCCAGGGGCAGCCGCTCCGGCGACCGGTAGCGGGTCGCCAGCAGAAAAATCGCGGCCAGCGTGGCGAGCCCGACACCAAGCCCGATCACCACTTCGAGCGGGCTGTGATAGTGCAGAATGGCGCGCGATACGGCGATCGCGACGAGCAATGTCACCGTAGCGCCGGCGAGGCTGCGTCGCGCCGCCGGGGCCAGCGTGCTGCCGAGCACCGCGGCGTACCCGCCATAAACCGCGGTGCTCATCGCGGTATGGCCGCTCGGGCTTGACAGGCCAACGCCGCCCAGCGGGTAGCCGCAGGCGGCCAAACCGATCTTCAGGGCACCGATCGTTCCGGCACAGCCGATGATGGCGCATGCCCAGCCGAGCGCCAGGACGGGTTGCCGCGTGGTCAGCAGGAAACCGAACATGACGATTGCCAGCGGCACCGTAACCGCGGTGTCGCCGAAATCGGTGACAAAGCCCCAGATGCTATGCACCCCAGCCGTCAGCGAGGCGTAGCGGCAAGGGTGCGCGGCGCGCGGCTTCGGCCGGCGGCTGCGGGTCGAGTTGCCGGGTGATTGCGGCGAGGCGCGCATCGAGATCGATGTCGATATGCGAGGTGATCTCGACCTTGGCGTTTTCGAACGCGTCGAGGCGCGGCCATTTCCATCGCGCGGCGGCGATCCTCGCGTCGCGCTGGCGCAGCAGCACGGCGATCTCGGGCTGGAAGATGCGCACGAGGGCGCTGATCCAACGATTGAGCAGCGGCGAAGGGATGCTGCCGCCGATGTGAAAGCGATCCAGCATGCGGATCACATCGTCGGCCCGATACCATGTTTCGCCGGTGACCCAGCGGTTGGTCGTGAACAGCCGAACCGGCTCGCCCCGCGCATCGACCGCAATCGCGATCAGGTGGCAGACCTCATCGCGGCTGCCGTGTTTGAGCGGCACCGATTGGCGCGGCAGCCGAGGATGCGCGACCGCGGCCTCCGGCAGGACCAGCGGCGCGACCCCGGACGGCATGCCTTCGCCGCGCAGAAACAGGTGGAAATGCCCGTGCTCGGCAACGCCGACCGACCCGGAAAGCCCGCTTTCCGGGTGGCAATGGTAGAAATACTGGGCGTGGCTGGTCGGATCATAGGCGTCGCCGGCCGGGTAATGCTGCCATTCGGCGACTGTCCCATCGGGAGCACCAGTTGCTTCGCCGATCACCGTGCGTCCGCCGGCGGCGAGTGCCGCGCGACAGGCAGCGAGCGTCGCGACCGCTTCAGTTTCGCGTTCTCGCCAACCCACCCGATCCCCGCAAATTCGATCGTGAACGAAACGTGTCCACGATATTCCTATCGGCGCTTTCTCGACAAGGCGGGATTGGTCGCAAACCAGGGGAATCGCTTGAACGGGTCATGCCGCGATGAGGACGGTTTGAAGGAAGGCTTCGTCAAGCGCGGCGAGGCCTCGTTTGACGCGGACGCTCTTTTTCTTGGCGGTTTTGGTGAGTTGGAGAAGGTTGAGCGTCATGT
>DATAUE010000058.1:0-74006 GCA_036268425.1 Allostellaceae bacterium
GATGACCACCATGCTCCACACCTCCGGCGACCCATTCGACACCCAGCTCCAGCTATCACAACTCAAATGGGTAACCACCAGCACCGCCGGCGCCGCCGGACTAGCAGAAAACTACGCCGGACTACCGATCGGGTTCTAACCGCGACGGCGCGTACGCGCCTGACGTCGATCCGTCATTGCCGGACGCCGGGAGCCCGGACCACCGCGTGGTCCGCGCTCCCCGCGTTCACCGGGTCGCGCCGGGCAGGGGTCATAGAGCGCAGTTTATGACTACATAGTCAAATCGCTGTTAACGCTAGATTTCAAAAAACTTTGCTGTCTACACTCCCGTTAACACGATCACGGAATGCCAGCGAATGCCGCCGCGAATACGGCGGCCCCATGCCGAGGTGATGGATGAGTCTCGTAATAGCTACCGACATCGGCGGCACCTTCACCGATATGGTTGCTTTCGATACGGGCAGCAAGAAGATGATTCACGCTAAATCGCACACCGACCCGGGGGACCTCACCGGTGGAATCATGCGCTGCCTGCAGAAGAGCGACCTTGCGTTGCCGGAGGCCACGGACTTCGTGCACGGGTCCACCGTGGCGATCAACACGGCGATCGAGCGTAAGGGCGCAGTTACCGCACTGATTGTCACGCGCGGAACGCGCGACGTATATACCATCGGCCGGGGTAATCGCCCGGAAGCCTATAACCTCTTTTTTGAGCGTCCGGAGCCCTTTGTTCCCCGCAACCGGATTATCGAAATCGACGAGCGCATGGACGCGGCCGGCAATGTCGTTACACCGCTCGACCCGCAATCTGTGCGCGACGCGCTACAGACCGCACTCGGCGCCGAAGCGGAATCGGTCGCGGTTTGCCTGCTGCACGCCTACGCGTCGCCCAGGCACGAAGAGATGACCGCGGAGCTGATCGGGGAGGTCTCCCCTGGCAGCTACCTGTCGCTCTCGCACGAGATCCTGCGTGAGTACCGCGAGTACGAGCGGATGTCCACCACCGTGCTCAACGCGTACGTCGGCCCGCGGGTCAGCGAGTACATCGCCGAGCTGGAGAAGGCCCTGGCCGCGGCCGGCTTCGGCGGCCGGGTGTCCATCATGCAGTCCAACGGCGGGGTCATGGCCCCCGCGACGGCGCGCAAGCAGCCGGTCAGGACCATGGAGTCGGGCCCGGTCAGCGGCGTGATCGCCGCCAGCCAGCTATCGCGCCGCCTCGGGATCAAGCACGCGGTCGCCTTCGACATGGGCGGGACCACCGCCAAGGCGGCGCTGATCGAAGACGGCGCCGCGGTGATGTCCGAGGGCTACTTCGTCGGCGACGAGATGAGCGGCCACCCGGTGATGCTGCCGGTCGTCGACGTGATCGAGGTCGGCGCGGGCGGCGGCAGCATCGCGCACCTCGACGAGGTCGGGGCGCTGCGCATCGGCCCGGAGAGCGCCGGCGGCTACCCCGGCCCGATCTGCTACGGCTGGGGCGGCACTAGCCCCACGGTTACCGACGCGAACGCGGTGCTCGGCCGGCTCAACCCCGGTCGCTTCCTCGGCGGCGAGATGCCGCTCGACGTGGAGAACGCCGCCGCCGCGATCGGCCTCGAGCTCGCCACCCGGCTCGGGCTGAGCACCAACGCGGCCGCGCAGGCGGTCATCGACGTCGCGGTCAACAAGATGGCGCTCGCGGTCCGCGCGGTCTCGATCGAGCGCGGCCTCGACCCGCGCGACTGCGCGCTCATCGCCTTCGGCGGCGCGGGCCCGCTGCACGCGACCGCGATCGCCAGGGACCTCGACATCCCCACGGTGATCGTCCCGCCCCTGCCCGGCCACTACTCGGCCTTCGGCATGCTCGTCACCGACGTCAGGCATGACTACGTGCGAACCTGCTACGGGCGCCTCGACGAGATACCGCTGGCCACGCTGACCGCGATGATCGCGGAGATGACCGACGAGGGCAGGGCCCTGCTTGAAAGCGAGGGCCTGACCGACGACGCGATCGCGGTCGAGCCGTTCTTCGACCTGAGGTACGCGGGCCAGGAGTTCACCCTCCGGGTGCCGGTAGGCGACGGCGAGGTGTCGGAGGCCGGCCTGCGGGCGGTCCGCGACCGGTTCGACGAGATGCACGAGGCCCGCTACGGGCACGTAGCCAAGGACGAGGCGGTCGAGATCGTCAACGTCCGCCTGGTGGCCACCGGCCGCCGGGACACCCCCGAGCTCGACGCACCGCCCGCCGCCGCCGGGCCCGCCACGCCCGTCGGGATCAGGCAGGTCGGATTCGCCGGCCCGGGCGGGTGCGTGCTGAAGGACTCGACGGTCTGGCAGCGCGAGGATCTCGCGCCTGGCGCCAAGATCACCGGCCCAGCGATCGTCGAGGAGTACGCGAGCACCATCGTGATCGGCGAGGGAGACATCGTCACCGTCGGCGACCTGGGAGAGATCATCGTCAGCGTCGCCTCGCGGCGCCCCGCCCCAGCCGGGGCGGCAGCAGAGGGAAGGGACCGCTGATGCTGAATCCGGTCACCGTCGAGGTCATCCGCAACTCGCTGCCCGCCGCGGCCAACGAGATGGCCTACGACCTGCAGCGCACCTCCTACAACATGATGATCTACGAGGTACGGGACTACTGCTGCGCGCTGCTCGGGCTGAACGGCGAGCTGCTCGCGCAGAACGTGGGCGGCGTGTCGCACTTCGTCGCCGACCTCGACGTCATCGTCATCGACGCGATGGAGCGCTTCGGGCCCGACTACTTCCAGCCGGGCGACGCGTTCCTGATGAACCACCAGCGGGTCTGCGGCCAGCACCTGAACAACGTCGTCACCTACACGCCGGTGTTCGCCGAGGGCCGGCTGTACGGGTTCGCGATGGTCCGCGCGCACTGGGTCGACGTGGGCGGGCTCAGCACCGGGTTCGGCGCCAGCGGCCTGGCCGCCGACCCCTGGATGGAGGGCCTGCAGCTCGACCAGGTGCGGATCATGCGCGGCGGCGAGATGGACGAGCAGGTCATGCGGATGATCAGGGACAACATCCGCTACCCCGAGTCGTCCATGGGCGACCTGCGGGCGCAGATCGCCGCCTGCCGGCTCGGCGAGCGGCGAGTCGCCGAGCTGGCCGACCGCTACGGCCTTGAGCAGCTCGACGCCGGCATCAAGCGGATCTTCCGCGACTCCGAGGAGCGGGCCAGGCGGGCCGTGGAGGCGCTGGCCGACGGCGACTACGTCGCCGAGGCGGCGATCGACCACGACTTCGTCGACCGCGACGACCCGGTCAAGATCAAGGCGACCGTGCGGGTGCGCGGCGGCGAGATGGAGATCGACCTCAGCGAGTGCTCGCCGCAGCGCCGCGGCGCGGTCAACTCCCGCACCAGGGCGGCCGCGTTCGTCGCCTTCAAGGCGCTCACCTCGCCGCGCGAGGCCGTCAACCAGGGCTCGTTCGCGGCGCTCAAGGTCTCGATCGCCGAGGGCACGTTCATGATGGCGGCCTACCCGGCGCCGATGGCGAGCTGGTCGACCCCGGTGCCGACCGTCGTCGACACGATCTTGCGGGCCATCTCCGGCGCCGCCCCCGAGGACATTCCCGCCGCGCACTTCGGCACGCTCGGAGCGCCGATGACGTTCTTCGGCACGAACCCGACGACCGGGCGGCGGTTCGTCGTGCAGTCGATCGAGGGCGGCGGCTGGGGCGGCCGGCCGCACCAGGACGGCATGTCGGGCTCGGTCTCCGTCTGCCAGGGCGACGTGCGCAACGCGCCGATCGAGAGCCTGGAGATGAAGTTCCCCATCCGGGTGGAGGAGCGGGCCATCCTGCCCGACTCCGGTGGCGCGGGCCTGCACCGCGGCGGTTTCGGGCTCAAGACGACCGTTCGCAACCTGGTCGACGGGACGTGGAACATGTCGATGCCGGGACGCGAGGTCTGCCCGCCGTGGGGCCTGTGGGGCGGCAGCCAGGGATCCGTCGGGCACTACGAGTTCGAGCCGGCCGGCAGCGGGTCCAGGGAGCGGGTCAACGGGGCTCGCCGTCCCGCGCCCGCCGGGTCCGTCGTCTACATCCAGACGGGCGGCGGCGGCGGATGGGGGGCGCCCGCCGAGCGCCCCGCCGAGGAGGTGCGCGACGACGTGCGCAACGGCTACGTGTCGGCCGAGGCCGCCCGCCGTGACTACGGCGTGGTACTGGCCGGCGACGGCGCCGACCTCGAGGTGGACGTCACCGCGACCAGGGCCTGCCGTGCTGCCCTGGCGTCGGCGTCACCGGTGGACTGACCGCAATCACGACGCGATGACGAAGGCAGGGAGGCCCATGTCAGCAAGCGTGTCACTTGCCTCGGTAGGCAAGACATTCGCGCCCGGGGCGCGGCCGGTTCTCGACAACATCAACCTTGAGGTCCACCCGGGCGAGACGGTGACGGTCATCGGCCCGTCCGGGTCAGGTAAGAGCACGCTGCTCAACTGCATCGCGGGAATGGAGCCCTACAGCGGCGCCATCGTGATCGACGGCGTGCCCGTCCGCAAGCCGCGGCGCAATGTCGCCATGGTGTTCCAGGCCCCGCACCTGCTCCCCTGGCGCACCACGGTCGGCAACATCGCCTACGGCATGCAGCTACAGGGCAACCTGACCAAGGAGGATCAGCGCAGTCGCGTTGAGGAGCTGCTCGACCTGGTCAGGCTGCGGCACGCCAGGGACCGCTACCCGGCGCAGCTGTCCGGCGGCATGCGGCAGCGGGTCAACATCGCCCGCGCGCTGGCCGTGCGGCCGAGCGTGCTGCTGATGGACGAGCCGTTCGGCGCGCTCGACAGCCAAACCCGGCTGCTGTTGCAGGAGCTGTTTCTGACGGTGTGGGAAAGCACGCGCAAAACTGTGCTGTTCGTGACCCACGACCTGCACGAGGCAATCTTTCTGTCGGATATCGTGATCGTCTTTACCAACCGCCCCGGCCGGGTCAAATCGGTGATCCCGATCGATCTGCCGCGCCCGCGTCTGCCGCCGGCCGAACTGGCGACCGCGACCGAGTTCCGCGACATCTATGCCCGCATCTGGAGCGATCTGCGCGACGAGGTCCGCGTCTTCGAATAATGCGGGCCTCATCCGGCGCGCAGGTACTGCACCGCCTCGTCGCGCCGGAACAGATAGAGCAGGACGCGCAGCGCTTCGCCGCGCGGGCTCGACAATTCCGGGTCGCGATCGAGGATCAGCCGCGCATCGTCATGCGCCACGGCGATCAACCCTTCATGCAGCGCCATGTCGGCGAGGCGCAAGGCCGGCAGGCCGCTTTGTTTGGTGCCGAGCACTTCACCGCCGCCGCGCAGCCGCAGATCTTCCTCCGCGATGCGGAACCCATCCTCGGTCTCGCGCAGGATCGCGAGCCGCTGTCGCGCGATATCGCCGAGCGGCGCCTGATACAGCAAAAGACAGGTCGAGGGCTGGTCGCCGCGCCCGATACGGCCGCGCAACTGGTGCAACTGCGCCAGGCCGAAGCGCTCGGCGTGCTCGATGACCATTACGGTGGCCGCCGGCACGTCGATGCCGACCTCGATCACCGTGGTCGCCACCAGCAGATCGATCATGGCCTCCGGGCTGGTATCGGCGAAAGCCGCCATCGCGCGATCCTTCTCGGCATTTTTCATTCGGCCATGCACGAGGCCGACCCGGCCCGGCAGCAGCCCGGCGAGCATCTGATGGCGCTCTTCGGCCGCTGCGACATCGACGAGTTCCGATTCTTCGACCATCGGGCATACCCAGAACACCTTGGTGCGACGCGCCAGCGCCCGCGTCACGCCGCCGATCACTTCGTCCAGCCGTTCCAGCGGCACCGTGCGCGTATCGATCGGCCGCCGGCCAGGTGGCTTTTCGGTCAGCCGCGACGAGTCGAGATCGCCATAGGCGGTCATCAGCAGGGTGCGCGGGATCGGTGTCGCGCTCATCAGCAGCGTGTCGGCGTCATGGCCTTTCGCTCCAAGCGCCAGCCGCTGCTCGACGCCAAAGCGGTGCTGCTCGTCGATGACCGCCAAGGCGAGGTCGCGGAATTCGACATCCGGCTGCACCAGCGCATGCGTGCCGACGACGATCGGGGTCAGTCCCGAGGCAAGGCTTGCCAGCATCGACTCGCGCGCCCGGCCTTTCTCGCGGCCGGTCAACAGCCCAACCTCGACCCCGGCCGGCGCTGCAAGCCGCTGCAACACCTCGTGATGCTGGCGCGCCAGCACCTCGGTCGGCGCCATCAACGCGGCCTGCGCCCGGTTCTCGACCGCGATCAGCATCGCCGACAAGGCGACGACGGTCTTGCCGCTGCCGACATCGCCTTGCAGCAGCCGCATCATGCGCTGTGGCGCCGCGATGTCGCCGGCGATCTCGGCGATCGCATGGCGCTGCGCCCCGGTCAGCGAAAAGCCGAAGGCCACTTCGGCACGCGCCTGCAATTCGCCGGTGCCGGTCAACCCGCGTCCCGGCCGCTTGCGCCGGCGCGCCCGCACCATCGCGACGGCGAGCTGATGCGCCAGAATCTCGTCATAGGCGAGGCGCTCGCGCGGCGGGGTCAGCGGTGCAAGATCGGCGATGTCCTCTGGAGTATGCACCGCGGCAAGCGCGACATTCCAACCCGGCCATTTGCGGCGCGCCTGCAAGGCCGGATCGAGCCACTCCGGTACGGCCGGAGCACGCTCCAGGGCGGCTGCGACAGCCTTGGCCGCAATCCGCAGCGACAGCCCGGCGGTCAACGGGTAGACCGGCTCGATCGCTTTCATCTGCCCAGCCGCCTCGGGCGCCACGACATGGTCCGGGTGCGGCATCTGCGGCATGCCGTTGTAATACTCAACCTGGCCGCTGATGACCCGTTCCGACCCGACCGGCAACAGACGCTGCAACTGGTCGCCGCGCACATTGAAATAGACGAGGGTCAGTTGCCCGGTGCCGTCGCTGCACAGGACGCGGTAGGGGCGGCGGCCGATTCCCGGCTGGTGCTGTTCGATCTTTGCCGTGATCGTCACAATAGCATCCGGCCAGTCGATCGGATTGAGGTCGCCGATCGGCGGCGCGGCACGGCGGTCGATGATTCCGGTCGGCAGATGCCACAGCAGGTCGACGACCAGCGGACCGGCGGCGCGTTCGATCAGGCGGCCGAGCGAGGGGCCGATGCCGGTTAACGCGGTGATTGGCGCAAACAGCCGGTTGAGCAGAGGAGGGCGCATCGTCCTGGTTTTGCGTGCTGCGGGGGTGCGTTGCGGATTCTCGGCTGACGGATACAGCCGAGGATGGCTATATCAGAGGCGCCATGCCAAGCCCCCCGCCAATGCACCGATCGCCTATTTCCGACGAGACAGCCATTCGCCGCAAGCGGCTGCTGTTCCGGTCATGGCATCGCGGCACGCGCGAGGCCGATCTGATTCTCGGCACGTTCGCCGAACAGCACCTCGCGGATTTCGACGCGGCGCATCTCGACGACTACGAAACGTTGCTCGAATGTCCCGATGGCGATCTTTACGACTGGATCACCGGCCGCGCTATTCCGCCGCCCGAATACGACAACGCTGTCACTCGCCTGCTGCTCGCTTACCGCTACCAGCCGCGCCCGCTCTGATGATGTTCCGAACTGCTGCTGAAATCCCCTCCGCCGATTGGGGAGGGGGAGTGAAACGGTGACGCTCCCTAACGATTTCGCGCTGTCGCTGGCACAGCAGCCGCGTGCCGTCACGCTGTTCGGCGCGCCCGAAGGGCATGACGCGGCGATGATCGGCGGCCTGCTGGGCAAGGGCGGTGTCGCGGCATGGCTGCATGTCTGCCGCGATGACGGACGGATGGCGCGGTTTGCCGCGGCACTCGGGTTTTTCCATCCCGCTCTCGACACGCTGACCTTCCCGGCCTGGGATTGCCTGCCTTACGATCGGGTGTCGCCGAATACCGAGATTACCAGCCGCCGTATCGATACGCTGACCCGCCTCGCGGCGCGCACCGATGATAAGCCGTTGGTTGTGCTGACGACCGTCAACGCGCTGGTGCAGCGTGTGCCGCCGCGCAAATTGTTCGACGGGCGGGTGCTGACGCTCGGCAAAGGCGGGCGCATCCCGCTCGACCGGCTGCAGAGCTTTTTTCGCAACAACGGCTATTTCCGCACCGACACGGTGCGCGAGCCCGGCGAATTCGCGGTGCGTGGCGGTATCGTCGATTTGTATCCGGCCGGCGCGGCACAGCCGATCCGCCTCGATTTCTTCGGCGACCATCTCGAAAGCCTGCGCAGCTTTGATCCGCTGAGCCAGCGGTCGAGCGGCACGCTCGATACCTTCACCCTGCGGCCGGTCAGCGAGGTGTTGCTCGATGACGCGGCGGTGCAGCGCTTCCGTTCGCGCTATCGCGAAGCGTTCGGTGCGGTCGGCAGCGACGATCCGCTTTACGAATCGATCAGCGCCGGGCGGCGTCAGGCCGGCATGGAACACTGGCTGCCGTTTTATTACGAGACGCTGGAGACCTTGTTCGACTACCTGCCGGGCGCGGCGGTGTCGCTTGACTATCAAGCCGACGAGGCGCGTGCCCACCGGCTCGAATCGATCGCCGATTTCTACGCGGCACGGCGCAGCATGGCCGGCGCCTCGCGCGGCACGGCGCCGCTCTACCGCCCGGTGCCGGCGGACCAGATGTTCCTCGACGAGGCGGAGTGGCAGCAGCGGCTGAAAGACCGCGTTTCGGTACATCTGCTGCCGTTTGCGATGCCGGTGGAAAGCCAGCGCGATACGTTCGATGCCGGCGCACGACCGGCCCGGAATTTCATCGCGGAGCGCGCCGACCCCAAGATAAACCTGTTTGAGGCGGTGCGCGATTACCTGACGGCGGAGCAGAAAGCCGGGACGCGCGCGGTCATCGCCGCCTATAGCGAAGGCTCGGCCGATCGGCTCGCGACAGTGTTGCGCGAGCGCGGCCTCACTGACCTCAAACGCATCGCCGACGGCAATGCGCTGGCCAAAATGCCAAGGCAGGTCGTCGGCCTCGCAATCCTGCCGGTCGAACAGGGCTTTGCGACGCAAGATCTGGTGCTGCTCGGCGAGCAGGACATTCTCGGCGACCGGCTTGCACGGACCCCGCGCCGGCGCCGCAGCCTCGACGATTTTATTACCGAAGCGGCCAGCCTGTCGGCGGGCGATCTCGTCGTGCATGCTGAGCACGGCATCGGCCGCTATGAGGGGTTGGAGACCATCGATGTCGGCGGCGCGCCGCATGATTGCCTGCGGGTCCTCTATGCCGGCGACGATCGCCTGTTCGTGCCGGTCGAGAATATCGAGGTGCTGTCGCGCTTCGGCTCTGAGGATGCCGGGGCGCAACTCGACCGGCTCGGTGGCGCCGGCTGGCAGTCGCGCAAGGCCCGCGTCAAGCAGCGCATCCGCGAGATCGCCAACGAATTGATCCGCGTCGCCGCCGAACGCCAGTTGCGGCCGGGCGAGACCTTGCAACCGCCCGAAGGAATTTACGAGGAATTCGCCGCGCGCTTCCCGTACCCCGAAACCGACGACCAGTTGCGCGCAATCGAAGACACGCTGTCCGACATGGCGTCGGGCCGGCCGATGGACCGGCTGGTGTGCGGCGATGTCGGTTTCGGCAAGACCGAGGTTGCGATGCGCGCCGCGTTTGTTACCGCCTTTGGCGGCGGACAGGTCGCAGTCATCGTGCCGACGACTCTGCTGGCGCGACAACATTTCCGCACATTTTCCCAGCGTTTCGCGGGGTTGCCGATACGGGTCGTGCAGTTGTCGCGGCTCGTCGGGCCGAAAGAGGCAAAGCAGACCAAAGAGGAGATCGCCGCCGGCAAGGCAGAAATCGTCATCGGCACGCATGCGCTGCTGGCCAAGGATGTGCGGTTCGCGCATCTCGGCCTCGTCATCGTCGATGAGGAGCAGCATTTCGGCGTGTCGCAAAAGGAAAAGCTGAAGCAGCTCAAGGCCGATGTGCATGTGCTGACACTGACCGCGACGCCAATCCCGCGCACGTTGCAACTGGCGCTGTCCGGGGTGCGCGAGATGAGCATTATCGCGACGCCGCCGATCGATCGCCTCGCGGTGCGGACTTTTGTGACGCCGTTCGATCCGGTCGTGATCCGCGAGGCGATTCTGCGCGAGCGGGATCGCGGCGGGCAGGTGTTTTACGTCGCGCCCTACATTTCCGATCTCGACGAGGTACGCGAGGAATTGCGCAAGATGGCGCCCGAAATCCGCGTCGCGATGGCGCATGGCCGGATGGCGCCAACCGAACTCGAAACCGTGATGACCGCGTTCGACGAGCGCGCCTACGACCTGCTGCTGTCGACCAACATCATCGAATCCGGCCTCGACATCCCGATCGCCAATACGATGATCGTGCACCGTGCCGACATGTTCGGGCTGGCGCAGTTATACCAACTGCGCGGCCGCATCGGGCGCGGCAAGGTGCGGGCCTATTGCTACCTGACGCTGCCCGAGAAGAAAAAACTGGCGCCAACCGCGCAGCGTCGGCTCGACGTAATGCAGACGCTCGACACGCTCGGCGCCGGTTTCCAGCTTGCCAGCCACGACATGGATATTCGCGGCGCCGGCAACCTGCTTGGCGACGAGCAATCCGGCCATATCCGCGAAGTCGGCATCGAACTCTATCAGAGCATGCTGGAGGAGGCGGTCGCGGCGGCAAAGACCGGCGGTCTCGATGGGGCGCCGGTTGCCGAGGAGTGGAGCCCGCAGATCACGATCGGCACGCCGGTGCTGATCCCGGAGGCGTACGTCACCGATCTCGGGGTGCGGCTCGGCCTTTATCGGCGTATCGCGCAGCTTTCCAACCGCCGCGAGAGCGAGGCGTTTGCCGCCGAATTGATCGATCGCTTCGGGCCGCTGCCCCGCGAGGTCGAGAACCTGCTGCAGATCATCGCGATCAAGCGCTGGTGCCGGCAGGCCGGCATCGAACGGGTTGAGGCCGGCCCGAAAGGCGCAGTCGTCACGTTGCGCAACAACCGCTTTGCCAACCCAGCCGGTCTGGTCGAACTGATCCAGAAACACGCCGGCACCTTGCGCCTGCGTCCCGACCAGAAGCTGGTCTATCTGCGAAACTGGGACAGCGAAGCCGAGCGCCTGTCCGGTGTCGCGCGGCTGATGCAGGCGCTGGTCAAGATCGCCCGCGCCACGGGCGCCGAGGAGGGGACCAAACCGGCCGCCGTGCCGGTTCCCAAGGCGCCGGAGCTTGCCAGGGCGCGTGTCGGCGCCCGCCGGTAGCGGCCGCCCCAGCCGTTACAGCGCACGGCGGGCGTTGAGCGCGGCCGTCAGCGTACCTTCGTCGAGATAGTCGAGCTCGCCGCCGATCGGCACGCCTTGCGCGAGGCGCGAGATGCGGGCGCCGCTGGCGGCGGCACGGTCGGCGATATAATGCGCTGTCGTCTGGCCTTCGACGGTGGCGTTGAGCGCCAGGATCAGTTCGGTTTCGGGGCCGAGGCGGCCGATCAGCCGTGCGATGTGCAAATCGTCCGGGCCGACGCCGTCAAGCGCTGACAGCGTGCCGCCCAGCACATGATAACGGCCGTGAAACGCCCCGGTACGCTCTAGCGCCCACAGGTCGGCGAGGTCTTCGACGACGCAGATCGCGGCCGGGTCGCGTCTCGGGTCGCGGCAGATCGCGCAAGGGTCGGCGGTGTCGAGATTGCCGCAAATCTGGCACGGCCGGATCGCTTGCGCCGCCGCCCCGAGCGCCGCAGCCAGCGGCTGCATCAGTTGCTCGCGCCGCTTGATCAGAAACAGCGCCGCCCGCCGTGCGGAGCGCGGCCCCAACCCCGGCAGCCGCGCCAATAGCTGGATCAGCGTGTCGAGTTCAGACATCGACGCGGCCGGCCGTCATTGCTTTCCCGCAAGGTGTCAGAACGGCAGCTTCATGCCGCCGGGGAGGTTGAGGCCGCCGGTCAGCTTCTGCATTTCCGATTCGGCATGGGCATTGACCTTCTGGCGCGCGTCATTGAACGCGGCGACCAGCAGGTCTTCCAGCACCTCGACTTCGGCGGGGTCGATCGCCGCCTTGTCGATCTTGACACTTCTGACGTCGCCTTTGCCGTTCAACGATACCTGCACCATGCCGCCGCCGGCGACCCCGGTCATCTCGACGGTTTCGAGTTGTGCCTGCATCTCGGCCATCTTCGACTGCATCTGCGCTGCCTGTTTCATCAACTGGCCGATATTTTTCATGGTTCGTCCTCTCCGCTGATCGCCCCGTTTTCACCGAAGCCGTCTTCAACGAAGACGTCTTCACTGAAGCCGTCTTCATTGGTGTCTTCGTCGTTAGCCGTATCGCTGCCGGCCGTGTCAGCGACAAACCGATCGCGTACCGCGGCGATCGTCGCGCCGGGAAAGGTATCCAGCACAGCGCGTACCAACGGGTGCGCCGCGACCTCGTTCCGCACCGCGCTGACCCGCTGGCCCTCGGCTTCCGCCAAGGTCGGCGCGCCTTCGGCCTGTGATACCGCGACAATCCAGCGAGTGCCGGTCCATTCCGTCAGTAATTGTCCGAGACGGTTTGTCAGATCGCGCGGCGCGCCAGCGGTTGGCCGGCACTCGATGCGCCCCGCCTCTGCGTCGAACGCAACGAGATGCACATCGGACCACAAATGCGCTCGCAGCAGGGCCTCGCGGTGCTTGTCGAACAACTCGACGATATCGGTAAAATTCTGCGGCTGCGGGTCCAGTGCGATGTCGGGAACCGCTTCGGCCGCGGCGGCCGGGGGCGGCATCGGAACCGGCGCCATTGCGACGGCAGCTAGGCCGGCGCTGCGTGCGGCATCGAACTGCCGCGAGTTCGCCAGCGGTTCCGTAGCTGGCCGTGGTGCGGCAGCCAAGGATTGCTCAGGGGACGATTGCGCCGGGGACGATTGCGCAGGCGCCGCCAACGGGGCTGGCGGCGCGGCAGTGGAGGCGGCGGCGCGGCGCACCGGTTCGCCATTGCCCAGCGCGCGCACCAGATCGGCCGGCGTCGGCATGTCGGCGACATAGGCGAGGCGCACCAGCACCATAGCCGCCGCCTGTGCCGGAGCGGGCGCCGCCTGCACCTCTTCGATCCCCTTCAGCAGCATTTGCCAAGCGCGGCTCAGTACCGGCATCGCCAACGTGGCGGCCAGTGGTTGGGCGCGGGTGCGGTCGCCGTCTTCGAGCGGGTCGCCGGCACCGGCCTCGGGCGCCAGCTTGAGCCGGGTTACAAAATGCGTCAGGTCGAGCAAATCCTGCAGCACCATCTGCGGATCGGCTCCGCCTTGATACAGCGCGTCCATCCGGCTGACGGCGCCGGCCGCATCGCCCTCCAGCACGGTTTCGAACAAGTCGAAGACAAGGTTGCGGTCGGCGATGCCGAGCATGTCGCGGACCGGTTCTTCCTCGACCCCGGCGACGCCCGACAACGCGATCGCCTGATCGAGCAGGGATAGCCCGTCGCGCACCGACCCGTCAGCGGCGCGGGCGATCAGCCCGAGCGCGCCCGGCGCGATCGCGATCCCCTCCGCCGCGGCAATATGGCGATAATGCTCGACGAGCTGCTCGATCGGCACGCGGCGCAGTGAAAAACGCTGGCAGCGCGACAAGACGGTCACCGGCACGCGGTGAATTTCGGTTGTCGCAAAGACGAACTTGACGTCGGGCGGCGGCTCTTCGAGCGTCTTCAACAGGGCATTGAAGGCGTTTTTCGAAAGCATGTGCACTTCGTCGATGATGTAGATCTTGAAGCGCGCCGACACCGGCCGGTAGCGCACCCCTTCGGTCAGATCGCGGATATCGTCGACCCCGGTGCGCGAGGCGGCGTCCATCTCGATGACATCGACGTGGCGGTCTTCCGCGATCGAGCGGCAATGCACGCATTCGCCGCACGGCGCGATCGTCGGCCCGCCATTGCCATCCGGGCCGACACAGTTGAGGGCGCGGGCGATGATGCGGGCGGTGGTGGTTTTGCCGGTGCCGCGAATGCCGGTCAGGATAAAGGCCTGAGCGATGCGGCCGGTCGCGATCGCGTTCGACAGGGTGCGCACCATCGCCTCCTGCCCGATGACCTCGGCGAAGGTCTGGGGCCGGTATTTGCGCGCGAGAACGCGATAGGGGGTCGCGGTGTCGGTCATGCTGCGGCTGGGGGCGTGCTGCGGCGGGGCGATGGAGTGGGAGACCGGGCGACGACCCAAGCCGGAACTCGTTACGGCTGCTTCCTTCCGGATCTGACCGGGTTGGCGAGGGGCCTGCCCACCGCCGATCTCCCACCGCACTATATCAGGTGCCAGTGGCGGTGCGGCAAGTTTCGGCTGTGCCACAGCGCGCCGGATCGATGCGGCCGCTAGCGCTCGCTTCGTCGGCTGTCGATGCGCGACATCCGATTGAGGCCGGGTATAGAAGAGAATAGGCTCCGGATCGAAACGCGTGACACCCACACGGTATGTGCCATTTGGCGCGTCACCGCAGCGAGGTACGGGCCGACACGATGAGCGGTGCGATCTGACATGCTGCGGCTGTTCGTCGGAATCGACTTTCCGCCGGAATTGAAGTTGCGGCTGTCGCTGCTGTGCAGCGGGGTTCCCGGTGCCAAATGGGTCGATCCCGGCAATTTTCATCTGACGCTGCGGTTTATCGGCGAGATAACCGAGGATATTGCCGTCGATGTCGACGAGGCGCTGGCGCGGCTGCGTGGTCGCCGGTTCGACCTGCAACTGGCCGGCGTCGGGATTTTCGGAGGCAACAAACCGCACGCGCTATGGGCTGGAATCGAGCGCGATGCGGAGTTGCTCCGGCTGCGTGACCGCATCGAACAGGCGCTGGTTCGCGCGGGCCTGCCGCCGGAGCAGCGCAAATTCGCGCCGCATGTGACACTGGCGCGGCTGCGCAACCCTGACCTCGACAAGCTCGGCCATTTTCTCGCGATGCATGCACAATTTCGCGCCGCGCCGCTGCCGGTCGAGCATTTCAGCCTGATCGCCAGTTTTCCGACCAAGGCCGGCTCGGTATACGAAGACCAGGCGGATTACCCGCTTTCCGGCTGAGCCGTTACCGCGAGGAATGCACGATGGCCCATTGGCTGCTCAAATCCGAGCCGAACAAATACTCCTGGGACCAAATGGTCGCCGACGGCCGCACCCATTGGGACGGGGTGCGCAACTTTCAGGCGGCGAACAACCTGAAGGCGATGCAGGAAGGCGACCGGGCCTTTTTCTACCACTCGAATGAGGGCAAGGAGATCGTCGGCATCATTAAGATCGTTCGTACGTTCTATCCCGACCCCGGCGATGCCAGCGGCAAGTTTGGCATGGTCGACGTAGCCCCGGTGATGCCGGTCAAAACGGCGGTGAGTCTTGCCGAAATGAAAGGTGTGTCTGATCTCGCCGGGTTTTCTCTGCTACGGCAGTCGCGCCTCTCCGTGTGCCCGGTGACCGACCAGGAATGGGCCGTCATCTGCCGCATGGCGGGGGTGCCGGTTTAGTTCCGATTATACCTCGCCGTCTCGTTGTCGATCCATACGGTTTGCGGTCTAAGGAACTGGCGGTTTGCGGTCGCGTTCGGGTGCGATCTCATCGATCGCGTGCGCCAGATGCACATCGCGCTCGCTGACCCCGTCGACATCGTGCGTTGCGAGGATGATCTCAACGCGGTTGTAGACGTTGAAGATTTCCGGATGGTGGTCGATTTTCTCGGCAATCAACGCGATTCGCGACAGAAAGCCCCAGGCCTCGGAAAAATCGCTGAAGTGAAAGCTTTTGCGGATCGCGTCGCGGTCCTCGACTTCGCTCCAGCCGTGGAGTTCGCGCAACGCGGTATGGCGCGCCGCGCCGGTCAGCCGTTCGACCATTTCAATCTCCTATCGTGGCACGATCCTGCAAGTGCGTCGCGCCGGCCTTCCAGTCAAGCTGGAGACGGCAAAACGCACTAGCCGGGCGGCGCTACAGCCATCGGCGACCGTTTTATCGGAGCGCGGCCGTGACGCGGGCGCGTAATGCCGGCAACACTTCGCCGGCGAACCACGGATTGGCGCGCTCCCAGGCGGTCGTGCGCCAACTGGGGTGCGGCAGCACAAAAAACCGCGGCAGAAACTCGCGCCACAGCTTCAAGCTGGCGCTCATGCTGGTGCGCCGGGTGTCGGGCAGGTAATAGCGTATGGCGTAAGAGCCGATCAGCAGGGTCAGGCGGGTTTCGGCAAAATACGGCAGCAGCCGCGGATGCCAGGCCGGCGCGCATTCCGGGCGCGGCGGCCTGTCGCCGCCGGAGCGGCCCTCGATCCGGCCGGGGTAGCAAAACCCCATTCCCATGATCGCGACCTGTGCTTCGTCGTAAAAAATATCACGGTCAACTGCCAGCCAGTCGCGCAACCGATCACCGCTGCGGTCGTCGAACGACAATCCGGTCTCGTGTACGCGCGTGCCGGGTGCCTGGCTAATGATCAACAGCCGTGCCGACGGGCGCCCCCGCACCACCGGCCGCGGCCCCAGCGGCAACACGGCGGCACACAAGGTGCAGCTGCGAAGCTCGACAAGCAGCCGGTCGAAATCACCATCCACGCTGGCGCCGGAGCTGTCTGGAACGTCAGCGGAGATCATGCCGGATCGTAGCAGCCCACCCGCCCTGCGCCGCTGCACATTTGCATGCATGCGCGAGCCGGGTGGGCGGCGTATGCGGGCAGAGCGATCATCGGATTGCGATGCGGCATTGCAGTCTTGCCTTGGCCCGCGATAGGGCGATGTAGTAGGCCACCCCTGCCGCCTCCGGAAACCACGGTCGCTCACCAGATGCCTCTGTCGCTCTACAACTCGCTGACCCGCCGCAAGGAGGTGTTCGAGCCCATCGATCCGCACAATGTGCGCATGTATGTGTGCGGGCCGACCGTCTACGATCTGGCGCATATCGGCAATGCCCGCGCGGTCGTGGTGTTCGACCAGCTGTATCGCGTCCTGCGGCACGCTTATGGCGAGAACCATGTGCGCTATGTCCGCAACATCACGGACATCGACGACAAGATCATCGATGCGGCGCGCGCCAATGGCGAGCCGATCGAGGCGCTGACCGAACGCACCGGGCGGCAGTTTCATGCCGACATGGCGGCGCTCAACACGCTGCCGCCGGATGTCGAGCCGCGCGCCACCGGTCATATCAACGAGATGCTGGCGATGATCGAGCGGCTGATCGCCGGCGGGCACGCCTATGCGGCCGATGGGCATGTGCTGTTCGCAGTGGCGTCGTGGGAGGGCTACGGCAAGCTGTCGCGGCGCAGCCGGCAGGAGATGGTCGCCGGCGCCCGCGTCGAGGTCGCGCCGTACAAGCGGGACCCCGGCGATTTCGTGTTGTGGAAACCGTCGAGCGCCGACCAGCCGGGCTGGGACAGCCCGTGGGGACGCGGCCGGCCGGGCTGGCACATCGAATGCTCGGCGATGAGCGAAGCCCATCTCGGCGAGAGTTTCGATATTCACGGCGGCGGGCTCGACCTGATCTTCCCGCACCACGAAAACGAGCTGGCGCAAAGCGAAAGCGCGCATGGTGGCCGCAAATTCGTGAATTTCTGGGTGCATAACGGGTTTCTCAGCGTCGACAGCACCAAGATGTCGAAATCGCTGGGGAATTTCGTCACGGCGCACGACATGCTGCAGGACTGGCCGGGCGAGGTCATCCGCCTCGCGCTGCTGTCAACGCATTACCGCGATCCGCTGGATTGGACCGATGAGCGCTTGCGGCAGGCGCGGCAGACATTGGATCGGTGGTATCGGGCATTACTCGAAGACCCTGCCGATACCGGGATCGTTCCTGGGTCGGTGCTCGACGCATTGGCCGATGATTTGAATACGCCGTTGGCGGTCGCGCACCTGCACGACATCGCCTCCACCATTTATCGAACCCAAGACGCGATCGAGAAGAATGCGCTTCAGGAACAACTCAAGGCAGCCGGAAAGCTGGTCGGGCTGCTGCGCTGGCGACCGATCGATTGGCTCCAGGGAATCGATAGGCAAACAGCAGACGCCGAACAGCGCATTGCTGCTCGTGCGCAGGCACGTCGTGAGCGCCGCTTTGCTGATGCCGACCGCATTCGCGCCGAGTTGCTTGCCGATGGTGTCGTTCTTGAAGACAAACCGGACGGAACGACGATCTGGCGTAAGGCGTGACCGGATGAACCTGCCGTCCCCTCTCTTCCTGTCATACCGGCGAAGGCCGGTATCCATCTCTGCCGTAGAGACCGGCCTTCGCCGGTATGACGCGCTGAGGGGTGGTCGGGGGCATGGGCCCATCGGCCATTTCCTTCGCCCTTAACGCATGGCCGGCACCAACCATAGCCGCGACGGCGTGACCGGCGGGCCGGCGGTTATTCTGGTCCAGCCGCAGCTTGGCGAGAATATCGGCACCGCGGCGCGCGCCATGATGAATTGCGGCCTGACCGATCTGCGCCTTGTGACCCCGCGCGACGGCTGGCCGAACGAGCGGGCGGTGGCGGCGGCGAGCGGCGCCAATCTCGTGCTCGACAAGGCGCGGCTTTTTCCCAGCGTCGAGGCGGCAATCGGCGATCTGGCGCATGTCTATGCCTCGACCGCGCGCGACCGCTATATGGTCAAGCGCGAAGTGACGCCGCGGCAGGCCGCCGCCGAAATGCGCGGCTTTATCGCGGCCGATGAACCCAGCGGTGTGCTGTTCGGGCCGGAGCGCACCGGCCTCGTCAACGATCATATCGCGTTGGCCGACACGGTGCTGAGCGTGCCGCTCAACCCGGCTTTTTCGTCGCTTAATCTGGCGCAGGCGGTGCTGGTGATCGGCTATGAATGGTTTACCGCGCGCATCGAGCCGCCGCCTGAAACGATGCATACCGGCCATAGCCGGCCGGCCAACAAGGCCGAATTGGTGCGGTTTTTCGATCATTTCGAGGAGGCGCTGGTCGATAGCGGCTTTCTGCGCCATGCCGACAAGCGCCCGAGTATGACGCGCAACCTGCGCAACCTGTTTCAGCGCGCCGCCTGTACCGAGCAGGAATTGCGCACGTTGCACGGCGTCATCACCGCGTTTATGGGGCCGCGCATCCGGCGCAGTGACCCGGAACCATAAATCCCCGGGAAGTCCCCGGATCATAATTTCATCGCGAACCCGATTGTCGGCCGTGTTCACAAGGCGCGGCGGCCGATACAATCACGCACATGCGGATCCTCTATCACCTCACCTTGTCGCCCTTTGCGCGCAAGGTGCGCGTCGTGCTTGCCGAAAAGAACCTCGAATTCACCTTGAAGCTGGAACGGGTGTGGGAACGGCGGCCGGAGTTTCTGGCGCTCAACCCGGCCGGCGATGTGCCGGTGCTGATCGAACCTGACGGCGGGGTGTTCGCCG
Organism: Allostellaceae bacterium; assembly: GCA_036268425.1. Taxonomy (GTDB): domain Bacteria; phylum Pseudomonadota; class Alphaproteobacteria; order ATCC43930; family CGMCC-115725; genus DATARH01. The sequence goes on from DATAUE010000058.1 coordinate 19,287, forward strand.
GCACCGAGGCGATCGTCGAATATCTCGATGAGGCCTATCGCGAAAAGCTGCTGATCGGCATCAACCCCGTTGACCGCGCCGAGGTGCGGCGGCTGACGGCGTGGTTCGACGTCAAGATGAACCTGGAAGTGACCGATAACCTGCTCGGCCAAAAGATGATGTGGCGTTATCAGGGGCAAGGGCAGCCGAACTCGCAGGCGATTCGCGCCGGCCACGCCAACCTGCCGCATCATCTCGACTATATCGGCTACCTCGTAGAGCGTCGGCGCTGGCTGGCGGGCGATCATTTCTCCTCCGCCGACATCACCGCGGCCGCGCATTTGTCGAGCCTCGACTACCTCGGCGATGTGCCCTGGGAGGCGCATGAGCCAGCCAAGGAATGGTACGCCCGTATCAAATCCCGCCCGAGCTTTCGCCAGATTCTCGCTGACCATGTACCCGGCGCACCGCCGCCGCCGCATTACGCCGATCTCGATTTTTAACGAGGCCCAAGCGGAAAAAGCCGAGCAGATCGAAAGGCGTGCAGATCGAAATCTATGATTTGATCGGCTTTGCGGGGGCGGGCGTGCTGGTCGCAGCTTATTTCGCCAACCAGCAAGGCTGGCTGGCGTCGGAAGACTGGCGCTTTCCCGCCGCCAATCTCGCCGGCTCGGCGCTGATTTTCATCTCGCTGTGCTTTGCGTGGAATTTCCCCTCGGTCGTCATCGAAATCTTCTGGGCGGCGATCAGCCTTTGGGGGATCATAAAAGCCCTCTCGCGCCGGTAGCGACCCCCATGCAGCTGCGCGTCCGCTCGATCACCTATCTCGCCGACGAGATCAACGGCTACGAGCTTGTCGACCCCAATGGCCGCGACCTGCCGCGCTTTACCGCCGGCGGGCATATCGGCGTGCGGCTCGGCGACACGGTGTGGCGCGATTACTCGCTGTGGAACGATCCGGCCGAACGGCGGCGCTATTGCATCGCGGTTTTGCGCGACAAGGCGGGAGAAGCTTCACAGCGTCTGCATGACACGATCCGGGTCGGCGACCTGGTCGAGGTGTCGCTGCCCCGCAACCATTTCCCGCTATCCGAAGAGGCCGAGCGCCACCTGTTTCTGGCCGGCGGCATCGGCATCACGCCGATCATGGCGATGATCGCCGAGCTGAAACGGCGTCGCGGCGAGTTCCGCCTGCATTACTGCACCCGCGCCGCGGAGAAAACCGCGTTTCGCGACGAGTTCGACCTGCTGATCGCACAAGGCCGCGTGGTGCTGCATCACGATGGCGGCGACCCGGCAAAAGGCCTCGACATCGCTGCGTTGCTGCGCGAGCCGCAGCCTGGAACGCATCTCTATTATTGCGGTCCGCGCGGCCTGATGGAGACAGCCGCCGCCGCATCGGCGCACTGGCCGCCGGGCACGGTGCATTGCGAATTCTTCTCCGGTCCCGGCGCCGCGCCGCCGGCCCGGCTCGAAGACGACCGGCCGTTCCGTGTCCGTCTTGCCCGCAGCGGCACCGAGTACGATGTGCCGCCCGGCGACAAGATCATCGATGTGCTGCGCCGCAACGGCGTCGCCGTGCGCACCTCGTGCGAACTCGGCTATTGCGGCGCGTGCCTGACCCGCTATCTCGCCGGTGACCCAGACCACCGCGACCCGATCCTGACCGACAAGGCCCGCGAAACCCACCTGCTGATCTGCTGCTCGCGCGCCCGCAGCCCCGTGCTGGAACTGGATTTATGACGAGGGTCGCGGCCGCAAGACTGTCGTAACATCGCGCCTGCCGTGGAGCACTCGCACGATCGACAACGGCTCGGACGCCGGATCATAGACAATCAGGTAGGAAAATACCGGCCAGAACTTTACCAGTAACGGCGTCAAATCCTGGCGGAGGTGTCCGATACCGGGCCGTATTGCAAGCAACCGGAAGGCTTCGGTGAGTTCCTGCAAGACATACCGCGCAAGGCGACTACCACCCCGGTTCACGAGGTAGTCCCGGATTTCGCGTAGATCGTCCCTGGCATCGGGTGACAGGACGAAGCGCGGCACTTACCGCGATTGCCTCGGGCTGTCGAGTTCCGCCAGCAATTCCTCCATAACAGCCTCGCCATCGAGAGCCTTGCCTTGTCGCAGGGAGCCGAGGCCCTCGGCGATTTTGGCGTGCACCACATCCTTGCGGAACCAATGCCGCTCCGACAGGTATCGCTCGACGGCCTCGCGCACCAGTTCGCGTGGTTCGCGGTGCTCCTCTTCAGCGGCGGCCTGAATCTCAAGCAGCAATCCGCTGGGAATAAGCGTGTCAAACGACGGATCGCTTTTTTTCATGTTGCCCACGGTAACAGCCCTTCTCCGCCAGTCAAGGCGGAGCAATGATTTCAATGCGGTATGGAGGTCACAACATTTTCGGTCGCGAAAGGCAAGGTTTCCTCGTAATCGGCGCGACCAGATTGATCGGACACCGGCAACGACCATCCCCAGCGAGAGCCTCGCCGCTCCGACCACATCGCCTGTATAGAAACCCCTGGGTTTAGAACGGGGGAGAACAATCGTGCCGCTATCCGGTATTCGGGTCGTTGATCTGACGCGCATTCTGGCGGGGCCGTTCTGCACGATGGTCCTTGCCGACATGGGTGCGGAAGTCGTGAAGATCGAGACGCCGGGCGTCGGCGATCCGTTGCGGCAGCAGGGTGCGATCCGCGATGGCCTCTCGTGGTATTTTGCCGGGTTCAACCGCAATAAGCGGTCGCTGTCGCTGAATTTGCGCAGCGAGGCGGGAAAGATGGTGCTGGCCCGGCTGATCGAGCAGAGCGATGTGCTGGTCGAGAATTACCGCCCCGGCGTGCTCGATCAGATGGGGTTCGGCGCAGAGCGGCTGAAGGCGCTGAAGCCCGATCTCGTCTACGCCAATATCAGCGGGTTCGGCACGAGCGGCCCGTATCGCGACCGGCCGGCCTTTGATTTTATTGCGCAGGCGATGAGCGGCTTTATGGCGGTGGCCGGCGGACCGCCGATGCGTGCCGGGCCGCCGATTGCCGACCTCGTTGCCGGCCTTTATGGAGCGATCGGCGTTTGCGCCGCGCTGGTGCGTCGCGGCCGCACCGGCCTCGGCGAGACGGTCGGATCGAGTCTCAATAATGGGCTGATCAGCCTGCTGGCGTTCCTTGCGGCAAACCAGCTCGCCACCGGCGACACACCCGCCCGCACCGGCAACGACCACGCCATCGTATCGCCTTACGGCATGTTTCGCACCGCCGATGGTGAAGTGGCGCTGGCACCCAGCCAAGAGCAGTCGTATCAGCGGTTGGTGGATGCGCTCGCGGCGCCGGAATGGCGCGCCGATCCGCGCTTCACCAGCAACGCCTTGCGGGTCGCCAACCGCACGGCGATGAACGCCGTGATCGAGGCACGTCTCGCTGCCAATACGACCGAATACTGGATCGAAAAGCTGAACGCCGCCGGGGTGCCGTGCGGCCGGGTGCTGAGCCTGGCTGAAGCCTTTGTCGATCCGCAGATTGTTGCGCAGGAAATGGTGCTGACCCAGGAGCATCCGGGCCACGGTTTGGTCCGGGTGCTGGGCTTTCCGATCAAGTTCGCCGAAGCGCCGTGCCAGTTGCGCCGCCCGGCTCCGGAAGTCGGCGCCGATACCGACGCCATATTGCGAGAATTCGGCTATTCGGACAGCGAGATCGCGACTCTCCGTGCTGCGTCTGTCGTTTGATGTCGTATTTTCGGCACGAACGCGCGAGCGAAATGCAGGAAACATCCGGATACTGGCCGGCTCAGCGCCAGAGCTGCCGGCTGGCGATGCGCGCCCCCTCGGCCAATGCCGCGAACTTGACCCACACGACGCTCGGGTGCACCTCGCAGGTCGAGGCAAAGCTGGCAAAGCCGCAATCGGCGCCAGCGATGACGTTCTCGCGCCCGACCGTCCGGGCAAACCGGCCGATGCGTTGGGCGATCGCCTCGGGGTGCTCGACGATGTTGGACGAATGCGTAATAACGCCAGGGATCAGGCATTTGCCGTCGGGCAGTTTGACCGTCTCCCAGACCTGCCATTCATGCTCGTGGCGCGGATTGGCCGCCTCGAACGAGTAGGCCCCGGCATTGATCGTCAAAATCAGATCGACGATGTTTTTCAGCTCCATATCATGGACGCGCGGCCCGATATTGATGCTGTAGCAGGTGTGGTAGCGGATGCGGTCCTGCGGCAGGCCGCGCAGCGCGTGGTTCAGGACCGCGATGCGGCCGGCGGCCCATTTGCGGCAATCCTCGACACTGGCCTCCGGGTGCATGACGTAATACGAAGCCAGCAGCGGGTCGTCGATCTGCAAGACAAGGCCGGCATCGATCACCGCCTGGTATTCTTCGTGTAGTGCATCGGCGAGTGCGTAGAGGTACTCCTCCTCGCTCTTGTAGTGTTCGTTGGTGTTCCAGTTGGCGAGGTTTGACGGCGACACCGCAGGCATGAACGCCTCGGCATAATCCTGTCCGACTAAGGCGGCCTTGAGGTTGTCGATGTCATGCTGCAACGCGGCGTGACCCTTGTAGGATACTGGTCCGGAGCACACCCAGCGCGTCCGTCCGGCAATCCCCGCGGCGCCGGCCTGCGCCGTTGCCCAGGCATAGAATTGTGGAAATGCCTGGTATTCGCGCGACAAGGCCCAGTAATTCGCGGCCTCGGCTCCCTTGCTTGGTTCGATGCCGGCAAGCCGCTCGTTGACATAAGGGATGAAACCGACCCGGCCCACTTCACCATCGCCGACGACATCGACACCGGCATCGATCTGGCGCCTTACGGTCTCAGACACCGCGGTTTTAACCCGCGCCGCGAAAGCCTGTTCGTCGACCGTGCCGTTCTGCGCCTTGGCGCGGATCATCGGCAGCAGATCATCGGGCCGTGGCAAGCTGCCGGCATGCGTCGTCAGAATGCGATCGGTACTGCGCTTCATCGCGATCCCTCCCGTGATATTGGGTGAAGGGTAGCGCTGATCATTCGGGCTGTGCAGAGGCCTCAATCGGCCGTTGGGATTATGACCGCAACGCCGAGCACACCGCCTGCGTCAGCCAGCCGCCGATCCAACGTCACCAGCGTCGCATCGAGTCGCCGCGTGATCGCCAGATGCAGCGCGTCCGGCGCCCGCAGTTTCAGTTTGAACCGTCGCACATAGGCATAGGCGAGCCGCGCATCGGCCGCATGGATATCAGCCGGAGCGCTGACCCCGGCTCGCCATGTATCGAAATCCTCAAGGCGCACTACGGCATCGGCGGCGCTCAAGAGCCGCATCCGCACGAGCCGGGACAGGCCCGATGCCACTTCGGTTGCAGCGAAGTCGCTGATTAGCAACTCCTGCGTTTCATTTGCAAGATAGGCGTAAACGGAGGGGCTGGAGGTCTCCAGGACCAGCGTCGGCAACAGGACGCTGGCGTCAAGGTAGGCGCTCAATCTTCTTCCGTCTCGTACATTAGATCGAGGAGTTCGACCGAGGTCAGACCGACGCTTGGCCGGGTCTGCGTACGTTCCCGCAACCAGGCATGTGTCCCGGCCGGTGGCGAGAGGCGAAGAACCGTCGGCCTGAGTTCGACGACGGGCTTGCCGTGACGAGTGATGATTACCTCTTCGCCTTCGATCGCGCGGTCTATCAGCTTGGATAGCGAATTCTTCGCCTCGGCGACGCTGTAGGTGGTCATGGCAACAGCTCCGAGTTATGGCTATATCGATAGCTCTTTTTTGAGGCTTGTTATATGGCCATTGTTGAGGCAAGCGGCGACGCAGATGTCGTGCTCGTCCGCGGGTTGCTCACCCGCTATCGCTGGTCTGAACATGGCTGGCTATGTCGAGAATGGTCCGATATTCAGCAGCTTTCCGGGCATCAAGAACTGTCCGATGGTGAAACGGCTGCGGGAGTAGTGTCGATGCGTCTGTTGATCGCGATGATGAAGCACGAGACCAACACCTTTTCGCCGGTGCCGACGCCGCTGTCGCGGTTCGGCCATGCGCCCGGACCGATCTATGGCGAGGCGGCGGTGACGGCATATCGCGGCACCGGCTCGGGCCTCGGCGCCTATATCGAATTGGCCGAGCGCGAGGGGGCGGAGATCGTAATGCCGATCGCCGCCGGCGCGCCGCCGAGCCGGGAAGTCGAAGACGCCGCGTTCGAGCACATGGCCGGCGCAATCTGCGATGCCGTCAAGCAAGGCGGATTTGACGGCATCATGCTCGACCTGCACGGCGCGATGGTCACCGAGACCTACGAGGACGGCGAGGGCGAATTGCTGCGCCGCATCCGCGCAATCGACCCGCAAACCCCGATCGCCGTGTCGCTCGACATGCACACCAATCTGTACGACGCGATCATCGACAACGCGACGGTGGTCGCGGGGTATCGCACCTATCCGCATATCGACACCTACGATACCGCCAAGCGGGCCGGCGAAATCCTCTTGCAGGCGATGCGCGGCGAGGTGAAGCCGGTGATGGCCTGGGGCAATGTGCCGATGCTGCCGCATGTGATGCGTCAGGGTTCCGACGATTTTCCGAACAAAGAATTGCAGGCACGCTGCGCCGCGATGAGCGCCCCTGGAGCTGATGGGGGCGCGCTGTCGGCGACCTTGTTTGTCGGCTTCCCGCACGCCGACATCCACAATGCCGGCCTCAGCGTCGTGGTGGTAACCGACGGCAACAAGGCGCTCGCCGCGAAATTGCGCGACGAGTTGCTGGAACAGGCCTGGGCCGACCGCGAGGCGTTTGTCTACAAGCTCGAAACGCTCGACGATTCACTGGCCCGGGCAAAGGCAATCGAGCCGCCGAAGCCAGGCGAAGGGCCGATCGTGCTGCTCGACCATTACGATAATTGTGCCTCGGGCGGGACGATGGACACAACGGCAGTACTCGCCGCGATCATTCGCGAAGGGCTCGACAATGTCGCCGCCTTTGCGATCTTCGATCCTGATGCGGTGCGGCAGGCGATCGCCGCCGGCATCGGGGCGTCGGTGACGCTGTCGATCGGCGGCAAGATGGCGATGCCCCAGATTCCCGGCGAGAGCAAGCCGCTCACCGTGACCGGCACGGTCAAGACAATCTCCAACGGCCGTTTCCGCAACAAGGGGCCGTCATCACGCGGCGTGCAGATGGATATGGGTCCGAGCGTCGTCATCGATACCGGCAAGGTCGAGATCGCGGTAATCTCGCGCCATGTCGAGCCAAACGACCTCAACTGCTTTTACACGCTCGGTATCGACCCGATGCAAAAGCGCTACCTCATGCTGAAAAGCCGTATTCACTGGCGCGCCGGCCTTGGCTCCCTTGCAAAAGCGGTCGTTGAATGCGCCGGCATGGGCGTTTGCACCTCCGACTACAGCCAACTGACATTCAAGAATGTGCGCCGACCGATCTACCCGTTGGATTTGCCGAATCGCTGATGTAAGCCGCTGACGCGCCCGGAACCCGACTGCGCCGTCAGAGCTTACGGCGCGGTTCCGAAGAGAGGGAAAACGACGCGGTCGCCCGGCTTTATGCCGAGGCGCGAGGCGGTGCCGCCGTTCAGTTCGATGACGGCGCGCACCGGCGCTGCGGCGGCAATCGTGTCAAGCGACCCCGGCACGGTGCGCTCGGCGATGTTGACGATGCTGCCCTTGGCATCGACAAACAGCATGTCGAGTGGGATCAACGTGTTCTTCATCCACATCATCGCCGGCGACGGCACCTTGAAATCGAAGATCATGCCGGCATTGGGCGCGAGGCTCTGCCGGAACATCAGCCCTTGTTCCATCTGACCCGGCGTTGTCGCCACCTCAACGGTAAATTTCTGCGGACCGGCCGCCGTCACGATGCTGAGCGGCGCGGTCGGGAATTGCTCGATTTGCGCGACAGCGGGCGAAACGGCGGCAAACAGCAGCACGACGAGCAGCACGAAACGGCGAGAAAGCATCGGTTGAATCGCAAGGCTGTGGAGCAGGAAACCACTGTAGCATGCCGGTGACAGCTCCGGAGGCCTCACCGAAAATGCCGCGCAACATGCTCCATCCCGCCACTCTCGCCGCGCAGGCGCTCGGCTGGACCGATCCGTCGACCGGCGCTCTGATCATGCCGATCCAGCCGGCCACGACCTACATACGCGACCCTGACAACCAATACCGCCGCGGACGCAATTACGCGCGCGCCGACAACCCCGGCTATGACCAGCCGCAGGCTTTGCTCAACGCGCTGGAAGGCGGCGCTGCGTCGCTGATTCTCGCGTCGGGGATGGCGGCGGCGACGACGGTGTTTCGTGCCCTGCCGCTCGGGGCGCATGTCGTCGGGCCGCGCGTCATGTATCACAGCCTGCGCCGCTGGATCGCCAACTATGCCGCCGAAGGCCACATCGCCGCCGATTTCATCGACATGACCTCACTCGATGCGCTGCGCGCGGCGGTGGTGCCGAGACGCACCCGCATCGTCTGGGTCGAGACGCCGGCCAACCCGCTATGGTCGATCACCGACATTGCCGGCGCCGCTGAGATCGCGCACGCTGCCGGGGCACTACTCGTGGTCGACAGTACGGCGGCAAGCCCGGTGCTGACCCGGCCGATCGAATTGGGCGCCGACATCGTCATGCACTCGGCGACCAAATATTTGAACGGCCACAGCGATGTGATCGCCGGATCGCTGACTGCGGCACGCGACGACGAGTTCTGGCAGCGCGTCGTCGCCGGACGCAGCAGCGGCGGCGCGATTCTCGGCAACCTCGAAGCGTATCTGCTGTTGCGCGGCATGCGGACACTGCACCTGCGCGTTGAGCGCGCCTGCCATTCGGCGCAACGTATCGCCGAGTCATTAGCGGCGCATCCGGGGGTGCTGGAGGTGCTTTATCCGGGGCTGCCGAACCATCCCGGCCACGCCATCGCAGCGCGGCAGATGGAAGGCGGGTTTGGCGGCATGCTCAGCGTCCGCATCAAAGGCGGTGAGGCCGCAGCAATCGCCACGGCGGCACGCGTTGCGGTATGGAAGCGCGCAACTTCGCTGGGCGGTGTCGAAAGCCTGCTGGAGCATCGCGCGTCGATTGAAGGCGCCGGCACGCCGGTGCCGGCGGATTTGCTACGCCTGTCGGTCGGCATCGAAGACCCCGACGATCTGATTGACGACCTATCTACAGCGATCGGCGTTGCTGTCGGGTGAGTCTGACGGATAAGCGCAGCACGGGCCGGTAGCGCAGAGCGTCATCAAGATTTTGCCGGATCGCGACATAATTGAGCACAGCGTTTCCGCAGAACCGCCATTCTCCCGGTTAAGGTTTCGCGATCAACGCGGGAGGCGGATATGGCGCAGCACTGGAGATACCGGCTCATCCTGACGGTGTTGCTGGCCGGGGGGACACCATCGCTGGCGGCCGCCGGCGACCTCGCCTTGAAGCGCGTCGTGCTGTCCACCGGCGGCGTCGGCTATTTCGAATACGAGGCCACGGTCGATGGCGACGCGAGCCTCGCGCTCGATGTGCCGCTCGACCAGGTCGATGATGTGCTGAAGAGCCTGATGGTCTACGATTCGAAAGGCTCGGCGGGCGAGATCACGCTGCCCGGCCGCGAGCCGCTGACCCAGAGCTTTGCCGATCTGCCCTTCGACCGCGCGGCGCTCAATTCCGAAATCGATCTGCTCAACGCCTTGCAAGGGGCCGAGATCAGGATCAGCGCGCCAAAGGAAATCGCCGGCCGGCTCGTTCATGTTGACCAGGAAACGGTGCGTGGCACCGACGGGGGCAACGAAACGCGCAATTCAGTCAGCGTGATGACCGATGCCGGCCTGCAGCGGTTTTCGCTGGAAGCGGCCGGGGCCATCACCTTTACCGATCCCCAATTGCAGCACCAAGTCAATGCTGCGTTGACCCGCATCGCGGCCTATCGCGCCACCGGACGGCGCCAGTTGACCTTGCAGACGCATGGCAGCGGCTCGCGCACCGTCCGGGTCGGCTATGTCGTCGCGATGCCCTTATGGAAGGCATCATACCGCCTGAGCCTGCCGGCCGATCCCAAGGGGGAAAGCGCCCGGCTGCAGGGCTGGGCGGTGCTGGAAAATTTCAGCGGCCGGGCCTGGCAAGGCGTCGACCTGACATTGCTGTCCGGCAACCCGGTGACGTTCCGTCAGGCATTGTACGACAGCTATTATGTGCCGCGCCCCAGCGTGCCGGTCGAATCCGGCAACCGTGTCTTGCCGCCGCCCGATAGCGGCACGATCGCGGGACAAGCGGCGGCAAAATCGGAAACGCCAATGCCCGAGGGGGCCCCGATGCACCGTGACAGGGCAGCTCGGATGCAAGCCTTTGCCAGCCCTGCACCGCCGCCCGCCGCCCCACCGATGCCGGCACCGATCGAAGCGGCGACCGCGGCCGAGCAGGAGACCCAGGTGGCGTTTACTCCGGCCTACAAAGTCACGGTCGCGGCCGGGCAAAGCCTGGTGCTGCCGTTGCTCGACCGCGAATTGCCGGCGCGCCGGATCGATCTTTACCAGCCCTCGACCGACCAGCAGCACCCGCTGGCGGCGATCGAACTGACCAATAAAAGCGATACCGGCCTGCCGCCGGGCGTCCTGACGCTGTATCAACAGGGCGACAACGGCGCGCTTTACCTCGGCGATGCCCGCCTCGGCGGGCTGCCCGCGGGCGACAAGCGGCTGCTGAGCTATGCCGTCGACGGCAAAACAACCGTTGATCGCAGCGTCGACCAGCGCAACCCGATTACCAAGATCACCGCGGCGGACGGCATCTTGCACATCAAGCGCCTTGTGCGCGACACCACAACCTACCGCGTCAAGGCGGCAGGCCCGGCAGCGCGCCTGCTGATTGAGCAGGCAAAGCGACCCGGCGCGATCCTCACCGCTCCCGACCCGAAATCGATCGAGATGATCGCCGGCGCCTATCGTATCCCGATGACGCTGGCGGCAAACGGCGAGGGCAGTCTCGAGGTGATCGAAGACCAACCGAGCGAAGAGACGTACCGTCTGCTCGACCTCGACGACAACCGGCTCGGCGTCATCGTGTCAGCCCGCGAAATCGATCCCAAGGCCCGACAGGCGCTCACCGACATGATCTCGCGGCGGCAGGCGGTCGCGCGGCAGCGCAACGATCTCGATCGCCTGAAGGCGCAACGCGCCCAACTCGTCGACGACGAAAAGCGCCTGCGGGAAAACGTGGCGGCACTTGCCGGCGACCCGACGCTGCACAAGCGCATGCTCGATAAATTCAGCGACACCGAAACGGCGATCGACACCGCGACGACAGCCATGACGAAAGCATCCGACGCGCTCAGCACCGCAGAACGCAACCTCGCGACTTACGTCTCGGGTTTGACGCTCTGACGCCGCTGTCAATCCATGGCAGCTGAGGCGCCGTTGCCATCGCAATAGCGCCAGGTCTTGCTGTCGGCGATCTGCTCGATGGTCCGCCGAGCCTCCAACTGGCCGAGTGCGTGGCGGATCGACGTAAATGCCATCGCAACGCCCTTGTCGCGCCGCAGCGCGGTGCGGATTTCCGCCGGACGCAACGCACGCGGCGCGTTCGAGTGCAATATATCCTCGATCAGCTTTGCGTTGGTGCCGCGTTGCGGGCGTGAAGCGGTGGCGCGCGGCGCCCTGACGGCGACAGTGGAGGTCCCGCGTGATTGGCGCGGGCGTGGCATATCGACGGTGGCCGCCTCTGTGCGAACCGGGCGGCCGCGTCGGCCGAATGCCGGGCGCGGCTGTATCTCGGAGGGAGACGCCTCGGCCCCGGAGGTGGGTTTTGCTGCAAAATCGCGCACCGCCTGCATCGCGGCGGCGTATCCTGCCGCATAAGCCTCGCGGCGAACCGCCTCGATTTGGTCCTGAAGGAAATTCAGTGCTGTTTTCGCCATCGTTGGGCGTCCTCCCTCCCTGACTAGGCTCTTAGGATTAGCATATCTGCAACTTTGGAACTAGATCGGCTGCAAAAACGACGGTATCGGAAAGACGGCGTCCCATTGCCGGCTTAGCCCCTCAATTTAGCGCCGACGCCAAGGATCGCGGCGATCGGCACCGCAAAATTGCCGTCGTCGCGACGATATGGCGCTGCTGCCGCGACGACCGCTTCTTCGATTGCGGGCAGAGCCTCGGTTGGCTGCGCCGCGATCAGCGCTGCGGTGCGCACCGTGCCGCGCGCCAGCGCCTGGATCAGGTCGCACGGCGCGGCGAGCAGCCAGTACCGGCGCAGCGTGGCGACGCCTACTTCGGCAAATCCGGCCTCGGTCAACAGCCCCGCCACCGCGGCTTCGCTGCCGAGATTACCGCCCGATGGTGGTGCCTTGGCCGCGGCGCGATCACCACGCATCGCGATCGCGTCAAACAACAGCCGCCACGCAATATTCACGGTCGAAGATGCCCAGGCGGTAAACGCCATTCGGCCGCCCGGCCGCAATACCCGCAGCATCTCGGCAACGGCCTTTTGCGGACGCGGCACATGGTGGATGCCGAAATTGGCCACGACCGCGGCAAAAGCGGCATCGGGATAAGGCAAGTCCTCCGCATCGCCCTCATTGAACGCGATCTTCGGGTTGCTTCGCCGGGCCTCGCCGAGCATCGCGGCAGAAAAATCGACGCCGCGCGCCGCTGCGCCGCGACGCAAGGCGGCTTCCGTCACCAGACCGGTGCCACAACAAACATCGAGCAGCGGCATGCCCGGCGCCACCGCGACAGCATCGAGCAACGGCTCGATGAATTCCCGGCTCGCTTGCGCGAATGTGGCGTTGTAGTCGCCGGCTGCCTGCTGCCAGCCGGCATGTTCGAAATGCCGCACCGCCGCCGCATCGAAGTCCATCCCGCTCAATCACTTTGCTTAAGCGCCGCGGCGGCGCGGGCGGCGCGCTCGCCCCGGTCGCGCTGACGAGCAGTGGCACGGGCGAGCACCGCCTCCAGCACTGCCGGCGGTGCCGTTTCCGGCGAACCCGCGGCAAAAGGCGGTTGCGGGTCGTATTCGACGCCGAGCTGGATTGCCTCCGCCACCGGCTGCCCGGCAATCTCGGCGACGACGCGCAGCGCGACATCGATGCCGGCGGTGACGCCGCCGCCGGTGAAGACATTGCCGTCGACGACGATGCGTTCCGCTACCGGGATCGCGCCGAACCCGGCCAGCAGGTCGCGCGACATCCAATGCGTGCCGGCCCGCCGGCCGCGCAGCAACCCGGCCGCGCCCAGCACCAGCGAGCCGGTGCAGATGCCGACGACATAACGCGCCGAGGCCGCTGTGCGGCGCAGGAAATCGAGCGTTTCCGGGTCTTCAAGCAACGGGTTCATGCCGCCGCCGCCGGGAACCAGCACCAGATCGAGTGGACCGCAGGAGTCCAAGGTTGCGGTTGGCAGGATCGTCAGCCCATGCTCGGTGCGCACCGGGTCGAGGGTCTTCCACAGCAGCAATGTCTCGCTGCCGGGCAAACGAGCGAGAATCTCATACGGGCCGGTCAGATCGAGCTGTGTCAGGTTCGGAAACACCAGCATTCCGCTGCGAAACGGCTTGTCGCTCATCGTGGCGCTCCTATTCCCCTCCGGTCGCATCACCCCAGCGGGGCGCGACATAAGTTTCCATAGACGAACGCGGCGACTGAGAGCAATCTCCGCCAACCCAAGGGGTGCCGTTTACCTATTCGGATGGGGCTGGATCGTCCGGCTCGCTGATTGGTTTACCCAACATGCCGCACTCGGTACCCGTAGCTGGCGATAAGGCGCATGGCTAGTCAGGCGATCATGGCGATCGCCCGGATTTCTTCATCAACTGCTGCGAGCACCCGTCAGCACGGCTGCGCCGTGCACCGGCGCGCGTCGGTGTTGAGAATCTGGGCCAACCGATGGTAGAGAGCACCGCGTCGCAAGCTGCCGCCACCCCGCAAGAGGTGCACGGCCATTCGCCGCTCATGCAGAACCTGACGATCGCCGCGCTCGGTGTCGTCTATGGCGACATCGGCACGTCGCCGCTCTACGCGTTCAAGCAATGTTTCCATGACGCCTCGATGGTCACGACGCCCCGCATTTTCGGGGTGTTGTCGCTGATCGTCTGGGCGTTGACGATCGTCGTGACGCTGAAATACGTCGTGGTGCTGCTGCGCGCCGATAATCGTGGTGAAGGCGGCATCTTTGCGCTGACGGTGCTGGCATTGCGCGCGACGGCAGGGCGCCGCAACCGCTGGATCCTTCTTGCCGGTCTGGTCGGCGGCTCGCTGTTCTACGGCGACGGGGTGCTGACCCCGGCGATCTCTGTGATGAGCGCGGTCGAGGGGCTGGAGGTCAAGGCGCCGGAATTGCAGCCCTATGTGCTGCCCCTGACGCTGGCGCTGCTGATTGCGCTGTTTGTCGCGCAACGGCGCGGCACTGGCCGCGTCGGCGGGCTTTTCGGACCTGTCATCATCGTGTGGTTCACCGCGCTGGGGCTGCTCGGTCTCAACGAAATCGCGCGCCACCCCATGATACTGTGGGCGATCAATCCCTATTACGGCCTCGATCTGATCATCAACGACCCCGAAGCCGGCTTTATCCTGCTTGGCGCCGTCGTACTCGCAGTGACCGGCGCTGAGGCTTTGTACGCCGATATGGGGCATTTCGGCCGTACCCCGATCCGGCGCGCCTGGCTGCGTTTTGTGTTTCCCTGCCTGCTGCTCAATTATTTTGGGCAGGGCGCGCTATTGCTGGCCAATCCCGATGCAGTCCAAAACCCGTTTTATCGGTTGGCGCCGGATTGGGCGGTTTACCCGCTGGTCGTGCTGGCGGCGATGGCCACGGTCATCGCCTCGCAGGCGGTCATTTCCGGCGCGTTTTCGCTGACCCGGCAGGCGGTGCAGCTCGGCTACCTGCCGCGCATGCAGGTGCGCCATACCTCGGAACAGGCGATGGGGCAGGTCTATGTTCCAGCGATCAACAACATCCTGATGATCGCGGTGGTGGCGACGGTGCTCGGCTTTCGCTCGTCGGATGCGCTCGGTTCGGCCTATGGGATCGCGGTGACAGGCACGATGACCGTCGATTCGCTTCTTGGCTTCACCTATCTGCTCTACGGCGCGCGCTGGCCGCTATGGCGGCTGGTGCCGGTTTTTCTGGTGTTCGCTACGGTCGATCTATCTTTCTTCGGCGCCAATCTGCTGAAATTGGCGGAAGGTGGCTGGTTCCCGCTGAGCATGGCGCTGACTGCCTGTACGATCATGACGGCCTGGATGTGGGGCCGCGCGCGTCTCGCCGAACGTCGCGCCAGCGGCGCGCTGCCCTTGCCGATCCTACTGGAGAATCTCAACCCCGAGCGACCGATGCGGGTGCCGGGAACCGCCGTCTACATGTCGGCGCGGATCGACAATGTGCCGGCCGCGCTGCTGCACAACATGAAGCACAACAAGATCTTGCACGAACGCAATGTCTTGATGACGGTCAAGACGGTCGACGTGCCGCGCCTGCCGGAAGCGGACCGGCTCGAGATCACCCATCTCGACAAGAATTTTCACACGGTCACGATCCGCTACGGGTTTCTCGAAGAACCCGATATCCCGCGCGCCCTGGCATTGTGCCGGGTCGGCGGATTTCGCTTCAACCTGATGGACACGTCGTTTTTTGTCGGCCGCGAAAAGGTCGTCTCGAACCGCAAGCGCGGTATCACCGCGCCGTTGAAGCATCTGTTCATTCTGTTGACCAACCTCGCGCTCGACGCCACGGAATTTTTCCGCATCCCGGTCAACCGCATCGTCGAACTGGGCGGTCAAGTCGAAATCTAGACCGTTGAGATTCAGGCTGCGGCCTCCCTGGCGAACGTCCAGGCGCACTTTCAGGAACCAAGATGCCCCACAGTGCGGCTCTATCAGCCAGTTCTGTAAAGCCTGCCGTGAAACACAGCCTGACCGTGGCAGCGCTCGGCGTCGTCTACGGCGATATCGGCACCTCGCCGCTTTACGCCGTGCGCCAGTCGCTGATCGATTTCGGTGATCTCAGCGAAGCGACGATCCTCGGGGCGTTATCGTTGATCGTGTGGGGGCTGGTGCTGATCGTGACGGTCAAATACGTCCTGGTCATCATGCGCGCCGACAATCGCGGCGAAGGCGGCCTCCTGGCGTTGACCGCGCTGGTGTTGCGGCATAGCCGGCGCGGCAGCAAACGCTATCTCTGGGTCATGGGCGCGGGGCTGATCGGGGCGGCGCTGTTCTATGGCGACGGCGTCATCACCCCGGCGATCTCGGTGCTGAGCGCGGTCGAGGGGCTCAAGGTCGCGACCCCGCTGTTCACCCCCTATGTCATCCCGATCGCGCTCGGCCTGCTGATCATCCTATTTTTCGTGCAGCGGCGCGGCACCGCAGTGCTTGGCGGGCTGTTCGGCCCGGTCATGCTGGTCTGGTTCGTCATACTGGCGGTGCTGGGGCTGACGGCCATCGTGCGGCAGCCGCGCATCCTCTTGGCGCTCAACCCGCTCTACGGCGTTCATGTCGTCGCCAGCGCGCCGTGGCGCGGTTTTCTGATGCTCGGCGCGGTGTTTCTCGCGGTAACAGGCACCGAGGCGCTTTATGCCGATATGGGACATTTCGGGCGCAACCCGCTGCGCCGCGCCTGGTACATGATCGTTTTCCCGGCATTGCTGCTCAATTATTTCGGCCAGGGTGCCGAATTGCTGGGTAATCCGGCCGCGGTGGAAAACCCGTTCTACCGGCTCGCGCCGGGCTGGGCCTTGCTGCCGCTGGTTATCCTTGCCTCGATCGCGACGATCATCGCGTCGCAAGCGGTCATCTCCGGG
The DNA here is from genome assembly GCA_036268425.1 of Allostellaceae bacterium. GTDB lineage: Bacteria > Pseudomonadota > Alphaproteobacteria > ATCC43930 > CGMCC-115725 > DATARH01. The sequence continues at coordinate 35,999 of DATAUE010000058.1, forward strand.
GCGTTCTCGATCACTCGCCAGGCAATCCAGCTCGGCTACCTGCCGCGACTCGAAGTGCGCCATACGTCAGAAACCGAGATCGGCCAGGTCTATGTGCCGCGGATCAATGCCGGGCTGCTGCTCGCGGTCATCATTCTGGTTCTCGGGTTCCAGACGTCGGACAATCTTGGCGCGGCCTACGGCATCGCGGTCAGCGGCATGATGGCAATCACCAGCGTGCTGGCATTTCTGTACATGCGCGGCCAGGGCTGGAACCTCTATCTGGCGATCGCGGTATTCGGCGCGTTCGGCGTGATCGACTTGACGTTTTTTGCCGCCAACGTGCTGAAAATCGCCGAGGGCGGCTGGTTTCCGATCGTCGTGGCGACGCTGGTTTTCGCGGTCATGGGCACCTGGTGGCGGGGCCGCCGCATCCTCGCCGAAGAACGCGCGCGCGACGCGATGCCGCTTGAGGTGTTTGTCGAAACGCAGCACCCCGAGCGCTCGGTGCGCGTACCGGGCACGGCCATCTTTATGACGCGCGACCTGACCTATGTGCCGGTGGCGCTGCTGCACGCACTAAAGCACTACAAGGTATTGCACCAGCGCGTGGTGATGATGCAGGTCGACACGGAAGATGTGCCGCACGTCCCGACCGAACGCCGCCTCGAGGTCAACGAGGTCGGCAAGGGTTTTTACACGATGCGGGTGCGCTATGGCTTTATGGACGAGCCCAACCTGATGCGCGCACTGGCGCAATGCCGGATGCAGCATTTCCACATAAACCTGATGGAAACCTCGTTCATCATCGGGCGCGAGCGATTGCGCACCCGCGCCGCGCACAGCGCCTTCTGGCGCTGGCGCGACCGGCTGTTCATCCTGTTGAGCAATCTGGCGCTCGATGCGACGGAGTTTTTTCACATTCCGCCGAACCGCGTTGTCGAACTCGGCGGCCAGATCGAGATTTAAGCAAGCCCTCCGACAGCCGCCGCGATCAGCGGGCGCCGGCGCTCAGTGAATGTCGGCTTGTTCCTTGAACGCCTGACGCAGGTGCTCGATCGAGAAGCCGGGCTTTTTCGACGCTTCGATGACGACGCGTTCGCGCCGGGTCAGCAGGTCGATCGCCGCCGGGATTTTCTCGATAACATCGTGCGGTACGACGACGGCGCCGTGGCGGTCGCAATGAATCACGTCATTGGCCGAGACGACCATGCCGAAGACGCTGACCGTGCCGCCGAACTCGACGAGATGAACATGCGCGTGGCTCGGCATGATCGAACCGGCGAGCACGATGAAATTCGGCGCCATCGCATCGAGATCGCGCACCGAACCGTCAGTGATGACGCCGGCGCAGCCAAGCCCGGCATGCACATGCGTCTGCACCTCGCCCCAGAACGCACCAAAGCCGGTATCGGGTCCGTCGATGTCCTGGATCACGGCAATGCTCGGCATCGGCTGCTCGGCGACGTGTTCGTAATAGCCGAGACGGATCGTATTGGCGCTGTCGCGGTCGCGCGGATGCGGCTCGCGCGAACGAATGAGGGCGGTGCGGGCAAACGCGACGACGGGCTTCATCTCGGGGAAGGCGGCGACGACCGGGCGGCGGGTAAAGCCCATCGCCCGGCGAGCCGGCGCGACGACTTCGAGCGCGTTGCAGATGGTCGGAGTATCCCAGGCGGTCAGGGCCTGCAGGCTGGCGAGGCTGGGGAAGGACGGCATCGGCGTGTCTCCAGGTTTTGGGCGGGGGTTTCGCGCGTCGCTTTATGGGCAATGCCGTCGCCCCGCAAGGGCTTTTCGGTGGCCCTGGTTTCGCGCATCATCGCGATCACACCGTATCAAGCTGGCCGCTTCGGAGAGCGAGCTGTGATCTACACCGTCGCCGCGTAGCTTCTGCGATGAGCAATTCTCCGGATTTCGGGCGGCAGCGCCGTGCCGACTTTCTGCTGGCTGACGGCGTTGCGCATCTCAATCACGGCGGCTATGGCGCAACGCCGCGCCGCGTGCTCGATGCCGCGCAATATTGGCGCGGGCGCATGGAAGCCGACCCGACGACATTTTTTCGGCGCGACCTGTTGCCGGGGTTACGCCATGCTGCCGACCGGATCGCCGGGTTTCTCGGCGGGCATGGCGACGACTGGGTGTTTGTCGAGAACGCCACCTCCGGCCTCAATGCGATCATCGCGTCGCTGACGTTGCGGCCCGGCGACGAATTGCTGTGCCTGTCGCAGGTGTACGGCGCTGTCGCCAATGCGCTGCGCTATCATGCCGCGCGCAACGGCGCGCGGCTCGTCCAGATCGACGTGCCGGTGCCGTTTGTCGATCCGCAACCGTTGTTGCAAAGGCTGGCGGCGGCAATCAACCCACGCACCCGGCTTGCGGTCTTCGACCATATTCCGTCGGCCAGTGCCGCGATCCTGCCGATCCGCGACATGGCGGCGGTGTGCCACGCACATGGTGTCCCGGTTGCGGTTGACGGCGCGCATGCACCGGGCCAGTTGGCGCTCGACGTCCCGGCGCTCGGCGTCGATTGGTACGTCGGCAACCTGCACAAATGGGCGTTTGCGGCAAAAGGCACGGCAATCCTGTGGTGCACGCCGGAACGGCAGGCGGCCTTGCATCCGACTGCGATCTCACACGCGCTTGGCCAGGGCTTTACCGCGGAGTTCGACTACACCGGCACCCGCGACAATTCGCATTGGCTGGCAGCGCCGGCGGCGCTCGATTACATCGATGGCCTCGGCGCCGAGGCTATGCGGGCGCACAACACGGCGCTGGCAGGGAAAGCCGGCGTGTTATTGACGGAAAGCTGGTGTAGCGAGTCGGCTGCCGGGTCCGAATTTTGCGGGTCGATGGTCGCCGTGCGGCTGCCGGGACATGGTGATCGAGACGCCGCCCGCGCGCTCGGTGCGCGCCTCAGCGATGAGCACCGCATAACGGCCGGCGTGATGGTCCTCGACGGCGCGCTGTGGATACGGGTGTCGGCGCAGGTTTATAACGAACTGGCCGATTACGAGCACCTCGCAGCGATCGGCAAGTCATTGATTTAGATACTAAAGCCAGGAATGGGCTAATCTGACGCCTGTCGTACACGGCCCCTCGTACGGGGCCATGTACGACGAGATGGTCAGGCGGCGGCCTTGCGGTTGGTGGCGAGGCGCTCGTCGACCTGGGCAACGGTTTTGTCGACGGTCGCGTTCTTCATGCCGTACTGCGCGGCGATCAGTTGCACGAGGCGATCGGTGCGCTCGATGTTCGGCACGCCGTTGTTGAGGGCGCGCGCCGCCGATGACGGGCGGACGAGGTCGTTTGCGGCGGCGGCATATTTCTCGAACGGCACGAGATCGCCGCGCGACGCACCCATTTTTTCGCAGACATCGCACACGAAATTATAGACCGAGCGCGACGCCTCGACGTCCTGATGGACGGCGTCCTTGATGTCGATCGCGCTGTCCTTGGTGACGCACCGATAATTTCCAGTCAGCAGCATCGCCCATTTGGCGAGCGGCACAAAAATCGAATCGTGCACCCGCAGTTTGACCGGCAACTCGATCTTGGCGCCGCCAGCATCGAAACGGGCGGCGTCGACATCCTTCTCCATGCTGCGCAGGATGCCGGTGCCCTTGTCGGAGTCGAACGCCGCAACCTTGAAGTTGGTCGGCAGGGTGACCTGCAGGAAGTTGATCTTTTCGCCGGGCGGACGGATCGCCTGGGGGTCGGGACTGCACAGGGTCAGGAGGCCGGGGGTGAAATTGTCCCACACGCTGGCATCGGTAAAGGCGGGCTTGAGCGAGTCGGCGTTGAGGCCGGGGATGCGTTTCAGATAAGGCAGCGGCGGCATGTTCATAATCGACATCGTCGGCACCTTGCTGATGGCGACCGCGTCGAGCAATTCGCGCACGCCGGGCGAGCGGTATTGCGGCTCCTGCATCGCGAGGCAGACGAGATCGAAATCGGCCGGCTTTACGTCGGCCGGGCCAGCGGCGCGCAGGCTGCCGGGGAGCTTGCGCGAATCGAGTTCGATCTGGTCCTTGCGGCCGCGGATCGGCATGCGGACATGCGCGCCGTCGGTGTTGAACGCCTCGACCTCGTTCGGCAGGCAGACCATCGTGATCTTGTGGCCGCCGAACAGCAGCTTGGTCGCGAGGAGCGAGCCGTAGGAAGCTCCCAGAATAAGAATGTTGTAAGCCGGCATATGCCCGTCCTCCCGGTGCGAAATGGGGTGAATTGGCGGCAGGATATCGGCGATCAGTCGCCGGCCGCAAGGATCGCGGCCAATCCCGCCCGGTAATTCGGATAGCGCAGCGTCAGCCCGAGTTCGCGCTTGATCCGTTCGTTCGAGACCCGCTTGTTATCGTCGTAGAAGCTGCGCGCCATCGGCGACAGTGCCGCCGCCTCGAACGGCACCAGCGGCGGCATCGGCCGGCCGAGCAGACGGGCGGCTTCTTCGATCACCGCGGCAGGCGAGGCCGGTTCATCGTCGCAGACATTGTAGACGGCGCCCGGCCGCGGGCGCGTCATCGAAGCATGCAGCACGCTGGCGATGTCCTCGACATGGGCACGGGAAAAGACCTGGCCCGGCTTGTCGACGCGTTTCGCGGTGCCGGCGCGCACCGTGTCGAGCGCGCTGCGACCCGGTCCGTAAATGCCGGCGAGGCGGAAGATGTGAGTGGGGACGCCGCGCTCGCGATGCAGATCGAGCCAGTCGGCCTCGGCGCTTACCCGGCGCCGGCCGCGCTCGCCCGTGGGGCGCAATTCGGCCGTTTCATCGACCCAGGCGCCGCTGCGGTCGCCATAGACGCTCGTGGTTGACAGATAGCCGACCCAGGCAAGCCCCGGCGTCGCGGCGATTTCGCCGCCGTGACAGTCGAGCACCGGATCGCCGTCCGGCTGGGGCGGCACCGAAACCAGAATATGCGTAACACCGGATAAAATTTCTACCGGCAATGGCCGTCTGCGCTCGAAGCGATGAATGGGGCAGCCCGAATCGGCAACCGCCTCCGGATTGCGAGATGTCCCTTCGATCCGCCATCCTTCGGCCGCGAGCCGGTTGGCCAGCACCCGCGCCGTATAGCCCATGCCGAAGCAGAACAGATGCGGCCGCACCGCGCTTAAATACCGCGCTCTGCCGCGACCGCGGCGGCGCGGGCCGGTGCGTCTTCAAGGGCCGCGGCAACCACATTGTGCCGCAGCCGCGTCAGCAGCCAGAAAACAACGGAAACACCGGCGCCGATCGCCAGCGGCAGACGCAGGCCGAAATGCTCGCTCGCCGTGCCGACCAATACCGCACCAACCGCTGGTCCGGCGCGGAAGATCATGCCGTAAAGCGCCATCACCCGGCCGCGCATGCGGCTGTCCACCGCCGCCTGGATCAGGGTCTGCGCGCCGGTGCCGGTGATCGTCATCGCTGCCCCGGCGACAAAGACGCACGGCAACGCGAGATAGAACCGGTCGGTCGCGGTGAAGGCGAGGATCGCCAGTGACATCATCAAGGTCGCCGCCAGGACAAATCGTGCCAGACCGGCCACCGCCGGGCGGAACACCATCCAGGTGCCGCCGCAAATCGCGCCCAACCCGACCGTCGAGGTCAGCATCGACAGGCCTTGCGGCCCGCGCCCGAAGACGCTGTCGGCAAAACCAGGAAACAGCTCGACAAAGCCGCGCGTGCCGATCGTCGTTACCGCGAACAGCAACAGCATCGGGCCGATGCCGGGGTGCCGGCTGGCATAGGCATAGGCCTCGATCGAGGCGCGGATCGCATTCTGCCGCGGCCCCGCCGCGATCGGCGGCAAATCGCGCAATTTCATCAGCGATATCTGAAACGCAATATAGCTAAGCGCGTTGGCGGCAAAGGCGGCGGCGATGCCGACCTCGGCAATCAGCACTCCGGCGATCGCCGGGCCGATAAAGCGGGCGGAATTGAAGATGATCGAGTTGATCGCCAGCGCCGACGGCAGCGAGGCCCGGTCGACCAGATTGGGGATCAGCGCGAGGCGTGCCGGCTGCGCGATCGAACTGGCAATGCCGAGCGCCAGCACGAGGCCGAACAACACATGAATGCCGATCGTGTCGGTCGCGACCAGAAGCGCCAGCAGACTTGCCTGAACGCAGCCGCAAAGCTGCGTAATGCGGATGATCCAGACGCGGTCGCGGCGATCCGCCAAGACGCCGGCAATCGGGCTCAGTACCAGCGCCGGCATGAAATCGGCGAGCGAGACCAGCCCGAGCCAGGTGCCGGAATGCGTCAATGTCCAGGCGAGCCAGCCGACCGCAACCCGCTGCAGCCACAGCCCGGTCAGCGAAATGCTGTTGCCGCTGATATAAACTCGATAATTGCGGTTGGCGAACGCCCGGGCGATGTTGTCGAACCCGCTGGCCCGGGTAATCGACCGGTGCAGCTGCTGAAAAGCCAAAGGTGTGTGCGCTCCGGTCTGCGTGTCGGCCGATGCATGGTAGAGCAAATCTCCGGCAAATCGAGTCGGCGCGGCGGCACCGCAAGCAAATTTTACCCCGGATTTTGTTGGGTCGGATCGATGGCAGCTCAGATGACCTTGTTGCGTTGCGTCGTCCTTTTGCTGGCGATGTTTTCCGCCGATGCCGGTTTTGCCGCCGATAAGCCCGAGCCAGCGGGGCCGCCATTATCGGCAGCGCCACGCCCTGCGGCGGCGCCGGCCAGTCGTGCGCCGGCGGCGCCGACGTCAGAAGCCAGCGAGGCGGCCACCTATGACCGCTGTCTGACGCTTGCCAAACAAGACCCGGCGGCGGCGCGCACCCTGGCGGAAAGCTGGCAGAAGCGCGGCGGGCAGCACCCGGCCGAGCATTGTCTCGCGGTCGCGCTGTTCGGCCTCAAGCAATACAAGGAAGCAGCCGAACAACTGGACAAACTGGGACAGGCGATGATCCACGCGCCAGCAACGCTGCGCGCCGAGGTCTTTGGCCAGGGGGCGCAAGCCTGGCTGCTGGCCGGCGATGCCGGACGCGCCTATGCGGCGGAAACCAGCGCGCTGGCGTTACGCCCCGACGACGCCGAACTGTTGGTCGACCGCGCCGCCGTCGCCGGCTCGGCCGGGTGGTTCGACAAGGTGCTCCCCGATCTCGACCAGGTGTTGAAAAGCAATCCGTCGCGCGTCGATGCCCTGATCTATCGCGCGACGGCTTATCGCGAACTGAAAAAGCTCGATCCCGCGCTGGCGGATATCAACAAGGCCGTATCGCTCGCGCCCAATTCGGTGCCGGCGCTGCTCGAGCGCGGCAATATCCACGCGCTGCGTGGTGAGATCGACAGCGCACGGCAGGATTGGACCCACGTTGCCAAGCTGGCTCCCGGCACGCCCAGCGAAACCGCCGCCAAAGCCAATCTCGCACAGCTTGACGTCAAGAATGCGCCCGCGCCGGCTACGCCCCACACAGCCTCATCCGCAAAACCGTCGGGTAAACCGTAAACGTTCGGATGCAATAACCGGCCGAGCGAGGCCGTACGCCATACGGGCGCTTTCCGGGGTGGACGGCGCGGTGCTTCGGAGCGGCGGGTAGAGTCCGCTTTAGCACCTGCCGAGGCCGAGGCCGCGGCGCAAGGCGGCCGCCGCCTCGGCGCGGTTCTTTGCCGCCCAGAAACAGGCATAGGCCGGGTAATTGCGAAGTTCGTAATCGGCGAAGGCCAGTTGTTTGTCGAGCGGCGGGCATTTGCCGTAGGCCCGCGCATACGCATCGAGCCGCCGTAGGCGCAGGCCGCCCCATTGATAGGTGAAGCGCAGCCCCGAATTGGTCGAGATGCATGGGTGAAAACCGCTTTCGACGCGGGCATGATCCGCCATCGCCTCGGCTTGGAACCGCTTATACCCGGCTTGCATAAACCACCGGAGGATTTCAGTGCTGACCTCACGGGACCGGGAATAATCGATGCGTCGCGGCGGCAGGCTCGGCTGTGCCGGCGACACGGTTTCCGCTACAGGTTGTGGCGGCGCCTCGGCTGTACAGGCCGACATCAAAAGGGCGATGCTGATCGACGCCGCAACGGCGCCCCTTGCCCGCAATTTTCTCACGGCCCCGTCAAAGGCCATCTCACGATGCGCTGTCAATGACTTGAGGTTCCCGTTCCGCAAGCAGCGGCGGCTGCACAATTTCAGATTTCGCCGCGACGAATCGCGCTTTGCTCGAAACCGAGAGGTCGCTACCGTGCCAAGTGAACGGCGAACCGTCAAGGTGGCCGACCTCTCGCTGTCCGGCGGCCTCAGAGAGGCGCCATTTCCCCGCAGGTTGAAAACAGAATTTCGTGCTGGCGCCTGACCGGGTTGCGGCCTGTCTGATGGGGCTATAGGGTCGCACCTGTGCGCTATCTCAGTACTCGCGACGCCCGACCCGCGCCGGAAACCCATAGCTTCGAGGACGTGCTGCTCGCCGGTCTCGCGGAAGACGGTGGGCTGTTTGTTCCCGAGCGCCTGCCGGTGCTTGGACCGGAGACGCTGCGCGCGCTGAACGGACTTCCCTATGCCGACCTGGCGGCGCGGATCATCGCGCTGTTCGCCGGCGATTCGTTCGATATCCCGGAATTATTGCGGATGACCGAAGCGGCCTACCGCGGCTTCAGCCACGCGGCGGTGGCGCCGTTGGTGCAACTCGATGAGCGGCTGTGGCTGCTAGAGCTGTTTCACGGCCCGACCCTGGCGTTCAAGGATTTGGCGTTGCAACTGGTCGGGCTGATGTTCGACACGGTGCTGGCGCGGCGCGGCGAGCAGGTGACGATCGTCGGCGCGACTTCGGGTGATACCGGTTCTGCGGCCCTTGCCGCGTGTCGCGACCGCGCGGCACTCGACATTTTTGTGCTCTACCCGCAGGGGCGCATTTCCGAAGTGCAGCGGCGGCAGATGACCACGGTCGATGCCGGCAACGCGCATGCGCTGGCGATCGAGGGCACGTTCGATGATTGTCAGGACATCGTAAAAGCGCTGTTCGCCGATACATCGCTGCGGCACGACCTCAACCTGTCGGCGGTCAACTCGATCAACTTTGCCCGGGTGGCGGCGCAGATCGTTTATTACTTTGCCGCCGGACTTGCGCTCGGCGCGGCGAGCGGCGGCGGGCGGGCGGTTTCGTTTTGCGTGCCGACCGGCAATTTCGGCAACGTCTATGCCGGGCATCTGGCGCGCGCCCTTGGTCTGCCGATTGCGCGGCTGGTGATCGGCACCAATGCCAATGACATCCTGGCGCGCTATCTGGCAAAGGGTGACATGGCGATGGCGCCCGTTATCCCGAGCCTCAGCCCCAGTATGGACATCCAGGTTTCCAGCAATTTCGAGCGGCTGCTGTTCGAGCTGAAGGGTGAGAGCGGCGCGGCGGTGGCTGCAGCGCTCCAGGAATTCCGTAAAACCGGCACCTTGCCGGCGGACGATCAGTCATGGCGGCGCGCGCGGGGCCAGTTTTCCGGACACCGCGTCGATGACGCGCTGACGCTCGCGACCATCGGCGACACCTATCGGCGCAGCGGCATGCTGATCGATCCACATACGGCGGTTGCGGTTGCCGCGGCGCGCGCTGACCTTGCCCGCGAGCCGGACAGCACACCGATGGTGGCGTTGGCGACGGCGCATCCGGCCAAGTTTCCCGATGCGGTCGAGCAGGCAACAGGAGTGCGTCCGGCTTATCCGCCGGCGCTCGCCGAGATTATGGACAGGCGCGAGCGGTTTACGGTCCTGCCGAACGATGTCGGCGCGGTAGCCCGCTTTGTGCGGGCGCACGCCCGGCGACCCGGACAAGGCGGCGGGCAACAACGTAGCGGGCAGCAGGTTTTGGGGGCGGCATGAATACGCGATTGGCGACGCTCTCGAACGGTCTGAGGATCGTCACCGACCGGATCGACACGGTCGATACGGTGTCGCTCGGCATCTGGGTCGATGTCGGCACGCGCCATGAGGCGCCGCAGATCAACGGCGTCGCACATTTTCTCGAACACATGGCGTTCAAAGGCACCGAGCGGCGCAGCGCCCGCGACATTGCCGAGGAAATCGAGGCGGTCGGCGGGCATCTCAACGCCTATACCTCGCGCGAAAGCACGGCTTATTACGCCAAGGTCCTGAAAGAGGATACGGGTCTCGCCCTCGATATTCTGTCCGACATCCTGTTGCACTCGAATTTCGACGCAGCCGAACTCGAACGCGAACGGCAGGTCATCCTGCAGGAGATCGGGCAGGCCAACGACACGCCCGACGACATCATCTTCGATCATTTCCAGGAACGAGCGTTTCCCGACCAGGCAATGGGCCGCCCAGTGCTCGGCAGCCCGGATATCATCCGCCAGCTCAAGCGCGATGCCGTCATCACCTATCTGCGCGACCATTACGGCGCAGCGCGCATGATCCTGTCGGCATCAGGCAATTTCGACCACGACCGGCTCGTCGAACTCGCCGACAAGATGCTGTCCTCGATGCCGGCCGAGCGCGCCATAACGACCGAGCCGGCCCGTTATGTCGGTGGCGAGTATCGCCAGAATCGCGACCTCGAACAGCTCCATATCGTGCTGGGATTTCCGGCGCAGACGCTGGAAGATCCGGATTATTACGCGGCCTCGGTGCTGTCGACGGCATTCGGCGGCGGCATGTCATCGCGGCTGTTTCAGGAGGTGCGCGAAAAGCGCGGCCTCGTCTACACGATCCATTCCTTTACGCATGGTTATCGTGATGGTGGCCTGTTCGGCATCTACGCCGGTACCGGCGAGGACGACGCGGGCGAACTGGTGCCGGTTTTGTGTGACGAAACCATGCGCCTCGCTGACGGCCTGACCGATGTCGAACTGGCACGCGCCAAGGCGCAAATGAAAGCCGGCCTGCTGATGTCGCTCGAAAGCACCGGCGCGCGCTGCGAGCAGATGGCGCAGCACATGCTGATCCACGGAACGCCGTTTGATCCGGCCGACATGGTTGCTCGCATCGAGGCCGTCGATGCAGAGGCGATTGGCCGCGTCGTTGCCAAATGGCGCACGGCGCCGCCGACGCTGGCGGCGCTGGGGCCGATCGGCCAGCTTGAGGATTTCGAGCGGTTGCGCGCCCGGTTGGCGGCATAACGCGGCCAGGGCGGCGGCGTGGCTCCACAACGCAAGACGTTTCCGCGGCTGTTTCTGGCCCGCTCGGAGCCGTTTCGCCTGACCGGCGAACAGGTTTTCTTGCGACCACCCGAACGTGGCGATTATGAAGACTGGGCAAGTCTGCGGGCGGCCTCGCGCAATTTCCTGACGCCGTGGGAGCCGAGCTGGCCACCGGATGCGCTGAGCCGTGGCAATTTCCGCGCCCGCCTGTCGCGTTACACCGAGGATTGGCGCACGGACCAGGGCTACAATTTCTTCATTTTCCGCAGTGACGAGGCGTTGGCCGGCGGCATCGGCCTGTCGAACCTGCGGCGCGGGGTCGCCGAGACGGCAAGCCTCGGCTACTGGATCGGACAGTCCTTCGCGCGTCAGCGACTGATGACGGCAGCATTACCGCTGGTGATCGATTTTGCCTTTGAGCGGCTACGCCTGCACCGCGTCGAGGCCGCCTGCCTGCCAACCAACGTGCCGAGCCGGGCCTTGTTGCGGCGCACTGGCTTTCATGAGGAAGGCTACGCCCGCAACTATCTGCTGATCGACGGCAAATGGCAGGATCACTTGCTGTTCGCGGTCCTGCGCGAAGACTGGCGCAGCTAGAAGCGTGCTAAGCGTGCCCGGCTTCGGTTGACAGCATCGTCAAATCGATACCGAGCTTGCCCAGCGCCCGCTTCCATTTGTCGTCAAAATCGCTGTCGAACACGAGGTCTGCATCGGCGGCGACCGACAGCCAGCCATTGGCCTGCATCTCGGCATCGAGCTGGCCCGGCGCCCAGCCGGCGTAGCCCAGCGCAAACAGGCTGCGCCGCGGCCCTTCGCCTTTGCCGATGGCGCGCAGGATGTCGAGCGTCGCGGTGATCGCAAAGTCGCGAGAAACAATCAGCGTCGCGTCCTCGCGGTAATCCGGCGAGTGCAGCACAAAACCGCGCCCCGGCTCGACCGGACCGCCGAAATGCACCGGCCGCGACGTGTCGAGCGGGGCCGCCGCCGTTATCTTCAGATGGGTAAGCAGTTCATCCATCGATAGCGAGGACAGCAGTTTGTTGATGACGAGGCCCATCGCACCCTCGTCTTCGTTATGCGCGCAAACATAGACGACCGATCGGGCAAAGCGCGGGTCCATCATCTGTGGCATGGCAACGAGGAGCTGGCCGGCGAGCGATTTCATCCTGGTCTCCGCGGTAGGAAAGGCGTTCCTCCGATCGAAGCGGCATTCATGCGGAGCAGGATAAGCCGGGCTGTGTGGCGGGGCAAAAAATAATGGGCGAGCACGATCGCTCGTGCGGCGGCGACGCCGCGGCGTTTACGGCGCTTGGCCGCCTATGGTATCGGTGGCGCGCTCCTGCCGCGGGCGGCACCGTGCAGCCTTGCGGCGACACGAGATTTCGGAGGGATGATCCATGACGATCCAGGTTGGTGACAAGATACCCTCGGCGACGCTGAAATATCTGAGTCCGGAAGGACCCAAGGAGGTCACGACCGACGAATTGTTCAACGGCAAGAAAGTGGCGTTGTTTGCCGTGCCGGGCGCCTTTACCCCGACTTGCTCGCAGCGCCATCTGCCGGGCTATGTCGACAAATCGAGCGATCTTAAGGCTAAGGGCGTCGATACGATCGCCTGCATCGCGGTCAACGACGCGTTTGTGATGGGCGCCTGGGGCAAGGACCAGAGCTGCGGCGACAAGGTCATGATGCTGGCCGATGGCAGCGGCGATTTCACCCGCGCGGTCGGGCTGGAACTCGATGCCCGCAAGGCCGGCCTCGGCATGCGCTCGCAACGCTATTCGATGCTCGTCGATAACGGTGTCGTCAAAAAGATCAATGTCGAAGCCGCCGGCAAGTTCGAGGTTTCCGACGCTGACTCAATGCTGAAGGCCCTGTAGCTCGCTCAGCGCGTAAAAACGCCTCTTTCCGGCGGCGGCCGGGGAGGGGTGTTATTTTGTCCTCCTCCAGGCTCGCGGCGACCATCGCCGCGCGGGGGGGGGCAGGTCAACTCAGCAGGCCGAGATCGCGAAGGCTGGTGTGATGGCCGCGGCCGACGATGACGTGGTCGTGCACCAGCACCCCGAGCGGCGCGGCGGCCTTGATGATATCGCGGGTGACGGCGATGTCGGCCTTGGATGGTGTCGGATCACCGGAGGGATGATTGTGCACCAGGATCAGGGCCGACGCATTGAGGTCCAATGCCCGCTTGACGACCTCCCGTACATAGACCGGGGTATGGTCGATCGTACCGCGTTGCTGCCGCTCATGCGCCAACAGCGCGTTTTTGCGGTTGAGGAACAGCAGGTGAAATTCCTCGACCGGGCTGTATGCGACATGGGCATTGCAGTAGGCGATCAGCCGGTCCCACGAGCCGATCACCGAGCCTTCACGCAGTTCCGCCTTTCCCAGCCGCAGCGCGGCTTCGCGCACGGCCTTGAGGATCGCGATCGTCGGGTCGCGCAGTTTGGCGGCGCGTAATACCTCGGGATCGGCGCTCAGCACTTGGCCAAAGCTGCCGAAACGTTCGATCAGCGCTTTGGCCAGCGGTTTTACGTCCTGCCGCGGGTTGTTGGTGAACAGCAGCACTTCCAGCAGTTCGTAATCCGGCAAGGTTTCCGCGCCGCCGTTGAACATGCGGTCGCGCAGTCGCTCGCGGTGTCCGAAATAATGCGGATCGACCCCCGTCATATCGGAGAGGCCGGGCGATGTTTGCGCTGTCTTGGTGCGGGACATCAGCCGGGCTCGTTCTGTCGCTGGCGCATCGCGGCGAGGCGTTCGCCGGCCATGCGGTGCGGCTCATCGGTGTCGAAGGCTTCGGTAAAGGCATCGATGCCGCGCGCTACCGCAGCGCTGGTCGGCAATTCCTGCCAGTCGCGGATCAGCGCCTTCTGAATGCGGATCGCGTGCGGGCCACTCGCAATGATCGGTGCCGCGAAACGCGCGACCGCGGCGTCAAGCTGATCCGGCTCCGCAACCGCATCCACCAACCCCCAGGCAAGCGCATCGGCGGCGCCGATGAGTTCGCCGGTCAGCAGCAACTGCCGCGCCCGGCCGTAACCTACGAGTTGCGGCAGCAAAGCCGCTTCAACGACCGAGGGGATGCCGATCCTGACTTCGGGCATGCCGAACATCGCCCGCTCGCTGGCGACGCGCAGATCACAGGCGGCGGCCAATTCGAGCCCGGCGCCGAGCGCATAACCGCCGATCCGGGCGATAACCGGCACCGGCAGGCGGCGGACGCCGTCGCAGCAGCGATGCACCAGTGTGATGAAATCGCGGGCGCTGTCTCGGTCGAGCGCGGCGATCTCATTGATGTCGGCGCCGCCGACAAAGGCGTACTCGCCGGCGCCGGTGAGGATTACGAGCCGCAGCGCCGGATCGGCTTCGAGTTGCGCCAGCGCATCGACGATGTCGATCATCAGCGAGCGGTTGAGGCTGTTGAGCTTGCGCGCGTTGTCGATCGTCAGCCGCACGGCGTGGCCGCCGCCGGCGCACTCCTCGCGTTCAGCCACAACACCCATCGCATGCGTCTCCTGGAGGTCCGCTCCGGTCTCGGGCATAGTAGGCGCGATCAGCGACAGGAGGCGAGGATGGACATCATCGAAGACATCGCCCACATCCGCGAATTGTACGGCGAGCCGAGCGAGCGTGCTGTCAGGAAACAACTGCCGCAGTTGGAAAAGCACTCACGCGCCTTTATCGCGCTGTCGCCGTTTGTGGTGATCGCCTCGACCGACCCGGCAGGGCGTTGCGACGCTTCGCCGAAAGGGGATGCACCGGGGTTTGTGCAGGTGCTTGATGACGAAACCCTGTTGATACCCGATCGTCTCGGCAACAACCGCGTCGATACGATCAGCAACCTGCTGGCGTGCCCGGGCGTTGGCCTGATCTTTTTTGTGCCGGGGCTGCGCGAGACGTTGCGGGTCAACGGACAGGCGCGAATCACGACCGATCCGGCGCTGCTCGACCCCTGCGCAGTCAACGGCAAGGTGCCGCGCAGCGGCTTTCTCGTTACCGCCGACGAAGTTTATTTCCATTGCGGCAAGGCATTGATCCGGTCCGATCTGTGGAACCCGGACAAGCGGATCGCGCAACGCGATTTCCCACCGCTCGGCCGCGTCATTGCCGAGCAGATCGGCGACATTGCGGTCGAGGCGGTCGAGGCCGCGGAGCGCGCGACCGAAGAGGGCTACCGCACCCGGCTCTACTGATCGCCGCAATAACGCCGCACCAGCGTCAGCGCGCGGCCGATGGCCTGGTCCATGTCGTAATAGCGGTAATCACCGAGCCGGCCGCACATCACGAGGCCAGGGGTCGCGTCGGCGCGTTCGCGATAGCGGGCATAGAGCGCCTGGTTGGCGGCGTCTGGAAACGGGTATTCGTAATCGCCCGGCTCATCCGGCGTATACGGCGTTTCGGTGGTGATGACCGTGCCGGGCAGCGTGTCTCGCAGTGCCGGCTCCATCATGTGCTTCCACTCGAGGGTGCGGATTGCCGATACTGCGGGGTCGGGATGGTTGGTCTGTGATGTCGGCTGGTGCCATTGGGTGTCTGGGAGGTAGCGGTGATCGCGGTGCTGTCCGCGATAGGCGAGGCGGCCCAGGTCAAAGCCGAAATATTCGTCGATCGGGCCGGTAAAGAACACGCCCCGCCGTGCGCTAAAGTTTCCTCGATGCTGCAGGTAGTCGGTGCCGCAGACCACCCGGATGCCGGCCAGCATCTGGCGCATCATGGCGCCATAGCCGCCATATGGGATGCCCTGAAAGCGACTGGTCTTGAGCCGCGTGTCGCCATTGCGACGCACGTCAAAGCGCCCGGCCAGCCCGGCGGCGAGTGTACGCGGGGCGACGCCCCACTGCTTGGCGGTATAGCCTTTCACGAATTTCTCGTAGACCAGGGCCGGCATCATCGCGAGCGAGGCTTCTTCGAAATTCGCCGCCGGCCCGATATGGCTTGGCCGCCAATCCGCGCCGATGCAACGCGCAATGTATTCCGCGTGTACCGGCCAGTGTTCGAGCCGGTCGTCGATCTCCGACATCAAGACCGCTTCGAAGGGGTAGAAATCGGCAAAGCGCCTGACGTAGTTCCAGATATGATCGGAGGAGGTGCGGAAATAATGCGGCCCGTAAGTGTGGATGCGGATGCCGCTCGAATGCACGGTGTCGTGCAGATTGCCACCGACTTCAGGCCGCCGCTCAATGACAACGACATCGCGCCCGTGATCAGCCAGTTCGCGCGCAATGGTGGCGCCGGTCAGTCCAGAACCGACGACCAGATAATCGGCTTCCATTGCGCGGCGGGCTTTTCCCAGTCTCAGTGGTTGCGACAGAGCCGGGATCGGTCCGTCTGCAAAATCACCGGTTTATTGTCTGGGATGCATATATCCGTATGCGAGGAAGCGCGTCAACGCGCTATGCCGATGGCTAGGTATATCGGGCGGCGAGCGGGATCGGGCCGAGCACTGCCGGATCGAGCTGGCGCATCAGCAGCGCCAGTGTCGCGGTCAGCGCCGCCAGATCCTTCTTTGCCGATTCCGACGATACTTGTCCGTCATGGAAATCACTGCCGGTGACATAAACGCTGGTTGGTGCCACCAGGGCCCCGAACCATGCCAGCACCGCGCGCAACTGGCTGTCGACCGCGAGATAATGGTGCGGTGAGCCGCCCATTGCGACGATGCCGACCGGCTTACTCTGCAGCCCTTCGACCGGCACGATGTCGAGCAGGTTTTTGAGAACGCCGGGAAAGCTCGCACGGTAAACCGGCGCGCCGATCAGCACGGCGCCGGCGGCGGCGATGCGCGCAACGGCTCGCTGCGTTGCGGCGTCGTAGCCTTCCGTTGGCCGCCCGTCGCACATCTCGACCGGCGTTTCGGCGAGGTTCAGGATTTCGACGGCGACGCCGGCCGCTTTTCCGGTCTCGGCCGCCGCCGCAATGGAAGCGGCCAGTCGGCCGGGCGGGGTCGCGGCACCGACCACCATCAGCAATGTTTTTGCATCGGCCATACCTTAATCCTTCGCTTATTCGGCACCGATCGCCGCCGGGCGGGCGGCTGGCGGCGGCACGCGCGCCAGCCCGAAATGATCGCGCAACATCGTGCCGGTGTAATCGCGGCGAAACAGACCGCGCCGCTGCAATTCTGGAACCACCTGATCGACGAAATCGGCAAATGCCCCGGGAAAATAAGGTGGCAGGATGTTGAATCCGTCGGCCGCCCCGGCCGTGAACCATTCTTCGAGAGTGTCGGCGATCTTTGTCGGCGTGCCGCACAGCACCCAATGCCCGCGCGCCGCCGCCGTCAAATTGTAAAGGTCGCGCAGCGTCATGTTTTCGCGACGCGCGGTTTCGTACAGCACGCTCGAAAATGCCTGGCTGCCCTGGTAGGGCGGGGGCGGCGGCACCGGCCCGTCGAGTGGATGGCCCGACACGTCATACCCGATACGGCTGGCGACCAGTGTCATCGCGTTGGTCGGCGTCAGCCAGCTTTGCAGTTTCGAGAGGATCTCGCGGGCTTCCGCGTCGCTGCGTCCGACGATCGGCATCACGCCCGGCAACACCGCGATCTCGCCGGGGGCGCGGCCGTATTTCGCCATGCGCGCTTTCAGACCGGCATAGGCTTTTTGCGCCGCGCCCAATTCTTGCACCACAGAAAACACGACATCGGCGGTGCGCGCCGCCAGTTCCAGACCCGACGGCGAGCCGCCGGCCTGAATGATGACCGGGTGCCCCTGCGGGCAGCGCGCCATGTTGACCGGCCCTTTGACCTGGAAAAAGCGGCCGCGATGGTTCAGCGGCCGCACCTTGCCGGCATCGATGTACTGTCCGGTCGCCTTGTCGGCGACGATCGCGCCATCATCCCAGCAATCCCACAGGCCACGCACGACATCGACAAATTCCTCGGCGCGCTGATAGCGCAATTCGTGTTCGAGGTGCTCGTCGCGGTTGAAATTCAACGCCGCCTTGACGTTGGAACTGGTCACGACGTTCCACGCGGCGCGGCCGCCGCTCAGATGGTCGATCGAGCCGAACAGGCGGGCGACGTTGAACGGCTCGGAAAAGCTCGTCGACACCGTCGCCCCGAGGCCGACATGCGTTGTGCAGGCGCTCAGCACCGAAATCAGCGTGGTCGGCTCGAAGCGACACATGAACGAAGGATGGTCGGTCGGCTCCATGACCATCGCGTCGGAGATGAACAGCAGGTCGAACTTGCCGCGTTCGGCAATGCGGGCGATCTCCTGCATGACCGGGAGCTGCATATGGCTGGTCGCCGCGCCGTCATAGCGCCACCCTGCCGTATGGTTGCCGGTGCCCAGCACGAACACACCGAAATGCATCTGGCGGCAGGTCGCACCCATTCCCTTTACTCTCCCGGCTCGCGGCACGATCTGAGCGATTGTAGAACGCTATCCGGTCGGATTGAAGGGACAGGCGGGGAACATGGCATTGCGTCAAATGCGTCTCGGCGCCTTTATGCGCCCGGTTGGCATCCATACCGCCTGGTGGCGCTATCCCGGCGCTTATCCCGATGCGAATTTCAACCTCAAGCACCTGATCCGGTTTGTGCAAAAGCTCGAGCAAGGGCGCTTTGACGCGTGGTTTATGGCAGACCATCTGGCGGTTCTGAACATGCCGATGGCGGCCTTGAAGCGCAGCGCGACGGTGACCTCGTTCGACCCGCTGACCCTGCTGCCGGCCCTGGCGATGGTCACCGAGCATATCGGGCTGATCGCCACCGCCTCGACGACGTTTGAGCCGGCCTACATGATCGCGCGCCGCTTTGCCTCGCTCGACCATATCAGCGGCGGGCGCGCCGGGTGGAACCTCGTCACCACGTCAAACCCCGACGCGGCGCTCAATTTCGGCCTGACCGAGCATATGGATCATGGCGAACGCTATCGCCGCGCCCGCGAGTTTTTCGATGTCGTGACCGGGCTGTGGGATAGCTGGGCCGAGGACGCGTTTGTGCGCGATGTCGAGGAAGGCATCTACTTCAACCCCGATCGCATGCATGTGATCGACCACAAGGGCGAGTTTCTGTCGGTGCGCGGGCCGCTCAACATCGCGCGGCCGATCCAGGGCTGGCCGGTCATCGTGCAGGCCGGCGCGTCGGATGCCGGGCGGCAGCTCGCCGCCGAAACCGCCGAGGTGATTTTCGCCAGCGGCAGCAGTTTCGAAGGCGCGAAAGACCTATATGCCGATGTTAAGACGCGCATGAAAGCGCTGGGGCGCAACCCCGATCACCTCAAGGTGCTGCCCGGCGCGCTGGTCGTGGTCGGCGACACTGCGGAGGAGGCGCGGGCAAAGCGGGCACTGCTCGACAGCCGGGTGCATCCCGATAGCGGCATCGCCTCTCTGTCGATTGCGCTGGGGCACGACGCCTCCGGCTTCGAGCTTGACGCGCCGCTTCCGGATATCCCCGAAAGCAATGCCAGCAAAAGCGGCCGGCAGCGCATCATTGACCGCGCCCGGCGCGACAACCTGACGGTCCGGCAACTGGCGCAGATCGCCGGCAGCTATGGTGGCCTCGCGATGGTCGGCACGCCGTCGATGATCGTCGATCAGATGGAGGAATGGTTTTTCGGCGAAGCCTGTGACGGATTCAACATCATGTTCCCGTGGGTGCCCGGCGGGCTCGACGAATTCGTCGACCGGGTGGTGCCGGAAATGCAGCGCCGCGGCTTGTTCCGCCGCGAGTACGAAGGCCGGACGTTGCGCGAAAATCTCGGCCTGCCGCGCCCGGATAATCAGTTCTTCCCTTGATTCGCCAGTTCGTCCGGTAACTCGAACCCTGTCGCCGCGCCCGGCCGGTCAGCCGGGCGCAGTGTGGCGGCCGCGGCCGAACAAACGGTCCATAGCCTCGGCGCCGGCCTTGTCGAACTGCGTCGTCTTGGTGCGCACGTCGTCGACCGCGGCGAGGGCGCGCACGATGGCGGGGCGCGCCGAGATGCCGGCGACCCAGGCCATCAGCTTGGGGTAATCCGCTTCGGCGGCTTTGCCGAGGAGAGCGCCCACGTTGCGGGCCCAGGGATAGGTCGCAAAATCGGCGATCGAATAGGTCTGCCCACCGAGAAACGGCACCTTCGCAAGCCGCTTTTCCATGACATCGAGAACCCGGCGAACCTGCGTGCGATAGCGGTTGAGCGAGTAGTCATTGCCCTTCGGCGCGAACCGCATGAAATGTACGAACTGTCCGAACATCGGGCCGACCGTGGTCATCTGTACCATCATCCATTGCAGCGCGTCGTAACGTGCCGGGCCGTCCTTCGCCAGGAACTGACCGCTCTTGTCGGCCAGGTAAACCAGAATGGCACCGGATTCGAACACGGTATAAGGCTGCCCGCCGGCGTCGTGCTCACCGGCATCGTGATCGACGATGACTGGCACCTTCGCGTTCGGGTTCAGTTTGAGGAACTCTGGCGAAAACTGGCCTTCGCCGAAAACGTCGACGGGGTGAGCTTTGTAGGGCAGGCCCATTTCTTCCAAGGCGATGTAGATCTTAACGACATTCGGGCTGCCCATCGCGTAGAGATCGATCATCAAAAACCTCCTTAGGGCTAATCGTTACCACGCATCCTGGCACCTCGTGCCGCAACGGGCCATCCCAACGGGGTTTATCCGGCGTCGGGGTGAGTCATGTCTTCGGGGCGTACCCAGGTGTCGAATTGATCGTCGCTGACGAAACCCAGTTTCAGCGCGGCTTCGCGCAACGTCAGTCCTTCATGGTGCGCCGTCAGCGCGATCCTGGCACTCTTTTCGTAGCCGATATGCGGTGACAATGCGGTGACCAGCATCAGCGATTGTTCGAGATGATCGCGGATACGCCTCTCATTGGCCTCGATACCAACCACGCAGCGTTGGGTGAAGGAGCGGCAGGCCTCGGCCAGCAATTCGGCCGATTCGAGCAAATTGTGCAGCATGATCGGCTTGTATGCATTGAGCTGAAAGCTGCCCTGGCTGCCGGCAAAGGCGATCGTATGGTCGTTGCCGAGGACCTGCGCGGCAACCATTGTCAGCGCCTCACATTGGGTCGGGTTGACCTTGCCCGGCATGATCGACGACCCCGGCTCATTCTCCGGCAGTGTCAGTTCGCCGAGGCCGGCACGCGGCCCGCTGGCGTACCAGCGAATATCGTTGGCGATTTTGATCAACGCGACCGCAAGGGTGCGCAGCGCGCCGCTCGTCGTTACGATGGCATCGTGCGCCGCCCCGACCGCGAACAGATTGGCGGCCGGCTGAAACGGATGCCCGGTTTCCGCTGCGATCCGCGCGATGGCGAGCGCGCCGAAACCGGAAGGGGCATTGAGGCCGGTGCCGACAGCGGTGCCGCCGAGCGGCAGTTCGTAGAGGCCATCGAGGCTCGACCGTATCGTCTCGGCAGCCTGTTCGATCTGCGCGGTCCAGCCGGAAAATACCTGACCCAGCGTCAACGGCGTCGCGTCCATCAGGTGCGTCCGCCCGAGGATCACGATCGGCGCTAGCGCCACGCCGCGTGCGGCGAGCGCATCGTGCAGCTCCTTTACGGCCGGCAGCAGGCCGTCGGCGATCGCCGCGACCGCGGCAATGTGCATGACCGCCGGGAAGGCGTCGTTTGATGACTGGCTGCGGTTGACGTCGTCATTCGGGTGGATCGCCACCGCGGACCCGCCGCCGCCGGCAAGCTGCCCGGCACGGCGGGCGATCACCTCATTGGCGTTCATGTTGGATTGTGTGCCGGAGCCCGTCTGAAACACCACCAGCGGAAATTCACCGTCATGTCTTCCGGCAATGACCTCGTCTGCGGCGCGGGATATCGCGTCGCATTTTTCAGCGGCGAGTTGTCCGAGTTCGGCATTGGCCCGCGCTGCCGCCTTTTTCAGGATGCCAAAGGCACGGATGACCGGCCGTCCCCAAACAAAGCGATTGCGGCCGATCGGGAAATTTTCCAGCGAGCGCTGGGTTTGCGCCCCCCACAGCCGGTCCGCCGGCACGTCGACCGGGCCGAGGCTGTCATGTTCGAGTCGCGTGTTCATACTTCTGCTCCTTTCGGATGCATTTCCGTGCATATGCCGGGAACCCTTTACGCATAGGAGTGTTTCCACGCGTTGGGCATGGGGGAAATAGGATTTCTGACAGACCTGGCGACGATGCGGCCGCGGCGCCGTCAAGTCGGAATCCGTCGCAGCAGGTGCTGGCCGAGGTATTGGTCGGCGGCGCCGATATCAGTTCTCTCATTCGCGAGCCGGATGGACGGGCGCCGCGGGTGCTGGTGTGCGACCCCTATACCGTAACGCGAACCCGCCTTTACCGTGTGCTCGCCTCGGCCGGATGCCGGGTCGAGGCGGTTGCCGACGCGGTCGCCTTGGCCGGCGCCGCTCGTAATGCGCCGGACCTGATCGTCGCCGATGCATCGCTCTTCGCCGAAAGCGGGGCGGCAATGCTCGCGGAGTTGCGGGTAGACCGGGCGGCCTCCTGGCTGCCGATCATCCTGATCGGTACCGAGCCAGGTGATGGGCCGCGCCGCGCCGCGATCGAAAGTGGCGCCGATGATTATCTGGCCCGCCCTTTTGGCGCCCGCGACCTGCTGTCGCGTGTCGGGTTGCAACTTGCAATGGCGCGGGTGGGACGCGAGGCGAGCGAGGCGATCCGCGGGTCGGAGCGCCGACTGGCGGAAGTGCTGGCGGCAATCGGAGACGCGGTCTATGCGATGGATCGCGATATGCGTGTCCTGTTCGCCAACCGCATGGCGCTGCAGCTCTGGTGCAAAAAGGCCGATGAGGTGATCGGCCACGACCTGCCATCGATATTTCCTGGCGTGGAGGCGGCCGAAACCTACCAGGCGTTTCGCCACGTGATGGAAACCGGCAAGCCGCTGCATCTCGAAACCGAGTCGACGATGTTGTGGAATCGCTGGGTGGCGCTCGACGTGCACCCGGCGCCGCATGGTGGGGTCGTCGTCGCCTTTCGCGATATCGACGAGCGCAAGCGGGCGGATGCGCGCCTGCGTCAAAGCGAAGAGCGCTTCCGCCTGATGGTCGAGGCGCTGCCCGAAATCGCCTTTGTCATTCGCCCGGATGGCTATGCTGAGCATTACAATGGCCAGCTCCGCGTCTATGCCGGCGGTCCGGTGGGGCCGGAGCTGGCGGCGCGCCTTGCTTTGCATCCGTTGGAAGATCGCACCCGGGTCGAGCGCGCCGGCGCCGCGGCGTTTGCCGCAGGTGACGAGTTTACCGTCGAGGCGCGGATGCGCCGCTATGACGGCGCCTATCGCTGGCACCGCATTCACCATCGCCCGATCCGGCTCGACGGCAAAATCGCGTTCTGGCTCGGCACTGCGGTTGATATCGACGACATGCGTGAAGCAAACGCGCTGTTGGAGCGCCGGGTTGCCGAGCGGACTGCGGAACTGGAGGCGGCCAATCGCCGGCTGGCAGCCCAGATCGACGAACGCGAGCGCGCCGAAGCGCAGTTGCGGCAGGCGCAGCGCATCGAAGCGATCGGCAAGCTGACCTCGGGCATCGCGCACGATTTCAACAATCTGCTGACGGCGATCATCGGCAACCTGGAGTTGTTGCAGCCGCGATTGCAGCCCGACAACGAACGCGCGGCGCGGCTGCTCGGCGCGGCCATGTCAGCGGCCGAGCGCGGCTCGCGGCTGACGACGCAACTGCTGGCCTTTTCGCGGCAGCAGAGGATGCGGCCCGAAGCCACCGATTTGAACCGTATCGTCGCGAATATCGGCGGGCTGCTCCAAAGCACAATCGGGGCGGCGGTCGGCGTCGAGACCATACTGGCGGCCGATCTGCTGCCGGCGCTCGCGGATGCCAGCCAGATTGAGCTGGTCTTGCTGAACCTCGCGATCAATGCGCGCGATTCGATGCCGGCCGGCGGCACGATTGTTATCGAAACCGGTAATGTGACGCTCGGCCTGCCGTCAACGCCCGAGGCGCCGGGACCTGGCGATTATGCGATGGTATCGGTTGCCGATTGCGGCACCGGTATTGCGCCCGACATTCTCGACAAGGTGTTTGATCCGTTTTTTACGACCAAGGAGGTCGGCAAAGGCTCCGGTCTCGGATTATCGCAGGTGCTGGGTGTCGCGCAGCAGCTTGGCGGCGGCGTGCGGATCAAGACCCAAGTCGGAAAAGGCACGATCGTAAAAGTCTATCTGCCGCATGCCTCGCACCGCATCATCGCCGATCGCCGCCTCGATGGATCGACGCCGGACTCCGGCTTCCACGGCAATGCCAGCGAAGGTGGCCGTATCCTCCTGGTCGATGATGACGGCGATGTGCGCGCCGTCGCCGCCGCAATGCTGGCGCATGCCGGATACGATGTGATCGAGGCAGGCAGCGGTGGCGCCGCACTCGAATGGCTCGATCACGAAGACGATCCGATCAACCTGCTGATCGCCGATATCGTGATGCCCGGTATGAGCGGGGTCGAGCTGGCGCATGCCGTGCGGCTGAACCGGCCGGAGCTGCCGATCCTGTTTGTCACCGGATTTGCCGGTGCCGCATTGCCGGAAGGCGCCGCCAGCCCCGGCGAGTTGTTGCGCAAACCATTCCGCGCCGCCGAACTTGCGGCCAAGGTTGCGGCGATGCTGAGTGACACAGCCCCCAATGATGCGGGGTGCGCCCTGTCATTTTGAGGGCGCGCGGCGCCGTTGGTTCGGAAGACGATCTGCCGTCGGGAAGGCGATCTGCCCGAGGGCGTCAGGCGACAACGATACGGATCAGCCGATCGGTTGCACGGCTTCGCCCGGTCTCGGCCAACGCGGCCCGCAAAACCGATGCGGTCGCTTCATCCGGGGCTTTTACTTCGATGTCTTTGCCGCTGAACGAGGCGCGCAGCGATGCACGCCCGACCGCGTCGAGCGCCAATACGGCCAGGCGCACCGGGTCGGGCCCCGACGCCGCATTCGCAGGCTCCACTTGCATTTGCTCGGGCATCAGCATTTGCAGCAATGAGCGCCGGCCGCTGCGGCGGTCGCGCGGCCGCCGCATGCGCCGGCCCGCCGCAGCGAGATGCGACATGGTCGCGTAAAATGCGCGGTGTTCGCCATCGCTTTGAATGCGGTTTTTTCCGATCACGGCATCCCCCGTCCAGTGATGCCGGAAGGGTAGGGACGATCGATGGCGGTTTGACGACAATCGTTGATATTCCACCAAATATGGGGTGCAAAAAACTGTAACATACCGCTGCTAGCTTGCTCCGTTGTGACGATCGAAAGCAGGTGGCGATGAACATCGAAGCCGGGTTGTTTTTCGGCCTGTGGCTGCGCAAGCCATTGCAGATCGCCGCGATATCGCCGAGCAGCCGCCATCTCGCTGATGCCTTCGCTGAACTGGTCGACCTGCGCCGGCCGGGGCGCGTGCTCGAACTCGGCGGCGGCACCGGCAGCCTGACCCGCGGCCTGTTGCGAGCCGCCTGTCCCGCCTCACGTCTCGTGGTGTTGGAGCGCGAGGCGGCGCTGGCGGCATTGCTGCGACGTGAATTTCCGGAGGTCGTCGTCATCGAAGGCGATGCGACGCGCATCGGCGAATATCTCGACGAATGGCGGATCGAGCGCCTGACCGCCGTCGTGTCGAGCCTGCCGATCAAATGGTTTCCGACCGATGCGCAACGCGCCGTTCTGCTCCCGTGTCTCGAAAGACTGGCGCCGGGCGGCGTGTTTTTGCAGGTGACCAATGGCTTCTGCTCACCGGTGCGGATCGACAAGCTGGGCATCGCGGGGCATGAGGCCCAACGCGTCTGGCGCAACCTGCCGCCGGCCCAGATCTGGGCCTACTCCCAAACCTGAGGCCGCGGCAGCCGGTTGCAGCCTGCGCTCAGGCGATCATTTCCGGCACGACGAGGAACAAATCGGTGTCGCCGGTCTTCTGGCCCGCTGCTGTCAGCAACCCATGCACCTGGCCGCGATGGTGCGTCTGGTGGTTGAAGAAATGCGTCACCAGTAGCCGCTTCGGGGCACGGATTTCACGCTGCGCGGCGCCGCTCCACCACACCAGGTCCGCGTCGAGCCAGGCATCATCGACCTTGGCCGCCCAACGCGAGATATCGGCATCGGCCTTGTCGCGCGCGGTGCATAGCTCGGGCCAGTTTTCGATGAAATGGTCGCTTTCCTTGATCGGCGTCTCCGGCCGCGGCCAATCGTCGAACCGGCTCATCCACTGGCTGTCGCCCCACAGAATGTGGACCAAGGTGCCGTGCACCGAACTCCAGAACGCGCCCTTGCCGTCGCGGCGTTCGGCGTCGCTGAGGTGGTTTGCGGCCTCATAAAGCCGGTGGTTCATCTCGGCGTTGTAGGCTGCCATCGTGCGGACGTAAGAGGGGGTGATCATGCGCGGCTCCTCAGATGCGTTGCAGATTCCGTTTGCCGTAAGCCGGCCGACGCAGCAACCTTGATTCCGCATCAACCATTTCACATTGCCCGCGCTCGATTCCATATTGCGGCGGGACCCTTGGGGGGAATTGCACTATGCCGGAAGGACAACGGCCGCGGCCGCAGCCGACGCCCGAAACCATGCATTTCTGGGAAGGCACGCGAGCCGGCGAACTGCGCCTGCAACGCTGCGATTCCTGCAGCCATACGTATTTTCCGCCGCGCCCGTTCTGCCCCAAATGCGCCTCGCGCAACGTCAGCGTGGTTCGCGCCGCCGGCACTGGCAGGCTCTTCAGCTACGTGATCCATCACCGGCCGGTGCCGGGCTTTACCCCGCCTTACGCGATCGCGGTTGTCGAACTCGACGAAGGCCCACGCATGATGACCAACATCGTCGATTGCCCGCAGACGCCCGAGGCATTGCAGCTCGACATGAAGCTCGAAGTCGCGTTTGAAAAGATGGACGACGAGATCAGCCTGCCCCTGTTCAAGCCGGCGAAAGGCTGAGGCGCACCATGAAACCGAAATCGATCGCCATTGTCGGCGCGGCCGAAACCACTGACCTCGGCCGCATCACCAACCTGTCGCAAATCGGCCTGCATGCCGACGCAGCGCTCAACGCAATGAAGGATTGCGGCCTCGGGCCGAAGGACATCGACGGCATCGCCACTGCCGGCGAAACCCCGACCACGATCGCGCATTATCTCGGCATTACCCCGAAATGGGTTGACGGCACTGCGGTCGGCGGCTGCTCGTTCATGATTCATGTGAGGCATGCCGCCGCCGCGCTCGAAAGCGGGCTGTGCAAGACCATCCTGATCACCCATGGCGAAAGCGGCCGCTCCGGCATCGCCCGCAGCCGCGCCCCGGTGGTGCCGGGCAGCCTGCAAGGCCAGTTCGAAATCCCCTACGGCCCGATGGGCCCGCCGACCCTGTTCACGATCCCGGTCCTGCGCTATCTCAAGACCTACGGCGTGACCCAGGAGCAGTTGGCGATGGTTGCGGTGATCCAGCGCGAATGGGCCGCCAAAAACCCGCGCGCGACTTTCAAAGACCCGGTCAACGTCGATGACGTGCTGAATTCGCGGATGATCGCCTATCCGTTCCGCCTATTGATGTGCTGCCTGGTGACTGATGGCGGCGGCGCTCTCATTCTGACCACCACCGATCGCGCCAAGGATTTCCCGACCAAGCCGGTCTACCTGTTGGGCACCGGCGAGTCGGTCGAGACGCCGATGGTCAGCCAGATGGAGGATTTCACCTCGTCGCGCGCCTTTCGGGTGTCCGGCGCCAAGGCCTTCGAAGAGGCTGGCATCACCCACAAGGATGTCGACCATCTGATGATCTACGACGCCTTCGCGCATCTGCCGATCTACGGTCTCGAAGACCTCGGCTTTTGCAAGCGCGGCGAGGCGGCCTCGTTCATCTGGGACCGCAACACCGCGATCGGCAGCAAATTGCCGCTCAACACCAACGGCGGCGGCCTCAGCTACATGCATTCCGGCATGTACGGCATGTACGCCTTGCAAGAGAGCGTGCGCCAGATGCGCGGCATCGCCCCCGCCCAGGTGCCCGGCGCTAAGCTGTCGGTCTGCCACGGTGTTGGCGGCATGTTCGCCGCGTCCGGGACGATTATTATGACGAATGAAGCGTAAATCGGCTAGGCAGGCCGATACCGGCCGCGACGGAGCACGAGCGGGGATGCGTGCGTCTGCCGTTAAATCGCTGCTCGCCGCGGCGGTGTTGACGGTCGGCCTGGCCGCGAGTGCCGACGCCGCCGAGCCGGCGGCGGCGCAAAACCCGACAACGAGCACAGTACCGGCGCCACAGCAGCCGACGCCGCCGCAATCGGTTTGCGCGACACCGCCGGCCTACGCGGCCGGCGGTGCCAGTGTCGTGCAGGACGCGGACGAGAGCTTGCAGCACAAAAGTTGGCAGGCGAGGGGCGGCGAAATCCAGTTCAGCATCGGCAGTGCCGTCGCGATCCCGGCAGATGCGTCGGTGCTGGTCTGCTTTCGCTGGAAAAGCAGCACGTCGCGCAATGACGCCAAGTACGTCGAAATGCGACCATCCCGGCTTGAACTCAGCAATGGTGGGACCGTCCTGAAGGTCACGACGACGGTTCCGAAAAATTTGGGCAAGCAGCCGGCTGATCTCGACTCGGTTTTCCCGCTGGTGTCGCTTGCCGATGTCCGCATCCTGGCGACCAAACCGGATAAGACGATTGCCGCCGACGCTGCGACCGAAATCGGCATTACCTACCCGACCGTCGGGCTGCTGATCGCCGGCATCACCGTGGCATTGGCGTTTTTGATGCTGCATATCGCGGCAAACCGCCGGCTGAAGAATTACCCCGGCATCATGAAGGCGAACTGGCTGCTGCGGGTCATTGCGACCCCGACAGGGTTTGCCAGCCTGTCGCAGCTGCAGATCATCCTGTGGACATCGGTTGTCGCCGCGTCTGCGGTGTATGTGATGGCGCTGTCGGGGCAGCTGATCCAGATTACCGACGGCGTCCTGGTGCTGCTCGGCATTTCAGGTGCGGCCGGCGTCGGCGCCAAGGTACACAGCGAGTCGCGAAGCGCCACGGCTGATGCCACCGCCGCAACAGCCGCTGCCGAGCATGCCGCCGCTTTTGTAACGGCATCCGAAAAGGACGCGGCTGCGACGGCTGCGACCGATCCCGTGACAAAGGCGCGGCTCACCGCTGAAAGCCGCGTCGCGGCCACCACCGCAGACGTCAAGAATGATGCGGCGGACGCTGCAAAAAAGCGCGTCGAGGGAATGAAGAGCGCCCCTTCCGATCAGGTGCCGCGTTGGTCTGACCTGATCGTCAACGACGACGGCAACGGCACACGGGAAATCGATGTCGCCCGGTTTCAGATGCTGTTATTCACGGTGATTACCGCAGTGTTTGTGCTGATCACGGTGATAACGACCTATGTCATCCCGGAAATTTCGACCGGGTTTCAGACCCTGATGGGCATCAGCAACGGCGTCTATCTTGGCTCGAAGTTTGCGCAGCGGTCGTAGTGCTGAACCTTGATGTGGCCGCATCGCCCGGTCGGATCTCGGCCCAACATCCGCCGTGCCGGAGAGGAACACGATGAGGCCGGCGCGTGCGTGCAGCCGTCTCGTCGTAAAGCCATCCTGCGGGCGGACCTCGCTTTACAATTCCGTACCCACGAAAGGTTAGCGAGTGGAGCGCAGGCTGCTGCAGATCGTAATTTGCGTTGCCGTGCTGGTGCCGCTGCTCGGCGGCGGCATCGGCGCCTTCGGGCCGACCGTAACGCAAGCCGGCGCGATTGCCGCCGACAGTCATCACCGTTACCTCTCCGGGTTGCTGCTGGCGATCGGCTTTGCGTTTCTGTCGACAGTGCCGCGTATCGAGCGGCACACGGCGCGGTTTCGCCTGCTGGCCGCGCTGGTCATGACCGGCGGGCTGGTGCGGCGGCTCGGCGTGCTGATTCAGGGGCAGGTAAACGGCGAGATCGTGTTTGCGCTGGTCATGGAGCTTGGTGTGACGCCGGCGCTGATGCTATGGCAGGGAGGCGTTGCGGCGCGCAGCCGGTCTCGCACATAGCCGGCCCACGCATAGCTCGGCAGCGACCTATGCGGCGAAAGCGCGCAACGCCCCTCACATTCGCGTGCTACAGTGGCAGGCAGAGCCGAGGGCCAAGGCGGCCGACCCGGTGGAGGAGGAAACCGATGGCGTATGATTTGCTGATCAAGAACGGCCTTATTGTCGACGGCTCGGGGATGCCGGCGTTCCGCGGCGATGTCGGCGTCAAGGACGGCAAGATCGCGGAAATCGGCAAGCTCACCAGCCCGTCGGAAAAGACCATCGATGCCGCCGGCCGCGCGGTATCGCCCGGCTTTATCGACAATCATTGCCATTACGACGCGCAGGTCACCTGGGACCCGCTCTGCACCTTCTCGCCCGAGCATGGCGCAACGACCGTCATTTTCGGCAACTGCTCGCTGTCGCTGGCGCCGGTGCGCAAGGGCGAGGAAGAGCGGCTCGCCGAATTCCTCTCCTATGTCGAAGCGATCCCGATGGAGGTCTTGAAGACCGTCGAGTTCGACTGGGAGACGGTCCCGGAATACATGAATCAGCTCGACAACCACCTCGGCATCAATATCGGCAACCTGATCGGCCATTCGGCGGTGCGCCATTACGTGATGGGCGACGACTGCCAGAAGGCCGGCGCCACCGAAAAGCAGATCGCCGAGATGCAGCATGTCATCCGCGAAGGCATGAAGGCCGGCGCGCTCGGCCTGTCGGTGTCGCGCGAGAAAGGACATTTCGATCCGCAGGGCGTGCACATCCCGGCGCTGTGGGCGGATGAGCAGGAAGTCTTCGCGATCTGCGATGTATTGCGTGAACTCAGCACCGGCACGATCCAGGCCGGCGGCGGCCAATATGTCGAGCTGAAGGACGGCATGATGCGGCGCCTCGCCGAGGCGACCGGCCGTACCGTCGTCTATAACAGCCTGTCGCAGACGATGCGCCGTCCGAACGAGTGGAAGGAGCACATGGCGCGGATCGAGGAGACCGCGGCGATGGGCATCCGCGCCTATCCGATGTGCAGCCCGAACCGGGTGACGCAGGACTTCACGATGAAGAACACCCAGGTGTTCCGTGGCCTGCCGACCTGGCACCCGATCCTGCTGATGTCGGTCGAGGATAAGCTGCGCCTCTATGCCGATCCGGAAATCCGCGCCAAGCTGCACGAGGAAGCGGTTGTCAACAAGCCGGACAGCGCGGTCGGCATCTCGAAGACCTGGTGGAACTATATCTGGGTCAACGAGCCGGCGCTCGAAAAGAACAAGTGGATGCAGTTCAAGTCGATCGGCGAAATCGCCGAAAAGCAGGGCAAGCGGGTCATCGACGCGCTGCTTGACCTGGTCGTCGAGGAAAAGCTGGAAACCCGCCTATTGCAGGCCGAAAACAACATCGACGACGAGGCGCTGAAAAAGATCCTGACCCACCCGAACGCGGTGATCGGGCTCGGCGACGGCGGCGCGCATGTGCAGTTCCACGGCGGCTACGGCTATCTGACCAAGCTGCTCGGCGAGTGGGTGCGCGAGAAGCAGGTCATGTCGCTGGAGCAGGCGGTGCGCCGGCTGACCTTCGACTCGGCCTCGACCTTCGGCCTCTACGACCGCGGCATGCTGCGCCCGGGCTTGGCGGCGGACATCACGATCTTCGACCCCGCGACCGTCAAGTGCGGCAAGGAAGAAGTCGTGCACGACTTCCCGGCCGGCGGCTGGCGCATCAAGGAGACGTCGGAAGGCGTGTCGCACACGATCGTCAACGGCCAGGTGCTGCTCGAAGACCGCAGACACACCGGCGCACTGCCGGGCCGCGTGATGCGCAACAGCTACTACCACGCCAATCACGGTTGATGGTGGCGTGATGCCCAGGCCGGCGCGTAAGCGCCGGCCGCCCGGCTTCCCCTCTGATAGCGTGTCTGTCTGTCTAAGTCGTTTGCGAACGGCAGATCGTTAAAATTCTGTCCGCAGTGTTTCAGGTGACCATCAGAGCGGCAACACCCGGCAGTTCGCGGCCTTCGAGCCATTCCAGAAAGGCGCCGCCGGCGGTCGAAACGTAGGTCAGATTATCGGTGACCCCGGCGGCAGCCAGCGCCGCGACGGTGTCGCCGCCGCCGGCGACGCTCATCAATTTGCCGGCGTCGGTCAATTCGGCGGCCTTTTTGGCGATCGCGATCGTCGCGCGGTCGAAAGGCTGTGTCTCGAACGCCCCAACCGGGCCGTTCCACACCAAGGTGTGCGAGGCTTCGAGCGCCGCGTTAATTTTCGCCACGCTATCCGGCCCGATATCGAGGATCATCGAGGTGGCCGGCACGGCGTTGATGCCGACAGTGCGCGTGACCACGCCGGGTTCGAGCTTTTCGGCGGTCACGGCATCGACCGGCAGGATGATCTCGCAGCCGCGCTGTTTAGCGTCTGCAAGGATTTCACGGGCGGTATCGGCGAGGTCGCGTTCGCACAGCGAGCGGCCGACGGGGTGCCCCTGGGCGAACAGAAACGTATTCGCCATCGCGCCGCCGATTGCCAGCCGGTCGACCTTGCTGGTGATGAATTTAAGCAGGTCGAGCTTGGTCGATACTTTCGCTCCGCCAACCACCGCCATCACCGGGCGCTGTGGATTTTCGAGCGCGGCGCTCAGCGCCTCCAGTTCCATCTGCATATTCTTGCCGGCAGCGGCCGGCAGCAGGTGTGCAAGCGCTTCGATCGAGGCATGCGCGCGGTGCGCCGCCGAAAAAGCATCATCCACATAAGCGTCGCCGAGCGCGGCTAATTGCTCGGCAAACGCTTTATCGTTGGTTTCCTCGCCTTTGTGAAACCTTAAGTTTTCCAGGAGTGCGACTTCACCTTGTTTTAGTGCGCCAACTACTTGTTTTGCCTCAGGACCGACACAATCGGAGGCAAAATGTACGGTGCGTCCGCCAATGGCGCGACTTAACGGTTCCACCAGCGGGCGCAGGGATTGCTGGGGGTCGGGTCCCTTGGGGCGGCCGAAATGCGACATGACGACGATTTTTGCGCCTTTTGCGATCAGCGCCTCGATGGTAGGCGCCAGACGCTCGATGCGTGTCGCGTCGGTCACCTTGCCGTCCTTCACCGGCACATTGAGGTCGGCGCGCACCAGCACACGCTTGCCCGCGACGTCGAGATCATCCGTCGTGCGAAACCTCGGCATAAGCATCACCTTTACTGCAATCCGCACAAATCTTATGGCCGGCCGGTGCGCGGTTTGCAAACGCGCCGATACGGCATGACGCCGCCTTAAAAGGCCATGACCAGCCAATTCGACAAGCTCGCGTTTGAAACCGCACAGGCGGCGCGGATCGGCTGGTTTTTCGGGCAGAAGCTACTGGCGGCACGGTTGAGCCGGCGCGTGGCGGCTCCACCCAAGGTGCAGGGCCGGAAAATGCCCGATCGGCAGCGGCTGATCGCGGATTTGTGGCGTCTGATCGAGCGCGACTGGCGCAACATCGCCGGCGGCATCTATGCGGTACCGGAAGACTGGCGGGGCAGTCCGGTCGCAGGCTTGCGCCGCGCCGTCGATTTTTTTGCCGATCTCGGCGCTGTCGAAGCGCGCCGCCACGGCGAACCGGGCGATGCGCTGCTGCGTGAAGCTGAAGCGGAGCGCTATCCCCGCTATTACCGGCGCAAATTCCACTTTCAGAGCGATGGTTATCTGAGCGAAGCTTCGGCGGAGCGCTACGACCATCAGGTTGAGGTGTTGTTCGGCGGCGGCGCGGCCGCGATGCGGCGTCAGGCATTGGTGCCGTTGCGCGAGGCATTGCGCGAACTGTCACCGCGATCCGGCAGTGTCAGTCTGCTCGATATCGGATGCGGCACCGGCGCGTTTCTGCGCGAGGTCAAGCGCAACCACCCACGGCTGTCGGTGACGGGGGTCGATCTGTCGGCGCCTTACCTGGCGGTGGCGCAGCGGCGCCTTGCGGCATGGTCGCGGATCGAACTGAGCGAGGCGGCGGCCGAGGCGTTGCCGTTTGCGCCGGAATCGTTCGATATTATCAGCTGCATCTACCTGTTTCACGAATTGCCGCCGCGGGTGCGCCGCGCGGTCGTCGGCGAAATTCGCCGGGTACTAAAGCCGGGCGGCACGCTGATTTTTGTCGATTCGCTGCAACCCGGCGAGGAGCCGGATTACGACGCGCTGCTCGACTATTTTCCGGCCGCTTTTCACGAGCCGTTTTATGCCAGCTACTTGCGCGAAGACCTCGATGCGCTGTTCAGCCCGGGTTTTTCGCTCGTAAGTCGAACACCAGCGTATTTCTCGACCGTAATCCGCTATCGCCGCGCCGACGCGGCAGGAGGTGATGACTAGATATAGATAGCTCTTGGCGTGGAGCCACAAGAGTGGTACTCAATCTTGTGGGGGGGTTGGCCTACGCTACATCATACGGGGGGACAGTATGGAGGGAACCTGGACACCCGAGCGCATCGATGAACTGACGCGCCTTTGGGATGAGGGGGTGACGACGGCCGAGATTGGCCGCCGGATAGGGGTCACCAAAAATGCCGTGATCGGCAAGGTCCATCGCATCGGGCTGGTGCCGCGTGTGGTAACGGAAAAGCCGCAGCCGCGCCGCAACGTGTTCGATTTTACCGGGCCTGTCTGCATGTGGCCGATCGGGCACCCGAACGATTCGGATTTTCACTTTTGCGGTGAGCGGCCGGCAGGGGGCAAGCCGTACTGCACCGAGCATTCGGCGGTCGCTTATATCCGGCCAAAGGAGAAGCCCGAGGCGGCTTAAGCATTTTAACCCTCTCCGTTCTTTCGGGCGGAGAGGGCGCATTAAGGATGCGCCGGCTGTGAAATTGTCAGCGCGTCAATTCCCGCATACCGCTGTCGATACCCGCGAGCGTCAGTGGATACATGCGGCCTTCCATCAGGGTGCGCATCATTCCGATACTGGTGGTGCCACCCCAGTATTTTTCCGGCACCGGGTTCAGCCATACCGCCTTTGGGTAGGCTTCGAGCAGCCGGTTCATCCAGACGCGGCCGGATTCGTCATTCCAGCGTTCAACGCTGCCGCCCTCCTTGTCGATCTCGTAGGGGCTCATGCTGGCGTCGCCGACCAGCACGATTTTGTGGCCGGGGTCGTAGGTGCGCAGGATTTCGTGCACATCGATCTGCTCGACGTGGCGGCGTCGTGAATCCTTCCACACCGTGTCGTACAGGCAGTTGTGGAAATAGAAATGCACGAGGTGCTTGAACTCGCCGCGCGCCGCCGAAAACAGTTCCTCGCAGGTGCGGATATGGTCGTCCATCGATCCGCCGACATCAAGAAACAGCAATAACTTCACGGCGTTGCGCCGCTCCGGCAGCATCTTCAGATCGAGCCAGCCGGCATTGTGCGCGGTCGAGCGGATCGTGCCCGGTAGGTCGAGTTCCATGTCGGCGCCTTCGCGGGCGAACTGGCGCAGCCGGCGCAGGGCCAGCTTGATGTTGCGGGTGCCGAGTTCGATCGTGTCGTCGAGATTGCGGAACTCGCGCTTGTCCCACACCTTGACGGCGCGGCGGTTCCTGCTTTCCGCCTGCCCGATGCGGATGCCTTCCGGGTTGTAGCCCTCGGCGCCGAACGGCGAGGTGCCGTTGGTGCCGATCCATTTCTTGCCGCCCTGGTGGCGCTTTTTCTGTTCGGCAAGACGCTCGCGCAGCGTCTCCATCAGCTTTTCCCAACCGCCGAGCGCTTCGACCATCTTTTTTTCGTCGTCGGTGAGGAACCGCTCGCCAAGCTTGCGCAGCCATTCCTCGGGAAGGTCGGTCTGCGGGTCTTCCGGCGTTTCGATGCCGTTAAAGCAATGCCCGAACACCCGGTCGAACCGGTCGAGATGCCGCTCGTCCTTCACCAGCGCGGCGCGCGCCAAGTAATAGAACTCGTCGATATCGAACCGCGCCACTCCGAGCTTCATCGCTTCCATCAACGTCAGGTACTCGCGCAACGACGTCGGCACCTTGGCCTGGCGGAGTTCGAGGAAGAAGGAGATGAACATGGATGCTATGCCGTCAGCGGTTTCAGCATTTGGGTCAGTTCGAATGCGTCGATATCACCATCCCGGTAATCTCAGGTAGCTGTTCCGACATGAAGCGATTCGATTTGACAGTAAAGTCCGATAATTAATTTACAGCCTGTGGTACCTGCGGATCATCGAACGCAATCAACGACTTTCCCGCCGGTTCAAAAAAGCCAACCGCTCGAACAAATGCACATCTTGTTCGTTCTTCAACAAAGCGCCGTGCAATGGCGGAATCAGTTTTTTCGGATCGCGCGTGCGCAGCACTTCGGGCGAAATGTCTTCGACCAACAGCAATTTGAGCCAGTCGAGCAATTCCGACGTCGAAGGCTTCTTCTTGAGGCCCGGTACGTCGCGGATGTCGAAGAAAATCGTCAGCGCCTCATGCACCAGGTCGGACTTCAAACCCGGAAAATGGACCTCGATAATCTGTTCCATCGTCTCCCGGTCGGGAAAGCGGATGTAGTGAAAGAAACAACGGCGCAGGAACGCGTCGGGGAGTTCTTTTTCATTGTTTGAGGTGATCATCACGATCGGGCGCTGCTTTGCGCTGATCGTCTTGCGTAACTCGTAGACAAAGAACTCCATGCGGTCGAGTTCGAGCAGCAGATCGTTGGGAAACTCGATATCGGCCTTGTCGATCTCGTCGATCAGCAGCACCGGCGCGGTGTCGGCCTCGAAGGCGTCCCACAATTTTCCGGGTTTGATGTAGTTGGCGATATCGTGCACCCGGTCGTCGCCGAGCTGGCCGTCGCGCAATCGCGACACCGCGTCATACTCGTAGAGGCCCTGCAACGCCTTGGTGGTCGATTTGATGTGCCAGGTGATCAGTTCCTTGCCGAGCGCCGCGGCAACCTCGTGGGCCAGGATCGTCTTGCCGGTGCCGGGCTCGCCCTTGACCAGCAGCGGCCGTTCGAGCGCGATCGCGGCGTTGACGGCGACCCGCAAATCCTGCGTCGCCACATAGGTGTCGGTGCCCTCGAAACGTTGCATGAACCTGCTATCCGCTTGGCTGTTTCGGTGAGATTGCGTCGTCGGAGCATATCCCGCAACGACAAACGCCTTGGTTGATCAATCCTGCGCCGCGAACCACAATCGGCACTTATAGTCGATCGTGATCTCGTCCTCCGAAGCAATGCGGGTTAGCGAGAGCAGATCGAGCGTACCCTGCCCGATATTGCGGCGAACCCGGGCGTTCGGGTGCCGTGAGTGGTTGCACAGCGACACCAGTCCGAGTGCGACCGCGCCGCCGCCGTCCCAAGCGAAATAATAGTCGTGCAGGATGGTGTGATCGAGATTGGCGCATTGCGCCGCCGACACGATAACAACCGGGGCCGCCTCGATCAGCACCCCGGCCGCGATTGGGGCGGTGGCAAAGATACCGCGCCCCTTTGCGGGGTCGTTGCGGATTTCGAGAGAGTCGTTGGGGGCTGGCCGCAGCGTTTCCAGCGCGTGCGGCCCAACCGGACGTACCTTAGCGCGGTGCGGCGTCGGACACCACCCGCGGACGTTCGACGATACCGGCCGGGGAGGCTGCGGCAGCCGGCGGCGGCGTCACCTGAGCCGGGGCATGGCCGGCCTCGGGCTCGTCCTCTTCCTTCATCCCGGCCTTGAAGGCCTTGATGCCTTTGGCGAAATCGCCCATCACGCGGGGCAGCTTGCCGGCGCCGAACAAGACCAGGACAATGGCCAGAACGACCAGCCAGTGCATCAAACTCATCGAACCCATGTGACGACCCCGGAAACTGAACGTCTGGCATTTTAACAGAGATCGCGGTGATATTCGCGGCGAATCGCAGCCGACAATAATCGCGTCGCTGGCGTACGAATTCGTTGCGACCATTCGAAAATCAAGCCTGAACCATCTGAAAGCAAAACAATGCCTTATTTCCCTGCTCCGCATCCGACCTGGCAAGCCGTCGAACCCGCTGCGGTCGGTTTGGACTCCGCCGGGGTTGCGGCGGCGGCGCGCGCCGCCGCCGAGAACGAAACCGGCGGGAGCCGCGATCTCGCGCACATGATGGCGACGGATTTCA
>DATAUE010000059.1:0-2920 GCA_036268425.1 Allostellaceae bacterium
CCGGCCTCCGACATTCCGAAACAGGCGCGGATTCTCTACCAGCGCAACTGGCTGCGCATCATCGCCGATATCGACGCCGAGCCTGCGCGGCTGACCGCGACCGCCAGCCACAGCGCCGAACTGCTCGATCTCTCGATGAGCGTGCTGCGTTCGGTGTCGCCGATCCACATCGAATATCTCAGGAACATGGGCGTCGGCGCCTCGATGTCGGTGTCGATCCTGCGCGACGGCAAATTGTGGGGCCTGTTCGCCTGCCATCATTACTCGGCGCGCCACGTCTCGTTCGAGCGACGCACCGCGGCCGAATTGTTCGGCCAGATGTTTTCGTGGATTCTGGAAGGCCGCGAGCGCGAGACCGACGTCGCCTATGAGAGCCGCGCCCGCCAGGTTCAGGAACGGCTGATGGAAGCCGCGGCGTCGCGGGGCCAGGGCCAGCGCCCGATCACCGAATTCATCGCCGATTACCGCAAGATGATCGAATGCGACGGCATCGCGGTCTGGTCGGAAGGCGAAATCACGCTCGACGGGGAGACGCCGACCGAGACCGAGGTCAAGGACCTCGTCAACTTCATCAACCGCACCTCGCCCGGCCGGATCTGCGCCAGCGGTGAGATCGCCAAGGTCTATGCGGCCGGTGAATCGTTCCGGGATCGCGCCGCCGGCTTTCTTGCAATCCCGATTTCGCGGATGCCGCGCGATTGCCTGATCTTCTTCCGCCGCGAGATCCTGCGTTCGGTCAACTGGGCCGGCGATCCGAGCAAGGCCTATGCCGAAGGCCCGCTCGGCCCGCGGCTGACGCCGCGCAAGAGCTTTGAGCTGTGGCAGGAAGTCGTCAGCGGCCAGTCCCGGCCATGGTCGCCGGCCGATTTGCATATCGCCGAAAGCCTGCGCGTCACGCTGCTCGAAGTGATCCTGCAACTCGCCGACCTCGCCGCGCGCGAACGCCACGGCGCGCAGGAGCGGCAGGAATTGATGATCGCCGAACTCAATCACCGGGTTCGCAACATATTGAGCCTGGTGCGCGCGCTGGTGACGCAAAGCAAGGACACGGCCACCAGCATCGAGGAATTTGCCGGCGTGCTGGGCGGCCGCATCCAGGCGTTGGCGCGGGCGCATGACCAGATCACCAATCTGAACTGGGCGCCGGTGGCGCTCAAATCGCTGGTGGAGTCGGAAGCCGGCGCCTATCTCGGCGCGCGGGCGGGGCGGATCCGGATGGGCGGACCCGACGTCGCGCTCGATCCCAAGGCGTTCGCGACCCTGGCGCTGGTGGTGCACGAAATGATGACCAATTCGGCGAAATACGGCGCACTGGCCGATTCGACCGGACAGGTCGAAGTGGTTTGGACGCTCGATCAGGGTTCGAATCTGGCGATCGACTGGAAGGAAAGCGGCGGCCCGCCGGTGCAGCCGCCGACCCGGCGCGGCTTCGGTACCACGATCATCGAGCGCTCGGTGCCGTTCGACCTCAAGGGCGACGCCGAAATTCGTTTCGACCTGCTCGGCGTGCAGGCGCGGTTCGTGATCCCCGCCAACTACGTGCAGATGATTCCGGGGATGCAAGGCATCCCCGCCAGGGTCGCCAGCAAGGAGCAACCGATGTCACGGATTTCCGATACCGCGCTGATCGTCGAGGACAATCTCATCATCGCGATGAGCGCCGAGGTGATCCTGCTCGAACTCGGCGCGCGCCATGTCGAGACCGCCGCTTCGGTCAATCAGGCGCTGAAGTCGATCGAACGCGAGAAGCCGAGTTTTGCGCTGCTCGATCTCAATCTCGGCAACGAGAACAGCGTCAAGGTCGGGCAGAAGTTGATGGAGCTCGACGTGCCCTTTATCTTCGCCACCGGCTATGGCGAGCGCGCGCCGATCCCGGAAGAACTCGCCGCCGCGCCGGTGATCCAGAAGCCCTATACCCGCGAGGTGGTCGAGAGCGCGCTCGGCAAATTGAAGCGGTCGCAATAACGCGTCCCCGGCGCACGATGGGTTTAGGTCGTGTCCCGGGCGCGGTGCAGCGCTTCTTCGGCGCTGCGCCGCAGAACCGGGACCTACCCGCCGGCATCGCAATTTTGACCCCCTGATCAGCAGCGCATCACGCCGAACGCGGCGTGCTGCGCGGCATCCGGGGAACGCACTCCGGCGGGGACCTCTCGAGGTGAACCCGTCGTGGCCCTCTCAGGCCGCCTTGCGCTTGCGCTCGAGTTCACGCCCTGTCTCCAGCATCAGTCGTCGCAGCCAGATCGAGCCGGGATCGAACTGCGCCCGGGTCGGATAAAACATGAACTGTTCGTCGATGCCGGGGTCGAGTGGCGGCGTCACTGCCGTCAGCGACAATGGCCTTGCCAATGCCGCGATCAGCCGGCCGGGCACGAACGCGACGAGGTCGGTGCGCGCCACTACATGCAACGCTTCGATATAACCCGGCACGGTCAGCGCGATCGGCCGCTCGATGTTTTTAGTGCGCAGCCAGCCATCGATCAGATCCTCGTTGCTGCCGCGGATCACCACTGCGATATGCGATGCACCAAGGAAGCTGTCGCGCTTCGAGAGTTTTGCGCGAAGCGGATGCCCGCGCCGCACTGCCAGCGCGTCGCGATCGGTGTAGAGCAACTGGCGGTGAAATCCCTTGAAGGCGTTGCCGATGCTGATGACCATATCGATGGTGCGAGCGAATTCGGCACTGAAGATCGCGGATCCCCGCCATGGCACGATTTCGAGCTGTACGTGCGGGGCCAGTTTCCCGACTTTCGCCATCAACGGCGGCACCAGGAGCTCCACGGCGAGGTCGGGCATCATCAGCCGAAAGCGTCGCTCGCTGCGCCCGGCATCAAAGTCGTCCGGGATGAACAGGCCGCGCACCTGATCGAGCGTTTGCGCCAGCGGCCCGCGCAAGCCAAGCGCCCGCGGCGTCAATTCCATC
>DATAUE010000060.1:0-4596 GCA_036268425.1 Allostellaceae bacterium
GGACTCGAACTCGGCTCGGTGTGGCGGCGGCTCGGTGCCGAAGTGACGATCGTCGAATTCCTCGACCACATCCTGCCAGGAATCGACAGTGAGGTGGCGCGGCAATTCCATCGCATGCTGCAGAAGCAGGGCTTGACGTTCCGTTTGTCGTCAAAGGTGACCAGCGTCGACCCGTCCGGCAAGACGCTCAAGGTCACAGTTGAGCCGGCAGCCGCTGGCGGTAAGGCGGACACGCTCGAAACCGACGCCGTACTGGTGGCGATCGGGCGCATACCTTACACCGAGGGACTTAGCCTCGATGCGGTCGGCGTCAAGACCGACAATCGCGGCCGCGTCGTCGTCGATCCGCACTATAAGACCAATGTCGACGGCATCTACGCGGTCGGCGACGTCATCGCCGGTCCGATGCTGGCGCATAAAGCCGAGGAGGAAGGCGTTGCGGTCGCCGAAATCCTCGCCGGCAAGGCCGGCCATGTGAACTATGAGGTGATCCCGAACGTGGTCTACACCTATCCGGAGATCGCCGCGGTCGGCAAAACCGAGGAGGAGCTGAAAGCCGCCGGCCTCGCCTATGAGGTCGGCAAATTCCCGTTCACCGCCAACCCGCGCGCCAAGGTCAACCTGACCACCGAGGGCTTTGTCAAAATCCTGGCCGACGCCAAGACCGATCGGGTGCTCGGCGTCCACATTCTTGGCCCCGACGCCGGCAATATGATCGCAGAGGCGGCGATCGCCATGGAGTTTGGCGCATCATCAGAGGACATCGCCCGCACCTGCCACGCCCATCCGACGCTGCCCGAAGCGGTCAAGGAGGCGGCGCTGGCGGTGCTGAAGCGACCGATCAATCTTTGATTGGCAATCCGCGATGTAGTGAGGCGCCTTCGGGGCGGCGTCGATTGGCGCCGGAGCGATGCTATAATTAGATTTCACAATTGGATTCCACCGCCGTAACCGAGTCATAAGCCGCCGGCCTGTTCAATGCTGCCCGATCAGAAACTCAACGCGCTCCTTGTCCGCCACGCTGGGCTGCAGCGCGACCTTGCGGCCGCGCTGCCGCGCGATACCTATGTGAAGCTGTCGCGCGAATTCGCCGAGCTGGCTCCGGTGGCCGACGCGGTGAAGTCCTATCGCGCCGCCCAGCGCGAGCTCGACGACCTCGCAACACTGATCGATGACACCGCGACCGAAAGCGACATGCGGTCGATCGCCGAAGCCGAAAAGCCGGAGTTGGAAGCCCGCCGCGACGCGCTCGAGCAGAAGCTCCGCTTGGCGCTGTTGCCGAAGGACGCGATGGACGAGCGCAA
This sequence comes from Allostellaceae bacterium, assembly GCA_036268425.1. Taxonomy (GTDB): domain Bacteria; phylum Pseudomonadota; class Alphaproteobacteria; order ATCC43930; family CGMCC-115725; genus DATARH01. The sequence continues at coordinate 1,305 of DATAUE010000060.1, forward strand.
TGTCATCCTCGAAATCCGCGCCGGCACCGGCGGCGATGAGGCGGCGCTGTTTGCCGGCGATCTGTTCCGCATGTACGAGCGCTTCGCCGCCAAGCAGGGCTGGAAGAGCGAGATCGTCACCGCCAGCGAAGGCTCGATGGGCGGCTACAAGGAAATCATTGCCGAAATCCGCGGCCCCGGGGCGTTCGCCAAGCTCAAATATGAATCGGGTGTTCATCGGGTACAGCGCGTGCCCGACACCGAAGCGTCCGGACGCATCCATACCTCGACCGCGACCGTCGCGGTTTTGCCTGAAGCGCAGGACCTCGACGTTGCCATCAACGAGACAGACCTGAAAATCGATACGCTGCGCTCCAGCGGCGCCGGCGGTCAGCACGTCAACAAAACCGAGTCGGCGGTGCGGATCACGCACATCCCCTCTGGCATTGTGGTGATGATGCAAGAGGACCGCTCGCAGCACCGCAATCGCTTCAAGGCACTCGCCGTGCTGCGCACCCGCCTGTACGATCTGGAACGGCAGAAGCAGGATACGGCACGCGCCGCCGAGCGCCGCGGCCAAGTCGGCACCGGCGACCGCTCCGAGCGCATCCGCACCTACAACTTTCCGCAAGGCCGCGTCTCGGACCACCGCATCAATCTGACGCTGTATAAACTGCCGCAAATCCTGGAAGGCGAGGCGCTCGGCGAGATCGTCGATGCGCTGGTTGCCGAACATCAAGCGGCGCAGCTTGCGGCGGAAGAGGTCAATTGATGGCGCGGCCCGGCCTCGCAGTGAACGCGCAAGGCAGCGAAGCGCTGACGGTTGGCGCGGCACGCCGCGCCGTAGCGGCGAAGCTGCGTGGCGGCGGGATCGACACGCCGGAGCTTGACGGCCGCGTTCTGATCGGCCACGCGCTCGGCCTCGACCACGCTGCGCTGGCCGCCGCCGAAGGCCGGCATCTGACTGCGCCGGACCAGGCGGCTATTGCCGCACTGACGCAACGACGGCTCGCCGGCGAACCGGTCGCACGCATTCTTGGCTGCAAGGAATTCTGGAGTCTGCCGCTGCGTATCGATGCCGCCACGCTGGTGCCGCGGCCGGAGACCGAGACTGTGGTCGAGGCTGCGCTGGCGGCAATCGATGCCCGCGCATCACGATCGCAGCCGCTTAACATTGCCGACCTTGGCACCGGCAGCGGCGCGCTACTGTTGGCGCTGCTGTCAGAGCTGCCGAACGCCTGGGGCGTCGGCACCGATCTCTGCTCTCGCGCCCTCGCAGTGGCGCGCGGCAATGCCCAACAGCTCGGCCTGGACCGAGCGGCATTCGTCGCTTGCGACATGGCGCAAGCCGTGCGTGGACCGTTCGACGTGATCGTTTCCAATCCGCCATACATCGCGTCCGGCAGTATTGGGTGCTTGGTGCCCGAGGTCCGGGATTTCGATCCGCGGCTCGCCCTCGATGGCGGGCCGGACGGCCTTGCCGGTTATCGGGCGATCGCCGCAACCGTACCCGTGCTGCTTGTTGCCGGGGGCGTCTTGGTCGTCGAACTCGGGATCGACCAGGCGGAACCGGTGTCGACATTGTTTGCCGCCGCGGGGCTTGCGCCAGAGCCGCCGCGACCCGATCTCAATGGGATACAGCGGGCCTTTATTGCGCGGAAATAGTAACGAGAGGGTCATGACTGCAAAGCATTGGACCCCGGCAAAAAAGTGCTTGGAATGTCGGCTGTAACCTACTAGCTTGCGGTTACGGAATCGGCCCGAAGATATTGTGCCGCGTAGCCCACAACGCCCGGAGCATATCTCGCAGAGATTGCCTACCGAGGTCGGCGGCGCAGGCAGATTGAACAGCGAAAGCCGGATCGGACGGCAAACGGGATCGCCACATTCAGGCTAAGGATGCAAGCCGAGAGTTTCATCGGTCGGGCGCGCGCTGGCACAAAACGCCGGCTCGGGCATGATGAGGGGTTGCGACATCGCGGCAAAGCCGGTGACGGACACCGCCATGTCGGGGTTTTGCAACGCTTGCACAGATCCGTTAGGGCACGGCTCGTAACGCTGGCGGGCCAGCGGTGAATGGCTGAAGCGGCGGGATGATTCTGAAAAAGCCGATGTCGGCTTGAGGAAAGTCTGGCGACTATGGCCATCGCAGGGCCGATCGTTTGATCAGGACGACTGGAAACGCGACAATCGGTGTGAGCAATCCAGCAAATAGCGAGAAGCGACGGCTGTTTCAGCGCCGCCGCTGATGACGAGGATTGATGGACAAGAGAATCATGAGAAACGGTCAGAACAAGCGCATGCGCGGTCGCAATCGCAAGGGTGGTCACCACCAGAATCCTTTGTCACGTATGTACGAGTCTAACGGCCCCGATGTGAAAATCAGGGGCACCGCATCGCATGTCGCCGAGAAATATCTCCAGTTGGCGCGCGATTCGCAGAGTTCCGGCGATCCCGTCTCCGCCGAAAACTATTATCAGCACGCCGAGCACTATTTCCGCCTGATCGCGTCGGCACAGGAACACTTGCGGCAGACCCAGCCGTCCTATTACCAGCAGCAGCAATCCGGCAACATGGGTGACGATGCTTTTGACGATGGCGATGGCGATGGCGACGGCGACCAGCCGATGATTAGCGGCGAGCCATTCGCACCGCGCGAGCCGCAACAGTTCTATCCGCGCGAGCAGCAATATTCGCAGCAGCCGCAATATCCGCAGCAGCAACCCCAGCAGCAGCCGCACCAGTTTCAGCCGCGGCCGCAGCAATTCCAGCCCCAACCCGCCAACGATGCGGATGTCGAGCGGCTGCCATCCTTCATCACCGGCGGCCAGGGGTCGAACCAGCCCGCCCCCCAGCAGGGCCAGGGCGCCAATGGTCCCGGCCCGAACGGCGCCAATGGCGGCGGCAATCAAAATGGTAACGGCAACGCCTATGAGGGCGCGGCGGACCGCTTCCCCCTGCACCGACGGCGCCGACGTCATCGCGGACCGCGTGATCACGCCATGCCGGGTGAGGCTGAGGCCTCGTCCAGCCCCCGCCAGGGCGACGAATAGTCAATAATCGGTGCAGATTGCACTGACCGACGATGGCCGGTCCAATCATCGAACGTTACGACCGAATAAGGCCCGGCTGGCCAAACAGTGCGGCCACGGCCATTTCATATGTCGCAATAAAAAGCAGGTGTAGGCGCGGCCTTCGCGGTCCGGCTTAATGCCCGCGAGGCGCGTTTACCAACCGCACCAGGAACCAGATCGGCAGCACGATCACGGCGCCGAGCAGGAAATATTGCCACAGCCAGCGCACCGTATCGAAG
>DATAUE010000061.1:0-2295 GCA_036268425.1 Allostellaceae bacterium
TGGAGATGCTGACTGGCACCGAGGGCGGTAATCAGGACGTCATGGTGCTGCGCGCCGGCGCGGCGGCGACTCTTTCCTTTGCGTTTGGCACCTAGACCGACGAGACGGCCGAAGGCGACGGCATGGCGCTTGCGGGCAAGCAGAGCATTCGATTCAAATCCAGGCTGCGGCTATTGATCCCGGACTAGACCCGCCCGCTGACCGGCAGCAACGCACCGGTGACGGCGCTGGCGGCATCGCTGACCAGAAACAAGATCACCTCGGCGAGTTCTTTCGGGCTCACCCATTTGGCAAAATCTGCCTTCGGCATGCTGGCGCGATTGGCGGGGGTGTCGATGGTCGACGGCAGCACTGCGTTGACGGCGATCTTGCCCTTCCATTCCGCCGCTAGCGCCTCGGTGAGGCGATGCACGCCGGCCTTGGAGGCGGCGTAGGGGCCCATACCCGCACCGGCCTGCTGTGCCCCCATAGCGCCGACATTGACAATACGCCCGGCGCCGGATGCGGCCAGATGCGGGATTGCCGCTTGCGACGTATTGAGCGCGGTCATCACATTGAGCGCATGCATGCGCTGCCAGCTTTGCGGATCGCCTTCGGCGATCGCCTCGAATACGAAGCCGCCGGCGATGTTGACCAGCGCATCGAGCCTGCCGAAATGCGTAGCCGCGGCTTCGATCGCGTTGCGGGCCTGGGCCGCGTCGGTCAGATCGACGCCGCCAAGCTCAAGCCGTTTTGCCGTGGCCGTGACTTTCGTGGGTGCGTGGTCGACGGCCGCAACCCGGGCGCCGCGCGTCAGTGCTTCGTCGACGAAGATCCGCCCGAGAGCGCCCAGTGCGCCGGTCACGACAATGACTTTTCCGTCCATGATGGGTCTCCACCGAGGGGCAAGGGAGCGCACACTAGCGTCAGACGAAATAGACTTGCAATGGCGAGCGTTTTGACGGCGAAATAATTGCGCAACTTCGGATGATACGTGCAAACGGATGGTTCAAATGACCGACGCACCGAACCCTTGCGACCCTCATCTCAATATTGTCGGACTACAACACGGGCTTTGCCATCTGACCCGGAGCCTGGTTCGGCAGCGCAGGATCAAGGTTGTCGCGATCGGTTCGTCCTCGACGGCGGGCGAGGGCGACGTCATCCCTTACCCGTATCGGCTTGAACTCGCGCTCCGCAAGCGTTTTCCCGATCGGATGATTGATGTTTTTAATCGGGGGATCGGTGGCCAGGAGGCGCCGGAGGAGTTACCGCGCTTCGAGTCTGATGTCATCTCCGAAGCGCCGGCGCTCGTGATCTGGCAAGTCGGAACGAATGCGATCTTTCACCGCGATTTGTACGATCCGTACCGGGTCGCCGCAACCATCGCGACCGGCGTGAGCTGGCTCAAGGGTCTGGAGACCGATGTCATCCTGATGGACCTGCAATATGCACCGGCCCTGATGAAAAACGAGCATGACACGAGGCTCATGGTTTCGCTGATATCCAACGTCGCCAAATCGGCGGAGGTCAATCTGTTCCCGCGCTTTGCGCTCATGGAGCAGTGGCAGGAGCGCGACAAGGTCCGTGACGCGTTGATCGGGCCGGATGGACTGCATCAGACCGACTTCTCAACCAATTGCGTTGCGCAAGCGCTCGATAGCGCGATCGGAGCCGCGATCGGGGCAGTGCCGACCGCGCCGCCGGCCTGAAACCGTGCAAGCGCGGTCTTACGCCGATCGCTAAAATTCGCCGGAGTTTTGTAAACGAATGGCAGAACTGGTCGGGTATGTTTCGTCGTTGCCCGATTCAACAGGGCAGCGAGCACAAGGGCCGGGGAACACGATAATGGGATATCTGCCTGATCACGGTTTGCCGCTGATTCAGCTCAAGGAGCAACGGCGGGATTTGGTTGTCGCACTGCAAAACCGCAATGGCCCGGTCAACGGCTGGGAACTGATGCAGATTGCCGCCGTACAGCAGGCGATCTCGGCATTCGAGGACGTTATCGCCGATCTCGACGCCGAAATGGAAGCCGCGGCCTGAGATTAACGCGACGCACGGCGCGGGGCTATCGCGGCGCGAAGGCTGTCATGTTTCCAGATAGCGTGCGTGGAGCGTCGCTTGTTCATCCGCGCCGAGTCCCAGCCCATCGCTGAAATATTGCTGGAGGTCGCCGTAATCGTCCCGGATGGCGCCGAATGCGGCGCCGAGGAACGAGGCCTCCACCGACCCCAGCACTTGCCTGACGTCATCGGGAAGATCGCTGCTGGCGGAGGGATCGCGGCGGTAGAAGCGGTTGGTGAGCAAATAGTC
>DATAUE010000062.1:0-96160 GCA_036268425.1 Allostellaceae bacterium
CCACTGGGCGGAGAGGGGGAAATCCGATGATCGCGTTCGTCATCCGGCGTATTTTTCAGGCGGGGCTGGTGTTGCTGGCGGTGGCGCTGATTGCGTTTGCGCTGTTCAATTATGTCGGCGACCCGATCAACAACATGGTCGGGCAGGACACGACGCCGGCGGAGCGGGTGGCGTTGAGGCACGAGCTGGGGCTCGACCAGAATTTCTTTCTCCAATTCGCCCGGTTCGTCGGGCACGCGGCGCAGGGGAATTTCGGGCTCTCCTACCAGCAGGCGCGGCCGGTCGGGCAGATCATCCTCGAAAAGGCGCCGGCGACGTTGGAATTGAGCTTTGTCGCGGCGATGATCGCGCTCGTCCTCGGCGTGCCGATGGGGATCTATACCGGGCTCCACCGACGATCCTGGGCATCGCAGGCGATGCTGACCGGGTCGCTCGTCGGGATTTCGCTGCCGACGTTTCTGATCGGCATCCTGCTCATCCTGATCTTTGCGGTCATGCTCGGCTGGCTGCCGAGTTTCGGGCGCGGGCAAGTCGTGCATATCGGGTGGTGGTCGACGGGGCTTCTGACCGCGAGCGGGTGGCGGGCGATCATCTTGCCGGCGGTCACGCTGGCGCTCTTTCAGATGACGCTGATCATGCGGCTCGTGCGCGCCGAGATGATCGAGGTGTTGCGCACCGACTACATCAAGTTCGCGCGGGCGCGCGGACTGAGCAGCCGCGCGATCAATTTCGGGCACGCCCTGAAAAATACGCTGGTGCCGGTGATCACGATCACCGGATTGCAGCTCGGCTCAATTATTGCGTTCGCGATCATTACCGAAACCGTGTTTCAGTGGCCCGGCATGGGGCTGATGTTCATCCAGGCCGTAACCTTTGCCGATATTCCGGTTATGGCGGCGTATCTGGTGCTGGTCGGATTTTTCTTTGTGGTGATCAATCTCGTCGTCGACCTGCTGTATTTCGTCGTCGATCCGCGATTGCGCATCGACCGCGAACGGGCCGCGAATGTCTGAGCTGGCAACCTCAGCCGCGACGGCCGCGGCGACGGCTGCATCGCCGACTTCGGCGCCGGGACAGATGCGGCGGATTTTCGACAGCGATCTCTCCTGGAGCTATCGGCATTCGCCGGTGGCGATCGTCGCGTCGATCATCGCGACGACGATTATCGTTGCGGCATTCGCGGCACCCTGGATCGCGCCGCACGACCCTTACGATCTGGCGTCGCTGAGCCTGATGGATGCCACCGACCCGCCGGCCTGGGTTGATGGCGGCAACTGGAGCTACCCGCTGGGGACCGACAATCAGGGGCGCGATGTGCTGTCGACGATCCTCTATGGCGCGCGGCTGTCGCTGTTCGTCGGGGTGTCGGCGGTAGTCCTTGCCTTGCTGCTCGGTGTGACGCTCGGTCTTGTCGCGGGCTGGCGCGGCGGCGTTATTGAGACGCTGATCATGCGGGTTGCCGACGTGCAGCTCAGCTTTCCAGCGATCCTGATCGCGTTGCTGATCGATGGCGTCGCGCGCAGCGTCCTGCCGCGCGATGTACAGGGCGAGATCGCGCTGTATGTGCTGGTAGCAGCAATCGCCCTGTCGGCCTGGGTGCAGTATGCGCGCACGGTGCGCGGCTCGACCTTGGTCGAGCGCAACAAGGAATACATCCAGGCGGCGCGGGTCATCGGGGTGCATCCGGTGCGGATCGTGCTCGGCCACCTGCTGCCCAATGTGCTGGGGCCGGTGCTGGTCATCGCGACGATCAACCTGGCACTGGCGATTCTGACCGAGGCGACCTTGTCGTTTCTCGGGGTTGGTCTGCCGCCAACCGAACCGTCACTCGGCACGCTGATCCGGGTCGGCAACGATTATCTTCTGTCGGGCGATTGGTGGATTTCGATTTTTCCTGGCATCGTGCTGGCGTTGCTGATCCTGTCGGTCAATCTGCTCGGCGATTGGCTGCGCGACGCGCTCAACCCGAAGCTGCGCTAGTGGCAGCGGAGCCGCTGCTGCGGGTCGAGCATTTGCGGATCGAAGTGCCGACCCGGCGCGGCACGCTGGTCGCGGTCGATGATGTCAGCTTTTCGATCGCACCGGGCGAGGTGCTGGGCGTCGTCGGGGAGTCGGGGGCAGGAAAATCGCTGACCGGTGCGGCGATCATCGGCCTGCTCGAGCCGCCGCTGCGGATCGCCGGCGGGCAGATCGTGTTCGGCGGTCGCCGTATCGACAATCTGCCGTATGAGGCGATGCGGCGGGTGCGCGGCAAGGAAATCGGCGCGATCTTTCAGGATCCGCTGACCAGCCTCAACCCGCTCTACACAATCGGCCAACAGCTTATCGAAACGATCCGCACGCATCTCGACCTGGGTATGATTGCGGCACGCGAGCGGGCGATTGCCTTGCTGAGCGAAGTCGGCATTGCCGGTGCGGCGCAGCGTCTCGACCATTATCCGCACCAGTTTTCCGGCGGCATGCGGCAGCGCGTGGTGATCGCCCTGGCGCTGGCGGCGAACCCGCTTCTGGTCGTTGCCGACGAGCCGACCACGGCGCTCGACGTGTCGATCCAGGCGCAGATCATCGCGCTGTTAAAGCGGTTGTGCCGTGACCACGGCACCGCGATCATGCTGGTGACGCACGATATGGGGGTTATCGCCGAAACCGCCGATCGGGTCGCGGTGATGTATGCCGGGCGCATCGCCGAAATCGGGCCGGTGCGCGCGATGGTCGCGGAGCCGCACCACCCGTACACGGCCGGGCTGATGCAATCGATCCCGCGCATCGGATTGCGGCGGGAGCGGCTGCAACAGATTGATGGCGCGATGCCGCGCCTCAATGAAATTCCGCCAGGTTGCGCCTTCAATCCGCGCTGTCCCGAGGTCTTTGAGCGCTGTCGGCGCGAGCGGCCCGGCCTGATGCCGGCGCCGGGGACCGAGGCGGCCTGCTGGCTGTACGCAGCGGCGACGGCTGATCGCGCTAGCCCGGCAAATATTGTCGACCGCCGCCGGGACGACAAGACGCTATGTTGAGTTCCTTTACGTCAGAAACGACGGCGCTTCTCGAGGTTGACGGCCTCAAGCGCTATTTCGATGTGTCGCCTCCGGTCATCGAACGGGTGTTGCAACGCAAGGAGCGGGCCTGGGTCAAGGCGCTCGATGGGGTGAGCTTTGCGATCCGGCGCGGCGAGACGTTTTCGCTGGTCGGCGAATCCGGTTGTGGCAAGTCGACGGTGGCGCGCTGCATTGTCGGGCTGTACCGCCCGAGCGCCGGCAGGATCGCGTTTGACGGCACCGACCTGGCGCAACTAAAGACCCGCCGGGCGATGGCGCCGTTGCGCCGCCGCATGCAGATGATTTTTCAGGACCCTTATGCGAGCCTCGACCCGCGCTGGCGGGTGCGCAGCATCATCGCCGAGCCGCTGGTGACGTATGGGCTGGTGGCCCGCAAGACGGAACTGCGCGAGAGGGTCGCCGAGCTGTTGCGTCAGGTGCGCCTGTCGCCGGCCGATGGCGATAAATATCCACACGAGTTTTCCGGCGGGCAGCGCCAGCGCATCTCCATCGCGCGGGCGTTAGCGGCGAAGCCGGAATTTCTGGTGTGCGACGAACCGACCTCGGCGCTCGATGTGTCGGTGCAGGCGCAAATCCTTAATTTGATGAAGGATTTACAGCGCGAGTTTGGCCTGACCTACCTGTTCATCTCGCACAATCTGGCGGTGATCTATCAAATCTCCGACCGGATCGGCGTCATGTATCTTGGGCGGCTGGTCGAGGTTGCGGATACCGACCAGCTATTCGCACGGCCACGTCATCCCTACACGCGGCTGCTGCTGGAGACGATCCCGCGGCTCGAAGCCGCCGACGGAGCAGGGCAGGACCGTGAGCCGGTGGCCGGCGAGGTGCCCGACCCGATCGATCCGCCGCCGGGCTGCGCATTTCACCCGCGTTGCCCGTTTGCTAACGAACGTTGCCGCAGCGAGCGCCCGGAGCTGTTGCCGGCTCCGGACATCTCGCAAACCGGTGGTGCGCTCGTCGCGTGTCACGCTGTCGCCGAAGGTCGGTTGCCGGCCCCGAACACGCCCAAGCGTGGCTGACCCGATGAGGGTCAGCTTGCCTCGCGGTTCGACAGGTTCGGGCGAACCCATTTGCGCTTGATCTTGTCCCAGACGAGGGTCGGCAGCGGCGAGTGCTGGATCGTCGCGACATCCGGGCAGCGGGTCGCGCCGCGTTCGGCGAGGAACTGCTCGATGACGCCAAGCTCTTCCGCACGGTGCTGAGTGGGCCGGGCCGCCGGCGCCGGAAGGCGCTGCGTCGGCGTGGCATTGAGCCTGATGACGTCCGACGGTATTGCCGGCGGCTCGCGCAGGGCCGGCTTTGTCGTGACGGGTCGTGGCGCGGCGGGCCGTGGCGCGGCGGGTCGCAGCACGATAGGTCCCGCTGCGACCGTTTTCAGCGCGGCCGGTTTCTCGGCGCCGGGATCGATGATTCTGGGCGGTTCTGGTTCCGGCTCGCTATCGCTGGATGGAGTTGGGCTTGCGGCATTAGGGTGGGATGGCGTCAGTCCACTGACGATGTAGCCGCGACGCCACTGTGCCTCGATACGCAGCGGCAGCAAACGGCGCAGCTTGGTGATGAGCACGCGCACCGCGGTCGATTGCGCACGGTAGTGGCGATCGTCACCGTACAGGTGACGGAACAGGTCCTGGTGTGTCACCAGTTCGCCGGGCGACCAGGCGAGGCGTTCCAACGCCTTCCATTCCATCGGAGTTAACCGGATTGCCGACCCGTCAACGCTGACGTGGCGGTTGTGCCAATCGACGTGCAGCCCCTGGCCCGCGGCGCTTTGTACCGGAGTTGCGGTTACCTTAAGGCCAAGCGCCGCAGCCCACTGCTCGACGGCGTCGAGCCGTGGTGAAATGCAACCGCTTTCCCAGTCAATCAGAGATTTTTCGTCGATGCCGCAGCGCTCGCTTACTTCCGCGGGAGACCAGCCGAGAGACTGGCGGCGCGTTTTCAGGTCGCTGATCAGCGGAGCTTTGTGGACCATCTTGCCCCTCCGCAATATCGCGTAACGGTTGCTGATCAGAGATGGACGAGTGCGCAGCGGCGTGCCGCGCGCTCGTTTGCGTCATCGGCGCGGGCTTGAGCCGCGTCGCGAGCGGTGCCGGACAGGGGGACGGAAAGGAAATCCACGGCCTGCTCCCATTGCTGTGCGCCGGAGTGGCGCTGCGAACGGGTGAAATCACCCGTCGTAATGGGCGGATTATCGAGGCGAGCAGGTCCGGTAGGTGTGATGTTGCTCACACCAAGAAAATAATTTTGTTTGCAACTTATGAAGGTGGCGTGCGTAGCGCCAGACGTTAAGTTTTATTAATTAAATCCCGCGCCGAACCTGCGGCATCACTTCCTCGGCGAGGATGTGCAACTGGTCGAGCGCCAGGCTATTGGGCATGCCAGGCCAATGCACCGACGCGGCGATGTGGTTAACTCCCAACCGGCGGTTGAGCCGGATGATCTGGTCAGCGACTTCAGCCGGCGAGCCCATCAGGAAGCGGTCTTCCAGCAACTCATTGAAGGCGTGGTCGAAATCGTCGCCCTCCGGCATCACTTTGTCCTGCCCCCAAGCGCGGTAGGCGCGGTATTTTTCTTCTAGATAGGGCTGCGCCAGGCGGATCGCTTCGGCGCGGCTCGGCGCGACAAACACCTCGCGCCGCATCGGGACTTCCGTGGGGAACGGCTTTTTGTATTCGTCGAGGGCGCGCTTGTAGATGTCCATCTGGCGCTCGATCGTCGCCAGCGTGTTGTGCGGGTTGATATACCAGCAATCGCCGATCCGCGCGGCGCGCTTGACTGCGACATCGGCATTGGCGCCGATCCAGATTGGTGGCGTCGGCTTTTGCAGTGGTTTGGCGGGGCAGGTCGCATGATCGAGTTCGAAATGCGATCCTTTCATATCAACGGAATCTTCGGTCCACAGACGGCGGATCGCGGTCATGCATTCTTCGAAACGCGGCCCCATCCTGCCGCGTGGTACGTCGAACGCCTTGAACTCGACATCGCGGTAGCCGATGCCGGCTCCGAACACCAGCCGGCCGCCTGACAGGATGTCGAGCGTTGCCAGTTGCTCGGCGAGGTCGAGCGGCTTGTGCAACGGCACCAGCACCAGACCGAGGATGATGCGCAGCTTGGGTGCGATCGCCGCGACATAGGACAGAAACGGGATCTGCTGCATCGGCTGAAACGGCGCTGCGCTGTAATGCGAGCCTTTGACGACGCCGTCAAAGCCAAGCTCTTCGGCGCGTTTTATCAGGTCGAGATCGTCCTTCAGATGGGCAGCGACATCACCCGTCGGATGCTGGCCGCGCACCATCAGGCTGAGCTGAAATTTGGTCATGGCTTGCCCTCCGGGACCATTCCTTTCGCCGCGAGTTCCTTTTTGGCGCTGTCGTTCTTGTCGAGCGCAAGTCCCATGCCGCGCAAGACATGCGGCGCCTTGGTGAACTGGATGTTGGCGTATTCGATGACCTCGATACGGTTGCCCCAGGGATCGAGGAAATCGAGAAACGGACCGTCGACCATCGTGGCGCCGGCCGCCTCGGCGCGGGCTTTTACCGACGAGCGGTCATCGACGACAAAGCCGATATGGCGGCGCTCGACACCGTCCGCCTCAAGACCCGGCACGCAGGCGAAGTTGATGAACTGATCACCCATATCGATAAAGGCGCTGCGCTCGCCGCGGCCGCGCAAGCCGAATTCGAAAATCTGGCCGTACCACGCGAGCGCCTCGTCGATGTCGCCGACCTCGATTGCGACATGGTTGATCCCGACCAGCTTTGGTTTTTTCGCATCGCTCATCGCTGTCACCCCGCATCGTGGCCGATTTGGCGCGCCCCGCGGCGCACTCGGTGCCACCGGCGACCATCTTATTGTCATTGCCGGCGCAGCGACGCAATCTCGGCAAAATCGAGATTTTGCCGGAGGATATCCTGACATGCTGCAGCACCAGATCAGTACGGCGGTCGGCACTGGGGAGAAAGGGTTTGCCGGCGATGGTGGGCCGGCCGCCCAGGCGTTGCTGAACGGGCCGTTCGATATCGTGTTCGACCGCGCCGGCCATATGTTTTTTTCGGATACGTTTAACAACCGCATCCGCCGGGTCGATGCTGCGAGCGGCATCATTTCGACGGTTGCTGGCAATGGCGAAAAGGGGTTTGCCGGCGATGGCGGGCCGGCGATTGCCGCGTCGCTGAACGAGCCTTACGGAATCGTGATTGACCGCGCCGGCAATCTCTATGTCGCCGACCGGCTCAATCGCCGGGTACGGCGGATCGACGCCGCGAGCGGCACGATCACGACGCTCGCCGGCACCGGCGAAGCGGCCTATGGCGGCGATGGGGGGCCGGCGGCGCGAGCCGGGTTGGCCGAGCCGAACGGGCTTGCTTTCGGACCCGGCGAGGCGCTGCTCTACATCACCGATGTCGCCGACAACCGGGTGCGGGCCGTCGATATTGCGGCTGGGATGATCGCAACCTTTGCCGGGACCGGTGCGAGTGAGCATAGCGGCGACGGCGGCAAGGCGATCGATGCCGGCACGTTTGGCGCGCGAGCCGTCAAGGTCGGCGGCGACGGTACGGTTTATATTCTCGAACGCCAGGGCAGCAGCCTGCGGGCGGTCGATGCGAAAACCGGCATTATCAGCACAATCGCCGGAACGACAGCACGCGGTTATGGCGGCGATGGGGGCCCGGCGCGCGAGGCGGTGTTCGACGCGCCAAAGGAAATGGCGATCGATCGCGACGGCAGCCTGTTGATCGTCGATACCGAAAACCATGCGATCCGCCGCATCGACCACCGCACCGGCATCGTCAGCCATATCGCCGGCGGCCGCCAGGGTACAGGAGGCGACGGCGGCGATGCGACCGCGGCCGGCCTCGACCGGCCGCACGGCGCCGTGGTCGGTCCGGATAACGCGATCTATATCGGCGACACCAACAACCACCGCGTCCGCAAGGTGACCCGGTGACGGCCGGCTGCTAGCGCGGCTGTTTGCCAAATAAAAGCGATGGTGTCATTCCGGCGCAGGCCGGAATCCACTTTGCCACAACTCGCAACCTGACCGGTAGATCCCGGCCTGTGCCGGGATGACTGCTCGACAGGGTTTGGCGCGGGGGCGCCAGGGCAAGCGGTGAAGCGTTGGCTTTGGGTTTCCCGCTTTTCGAGGAATGACGATCCAGATTGGCCGGAAACTGCTTCAGCGAAAAATTCAGCAGCTTCAGTTCTTGTTGCCGAGAAACTGGCGCAGTTCGGCGACGAGGTCTTTCGGGTTGTCACCCTGCACCGTGTGTCCGGCGCGCGGCACGGTGACGAATTTGCCGTCCGGCAGGCGCTGTGCCAGGCGAATCCCGTCTTCCTCGTGGAACACGTCGCTTTCGCCGCCGCGCACGATCAGCGTCGGGCAGGTGATGCGGGCGAGCCCGTCGGCCAGGGCGGCACGTTCGGCGCGGTGCTTTTCCTGGTCGAGCACTTCAAAGCGGCGCCGATCGTACTTCCAGCGCCAGCTGCCGTCGGGCTGCTGCCGCAGTGCATGCATCAGGCTGCGGCGCAGGATGACCGGGTCGCGACGCGGGTTGAATTGCAGCGCCTTTTCGATGATCCCTTCGACCGTGACGGTGTCCTTGACGCCGTTGACGAAGTCGCGGATGCGGCTCGACCCGGGGCGGCGCATTTCCGGCCCGGCATCGATGATGACCAGTTTTTGCAGCCGCTCGGGATGCGAAATCGCATAGGCCAGCGAGTTGATAGCCCCCAATGACATGCCGATCAGGATGAACTTGTCGAGGCCCATCTTATCGACAAACCCGGTAGTGTCGGCGAGCTGGGCGCCCATCGAATAATCGCCTTCCTCGGACCAGTCGGTGTCGCCGTGGCCGCGCTGGTCGAGGGCGATGCAGCGGTATTCGCCGCGCAAGGCAAGACAGACGAGGTCCCAAGTATGGGCGTTCAGCGCGCCGCCATGCAGGAACAGGATCGTCGGCAGCCCGTCGCCGCCCCAATCGAGGTAATGCATGTTCAGCTTGCCGACGGTGACATCGCCTTCGCGCGGCAGCGCGACGCTGTCGAAGCTGAAGCCGGCGCGGACGGAAGTGGTTTCAAGGTGCAGGCGATATTCATCGGGCGACAGGCTCATGGCGGAAACAGGCTCCTCGGCCGCTGGGCAGGTATGTAGCGGCGGCATATTGGCGTGCCGGGGTTGCAGGCGGAAATGTTTTCCGCACCTGCGAACTCCGCTAACCTTGCATAGCTTATGATCAGCGAGGCTATGCGATGACCGAGATCAACCTTCGCCACGGGATTTTCCTGCCGCCGTTCCACCCGAACGAGGAGAACCCGACGCAGTGCCTCGAACGCGACCTCGAACTGATCCAGCATCTCGACAAACTGGGGTTTCAGGAGGCGTGGATCGGCGAGCACCATTCGGCCGGTTACGAGATCATCTCGTCGCCGGAAATCTTCATCGCCTTTGCGGCCGAGCGCACCAAGCATATCCGGCTCGGCACCGGCGTCATCTCGCTGCCCTACCACCACCCGATGATGACAGCCGACCGCATCGTGCAGCTCGACCATATGACGCGCGGCCGTGTCATGTTCGGCTGCGGTCCGGGCCTGTTGGCGTCGGACGCGGTCATGATGGGCATCGACCCGATGACCCAGCGCGACCGCATGGCCCAGGCGATCGACGTGATTATCCGCCTGTTCAACGGCGAGATCGTCACCGAGCAGACCGACTGGTACACGATGAACGCGGCCCGCCTGCACCTGCTGCCCTACACCAAGCCGTACCCGGAAATGGCGGTGGTCAGCTCGATCACGCCGTCCGGCGGGCGCCTCGCGGGCAAATACGATCTCAGCATGATCTGCGTCGCCGCGACCAACCCGTTCGGTTATGACGCGCTGGCCTCGAACTGGGAGATCGCCAACGGCATTGCGGCGGAACACGGCCGCAGGATGGACGCCAACCGGCTGCGCCTGGTCGGTCCGATGCACATCGCCGAAACCCGCGAGCAGGCGATGAAAAACGCGCAGTGGGGCTTTGACCGTTATCTCGGCTATCTCAACAACAACCAGCCGCGTTTCAACGTGCCGGCCGGCCAGAACAAGCTTGAATGGTTTATCGAAAACAAGTTTGGCGTGTGCGGCACCCCGGATGACGCGATCGCCCTGATCGAACGGCTGCAGGCCAAGCAAGGCGAATTCGGCGCGTTTCTGCACCAGGCGCATAATTGGGCCGATTTCGAGGCGACCAAGCGCTCCTACGAGCTATATGCGCGCTATGTGATGCCGCATTTCAGCAAGCTGAACCAGTCGCGGGCCGCCTCCTACGAGTGGTGCGGCGACAACCGCACCGAGTTCAGCGCCAAGCGCAATGCCGCGGCCAAGGCGATGTTCGATAAGCACGAGGCCGAGCAACAGCAGCGGCGTGAACCCACGGATACCGGGACCGGCATGGCACGGCCGACACGGGGGCGTGAGGCCTGGTAGTCGACGTTATTTGTGAAAGCGGTCGAGGTGAGCGCGTGCTTCCGGGCTGGCGTTTTGCGCGGCGGCCGCTTTCTCGACGACGCGCTTGATGCGTTCGGCCGGAAAATCGAGCTGCGCCAGAGCAACGCCGCGGTCGAACGCCTCGCTGTAACGCCTGATCAGCCCGCCAACGAGATGAAACTGGCTGATGCCTTCGAACATCACCGGGCGGCCCTCGCAGCCGGGAACGCGTGACGCGAAGCTGAAGCGAAACCGGGCATAGCCGATGGAGCCGGTGCAGACCGGATCGATGAAATCCCAGCGGTAGTCGCGGCCGGTATCGTGGAACCGCTGCAGCATTGCGGCGATCGCCGGACGGCCCTGATGTGCGCCGAAAAACTCGTCGGCGTAGATGCCGTCCGGCGTGAACAGCGCCGCGAGGCCGGTGCCGTCATTCGCGATCACAGCAACGGTAAATGCCGCGAGCAGTTCAAGGAATGCGCCGTCTAAGGCCATTGCGTCCTCGGTTGCAGCGTCTGACCCTCCCCCGGTTGCGAGGGAGGGAAATGCGCAGGGTGGAAACTCAGTCCTTGACGTAGTCGAGGCGGAAGCCGTTGTCCCAGCGCTTGATGTGGCCGACCGAGGGCGAGGGGAAGTGCATCGTGCAGCACAGCGTGTCGGTGTCGCAGTAGCGCTCGAAAAAGCTGCGGCGGGTGGCGCAGCCCTGGGCGCGGTCGGTGTCGACGCGCATGACCAAGTCGGGATAGCGCGCTTGCAATGGCGAGTGAATCAGGTCGCCGGTGAACACGGCCGCGTCGCCGCCTTTGCCGGCGCAGACCGCGAAATGGTCGGGCGTATGGCCGGGGGTCGGGGTCAGGCGGATGTGGTCGTTGAGGGCGTGGTCGCTGGTGACCAGTTCTGCCTTGTTGGCGGCGATGATCGGCAGCACGCTGTCGGTCATCTGGTCGAGCGGAGTCTTTTCATGCACCTCGGACCAGTAGGCGTATTCCTTTTTCGAGAACAGGTAGCGCGCCTTCGGGAAGGTCGGCACCCAGCGGCCGTTTTCGAGCTTGGTGTTCCAGCCGACATGGTCGCCGTGCAAGTGGGTGCACATCACGAAATCGATATCGTCGGGGCCGAGGCCGGCGGCTTTCAGCGCGCCCATCCAGTTGCCGTCGCTCTTCTTGTTCCAGGCCTCGCGCAGCGGGAAATTCTTGTCGTTGCCGATGCAGGAATCGACCAGGATGTTGTGGTGCGGCGTCTTGACGACATAGGACTGAAAGCATAGCACGACGTTGCCGGTGCTCGAATCATAGCCGCCGGGAGCGAGCCAGGAGAGGTTCTCGTCGAGCATCTCCTTTGACAGGGTCGGCAGAAATTCGAGCATCGGGGTGAAGCCATGCTCCTGCTCGACGACCCGGTGGATCGTCATGTCGTTGACGGCAAAGCTCGTGCGCATATCGGCTGCCTCGCGAAATTCGGTTGCTCATTGGGATCACAGCGTGTGCCGGGATCGTAGCGTGCGCTCCGGGCAATGACAAATGCGGCAGCGCCATCATCCTTCCTGATCGACGCCGACGACGAGGTGACATTCGATGATGTCGTCGCGCGGGATGCGCAGTTCGCCCTCCGGGTTGAGTTGCCGTAACAGAATCATGTCGCCTTCCCAGCGGATGAACTGCTTGATCAGCACTGCATCGCCTTTCTTGTAGACGACGACGTCGCGGCCGCGGACTGGCGGCTTGAACGGGTTGACGTGCAGCAGCCAGCCCTGCTCGTAGCGTGGCTCCATGCTGTCGCCGATCATGTAGATCGCATAGGCGTCGCGCACGCGGGTCAGATTGGCGGGGCGCTGTGTGAAGCCGATCGGGCCGTCTTGCAGAAACATCTGCTGATCGTTGCCACCGCGCGCGGCGCTGCGGATCGGGATCGACTCCGAGCGTGGGGTGGGGGTGGCGGTGGCGAGCAGTGGCGGGAATGCCGGCGTCACGACGCGGCTTCCGAGGGGGCGGGGTGGCCGACCGCGACGCGGCGGCTCGCTCCGCGACAGTTTGCTATTTGGCGGCGGGTCGATATCGGCGCCGGCTCGGCGCAGAACCTCGTCCTGCGCGATGCCGAGAAACGTCGCGACCTGCACCGCCTCCAGCAGCTTCATCTGGCGCTCGCCCTTCAGCATGCGCGAGATCGCCGAGGGTGCGAGGCGCAGATGCCGCGCCAGATCGGCCTGCGACACGCCGGCCTGGTCGAGCGCCTGCTGAAACCATGTCGCGTCCATCGTTCGCCGTGATTATATTGCGATATTGACATTGCTATTATCATAATATATCTCGCCGACGCCTTTGGCAAGGGAGGTCGGCGTATGCGGGCGGAACAGAATGCAATGGTAATGGCGGGAGGCCCCAGGGGCGGTGACGATTGTTGTGCTTTCCTTATCGAGCCTAGACCGGGAGCGGCGGGGCCTGCAGCCGCGGTCAGGTTTTGTGGAATGCCGTGCCTGCCGGGTTCAGCATATTGCCCCGAACATCACGTCGCGTGTCATATCGCGCCCGGCAGCCACAGTGAGCACCGAAAGTTACGGGAAATCGAAGCTCTTGCAACGGCGGTCGGCGGCAAGCAAGGGCGAGTCACGCGGGACCCCCCAAAGACGCTGCTGCGCCGACTCGGACGCATCGAGCGAAATTTTTCGCACGACTGAGTTGTTCACGTTTTATTCTCTGGAGGTAAGAATGGCTGGCCGACGCACGCGTGGGGCCTTTGATATGCCGAACGAAGACTGGCCGACGGAAGAACGCCAGCAGCACGGCCTGATTGAACGCCTGCCGCAAACGATTGCCGATGCAGCCGGGCAGCCGGCGCGGCCGTATCGGGCGGTCGACACACTGGCGATGATGGAGCGGCGCGGCTCGATTACCGCCGGCATGCGCGCGGCGGGGGAGGATTTTCGGGCCCGGTTCGCGGTAGCCCAGCTCGACCCGCTGCGAGCGGTTGACCTTTCGACCCTGCGCCTCGGGGAACGCGGTGTGCGGCCCGACCGCGACGGGCCGGGGTTGCGCATCGAGGCGGCGCGCAACGCGGTATGGCGGGCGATCCAGGCAGTCGGCGGCATTGCTTCGCCAGCGGGCTCGTGCCTGTGGCACGTCGTTGGTTGGGAATGTTCGGTCAAGGAATGGGCGCTGGGGCAAGGCTGGAGCGGTCGGCGGGTCAGTCAGGAGGCGGCGTCGGGGATACTCATCGCGGCTCTGGGGGCGCTTGAAGCGCATTTAGCAGGCGCACGGGTATTATCAAAATAGCAATTATATGTTGACAAATCCGGATCGAACTGATAGACATTCTTCACACTGAATGATCTGGGCGCGGCGGTGCCCGACGGCAAATTCGGCGGGCATCCCTGGTGGCACCTCGTACTCCACGGCGCGGCACCGCCAAACGGCCGGGAACCAAACCGCGAAAGGTGGCGCCGGAAACGGCCGGCAGTGGTGATATCGAGGAGGTTGCGGCGCGCGCCGCCCGGCTCGGCATCACGCCAGAGCGGGTATTGCTGGAATACGCGCATATCGCGTTTGCCGATTTGCGGCACATCATCGAATGGGGTCCGGACGGGTTCCGGATCAAGGCGGCAGCCGAGCTGAGTTCGGAAGATGCCGCGGCGATCTCCGAGATCGTTCCCGGCAGCGATCCCGGGCATTCCCGGGTCAAACTGTACGACAAGAAAGCGGCGCTTGATGCGATTGCACGGCATCTCGGCATGTTCCCGGCGGCGTCGCGCCGGCCGGATGCCGAAACCCCGGTAGAGGAAGGAGAAGATCCGCGTGAATTCCTTGCGCGCGAGCTCGCTCGCCTTGCTGCCGGAACCGCTGAGAAATGAGCTGATCCGCTCGCTAAGCCCGAAGCAGGCCGAACAGATCAAATATGATTGGGCCTACCGGGCACGCGAGGCACAACTGCCGCCAAACGGCGACTGGCGCATCTGGCTGCTGCTGGCGGGGCGCGGCTTTGGCAAGACGCGCACCGGCGCCGAGTTTGTGCGTGGCCGTGTTGCCGCACGTACGGCGCGGCGAGTGGCGCTGGTGGCGCCGACGGCGGCCGATGCCCGCGACGTGATGGTTGAAGGCGAAAGTGGCCTGCTGGCGATCGCGCCGCCCTGGGACCGGCCGCTTTACGAGCCGTCGAAACGACGGCTGACCTGGGCGAACGGTGCTGTCGCGACACTGTTCAGCGCCGACGAGCCTGAAAGGCTGCGCGGGCCACAGCATGATCTTGCGTGGTGCGACGAGCTGGCGGCGTGGCGCTATCCCGAGGCGTGGGACATGCTGATGTTCGGGCTGCGGCTCGGCACTGATCCGCGCGCCGTAGTGACCACGACGCCGCGGCCGACCAAGCTGATCCGCCTGCTGCTCGCCGACCCGAAAGTGGCCGCGACGCGCGGCCGTACTGCCGAAAACCGCAGCAACCTGGCACCCGTTTTTCTCGACCAGATCGTGCGGCGCTATGAAGGGACGCGGCTCGGGCGTCAGGAACTCGACGGCGAAATTCTCGACGATATGCCGGGCGCGCTGTGGCAGCGCGGCATGATCGAGGCGGCGCGCCGTAATGCGACGCCGCATCTGTCGCGCGTGGTGGTGGCGATTGACCCTGCCGCGGCGTCCAGTGCCGAGGCGGACGAAACCGGCATCGTGGTCGCCGGGCGTGACGGTGACGGGCACGGCTATATCCTGGCCGACGCGTCGGGGCGCTATGCCCCGGCGGAATGGGCGCGCGTCGCGATTGCCGCCTGTGCCGCGCATGCCGCCGACCGCGTCGTCGCCGAAATCAACAACGGCGGTGAGATGGTCGAGGCGACGTTGCGCATGGTCGATCCGGCGGTGTCGTTCGGCGCCGTCCGGGCGTCGCGCGGCAAGGTTGCGCGGGCCGAGCCGGTGGCGGCGCTTTACGAACAAGGGCGAGTCCATCATCTCGGCACATTCCCGCAGCTCGAAGACCAGATGTGCTCATTCACCAGCGATTTCGACCGCGCGACGGCGGGCTACTCGCCGGACCGGGTCGACGCCCTGGTGTGGGCCCTGACCGAGTTGCTGGTCGAACCGCGCGCCGGTGACGCGATTTTCGAAGCCTATCGGCGGCTTGCCGCACAGGAGAGCGAGGGTTGATGACACGGTTTGGCAAAAGGGTCTTCGACCGCGGCGCACCGGCGGTAATTGCCATGATCGGCGGCGGCCTGCTGACGGCGTCGCCGGCGCTGGCACAGTCGCCAGGCAATTTCTCGACGCTCAGCACGACCGGCACCGCAATGCTGAACGGCAACGTGCAAATGTGCTCGGGGCAGCCGTGGATTGATGTCAAGTGCAACGGCGCGGTCGGCGACGGCAGCCATGATGACACCAGCGCGATTCAGGCGACGATCAACAATGCCGTGACGCATGGCTGGCCGGTTCATCTGCCGGCCGGTACTTATAAAGTAACGTCGAAATTATCGATCGATTATGCCGGGCAGGCGAGCGCCGGGTTCCGGCTGGTTTCGGAGGGCGCGACGCTCGACGGGCGCACGATTGCCAGCGGCCCGGTATTGCAGGTGCAATGTTCGGGCGGCACCAGCGGCAGCCCGACCAACTGCTTTTATTTCAAGGAAGAAGGTACGTTGTTCGTCAATGCCGATACGCCGGCTTATGCCGTGGTGATCGGCAAGACGGATTTTTCCGACGCGCACAACTCGGCCAAGATCGATCATCTGGTCGTCAACAACGCCTCGACGGCGGCGGCGAGCGGCGGGTTGCAGCTCAATTACGTCCTCGACTCCGATATTTTCGCGATTGCCGATGCGGCGGGCGGCGCGGCGGGGCTGGCACTGGAACAGACCGAGTTTTCGCGCATTTCCGGGGCCGGATCGGCGCTCGGCACGGGTGGCACCGGGTTGTTGCTGGAGCAGGGCTTTAACTATGCCAACACGATCTTCGCGTTCGATCTGGAAAATGCGCCGACCTGTCTCGGCATCACCGATGTCCATGATGGCATGAACAGTTTTGTGTCGCCCTATTTCGCATGCACTACGGCGGTCAACGCGACGGCGAGCAGCCACAACGTGCTGATCAACCCGACTTATGCCGGCAATGTCGTCAATCGCGGGCCGCAATCGACCGGTATCGAGGTCATCGGCGGCGGAAATTGGGGGCGCTGGCAGTTCCCGGCGGCCGCCACCTATACCGCAGCGCCGATCGACGACAAGATTGTGCTGTCGTCGTTTAACGCGACCGGCGCGGCACTGGCCGTGACCCTGCCGGCACCGTCCACAGTGGGGGCGGGATGGTCGATGGGTTTTGCAACCGATAACGGCAAAGGCCTCAGCATCACCCCGGCATCGGGGCAGATTCTGTCGGGCGGCAAGACCGTGAGTTCGCTCACGCTCGGTCCCAATAATTACGAATACCTACAGCTAGAATCGGACGGCAACAACTACCGGATCGTCACTGCGACGCGCGGGACATTAGCGGCGAATGGCATGCAGAGCCGCGACTGGCCGGGAAATTGGCTCTATCCGACGAGCGGCGGCTACGCCGCGGCGCTCAGCGACAACGGCAATGTCGTATCGAGTTTTAATACGACGAGCGGGTTGAGTGTGACATTGCCGCCGACGACCGGTTTGCCGTCGGGATGGTCGATGGGATTTGCCACTGATAACGGCAAGGCGATGACGGTGCAGGTCAACGGCACCGACGGCGGGCACATTCTCTATCCCCAGGCCAATGCCGTAACACAGACATCGCTGTCGCTGGCAGGCAATTCCTTTGAATATGTGACATTGCAATATGACGGCGGCGGCAATTTCCGCGTCGAGCAGGTGACGCCGGGGACGGCGCAACAGCTCGGCATGGCCGGGATCGGCGGAGTGTCGCGCTGGCGCTTTCCGGCGGTCAGCGCCTACAGCACCGCAACCGCGGATAACGGCACCGCGATCTCCGCCTCTAACAGTCCGCTCGGTTACCTGACCGTGACGCTGCCCTCGACGACAGCGATCAACACCGGCTGGACCCTGGCGATCGCCAACGAAAACAGCAAGCTCGCCTCGGTGCAGGTCAATGATACGTCCGGCGGCAAGATCCTCTATCCCGGCAGCGGCGCCAGTGTCACGTCGCTGCAACTCGCCGCCGGCGATTACGAAACGGCGGTACTGCAATTCGACGGGTCGAATTTTCGAGTGTCGCAAATAACCCCGGCAAGTGCCGCCGCCATCGGGCTGCGCGGCGGCACCTGCACCGAGAAATGGAGCTTTCCGTCGGTCAGCACTTATGCGGCCGGGGTGACGGATTGCGGCACGGCGATCTCCAACTTCAACGCGCCGACATCGAGCTTGACGGTGACGCTGCCGTCCACCACCGCGATTACGGCGGGCTGGGCGATGAGCTTTGCCTCGGACAACAACAAAACGCTGACCGTGCAGGTCAACGGCAGTAGCGGTGGAACGATTTTGCTGCCCGGCACCCGCGGCGCCCAGTCGGCACTGACGATGTATGGCGGCAATTACGAACTGGTGCGGCTGGAGTTTGACGGCTCGAACTTTCGGGTGATGTCGACGACGCCGGCCACTGCATCGGCCAATGGCATGTTCCCGGCCGCCGGCACACCTGCATCAAGTTCCGCCGTCTGTCAGACCGGCGAGGTACAGCTCGACTCGAACTACCTCTACGCCTGCACCGCACCCAATACCTGGAAACGCGCTGCCTGGAGCACTTTCTGATGCCGCCCGCCAATATGCCGCGCACGCCGCTTACGGCTTCTTATAGCTGGGGCCAGCAAGGCCTCGAAGCCCGGTTCGGCAGGGTGTTTCAGCCCGGCCAGGGGATTTTCTCGCCGGGGTATCCGCTGGCGCCGCCGGAGCCGGAGCGGTTGCGGCTTTGGGATTTCCCGGTCGGTGTCAACACGATCTACACGCCGCGGGCCTACGAGCCGATTTCGTTTGCGGAGTTGCGGGCGCTTGCCGACGCGCACGACATCACGCGGCTGGCGATCGAGACGCGCAAGGACCAACTCGAAAAGCTCGACTGGACGATCAAGCCGCGCGCGCTCGATCCGATCGCAGGCGACGCCAAGGTGCGCGCTGCCGGGCTGGCCGGTTTCTGGCGGCGGCCGGATGGCGAGCGGCCGTTTGCCGGCTGGCTGCGTGAGGTCGTCGAGGATTTGCTGGTGCTGGATGCGCCGGCACTGGAGATGCGGCGCAATCGCGGCGGGGATATTATCGGCCTCGACGTCGTCGATGGCGCGACAATCAAGGTGCTGTTCGATGAGACCGGGCGGCGGCCGCGGCCACCGGCGCCGGCCTTCGAACAGGTCATTCACGGCCGCCCGTGGAAGTTGCTGACCGGCGATGAGCTGCTTTATCTGCCGCGCAATGTACGGGCGCACAAAGCCTACGGGTTTGGCCCGGTCGAGCAGATCGTGATGACGGTCAACATTGCGCTGCGCCGGCAGTCGATGCAGCTGCAGCATTTTACCGAAGGCAATGTGCCGGCCGGCCTTTTGAATGCGCCGGACGGCTGGAGCGCCGAACAGATCCGGCAGTTTCAGGAATGGTTCGACAGTGTGCTCGCCGGCAATACCGGGGCGCGCTCGCGGCTCGTCTGGGGGCCGAGCGGCACGCGTTATCAGCCGTTCAAGGAGGCGCCGTACAAGGATGAGTTCGACGAGTGGCTGGCACGCATCGTCTGCTATGCGTTTTCGCTGCCGGCGACCGCGTTCACCCGCCAGGTCAACCGCGCCACCGCCGAAACCACGCAGGACGCGGCGATTGCCGAGGGCATGGCGCCGCTGATGGGCTGGGTGAAGCGGCTGGTCGACCACGTCATCCAGGACCGCATGGGGCACAGCGATCTCGAATTTGCCTGGATCGACCAGCGTCCGGCCGATCCGGGCGAGCAGGCGCGCATGCTCGATCTTTATGTGCGCGACGGAATTTATACGGTCAACGAGGCGCGCAACATTCTTGGTTTCGGCCCGGTTGCCGGCGGTAATGTGGTGCGGATGTTCGACCGCAGCGCGCCACCCGCGGGTTCTGCGTCTTGAAAACTCCGCCTTCCCAAGGACACGTCCGGCCAAGGAGATTTCGAGGAGTCTGCGTAATGAAAATGGACACGCGCCGCCTTCGGGCGGCTTTTTTATTGGCGGTGCTCGCCGTGCCGGTTCGCGCACAGGCACAGGCACAGGCGGTTGAGGTGCCGGCTTATCGCCAGCTTGGCGCCAGCGAGGCGATGACCGAGCCGGGGAAGAACGGCACTGACTACAGTGCCAACGCGCCCTCGTTGAGCGGACTGACACTGCTTGCGACGATGCCGGCGCCGGCTGTGCCGCGACTGGGGTATTTCATCCAGGCGCAGTGCACGGCGGGCCTGTCGGTCGTGTTCGACGACGCGGCCGGTGGGTTGGCGCCGACTGTGGTGGTGCTGGCCGGTGCGGCAGCGAATGGCGGCCAGGGCGGCTCGCTCAGCATGGCGGGGATGCCGCATACCGGACGCATCCGGATTTATTCGAGCGGCGCCGGGTGCCAGATGGCGGCGCGAAGCTGGTGACGGGGAGCCTGGTGATGAAGCGTTATGCTGTTGCCCTGCTGTCGGCCGCCCTGACGGTGCCGATAGCGGCTGTCGCCGATCCGGTGCAGCCGCCCGCGATGTATCCCGACGCTACGAATGCGGCGCTGCCGGATGCACGCGACAACCTTGGTATCGGCAGCGGGCAGAGCGCGGTCTATTACGCAAAGGATTACGCCGGGTGCATCTGGGACGCCAGCCACGATGTCGGGACGTGCATCAACAGCGCGATAACGGCGGCGAGCGCGGGCGGAGGCGGCACGGTCACGGTGCCGGCTGGCATTTTGGGGCTGTCGACGACGATCGACCTGTTGAACGGCGTGCGGGTCGTCGGCGCCGGCGGCGCCAATTACGGGCAGTGCGCCACGACGCTGAAATGGCTTGGCGCGTCGAGCGGCGTGATGGTGAGCGGCGGCAGCGACAGCGCGGCGCATCAGGTTGCTGGTATCGGGCTGTCGCAATTCTGCCTCGACGGCGCGACCGTGGCCGGCACCGCGGTCAAGCTGCGCAGCGCCGATTGGGGCTGGTTTCAAGACCTTTACATCGAGCGGGTAACGGCCAATGCCTGGGATGTCGATGTCGGCGCGACCGCCAACGTGCAGACCGCCTTCAATCATTTCATCCGCACCTATGCCGACCTGACAGACGCCTCGTCGCTCAACGCCAATGGCTGGCTGATCGGACCGGGTAGCATCGCCGGCAACGATACCAACCGTAATTACTGGCTGGAACCAGTCGTCACCTATCAGAACGGCACCGGGTTTCAGTGCGGCGCGATGGACGGGAACGAAATCGCCCACGCGCAGATCGAACCGGTCGGCAGCGGCACCGGCAAGAGCCTTAATCTGATGGCGAGTTCATCGAGTGTACTGCGTGCCTGCCGCTCCAACCAGTTCAGCGGCATGTTCGGGGTCGCCGGCTTTGCGACGAGCGCGGTCACGGCCGAAAGCGACATCTTCCCGAGCCTCAAGAACACGCTTTATCTCGACCAGGAAAGCGGCGCGCCGAACCCGGTCATCAACGGCGCGGCGACATTGTTCTGGCGAAACAATACCGGCCACCTCACCAATTTCACTTTTGACGCGACGCATGCTGCACTACTGCTGCCGGGCTATGGCAGCGGCTGCACGCTGGCGAATGACGGCACGACGCCCAACACCGTGATCGACGTCGCGGCCTGCGCCACGGCCGACGACACGACCTATTACGTTATGCCGCAGACCAGCGCCTACACCAAGACGACGGGATCATGGGCGGTCGGCAGCGGCAATGGTTGCCTCGACACCGGCACCGTGGCGAATGCGACCTGGTACTATCTCTATCAAGTCCAGCGCGGCGATACCGGCGCGGCCGATTACCTGTGCACAGCGACCTATGGCGCCCCAACGATGCCGACGAATTACGGGCGCAAGCGCTACATCGGGCCGTTCAAGACCGATGGCAGCGCGCACATCCTGGCTTTTGTCCAGACCGGCAACGAATTCGTCTGGTCGGTGCCGGTCGAGGACATCAACACCAATGCGCTGAGCACGACAGCGACGCTGTTCGCGATGACGAACGTCCCCTTGGGCTACAAGGTCGAGGCGCATTTTCGCTATGACATCTTTTCGAGCGGCACCCGCAACGTATTGCTGACCTCGCCGGACGAAACGAGCGCCGCGGTTAACACGCCGACCGGCAATGGCACCTTTTGCCAATGCAGCAGCGGCGTCGGCATGTACGGCACCGACCGGCTGATGACCAACACGGCGCAGCAAATCCGCGCCGTTTCCAACAACAGTTCGACGACCTTTCAGGCAGCGACGATCGGTTGGGTCGATCCGCAGATCGCCTGGCAGCACTGACACGGATTTGAGAGGTTCCCGATGCGATTTTACTGGCCGATTGCCAAGGTCGACGCCGAGCAGCGCATGGTCTGGGGCTATGCTTCGACCGAAGCCGAGGACGACCAGGGTGAGACCGTCACCCGCGATGCCTTGGCGGCGGCGTTTGACGATTACATGCGCTTTGCCAACATCCGCGAAATGCATCAGGCATCTGCGGTTGGAGTCGCCACAGAGGCGGCAATCGACGAGCGTGGGCTTTATCTCGGCGCCCGCATCATCGATGACGACGCTTGGCGCAAGGTTGTCGAGGGCGTCTACAAGGGCTTCTCGATCGGCGGACGCGTCACGGCGCGCGATCCGGCAGATCGGCGCACGATCACGGGGTTGTGCCTGACCGAGATTTCGGTGGTCGACCGCCCGGCCAACCCCGAAGCCGTGTTCGATTGCTGGAAACTCGCGTCGCGTGACCCTCCGGTGGATTTTTCCACTACGGCCTTGCATGACGGAATTTCCAAGGCCCTGCTGGCCGGCGTGGGGCCGGTGACGGCACGTCTCGCGAAACTCGCCGACGACATCCTGCCGCGGCTCGATGCGCTGCAGAAACGGGTCGACGATATCGCCCGCACGCCACTGCCGCCACTGACGGCAGCGCGCGGCGTTGCCGGCTTGTCGAAGCGTGAGGACGGGTCGGACGTTATTGCGACGCAAGACGATGTCGTCGCGGCGCTCGCGCGCATGAGTGACGAGGAACGCGCGCTGACGCTGATCAAGGCGGCGCACGCGACGCCGGCCCGGCTATTCCAGCGGTAACAATCCCTCGTATGTATTCCCGCCTTCCGCGGGAGTGACCGGAAGATGGATTCAACTCAACCCGGCGTCGCAGCCGGGTTTTTTCATGCCCGAACGGAAGGACCCGCCGATGAACCCGACGCAGGACACGCTCGATCTGGTCAAGGGCGCGCTGCGCTCGCCCGACGACCCGCTCAACAAGACGATTTCGACCAGTACCGGCCTGGTTGCCTATGACCTTCAGGCGCCGGCAAAGAATCTTTATCCAGTGGTGACGCCGCTGCGCAATTCGGTGCCACGGGTTGGCGGCGGCACCGGCACGGCAACCAACTGGCGGCAGGTGACGGCGCTGATCGGTTCCGGGTTCGATGCGATGGGGTGGGTCCCGGAAGGGCAGCGCTCCGGCCAGATGTCGTACACCACCGCCACAAAATCCGCGACTTATGTGACGATCGGCGAGGAAGACGCGGCAACCTACGAGGCGATCAGTGCCGGCCGCAATTTTGAGGACATCCAGGCGCGGATGACCTACCGCCTGCTGCAGAAGATGATGCTGAAGGAGGAGATGGCGATCCTCGCCGGTAACGCCTCGCTGGCGCTCGGCACGCCAGGGACGCCGGTGCTGTCGGCGTCGGGGAGCGGCGCGTCGCTGCCGAGCGCGACCTATTATGTGAAGGTCGTGACTCTGACCTTGGAGGGCTACCAGAATTCCGGCCTCGCTTCCGGCGTCGCGACGACAAAGGAGATCACCGGCGCTGACGGACAGAGCTACACGCTGGCCGGTGGCTCGTCGAACATCAGTGCAGAAGCAAGCCAGGCGGTGACGCTGGGCCAGACACTGTTCGCCAGCGTCACGGCGCTGAAAGGCGCGGTCGCCTATGCGTGGTATGTCAGCAGCTCCAGCGGCGGCGAGAAGCTCGAAGCGATCACGACGATCAACAGCGCGTCGTTTTCGGCGCCGCTGGCCGGAACGGGACAGGCCCAGGGTGCAATTACTGCCGACAACTCGGCCAATCCGAATTACGCATATGACGGACTGCTGACTTCAGCGCTGAAGAGCGGTTCGAATGCTTATGTCAGCAACCTGGCGACCGGAACGGCCGGGGCCGGCACCCCGCTGACCGCGTCGGGGCGCGGCTCGGTGGTCGAGATCGACACGATGTTCCAGACGATGTGGAACAATTTTCAGCTTTCGCCGACCGTGCTCTACGTCAATGTGCAGGAGCTGAAGAACATCACCAGCAAGGTGCTGTCGAACGCATCGGGGCCGCTGTTGCGCTATGAGGTCAGCGGTGACGGCAATGCCTACGACCTGGCGGCGGCGGGGGCTGTCTCGTTTTACTTCAACCCGTTCGCGCTGAACGGCGGGTTGCGCATCCCGGTCAAGATCCATCCGCGGGTGCCGCCGGGCACGATCATCGGCTGGGCCGAGAACCTGCCGATCCAGTACCAGTCGAACGACGTGCCGAACGTCGCCGAGGTCAAGACCCGGCAGGACTATTACCAGATCGACTGGCCGGTGGTGACGCGGCAGCGCCAGGTCGGTGTCTATGCCGAAGAGGTGCTGGCGGTCTACGCGCCGTTTGCGATGGGGGTCATTACCAATATCGGCAATGGCTGACCACCGCCAACCCAGTGCATTCAAGTCAACGTAAGGAGGCTGCATGGCGGTCGGCGACCTGACTAATTTGAGTGATGTCAAAGCCTGGCTGCAGACCGGGCAGAGTGCGTTTCCCGATACCGACGATGCCTTGCTGACGCGGTTGATCACGGCGGCGAGCCGGTTCATTCAGAGCTGGCTCAGCCGGCAGATCGCAGTTGGAGACTGGCAGGAAGTGCGCGACGGGACCGGTGGGCAGCGTCTGGCCTTTGCCAATTTTCCGGTGACTGCAGTGCTGTCGCTGTCGATCGACGGGCTGTCGATCCCACCGGCGCCGCCCGATGGCGGTTTCGGCGCCGGCTATGTCTTCAGCCCGACCGAACTGGCGTTGCGCGGTTATGTCTTCACACGGCGTCCGCAAAACGTGGTTGTCGCCTACACCGCCGGCTACGCCGAGACACCGCCCGATATCGCGCAGGCCTGCGTCGAGCTGGTGTGCCGCCGCTATCGCGAGCGCACCCGCATCGGCGAGGTGTCGCGCGCCGTCAGCGGCGGCGATACCGCGACGTTTTCGCTGAAGGACATCGGTGACGATGTGCGGCTTGCGCTGGCGCAATACCGGGCAACGGCGCCGGTCTCGGCCACGCCCGGCATGCTGCTGTGATCGAGCGCGAGACGATTTATGCCGCGTTGTATGCGCGGCTCAGCGGCGCCGCTGATTTCGTCACCGCGGCAAGACGGCTGCGTCATTGGAGCGAACTGACGCCGGCGGAGCAGCCGGCCTTGTTTATGCGGCAGAAGACCGAGATTGCCACGGTCCCGACGCTTGGCGCGCCGACGGTGTGGACACTGGGGGTTGAGCTCTACGTCTACGCCCACGCCAGCGACCCCTATGCCGCGCCGGCGACGGTGCTGAACCCGCTGCTCGACGCGGTCGAGGCGGCTTTGGCCCCGCTGGCGGCGACTGGCGTGCAGGATCTCGGCCTGCCGGCGATGGTGCAGCACGCTTACCTCGCCGGCAAGATCGCCATCGACGAGGGCACGATCCGCGATCAGGCCGCTGCGATGATCCCTGTTGAAATTCTCTGTCTTTGAAACCCGCCGTTAACAGGAGCCGACACATGGAAGAAAACGCCACCTCCGGCGCGCCGCCGACCGTGCCGGCATCGCCGGGCAGCGCCGACATCGCGAACATGATCGAGCGGTGGTGGGAAGATCACTTCCCCGGCTCGCCGGTGGCCCAGGTGACGCAGGCCTGGAACCACGCCTTCACCGCCAAGGAAGACCTGAAGCGGCGCGTTGCCGATCTGTCGCAGGGAGGGCAGTGACATGCAGCTTGCGTTTGGCGCGGGTGCCTTGTGGGGCAACCGGACGGATGTTACCGGGTCCGGCATCGGGCCCGACCAGTTCGGCATTCTGCAGGACGTGCAGATCGACTGGGATTGGCAGACCAAGGAATTATGGGGCCAGTACCAGTTTCCGGTCGATATTGCACGCGGCCAGGGCAAGATCACCGGCAAAGCCAAATTCGCCCGCATCTTTGGCGCGATCTACGGTGATCTGTTCTTTGGCCAGACGGCCGCCAGCGGACAACTGACGGTGGCGGAAAACGAGGCGGCGACGGTGCCGTCGTCCTCGACCTACACCGTGACCGTCGCCAATGCGGCGGATTTCGGTGATGATCTCGGCGTGTTTTTTGCGTCGGGCGCCAATGCCGGCGGGCGCTTTACCCGCGTCGAGACACCGTCGGGTACGGGCCAGTATTCGATGAACCCGGCGACTGGCATCTATACGTTTGCCGCCGCTGATGCCGGCGCCGCGGTGCTGATCAGCTATGTCTATACCAGGGCGTCGGGCAAGAAGCTGATGCTGACCAACCAACTGATGGGCTATACGCCGACCTTCAAGGCGACGTTCTACACGACGAAGACGACGCAAGGCGTGCCGGCCGGCCTCGCGCTGATGCTGAACGCCTGTACGGCGACAAAGCTGTCGCTGCCGACCAAGATCGACGATTACGAAATCCAGGAGTTCGATTTCAGTGCCTTTGCCGACGCGACCGGCACAATCGGCACGCTGAGCGTCAATGAGTAGCATGATCACCGAAACGATTACGCTGGGCGGACGGCGGTTTGACGCCCGCCCGCTGAAACTCGGGCAGTTGCGGCGCGTACTCGACGCGCTGGAGCAGATGAGTGGCAAATCGGGTGGTGCGCTGATCGAGGCGGCCGCCGCGATCGTTGCCGCCGGCCTCGCCCCGGCGCAGCCCGAATTGACCGCCGAGGCCGTACTCGATCTTGAAGCGACCGTCACAGAACTGAATGAAGCGGTTGCTGCCGTGCTGCACATCGCCGGGCTGCACCCCGCGGGGGAAGCGCCGCCGGTGGCGAGCCCCGGGCTGATCCCGGGCGACAGCTCGGCGCCATTTACGGCGCCCTCGCCACCGGCTGCGGCTATTCCTACGGCGTGATCGACGGCATGAGCCTTGCCGAAGCCGGCGAAATCTTCGGCTATTGGGAAGCCAACCCGCCACCGCATCTAATGCTGCAAGCAATCGCGCGCCTGATCGGCTGGGTGCCGCAGCCGGCGTCTGGCGGCGCCAGTCCGATCGGCGATATAGCCGCCACGCCGCCGCCGGGAATGGTGGTGCAGCGTGATGTCGATTTCGGCATGCCCGCGCCGCTCGATGCCGCGGCCTTGCGCGGGCGGAACCGGGCCCGAGCCGTCGAGAGGGCAAAGCGCGACCGCCGTTGACTGGTTCGCCGGCGGCCATTGCGCCTCATTCCCGCCAACAGCGATTTTGTTTACCTTTCCTTCAACAAAAGGGAGAGGTGGAATGCGACGGCTGCGGCAGTTGGCACTGCTGGCGGGGTTGGCGGCTTGGCTCTGGCCGCAGATGACGAGCGCGGCTGGCGTGGCGGACGGCCCTGGGTGCCTGGGGGTTACGGCGGAGGAGTGCGTGCGCTGGCTGCGCACGACGATGACGCTTGACGAGGGGTTTCTCGCTACGGCCCTGGCGCAGCGGCATCAGGTGGATGTCAACGGCAAGCCGCTCGGCGGCGGGTTGATCACGGTCTATGCCCGGTTGCCGGGTCATATCGAGCCGTTGGTGATCCTGCTGCATTTGCGAGCGGATGACCGCGTGCAGAGCGTCGAATCGAACCTGTTGCGCGATCTGATCCCGGCGCATACCGAAGAGCTTTACGACCAGAGCGCAGTGTATGAAATCGTCACCCGGTTGCTTGGGCGGCGCTGTCCCCCGACCAGCAAGATCGAGCTTTATCGGTTTTTCGAGAACTCGGTAAAGCCACGCATTCACCGGGAGCGCCAGGATCTCGCGAACGGCCTGTTCGGGCTGCACCGGGTTTTGTCGCATGTCGCTGGAGTGCCGCTTTGTGGCGGTGTTACGGTCGGGTACACGAATTTTGTCGAGTGGCGTGGCTCGTCGGATGTGCGGGCGGGACGCAGCGAGAAAAGTCTATCGTCAATCCAGCTGCAATAACCGTTCCGCGCAGGAACAATTTGGCATCGCTTTGGGGCGCTTCGGCGCCCCTTTTTATTTGAGGTGACGCGTGGCTGACGAAGTGCAGATCAAGGTCGGCGCTGATCTCGGTGATGCCGTCGCGGCGCTCAATACGCTGAAACAAGCGGTAGCCGGCGCGACGCAGCCGGTGGCGCAATTGAAGGCCGCCTTTGCCGATGTCGGCGTGTCCGTACAGCGCAGCAGCACTGCCGCGCTCACCGCCTTCAAGGCCGACATGCAGGCGATGGTCGCGGCGCAGGCGATTTCCACGCAGCAGGCACTCGGCTTTGACATTCAATACACTGCGCAGCGCAGCGCCGAGGAGCGTGCGCGGCTGTCGGATACGCTTGCCAGCGATGCTACGACGCTGGCTGACAAAGCTGCGAGTTACAGCGCGCTGATCGATCTCAGCGCGCGATACCAGCAACAGTTGTCGCAAGACCAGAAGCGCATCGCCGAAGCGACGCGCCAGGAGGCGAACCGGCTCGCCGAGCCCTATCGGCAGGTGTTTAACGAGATCGGCGCGGCGTGGCGCTCGGCGGTGACGGGGCTGGTCGCGGGCACGGTGAATTTCGGCGGCGCCGCCCTGCAGGTGGCGCGTTCGGTCGAGAGCGGCTTTATCGGGATGGCGCAGACGACACTGTCGCGCGCCGCGGCCGGGCCGCTGGCGTCGCTGCTGGGATTGGCGACGCCGGCGGCCGGGGAAGGGGTCGGCGACGTCCTCGGCAATGCGGTCAGCCGGTTGCTGAGCGGTGCGCCGCAACAGCTTGGCCAGGCAGCGGCGGCAACCGCGAATACTGCCGCACTGACGGCCAATACCGCGGCGCTCGGCGCGCTTGCCACGACACTGGGCGGCGCTGCCGCCGCCGGTAGCGCCGGTGTGCTGGGCGGCAGTGCCGCAGCGGCCGGCGGTGCCGCCGAACTCGGCGCGTCGGCTGGGGGTGGTGGGTTGTTCGGCTGGCTCGGCGGGCTGTTTGCGTTTGCCGGCGGCGGTATCGTGCCGTCGGCAGCAGGCGGTTGGGCCTTGCCGAATTTTCAGGGCGCGACGCCGGCCCTGCTGCACGCCCGCGAAATGGTGTTGCCGGCGCCGATCAGCGAAGGCCTGCAGGGCATGATTGCGCAAGGCGGCGCTGCTGGAACTGGTGGTGATATGCACCTGCATTTTCACGGCCCGTCCGACGGCCCGGCCGTTGAGCGCTGGTTCACCGGCCTCCTGGCGCGCAGCCCCGGCACGGTGCGCAACATGCTGCGCTCCAATGCGCTGACCCCGCGCTCCATCTGAGGCGAACCGCATGATCGCGATCTTTCCAGTGCTGCCAGGTCTTGGCTGGTCAATCAAAAAAGCGCCGCGTTTTGCGACACGCACTCAGCGCGCGGTTTCGGGCCGCGAATTGCGCGTGCTCGACCAGCCGGTGCCGATTTGGACCTGGACGCTGACCTATGCGCTGCTGCGCGACCAATGGGACGCGCGGGCGCCCGGTGGCCCTGGCGTCGGATATGACGAGTTGCGGACGATCGCCGGGTTTTTCCTGCAACAGCAAGGCAGTTTCGCGCCGTTTCTGTTCCACGACCCGAGCGACGACGCGGTTAGCGGACAGATGCTCGGCACCGGTGATTCCAGCGCCAATGTGTTTCAGCTGGTGCGCAATATGGGCGGCTTTACCGAGCCGATCACCGCGCCCGATACGGTTGACGCCCTCTATTGCAACGGCGTACGGCAGGACTCGGCGAGTTATGCCATCGATGCTGCGACCGGACAGGTGACGTTCACCACACCGCCGACCGCCGGGCAGGCGATCACCGCCGATTTCACCTACCGGTTCCGCGTCCGATTTGCCGACGACACTCTGGAGTTCGAAAACTTCATGTATCAGCTATGGCAGTTGAAGCAGGTCAAATTGCAGTCGGTGCTGCCATGAGGCCATGTTCGGCAGCGCTCGCTGCCTATCTGGCAGCGAATGACAGTATCGTCATGGCCGACCTCTACACCTTCGCCCTGACCAGCGGCGAAGTATTGCGCTATTCCGGCTGGACGACCGCGCTGTCCCTGCCGTTGGCGGCGTTTCCTGCCGGTAGCCACAACAGCGCTGGCGTCGAGCCCGTTGGGTTTGCCTTGGGGCCACGCTTTGGGCGATCCCAGGTGTCGACCAAGATCGGTGTCGAGGCGACCGAACTCGACATCACGGTCTATGCCGGCGCGGGCGACGTCGTTGGCACGACGCCGTTTGCCGAGGCGGTGCGGGTCGGGCTGTTCGACGGCGCGACCGTCGAACTCGATCGGCTTTTTGCGCCGCCGGCTGCTGCCGGCTCAGGCGCGATCGATACCAGCCTTGGCGCGGTCCTGTGGTTTTACGGCCGGGTCGCTGAATGCGATGTCGGGCGCAGCGCGATCGCGATCAAGGTCAAGTCGCTGATGAACCTGCTGGCGGTGCAGCAGATGCCGCGGCGACTTTACGGCGCGAGTTGCAGCCATGCCTTTGGCGATGCGATGTGCGGCTATGACCGGGTTGCCGGCCATAACGCTGCCGGCGGGGCGACCGGGCTCGGTGCGGTGTCGGTCGGCGCGCTGGCTGGCTCGACTCAGGCGCAAATCGTCACGGGGTTTGTACCGACGCCGGCGACCGCTTACGACCAGGGCACAATTGCCGCGACGTCCGGCGCCAATGGCGGCGCCTCGCGGACGATTGCGCAGCTCGCCGGCGGCATCGCCTCTCTATTGCAGCCGTTCCTGTCACCGGTATTGCCCGGCGATCGGTTTCAACTGCTGCCGGGCTGCGACCATACGGTGGCGACCTGCAACGGCACTTTTACCAATCTTCTGCGCTATGGCGGCTTTCCCTACATTCCACCGCCGGAGACCGCGGCGTGAGCGGCCCGCGGCAGGCGGTCGTCGCAGAAGCGGAGCGCTGGATCGGGACGCCGTTTCATCACGCCGCACGGGTTGAGCAGGCCGGTGTCGATTGCCTGATGCTGCTCGCCGAAGTGTACGAGCGAGCCGGCATCGTGCCGCGTGTCGAACCGCCATTTTATGTGCCGGACTGGCACCTGCATCGCGATGCCGAGCGCTACATGGAGGGTCTGCTGCGCTACGCCTGCGCAATCGATGCGCCGCCGCGCCCCGGCGATATCGCGCTATTCAAGTTCGGGCGCACGTTCAGCCACGGGGCGATCGTCACGGCGTGGCCGCGGCTGATCCACGCCTATTGGGCAATCGGCGTCGTCTGGGGCAGCGCCGGCCTGCACCCGCTTGCCGGGCGACCAGTGCGATTTTTCAGTCCGTTTATCGACGATGAGGCAGTGAGGCAATGACGTTCCACAGCATCGGCCAAAGATTGGTGCAGGTGAATTTAGGGCGCTCCGCTCCAGTGCCTCGTTGTCGCACTGCCTCACTGTAAATACATGCCGGGATTCAGCGCTGGCAAAGGCGGCGGGCCGAGTCCGTTCGTCAACGCCTTCTCAAACCCGAGCCTCGGCTCGCTGCGCTACAATACGAGCCAGGCCGGCAGTCCAATCAACATCTGCTATGGAACCCAGCGGGTCGCTGTCAACCTGATCGAGTTCTGGGGCTTTACCGGGTCGGGCGGCAGCAAAGGCGGCAAGGGACTCGGCAGTTCCGGCGGCAAAAAGGGGTCGAACCAGAATTATGCTGTCGATGTCGCGTTTGGTCTATGCCAAGGGCCGGTCGGATTTACCGGCTCGCCGCACGGCATTGGCGGCAACAACCTGGTCTGGTCGAATAGCGGTCTCGCTGCCGGGCTCGGCAATGTCGGACTGAATGGCTACGCCGGCGATGACGGCCAGACGCCCGACCCCGTTTTCGCCAGCGCCGATCCAAACACGCCGGTGCTGGGCTATTCCGGCACCTGTTATGTCACCGGCACGCCGATGCAGTTGGGGTCGTCGCCGGCGCTGCCCAATATCTCGTTCGAGATCACCGGCTTCGCCGCCGGTAGTGCCGGGCCGAGCTATCCCGGCGATGCACGCCCCGACGCGATCGTCATCGACCTGTTGACCAACCCACGCTACGGCGCGGGTTTTCCCGCCGGCAATCTCGACAGCGGCGGCAGCGTCGCCGATTGGGGCAATTATTGCCAAGCTGCGGAACTGGCCGTGTCGCTGCTTCTCGACCGCCAGCAACCTTGCGCCCGCTGGCTCGAAGAGATTGCGCAACTGACAGTGTCGGCAGTGGTGTGGTCAGGCAGTACGCTGAAGGTCATCCCGTATGGCGATGTGGCGCTGTCCGCCAACGGCGCCGCGTGGACGCCGAATCTCACCTGGCAATACAGCCTCGGCGACGGCGATTTTATCGATTTCGGCGGCGGTAGTGATCCGGTGGTGTTGACCCGGGCGGATCCGGCGCAGGCGACCAACTGGCTGAGCCTCGAATATATGGACGCAAGCAACAGCTACAACCCGCAGATCGTACCGGTATTCGACCAAGGGCTGATCGACCGCTACGGCGTGCGCAGCGAGCCGTCGATCCAGGCGCATGAATTCACCAACCCGACCAGTGCCGTGGTGTCGGCGCAGTTGATGCTGCAACGCAAGGCGTATGTCCGCAACAACTACAAATTCAAGCTGGGCTGGCGCTACTCGCTACTGGAGCCGATGGACATCGTGCTGCTGACCGACGCGGCGTTGGGCCTTGCCGGAGCGGCCGTGCGGATCATTCAGATCGACGAGGACGATAACGGCGAGTTGACCGTGACGGCGGAGGAAATCCCCGGCGGCACTCCTTGAGTAAACAATAGTTGTGCCTGCGGGGCGGCCTCCCGCGCCGATTTTTGTTCCACTACGGCGTCACTCCCGTGCAAGCGAGATCCCAGAGCAACCGCTCCGTTGCTTACGTCGGGTCTCCGCCTTGCGGCGATGACGAAGTTGAATTTCCTGCCAAAGGTTAAAGCGACATGCCCGGAACGATAACCCCGATCGGGGTCGGCACGGTGGCGGCGGTTTATGCGCGGCAGGCCACGGCTGG
The DNA here is from genome assembly GCA_036268425.1 of Allostellaceae bacterium. Taxonomy (GTDB): domain Bacteria; phylum Pseudomonadota; class Alphaproteobacteria; order ATCC43930; family CGMCC-115725; genus DATARH01. The sequence continues at coordinate 32,791 of DATAUE010000062.1, forward strand.
CAGCGGCGTCGATACGCTGGTGGCGCCGGGTGACAGCAACCCGCCGATCATCTTTGAACCGCCGGCGGCGCTGTCCGGAGGAGATCTGGAAATCTGGCTTATCGCGTCGGGTGGCGTGAATTGGGGCGGTTGCCAGGTCTGGGTGTCGAGCGACGGCAACACCTACGCGATGGCCGGCACGATCTATCGGGGCGGCCGCCAGGGTGTGCTGGCCGCGCCGCTCGCCAATCATGCCGACCCGGATACGACCGACACATTATCGGCCGATCTCAGTCAAAGCCGCGGCCAGTTGTTGTCGGGCACGATGACCGATGCCGACGATTTTGTGACATTGTGCTATTGCGACGGCGAATTGGTCACCTACCAGACCGCGACACTAACCGCCGCTTATAAATACGATCTGACCTATCTGCGGCGCGGTGTTTATGGCACGCCGATCAGCGCGCATTCGAGCGGCGCCGGTTTTGCGCGGTTTGGGCCAAACGATCCGTCGCTGTTCCGCTATCGCTATCCCGCCAGCTTTGTCGGCAAGACGGTGTCGGTAAAGCTGCCGGCATTCAATATTTTCGGACAGGCCTTGCAGGATTTGTCCGGGCTGACCGCGACAAGCTACAGCCTGACCGGCGGTGGTGCGGTCGCGGCGCCGGCCTATGTGTCCGACTCTTTTGCGGGGAGCCCCGCCGCCAGCCAGGTCGTCGAGCGCTATGTCTTTGCGTCGCCGGAGAGTTTTCCGGCGGGGCTTGCCGGCAGCTATGGCACTGCGGGTACTGCTGCGACCAGCGCGGTTAGTTTCATGATCGCAAAGAACGGCAGCGCCGTCGGCACAATGCAATTCGCCACGGGCGCCACCGCCGCGACTTTCACGATGGCTGCGGCGGTCAGCTTTATCGGCGGCGATGTGCTGACGATCGTGGCACCGGGCACGCCGGACGCGACCCTTGCCAATCTTGCCTGGACCCTCAGCGGCACCTTGTGACGATCCGCCAGAAACGGTGACACATGCCTTTGGTAACAGATACCACGCAAGACCCATCGCAACCGGCACAATCGGGCCATGATATGGGTTGGCTCGGCGGTGTCATGCACCCGCGTTTCACGCCCGACATCAATCTCGGCCATCTGATGCAGGCGATTGTCGTCGTCACCACGGTCGGCGGCGGCATCCTCGGCGGCTATATGAGCCTGCGCAGGGATCTTGAAATGCAGCGCGCCGAGTTTCGTGTCGCGCTTGCCGGACACGAGGCGCGGCTGACCGTTGCCGAGCACATTCTCGACGAACGCCGTACCGAAGACCGCGAATTCCAAGCGGAAATGCGCGCCGCCCTCGATCGTGTCATGCAGGCGATCGGCGGGCTGCGCACTGAACTCGTCCAGAAACAGGATCGGAAGTAGCCCATGACGATTTGTTCACTGCCCGATTGCGTTTTCGACGGTGTGATCGATGTGTCGCACCATAACGGCACGATCGATTGGCCGGCCGTCGCGGCGGCCGGGATTGCCCTCGCCTTTATCAAGGCAAGCCAGGGTACGGACTTTATCGACCCGAACTTTGCGGTTAATCGACAACGTGCGGTCGCGGCCGGGATTGCCGTCGTACCGTATCATTTTCTCGATCCTGGAGACGGTGACGATCAGGCCGCGCATTTCATCGATGTGACTGATCTTGGGGCGGCTCAGCCGGCAATGATCGATTGGGAGACGACGGCGACGCTGTCGACCGCGGTGGCGTTTGGGGCGGCGATCGCCGAGCGTTCGCAGCGTGATCCTGTGGCGTATTACGGCTTTGCTCAGTTGCGGCAAGCAAGCCCGGAATTGTCGCGCTGGCCGCTGATGCTGCCGGCTTATCCGCGCGGCAATACGGCGGGGCGCTACGAAACGCTGGTCAGTCGCGCGCCGAGGCTGCCGCCCGGTCGGCCGGCCTCGTGGGGTGTGGCGCCGCGTCCTTACGATTTTCATCAATACACGCCCGCCGGGCATGTCGGCGGTATCGCAACTCCAGTCGATCGCTCGATCTGGGTTGGCACCTCGGCCGATCTGAAAGCGTGGTTTGCCACCGGAGCGCTCCCCGGCAGGGTGGAGGAGGTTGCCGCCACGCCCTAACACATCTTTCCAATCGCTACGTTCGGCCGCCTCCGTGCGGCTTTTTTTGTGCCTGAAAGGAGCCAGTATGCAGCAAATCCTCGCTTATTGCCTCGCCCGGTTCAGTGAACCGTCGAGTTATGCCGGCGTTGGCGCCATGTTGGCGCTGCTTGGCTGGAACCTGCCCGACACCACGCTGGGGCAAGTGGCGCAGTTCTGCGCCGCGGGATGCGGTCTCCTGGCCTTGTTTCTGAAGGAGCGCGGCTTGATCGGTGCGCTCCTGCTGGTGTGTGCGGTGGCGCCGATGCTGTCGGCCTGCAGCGATCTTGTTGCGGCGGATAGCGCGATTGCCACCGCTTGCGGCGAATACACGAAGGGTAAAAGTGCCGCGGATGCGGTTGTCGCCACCGGCATCGTACCGGCGGCGGCTGCCGCAAAGCTGACATCGGTTGAGAGCTACGGCGATGCAGCCTGCGCCAATCCACCGGCTGGCGACCCGCTGTCGACGGTGATCTGGCTCGGTCAACTGGTCGGACAGGTCGCCACGCTGACCGCCGGGTAACCCCGCGACCCTATTGCCGCAGCGCCGGATCGCGCTTGATCGGCCCCGACCGTCTCGGCATCGTGCGCCGGCGGGGAGGGGCCGATGCGATTTACGACGGGATTGGTACTGCTGCTGGCATTGCTGGTGAGCGCATGCAGCAGCGCAAGCAAATGCCCGAGGCCGGTCACCTATGACGATGCAACGCTCAAAAAGATTGAAAAGGCGCGCGAGGCGCTGCCGCGCAACAGCGTCCTCCTGCAGGTGCTCGAAGACTACGAAAACGAGCGCGACGACCTGCGATTCTGTAAATAGCCTGGGTCTGGCGGCAGCATGCGCGCGTGCGCGCCGCTTGACAGCGCCGCGTGCCGGATTATGACGGTCGTATTGCCGGCAGGGGGAAGCGCAGTACATGAAACGGGTATTCGTATTTCCCGGGCAAGGCTCACAAGCCCCCGGCATGGGGCAGGCACTGGCCCAGGCATTCCCGACTGCACGCCTTTTGTTCGAAGAAATCGACGACGCATTGTCGCAGCACTTATCGCGCCTGATGTTCGAGGGTCCCGAAAGTGACCTGATGCTGACCGAGAATGCGCAGCCGGCGTTGCTCGCCGTCAGCCTCGCGGTGATGCGGGTTCTGGAACGCGATGCCGGTTTTGATATCGCGACCGGCGCCGCCTATGTCGCGGGGCATTCGCTCGGCGAGTATTCGGCCTTGGCGGCAGCGCGGGCCTTGACCGGCGCCGACGCGGCGCGCCTCGTCAAGCGCCGCGGCCAAGCGATGCAAAAAGCGGTGGCGGTCGGCGACGGCGCGATGGCGGCCCTATTGGGTCTCGACATCGAAGCGGCGCGCGAGGTTGCCGCGGCGGCGTCCCGCGATCATGTCTGTGCAGTCGCCAACGACAACAGCCCGGGCCAGATCGTCGTCAGCGGTCATTCCGCCGCCGTCGAGCGGGCGGTGGCGCTGGCGGCCGAGCGCGGCGCGCGGCGTTCAATCATGCTGCCGGTCAGCGCTCCTTTCCATTGCCCGCTGATGCAGCCGGTCGCCGACATCATGGCAGAGGCGCTGGCCGATGCCGTGCTGCTGGCGCCGGTCGTGCCGCTGGTCGCCAACGTGACGGCCGCGGCAACCACCGACCCCGAGGAAATAAAGGAACTGCTGGTCGAGCAGGTCACCCATATGGTGCGCTGGCGCGAGACGATTCAGTTTTTCGGTTCTGACGAGATCGAGGAGGTTGTCGAGGCCGGTTCCGGCCGGGTTCTCGCCGGCCTTATCAAGCGGATCGACCGCAACCTCGCTTCCGTCTCGGTGGGTACCCCTGACGAGGTCGAAGCCTTGATGAAGCGGCTGTGACCGCGCGAACTCTTTGAACGGGATCAGTATGTTCGATCTTTCGGGACAGACTGCGCTGGTGACTGGCGCCTCCGGCGGCATCGGCGGCGCGATTGCCCGTGCGCTGCACCGCCAGGGCGCCCATGTCGCGCTTGCCGGGACCCGCGTCGGAGCGCTCACGGCTTTAGCGGAGGAATTGGGCGAGCGGGCTTATCCGGCCACCGCCGATCTTGCCGACGCCGAATCGATCGATCGGCTGGTGCGCGATTCCGAAACGGCGATGGGGCGGATCGACATTCTCGTCAATAACGCCGGAATCACCCGCGATGGCCTGGCGCTGCGAATGCGTGACGACGATTGGCAGGCGGTTATCGACATCAACTTGACCGCCGTCTTTCGCCTGACTCGGGCGGCGTTGCGCGGGATGGTGCGGCGGCGCCACGGCCGCATCATCTGCATCACCTCGGTGGTCGGCGTCACCGGCAATGCCGGACAGGCCAATTATGCGGCAACCAAGGCGGGGATGATCGGCATGGCGAAATCGTTGGCCGCCGAGACCGCGACGCGCGGCATTACGGTCAACTGTATCGCACCCGGCATGATCACGACGGCGATGACCGACAAACTGAGCGAAGAACAGCGCGGCCGCATCGCAACGGCGATTCCGATGGGCCGCTTTGGCGCGCCCGACGACATCGCCAGCGCGGCCGTATATCTCGCCAGCCCCGAGGCGGCTTACATCACCGGCCAGACGCTCCATATCAATGGCGGCATGGCGATGGTGTGACGCGAAATGCCTCGCAGTTAAGGCGGGGCGTCGCAGAGGCGGGTTTTCGCCTCGCGGTGGGTCTCGGCCGAAACTTTTACACCGGCGGAAATCATGTTATGTGAGCCGCGCCTTCAACGGGTCCATAATGGGCGGATATATCACGGGCAAGCCCTCTATCGGGCGTCCGGACCGCGCTGAACCAAGCAAATTGCCAGCATGCAATCGAGGATATGATCGAATGAGCGATGTCGCGGACCGGGTCAAAAAGATTGTCGTCGAACACCTAGGCGTCGACGAGGTCAAGGTTACCGAGAATGCCAGTTTCATCGACGATCTCGGGGCCGACAGCCTCGATACGGTCGAACTGGTGATGGCGTTCGAAGAGGAATTCGGGTGCGAAATCCCCGATGACGCGGCCGAAAAGATCGTGACCGTCAAGGACGCCGTCAGCTTTATCGAGGCGCATAGCTGACCGTGCCGGACTTCACAGTAAGTCGAGTCGCCGCAGCGTGACCGGGGGAGCATCAGCGGCATGAGACGCATTGTCGTCACCGGGATGGGCCTCGTAACGCCGCTCGGCATCGGACTGAAAAATGTGTGGGGACGCCTCCTGGAAGGCGAATCGGGGATCGGAGCGATCCAATCCTTCGATGTCTCCGACATGCCCTCGCGTGTCGCGGCGCAAGTGCCGCGCGGCGACCGGGCTTCCGGCCTGTTCAACGCCGATGACTGGGTCCCGCCGAAGGACCAGCGCCGCATGGACGAGTTCATCGTCTTTGCGATGGCGGCGGCGACGCAGGCGGTGGAGGATTCCGGCTGGGAGCCGCAGACCGAAGAAGATCACGAGCGTACCGGCGTGATGATCGGCTCCGGCATCGGTGGCCTTCCCGGCATTACCGAAGGCGCGATCACGATGCAGGAGCGCGGGCCGCGCCGCATCTCGCCGTTCTTCATCCCCTCCAGCCTGATTAATCTGGCCTCGGGCAATGTCTCGATCCGCTATGGGTTCAAGGGGCCGAATCATGCGGTGGTGACGGCCTGCTCGACCGGGGCGCACGCGATCGGCGATGCCGCGCGGCTGATTATGCTCGACGACGCGGACGTTATGGTGTGCGGCGGCACGGAAGCGGCGATCTGCCGCCTCGGCCTCGCCGGGTTTGCCGCGGCGCGCGCCTTGTCGACCAACTTCAACGACGACCCGCCGCGCGCCTCACGTCCGTGGGATCGGGACCGCGACGGTTTTGTGATGGGCGAGGGTGCTGGTGTGCTGGTGCTGGAAGAATACGAGCATGCCAAAAACCGCGGCGCCCGAATCTATGCCGAAGTTCTGGGTTACGGCATGTCGGGTGATGCTTATCACCTGACCGCGCCGTCGGAGGACGGCAACGGTGCGTTCCGTTCGATGCGTAACGCGCTGAAAAGCGCTCACCTGACGCCGGACCGCATCGATTATATCAATGCGCACGGCACCTCGACGCCGCTCGGAGACGAGATCGAATTGGGCGCGGTCAAGCGCCTGTTCGGCGATCACGCCTATCAGCTTTCGATGTCGTCGACCAAATCGGCGATCGGCCACCTGCTTGGCGCGGCCGGCAGTGTCGAAGCAATCTTTTCGATCCTGGCATTGCGCGACGGTGTCGTACCGCCGACCCTCAACCTCGACAATCCGTCGCCGTCTTGCGATATCGATCTTGTTCCGAAACAGTCAAAGCCGCGTCAGATTTCATACGTCCTATCGAACTCATTCGGCTTCGGGGGCACCAACGCGTCCTTGATCTTCGGCAGCGCGGATCGATAATCCATCGGAATTGGCTCGGCTTAGCCCGGCGCGTCGGCCGCAGATTCTGGGTGTTCGATAGTGGATTTCAGACGACACGGGAATGCCGGTGCCCAAGCCATGTTGGCAGAACGCATCCCGTAGCGGCCGAGTGAATGATTATGCGGTTTCTCCGCTTTCTGGCGTTTTGTTTTCTGACCGTCGCACTGGCGATTACGGCCGTCGGCGGTGGTGCCTACTGGTTCTATCGCGATGCCGAAACCGCGGGGCCGCTGACGCAGGCGCGCACAGTCGTCATCCCGGCGCGCACCGGGATCGCCGGTATCGGCGACGTGCTGGCAGAACAGGGTGTCATCCGGAACAAGCTGGCGTTCGAGATGGTGGCGCGGCTGTCGGGACGCGGCGGCGCACTGAAAGCCGGCGAATACGAGATTCCGGCCGGTGCGAGCACGATACAGACGCTCGATATTCTCGCCAGCGGCAAAATCGTAAAGCACCGGCTGACCGTCCCCGAGGGGTTGACCAGCGCCGATGTCATGGCCCTGGTCCGTGATGCCCCGGCGCTGGAAGGTGACGCCGGACCGGTGCCGCCGGACGGTGAATTGCTGCCCGACACCTACGTCTACAGTTATGGCGACACCCGTGAGGAATTGGTCGACCGGATGCGGCGCGCGATGGCGCGCGCCGTCTCACAGCTATGGAGCGAGCGGCGGCCGGATGTGCCGCTGGCGAGTCCACAGGATGCCGTAACCCTGGCGTCGATCGTCGAGAAAGAGACGGCGCGCGAGGAAGAACGCCCCCATGTCGCCGGGGTGTTCGCCAACCGCCTGCGGCTCGGGATGCGGTTGCAAGCCGACCCGACCGTATTGTATGCGATCGCGCGGGAGAATGGCGGCAAGCTCGACCGGCCGCTGACCCATGCCGACCTTGCGATCAACTCCCCTTACAACACCTATGTCGCCAAGGGCTTGCCACCGGCGCCGATCGCCAATCCCGGCAAAGCCTCGCTGCGCGCTGCCGTCCGACCGGAACGCACCGAGGACCTTTATTTTGTCGCTGATGGCAGCGGCGGCCACGTCTTTGCCAAGACCCTGACCGACCAGACGCGTAACATCGCGCAGTCACGGCATCCGGCGATGCCCGACGCCGATTCGCCGGCATCAGGCGAGAGCGGTGCTGCGGCTGTCGCGGCGACCCCCGAGGTTCCGCCAGTGCCGGTTGCAGCGCCGGCTTCGGCACGACGTCCGACGCATTCGGCGCAGCAGGCGTCGCGCCTGCGGCATTGCCGCATCGAATCCGGCCGCGGCTGCTCCCGATAAATACCCGTCGCGGACATAAAGTTTACGCTGCCCTGTGCCGCCTGCCGGCTTGTATAACCGGGCGGGTGATTTTCAGGGAGTAACCGCCGCGTGGGCGTCGCCAGCATGACAGGGTTTGCTCGCGCCGAGGGCGAGGCGGCCGGGATTTCCTGGGTGTGGGAGCTGAAAAGCGTCAACAGCCGCTCGCTTGATTTGCGCTTGCGCCTGCCGTCGGGGTTTGACGGGCTGGAAACACAGTTGCGCGCTGGCCTCGCGCAGCGTTGCCGCCGCGGCAATGTGTCGGCCAATCTGTCGGTCAACCGCCTGACGCCGCCGGCGATCCGCATCAATCGCGAGATGCTGGCGCAGATCGCGGCGCTGCTGAATGAGCTGACCGGGGAGATCGAGGCGGCGCCGCCTCGGCTCGATGGCCTGATCGGAATGCGCGGCATCATCGAAACGGTCGAGGACGACCCCGACGATCTAGTCGAGGCGCGCCGCGTCGCGGTGCTTGACGGCTGGGCATTGGCCCTCGATCGGCTGGCGACGGCGCGGGACGAGGAGGGGGCGCGGCTGGCCGCGGTTCTGTCGGCGCAGCGGGCCGGGCTTGCCGGGCTGGTCGACGCGGCCGCCGGGTGCGCTGCGGCCCAGCCGGCCGCGCTGCGGGCGCGGCTAGAGACACAACTAGCCGAACTCGCGGGGCTGGCGGCCACGATGCCGGAGGAGCGCATCGCACAGGAAGTGGCGATGCTCGTTACGCGCGGCGATATCCGCGAGGAACTCGATCGGTTGCGGGGGCATGTCGCGCAGGCGGGAGATCTGTTGGCGCGCGCCGAGGGCGTCGGCCGCCAGCTTGATTTTCTGTGCCAGGAGCTGAATCGAGAAGCCAATACGCTGTGCTCGAAATCATCATCGCTGGAGCTGACCCGCATCGGCCTGTCGATGAAAGCAACGATCGAGCAATTCCGCGAGCAGGTTCAGAACGTGGAATGACCGATTCTGACGCGCCACCCGTTGCGATTCACCGCCGCGGCCTGCTGCTGGTGCTGTCGTCGCCGTCCGGCGCCGGCAAGACGACAATCACGCATCGTCTCCTCGAACGCGACCCTGGCTTTTCGCTGTCGGTTTCGGTGACGACGCGGCCACGCCGCCCCGGTGAGACCGACGGCAAAGATTACTGGTTTATCGATCAGGCGCGGTTTGAGGCGATGGTCGCGGCCGGCGATCTGCTCGAACACGCATCCGTGTTCGGCTATTGCTACGGCACCCCACGCCAGCGGATCGAAGTGATCTTGTCGGCCGGCAACGATGTCGTGACCGACATTGACTGGCAGGGCACTCAGCAGCTCGGCGGCAGCATCCCGCATGATCTGGTCACCATATTCGTGCTGCCGCCCAGCATGGCGGCACTCGAATCACGGCTGCACCGGCGTGCCCAGGACAGCGCCGCCGTGGTGGCTGCTCGCATGTCGAAATCCGCGGAGGAAATGAGCCACTGGTCGGAGTACGACTACGTCATCGTCAACCACGACCTCGAACGCAGCGTCGCCGAGGTGCAGGCCATCGTGATCGCGGAACGCCTGCGCCGCACCCGGCAACTCGGCCTCGCCGATTTCGTCAACCGCCTGCGAGCGGGGTAGGCGCCGCCAGGTTCATCGCTTCGAGCGTTCGCGCCAGCGCGCAGAAATCGACGACCGATAATTCTTCGGCGCGTGCGGTTGGGGTGATGCCGGTGGCGGCGAATAGCGGGTCGACCGGCACACCTAATGTCTTGAGGCTGGAGCGCAGCATTTTGCGGCGCTGGCCGAAAGCGGCGGCGGTTACCCGTTCGAGGATCGGCTTGCTCGCGGGGGCCAGCGGGGCAGGGCGGGGTGCCAGGGCGACGACGCTGGAGGTGACCTTGGGCGCCGGCACAAAGGCGCGAGGCGGCAGGTCGAACAAGATTTTCGGCTCCGTCAGCCATTGCGTCAGCACCGACAGGCGGCCATAGGCCGGGCTGCGCGGCGCGGCGACCAGTCGTTCCGCGACCTCCCGCTGAAACATCAGGGTCAGGCTGTCATAGTCGCCGATGCGATCGAACCAGTGCAGCAGCAGGGCTGTCGCGATGTTGTAGGGCAGGTTGGCGACGATTTTGCGCGGCGTCGTCGACAGGGAAGCCGGATCGAGGCTTAGCGCGTCGCCCTCCACCAGTTCCAGCCGATCGGGATAGGCCACCGCCACCTCGGCGAGTGCTGCAAGGCACCGTTGGTCGCGCTCGATCGCCACGACGCGGCGCGCGCCCTCGGCCAGGAGCGCGCGGGTCAGGCCGCCAGGGCCGGGGCCGATCTCGATGATCGTCACGTTGTCGAGTGGGCCGGCGGCGCGGGCAATACGCCGGGTCAGGTTCAGATCGAGAATGAAATTCTGCCCGAGGCTGCGTCGTGCCGCGATACCGTGCCGCGCAATAATTTCGCGCAATGGCGGCAGCCCACTTGGGCTGCCATCGTCACCGGCTGTAATCCACACTCGTCTATGTCCCGCGCACCTGTGTGGCAGCGCGTCGCGCTGCCATCGCGGCGGCAAGTCGCAGCGCCGCAATCAGGCTGTCCGGTCGCGCGATGCCCTTGCCGGCGATGTCGAACGCGGTCCCGTGGTCGGGTGACGTGCGGATGAACGGCAATCCGAGCGTCACGTTGACCGCGCCGTCGAAATCGAGCGTCTTGATCGGGATCAGCGCCTGATCGTGATACATGCACAAGGCCGCGTCGTAGCCGCGCCGCGCCGCTGCGTGAAACATCGTATCGGCGGCGAGCGGTCCGCGGGCATCGATGCCTGCCGCGCGCAATTCTGCGATTGCCGGTGCGATAATGTCGATGTCCTCGCGGCCAAGCCCACCGGCCTCGCCCGCATGCGGGTTGAGGCCGGCTATGGCGAGCACCGGCGCGGCGATACCGAAATCCTCAGTTAGTGAGGTATGCGTCACCCGGCCGGCATGCACGATCGCATCCGTCGACAAGGCATCGACCGCCTCGCGCAGCGCGCAGTGGATCGTCACCGGCACGACGCGCAGTTGCGGCGATGCCAGCATCATTACCGAACTGGCACCGGGGCCGGCCAACTCGGCGAGGTATTCGGTGTGTCCGGGATGGCGAAACCCCGCGCGGTACAGCACATCCTTGTTGATCGGATTGGTGACGAGGGCGGCGGCTTGGCCGCGGCGGACATCGGCGACGGCCGCGTCGATCGCCCCGATCACCAGCGTCGCGTCGGCCGGATCGGGGCGGCCGGGTGTGGCCCGAGGCGCCTCGTTGATCGACATGACCGGCAGCGCCGTTTCAAAAACACGACCCGCTTCCGCCGGCGACGCCACCGCCGCAACCGGCACCGTCCAGCCGAGCCAGGCCGCCAGCCCGGTCAGGCGCTGCGGATCGTCGATGACGTAAAACGGTGGTACGCCTTCGCTCCGCCGCAGCCATGCCAGCAAGGTGATTTCGCCGCCGATGCCGGCCGGCTCACCCATCGTCAAGGCGAGCGGCAGCTTCATACTTACACCCGCACATCGACATAAGCGGCGCGGCGCAGATCGCGCATATAGCGGCGCGCGACCGTGTCGAGCCGTTGGCGCGACAGCATGTCGACGATCTCCTCGCGGCTTGTCGCGCCGCTGCCGGAATCTGATTTGTTGCAAACCATGATGACGCCGACGCCGTTCTTCTGAACGATCGGTTCGGAGGCTTGCCCGATCGAGAGGCGGTTGACCAGATTGCGCATCTCGGGAGAGATGTTGGAAGCGCGCAGCTTGCCCTCGCTCGACAGTTGTGGCGCTTTTTCCTTGCCCAGCTTGAGGAACCCGGCGCAATCCTTGGCGGCGGCCCGGATGCTTTCCGCGTCGGCAATCGCGGACCGCCGCGATGCTTCGCCGGCCTGGGCCGACACCGGGAATACCACCTGCACGATATCGTAAACGGCCTCTTGTTCGCCGCCGCGGGTGCCGGTGCGGCGGTCGAGCACCAGCAGCAGGTAATAGCCGCCATTAACCTGGATCGGTGACGATAACTGGCCCGGCTTCATCTGCGCCACGGCTTTGCCGAGTTCAGGCGGCAACTGATCGGGGCGCACCCAGCCGATATCGCCGCCGACCGCCGCGGTTGCCGATTGCGAGAATTGCTGGGCCACTGCCGAGAATCGTGCGCCGTGATGCATCTGCTCCGACAGGCGTTCGGCGAGGTGCTTTACCTCGTCATCCTGCGCCGGACTGTCGACCGCCAGGAATATCTCGCCGACCCGGCTTTGCGGCTCGTTGGCGTGCTCCTTGGCGCGTTTCAGCGCGTCGTCGATCTCCTCGTCGGAAATTTCTGTGGTCTGCGCCGCCAACCGCCGCACCAGCTTTGCCCAGATAATCGACGCCGTGAGCTGATCGACTAAAGATCCCCGGTCGATCCCTCGAGCCTTCATGTAATCGTTGAGCTGCCCCGGCTTCATATTGTTCTGTTTTTCGATTTGCTCCAGTGCTGCCTTGACTTCGGCGTCGCTCGCGGTGACATTTTTCTTTTTAGCTTCCTGCAATTCAAGTTTTTCATCTATCAGTGAGCGCAATACTTGGGGCGCTATCTTCTGTCGCGTTTCTGGCGTGTCCTGGATGTTCGACGATGTCATTACCATACGGATGCGTGACACCAGATCGAAGACCGAAATGACCTCGTCATTGACGACCGCGGCGATCCGCATTTCCGGCGCTTGGCTCACCGGTGGGCCGGAAGGTTGGCCCGGCATTTGGCTGGGACTCCGGCCGGGCGCACCCGGCCGCTGCATGGCGCCGCCACCCGGTCCTGGCGGCGCCGCGACCGCGGCGCCACAAAATAGCGCGAAGACGAGGCTGCTTGCGCACAGCCGGCGAGGCACCACCATCGACAATCCTTTTGTCCTGACCGTCCAGCCCTTTTGTCTTGGCCGGCCCTTTTGTTCCGATCGACCTTTTATCTTCAACGACATTCTTTAACCGCCCCAAAATACACCGTTGGTTCCGCGATGTCGCCGTTCGGCGGTGTCGCGGAACTGTCGCCTGCGGCAATCTCCCCGTATCGAACCGCGGGGTTGTGTGTTTCCCCTTGCGACTTCCCCAACGCGGTCGCCCGCGTTACGCTCCCATAAGACGTCGTACCTCCTTGGCGCGGCGCGAAATACGATTCGCAGACCGGCGGTATCGTTCGATCATGGATATCTATCTGCCGATAGCCGAGGTCTCCGTGGACGTCTTCGTCCTGCTCGGACTTGGCACGGGAATCGGGTTTTTATCGGGCGTATTCGGCGTGGGCGGCGGCTTTCTATTGACCCCCTTGCTGATCTTTATCGGTGTGCCGGCGACCGTTGCGGTCGCTTCCTCGGCCAACCAACTGGTCGGTGCGTCGTTGTCGGGCGTTCTGGCGCACTGGCGGCGCGGCAACGTCGATTTCAAGATGGGCGTCATCATGCTGCTTGGCGGCCTGGTGGGTTCGGTGCTCGGCGTGTGGGTTTTCACGTGGCTGAAGCGCCTCGGCCAGGTCGAACTGACAATTTCACTTTGTTATGTGTTGCTGCTCGGCACGCTCGGGTCGTTGATGATGGTCGAAAGTGCGCGCGCCTTGCTGCGGCAGCGTCGTCCGGGCGGGGCGCATCGCAAGCTGCATCAGCATAACTGGCTCCACGGCTTGCCGCTGAAAACCCGTTTCCGCCGCTCGAAACTTTACATCAGCGCATTGTTGCCGATCGCGCTCGGGTTTGCCGTCGGTGTGCTTAGTGCGATCCTGGGGATCGGCGGCGGATTTCTCCTGATTCCGGCGATGATTTACATGCTGGGGATGCCGACTTCCGTTGTGCCCGGCACGTCGCTGCTGCAGATCATTTTCGTCGCCGCGAACGTCACGTTTTTGCAGGCCTATACCAACCGCACCGTCGATGCGGTGCTGGCGTTGCTGCTGCTGGCTGGTGGCGTCCTCGGCGCGCAGATCGGCACCCGTTTCGGTACCCGATTGCGCGGCGAACAGTTGCGGTTTCTGCTGGCGGCGCTGGTGCTGGCGGTTGCTGCCAAGCTGGCCTTCGACCTGACCGTCCGCCCCAGCGATCTTTTCGCAATCGCCGGCGACATCGGATGAGCCGGGGTCATATCTCAAGGCGTAGCCGTTGGGTCGGTCCGCTCGAGTTGCTGCTGTTGCTGTTTATGAGCTGGCCTGAAATTGCACGCGGTGACGAGGTCGTCGCTGATCTGAGCAGCCATCTTATCGCGATCAGCAGCGGCTTCACCGGCGCATCCGTCGTGCTGTTCGGTACCACCGACGGCCCCGGCGACATCGTCGCGGTGGTGCGCGGGCCAGAGCGGGAAATGACCGTCTGGCGCAAGGGCAAGGCGGCCGGCATCTGGCTTAACGCCGAATCGGTGACGTTTGCGAACGTGCCGAGCTTCTATTCCGTTGTCGCGAGCCGGCCGCTTGACGACATCGTGTCGCCCGGCATTGCCGCACTCTATCGTATCGGCCCCGGCAACCTTAAATTCGACGTTCGCGGGGCGGTGCCGCCGGAGCGCGCTAAACGATTCAGCGACGCGCTGATCCGCACCCAGCAGCGTAACGGCCTGTTCGGCGCGGCGACCGGCAAGATCAGCTTTCTTGGCGAGCGGCTGTTTCGCTCGGTGCTGATCTTCCCTGCAAATGTTCCGACCGGCACTTATCTGGTCGAGGTGTTCCTGGTGCGCAATCATGATGTCGTTGGTGGCCAGACGACACCACTCGTTGTGTCGAAAGTCGGTGTCGACGCAGCATTGTCTGATTTCGCAACGCGCCAATCGGCAGCTTACGGCGGAATTGCCGTCCTGACCGCGGTGGTGGCAGGATGGTTGGCAAGCCTGCCCTTCCGCGGCGCCTGACCGGCAGCCGGGGCTCGGCGACGAGGTCATGATGTCGGATAGCACGCCATTGCGGGTATTTTTGGTCGTCGTCGACGAGACCCCAGAGCATTTCGTTTCGGTCCATTACGCGGCGCGCCGGGCCGCGCATACCGGCGGCCGGCTGGCGATGCTCTATGTCATGGAGCCGACCGAACTACAGCATTTCCGCGCCATCGAAGAACTGGCACAGGCAGAACGCCGCGAAGCGGCGGAGGAATTGCTGCAGCGGCTGTGTGACGAGGTGGCGCCGGTCGCCGGATCAATGCCGATGGTTTACATTCGCGAAGGCCGGCCGCGTGACGAGCTTCTCGCCCTGATCAGCGAGGAGCCGTCGATTTCGATCCTGGTGCTGGCTGCCAGTACCGGCCCCGATGGGCCGGGGCCGCTGATCACCTATCTGTCGGGAAAGCCGGCGGCGCGGCTGCGTATTCCGATCACCATCGTTCCCGGCGGGTTGACCATCGACCAGATCGACGCACTGAGCTGATGCGGGCTTTGGCTCCCTCTCGGGCCGTTTTGTCGATGGGCCGGGGCGTCGTTGTCGGTAGCAGGGGTCTCAGGCGACGATTTCGCCGCTGATCACCTCTTTCGCTTTGCTGGCAAGCTGTTTCAAGCTGAATGGCTTCGGCAGGAAGTGGATTTGGCTGTCGTCGTCGAGGCGTTGTCGAAACGAATCCTCAGTGTAGCCGGAGATGAAAATGATCTTCATGTCCGGGTGCAGGTCGCGGACGTGGCGGACGAGGGTTGGCCCGTCCATGCGGGGCATGACGACATCGGTGATCAAAAGGTCGATGCCGCCATCGGCGTCCCGGATCATTTCCAGCGCATCCTCGCCACTGTGTGCTTCAAGGACGGTGTAGCCCTTGTTGCGCAGCGCCCGCGCCCCGAAAATCCTGACCGCGTCTTCATCCTCGACCAGCATGACAGTACCAATGCCGGTAAGGTCGCGGCTGGCGGGCATTTCAACAGCATCGGCGCGAGCGGGCAGCACACCGTCGGTCTGCTGATACCGCGGCAGGTAGATCTGGAACACAGCACCGCGTCCCGAGGTGCTGTCGACAAAAATGAAGCCGCCAGTCTGCTTGACGATGCCGTACACCGTCGAGAGGCCAAGTCCGGTGCCGGAGCCCACTTCCTTCGTCGAAAAGAACGGTTCGAAAATCCGCGCCAGATTCTCCTTGGAAATGCCGATGCCGGTGTCGGCAACCTGGATCAGCACATAATTGCCCGCCGGCATGGTTTCGTGTGCACGCCGCACAATGTTGGGTTCGGTGACGCTCGCCGTGCGGATCGTCAGTGTGCCGCCATTTGGCATCGCGTCGCGCGCATTGACTGCGAGGTTGATGATGACCTGTTCGAACTGGCCCTGATCGACTTTGGCGACGCCGAGATCGCGACCATGCACGACCTGCAGTTCGATATTCTCGCCAATCAGTCGGCGCAACAGGTGCGACAGCTCAACCAGAACGTCGGTGATGTCGATGATGCGCGGCTGCAATGTCTGTTGCCGCGAGAACGCCAGCAACTGCCGCACCAGATTAGCGGCGCGGTTGGCGTTCTGCTTGATCTGCATGATGTCGGCAAAGGACGGGTCGCCAGGCCGGAACCGCATCAGCAGGAGATCGCAAAACCCGATCATCGCGGTCAGCAGATTGTTGAAATCATGAGCGACGCCGCCGGCAAGCTGGCCGACCGCCTGCATTTTCTGAGACTGGGCGAATTGTACTTCGAGGTTCTTCTGCTCGGTCACATCGATGAAATGCAGCATCAGCGAGCCGTCGCTGCCTTCGGCTTCGTCGAGCCGGCGCATAAACACAACGCTGGTTTTATCGCGCAGCGCCTTGAGGCGCACTTCCACTGGTCCGGGATGCCCTGGACCATCGGCGGCAGCGGCGAGCTTGACGGCGATCTCGCGCCGGTCTTCGTCATTGACGAAGCCGATCAATGGTTCGCCGATCAAATCCTGTGGCGGTGCCCCGAACAGATCGCCGAGCGCGCGGTTCGCTTCTTCGAGCCGGCCGAACCGGTCGATTAGCGCAATCCCGACCGGGGCGTTGGCAAAAAAGCGCTGGAACCGCTCACGCGACAAGCGCAGCGCGGTTTCCCACTCGCGTTCCGGAGTCAGATCGCGCACCACCGAGCGAGTGCGTAATTCCGCGCCTTCGCCGCCAATGCTTTGCCGGATCGTGGCGTGGACGGTGCGGCCGTCGCTGCTGTGCAAAACAACCTCACCCCGCTGCGCCGGGTCGCTGCGCCCGCCGAACGGATCCCACGGGGCAGCATCTTCCGATGGCCGAGTCGCGAGAAAATCATGCAACCGCGCATCGCTGCCGACGATCTCAGCGGAGGTGCCGCCGAGCCAGCGTGCGAACGTCTGGTTGGCAAAGACAAAGTGCCCGTCGCCATCGACGGAGTAGAAGCCTATCGGTGCGTCGTCGAGGAATTCGACCAGCTTGTTGCGCTCGTCGCGCAGCATCGCCTCCATTTCGTGGCGCGCCGTGATGTCCTGGATATGCCAGAAGCTGTAACCGCGACGGCCGGCGATTGGATTGACCGCGATGTTAAACCAGCCTGCCGCAGCGCCACGCGAATCGCGCAACGGTAACGCCGCAATAGCCCGCGTCCCGCGGGTCGCGCGGTCGCGCAGTCGCGCGAAATCCGCGATCGAATCCGCCTCTCCCAACGCGGCGGCGATCTGGACCAGCGGCGCCTCGTCGCGCGGAAACAGGTCGTGGAACGCCGTGTTGGCGTAGGCGACCGTTCCGTCGGGTGCCAAAATCAACTGGGCATCCGGTGACGCATCGAGCGCCTGGCTGAGAATGTCGACTCGTCTCGTCAAACTGGCATGCATCCAGCGGGCTGCACCGGCGGAAATCCCGGTGATTGCGGCGACCGCTAGGATCACGATCGCTGCCGCGACGTTGGCATTGGAAATGATCTCTGCGAGATAAAGTCCCGCAACGCCGACCGCGACGGCCGCGGCCAAGAGCGCCGCGTTTGCGATCCGCCGAATTCGGCGGGATCGTTGCCGGTCGACAACCCAACGAGTCCACCGGCTTGTGCCAGTGGTGTCAGCGACGACCATGATTCGTGCCTCGGGTCGATTAAGCCTCGCCCATCAATAACACGATGGCGGTCCCTGGGTCGCGCACCACGGCGTGTCCGGCGCATGGAACACGCCGGTTGATGCCCAAGCCCTGTTGCCGCGCTATCCGTCGCGATCGACTGGAACTTGCAATGCAGGTGCTTGCGGCAAGCCTATTCGTCGCGATACGTCCGCTCCATGCGTTCGTGGCGTTCCTGCGCCTCGATCGACAAGGTGGCGATCGGGCGCGCCTCCAGCCGACGAATGCCGATCGGTTGGTCGGTTTCCTCGCAATACCCGTAAGTGCCGATATTGATCCGCGATAACGCCGCGTCGATCTTGGAGATCAGCTTGCGTTCGCGGTCGCGGGTTCGCAACTCGATTGCCCGTTCGGTCTCCAGCGAAGCACGATCGGTCAAATCGGGTTTCAGCAGGCTTTCCTCCTTGAGGTGTCGCAGGGTGCCTGTGGAATCGGCGAGAAGTTCGGCGCGCCAGCGCAGCAGCTTTTGCCGAAAATACTCTATCTGTAACGGCCCCATAAACTCTTCGTCGTCGTTGGGACGATAATCGGGCGGCAATACCGGACGCATCACTCTCCCCAAACCCGCTTTCGACGGGCGCGGAGTATATGAATCGAGTCTAACCATTTCAACTGTCAGTTCGGTATTTCACCTCGTTGATTTTGCGTACTTTTTAAGCGCGGAAGGCAGGGCGCCGCCGATCGCCTGCCGATCGCGGGAGCGTCGGGCCGCCCGTTGCGTCGGCGCCGGACCGATTTTACCCCGCCGCCCAGTGGCGCGGCCTTTTTGCGGTGCGCGAGAAAAGGCCTCGTGCACCGCGAGTGGCACTCATCTTACCAATTCCTAACAAAGTATTAATCATAAAAATCGGAGTAATCGCGAAGGAGGTTTAGCAATTCTTTAAATCGCGGAGCCTAGCTTCGATCGGCAGGAAGGATAATTGTGAATGGTTCTCATGTCCGTTGCCGATGGTCAAAGGCCTGACGCTGCTGCCGACAGGCATCGCAGGATCAGTGAATTGCCGTCGCCCGACACCAAACGCTGGGTGGTACGGCGCAAGGCCGTCGTGGTGCAGGCGGTTCGCGACGGCACAATCACCCTTCAGGAAGCCTGCCGGCGATACAACCTGTCCGTCGAGGAATTTCATGCCTGGCAACAGGCGATCGAGCGGCACGGCGTTCCGGGGTTGCGGGTTACCCGGCTGCAGATCTATCGCGATACCGACGAACCCCACCCGGCCAAATAGCGCAACCCTGTGTTCTCATCGGCTCCGTCGTCGCCCCTACCCAATCTCGCCCTGGTATGCTACTTGGTCACGATGTACCGACGCCGCCAAGCGCTGCGGCGCAACATGTACGCGATCCAGTTGGGGGATCGTCTAACGGTAGGACAGCGGACTCTGACTCCGCCAGTCTAGGTTCGAATCCTAGTCCCCCAGCCAAAATTTCGGCGTTGAAACAAAGGCTTGTGATTCGTTTCCCCACGGAAGGGGTATTTCTTGTGTCACAGCGGTTGCCATCGAAAACCTTGATTTTCATTGGCGTTGCAGCGCTTGCCGAAAATTCCGAGCAACACGACTGCAACATCGTTTGCCGCGAGTGTTCGTTAAAAGTTCTCAGCGGCGTGATTTAGGTGGCTGCGCGTTCGGTGCAACCGTCGCGCGAACGTCAGGAGAATAGCTCCCGTTTCTTCTAAACCCAGGCTACGGCGAGCGACTCTGCTCGCCTAATCACTAAATCCACCTGGTGCCGTGCACTCGCAGGTTCGCCACCTCGCGCAACCATCGGGCGACCGCCAGGTTCCCGGTCTCGCGGTCGACTATCAGCCCTTCCTGCGCAAGCCGGCCGGCCAGCGGCACGTAGAAGCTGTGCCGCAGATAGCGAATGAACCGTTCGACCTTGTCCTTATCCGGCATGATGCGCGCCGACGCTTTCACACTCTGCTGGTCAACGGCGATATGGTGAGCCCATCCGGGTTGTGGGGCGCTGGAAGCACGTAAGTGCGGGTAGGCCGACCATAGACCATGGGCTGAGAGCCCGAGCCTTTATTTGGCCGCCCCTGCGGTCCGCCCGGATGCGCCGCGAGCGCGAGTCCGTAGTTGCCGTGTTGCCCGCACGCTTCGGACACGACGAGGAGGTCAATGATGCGGGTAATTGGCATGGATATTCACCGCACCTTCGCCAAGGCGGTGATAATCGATGGCGACCGGCTGATAAGACTGGGTCGTATAAATATGTCGCGTGACCATCTGGCTGCGTTTGCTGCCAAGCCGATGTCTGAGGATCACCTCGTGATCGAGGTAACAGGCAATGCGAGTATGACCGATTGACAGACGATCTTCGGGTCGTCGAACGCGAGCTGGCGCGCGCTGAGCTGGGTAGCACAGAGACCAAGCGGCTGATGACGATTCCCGGGATAGACATGGTCGTCGCGGTTGGACTACTCGCGGCAATCGGCCGATCGAGCGCTTCACAAGCCCCGGACGTCTCTTCGCTTTTCTGGGACTGAACCCCAGCGTGCATCAATCCGGAACAGCCCGGCCCAGCACGGACGGATCACCAAGCAGAGTTCCTGCTATGCCCGCACGATGCTGGTCGAAGCAGCGTGGCAAGCAGTTCGCGGGCCTGGGCGCTGTGAGCCTTTTACGAACGCGTTCGGGCGGCGCGGCACCCATGTGGCTGCCGTCGCTGCTGCCCGCAAAATCACCGTCATCGTCTGGCACCTTCTCACCCGTGGCGAGGACTACGCGTGGGTTCGTCCCGCCCTCCACGCGAAGAAGCAGCGGGATCTCGAGCTACGTTCAGGCCAGCCTGCCCGGCGGGGACAACGAGGCGCTGGCTACGCATACAATCTGACCCGGTCTCGCCGAGAGAGCGACAGCGTGGTGAGCGAGCCGAGGCCGCCTGCAAGCGGCTCACCGAAGGGTGGACCAAGCGAGGCAGGCGAGTGTCTGCGGACGCCTCAAAGGAGGAGCGGCAAAGAAGACAGCGTGGCCAGGCTTTTACCTCCAGCCCGACTCTTCGTCTCGAGGTCATCCGCAGACGCGCAGAAAATAACATGGCGCCACAAAAGGGTATTCAACTTCATTCGTGGTCTGCGCACGATACGGTGCACACAGCCGCGGGCAGGAACCGCAGTGGCGGGCGAAATCGAGAAACCCGGGATGAAACCGGTGGCGACCGCGACCATAGCCGTGACGCTCCAGCACGACGGTGCGTATGTTATGGGATGGACGCCTCCCGCTTCCCGGTGACGATGCAGTCGCCAACAAAAGGAGGGAAGCATGCCGATGGAATTACTGGCGATCGATCTCGGCAAGCGATCGTTTCACCTTTACGGCATCGACACCGACGGGGTGATCTTGTCGAGGAAAGTTAGCCGGGCGAAGCTGACGGAGGCGGTCGGCAACCTGGCACCGAAGACAGTCGCGATGGAGGCATGCGCCAGCGCTCATTATTGGGCGCGCTGCTGGCTCGCCGCCGGCCGAGAAGTGCGGCTCATCAATCCTCGTTTTGTTAAGGCCTTCGTCAAAGGCTCGAAGAACGATGCAGTCGACGCGAGGCGATTTTCGAGGCGGCGATACGCCCGACAATGCGATTTGTCCCGGTAAAGGTCGACAGACCAGCAGGACCTGCAGTCGCTGCATCGTGCCCGCGACCGGCTGATCTACCAACGGACGGCGCTGATCAACCACACTCGCGGCCTGCTCGCTGAATACGGCATCGTACTGCCGCAAGGACCGTGGCGATTTACGGCCCAGTCCCCAGCCGCCATCGCGGAGGCCGACCTGTCTGATCTGGCGCGCGATCTTCTGGACCAACTCGGCGGCCTCGACAGTCGGATCAAGAGTAAGCGTCAGCTGATGGGCGCGGGATCAGGCGTTGACGGGTTTTGACCGGCGGCGGGTGGCGATGCGCTTGAGGGCGCTGCGGATTTGCGCTTCCTCGATGTCGTCAGGAACGTAGGGGCGACCGTACCAGGCGAGCATTTCCTTTTTCTGCCGGCTGCCCTTGCCCTTGTCGGGGCCGGCGATGATGTCGAGGAACTCGTAATAGCCGGGAAAGCCGCCGCAATCCTCTGGCGGGCAGCGCCGCTCACCGCCGCGGAAGTCGGGGTAGAGCGTGCCGGGTTCAGCCGGCTCGACCCGCTCGACAACGATGCGATGCTCCCAGTTGTCGCCCATGTCGTAGGTGTATTCGAAGGCGGTGACGCCGCGTTCGACGAGGCTGGCGAGCTTGGTGGCGCTGGCGCGGCGAACCTTGCGGTCGCACATCGCATCGTCGGGCTCGGGCCGGCCGTAGAGTTCCTCGCCGGCGGCAAACTCCCACAGGTGATAATCCTGCCAGCCCATGGCGGCTTGGATGATGCGGTGCAGGGTCTGCAGATTGGTTGCGGTCGGGACCGCGACGCGGCGCCAGATCAGCGGCTCGATATCATTGAGTTCGATGCGCAGGATGGCGATCGGATCGGCGCTCATGCCGCCATTCTGGCAGGCTGCCGTTGCCAGTTCCACGGCAACAGCTCGGCCAGGCGATTGATGGGGTGGCCTCTGGCCATGCGATCGACCACGTCGGCGAGGTAGGCTTCCGGATCGAGGCCGTTGAGCTTGGCGCTCTCCAGCACGGTGTAGAGGATCGCGGCGCGCTCGCCGCCCGCCTCGGACCCGAGGAACAGGAAGTTTTTGCGGGTGATGGCGATGGTGCGCAGCGCGCGCTCGGCGGGGTTGTTGTCGATCGCCAGCCGGCCGTTGCCGGCATAGAGCATCAGCGCGTCCCAGCGGGTGAGCGGGTACTGGATCGCGCGGGCGGGCGCGTTCTTCGACGACAGCCGGCGGCGCTATCCCGCCAGCCAGCCGTGCAAGGCGTCGAGGATCGGCACGGCGCGAGCTTGCCGCGCCGCCAGGCGCGTGTCGGCGGGATGGCCGGCGATCTCGGCCTCGATCGCATAGAGTTCGCCGATCCGCTTCAGCGCCTCTTCGGCGATCGGCGACCTGGTCGCTTCAAACACATCGTAGAACTTGCGCCTTGCATGGGCCCAACAGGCCGCATGGATCAGCCGCGGCGGCCCTCGGCCGAGTGGTCCCCTGGCGGATGCCGCCGATCGTGCCAGGGCTTCGTAGCCGGCAAAGGCATCGGCCTGGATCACGCCGCGGAAGCCGGCGAGATGAGTGCGCGGCCGCTCGCCTTTGCGGTCGGGGCTAAAGCGATAATATGCGGCCGGGGCTCGCCCGCCTTGCCAGGGCCGCTCGTCGAGCACATAGGCCCATAATCGCCCGGTGCGGGTCTTGCCGTTGCCCGGCGCCAGCACCGCGATTGGCGTGTCGTCGGTGTGGATGACCGGCGCCGCCATAATCTGGGCGCCGATCAGTTCGGCCAGCGGCGCCACCCACCAGGCGACGTGGCCGACCCAGTCCGCCAGGGTCGCACGCTCGATCTCGACGCCGTCGCGCAAGAGGATCGCCGACTGCTGGTAGAGCGGCAGCCCGTCGAGATACTTGCCGACCACGACACCGGCGATGAGACCGGGGCCCGGCCGGCCCTTCTCGATTGGCAGGTCGGGCGTCGGCGCCTGCAATATCCGCTCGCACGACCGGCAGCTCAGCTTTGGCCGGATATGGCGAATGACCTTGAGGCGGCCCGGGATCTTCTCCAAGACCTCGGTCACGTCCTCGCCCAGTCTGGCGAAGTGCGTACCGCCGCAGCCGGGACAGACCGAACCCGGACGATGCACGATCTCCTCGCGCGGCAGATGCTCGGGCAGCGGGCGGCGCACCGGCTGGCGCCGTTCGTGGCGCGGCTGATCGGCATCACGCTTACCAGCCGGCACCGTCCGCGCCGCGTCGCCTTCCTCCAGATCCTCCAGCAGCAGCTCGAGTTGCTCGATCCGTGCGTCAAGCTTCTCAGAGGAGCGGCCGAACTGCATCCGCCGCAGCTTGGCGAGCTGCGCCTGGTATTGTTCGATGCGCAGCTTGGCACCGGTCAGCTCCGCCCGCGCCGTCGCCAGCTCGGCCTCGCGCTCGGCCAATAAGGCGCGAAGCTCGGCAATCTCTTGAACAGGGTCGATCGCCTCTGGCATCAACCGCAAGTTTACTCGATGCACCCCCAGACGAGGCGGCTCCGCCTAGCCCCGAGTCACTATGCCGCGGCGCTCAGCCCGCCGCTTCCGGTGCCCAGGTCCGGCGCGGCGCGCGCCAATCTATGCCCTCCAGCAGCATCGACAGTTGCGCCGGCGTCAGTACCACCGATCCATCCTTCGCCTGCGGCCACAGGAACCGGCCGCGCTCCAGCCGCTTGGCAAACAGGCACAGACCTTGACCATCCCACCACAGCAC
The DNA here is from genome assembly GCA_036268425.1 of Allostellaceae bacterium. Taxonomy (GTDB): domain Bacteria; phylum Pseudomonadota; class Alphaproteobacteria; order ATCC43930; family CGMCC-115725; genus DATARH01. The sequence goes on from DATAUE010000062.1 coordinate 56,922, forward strand.
CTTCAAGAGGTCGCCCCTGCGGCCGCGAAAGACGAACAGCGCGCCGCCATGCGGGTCGAGCTGGAGCACCGTCTGCGCCCGCGCGGCTAACCCGTCAAAGCCCTTGCGCATATCGGTGACGCCGCACGCCAGGTAGACACGAACATTGCCCGGAACGCCGATCACGACAGCGCCGACAACACCTGCTGCAACGCCGCCGCGTCGACCGCACCGGTGATCCGCAGCTTGACCCCTGAGCGAAGCTCCACCTCGATCGTGCCGCCCACCGGCCGATCGGTTTCCGAAAGTGCCGGCGCCGGATCGCAGGGTGCGCAGGCCGCCGCAACCTCTCTAACCGGCGGCGCCACCATCACCGGCGCGAACCCCATCAGCTCGCCGGTACGAAACTGCCGCCGCCAAGTGTAAAGCTGGCCGCTGCTGATCCCGTGCATCCGGCACGCCAGCGATGCCGACGATCCTGACGCCACGCTCTGCGCCAATATCCGCAGCTTCTCCTCGACGCTCCAGCGCCGCCGCCGCTCCGGCCCCGCGAGAACCTCCCCACGCACCTCCCGAGCCCTCGTACGAGTACTCCGGAGGTCCTCGCTATCAATCAGTTCGCCGTCATCCATCGTCCACCGCCAAAACCAAAGCGGCAGAATCACGCTCAGCGTGCCGTCAGCAAGACGCCCCTCAGCTGACGCTTACGATCAAGACGTTGGATGCGACGATGGTGAGCCTCTGGTAGCCCGCCGCGGTTTCAATCGGACGATCGTCGCGCTCGCCAACAAAACAGCGCGTATCGCCTGGGTGTTGCTGAACAGAAAGGAGGCGTATGCCGCTCCCTCACATAGAGCGTGGGATCGCCTCTATTACCCGCAACACCCATGCAACACATCTCGATTTAGAATTTATAATCATCAGCTTACGGAAAGCGAGCGAACAGTATCTCCGCTCGCCTCACCGGGTGAGTTGGGGCATTCGGCCCATAGACCGAAGCACCTCCGCGATCTGATCAAGTGCTGTTGCCTCAGGCTGAACCGGGATTGCGAGCGACCGCATAAGTTCGGCCTGCCGGGTGGCGGTCACCTCCCCATAGCTAGAGAAGGTCGTTAACACCGTTTCGTGAGACAAGTTCTGGCTCCACGCCTTAAACTCCTCCGGGGTTCGGCAAAGTTGCTCCCCTAGTCTTGCAAGCGTTTTACGGAAGCTGTGTGGCGGAAAATACGGCATGCCGACCTTGCTGAATGCTGCCTTGAAAATTTTCCGGATCGGCGCGGCCGTGCTCCAATGTTTCCGATCGAGACCAGTTGCCTCGAACTCGCCATCGCCGTTGAGCGTCACCTGCGTCGCCGGAAACAGCGGGTCGTTCAGACCCCACAGTTGATCGGCGCTGAGATAAGCGATCCAATCCCCGACTATCGTTGCAACCTCGATCCCCACGGGAAAAAACCACACCGTCGAGGTCTTGGAGAACTTCGTCTGCACCTCGCGGGCGTCCTGAACCACACATGCTTGGTCGAACTGAACGTGCTTAAGTTTCACAGAGGCTACCGCTCGGTCGCGGATTCCGGTTAGCAGCGTGAAAGCAATGACGGCCCGATTGCGCCGATCCAAAGGTGTCTCGCACGGGGCCGTACGAAGCACATGAATGACCTGCTCGATAGTTGGCGCCGCGGCATCGCGATGCGCCTTAGCTATACTCGTGTCTTTCGCTGAGAGATTGAAATACTCAGCATCCGAATAGGCAAGCCGGGATCGAAAGCCCGCCTGGCCCGCCAGCCAGAAGAAGAAGTTGCGGAGCGCATTCAACGTTGAATGCAGCGTGGACTTGCTGAGTTTGTCGCCCGTCCTGGTATTGAGCTGCTCCGCAAGATACCGTTTGAACCCGACTGCCTGCTGGGTATGAAATTGCCGGAAGTCGCGAAATCGCGTATATCGCTCATAACGATTCAGCGCTTTGGCAACGCTGTCTAACGATGCCTCACCGCATCGCTTCGCTTCCCTCAAATAGGTAAAATAGCGGTGCTTGACGCGCTCATTTTCCGGATTGTGAGCTTGCACTTCAGATTCTCCCCCGAAGTCACAATTTAGGCAGGCTTAAGAGCTATCTCTTATGCGTAATCTCCCCTCCGGAAATCCGATCTCGAGTTCTCCCTGGATGTCGCGGATCCGTCCCAACGCCACCCTCCGATGGATGAGCACGCCGCACTCCGGGCACAACCCTCGCAAGTTACCGGCCGTGGGCGAGAGCGGAATGTAATCGGCCATCTGTAACGCGGGTATCCTCGGCGCACGGCATTTCACGCAATAGAGCTGTCCTGTACCACAACGCTGTCTCGCTTTATTCCGCCTTGACGTCAAAAAGCCGGTCAGGTCGAGCCCGTGTATGAGCACTGGCCGCTTACTATCGATTGTCGGCAACCCTTTCTTGACCCAAGCGCGCACCGTATTCCGGTGAACTTGCAGCATGCGAGCTACTTCATCTACCGCGTATGAACGGTGGATTTTGATAAGACGAGGGTTAGGATTTCGATGTCGCGACATCGTCATGCGAGGAGTGTTAAGTTTTGCTGCCGAAGCCTGCAGCCTCAGCCCCCGCGAGCGCGACTCGCTCCATATCCTCGACCCATTGAAGCAGGGTCGAGCGTCGCGCGCACAACGTGCTGCCGATCCTGAAAACTGGCAGCCGTTGCGTTTCGGCAAGGTGATAAACACGTCGTGGCTTTACACCCATAAATCTGGCGATCGACTCAGCGCCGCTAAGTAGGTCAAGGTCATCAGTTCTCATCGTATCCCTCTTGCATTGGGATGTAATGCAACGGAAGATTGAGCAACTTGCGTACGCAGGCAGTAAGTCCAACGGCAAGGTTGATCGCAATGAAATTGCGACAAACAAGAGTATCGAGTGATAATAATTGAGAATCCAAATCTTGTGGTATAATAGGTAGAGGCCGATGCGGCCTGTCTTCGGTCAGATGTTCGTCGTCGATAAGCAATGAATTACGCGATATTTTTTGTGCATCGATGATTTTTGGAAGGTTGTGATCTTCTGCCATTCCAGCGCCGAACACGAACTGTAGTGGACTGAAGCTCGGGTAAACCCGCTGTCGTTCTAAATCAATCACTGCAAGGAGAGTGGGGCAATCACCTAATACGTCGGCGTAAACAAACTGACGATCAACAATAATTACTTCGCTGCCCATATAACGCTTGCCAGGCCAGTAATATTTACCTCTGCGCGAAATCATCGCTTTCAACCGCAAAGCGCCTTCGTCTCGGTCACTCTTAAGAACCGTGCGGATAATGACAGGATCATAGGCGTAAAGCAGATCGTCTAGTGGAAGGCAATATGTGAGCGTGTGCGCCATTTGAAGGCTAAAGCCCACCTCCACAAATTGAGCCGTCACGCTTACGCGGAGGGCTTGGCGCGCCGTCCATTGGCGCACTCGCCCTCGGCCACCGCCCGCTTGCGCTGGGGTAACGGCACCCCAGGTGATCAGCCGGCGAAGGTTGTCGACGTGCAGATTGCAAGCGCTGGTCACTTGCTTATCCGAAAATAGAGTGTCGTTCATTGGTCCTCGATGTAGACGCTATAAACATGCGAAGCCCATCGCAAGAAAAAACTTGCGATGTGCATCTCGTGTATCATACGTTGGCATTCTCTACCAGATTCTCCGGAAAGAGGTTGTCGTGGCGTCACTTCGGAAGCGAATCTTGCCCAGTGGAGAGCTGCGTTGGCTGGTTGACTATCGCGATTCGGCGGGCAAACGACGTGCGAAGCAGTTCCAGACCAAGCGCGACGCCGATGCGTATATGGTGAAGGCTCGTGCGGAGGTCGCTGCGGGAGTCCATACCGCCGATAGCCAATCGGTCACGCTGGGCGAAGCTGCTGATCTTTGGGTCGAAACTGGTGATAGGGACCGTCTTGAAGCAACTACCGTTCGGCAGCGGCGACAACACGTCAACCTGCACATCAAGCCCCTCATCGGGGCAACCAAGCTATCGCGGCTGAACACACCTATCGTGCAGGAATATGTGGATCGCCTCCTTGAGACCCGCTCGCGCGAAATGGCACGTCGGGTGCTCACCAGCCTTAAGGGGATTCTTGCCGAGGCACAGCGGCGAGGACTTATAGCTCACAATCCGGCAAGCGTTGCCAGGGTTGCCAAACGACGCGGTGAGGGCGAGGAAGGCGATGCTATCCATTTGCCGTCGAAGTTGGATCTTCGCGCGATGATTTCCAAAGCTGCCGACCTGTGGCCCATTGTCCGCAAGAGCTCACAAGGGAAGATGATTACCTGCTGCTGGCGGCCTTTGATCATCACAGCAATCTTTACAGGGATGCGCGCTAGCGAACTCCGGGGTCTCTCATGGCTTAACGTGGATCTCGACGCCGGCATTATCCGGGTGCGCCAGCGCGCCGATCGCTACAATAAGATCGGGATGCCAAAAAGCAAAGCAGGGCGCCGCGAGATACCAATGGCGCCGTTCGTCATGAGCTCGCTTCGAGAGTGGAAACTCGCTTGCCCCGCAACGCCTCTTGACCTTGTATTTCCATCCGAACGCGGGGATGTGCTGTGGCACACTAATCTGTACAAACAATGCTTCCTTGGCTTGCTAGAGGCCTGCGAGCTGATGTTAACGGTACCAACAAATCAGGGCGAACAACGGCAGCCGCCATACAATTTTCATTCGCTTCGTCACGCTGCAGCCTCGCTATTCATTGAACAAGGGTGGACTCCGAAAAAGGTACAAAGCGTAATGGGTCATTCATCGATACAGGTGACATTCGACGTCTACGGACACCTGTTTCCAAGCCCCGACGGCGACGCCGACGCGATGGCACAGATCGAGGCACGGCTTCTCGGTACTCAGCTTTAGTTGCCTGCCGCGGGGCATCGCAGCCGCTCGCGCGGATGAAGCATCACTAGAAGGTCATGGACCGGGCGCTGCAACCCTGCCGCGGCAACGGCATCATGCAAAGCCGACAGAAGCCGGTCGGCCAATTGACCAATGACGACAGAAGACAAATCGGGAAGGGCCAGCATCGCGGCAACTTGCACCCGAGCTAGTGTCGTTTGCTGATCGGCCAACGACGCGCTAGCCAAGACTCGCGTCGCACCCGCCACTGCGACGTCCGGCAGGTCGGGATCGGAATAATAGATGGTCGCTTGAGTTAACTGCGCCCCGAGCAGATGCAGCATCGTCTCGGTCGAGCGGAGGGGATCGTCAATTGGGAGAGTAAGGAGGTGTTTCGCCATCGCCCGGTGCAGATCGGACTCCGCTACGCGACGATTGGGCAACCAGGCACGGATCGTAGCTCGCATCTGCGAATGTGTGATGTTCCATTGTTCGAGAGCGCCTCGGGATCGCACCTGACCGCGGAACAGGCGTTGCAGATAGGCGAAGCGCAGATCGTCCCACGTCTCTTCCGACGCCGCTGGCAGCACGGCGCGAAAAATCACTCTTTCGCCAGCCGGCGGCACCGATGGCAATCAGACCCGGAAAAGCCGGGGCGAGAATCGGAAAGCGGCGAGCCGCGTGGTCGAACGCGAAGCGATAGAGGCCGGTAAGGTCGGCTGGAAACTCGGTTACACGAGCCAACAGCAGGGCGCGCAACCGCTGCGCCACCGGTAAAGCCGTGTCGTAGTCCCGCTCCACGCGCGCGAGACAGATCGCCAATTGCCGACGAAGCCGACATGAGAACCAGCATGACAGAAACTAACCTATTAGAAGAAAAACCGTCCACCAAATCGGGGCAACCTCATATTGCGCGATGTCTTGGACGACTGGACACCAGTGAGAAGTCGCTTGACCAGCAGGCAAATCCCGGCAATGTGCTAAAACCTTCAACGGAAGAGGACTTTCGAGTTCTAGTAGAGGTAGGACGGCGATGTTCACCTTAAGATTAACGGAGAATTATAAATCAAGAAAACCGGTCCAAGTTCTGATTAATTGGAATATTTCTTAAGTTACTTGTGGAATTGAAGTGATGTCTGAGAACGAGTTGCACATTAATGAGCGCCAATTTCGACAGTTTATTGAGGGCGTCAGGGACTATGCGATTATCATGCTCGATCCGACGGGTCGGATCATCAGTTGGAATGCCGGCGCAGAGCGGCTAAAGGGATACCGAGAAGCCGAGATTCTCGGCCAATCGATGGAACGCCTTTATCCTCCGGAAACGGTTGCCGCTGGCACGCCGGCCCGATTGCTGGCGAAGGCAGCGGCCGAGGGGCGCTGTGAAGATGAAGGCTGGCGCACGCGCAAGGACGGTACGCGCTTTTTTGCTAATGTGGTTGTGACGGCACTCCGTGATGAAGCCGGTGAATTAATCGGTTTTGCAAAAGTTACCCGCGACATTACCGAGCGCCGGGAGGCCGAACGACGCTTACAGGCTCACAGCGAACGGGCTGAAGCATTACTCGAGGCTGTGCCTGACGCCGTGGTAATTGTGGACCACAACGGCCGCATCATTACCGTGAACGCCCAAACAGAGGCCGTCTTTCGCTACTCTCGGGCGGAGCTGATCGGTCAGCCAGTTGAAATCCTGATTCCCGAGCGATTGCAGGCCGCTCACATTGCTGAGCGTACAGCGTACCATCGGGCCCCTGCGGTCCGGCAAATGGGCGCCGGTCGTGATTTGCTCGCGCGCCGTAGCAATGGTGGAGAATTCCCTGTCGATGTCAGCCTCAGCCTGCTGGCGACGCCCGAGGGAAACCTCATCATCAGTACGATCAGGGATGGAACCCAGCGTAAAGCTGCCGAACTCGCCCTACGCGCCAGCGAGGAGCAACTAAAGCGAGCCGAAAATATTGCACGGATCGGCAGCGCATGGTGGGAGATCGGCAGCGGCACGATCAACTGGTCGGACGGACTTTATCGAGTTTATGGTCTCTCGCGCGATACGTTCAGCCCGTCACAACACAGTCTGGCTCCATTGATCCATCCCGATGACCGCGACCAGTTCATGCGGGATCGGGAGCTAACGGGCCATGGTCTTTGTCCGCCACCGTCGGATTACCGGATTATTCGACCTGATGGGACACTACGTCGGCTCTATCGCGAGTTTGCGCCAGTCCTAGACGGAACTGACATTCCGTGTGCCTATATTGCATCGGTACAAGACGTTACCGAGCGACGTCAGACAGAAGAGCAGCTTCGCCAAGCGCAGAAAATGGAAGCCATCGGCAATCTGACCGGCGGAATGGCCCATGACTTCAATAACTTGCTCGGTATCGTCATCGCGAATCTCGACTTGTTACGAGAACTAAAGGGGGAGGATGCCGATGTTGACGAATTAAGCCAGGAGGCATTGGGGGCCGCTATCAGGGGGGCCGAACTGACCCGCCGGCTATTGGCGTTTGCGCGCCAGCAGCCATTGCAGCCCCGTCGCGTCGATGTCAATGAACTGGTGGGTGGGATCACGAAATTGCTGGGTCGCACGGTCGGAGAGGACGTCGAGATTTCTCTCGATCTCGCGACCGATGTATGGCCGACAGTTGTTGACCCGGCGCAACTCGAATCCAGTCTGGTTAATCTCGCCAATAATAGCCGCGACGCCATGCCCTCAGGCGGGCGGCTCTTCGTCAAAACGGCAAACAGTCACCTTGATGCTGATTATGCGGCTTTGTACCATGATGTGGCCCCAGGCGATTACGTCGAAATCCAGGTACACGACACAGGCACAGGAATGAGCGCCGAAATTATGGGGCGCATTTTTGAACCGTTTTATACGACTAAAGAACAGGGGAAAGGAACTGGGTTAGGTCTCAGCATGGTTTTCGGCTTTATGAAACAGTCCGGGGGTCACATTAATGTGTATAGCGAATTGGGCCTAGGTACCACCTTTCGGCTGTACTTGCCGCGACTGGCCCAAGAAGAAGTCTGGTATAGTGAGAGTATTTTAGTAGAAGAAGCCCTTGGTGGCACCGAATCGATACTAATAGTCGAAGATAATACCGGACTTCGTCGCGTCGCGGTGCGCCAGATAGGCGGGTTAGGTTATCGAGTAATCGAAGCTGAAGATGCGAATGTGGCACTTGAATTACTGGAGCGCGAGAACGTGGATCTTATGCTGACCGATATCGTGATGCCGGGTGGCATCGATGGCATTCAGTTGGCACGACAGGCGTGTACTCGCCTTCGCTGAAAGTGTTATTTACGTCCGGTTTTGCCGCTCCCCAAGCGCACGGCGCTGCTTGGACACTCCCTGATAACGCACAGCTTCTACCGAAGCCTTACCGAAGAGACGAATTGGCCAAAGCGTTGCGTACGGCGCTCGACGGCTAACTAGCTCTTATGTCCCCGGTCAAAGCTGATGCAACAGCCTGCCGGCACGGCCTCGGCAGGCGAGGTCGGTTTGGAGTAATAGGAGGCTGCACAGGGCCGGAGGCGGAGCTTGCGACGACGGTTTGATCAGGCTCTTATCCGCAGGTTGATTGCCGCCTTCCGTGTCTTCGTCTCGGGGCTTTCCTCGGTCTCGAGGACGGGCATCGGGAGGGTGTCAGGTATTTTGTGAAGGAAGAGCTGTGAGATATTCTGTGTTGTAGAGGGGACCACGAGCGATGTCACAAGCGATCAAGGGACGAGGTTATCGAGGAACTGGTGCAAGGTATAGCTCGCCGGAGGATTTGCTTGGCGAAGAGGGTGTATTCAAGGAACTCAAGAAGCGTCTGCTGGAACGGGCGGTGAGTGCCGAACTGAGCGAACATCTTGGATACGAAAAGGGCGATCCCGCGGGCGTATGGCATACGCCAGCCAATCCCAATCCCAATCGCCGCGAGACCGAAATCTCAGGCAGGCTCCGAAAATCCGGATGAGCCTTAACGGTAGCCCGAGCATTTTCGACCCATTTCCTGAGGGACCCTCGGGAATGCACTGGCGGAAATATGATCGTCTTGGGGCGAGAGGGACCACAACAGAGGAGCAATCTACCGCTTTACTGGCTGAATGGCTGGATACCCACTTTCCGGCTGGCGGTGATGAAAAGACAGCTGGCTGCGGCACCGGGCAGCAGGACGAGACTGCACCCGCGCCGGCGTTGCGCGGTTGTAACAGGTCGCAAGGCAGGTTGCACGGAACGACGCCGACTGGGCTTAGGTGCGCGGCGGTTGGCGCTCGGTCTGCGAAGCTGGAGATGCCGGTGTTCGATGCTCAGGATAGCATCGGAAGGCAGTGGCTCTCTGGAATCGCATCCTTCCTATTGTGCCGTAAACGTCCCGGTCATGCCCGGTTGCGAGGAGCCGGTAAACGTCCCCCGCATGATGTTGTCATTACCAATCGTCGATCGGAACACGGCGACACCGTCCTGGCCGTTAGAATTGGTGGCCGTGGCCGTCCACTCCCAGGTGGCGTTGTCGCCATTGACAATCCCCGATGCCGGGCCTCGGGCGGAGGGGCCAGTGCATTGGCCGCTTAGCTGGTTTCCCCTCTGCTGCAACTGGCACACCGGGGCGATCGAAGCCAGCACTTGGCCGTTGGGCGCCCTCATCTGGCCGTGCACATGCCAGGTACCTTCGTAGGAGTCGGCCATTGCCGGAACCGGAAGTGCAAGACCAACCCCGAAAAGCGCGACCGCCACAAGCATTCCGCTTGTCCTAAACATCCGGTAGTTCCCTTTCCAAATCGTGGCTTCCGGCAAGCTTCTTGGCAAGGATGGCGGTTCTCATCAGCGTTGCAACAACCAAATTGGTTCCGTCGTGAGTTGCTGAGTTGTCGGTCAGGCGGCGCGGCTTTCCCCGGCAAGTTCGCTGAGACGCAGCCGCAGAAAGGCAGTGACGGCTGCCTCCTCAGGCTTCATCCCGTGGATGTTTTCCTCTAGATACCGCTGCGTCTCGTTCGCCAGCCCCACAAGCAACGTGCCGTCCATGTAGCAATCGAGCACGGCGGGATGGATGTAGCTGCGACGGCAGATCGCCGGCGTGTTGCCGAGATGCGAGGCCACCTTTTTCACGGCGTCGACGATCGCCTTCTTGCGCTTGGCGTCGCTGTCGAACTGCTCGAACTCACACAGCGCCTGGGCGGCGAGATGGGTGGCGGCCCAGGTGCGGAAATCCTTCGCGGTGATGTTCTCGCCGGTGATCTCACGAAGGTAGTTGTTGACGTTATCCGAGTCGATGGTGCGACGCTCGCCGTCATCGTCGATGTACTGGAACAGCTCATAACCCGGCAGGTCGCGGCAGTCCTTGACGATGCGAGCGAGCCGCAGGTCATTGATTTCGGTTTCGTGCTGCTTACCGCGCTTGCCGCGGAAACTGATGTGGATCTTGCCGCTCTCGATCGCGACATGCCGGTCGCGCAGTGTGGTCAGGCCAAAGCTTTTATTAGCCTTGGCGTATTCGGTGTTGCCGACGCGGAAGAAGGTCAGCTCCATCAGGCGCACGACGGCCGCCAGCACCCGCTCGCGCGGCAGGCCACGGCGCTTCAGGTCCTCGTCCACCCGGAAGCGGATCAGCGGCAACGCTTTCGCGAACACCAATAGTTTGCCGTGTTTCGCCTCGTCACGCACCTCGCGCCAGCGCGGGTGGTAGCGGTATTGCTTGCGGCCACGCTGGTCGCGACCGGTCGCCTGGAGGTGGCCATTCGGATCAAGGCAGATCCAGACCTTGGTCCAGGCCGGCGGGATCACCAGAGCGCGGATGCGGCGAAGCGTCTTGATGTCACGTATTAGCGCGCCGTCGGACAGGCGGTAATCGAAGCCGTTCTTAGCACGGTGGCGGGTGATTCCCGAGGAGGTATTGCAGATGTAACGCAGCTGCGCCCGCTTGGCGGAGACGGCCGGGTCGAGCGCCAAGCACGGCAGAGATCGTTGTAGTCGCTTCGTCTTACCGCCGGTTCGTTGTTGTCCTGCCATATCAACCCCCTGCCGTTGCGTAGAATCAACAGCTTCGGAGGAGGCATCGTTGCTCATGTTGGATGCTGATGCGGCTGGTCATACCCGTTTTGGTTCTCGGGCGCCCCCACTGCGCTCCAAAACCGGCTGGTTCCAAACGAACTCCGCTCCGACGCGTACCTCTTATAGCCAAACAATCCCACCGTTATTGGCTCGGTCGGGCAGAGTAGGGGCCGAGGAACAAATCGCCGAGCGCGCGACGCAAAAGGTAGGTAATGCGCCGCTGCGCCAGATGGTGCGGGCGGTCATGGATCAAATGGCAGCGCTGACAAAAACTCTTGAGGTTACCTGTCCGATTGTTGCCCGGATTGTGATCGAGGTGGGCTGCGGCAAGGACGATGCGGGTTTGCCGGCCGCGAGTTGTTTCCTCGATATCCGGCCACCATGCGAGGCCGCGGTCATCGCGCCAAGTGCTACGGCCAGCGTCGTACCAGCGTCGGTCCGGCGGGCAGCGAATAGTTTCGCCGTGCGGTTGACCGCAGCCCTGGCAAACGCCGCCGGCGCGTCGAACCGCACATGCCGGCTGAGTTGCGGCCAGTCGATCGGATAAAACCAGCGCATCTCAGCCTTGATCGGCATCGGCACCTCCCTTCGTAGCATCGGCGGTCTGCTTGCCGAGCAATCGATAGACGCTCGCCCGCCCGATCCCGAGCCGGCGAGCGATCGCTGCGGGGCCAAGTTTCTCGCCGTGACGCAACTGCAAAATTTTGCGGACATCAATCGACGGCTTGCGGCCCTTATAGACACCACGCGCCTTGGCGGCGCTGATACCTTCGAGCTGCCGTTCGCGACGCAAATTGGTCTCGAATTCCGCGAACACGCCGAGCATATCGAGAAACACCTCGCCTGCGGCGGTGCCGGTGTCGATTGGTTGCTCTGTAGCCTTCAGAGCGATACCGCGCCCTTTCAACTTATGTACGATGTCCTGCAGATCCTTCAGCGAGCGCGCCAGCCGGTCGATGCGGGTGACGACAAGCGTATCTCCGCTCCGCAGAAAATCGAGCAGCACCTGCAATTCGGTGCGCTCGCCGCTCGCCTTCTCGGAACGGATCACCTCGCATCCTGCCGCTTTCAGGGTGGCGCGTTGGATCGCAGGTCCTGGTCGAAGGTTGAAACGCGGGCGTAACCGTAAAGGGGCATGGAGCAGGCTAAATGTCTCGTTAACTTTTAGACCCTCTCACCAGAGCATCTTGAATTCGAGAATTCAGCCCAAATAAGACATCATAAAGCGTCTCAGAACCTAGAACCTAGCCTCTTTAGGGTATACCCTAAAAGACGCCACTTTCGGGAGAACTACACGCAGAAGGCGTTCCTGCAAGCGCGGTATGCGCCGCTATCGAGGCATCGATAAACGCGATGACCTCGAGGTCGAGCATGTCTCGAGATGCTCAAGCAGATCCATTGCCTCGGACAGCGTGTTTTCCATGCCGTCCTGCCGAAAATAACCGGGCAATGGGAACGGCAAGGGTTTCCACGCCCTCGATAGAGCATGGAACCCGTAGCTCCCGAAGCAATAGTCGCCGGCGTGGTCATTCTCGTTGTCGAGGACGAGGGGCCGGTGCGGGACGTGCTGGTCGAAATCCTCGCCGGCGAAGGATTGGTTGTGTATGAAGCCGAGCACGCCGATGCGGCGCTCGCGATACTCGAAATCCGGTTCGCCGAAATCCATGTGCTCTTAACCGACGTCAATATGCCAGGAAGCATGGATGGGATTGCTTTAGGGTCAAAACCCAATCAGGCGATTGACGCTTTGCAACTGGCGTGATTCAAGCTGGAAACTTCGGGAGCTTGGATCATGGCGGAATTTTGGCTCGACGACCGGCAATGGGCAGCGATCGAACCGCTCTTGCCGAAAAACCAGTCGGGGGCGCACCGCAAAGACGATCGGCGGATCATCAGCGGCATCATCCACGTGCTCAAGGTGGGGTGCCGGTGGCAGGACTGCCCGGCGATCTATGGCCCGCCAACAACAATCTACAATCGCTTTCATCGTTGGGCGGCCAGAGGCATCTGGCGACAGCTGTTCACCACTCTGGCGACCGCCGATCCCGGTGGGATCGAGATGATCGACAGTACCACGGCCAAGGCGCATCGCTCCGCCGCCGGTGGAAAAGGGGGGCCGAGTTCCAAGCGATCGGCCGCTCTCGCGGCGGGCGAACGACAAAGATCCATGCTGTTGTCGATGGCTGCGGCCGTCCCGTCGCGTTCGTCATAACGCCCGGCCAGCGCGGCGACGCTCCCATCGCCCGCAGCCTGCTCGAAGCATTGCCACCGGCTCGCTTGTGTGCCGCCGACGGTGCCTACGATAGCGACCGGCTACGGATGTTTCTGACCGAACGCAATACCTGCCCGGTCATTCCCAACGGCCCCAGGCGCAAACATCTGCACCCCTTCGACCGACAGGCCTACAAGCTGCGCAACTTGATCGAGCGAATGTTCTGCCGCCTCAAAGACTGGCGCCGCATCGCTACCCGATACGACAAGCTCGCCACCAATTTCGAGGCCGCTGTCTCCCTCGCTGCTATCTGTAACTGGTGGCTCTGATTGAGTCTGGAGCCTAGTGCACCATGTTCACCGGCACTGGCCGGCGATCGGCCTTGTCGTCACTTCCGGTAGGCCCAAACCTAAGGTGAATGCGCTGCCGCCCGGCGCACGGTTTGTGTCGAAGCCGTGGCGTCGCTCTCACATGCTCCGTCATATTCGAGAATTGACGGCTGCCGCCTAAGCCTGTGCTTCGAAGGCACAAGGCCCCTTTATTCTTGATAGCTCCGCCACCTAGTCAAATGGGCGCACCACCCCGTGCTTGATCCGGGTTACATTGCTTTTCCAATTGCGTCGCTCAAGCGCCGTATCGATGGCAACTGTGAGGTCATGAAGACGATAGGGTTTGCGCAGCAACTGGGTGCCAGAAGGCCAGTCCTCAAAGAAACTCGCGTCGGCGAAGCCGCTTACAATAAATAATCGGCAGATCGGGATCGATCGCGTGTGCCTCGCGGGCCACCTCGATGCCGGACAAACCGGGCATCGCGTAATCGACGACCAACAAATCAACGACCTGTTTTCGATTGAGTATATCGATAGCTATTCGACCGCCCGACGCTTCAACGGTCGGATACCCGAGCTCTTCGAGATAGGCCATCATAACGGCGCGCACGTCGTCATCGTCGTCAACAACCAGCACAGTGGGACGGTCCGTTCGTCTCAATGGCTTGTCGGCAGACTCCGTCTCGGCGACCGCGGCGCCGATAGCCCGAGGGAGAAACATCTCGACCGTCGTTCCACGCCCTTGAACGCTCCTGATCCGAATGTCCCCACCCGACTGTTTTGCAAATCCGTAGACCTGCGACAGGCCGAGGCCTGTGCCTTTGCCGACCTCCTTGGTCGTGAAGAAGGGCTCAAGCGCCCGAGCCTGCAACTCCTCATCCATGCCTGATCCGGTGTCAGAGACCGAAACGGCGACATAATCGCCCGGCGCGAGGGCCGCCAGCTTGTTTTTGTCACTAGCTTTGACATTACGAGCTTCGATCAGCACCGTACCGCCAAGTTTCATCGCGTCGCGGGCGTTGAGCGCCAGATTCAGAACAGCGACTTCGAATTGCGTCGTATCGGCGATCGCCAACCACAAGCCCGACGATATGGCGGCCTTGACCTCGGTCGAACCGGCCAATGTGTGACGCAGCATCTCGACTATGCTTTCGATAGCCGCGTCCAGATTGATGGCGGCTGGTTCATAAGGATGATTGCGCGCAAAGACCAGCAACTGTTCGGTCAATTTGCTGCCCCGCTCAGCGGCTCGCGCGGCCGCCTGCAACTTCTTACGCACCGACGCGTTGCCGAGATGCCTGTCGACAAGTTCCAGATTGCCGATGATGGCGCTCAAAATGTTATTGAAATCATGTGCGAGCCCGCTCGTAAGCTGTCCCATGATGTCCATCTTCTGGACATGGCGAAGTTGCTCCTCAACCCGGCCTCGATCGATCGCTTCATTGCGAAGCCGCTCGTTAGCCGCGAGAAGCTCTTCGGTGCGCTCGGCGACCTTTGCTTCCAGGATTTGGGCCTCGATCTGGTTGCGCTCGGTACGCGCTCGCGACAATTCGATATTGACAGCCACGCGCGCCCGTAACTCGCGCGCGCTGAACGGTTTAACCAGATAATCGTCAGCTCCTCTTTGCAAGCCTTCGACTTTGGCGTCGTCCCCGGCGCGTGCCGAGAGGAAAATCACCGGAATGCCGGCTAGCTCAGGATCATCGCGTAACCGCTGCAACATCCCAAAGCCGTCAAGCCGGGGCATCATCACGTCGCTGAGGATAAGATCGGGACGCTGTTGCCGGGCCGCTGCTAGCGCAGTCTCCCCGTCGACACAGACCGTGACCTTATAGCGGGTAGCGAGCAGCCGATGGAGATAGTCCCGCATATCGGCGTTATCGTCGGCGAGCAGAATATGGGCGGGCTCCTTGGCCAGATCCCTGGGTATTTCATCCGGCGCGTCTAACTCTTCTGGAACGATGCCGTCCGGAAGCCAACGCAGCGCCTCGCTGACAAAAGCGTTCGCATCCGTCGCCGCCGATGCCCGGGGCCGAGAGACCCCGAGCAGGCCCTCCAATAGATGCGCCTCGCCGAACGGCACGCGCACGGTAAAGGTGGTTCCTTTACCCTCGGCGCTTTCGACTAAAATCTCCCCTTTGTGGAGTCCGATCAGTTCCTTGACCAGGGCAAGCCCGATGCCGGTGCCTTCGTAGGTGCGCCCCTGCGTGCCCTCGACACGATGAAACCGGTCGAAGATGCGCGGCAGTTCGGATTCGGGTATCCCGGCGCCCGTGTCGCTCACCCGCAACACTGCGTGGCCATCCTCTTCTGATACGCCGACCTTAATCCCGCCTTTGAAGGTGAATTTGAAGGCGTTGGAGACGAGATTGAGGACGATCTTTTCCCACATCTCATGATCGACAAAGGCCGGCTGGGAAAGCGGTGGCGCGGCAACCGTCAGCGTAAGCCCCGCTTTCTCACAGGCGGAACGAAAGCTACTAGCGAGGTCCTGCGTCAGCGATGCGAGATCGGTCGGTTGATAAATAGCCCGGATGCGGCCTGCCTCGGCGCGCGAGAAATCCAGTAACGCGTTGACGAGCTTTTGCAGCCGCAAGCCATTACGCTGCACCATGGCGATGCGCTCGTGCTGGCGGGGGCCGAGCGGTTCCGCGCGGTCGGCCACGGCGTCTTCGAGCGGTCCGAGCATCAAGGTCAGCGGCGTGCGGAATTCATGGCTGACGTTGGCAAAAAACTGGGTTTTCAGCTCGTCTAGTTGCGCCAACTCCTCACGCTGACGGGCAATCTCGCGCTCGTGAGCCTTCTTTTCGGTGATGTCGCGTCCCTCGGCGGTGATAAACACGACGTTCCCTTGCTCATCCGTGACCGGCATGAGCGAAGCGTCGATGACGATCGTCTCCTTGCCGCCTGCGCGTCCGTAGATTTCCGTATCCCAGCGAACGAATTCGCCGCGAGCGGCGCGCCGGATCGCGTCTCTGAGGAAATCATTGATCTCATGTGAAACCTGCCACCAAAAGGTCGTCCAGAAAGGCTTTCCCTCCACGTCCGAAAGGCGAAGACCGCCCCCATCGAGCGCCACTTGATTGATTTCGAGGACTGCGCCCTCGGCATCCAGAAGGCCGACAAACTGAACCATCGAATCCAGAGTGATGCGTGCCAGCTTTTGCCGATACTGTTCCCGAGGATCACCGGCCAAAAGCTTGGTGCCTCGGACGTTAACGAGGTTGGCTGTCATGGGGAGCCGTTTGCAGTCAGCACTTAGTCTATGATACTGAGAACAGTAAATCACGGCTTTGTCGTTAACCGGGTTTATCGCGCCGCCACGCACCATAATTCGTATTTAATCTTGATTCGCTCGACCTCATCGAGCGTGATCGCGTCGCTGGTGCGGTCGTAAAGCTTGGTCGTAAAGCTTGGTCGTAAAGCTTGGTCGTAAAGCTTGGTCGTAAAGCTTGGTCGTAAAGCTTGGTTGTGCGCGGGCTCTCATGGGCGGCCATCGCTTGGGCGTTTTCGAGCGTACCGCCGGCTTCGAGATAGGCGGTAATGCCGGTTGCGCGAAAGACGTGGCAGCTGAGCTTTTGTTTGAAGCCTGCTCGGCGGCCCGGCGGCGGATCATGCGATAGGCATCGACGCGGTGCATCGGCTCGCCGGTGAGGTCGCCAGTGCGGCCGCGGCGCTACGGAAGAGGGGGCTTTGTCGTCATCGCGGATGCCGGTGGCGGCGATGTATTCGTCGAGGAAGGCTTCGAGCTTGTGGTGCGTTGGCATCTCGTGGCGCTTGTCGCCTTTTTTATGCAGCCGCAACCACCAGCGCTTGCCGTTCGGGTAGTAGTCGTCGACCCGCATCGCGACGACGGCGCCGATGCGGGCAAAGGCATAGGTCATGACGCCGATAAGGGCATGGTCGCGCAAGCCGACAAGCGTCGCGGTGTCGATGCTGTCGATCAACCGCCGGGCTTGCTCTTCGTTGAGCACCGGCGTCTTGCCGCGCCGCACGACATGTGTGGGGCCGCGCACCGCATGGGCCGGGTTGATGGCGACGATCGGGCCGATGACCAGCCAGTCGAACAGCATGCGCACGGCCGCGAGGTGCTGCTTGACGGTTGGTTTGGCGGCGCTGTCCCTTCAGGGCCTCGACATATGCCGCGACATGCAAGGGCTCGATGGCGACCAGCTCGGTAATGCCGTGCTGTTGCTTCGAAGGCGGCCACAGTGATCGCGCCGACCCTGAGACCGAAAGCTTTGAGGGTGCCGCGGATCTCGTTGTCGATCCCGACGCGCTTCTCTAACCCAGCAAGTTTATTTGCTATTCCGCGCTCTGATCAAGCACTTGACGCACCTTCACCGCTAGTCCGTCGAAGTTAAACGGCTTCACAATCAGGTGAACGCTCGGATCGAGCCGGCCCTGATGGACAATCGCATTGCGCGCATAGCCAGTCGTGAAAAGGACCTTCAGGTCAGGGCGCCGCTTGCGGGCTTCATCGGCCAGTTGACGACCGTTGAACGGTCCCGGCAGGCTGATATCGGTAAATAGCAGCTGGATCTGCGGTTCGCTCGCGAGCAGGCTTAGTGCAGCATCCCCTTCGATTGCTTCCAGGACATTGTAGCCGAGTTCGCGCAAGCATTCTGTCGTGAAGAGGCGGACGTCTGGATCGTCCTCGACGACGAGGATCATCTCCTGCCCGCCGACCTGCGGCCGCGCGGCTGTTTGTCGTGCCTGGTCTGCCGCGGCCTGTTCCCTGACGCGCGGAAGATAAAGGCGCACTGTCGTCCCTTCGCCAGGCTCGCTATAGATTTTTATGTGCCCGCTGGATTGCTTGATGAAGCCATAGACCTGGGACAGGCCCAGTCCCGTTCCCTCGCCGATGCCTTTCGTCGTAAAAAACGGCTCGAACGCTTTATCCATGATGTCGGGCGTCATGCCCATGCCGGTGTCGCTGATTGCCAGCATGACGTATTGTCCAGCGCTGACCTCGGCATTCGCCTGCGCATAGCTTTCATCGAGATAGGTGTTGCTGATTTCGATTGTCAGCTTGCCGCCTTGGGTCATTGCATCGCGGGCGTTGAGAGCGAGATTGAGGATGGCATTCTCGACCTGGTTCGGGTCGGCCGAGACTTGCCAGAGTCCGGCTGAGACCACGGTCTCGATCGTGATGTGCGCGCCGAGCGTGCGGCCGAGAAGATCGGACATTCCGATAATCAGGCGGTTCAATTCGACGGATTTGGGATCGAGCGGCTGGCGGCGCGAATAGGCTAATAGGCGATGCGTCAAAGTGGTGGCGCGATCGGCGGCGCGTAGAGCCGCGCTGATGAGTCCCTGCCAGCCCGGATTCGCGTTGCCGATGCGGCGCTGCAAGGCTTCGATATTGCCACCAATGACGGTAAGCATATTATTGAAATCGTGCGCGATGCCACCGGTCAGCTGGCCGATCGCTTCCAGTTTCTGGGCTTGGCGCAGCTGCTCTTCGATCGCGCGCCGCTCGGTCAGATCGCGAGTGATTTTCGCAAAGCCGAGCAATTTACCACTCGGATCAAAGACGGCATTGATGACGATACTTGCCCAGAAACGCTCGCCGCCCTTGCGTACCCGCCATCCATAAATGCTGAATTTGCCGGCGCGCCGCGCGGCCGCGAGCGCTTGTTCCGGTGCCGCATTGCGGCGGTCCTCTTCGGTGTGAAACAGCGAAAAATGCTGCCCAATAATCTCTTCCGCCGTATAGCCTTTGATGCGCTCGGCGCCACTGTTCCAGCTGACGATAAAGCCGTCCGGGTTAAGCATAAAGATCGCATAGTCGCTGACGCTCTCGACGAGATGCCGGAAATGCCGTTCGCTCTCATGCAACTGCGCGAAGATTTGCTCGACCTCACGCGTGCGCTTGTCAATCCGTTGTTCGAGGGTTTCGTTTAATTCCCGCAGGCTCGCTTCGGCTCGCTGGCGGGCACGGACCTCGCGCGAGAGATCAGCAATCTTTTGATTGAGAACGGCGAAACCGCCAGCCGCCTTAGCCTTGGGTCGGCAACGCAGCAGCGTGGTGTGCTCAATAAGGGCATTCCCGGCAGGTCGCAGTGCCGAACCCCGGCATTCGCATTCGAGTGTCCCGCCACCCGGCTTCTGGAAGGCGAGCGCGCCGAGCGATGGCTCCCTGCTTCCGGCGGCACGTCGCAAATAATTGTTTGCCCGTTCTCTTGGCGTCGCAAGCAGATCGAAAAGGTTGCGGCCTGTCAGACTTGCCGGGCTTGCATCGAACTCCTTCGAAAAACGCCGATTGGCGGCAACGATGCCGCCATCCGCCGCCACGACGACGACAAGATCGGGCAGCGCATCGAGGATGCTGAGGAGTTCCGGCGGCACGCCGTGTTCTTCAATTCGGGAATGAGTAATGTTGCGCTTTTATGTTATGTCGGCGCTGTGGACGTATTCACGCCCATCGGCGCGGTCGGCTTCTGAGCTTTGCTTTAGGTAAACGACGACGCGGCACTCAGGATGGCCTTCGGCGATCGTCCGCTGCAATTCAACCTTGCCATAACCGAGATTTTCAGCGGCAATATGCCCGAACACGTTCGACGTCATCATGCACATCGAGCGCCGCCCGATCACTTTCTCGGCGAAAGGGCAGGCGGTGTTGCCGAGGACGATTTTGTCCTCGTTTTCCTCGATGATGAAGAAGTCGCCCTGGATGCGCCGCTTCAAATCCACCAGGACATCGCCGACCTGCTCGCGCGATAGCGCTGCGACTTGAAGGGCCTGCCGGTATTGGCTGTTGATCTGCTCGCCGATGGCGGCGCCGACGACACTAATATAACCAGAAGCTTCTTCGATCCCGACAACATCTTCCAAAGCCCCGGCCAGCTCGCGTATCAGCGTCCGGGTGAAAACGTCGCGATCAAGCGGTACCTGCAACACGCGAGTGGCCTCCCGGCGATCCCTGCTCTCGGCCATATTCGGATTATCCCTCCCAGGGCCGCGGCAATGCCGCGCGGCCCTACCAACTATACTATTCCTTCGGCTTAAGAGCCTGATTCAAAGTGTAAACCTATTGTAACAGCGCCATGCGCGTCGGTACTTCTCGCACCAACTCCTCGATGACGGCGGCAACCTGTTCCGGGATGGTGTAATGGATCATATGCCCGGTGCCGGGCACCTTGATGAGCTTGCTCCCCGGCAATTCTGCCCCGAGGCGTCCGGCTTGGCTGTCGCAGTCCACGATCTCGTCACCGAGACCCGCCATGATCGCGATCGGCATAGAAAGTTCGCCGTGGCGATTGGCGAGGCCTGCCGCCCCTGGGATCATCAGGGCGGCTTCCTCGGCCGCCGCCCGGATCTGGGAAGGGCGTACTTCCAGCTCAATCGGAAATTCGCGTGCGAAGCGCGCGGACACGGGCGACGGCGCGAACATCTTGCGATGCTCCACCGGCGCCATCAGGCGGCCCAACAAGGGGGAAATTGTGTACCGCAAAATGTCGCCCACCAGCGGGACCGCCGGCCCTGACATCAGCACGGTATCCGGCCGAATGCTTGGGAAGTAGTAGCCGGACAACAACACCAGTCCTTCGGTGTGTGCCCCGTCGCGTAGCGCCATCGCCATCGCCACGAGCGTTCCCCAGGAGTGTCCGACAATAACCGCGCGCTGCACTTCAAGGTGGCGTAAGGCCTTCCCCAATAGGACAGCCTGTGCATCCGGCGTCCAGATCCGGTTGCGAGGACGATCACTGAAGCCAAAGCCCGGCCGGTCGAATGCTATGACTCGGTGGCCATTGCACAGAAGATCGAAGACGCCGCTCAGCACAAAATCACGGGCCATCGTTCCGTTGCCGTGCAACAGCACGATAACAGGACCCGCGCCGCGCTCGATGTAATGCAAGCGCACACCGTCGATGGTGACGAACCGGCCCTCCGGAGGATTCCTGCTCTCAGCCCGTCGCGCCAGCGCATGGTTAATGAAGCCCATAGCCGCCGATACAGCAGCTGCTCCTGCAATTACACCTAACATGCCGGTGGGCGTCGCTTTTCTACGCTTTGTTAATGCTGAAGCGTTGTTACTCGCCATGAATCACCAAATAGAAAGGGTTCAAACTACTGTTCCACTGCCCGGCATCGTGCGCATCGCGCCGGGGGCGTCCTGTGCCTGAGACTGTCACTACCCGAGCACTTGCCATACCAGCCAGCCGTTGAGCAGGACGATGACAGCCGCCACGAAGCCACCGCCAACGCGCACCCAGCTGGGATTGGTGAAGGCGCCCATCAGCGAGCGATCGCTGGTAAACATCACGAGCGGCACGACCGCGAAGCTGAGCTGGAGACTGAGGACGACCTGGCTCAGCACTAGCAGCTGGCCGGTGCCGCTTTCCCCGCACATCACCGTCACCCCGAGAGCTGGTACGATCGCCAGTGCACGCGTCGCGAGCCGCCGGACGACCGGCGATACATGCCAGCGCAGAAACCCCTCCATGACGACCTGCCCCGCCAGGGTCCCGGTGACGGCCGACATCTGTCCGGACGCGAGCAGGGCGATCCCAAACAGAAGGCTCGCAAGCCCCCCTCCCAGAACAGGGGTCAGCAGCCGGTAGGCGTCCTGTATCTCGGCGACTTCGGTGTAGCCGGCGCGTTGGAAGGAAACCGCTACGATCAATATCGCCGCATTGATGAACAATGCCGCCATCAACGCGGTGGTGGAGTCGATCGTCGCAAAACGGATGGCTTCGCGTTTGCCGCGCTCAACGCGATCATACTGGCGCGTCTGCGCAAGGGCACTGTGCAGGTACAAATTATGCGGCATCACCGTCGCGCCGATGATGCCGATAGCGATATAGAGCATCGCCGGATCGGTGACGATCTGCCGGGAAGGAAGCAACGCGGCGGCGATCGCACGCATATCGGGTCGTGCCAGCACGAGCTCGAACGCGAAGCAGCCGCCGATCACGCACAAAAGTGCCATGACCAGCGCTTCTATATAGCGGAACCCCCGGTTTTGCAGCCAGAGGATCACGCACACGTCGAGCGCCGTCGCGCACAGGCCGATGATCAGCGGCAAGCCAAACAACAGCTGAAGCGCGATTGCCGAACCGACCACCTCCGCCAGATCACAGGCAATGATCGCGAGTTCGCAGGCGACCCAAAGGCAAAGTGCCGTCGGTCGATTAAAACGCTCGCGGCAAAGCTGCGCAAGATCGTGGCCCGTGGCGATCCCAAGGCGCAGCGACAAAGTCTGCAGAAAAATTGCCAGGAGGTTCGCGACGGCAATTATCGAGAGCAGCGTGTAGCCGTACCGCGCACCCCCGGCGAGGTCGGTCGCCCAGTTGCCGGGATCGATATAGCCCACGGCCACCAGATAACCGGGACCTGTGAACGCTCCGATTTTTCCCCAGAACCTTACTTCCGAAGGAACAGTAATCGACCGGAATATCTCGGGCAGGCTGCCGGTGTGATCCGGCCGCGCAAGCGATGATGCCGCCAGGGACAAGGGCACCGTTCCTGCTGTTTTAACAGGCGGAGGACTCATCGGACCCATATTGTAAAAAGCAGGTTGGTGCCCAATCGGCCACCAACCTGCGTTGACAGGCTATTTACTTGCGGCGTGGCCGAGGTGCCGGCGGCGGCTCGTCGCCGGTAAGACCCGACCCTGGTCCGGCGCCGAGTTCGGCCCCGGTCGTAGGATCGCTCGTGGGGTCGGAGGCCGTGCGCATAGCCGCGGCGGCCAAGGCCTGCTCATCCCCCGGGCTGAGTTTCACGATTGCCGTGCCGTCACCCCCGTCGACCGCGCTCTGGTGCTCGCGATCGCTGATGTTTTCCCAGAGCAGGCCGGTATTCCAGGGACCCTCCGCGTCACCCTCGCCCTGCGACATATTGTAGTATTTGGTTGTGAAATCCGGCATGCCGGGCAGCTTGCCGGGCGGGAAGTTCGGCTCGATCGCGTATAGCGCCTTCTCGAACGACTTCTGGTGCGCGACTTCCCGTGTCATCAGGAACCCAAGCGCTTCCTTGACGCCAGGGTCATCCGTCACATTGATGAGTCGTTCGTAGATGATTTTGGCGCGGGACTCAGCGGCGATGTTGGAACGCAGATCGGCGGTCGGTTCCCCGATCGTATCGACGTAAGCCGCCGTCCATGGTGCGCCGCCAGAATTGATTAGTGCCGCGCCGCCCCCATACAGCAGTGACAGCGTGTGACTTTCGCCGCCCTGGGTCATTTCCGCGAGCAGCTCGCCCTCGCCGGTGCCTTCGGCGAGTTTTCCTTTTACGCCTTTGTTCATCATCACAATAATGCTGCCGATGACCTCAAGGTGGCTCAGCTCCTCGGTGGCGATGTCGAGCAGCATGTCCTTGCGGCCAGGGTCGCTTTCCGCCAAGGCTTGGCTGAAATACCGCATGGCAGCAGCCAATTCGCCCTGTGGCCCGCCAAATTGCTCCAAAAGAAGTGTGCTCAACATGGGGTTGGGTTCAGCTACTCTGACCGTGTACATTAGCCGTTTATTGTGCATAAACATCGAGGCAGGTCCTTTATCTAATAGGGCTGCGGTGGAGTAACGAATCCTTGCGGTGGAGCTGCCTGGAATCGTGCAAGCTTAACGATTTACTGTTGGAAGCGTTCCGAGCGTGCGTTCTTTCTTATCGCGATCCCAGAGAACGTCTGTATCGGGCAGGCGTGATGAAGTTCGGCAGCGGAACACCAGCCTCAAGTAAATCTTTGGTGTTACTTTGGATACTCAGCGAGATGCGAGTGGATCAGGCAGTATCGTAAGTTGCCAATAAACAAACTGATCGATAGCCAATCGAAAGCACAAGAAATTCGTCTGACCATCAACTAGGCCATTACGAAACGGCGCCAAGACGCGCTGCACCGCTGCGGAGCAGCATGGCAAGCATGATCCCTCATCTGGTGAGATCATGGCCTGACAGCGCAACCCTCAGGCTGCCCGCAGGCAGCGACTCTTATCTATAAAGAAGCGGACCCCTTGTCATCCAAGCGGCACGGCATAGCCAAGGTTGGCGCGACTGCCGGTTAACCGCTGGTTTCTCTTTTGGCCTGAAGCCAATGATCCTGGTGCTTTCCATCGGGACGCCCTTCGCGCTCCCAGATTTCATAGGCGCGGATCGTGTCTTTTCATCGTCGCGCGATCCAGTATCAGTCACGATCTCCGAATCCTCGCCGGCACTATGGCTTTTGCCGATAGCAACGGCGACCTCGAGCGCCTGACGTTCGGGGCCGTCGATCGCCTGCTCCGCCTCGCGGGCTTTTGCTTCGACCTGATCAGTTTAGGTAAAGCGCTGCTGTGCAGCGTCGAATTCCCGCGCCGCAGTTTTGTTTCCTTCGCCTCATTGGCCGAAGAGATGGCCTTGGACGTTTCGTCCATTGCTTGTTCATGGTTCTCCTTTCATGCCTCACGTCCGATGAGGTTAAGGCCGCGCTATGCGTCATCACATAGCCGGCAATGTTCGACGAGGGAGGTAGTTTTCATGAATGGAGCTCGAACACGCTCGCCCCTAAGCCAGGACGGCGCGTCGAGCATATCATATAGCTGCGAGACAGCTCATCCGAACGACAATGCGCCAGCGCAGGATACCGCGCGATTTATAATGATCCCGGCGGCACCACGTCAGACTGGCGGGATGGCGTAATAAGCGTCGATGCGTTCAGGATAGGTCCGCCAATCAGGCTCATTGGCCGGCGTGTAGGTCGGCGCACCTTCGAGCCGACGGCGGTCGAGATCCACCACATACCCGCCCAGGCGCCTGTCGTAGGACAAAATGCGCCACGGCAAGGGGTGGTAACTTTCGCCGATACCGAGGAAGCCCCCGAACGACATCACCGCATAGGCCACTTGCCCGTTCGTCTTGTTTAACATCAGCGCGTAGACCGAGCCGAGTTTTTCCTCCCGCCGGTTATACACCGCGGTGCCGACCACCTTGTCGGCGGAGATCAGATTCACGCTCTCCTCCGTTACGACGGTGCTGCCCGGGACTGCTGTCGTTTCCATCATGACCCTCCTGTAGGGAAAAGGCCGGAGCGCGCGGTGCCCGGCCCTGGTGCTATTTCTTTTGCTGCGCACTCTTGCCATGGGCCTCGGTCGAATGCCGATGCGCCGTGGTGGAATGCTCGTGCGCTTTCGTCGAGTGCTCGTGCGCCGTGGCATGGTCGCCTTTGCCGTGATGCTCTGCCGCCGTACGATGCGCCTTGGCAGCGTTCTCGTGATGTTCCGCCGCCTTGGTATGGGTTTCTTTCGGCACCTGCTTACTCCGTTAAAATAGAGAATGCCCCACTTGGGAAGTATGGCACTAACACCGGCCAGCAGCGGCAGTTGCCTGTCGGAGTGCTTTCAATCAAGGCAAGAGGATCAGCGATCCCGTTCCACCTCTTCGTGGGTTTCCCGGATCGCCACCAGCATCGAATCGGGGTCCGAGGGCTGTGCCATGGCGGTGGCCTCCGCATCAGCGCGGTCAAGTACGTGCGGATTATCCCGCCGGTATTCCTCCAGCAATTGGATGATCTTGGTCACCTTCTGCTCGCTCAGCATCGCCAGCTCCAGGGTAGCTCCCGCCGTTGCATCAGCCGGTCATCGCGCCGCTGCGCCGTGAGAACGAGCACGACCATACAGAGTGCTGCCAGAGTTACCGTCCCTTCCAGCCAGGCGAAGGCCGGGGATCGAAAGACAGGTCGGTGCGGCGAGACTCACCGACACCCATCCCGCGATGAAGCCCATGCCTATCATGAACCACGGGTGCGCCAGCACCGCGGTCGCGCCCTCAACCACCCGATCGTGCCGCGTCGCGTTCTGGTGATGCTCGGCGTGCAACTGCGCCAGCGAGCGGACCGTGTCTTCGATATGGCTAGGCAGCCCCGTTCGCGAAGCGTCGACGTTTTTCACGATCGGTCCTCCGGTTCGTTGAAAGCAACGCGCTCCCTTCGAGCCGGGTTCCTTAGATGGCCAAAGGCATTTCCCTTCAAGAACCGGGCTTACTCGCCGCTTCCGCCGTGACGCCGTGGCGACCCCTAACGCAGCAGTCACGCCGGCCGCCGACGTGGCCGAGTGGCAAAAGGGCCCTTTGATGACGGTCACCTCGCGCTCTTAGTCGGTGTGCTCGGTGTCATGGACGATCCGATAGATGCCAGATGTCGGAACGATGATGCCGGGACGGATTCTTGCGCCATGGTTTGAAACGAAGGACGCCGCCGGAATGGCGGGCGTCCCCCACATATGGAAGCGGCCCAACGGGAGACGCCCTTCCAAGCTCGTTACTGTCCGGTCGTGTGTTTTCCGCCGGTCACGGCCTGCGAGCCAGTGACGGCACCTGAACTGCCGGCAGACGTCTCGCCGTTGGTCATGGTGCCGCTGCTGCCTTCGCCGGTAGTGCCCGTGGTGCCAGGAGGAGCCGGGCTTACCGCGCCTGGTATGGCGGTCGACTCGTTTGACGGGATCATGGTGGTCGGGGAGGTGCTGCCCGGCGTCGTGGAACTCTGCGCCAGCGCGGCCAATGATGCTCCGGCGATGAATGCTGCCGCAACCGCGGTTACCTTAAAGGTTCTGAAAACCATCTCTAATTCTCCGGGTTTCGGCACCTGGTGCGCCGCCATTGCTAGGAGAACAGGGGGACAGAGAGATTCGATCCCTTTGCCATCCCCCTACGAGTTAATCTAGTGCACTGATGCCTTTAGTCCGACAATCACTTGCGCAAACAAATCCCGTCGCGGATGGCTTTTGGGGCAGTGTGCAGCGCGAGCGGTAAGGTCGGAAAGCGTCTCTTCGTTGGGGCGGTGCCACACGGGACATTCGACAAAGAGATTGCCCTATTTGAAAGAAAACCGGGTGCGGTTCGGGATGTTTCCCTTTCTCGTGCCGGTAGACGCGCGTGCTGCCTGCGAGGGCGATCGTGCAGTATGAGTAGAGGCATTGGGCCCACGGGCCAAGCTTAGCCGATGACATGAAAGCCTTCTGCGAACGAGCCGATGATGCGCGTCGCGCGGTCGGCGTCAGCGAGCGTCCTATGCTCGCGGAAAAGCCAGCTCTGGCCCACGGATACGTCCCGTGCGGCTCGGCCGCGGACCATTTCGTCGTTGGCGGTGACAGCCCGCTGATAGCAGGCGGTAGTGCATGCGGGCCGGCCATTTATAACGAACGTGACGTGATAGGGATCAGCGAGGTGCTTTGAGCATAGACACAGGCGCTCCATTTCGTCTCTCCAAAGAGCGAAGTACCTACACAATTTGTACCATTCGGAAAGATGAATAAGGTGGAGACTGGGGATAATTAAACAGATCGTATGGCCATTACTTATTTAGGATGAGATTTACCCCATAGTTTCCATTTGGGTCCGCGTGCTCTATTTAAGCGCATCTGACTTTGGCGCGTAAGCGGGTGACGGCGCCAAAAAAACGCCCCAGCGGATTACCGGGGCGTTTTGTTCGTTCATAGTGGGCGAGTTAGGCTGGCTGCTTCATCAGAGCGGCCTTGCGGCTCGCGAGTTGTGCGCCAAGCGCTTCGAGATCCATCTTCGCGCTTTCGCACTCGGGGAAAAGCTCGGTCTCTTCTTCTTCGACGTGGTGCTTGATCTGCTCACCGAGGACTTTCACTTTGGCGTCATAGAGGTCGTCGCCGGGCCTCATTTTTTGAATTTCGGCAATCAGCTTTTTGGCGCCATCGTGCTCGACCGCAGCCTCATTCAGCAGTTCGTCGTCCTTAGTCGCCTTGCGCGCCGCCGGATAGAAGATTTCTTCTTCGATCCGCGTATGAACGGTCAGCGCCATGCAGATTTTCTTCGCCAACTCGCCTTTCTGCTTGTCGTTTTCAAGGTCCTCGTATTCCGCGAAGTATTCTTCGACTTGCCGATGATCTTGCTCCAAAAGGTCGAGCGCGCTCATCGCCTCCGATTTCGGCCCTGTGGGCTTGGTTTTCGGTTCGGCTCTTCGCGCCTGCCGTTCGGCGGACATCCTGGCTTTTGTCTTTGCGTTGGTGGGCATACAGCCTCTCCTGGCTACCGATAAAAGAACTCAGTATTCGGGATAACCCGCGGGGACTGCGGGTCGTTCCCCGTGAGGAGAATGTTTGCCGCTTGATGACCTATGTTGAGTAAAACGCCGCAGCTAGGACCCGAGTTTTTTTCGGAACTCCTCGATCTCTTCCGGCTGCATCTTGTCGACGGCGGCAAGTCTAGCATCCGCTGGTTCCAGCTTCTCAAGCAGATGATCGAGCTTGGCGTGGATGGCCTGGGTGTCGCGGTGTTCCGCGCGTTGGATGAGTACCGTCATCATCCAAGTCGCAAGCGTGACGATTGCGTGCCAGCCCATTGTTTCGCGCGAAAATGCGAACCATAGGCCGGCATAAATCAGCACGACGAAAACGGCGATTGGTCGGGCCGTCAGAACGCCGAGCCAAGTAAGCACGATGCGGGTAAGGGCGACCATCAGACGAGAACACCGGGCTGTTCAGCGTGGTTCCTGTACAAAAAAGACCCCGCAATGCGGGGGCTCAAACGCATGGCCGAGCAATGCCTCCTCGCCGCTGCCGCTCAGAACATCAAGAAGATCGCCCTCGCCATCGCCGGCAAACCTGCACCACGGCCCGCCTGACCCCGAGCCAGCTCTTTGCGCCCCTCATTCCCTGCGCATTCCCGCCTACTCGCTCCAACAAAAATAAACCCCGCCAAAAACGACGGGGTTTGTCAGCGTCCTGAGACACGCTGCTGACTTTCTTCGAGCGAGCCCACGTACCGTGGTTGGGGTGGAGGCGTGCCCTGGCGCGCAATGGCTGGCCCGCAAGCTGATCGCGATGGGTCACCAAGTCCGCATCGTGCCCGCGCAGTTCGTGAAGCCCTATGTCAACTCGCAGAAGAACGACACAATCGACGCTGAAGCCATTGCGGAGGCGGTCACACGCCCGACAATGCGGTTCACGCATATTCGAACAACCGAACAGGTCGATCTGCAGGCGCTCCACCGCATACGGGATCAGTTCGTCAGCAGTCGGACCCGGCTCATCAACCAGATGCGAGGCTTCTGCCTTGAATACGGCGTCGCTATCCGCCAAGGAGCCGGGGTCTTCCGGCTCGATTTGCCCCGCGTGCTCGCCGATGAAGGGAATGACTTCACCCCGGCCATGCGGCGCATCCTGGCCGAGCTCTTCGAAGATGTCGGTCGCATCGATCAGCGGATCGCCGCCGTCACACGAGAGATCGAGGGGTTGGCGGCACGCGATGATCGCGCCCGCCGACTGATGACAATTCCCGGCATCGGCCCACTTGCCGCGACCGCGCTGCTCGCCGCTGTCGGCGACGGCCGCCAATTCCGTCACGCCCGCGATCTCGCGGCATGGCTGGGGGCGGGTACCCCGGCAATATCCAACCGGTGGGAAGCCCACGCTGCTTGGAATCAGCAAGCGCGGTAATCGATATGTGCGCAGGTTGCTGATACACGGTGCCCGTTCGTGTGTCGTTCACCTTGACAGGAGCCGTGGATGGCTGGACGCCTTGGAGACGAGGATGCATGTAAGCAAAGTGACTGTTGCTCTCGCAGCAAAAATTGCACGCGTCGTCTGGTCGATAATGACGACGCCAGGCGCATCCTGCGAACGTCGAGATCCGGCCATCGCCTGAGCGGGGGTCGGGGCAGAAAGCGAGGCTCGAGAACGTAATGACGAAACAGTCGATCGGCGCACTGTAAGCTCTATGCAAAAAAGCGTGCTCAGTGCACGGACCAGCTTATCTGAGAACAATGCGCGCGGATCTCACCATGGCCTGGCTGCAACAGCTGCCCAGTCGCAAGAGGCCGGATACATTTAGGCGGACTGCCGTCGTCAACACGATCACGAACCTTGCCCGGGCGGGGCAGGTCATACATTTTTTGACAGCACGTCCTGCAGCTGCGACACGCGCCGATCGCCGATTGCGCCCGCTACGACAGCCTGCGGAGAGCTTCCTGATGGAACGCACCGAAGTCCTCGAACTCATGTCGACGTTGAAGCTGTTCGGCATGCGCGCCGCTTACGACGAGGTAATGGCAACCGCCATCAAACGCCGGCACGAACCCCCGCAGGTCGTCGGCGACCTGCTGGGCGCCGAGATCGCTGAGAAGCAGGCGCGCTCGATCAAGTACCAGCTGACGATCGCCAAGCTGCCATTGGCCAAGGATATCGACAACTTCGACTTCACCGGCACACCGGTCAATGAAACCCTTATCCGGGATCAGGCGAGGCGGTTCGCGTTAAGCGAGTGGATGGGTGTCGGCGACACGGGCGGCTTGTGTCGACGGGCATGGTTTGCCTGTTGGGATTGCGGGGGTTATTTTGACTGCGGCTTTTCCGTTCAGTTGCCAGCGCTGATGAGGGCGGCAGGGGCGGCGCGGGTGCTCGGCCTGGTAGGGGAGGGCCGAAGGCATGGCGAGCTTGATGCGGCGCACGCTGATGCGCCCAGCGCGGCGATTTTCAACAGCTTGAGGCGGATCGTGGCGCACGTGGCCTGGGCGAACCTGGTGTGTTTGAGGGCGATCCGCCGCACGGCGCAGATGAGGACGTAGGCCACCGCGGCGAACCACAGCCGCAATTGGTTGGCGCGCATCGTCTTGGCCGGAGTGCGGTCGGCGAACAGATCGAGCTGGCACTCTTTGATGCGGTCCATCTCGCCGCGGGCGCAGTAGACCTTTTCGTAGAGGTGGCGGGCCTGGCGTTCTTCGCGCGTCAAGGAAGTGACAACAAAGTGCGGATTGGCCTTGCCCTGGGTCCATCGGCCTTGGCGACGATGCGGCGCTCGCGGCTCCAACTGTCGCGCGTCGACCAGATGAAGTCCCGGAAGCGGCGAGCCGGGTTCCCGGTCTGCTTGTCTCTGCCTCGGCCGCGGCCAGCTCCGCGGCAATCGCGCCGACCAGCCGTGTGTTGCGCGCCAGCCCGAACAGATAATCCACCGCGTTGTTCTCGCCCCACGCCATCAAGGCCTCGCGGGCAAAACCGCTATCGGCGCGCAACAGGATGCGCACCCGGGGCCAGCGGCAGCGGATTTGCGCCGTGATCCGCGCCACCTCCTCGACCGCTCCGGTGGCGCCGTCGATGTTGGCCGGGCCAATTTGGCCGTCAAGAGGTGCCGCCCAGAGAAAATGTAGAGCGGCAGGTAGCAGTAATTGTCGTAGTAGCCGTGGAAGAAGCGCCCCTCTTGATGCCCGTGCAGGGGATCATCGGTGGCGTCGACGTCGAGGATGATCTGCTCGGGCGGCGCGGCATGCGCGTCGAGAAAGACATCGACAACAGCCCTTCGATGGCCGCCGCGTCATAGCTGATCTTGTGATAGCGCGAGGGCTGCGCCCGGCTCAGCTCCAGCCGGTTGAGGGTCGATTCGCCGGCCACCGGCGCACAATCGGAACGCCGCGCCGCGAGCTTGCCTGCCAGCACCGCCAGCACCGGGTCGTGACGCAGTTCGTCGTGGTCGATCAAATCTTCGTACCCGAGTGCAATCCCGAATACGCGCTGCCCGACCAGGGTCGGACGGCATGCTCGATCAGCTCGGCTGCGCGGTGATCGGTAAAGCAGCCGGCAAACCGCGCGATCAAACCGATCGCCCGGTCGGCCGCGCCAAGCAGCAGCGCGCCGGCGTCCGAGGTCAGCTTGCCGCCGCCAAAGCCGGCAACCACCGCGCGTCCCTCGACCACTGTAAAGCCAAACAAATCCGCGTTACACTCTGTCGGCATCGAGCTTCCCCTAAATCTGAGATAAACCGCTGTGGCAACACGATTTTCTCAGATGCGGCAGCCCGATGCACATACTCTCTGAGAAATCCGGGCTAGCAGGATCGGCCGCTACCGGCCATCACCCGACGACGCCGATCGGGATGGTGAGCGCGGCTTGCTGCACCGCATCTGTGGATCTGAATTGACGGGGTCACTCACGCCGCGTCAGGTCAGGCGAACACTCGCGGAAAAACAGTGGGCCATCCAAACAAGCGAATTGGATGGCCCACGGTCGGTGCAACAATTCCGGTACAAACTGCCGGACGCCACCGATGCCGATTGACGATATCGACCTGTCCCCCGACCTCACGTTGACTGTCGGCGTCGAGACGACGCGTCTGACACCGGGGTCGGCATTTCGTCTCGCCGAGCGTCTGATCCGAGTTAGCACGCGTCGGCTCATCGAATTGGAGTGCGAGCGCGCCGCCGAGGAGCCGTCCGCGCGCCTGCGAGCGCCACGCCGCAATCGCCAGGCAGCGGACAGGCAAAATTGATGTCAAAACCTGAAAATGCAGGTGGGAAACAGGCGGCAGGAGCAAAGGCGCGGGCGCAACAGGGGTTATTGACTTCGCAACTGGCGGCCGGCGGCGTCGACATCAATTCGGGGTCGAACGAGGACACGCGCAAGACCCAGGAGATGACGGGCGAACTCGATTAGGCGATGACCGAGCAATGCTTTGTTGCAGCCTACGGCTACCGGACGCAGGCCACGAACTTCCGGCGCAGTCGTCGCTCGAAAGCTCGGTAGCGGCGAATGCCATCCCGGCGGGCGTCTTGTCGGCGGGCGGAACTTTGCTGTCGAAAGTCTCGACGATCCCCGGAATCGGCAATTCGCTTCTGTCCAGCCCGCCGAGCCAACCCCAAAAACTCGGATGGATGACCCAGGCCGGCGGTGGTTCGGGGCCGAACGGCACGGATAACCTTTGACGGTGCGTGCCCACCGGCGCGAGAATGCAGCTTACATCGCGCACAGCGCCTACGTGAGGCGGTGGAGCGTGAAATGCCCTCACCGTTGGCGCGACAAAACCGTTGGCCACTCCTGCGCGAGCTACGGGGCTGGGAGAGCAGGGATGTTGAACTAGCGTGGTACCGTCGGCGTGCGCCTCAAATCCCAGCGCAGCGGATAATTGGTTTCATCTCGATGTTGACCGCCGAGGCGCGAGGTATACCACGCAACCGCTGCACCGAGCAGAAGCGCGGCAGCTATCGCAAAACCCGCAATCACGGCACTTTGTCGCGCCCGCTTTATGGCGATGCTGGCTGCCGGGATCGCCTCCTGGACCCGTCGGTCAGCATCAGCTGGCGCTATTCCCGTCCGGCTAGCGACCAAGCCGGTAAGGAACTGACGGTCATCCTGTTTGATGCCGGTGTGGCTTCCCGCTGTTAGTAAAATTCGGCTGGCCTCCGCACGACTGTAAGCGATATCTGCCGGCACCGGGCGCTCGGACCGGAATAGTCGATCCAGGTCATACGCCATTAAAGCCTCGCCCGTGGTTGTCGATGGCGCACTCGCTGTGGGTGTCGCCTTTGACGCTGCCACGGCCGAAATACCGGCCGCTATAATGGCAACAATGACGACCGCGAGTGCCCATGACACTAGACCGTGGGTCCCGTCGCGAAATTCAACGAAATCGTTATGAGGTAATGCGGCCCATCTAGTACGCGACCTTCCCGCAATATAGCCGCCAAAACCGAAGCTGAGCAGACCGGTGAGGACCAAGTACAGCCCGGAGAGAAGCGAGAGCGTCGGCGACGCATCCCGCCACGTAGGCGCGCTGGAAGCCATGGAAAGCCCCAACGCTGTGCCGAAGGCCAGTAGCACCAGGAAGAGAGCGGAGGCGACGAGAGCGCCTGAGAAAACCGGGGTCCACTGTACGAAATCCGGTTCTGGCTCGCGCACCGCGACTGGCGTGGCGGTTGTCATTGCCGCCTCCATATCAGCGTAAGCCCAGAAACGACAAGATAAACAGGATGATGACGATCAACCCGACCAAATAAATAAGGCCACCCATATCGCGACGCCTTCTACTCGGGATAACTACGCAAGAACGATGCCGCTGTGAGATCGTTCCGCGATGCTGAATGACAGAAAAGGAGCAATAACCGCCGCGATGGAGGCTCTCGCATTGGTCAGCGAGCACCGCGGCGAGAGCCACCAAGGCGAGGAACCCGTTCAACGCGAACAGAAGTACCTTTGGGAGGCGGCGCACATCGGGCCGCGGCGGTGTGTGCCCGGATGCAGCTCGCGCCAGACCGCGGCGGCGAAAAAAGGCGGTGAACGCCATTCCGGCAATACCTCTCTGACTAACGCCGTGCGCGGGTTGCAACGCTACCGCTCGCACAAGAATGTCGCTTTATGCTCGCCGCAAGGCCACGCTGTTCGGGTACCTTGATTCCTGAGGGCAGCATGGACTTCCGGCGCGATTCAAAAGCTTCCCGGTCACGGCGGTGAGACCTGACAAATGCGTCCTTATCGTCGAGGACTATCCCCTGAACATGAAGCTGTTCGCGGCGATGCTGGCGGCGCAAGACTATCACATTTTGCAGGCGACCGACGGCCCGCGGGGCATGGAGCTGGTGCGCTTGCGGCACCCGGACTTGATCCTTATGGATGTTCAACTGCCGGGCATGTCTGGGATCGACATCTCGAGAAATCTCAAAGCTGACGACACCACTCGCGATATCCCGATCATCGTCACGACGGCCTTTTCGCTTAGTGACGAGGAGCTCGCGGCGAGCGGGTGCGATGGTTTCCTGGCAAAGCCAATCAGCATCCCAAAATTACTAAACCTTGTCGCGATACTGATGGAGCCACGCTCCGCTTAGCGCGCCGCCCAGATGTGACCGACCGCGGCTTTCCCTGGGAGGTGGCGATAATGAAGCGGGCCAATAGCCGCCGGCGATCGTTTAAACGCCACAAGAATCGTAAGTCGCGAACCAATCTGTCATGATCGCTATTGGGTGGTTTTTCGGCAATAATATTAGAAATATGCACGTCTAGAACCGAAGGGAGGGCGCTTCATCATGACAACTCTCTTCGCTAACGCCAGCGCGCTTCAGTGGCGGCAATGGGCAAAACAGCTTCCGCAATTCGGCATTCTCCCGTTTGTCATCCTGGTTTGCCTCATCCTTGTGGTGCTCGATGGCGCTCATATCTGGAGTTTGCGGGCCAAGGACCTCGCTGAAGCTGAGAAGAATACGGCGAACCTTGCCCAGTCCCTGGGGCAGCATGCCGGGGATACGGTGCGGGCGGCCGATGTCGCGATCCTCGGTCTGGTGCAGCGCCTTGGCATCGATGGGGCTGGTCCGGAGACGCTACAAAAGCTCCGCCAGATCATGATGGCGCGGTTGGACTCGTTCCCGGCGCTCGGCGGCTTCATTATTACCGATGCGACCGGCAAATGCCTCATCATCGGTGTGCCCTCGATGCCGCACGACTGCACGCTCGCCGGCCGCGAGGATTTCGAATTCCACCGTACCCACGAAGATCGCGGCTCGCGACTGAACCCGCCAGTGCGCGCGATTGGCTCCGGCACCTGGATGATTCCGTTGTCGTATCGCTACAATACGCCGGACGGCCGCTTTGCCGGGATCGTTACTGTCGATGTCAGCATGCCGTACTTTGTCGATTACTATAACACCTTCGATATCGGCCAGGACGGGGCGATCGCGCTGTCACTGGGTGACGGCATCGTGCTCGCTAGACGCCCTTTTATCGAGGGCAATGTCGGCCGTAGCCTCGCTGGCGGAGCGCTGTTCAAAGATATCTTGCCAAAGAGTCCGGTCGGCATCGCTGAGATAACGTCGACGACCGATGGGATTGTCAGAATCTTCGCCTATCGCAAGCTGCAGCCTTATCCATTGGTCATAGCTGTTGGCGTTGCGGTCGACGATGTGCTGGCGCCGTGGCGGGGGCAGTTGTTTTCGAACCTAGCCACGACCGCGATACTGATCGTGACTATCGGGTTCCTCGGTACCCGTGTCGCGATGAACGTTCGCGAACGTCAAACCATCGAGAGCGCCTATCGGCTGCTTGCCGACAACGCGACTGATGTCATCATGCGCGTGGGGCCGGATGCCCAGCGGCTCTACGTGTCGCCCTCGATCCGCGATCTCACCGGTCATGAGCCCGAGGAACTGGTCAACGGCCGGCACGGGCAGTTGATCCATCCGGAGGATCGTGCCAAGTGGGCCGAGTCTTTTACGCGAGCCTCAAACGCTGGGATTTCAGAGGCGACTTACCGCGTCGCCCGCAAGGACGGGTCCTACATCTGGGTTGAAGCCACCCGGCGTCGGCTAGCGGATAGCGGTCTTGTTGTATCGATGCGCGATGTCTCGGCGCGCAAACAAGCCGAGGATGCGTTGCGCGAGGCTAAGCTGCATGTCGAGCAGGTAAGTCAGGCCCGAGTCACCTTCTTTACCGAATTGAGCCATGAACTGCGCTCACCGCTTAACGCCATTATCGGTTTTGCCGACTTGATGGAACGGCAAATGATGGGGCCGATCGGCCATCCCTTTTACCTTGAATCCGCCACCGATATCCGGACCAGCGCACTACATCTTCTCGCTCTAATCAATGACATCCTCGACCATGCGAAGGCCGAAGGAGGCTATCTCGAGCTCAATGAGGGCGAGGTTTCCGTAGCGGATGCGATTAGTTTTGTGATGCACCTGCTAGCCCCACGCGCGGAAAGCGGAAACATTGCGCTTAGCTCCGCGGTCGCGGCCCGGGTCAACGCCATCCGCGGCGACGACCGCCGCCTCAAACAAATTTTGCTTAACTTCGGCACCAACGCCGTCAAATTCACACCGGCCGGAGGGAGGGTATCTTTCCGCGTGGACATAGACGCCAATGGCGATCTGCTGATTACGGTTGAGGATACCGGGACGGGAATTGCCGAGGCAGACCAGGCGAGAGTTTTTGAGCCGTTCGCACAGGCAACAACCGGGCAGGCTCTCTCCCAAGAGGGTACCGGACTGGGGTTGCCCCTGACCAAACGTCTCGTTGAACTGCATGGTGGGTCTATTTCGGTGAATAGCGGCCTTGGCGTCGGCACGACCATGACGGTTCGCCTGCCCGCCGAGCGCGTCATACCGCCCCGGGCCGACAGTGATGCCAGCGGCTCCAGTCAACCAGCCGGCTCATAGCCGCCGTCGGTATGGGCCATGGGGACTGATCTCCTCACGCCGGTGCGCCCTGCGAGATTACGCGGTGGTGACAGGCGGCCGATCATCCGCGGTATCGTTTTCGATGGATAATGTGCCTTGCGCCTTGATCGACCGAGCTGTTTTCTGGGCAAGCCGCGTAGTGGTGAACCGCAGCGCATCCTTTCGTAGCCCCCAGGTGACCATAGGCGCTGCACGCGTGAGCCACATGACGAGGGTATTCCCCGACGGCATCCGATCTTCCAAGCGGACCACGTACATGCCAGCGTTCCATGGACAGGTCTATTGGCGCTCTTCCGCTCGGGCTAACATCGCTGTACGCGATTCCTCTCTTGAGTGGCGGCGTTGAAGTCTTGCCTTGCAGGAATGATCTCGTGCCGCATACTCGCGGCATCGAATGGGAGGAGCGACACTATGGCTACCGGCACGGTCAAATGGTTCAACGCGCAAAAGGGCTATGGCTTTATCCAGCCGTCGAGCGGTGGGCCAGATGTCTTCGTTCACATCAGCGCAGTCGAACGCGCAGGCATGCACAGCCTGAACGAAGGGCAGACAGTCAGCTACGAAATCGAGAGCCGGCAAGGTAAAACGTCTGCCATCGACCTGAAAGCCACGTAAGGGCCGCCCCTCCCGCGGGTGACGAGCCTGCGCCTTATCCTTACATTTTCGGTGCTTTGGGCCGCGGCAGTTATCGGTGCAAGCTGGTGTCTTTGGACGTTAGAGCTTCCGCATAAAAAAACCGCGCCCAGCCGAAGCCGAGCGGGGGCCGGGTGCAGTTGAAATCCGTTGTCAACTGGCGACTTCACTTCTCGCCGGAGGTCACCACGGAGGTGCCCCCCAAGGCGCTTTTCTGGCTCTAACTTGTCGTCGTTACAAATTCTC
This sequence comes from Allostellaceae bacterium, assembly GCA_036268425.1. Taxonomy (GTDB): domain Bacteria; phylum Pseudomonadota; class Alphaproteobacteria; order ATCC43930; family CGMCC-115725; genus DATARH01. The sequence continues at coordinate 95,093 of DATAUE010000062.1, forward strand.
TCCTAACTTCACTTTATGCGTAGTTGGAATTTCGGTAAGCGGTGTTCCGGCGGCACCTTTAGGTGAGGCCGGCAAAGGGTGACAGTCGGAGCCCGAGGAGGCTACGACACATTTCGATTTGAGAGCTTAAACGTATGCCGGAGCCGGTGCGGCGGACCGAAGTGTGCACCAGAACGGGGCAACCTCAACCCCCGTTTTTCATCCAGTCGGAACGAGAGTCCTGGGTTGATTGGAACCTTCTGTTTCGTGGGTGGCAAGAGGCCGGGGCGCGGAGCCCCAGCGAAGCGCAGCGTCCCGGCCGATCTCGCCGCTGAGGGCGCTGGCGTAGCCCCGAGGCGTCATCCAGCCGAGCTTGGAGTGCGGTCGCTCACTGTTGTAGTCGTGCCGCCAGAGTTCCAGCACAGCGCGAGCATGTGGCAGCGACCGGAACAGCGTCTCGTTGAGCAGTTCGTCGCGCAGCCGGCCGTTGAAGCTTTCGATGAACCCGTTCTGCTGCGGTTTGCCGGGTGCGATGTAATGCCAGCCGACGCCGGTCTCGTCCGCCCAGCCGAGGATGGCGTTCGAAGTCAACTCGGTGCCGTTATCGCTGACGATCGTGTCCGGGCGTTGCCCTCTCTGGCGAATGATGTTGTCGAGGTCCCGTGCCACGCGCCGGCCCGAGATCGAGGTGTCGGCGAGCAGCGCCAGGCATTCTCGAGTGCAATCGTCGACCACCGCCAGGATGCGGAAGCGCCGGCCGTCGGTCAGCTGGTCGGAGACAAAGTCCAGGCTCCAGCGCTGGTTAGCGGCAAGCGGTGTCGCGATCGGCCGCCTGGTGCCCATCGCCCGCTTGCGGCCGCCGCGCCGGCGCACCGTCAGCCGCTCCTCGCGGTAAAGGCGCTGCACCCGCTTCTTGTTGACGGCGTGACCTTCGCGCCGCAACAGCACATGCAAGCGACGGTAGCCAAACCGTCGTCGCTCCTGGGCCAGGGCTTTCAGCCGCTCGCGCAACGCCACGTCGGCCGGGCGCACACCTTGATAGCGTATGCTCGTCCGGTCGGTCCCGATCACCCGGCAGGCCCGCCGCTC
>DATAUE010000063.1:0-1925 GCA_036268425.1 Allostellaceae bacterium
CCAGGCTGCTTGTTCACAGACGCGGCGGCGGATTTCCGCGGCGTGCTCGCCGATCCCTGCGGTAAAGACCAGCGCGTCGAGGCCGCCCAGCGCGGCTGCGAGCGAACCGAGCTCCCTGCCAATGCGATAGACAAACAGGCCTATCGCCTCGTTGGCCTCCGGCTTCTTGCTTTCGAGCAGCGTCTTCATGTCGTCGCTGATGCCGGAAACGCCGAGCAACCCCGATGATTGATAGAGCAAGTCGCTGATGGCGGCCGCGGTCATCTGCTTCTGTTCCATCAGATAGAGCACCACGCCGGGATCGAGATTGCCGCAACGCCGGCTCATCGGCAACCCGTCGAGCGCCGTGAACCCCATGGTGGTTGCAACGCTTCGCCCCTGCCTGATCGCACACATGCTGGCGCCGCTGCCGAGATGGGCAACCACGACGCGCCCTCGCGCGGCCTTTGCTCCGATCACCTCCGGCAGCACGCCTGCAATGTACTCATAGGACAGGCCGTGGAAGCCGTAGCGCCGAATACCATCGTCGGTCAGCCGCCGCGGCAACGCAAACGTAGTGGCGACGAGCGGTTGATCATGATGGAAGGAGGTGTCGAAGCAGGCAATCTGGGGCAGCGACGGATGCAGTTTCGAAAGCGCGGCAATGGCGGCGAGATGATGCGGCTGATGCAGCGGCGCGAGCGGGATCAGGCGGCGCAATTCCGCGATCACGGCCGCGTCGATCAAGACCGGCCCGGAATAGGTCACGCCGCCATGCACGACCCGGTGCCCCGCGGCGACCAGTTCCTGTTCCGGAAACCGGCTTCGCAGCCATCCCAGCAGCCACGCAAGCGCGGCTTCGTGGTCGTTGCAGTCGCGAAGTTGCTCATCGACCAGCGGCGCACCCGCACCGTCCCTGGCGGTGGCGCGAATCCGGTGGCCGATACCGTTGCAGGCGCCCTCGCACAGGACGTCGTCGCGTTGTGGGCGGTGGTGCGCGGGAAACAGCGAAAATTTGATGCTGGACGAGCCCGCATTGATGACGAGGATTGCATCGCTCACGGCAGCGCCTCCGCTTTGTGGCGCGCCAGCAGCAACGCGACCGCGCAGGAGGCGAGCCGGGCCAGCGTCTTGTCGGCCCGGCTGGTCAGAATGACCGGAACCCGGGCGCCGAGCACGATGCCGGCGATTTCGGCGTCGGCCAGATATTCGAGCTGCTTGGCCAGCATGTTGCCCGCCTCGATATCAGGCACCACGAAGATATCGGCGCGGCCCGCGACCGCAGACACGATACCCTTGGTCCTCGCCGCCTCGATCGAGACCGCGTTGTCGAATGCCAGCGGTCCGTCGAGAATGCCGCCGGTGATCTGGCCGCGATCGGCCATCTTGCAGAGCGCCGCCGCGTCGAGGGTCGAGTGGATTTTCTCGGTTACGATCTCGATCGCGGAAAGGATCGCGACCCGCGGCGACGCATTGCCCAGCGCGTGCGCCAGTTCGATCGCGTTCTGGACGATATCGCGCTTCTCCGTCAAACTCGGATAGATGTTGATCGCGGCGTCGGTGACCAGCAACGGCCTCGGGTATCGCGGCGTATCAATCACGAATACATGGCTCATGCGGCGGCCGGTGCGCAGTTTTTCCTCGTGGACGATCGCGCCCATGAATTCGTCGGTATGCAGGCTTCCCTTCATCAGCGCTTCCACCTTGCCGTCGCGCGCCAGCGCTGCGGCCACGGCGGCGGATGCGTGGCTGTGTTCGGTCGATACGATCTCGCAGGTGGAAAGGTCGAGTTTCAACAGCTCCGCCGCCGCGCGAATCCTGGCCTCCGGGCCGACCAGAACGGGAATGATCAGTTGCGCCTTTGCGGCTTCGACCGCCCCTTGCAGGCACACCGTATCGACCGGATGCACCACCGCCGTACGAATGGGCCGCAATCCCCTTGCCTG
>DATAUE010000064.1:0-2788 GCA_036268425.1 Allostellaceae bacterium
GGCGCCTCCGGCCAGCTTCGCAACAAGGCGACCACGGCCGGCAATCTGCTCCAGCGCACCCGCTGTCCTTATTTCTACGACACCAATCAGCCCTGCAACAAACGCAAGCCCGGCAGCGGCTGTGCGGCGATCGGTGGCGTCACGCGTCAGCACGCAGTGATCGGATCGAGCGAAGCCTGCGTCGCTACCCATCCGAGCGATATGGCGGTCGCGATGCGTGCGCTGGATGCCACCGTGGAGGCGGTCCGCCCCGGCGGGGCAACTCGAAAAATCCCGATCGCCGAACTGCATCGCTTGCCCGGCGATACCCCGGACATCGAGACCAGCTTGGCGCCCGGTGAGCTGATCACCGCGGTCACGTTGCCAAAGCCGGTCGGCGGCACACAGATCTATCGCAAGGTCCGCGATCGCGCGTCGTATGCGTTCGCGTTGGTGTCGGTCGGTGCGATCGTTCAAGCCGATGGCAGCGGAAGGATCGCGGTCGGCGGCGTCGCGCATAAGCCGTGGCGAGTAGAGGCGGCCGAGAGCGAGATGCCGCGTGGCGCCAAACAGGTGGTCGGGCAGTTGCTGGACGGTGCCCGGCCGACCAAAGAAAACGCATTCAAGCTGACACTGGTCGAACGCACGCTCTCGTCGGTGCTTGCGGAAGCAAAGGGTAAGCCATGAAATTCGAGAATCCAGCGACCCTCAACCCGATCGACGAACTCAAGATTATCGGACATCCAACTGATCGCATTGACGGCCCGCTGAAGACGACGGGTACTGCGCGCTACGCCTATGAGCGTCATGACGAAATAGCCAACCCGGCCTATGGCTATGTAGTGGGATCGGCGATTGCCAAAGGCCGCATCACTTCGATCGATCTCGCTGCGGCGAAAGCCGCCGCAGGCGTGCTCGCGATCGTCACGGCAGAGAATGCCGGCAAGCTCGGCAAGGGCGAGTACAACTCGGCAAAGCTGCTTGGCGGCCCTGACATCGAGCATTATCACCAGGCCATCGCGGTCGTCATCGCCGAAACCTTCGAGCAGGCGCGCGCTGCGGCGCAGCTCGTTCGGGTCGATTACAGCGATGCCGGTGGCGCGTTCGATCTGGTTGCCGCCAAAGATACGGCAACAAAGCCGAAGGCCGATGAGATCAACGGCGAGCCAGAGACCGCTACCGGCGATTTCGCACGCGCGTTCATTTCGGCGCCGGTTCGACTGGATGCGACGTACACTACGCCCGACCAGGCGCATGCGATGATGGAGCCGCATGCCTCGACCGCGGTATGGAATGGCGGCCGGCTGACGCTTTATACTTCCAGCCAGATGATCGCCTGGGGCGTCGGCGACGTTGCCAAGACGCTTGGGCTGCCGAAGGAGGCTGTCAGGCTGGTGTCGCCTTTCATCGGTGGTGGCTTCGGCGGCAAGCTGTTCGTACGTGCCGACGCCATTCTCGCTGCCCTGGGCGCGCGGGCGGCGGGACGCCCGGTAAAATTGGCTCTGCAGCGACCGCTCATTTTCAACAACACCACCCATCGTCCCGCGACCATCCAGCGGATTCGGATTGGCGCCAATCCTGACGGCAAAATCGTAGCGATCGGCCACGAAAGCTGGTCAGGTAATCTCGAAGGCGGGGGTCCTGAGGGAGCGGTCGGACAGACGCGATTGCTGTATGCCGGCGCCAACCGGATGACGGCATTGCGCCTGGCGTCGCTCGATTTGCCGGAGGGCAACGCGATGCGCGCGCCCGGCGAGGCGGCGGGCATGATGGCGCTGGAAATCGCGATGGACGAAATGGCGGAGCGGCTCCGGCTTGATCCCGTCGAATTTCGCAAGCTTAACGACACACAGGTCGATCCCGAGCATCCGGAGCGGCCCTATTCGCAGCGTCAACTGGTCGAATGCCTGCGCGTCGGGGCCGAGCGTTTTGGCTGGGACAAACGCAACGCCCAGCCGGGCAAAACGCGCGATGGGCCTTGGCTGGTCGGCCTCGGTGTGGCGGCGGCATTCCGCAACAATCTGCTGATGAAATCGGGTGCCCGCGTCCGGCTCGGCCGCGACGGTATCGTGACCGTTGAGACCGATATGACAGATATCGGCACCGGCAGCTATACGATCATTGCCCAGACCGCCGCCGAAATGATGGGAGTGCCGCTCGAGAAGGTTATCGTGCATCTCGGCGATTCCGCGTTTCCCGTATCCTCGGGTTCCGGCGGGCAATTTGGCGCCAATAACTCGACGTCCGGGGTCTATGCGGCCTGCGTCAAGCTGCGCGATGCGGTGGCCCAGAAGCTCGGCTTCAATTCCGGCGAGGTCGCGTTCGCCGACGGGCAGGTCACCTCAGGCAATCGCAATGCACCGTTGGCCCAGGCGGCGTCGGATGGCGAATTGGTGGCGGAAGATTTCATCGAATATGGCGACCTCGATAAGACGCACCAGCAGTCGACCTTCGGCGCGCATTTCGTCGAGCTGGGCGTCGATGCCGCGACCGCGGAAATTCGCGTGCGCCGCATGCTCGCAGTCTGCGCCGCGGGGCGCATCCTCAATCCAAAATCCGCCCGCAGCCAGGTGATCGGCGCCATGACCATGGGCGTCGGCGCCGCGCTAATGGAAGAACTCGCGGTCGACAAGCGACGCGGCCTGTTCGTCAACCACGATCTCGCTGGATACGAAGTGCCGGTTCATGCCGATATTCCGCACCAGGATGTAATCCTGCTCGACGAGACCGACCCGATGTCGTCACCGATGAAGGCCAAGGGCATCGGCGAACTCGGCCTCTGCGGCGTCGCTGCCGCGATCGCCAATGC
>DATAUE010000065.1:0-105133 GCA_036268425.1 Allostellaceae bacterium
TGCCGTTTGCCACCGCACCGATCCCCTTCGATCAGACCCTGTTGTTGGACGCCCTTGCAGCCCGGCCGGAGCGCCAGCCGGATGGTCCGCTGACGGCGGTTTATCTCGGCGACGCACGCCAGGAAAAAGGCTACCAGTACCTGCCGCAGGCATTGGCCGGGCTGTGGCGGGACTATGTCGCTACCGGCCGCGTCAGATTTGTTCTGCAATCCAACTTCAACACGCCGGGCGGCGAGCCCGGCATCCTCACCGCGGCACAGAATCTCGCGGGGTTTCCGGCGACGACGTTAAAAACCAAGGCCCTGACGCCACCCGAATACTACGGAATACTGGCCGAGGCAGACCTGGTACTGATCCCGTACTCGCCGCAATGCTACCGCTACCGCAGTTCCGGGGTGCTGGTGGAAGCGATGGGCGCCGGTAAGGTCGTGGTGACCAGTGACCAGTCCTGGATGGCGACACAAGTCGCCCGCGACCACGCAGTCCTGTTCGACGAACCGGCCGGCATCGGCCCGGCGATCGCCGCGGCAATCGATCGGTTCGACGCATTGTCCGCTGCGGCGCAGGCGAGGCGTCACGAGACGCTCGCCAATGCGACCGGTGAAGCTCTCGTGCGTCACATGCTCGCCAGCGAGCCGGCGCCGGCCGGCCGAGTGCGGCGGACGCCGATGCCGTCACATCGCGTGCTACTGGTGATGAACGGCGACGCGATGGTGCTGCAAAACGGCGCCTCGCGGATCATGCAGGCCCAAATGCAGTATCTGGTTGCAGCGGGCTGTAACGTCGTCGGCGTGTTTCTGACTTACGATCGCCACGAGAGCGCCGATGCCTTTGCCGCCTGGCATGCCGCACTCGCCAAGGCAGTCGCCCCCTATGCGTTCGAGCGCGCCTTTACGGCCGGCACCGGACACCACCAGTTTACGCGCCGCCCGGTGCCCGGCTCATCGCTGCACGAGGATTTCGCCCATGCCGCGACGTTTGAATTTACAGGCGACCTGCTGCAGTTTTTGAGGGCACATCCAGTTGATGCGGTCCTCCTCAACTACATCACGAATTATCCGGTCGTCGACGCCCTCGGTCTCGACATCGTGCCGGTGGTTTGCGAAATGCATGACCTGCAGGCATTTCAGCGCGCAATTTACGGCCAGCGCCTGGTCGATGGCGCCGATCTTGACGAGGAATTTCGCTGGCTGTCGCGCTGCACTGCGCTGATTTCGCTGAACCCGCGCGAAACCGGCATCACCCGCGAGCGGCTGCCGGACATGTCGGTCGAAACCACCGGCGTGCTGTTGCCGCCGCCGCGGCCGGTGCTTGCATCGCTGGCCGGCGCCCGCGATGTCGCAGAGATCGTCAGCAGCAGCGGTCCTGTGCTGCGCCAGTATCAGATCGAGGCCGCAACGCTTGCGGGCGACACCGGCGAGATCGAACGCTTGCGCCGGACGAACGGCATCGATCTGCTGTTCGTCAGTTCGGCGCATATGGCGAATGCGTCAGGGCTGCGCTGGTTTCTGTCGCAGGTGTACGAACCCCATCTGGCGCCGCGCGGGGTTTCGCTGGTCGTCGCCGGCAGCATCTGCCGCATCGAAAAATGGCCGGACCTGCCCCTGGTTTTTTATGTCGATCAGGTGGCCGATCTGGCGCCGCTTTACGCCGCCGCGCAGATCGTCGTGCTGCCGATCACCGAAGGCGCCGGCAGCCCGGTCAAGACGATCGAGGCGTTCCGCTATGGCCGGCCGGTTGTCGGCACCTCGCACGCATTTCGCGGCCTCGCAGCCGATGATGTCGCCGGGATCGCAGTCCAAGAAGACCCACGCGGCTTTGTCGATGCTGTGCTGGCATTGCTCGGGTCGGCCGACGAGCGGCGGCGCGCTGTTGAGCATTCATGTCGCGCCGCCGACCGGCTCAATGATGTCGCGCACTATTTTACGATCATGGATCGGGTGTTCGCGACCGCACTCGGCCGCCCGATGCCGGCGACCGAACCGCCGACGCCGATGGAAGACGACAGTTCCGGCGCAGAGTGGTCACCGAGTCTCCAGGCCATCAACCGCATCGTCCGAGCCTATCTCGAAGGTTGGCCGTTTGAAGCGCAGGCGCTCGACCGGATTGCGAATGACACCGGCGCACGCCGATTGATCGATGGCGCGTGCGCAAGCCTTTTTGAGAAACGCGATGCCGCGATCCTCAAAACCGAACATCGGCTCAAGGCGAGGATCGCCACCCTTGGCCGCCGCTGGTCGCGAGACGATTTCGTGTTTGTGCTCGATTTGGCGCTCGCCAGTCGCGGCAGCATGCCGGCACCCGCGGCCGATGCTGGAGAGAAATTGCGGTTCGTCGCCGCTGGCGGTCTTCCCTTGACACTCGCCAAGGCGCCGAGCGGCGCGGCTGGGTCCAACGCCTCGGTCACCATCGACGGCAGAATGCTGGCGGTGCGTTCACGACCGAGCGTCACTTCGCTCGATGCCGACCTGGCAATAGGCGAGGCCGAAGTCGCGGCTGGAAATACCGGGCTGCGTCTTTTTGCAATCGACGCCGGCGATCTTTCGCGCAGCGCCATCGTCATCCGACAATCGCTGCCGCTCTCCGCCGCGACGAAAATCCTGGGCCGAAATGCGCTCGGTGACGGATTTATCGTGCGGCACGACGGCGCCGCCGAGCTACCGCCAGGCACCGGGGCGACATTGGTGATGCCGCATATCACCGACGGAGACCACGACAGCATCATCGATCTCGTCTTCGCCAACCCTGAAACGGATTGGCGCGCGGCGTTGCCAGCCCGCCCCGCCGTCACGATCGACGGCGCTACGGTGGAAACCGAATGCCTCAGGATCGGCAATCTGCTGCTGCTCCGGCTTTATCTGCCCGCGCAACGCGTTTCCGGTGATTTCGGTGTGGTGTCGCTGAACATCTCCACCGGTGACAACGAGCCGGCGCCGGTCAGGCTGATCGCCGCCTCGACCGCTTTGCTCGCGCAATCCATGACGGAAGCAGCTCGTGTCGCGACAATGCTGACGCTCGGCTCCTGTCGTCGCGGCCTGCCGGATCAGCCGGCGCTCGGCGAGATCGTGCGTACCATCGTCGCAGAGGTCGCCGAACGGCGATCGCTTGGCGAGGCCACCGTTGCCGCGCTCTGTGCCCTCGCCTTGGACCAGCGGGGGCGGGAAATACTCAAAGCCGAGGCATTGCAGCATACTTCCATTGCCGTACGACCGCCGGAAGCGATCCTTGACGACATCGATGCGATCGTCGGCGCTTGCCTGGGAACCGCCGATCGCGCCTCTGCCGTGCTCCATCCGGCGCTGCCGTACGAAATCGTCGATGAAGCCGGGCAGGTCCTGCCGGCCGAAACAACGCCAACTAAAACAACGCCAACTAACGGCAGCCATGTCAAATCGTGGCGCGCAGCGATGCCCTCGCCCGACAGGCGGCTTTCGATCCGGATCACCCTCGATGCCGCCCTCGGCATCCCGGAACATCCGGGGCTGATATACTCGGACGGCTTTTATCCGACCGAAGGCCCCGACAACCGGTTCCGCTGGACCGGGCCGGCCGAGACCGCAACAATCACCCTGCCCCTCGCGCTGACGCAGCCGGCGCGTCTGGTCATCGAATTGGCCGCGACCGGCAACAACCGCAGCGCCAACGACTACACCATTTCCTGCAACGGCCGGGTGCTCGGGCACCGCCTGACGATCGCCGAACATTCCGCGACCTTGGCCGCCGATCTGCCCGCCGCGCGGCTCGGCGGCCTCTCGACGCGGATCGCGCTGACGGTCAAGGAGCGGTTCAATCCGGACCCGCCCGATCGGCGCACCCTCGGCGTCGTCTTCCGCTCGCTGAGCCTGTTCCTGCGGGCGGACATCGATGCCGCTACCGCGAGCGCGAAGGCTGGTTCAGGGAGGCGGTTAGCCGCCGCACGAAGTCGCAGCTTGCCGGAATAACCGCACGCAACCTACACCGCTGCTATAATAGCGGTGCGCCTGGGTTCCGCCTCGCCATCGCGAGGCGATGCCAACCCGACGCAGCCGGGCCGGGGCAAGCCGGCCACGTTGCCGTGTCGCGGATGGCGCATGATTAATGAAATCGGGCACTTCGCGCTGGTCCTGGCGCTATGCGTTTCTGCCTTGCAGATGGTCGTGCCGCTGGTTGGCGCGGCGCGCGGCGACGCGGCCCTGACCGCCTGGGCGCGGCCCGCGGCAATCGCGCAGTTCCTGTTTATCGCCACCGCGTTTTTCGCGCTGATGCATGCCTATGCGGTATCGGATTTCTCGCTCGCTAACGTGGCGGCCAATTCCAGCAGCATGAAACCGTTGCTGTTCAAGCTAAGCGGCGTGTGGAGCAACCACGAAGGCTCGATGCTGCTGTGGGTGTTCATTCTGGCCTTGTTCGGCGCTGCCGTTGCGGTATTCGGGCGCAACCTGCCGCCATCGCTGCGCGCCCGCGTCCTGTCGGTGCAGGCGATGATCGGCTTCGGCTTTTTGTTGTTCATTCTGCTGACCTCGAACCCGTTTGTGCGCCTGTTTCCGGTGCCGGCCGAAGGCGCCGGGCTCAACCCGATTCTCGAAGATCGCGGCCTCGCCTTTCATCCGCCCTGCCTCTATCTCGGCTATGTCGGGTTCTCGATCTCATTCTGTTTTGCCATCGCCGCACTGATCGAAGGGCGGGTCGATCCGGCCTGGGCGCGCTGGGTGCGGCCCTGGACGCTGGCGGCGTGGTGTGCGCTGACCACCGGCATCGCGATGGGCAGCTGGTGGTCGTATTACACGCTCGGCTGGGGCGGCTGGTGGTTCTGGGACCCGGTCGAGAACGCCTCGTTCATGCCGTGGCTGGTCGGCACCGCGCTACTGCATTCGGCAATCGTCGTCGAAAAGCGCGACACGCTGAAGACCTGGACGATCCTGCTCGCGATCATCACGTTTTCGCTGAGCCTCATCGGCACGTTTCTGGTGCGCTCGGGGGTGCTGACCTCGGTGCATGCCTTTGCCTCCGACCCGCGGCGTGGCGTGTTCATTCTGCTGTTGCTCGGTGCCTATACCGGGGGCGCGCTGCTGCTGTTCGCATGGCGGGCGCCGCAACTGGTCGGCGGCGGGCTATTTGCGCCGATTTCGCGCGAGGGCGGCTTGTTGCTGAACAATCTGCTGCTGACGACCGCCGCGGCGACGGTGTTTCTCGGCACGCTGTACCCGCTCTTTCTCGACGTTGTGGCCCATCAAAGAGTGTCGGTCGGGCCGCCTTTCTACGCGATGACGTTTGTGCCGATCATGGTGCCGCTGCTGATCGCAATGGCGGTCGGCCCGATGCTGCCGTGGAAGCGCGGCGATCTGCTGGCGGCGCTAAGCCACTTGAAATGGGCGTTTCTCGCGACTGCCGCCGCCGCAATCGTCGTTCTCGCGATTGCCGGCGTCCGCTCGATCGGCGCCGCCTGCGGCCTCGCGCTCGCGGCGTGGCTGCTGATCGGAACTGCGGTCGAACTGGCCGAACGGGTGCATCTGTTCGGCGAGCCTCTCGCCAGCGTGTTCCGTCGCGCCCGGCGGCTGCCGCGCTCCGCCTGGGGCATGACCTTTGCGCATGCCGGGATGGCGGTGGTGATCGCCGGGATCACCGGTTCGACCGCCTGGACCGAGGAGCGCATCGTTAACGGCAAACCCGGCCAATCTTTTGACATTGCCGGATACACGATCAAGCTCGACGCGGTCAACGAGGTGCAGGGACCGGACTTCACCGCGACTCAAGCCGATATGCGCCTTTTGCGCGACGGCACCGAGATCGCCGCATTGCACCCGGAAAAGCGGTTCTATCCGGTTGAGAACGGGGCGGCGACCGGCGTCGCGATCCGCACCAACATGGTGTCTGACATCTACGCGGTGATCGGCGACCCCGACGGCAAAGGCGGGTACGTTCTGCGCCTTTATTACAACCCGCTGGTACCGTGGATCTGGCTCGGCGCCGCTTTCATGGCGCTGGGCGGCCTCGTGTCGCTGAGCGACCGCCGCCACCGTGTCGGCGCTCCGGCGCGGCGGGCCCGGCCGGTCGCGGATGCCGGGGTTCAGGCAGCAGAGTAATGGCGCGGCGCGGGTGGCTCTATGTCGTTCCCATCGTGGTCTTCGCCCTGCTCGCGGGTGGATTTTATGTCGGGCTTGGCCGCGACACGATGGTGCTGCCTTCGCCGCTGATCGACAAGCCAGCGCCGCAATTCAGCCTGCCGCCACTCGCCGAGGGCGAAAGCGGCTTTTCGACGAGCGATTTGCGCGGGCATGTCAGCCTCGTCAACACGTTCGCCTCGTGGTGTGCGCCATGCCGCGCGGAGCATCCCGTGCTGAACCATCTCGCCCGATCGAGCGGCGTCGCGATCTACGGCATCGACTACAAGGACAAGCCGGACGCGGCGCGCGCCTGGATCGCCGCGCTCGGCAACCCCTATGTCCGGATCGGCGCCGATGACGGGCGCGTCGGGATCGATTGGGGCGTCTACGGCGTGCCGGAAACCTTTATCGTCGATCGCACCGGACGCATCCGCTACAAGCATGTCGGCCCGCTGACCGAAGACGACGTGACCGCGACAATCCTGCCATTGCTGGCAAAGCTCGGCCGATGACGGCGCGGCATTTCCGCATCTGGCTGGGCGTGTCATTTGCCGTTTTCCTGTGTCTGGCGATGTCACCGGCGCGCGCCGTACTGCCCAACGAAATGCTGTCCGACCCCGTTCTCGAAGCGCGGGCGCGCGAGGTCGGCAAGGAATTGCGCTGTCTCGTGTGCCGCAACCAGTCGATCGATGATTCCGACGCCGATCTGGCGCACGATCTGCGCGTGCTGGTGCGCCAGCGCATCACCGCCGGGGACAGCAACGAACAGGCGGTTGCCTATATCCGCGCCCGCTATGGTGATTTCGTGCTGTTGCGGCCGCCGCTCGACACCGCGACGCTGTTGCTGTGGGGCGGCCCGGCATTGCTGCTGATTTTGGGGGGCCTGCTGCTGGTGCGGTTCTACCGGGGCGCCCCCGCCGCCGCGCCAGCGCCGCTCTCGCCGGAAGAAAACCGCCGCCTTTCGGCCGTGCTCAACGAAGGACCGGAACGGTGAATATCGGCCTGGCCGTCGCGATGCTCGGGTTGACCTCGCTCGCGGTCGCGATGCTGCTGGTGCCTTTGTTGCTGCGGCGCGGCGGCGGCGCCTCGCGCGATGCCTACAACCTCGCGGTCTACCGCGACCAAATGGCCGAACTCGACCGCGACATCGGCCGCGGCGTGCTGACCGCCGAACAGGCCGAGGCGGCGCGCGCCGAAATCGGCCGCCGTATCCTGGCGCTGAACCCTGACAATACCGAAAAGCCGAGCAATACAGCGGTGCTCGCCACCGCCTCGGTGGCCATTCTTCTGCTGCCGGTCACGGCATGGCTGATCTACTGGCAGCTCGGCTCCCCGGCATTGCCCGACCAGCCCTTTGCCGAGAACCACAGCGCCGCGACGCCTGCCCCGCAGGTTGCGGGCAACGGCAACGGCGCGCCGCATATCGATATGAACGACGCCGTCACCAAGCTGACGGCGCATTTGAAAGAGCAGCCAAACGACCTGACCGGGTGGCTGTTGCTGGCCCGCTCGCAGCTTAGCCTCAACCATTTTCAGGAGGCGGCCGACGCCTATCGCCGCGCCGCCGACCTGTCGGGGCAGCGAGCCGATATCGTCGGCGACTGGGGCGAGGCGCAGGTATTGGCGGCCGGCGGCAGCGTTACACCCGGCGCCCGGCAAGCCTTCGAGACCGCGCTGAAGGACCCGGAATCGGCGCCGCGGTCGCGCTATTACCTCGGACTCGCACAGTTGCAGCAAGGCGATACCAAAGGGGCGATGAAAGCCTGGACATCGCTGGAAGCGGATTCGCCGACCGACGCCGAATGGCTGCCGTTGCTGCAGCAACGGATCAAGCAAGCCGCAGCAACGTTGGGGGTCGCTCCGCCGCCGATGAAGACTGTCGCCGCCGCGGCGCCCCCCTCGCCGCCGACGCCGGCCTCGGCAGCAGCACCGCCGCCGCCAACCTCGCCTCCGTCAGCCAATTCCGGCCCTAGTGAAGCCACTGTCGCCGCTACGGCAAAAGCCACCGCAAACGCATCGCCGCAAGACCGCCAGGCGATGATCCTCGGCATGGTCGCCAAACTCTCAGCGCGTCTCGAAAGCCAGCCCGACGACCTTGACGGCTGGACCCGGCTCGGCCGTTCCTACCTGGTGCTGAACCAGCCGCAGCAGGCAGCGGCGGCCTATGCTCATGCCGTCAAGCTGAAGCCTGACGACATGCGCCTCAAGGAACAATACGCCGAGGCGGTGATCCAGGCCGCGGGCGACGCCGCCGACGTGCCATCGGCGGCAACCTCAACCTTACGCGACGTGTTGCAGGCAGAGCCGCAGAACCAGATGGCACTGTGGTATGTCGGCATCGCCGAAGCGGCCGCCGGCCATTCTGACGCCGCTCGCGATCTGTGGTCGCGGCTCCTCGCCCAGTTGCCGGCCGGCGCTCCGGAACGCCACGAGGTCGAAGACCGCCTCGCCGCCCTGAAACAAGGCGGCGCAAAATAAGGCACCGCTCGTGCCTACCTGTTACGGCAGCCGGTAGAAACGGCTCGCCGTGCCCGAAAACAGCGCGGCCTTCTCCGTGGCCGAGCAGCCCGACGCAATGCGCTTGAAGGCATTCCAGAATACATGATAGCTGCCGCTGCCCTTATCGACCGGGAAATTGCTTTCGAACATCGCGCGGTCGACGCCGAATGCCGCGATGCAGGTTTCGATATACGGCTTCCACAGCCCGGCCAGTTGCTCAGAACTTGGCGGCAGATCGCCGGTATGCACGTCAAAGCCGAACATCCGCATGCCGAGGCCGCCGAGCTTGATATGAACATTGGGACAGCCCGCCAGTTCACGGATCTTGCCGCTCCATAGGGCAAACACCTCGTCGCGCTTTCCGGCATAGGGACCAAGCCCGATTGCGCCGCCGACATGGTCGAGTACGATCGGCGTCGCCGGAAAGGCCCGTGCCAGCTCGATCAATTCGTCGAGCTCGGTATGGTACATCCATGCGTCAAAGCTGAGCCCCAACGGCGCCAGCTTGGCAAACCCCTCGCGCACCTTGGGCTGCCGTAGCATCCCTTCCGGGCGCAATACCGGCGACCCCCACTGCCCCTGCTCCGGATGCGTTGCGGTGATATAGCGGATGCCGCGATAGCGGCCGTCACCGGCTTGAATCTGCGCCTCCAGCACCCGCTCGACGGCGCCGCCCAGCGCCAGATCGGCATAGGCGACGATACCGGCGCACACCTTGGTCTTGCCGTAATTGCCGCTCGCCGCCATCGCCGCGACGCCGTTGGCGAACTCGACCTCGCCGACCGGCGCCATGTCGGGCGAGGCGTCGGCGCGGTACATCGACAGCCATTCGAGATAGACCGTCGCGATGATGTTGTGGCCGCTATTGGTGTCGGCGAGCAAATCGGCCAACAGGTAGGTGCCGTGCTCCGGCCGGTCGATCAAATGGTGGTGCGGATCGACGATCGGCAAATCCGGTTCGAGAATATCCTCCTTGCGCGATGCGAGCCAGTCCGGCCGTACCGCCAGATGCGGCGTATTCGCCGCCGCGAAATTCGATGCAACCATCAGCGTTTCCCTCTCACCCGTAATTTTGTAGGGCGGAAAAGCGGAGCGCATTCCGCCGACCGGCGGTTCTGCAAGATGGCGGAATGCGCTTCGCTTTTCCGCCCTACATCCTATATCCGGCCCCCG
Organism: Allostellaceae bacterium; assembly: GCA_036268425.1. Lineage (GTDB taxonomy): Bacteria > Pseudomonadota > Alphaproteobacteria > ATCC43930 > CGMCC-115725 > DATARH01. The sequence continues at coordinate 9,756 of DATAUE010000065.1, forward strand.
GTCAATCGCCCCCGGTCAATCGTTGGCTTGGCGCAGCGCCGCGCAGACGGCGGCGGTGACCTGCTTTGTCGTGGCATTGCCGCCGAGATCGGGGGTGTGCAGCGACGGGTCGGCGGTGACGCGCTCGACTGCGCGCATCAGCCGGGCGGCGGCCGGTTTTTCGCCGATATGCTCAAGCAGCATCACCGCGGTCCAAAAGGTGCCAATCGGGTTGGCGATGCCCTTGCCGGTGATGTCGAAGGCCGACCCGTGGATCGGCTCGAACATCGACGGCGCGGTGCGCTCGGGGTTGAGGTTGGCGGTCGGCGCGATGCCGATCGACCCGGCCAATGCCGCTGCCAGATCGGACAGAATATCGGCGTGCAGGTTGGTCGCGACGATCGTGTCGATGCTTTGCGGCTTCATGACCATTCGCATCGTCATCGCGTCGACCAGCATCTTGTCCCAGGTCACATCCGGGAAATCGCGCGCCACCTCGGCGCCGATCTCGTCCCACATGACCATCGCATGGCGCTGCGCATTCGATTTGGTCACGACCGTCAGCAATTTGCGCGGCCGCGACCGGGCGAGTTCGAACGCAAAGCGGAAGATGCGGGTAACGCCGGTGCGGGTCATCATCGACACGTCGGTCGCCGCTTCGAACGGCATGCCCTGGTGGACCCGGCCGCCGACGCCGGCGTATTCGCCCTCGGAATTCTCGCGGACGATGACCCAATCGAGTTCCGGCCCGTTCACCTGCCGTAAGGGGCTGGTGATGCCCGGCAGCACGCGGGTCGGCCGCACATTGGCGTACTGGTCGAGCCCCTGGCAGATCGCGAGGCGCAGCCCCCATAGCGTGATGTGGTCGGGAATGTCGGGCGCCCCGACCGCGCCGAACAGGATCGCGTCAAAGGCGCGAAGTTGCTCGGCACCGCCCGCCGGCATCAGCACACCGTGCTTGCGGTAATACTCCGAGCCCCAATCGAAATTCGTGAAGTCGAGGCCGAAGCCGCCATCCCGCTCGGCACAGACGCCGAGCACCTCGACCCCAGCATCGACCACCTCCGGCCCGATGCCGTCACCACCCATCGCCGCAATCTTGTATGTGCGCATTGCTATCCTGATTTTGTTGGCGTTGCGGCGTCGCTGCCCCTCACCCTCACCCTCGCCCCGCTCGCGGGGCGAGGTGCGCAACTGCGGGAATGAGGCTAAACCGGCGCAGAACTGTAGGGTTATGGCAGCCGCGTACCCTTTCCCCGCTTGCGGGGAGAGGGACAGGGTACGGGGCGTTGCCGCCGATTATTCCGCCGCAACCGGCTGCGGCTCCATGTCGGCTTCCCACGGGCCGGGGAAGCGGCCGCGGCCCCATTCCTTGGCGAAGACGCGGTCTTGGCTCGGCCATTCAGCGCGTGGCAATTCGTAATACACCTCGACACCGTTGCCGTCGGGGTCGCGCAGGTAGATGCCGAGCGAGATGCCGTGATCGGCGATATGGTCGATCGGCTGCCCCTGCACCTTGATGCGGGCGTAGAATTCCTTGAGGTCATCGAGGGTTTCAAGCCGCCACGCCATATGATTGAGCCCGACCTGACGCCGCTGCTGCAATGGCGCGTCGTCGCCCAACTGCATTAACGCGACCTCGTGCGACTGCTCGGAATCAGCCGACATGAAGGCGGCGAAGCCCGGGCGGTAATCATACACATGCAGCCCGAGCAGGTTCTCGTACCAGTCTTTCGAGCGCTCGGCATTACGCACATAGACGTTGACGTGCCCCAGATACATCGGTCGCTTGGCCATCGGTTTCCTCCGCGCGTATCGGTCGCCTCACATTACCATTCTTCGTTGCTCTTCCCCAGAAACTCCCGCACCCGCGCCGTCATCGCGTCCTTGGGATAAATCGCCGCCATCGCGCGGGCGCGGGTCAACGGATCGCTGGCGAAAAACCGCTCGTACAGCACCTGCCGGCTGCCAAAAGCGCTGCCGGCGACATCCCAGGCGAGGCGGAACAGCTTGACCCGCTCCTGCGCGCTGGTGTTGTCAGTCGCAAGATACTGCTCGATATCCTCGCGCAGGGGGCCGGCGAAATCCTTTTCGCTCGGCTGGATCAGGAAACTGCTCGACCCCAGCAGGTGCAAAATTTCGATCATCCGGGGATAGGCCGTCATCATCAGGTTGCGGGTGCTTTCGACCGGCAGGATCGCCGGGCACATCACACCCCACTGGTCGACCGCCGCGTCCGCCTCGGCGGCGCGCATGCACGAGCGCATCAATTCGGTGTAGAGCATCAACTCGCCGATGCGCTCCTCGGTGTGCGGCAGGTGGCCATTGCCGAGCGTCTGGCCCATCAGCAATGCGATGCCGAGCACGAACTCGCATTTGGCGAGGTTTTTCGCAGCGCCCTGATGCGCTGAATGCGCCGTCGAGTGCGTGACATGCGGCGTCGCGTTGAGCCGCTCGACATCATACAGCAGAAACACCCGTTCCCACGGCACCAGCACATCGTCGAAAAACACGACGCAATCCATCTCCTCAAAGCGCGACCCCAGCGGGTGGTCGAAATGCGACCGTCCCAAATCGAAACTGTCACGGCACAAAAAGCGCAGCCCCTTGGTATTGCAGGGGATCGAGAAATTGACCGCGAACGGGCTGTGCTCCTCGCTGTGGCGTGCAAGGCGCGGTGAATAGACCGCAATCTCATCCGCCAACGGCCCGAGCGTCGCAAGGATGCGGGCGCCTTTGACGACAATCCCGGCGCTGGTCTCCTTGACGACTTCGAGGGCGGTACCTTCGCTGAGGTTGAACATGCCGGAGACGTTGCGGCTGCGCTGCAAATTGATCAGCGAGTGGGTCAGGACGATATCGTTCTCGCGGAGGTACTCGACGTAATTGCGCATGTTGCTGCCGAATTCGGGTCGCTTCTCGCCAAAGAACTCGGCGGCCGCACCCCAGGCGGCGAAGGTCACGTTCATAAAATCGGGCGAGCGGCCCATCATCCCACAGGTCGCATGCGCCCAGTTCAGCATCATTTTGCTTCTGACTTCGAGCGCCTCGCGAGTCGGCGGATTGTCGAACGAGCGCCCGACCGGCTGGCCGCTCGACGGCGAGGCGTAAGTCATTACCTCGCGCAATTCGGCCTGGTGCTGCATGTCGTAGAGATGCGCCACTGCCCGCACCCCGCCCGACAGCCCTGGATGCGTCGTGACATCACGCACCCGCTCGCCGTTGAGCCAGATTTCGGCGTCCCGCTCCTTCAGGCCATCGATGTATTGCTGTCCCGAGCGTGCCGGCATCACCACCTCCCTGCCGCGACGACTTTTGTACAGTGATGGTAATCCCTGCCGCGCAGCAAGGTAACCGCCTCGCTGTGGCGTAATGGTCTCGCCGACAGTGGCGAGGATCAGACGACTTGGATTCGTGTATGCTTTTGTCCGTTCATCCGGGGATGCCCCATGCCGAGGACCGAAATTATCAAGACGACCGCCGCACAAATCTCAGCCGAACTGGCGCGGCGTGGTGTTGATCCTGAAGAACCGGTGACAATCACGCTTGATCTCGGCGAAGAGTTGATCCCTGGTCGGCGAGAAGCACGGGCTCGCGTTGTCGCTGCCGGATTTACCGATGCCGATATTAATCGCCTGATCGATGAGGCGCGGACCGAGGCGCAGTCCCTCGTCGAATGAGGGTTGTGGTCGATACCAACGTCTTTATAAGCGCCGGGATCAAAGCATCATCAGTCCCTGGTGTGGCGGTCTATCTTGTGGTGGAGGGACATGTGCTGCTCAAATCCACGCCGACCGAACAAGAGTTGTTCGGCACCTTGGCCCGCCCGCGGCTCGCCCCTCTGATCCCGTCAGCGTTTCGCAGCTGGCTATTTGATGTCTTCGCAAAAGCAGAATTCGTCGCGGCTGCAGAGTGCATTTTTGCGTGCCGGGACCCGCGTGACGATAAATTTCTGGAGCTTGCTGTCGACGGGCAGGCCGATTTGATTATCAGCGGCGACAAGGATTTACTGGATCTGGATCCTTTCGGGGGCATCCCGATCGTCTCGGCTGCCGCATTCGTGCAGAGCGCACAGCAATGAACACCCAGGGCGGCCCCACCCCTCCCTCCGAACCCGAAGGCCACGCACCCGGCGGTCCGGGCACGACGCCGAGTTGGACCAGCAGCGCCAAGGATTTTGTCGGCTGCGGTCTTGGCCCGGCGCGGCTGTGGTTCACGCTCGGCTTTGGCATCGTCAACGAAATCTATTACCCGCGAGTCGACAGCCCGCAGATTCGCGATCTCGGCTTTATCGTCGCCGGCACGGACGGGTTCTGGTCGGAAGTCAAGCGCAACCAGAAATACACGCTGCGGATGCTGGCGCCCGGCGTGCCGGCAATCGAGATCAGCCACGACCACCCGCGCTACCAGCTACGCCTGCGCATCACCCCCGATCCGCGCCGCGACGTTCTGCTGATCGAATCGCGCCTGGAGGGCGACAGCGAACTCGGGCTTTATGTGCTGGTCGCGCCGCATCTCGGCGCCACCGGGTACGACAACACCGCCAGGGCGGAACGCTACCGCGGTCGGCGCGTGCTGTGGGCGGAGCATGCGCCGTTCGGCATGGCGGTGGCCGCCGTCGACGAGCACCAGCACGACGCCTTCGGCCGCACCAGCGCCGGCTATGTCGGATCGAGTGATGGCTGGCACGATTTTGCCGATGACGGAGCGATGTCATGGCAATACCGCACCGCCGGGCCGGGCAATGTCGCATTGATGGGGGAATTGCCGCGTAATGCGGTCGTGGCGGTCGGATTTGCCGACAGCACCGAGGCCGCCGCGACCCTCGCCATCGCCAGCCTGATCCAGCCATTCGACAATGTGCTGCTGCAGCAGATCGCCGATTGGGAACGCTGGCAGGTCAGTTCGAGCGAACGCAGCGCCTCGACCCTCGACCTGCCGACGGCGATCCGCGACCAGGCGGCGGTATCGTCGATCGTGCTGCGGGCGCATCTCGACAAGACCTATCCCGGCGCAATGGTCGCCAGCCTCAGCGTGCCGTGGGGCGATACCGGCGACAATCGCGGCGGCTATCATCTGGTCTGGCCGCGCGACCTCGTGCAGTGCGCGCTGGCGCTGCTGGCGCTCGGCGCCCAGCCGGAAGCGCGCGACACGCTGCGCTACCTGATCGCAACACAGGCCGAAAGCGGCCACTGGCACCAGAACCAATGGCTCAGCGGCTTGCCGTACTGGCAAGGCCTGCAGCTTGACGAAGCGGGATGGCCGGTGTTGCTGGCGGCCGCGCTGGAAGAACGCGACGCGCTGCGCGGCATCGAGGTCGAAGACATGGTGCGGCGCGCGCTCGGCTATATCGCCCGCACCGGGCCATCGACCCAGCAGGATCGTTGGGAGGAAAACGAAGGCCTCAACCCGTTTACCCTGGCGATCGGAATCAGCGCCTTGGTCGCCGGCGGTGCGCTGCTGTCCGGACCGGCGCAGCATTGGGCGCTGGCGCTGGCCGATTTCTGGAATGCGCATCTCGAAACCTGGATGACGGTCCGCGATACGCAGTTGGCGCGGCAATATCAGGTCGGCGGCTATTATGTACGGGTGGCGCCACCCGTCGTGCTGACCCAGGAAAACGCCAATCACGCGGTGATGCCGATCCGCAACCGCCGTTTTGAAACCGGGCTGCGCGGCGACGAGCAGATCGGCACCGAGTACCAGCAGCTGGTGCGCTTTGGCTTGCGCCGCGCCGACGACCCGTTAATCCAGGGGTCGATGCGCTTGAGCGATGCCTTGTTGCGCAGCGACACGCCGAACGGGCCGGCATGGCACCGCTATCGCGATGACGGCTATGGCGAGCACGAAGACGGCTCAGGCTTTGACGGTACCGGCATCGGGCGCGCCTGGCCCCTCTTGACCGGCGAGCGCGGTCATTTCGAATTATGCGCCGGCAATGATCCCCTGCCCTACCTGACCGCGATGGCGGTGATGGCAAGCCCCGGCGGCATGATTCCGGAACAGGTGTGGGATTCCGACCCGATCCCGGCACGGCGGCTTTTCCGCGGCTACGCTACCGGCTCGGCGATGCCGCTTGCCTGGGCGCATGCCGAGTTCGTCAAGCTGCTGGCGTCACGGCAGATCGGCCATCCCTATGATCGGCCGCGCGCGGTATGGCAGCGCTATGCCGGCCAACGCCCAACCGCGACGTACGCGTTCTGGTGGCCGCACGCGCCGGTCGCCACAATGCGCGTGGGTGCGATTTTGGCAGTTGCATTGCCGGTGCCGGCAATCGTGCATTGGGGACACGACGGCTGGCAGGAGATCGCCGACACGTCGACTCTCGACAGCGGCCTCGACTTCCATGTCGCCGCGCTCGAAACCGGCTTACTGCCGGCCGGCAGCAGCATCGAATTCACCTGGCGCCGCGTCGATAATGGCGCATGGGCGGGAAGCGATGCCAGGATCGCAGTGGTCGTGCCGCCCGCCGCATCGGACAGCTAGAAAGCTTACGACAGAGCCGCGATCGCCGCCTCGGCAAGGCTGTTGTCGACGCATTCGGCAAACGGCACCTCGCGCTTCAGAAAGCCGCTGCCGAGCACGGCGCGGCGTAACCGGTTGAACCCGTCTTCCGGCAGGATCGGATCGGTGCCCCAGACGCCCTGCGCCTTGTAGCGGGCGAGCGAGCGGGTCAACACACCACGATCGAGCGCCGGAAAATAGCCGGCAACCGCGGCCGCCAGTTCCTGCGGTGTCACCGCCGCGACCCATCGCTGGGTGCGGTACATGGCCCGCGCCATGCGACGGAACGGCTCCGGGTCGGCGGCGAGCCGCTCGCGCCGGGTGACGAACACGGTATAGCTGGTGCGGCCGCGCGCACTCGCCGGCTGCCAGACGTACCCGCCGGCCGCCACAGCCTGCTCGACAAATGGCTCAAACAACTGCGCCACGTCGAGGCTGCCATCGGCGAGCGATGCAATATTTTCCGGCATGCTGCGCCCAATCACCCGGTCGAGCCGCGCCGGATCGATTCCGGCGTCGCGCAGATCACCGTCGAGGCACAGCCACGGCGTTGGCACCTCGCTGGTGCTGGCGAACCGCAGCCCGGCAAGCTCTGATAGACGAAAATCCGGGTTCGGTCGGGCGCCAACCAGCGAAAACGGGTCGCGGCATACGATTTCGGTGAAGGCGACCAGCGGCGAGGCGGGATCGTCGTCATGGTGCTTCATCAGGCGGATCGGCCCCATCCACCCGACATCGATGTCGCCCGCCGCCAGTGCCGCTTCGGCCCGTCCCGGTCCTGGTGACGGCAGCAACTCCACCGCCAACCCTTCCTCGGCATAGGCCCCGATCTCGTGCGCCGCATAAAACGGCGCGTAGAGGACAAAGCGGTAGTTCTCGAACAGGCGCAAGCGGATCGGGTCGGGCATCGGGTATTCCTCGGCTGCGTGCAACGGCACGAAAGAAAACACCTTAACGCAATGGACGCGGAGGATAGGAAGGGACACGACCGCGCCCATTGCGCCCTTTGCGTATCCTTGGCGTCCTTCGCGTTAAAGCGTTAGTTTTCGAGTGCCCAACCAGCGAGGAGCGTGATCCGATGACTGACGCCGCCGCCGCACCGAATTGCCTTGCCGGGGTCCGCGTGCTCGATCTGTCGCAATTCGAGGCCGGGCCGACCTGCACCGAGGTACTGGCGCAGCTTGGCGCCGAGGTCGTCAAGGTCGAGAACCCGAAAGGCGGCGAGCCCGGCCGCATTCTCGGCACCGGTCCGAAACCCGGCGCCGACGCCTATTATTTTATGATCTACAACGCCAACAAGAAATCGGTGACGGTCAATCTGAAATCACCGCGCGGCCTTGCGCTCGTCAAGGACATGGCAAAACAGGCCGATGTCTTTATCGAGAATATGGCGCCGGGCACGATCGAAAAGCTCGGGCTCGGCTGGGACGAATTGCACAAGCTGAACCCGCGGCTGATCTACGCCCAGGTCAAAGGCTTCGGCACCGGCAGCCCCTACGAGCACAATCTCGCTTTCGACATGATCGCGCAGGCCTGCGGCGGCAACATGGCAATCACCGGCGAGCCGGATGGCCGCCCGATCCGGCCCGGCCCGACCTTGGGCGACACCGGCACCGGCATGCTGATGGCGATCTCGATCGTCAGCGCCTTGTTCCAGCGGCACACCACCGGCACCGGCCGCCGCCTGCAGGTGGCGATGCAGGATGCGCAGCTCAACTACACGCGCGGCGCCTTCATCATGCATGCGCGGACGGGTAAGCCGCTGATGCGCAATGGCGGCCGCGGCGGGTTCGGTGGTCCCCCACCCTCCGACATCTATCCCTGCAAGCCCGGCGGCCCGAACGACTGGGTGTATGTCTTCAACAGCCACAACAACCCCGAGCATTGGCGCCGGCTGTGCAGCGTGATGGGCCGCGAAGAACTGGCCAACGACCCGGAATATCTCGACCGCGACAAGCGCATTGCGCATGCCGACGAGGTCAACGCGATGGTCACCGCGTGGACGCAGCAGCACACCAAGCAGGACGCGATGCGCATCCTGGGCGCCGCCGGCATCCCGGCCGGCGCCGTGCTCGATACCGGCGATCTGCTGGCCGAGCCGACCTTTGAAAGCCGCGGCATCATCCAGACCCAGCATCACCCCAGCGGCGATCTGCGGATGCCGACCTTCCCGGTGCGGTTCGATGGCAAGCCACCCAAGATCGAGCCGTCGCCGCTGCTCGGCGAGCATACCAAAGACGTGTTCGCGAGCTGGCTCGGCCTCAGCGAGCATGATGTCGGCACGCTGAAGGACGATGGCGTTATTTGAGCCAAGCCGATCCCGGTTCCGCATAAACGAGGACGCGATGCCCGATTTGTTCGACATCATCAGCACCACAAGGTCGATGCGGCGGCTGAAGCCCGATCCGGTGCCGGAAGACCTCGTGCGGCGGGTCCTCGAAGCCGGCACCTGCGCACCCAGCGGCGGCAACATGCAGCGCTGGCGCTTTCTGGTAGTCCGCGACGCCGGCATCAAGCAGACGGTCGGCGCGCTTTACAAGCGCGCCTGGGACGAGGTGGTCGGCCCGCGCTATCGCGCCGGCCAGCCCGCCCCCGGCAACAGCTCGGCGCAATTCCAGCGGATGCTCGGTGCCGCGGAGCATCTGGCGGCACACATCCACGAGGCGCCGCTGTGGATCGTGCCATGCCTGCAAGGCGACGCGCCGACCCGCACCGCCGGCTCGTCGATCTACCCCGCGGTGCAGAACATGCTACTCGCGGCCCGTGCCCTCGGCCTGGGCGCAACCCTCACGACGCTGTACCTGAACTTTGAAAAAGACGCCGAGGCCGCGCTCGGCCTGCCGGCGGACTGGCACAGCTACGCGATCCTGCCGATCGGCTATCCCACGGGCCGCTTCGGCCCGGTCCGCCGCGCGGCCCTCAGCGATGTCGTCTACGAGAATCGCTGGGACCAGCCGTTCGGCAAGTAACCGCTGCTCTACCGCAGTCCGAGCCGCTCGCTGGCGATTTTGGCACCGTCCGCCATCGCCCGAAATTTGGCCCATACCACGTCTTCGGGCACGCGCCCCATGCCGGCCGATGTGTCGAAACCGCAATCGGTCGCCGCCATGACGCGTTTCGGGTCGCCGACCGCGTGCGCGACGCGTTCAAGACGGTCGGCGACGACCTCGGGATGCTCGACGAAATTGGTCAGATCGTCGATGACCCCGGCGGCGATGATTTGATCGTCGGCCAGCGGATATTTAGCCAGCACTCGGTATTCGTGCTGGTGACGCGGGTTGGCGAAAGGCAGCACAAAACCGCCGACCCGGGCCTTCTGCAGGATCGGAAAAATATCTTCGAGCGCCACGTCGCGGTCGTGTGGCCCCTCGTAATTGCCCCAACAGACATGCAGGCGCACGCGGTCGCGCGGCACATCGACGATGGCGGTGTTGATCGCCTCGACCACCCGCTCGACAAATCCAAGAAACTCCGAAAGCGGCCGGTTATTATAGGAAAGGTGTTGCTCCAAGGCGAGATCGGGGCAATCGAGTTGCAGCAGAAAACCGTTCCGGATGATCGCGTCATATTCGATCTTCAGCGCGGCGCCGACTGCGGCAAGGTGAGCCTCTTCGCTGTCGTAATATTCGTTCTTCATCGCCCCGACGATGATGCCTGGCGACGGCGCCGTCATAAACGGCTCGACAAACGCACCGGGCTTGCGGTCGAGAGCGGCGCGGAAATCGCTGCATTCGCTTTCGACCGCCTGCGTGTCGAGATAGCGGATTTCGCCGATTGTCTTTGGCGGGTCCATGTTTGACACGGCCTCGCGCGCTGAGAGCATCTCGCGCATCTGCGCCTTCAGCAGCGGATAGCGCTCGACATCGCCGCGCGGCCAGCGGGTCCAGCTATCGCCGAACCCGCTCATGCGGCGCCGCACATACAGAAAAAACGCCTCGCGCTGCTGCTCGCCGTTATTGCCGATATCGACCCCGGCGCCGGCCTGCTTGTCGATAATCTGGGTCAAGGCCGCCTTGCCCATGCGATCGAGTTCGCCCGGATCGATCGCCTCGCCGCGCGTGCGCCGTACATACAGCCGGGTCAGTTCCGGCGGGCGCGGCAGGCTGCCCGTATGGGTCGTCAGGATGCGATTCTGGCTCCACTGCATCGCGCAACACTCCCCTCTGGTTTCGGCGCCGCAATGTTGCACGCCACGGCATCAGTTGACAAAAGCCACGTCGCGCCGGCAATGCAAGGATTGCAGCAGGAGAACCTTATGGCGAAACGGATGCGGCCTGCGGCCGGCGCGATGCTGATCGCTATCGGGGCTTTTTTCGCGCTGCCGATGGCAAGCGGACAGGCCGACCAGCCGCGCGAGCGCGGCGCCTACCTCGTCACGACAATCGCCGGCTGCGGCAACTGCCATAGCCCGCGCGATGCCGCCGGTCATGTAGAGGCCGGGCAGGAATTGTCGGGCGGCGTCGAATTCGATCTGCCGCTCGGCCATATCGTGGCGCCGAATATCACGCCGGACCGCGAAACCGGTATCGGCAACTGGACCGCGGCGCAGATCATCACGGCGTTGCGCGAGGGAAAGCGCCCCGACGGCTCGACGATCGGGCCGCCAATGCCGTTCGGCTTCTACCGGCAAATTTCGGATAGCGACGCGACGGCGATCGCAGCCTATCTGCAAAGCGTGCCGGCGGTGCGCCACGCCGTCGCAAAATCGCAATACAAGGTCCCGCTCCCGCCGAATTACGGCCCGGCAGTCGAGCACGTCGACGACCCGCCGCGCGACAACGATATGGCTTACGGGCGGTATCTCGCAGGGCCGATCGGCCACTGCATGGAGTGTCACACGCCATTCGCCGAACCGGGGCGGCTCGACCGCGACAGGCTGGGCGCCGGCGGTCGCGATTTTCCCGTGTTCGACCAGCCCGGCGTGCGAGCCGTCAGCCGCAACATCACGCCTGACCCGGAAAACGGCATCGGCAAGTGGAGCGACGCCGACATCAAACGCGCGATCACCGAAGGGGTGCGCCCCGACGGCACCAAGCTGGCGCACACGATGGCTTTCGACTGGTACGCTAGGATGACCCCCGACGACCTCGACGACATCGTCGCTTATCTGCGCTCGCTGGAACCGGTGAAATAGATTGGCGATGCGGGCCGCGCTACGGCAGCAGCACCACGAACGGTCGGAGGATTTGCGCGAAATCCTCTTCGGTCGCGCGATGTTCGATCAGGGCGACGATCTCATCGGCCCACGATACGGAATCATCAAATGCCGTGTCATAACCGTTAATACGCAGAAACAGCCGCATCGCCGCAAAAGCCGTGCGCTTGTTGCCTTGTTCGAATGCATGCGCGCGCGAAATTCCAGCCATCACGCTTACGGCGAGCGATACAATGTCTTCGTCGCCGTAAACGAATGCGTTGCGCGGGCGCGCTAACGCACTTTCGAGCAGACCTGCGTCACGCAAAAAGTGCTGTTCTCCAGACTCTGCCGTCTCCAACCGATTATGATCGATTACCGCTGCGACGGGGAGCCAGATAGGCTCATTTGGCAAGAGCCGCTCGGATTTTCGGGTAACGCGCCATGTGTTCGCGGCTCAATTCCGCGTAATCGATTTCGCCCTTTACCGGCCGCGCGCGCAACACTTCGTTGCCCGCATTCTGCTGCGGGGCGGCCTCATGCTGGGGCTTTTCGCGAGTGTCGTGGGTGTCCGGCATAATCAGCGATCCAAATTACTTCCGTTAGGTACGCATATTTACCCCGAATCTCAAGGTAAATGCACCCCGCCTACTCCGCCGCAGCCTTTTCCGCTGGCGGCACATATTTATCGCGCATCGTTACGAATTCTTCGGCCGCGCTGGGATGGATGCCGACAGTCTGGTCGAACTGCTTTTTCGTCGCGCCGCATTTTACCGCGATGGCGATGCCCTGGATGATCTCCGGCGCATCGGGGCCGAGCATGTGGCAGCCGACGACGCGGTCGCTTTTGGCGTCGACGATCAGCTTCATAAACGTCCGCTCGCTGCGCCCCGACAAGGTATTTTTCATCGGGCGGAAGCGGGATTTATAGATATCGATCTCGCCATATTGCCGGCGCGCTGCTTCTTCCGTCAGTCCAACCGTGCCGATCGGCGGGTTGCTGAACACAGCCGACGGCACATCCGCATGGTCCATGCGGATCGGATTGTTGTTGTACAGCGTCTCGGCGATGGCGCGTCCTTCGCCGATCGCCACCGGCGTCAGATTGATCCGGTCGGTCACGTCGCCGACCGCGTAAATGCTCGGCACGCTGGTGCGCTGCCATTCATCGACCTTGATCGCACCGCCCCCGTCCATCGCGACACCGATTTCGGCAAGGCCAAGCCCCGCCGTGTTCGGCGCCCGGCCCGTCGCGTACATGACGCAATCGGTGGCGATTTTGTCGCCGGCGGTCGTCGTGACGGTATAGCCGTCCGCGTGCTTGTCGATGCGGGCGACTTCCGTCTTGCCGCGCGCATCAATACCGCGCGCCCGCATCTCTTCGGTCAGATTGACGCGGATGTCGTCGTCAAACCCGTTAAGGATCAGGTCGCGCCGGTACAACTCGATCACCTCGCTGCCGAACCCGCGGAAAATGCCGGCGAACTCGACCGCGATATAGCCACCGCCGACGATCACGATCCGCTTTGGCAAGGTCGGCAGATCGAGCGCTTCGTTCGACGAAATCACATGCTCGATGCCGGGAACCGTCGGGGTTGCCGGCCAACCGCCGACCGCAATCATGATGTTTTCCGCGGTGTAGCGGCGGCCGTTGACCTCGACGGTATGCGGATCGACGGCAACGCCGCGCCCGTCGATGATCTCGACTTTCCCGTTGCGCAGCATGTTGATGTAGATCTGCTCCAGCCGGTCGAGTTCCTTGTTCTTGGCTGCGATCAGGCTCGGCCAGTCAAAACTCGGCTGCGGCACGGTCCAGCCAAAGCCTTCGGCGTCGGCAAACGCGTCGGCGAATTGCGCACCGTAGACCAGCAGCTTTTTCGGCACGCAGCCACGCAACACACAGGTGCCGCCGATCCGCAACTCCTCGCAGATCGCCGTGCGCGCACCATAAGCCCCGGCGCGGCGGGTGCCGGCGACGCCGCCCGAGCCGGCGCCGATCGTGAACAGGTCATAATCATAGCGCGGCATGCCCGTACTCCGATCTGGTTTATTGAACCACTGGTTGTCACAACCGTGCGCCACTCGCAAGCGGCTGCGCGGGTCAAGTTCCGAAATTACGCGTCCCACACAAGATATGGGGGGTTACCCGCCGCCGGCCAGAAATGCCGGCCGAGATACCGCCGGTCGAGATGTTCGATTTCGAGAAAGGCAGCGTTCTCGCGCGCCGGTTTGTACACCCGGAAATGGCGCATGATGCCAAGTGTCGCGGCGCTTTCCAGCGGACCGCCGAAAACCGAAAGCGGTACGGCAAATTCGCGCTGCTGCACCCAGCGTTCAAGCTGGGCCGGGTTCAGAAAAAAACATCCCGAATGCGGGTTGTCGATCCGCTGGAACACCACGCTCTGGCCAAAGGCCGGCACCTCGATGCGTCGATGCTCCTCGATGCGTTGCAGCGACGGGCTGACCCGGCCGTCATGCATATTGCCGTCGATGTAGAGCTTATAGGGCAGCGGATCGTCGATCAGCTCGAAGCGGTTCGGCTGCAACACCGCGGCGTCGCCGAACTGCGACCCGAACCAGCCGAGCTTGGCTAAAAACAGCCCGTCGACAATTCGCAGATCGTCCTCGAGATAGCCAAAATAATCGTATTGCCCGAGGCCGTTGCGCAGCACCTTGTGGCACTCGAAGCCGAGAAAGCGCGGCTCGGCGTGAGTCCGGATGTGGTCAAAGCAGTCAAGCCCGAGTTGCGGCACGAGATGGTTTTCGCCGGTCGTGCACAGCGCAATCGTAACCTCCGCCGAGAGGCGCGGATTGGCCGGGTGAAACTGCCGGGTGCGCCCGTTCATCAGCCCCTGCGCCCCAGAAAAGGTCTGCAACAGGCTCGCCACACATTGCCGCACGGTCTGCGCGCGGGCCTCGGGCGTGCTGCGCTCGGAGGCGTAATTCCCGGCTGTCGTCCAGGCGAAATAGTGCGGAATGGCAAACAGAATACGCATCACTTCTCGTGTCACAGCGCGGCGGCAGCCGCAAGATCGGTCGCCTTTGCCTGCAAGCATCGCACCCCAGGGTCGCGAGCGGCAACGTGCGCTTGCCGTTGTCATCGGCACCGCCGCCATCGCAATGTCCGCCCCGGCCCGCCATAAAGGCCGACGCACCACAAGGGAAGCCTGCCGTGAGCCTTGCCGCCGACTCCACCACATTGCCGGCCACCACCGCCGACGAGCAACGCCAGCGTGACCTGCTGCACCAGCGCTACCGCGACGGCACCGCGCCGGCGGGACCGTGGAACGAGGTCATCGCGACGGTTCTCGCGCATCGCTCGGTCCGCGCGTTTCTGCCGACGCCGCTGCCCGCGGGGACGTTGGAGCAGCTCGTCGCCGCGGCCCAATCGGCTTCGACCTCGTCGAATCTGCAAACCTGGAGCGTCGTTGCGATTGAAGACCCGGCACGCAAGGCGCGGCTTGCCGAACTCGGCGCCGGACAGAAATTCATCGCGCAATGCCCGCTTTTCCTGGTGTGGTGCGTCGACCATGCACGGCTGCATCATGCCGCCGCTGAACGGCAGATGGTGCTCGGCGGCCTCGATTATCTCGAGCCGTTCATGGTCGGAATGGTCGATGCCGCACTGGCCGCGCAGAACGCCGCCATCGCGCTGGAATCGCTCGGCCTCGGCTTTGTCTATATCGGCGCCATGCGCAATCATCCGGAAGATGTCGCGGTCACGCTCGGCCTGCCGCCGCATGTCATGGCGCTGTTCGGGATGTGCGTCGGCTATGCCGATCCGGCAAAACCCGCCGACATCAAGCCGCGCTTGCCGCAAGCGGCAGTCCTGCACCGCGAGCAGTATTCGGCGGCGGCGATGTCCGACATTTTTGCCGATTACGACCCCCGTCTCGTCGAGTTCCAGCGTGAACAGGGCATGAAGGAAGTGCCGTGGACCAAACTGGCGGTCGATCGCGTCAGGGATATCGAAGCACTGCGCGGCCGCGACCGCATGCGCGAGGCCGTCAGCAATCTGGGCTTCCCGATCCGCTGAAAGGAGCCGCTGTGGCCGGACTTAACCCGGCCGCCACGAACCGCTTCGATCAGAGGACGAACCGGGAGGACCCAGATGCCCGAGCCAAGCCGGGCAAATGATCCGGCACGCGAGTTGCCTACTGGTCGATACCACCCATGCAGAGGTATTTGACTTCGAGGTAATCCTCGATGCCGTATTTCGAGCCTTCGCGCCCGATGCCGCTTTCCTTCATGCCGCCGAACGGGGCGATCTCGGTTGAGATGATGCCTTCGTTGATGCCGACGATGCCGTATTCGAGCGCCTCGGCGACGCGCCAGATGCGGCCGATGTCGCGGCTGTAGAAATAGGCGGCGAGACCGAATTCGGTGTCGTTCGCCATCCTGATCGCTTCTTTCTCCTCCTTGAAACGATAGAGCGGCGCGACCGGCCCGAAGGTTTCTTCCTTGGTGATGATCATGTCGGTCGTCACATTGGCCAGCACGGTCGGCTCGAAAAAGCTGCCGCCGAGCGCCGAGCGCTTGCCGCCGATCACCACCCTGGCGCCCTTCTGCACCGCGTCGGCGATGTGGCTCTCGACCTTTTCGACCGCCTTCATGTCGATCAGCGGGCCGATTACGACGCCGGGCGCGGCGCCGTTGCCGACCTTCATCGCGCCGGCAACTTCGGCGAGCCGCTTCGAGAACGCGTCATAGACGCCGTCCTGCACCAGGATGCGATTGGCACAGACACAGGTCTGGCCGGCATTGCGGTATTTCGAGGCGATCGCACCTTTGACTGCGGCTTCGATATCGGCGTCGTCGAACACGATAAACGGCGCGTTGCCGCCCAGTTCCATCGAGGTCTTCTTGACCGTCGCGGCGCATTGCTCCATCAGCAATTTGCCGATCTCGGTCGAGCCGGTGAAGGTCAGCTTGCGTACGGTCGGGTTCGAGGTCAGCTCGCCGCCGATTTCCGACGAGCCGCCGGTGACGCAGGAAAACACGCCGGCCGGCACCCCGGCCCGCTCGGCCAGTTCACACAACGCGAGCGCGGAAAACGGCGTCGCCGTCGCCGGCTTCAGCACCATCGTACAGCCCGCCGCCAGCGCCGGGCCCGCCTTGCGGGTGATCATCGCCGCGGGGAAGTTCCACGGCGTGATCGCGGCGCAGACGCCGATCGGCTCTTTGGTCACGACGATACGCTTGTCGGTGCCGTGCGCCGGGATCGTGTCGCCGTAGATGCGCTTGCCTTCCTCGCCGAACCATTCGATGAACGAGGCGGCATAGGCGATTTCGCCTTTCGACTCGGCGAGCGGCTTGCCCTGCTCGGCGGTCATCAGATTGGCCAGGTCCTCCTGGTTCGCCATCATCAGGTCGAACCATTTGCGCAGGATGCCGGCGCGCTCCTTCGCGGTCTTGGCGCGCCAGGCCGGCAAGGCCTTGTCCGCCGCGGCGATCGCCAACCGGGTTTCCTCGGCGCCCATGCGCGGCACGCTGCCAAGCGTCTCGCCGGTCGCCGGATTGGTGACCGGGATCGTGCCACGGTTCAGCGCGTCGATCCATTTGCCGTCGACGTAGCATTGCTGGCGAAAGAGAGTCTGATCGTTGAGTTGCATCACGCATCCTCCCGAGAGCGGCCAAAGCGGCGACATTCTGATGATGGATTAGGTACGGACCCGGCCGGTCTTTGGCAAGGAGCCGCCGGGCCTTGCAGCGACTCGCGACGGCTCAGCCAAGCGCGTTTTTGACGCGCGCCCAGTCTTCCAGCGCGCTTTCCTGGCCAGGGGTGATCGCGATCACAATCTGGCTCCACCCGGCGTCGCGCAGCGCCGCGATGCGCCGTATCAGTTCCGGCTCGGTCGCGGTAAAGCTGGTGCGGCGGATCAGTTCGGCGGTGATAAAGCGGCGCTCGTCGGGTTTGACGAAGAGCAGATGGCCGCGGTGATTGTGCAGATAGCGCGCGTCTTGCGGCTCGAACCGTCGCGCCATCTCGACATAGCCGGAGACCGCGTCGGCAATCCCGTCTTCCGCAACGTTCATCGTGTTTTCCCAGCCCTGCTGGTCAGCATCGGCGGCGCGGTGCAGCAGCGTCGCCGCACGCGGGCCGGCTTGCGCCATCGCCCGCTCGCTATCGGCCGCCTCGCCCGGCTGCAGAACACAGCCGCAGGCCCAGGCGGTCGCATACAGGTCACCGGCCGGTCGTCCTGCCGCGGCCCAGGATTTTTTCATGCTATCGAGCGCCGCGGTCCCATGATCGACATCCTGGATAAAGCATTTCCAGGCGGCATCGAGTTTCGCGGTCAGCGCTTGCGAGCGCGGCCCATAGGCCGACACATGCAGACGGATCGGGTCTTTCGTGTTGAACAGGCCGATTTCCGGGTTGAGAAACCGGATCTTGCGGCGCGCGCCGTCGATCGGAGTCTCGACCGTTTCGCCGGCCAGCAGCCCGTAGACGACCCGGATATATTCCGCCATCTCGGCGAGCTTCATCGAGCCGAGCCCCATTGCGCGACGCGCCGAAAATCCCGTGCCCACCCCAAAATCGATGCGGCCCGGCGCCAGGCCGTTGAGCGTCGCAAAGGCGTTCGCCGTGACCGCAGCAATGCGGTTCGACGGCACCAGAACGCCGGTGCCGAGACGGATGCGCGAGGTTTTCATTGCCGCCGCCGCCATCGCGATAAAGCAGTCGGCCGTGATCATCTGCGTGTCAAAGAACCAGGCATGGGTAAAGCCCAACTCTTCGGCCCGCTGCACCGTTTTCCAGGAATCGCTTGCGGTCGCGATGCCGATGCCGAAATCCATGCGATCTCCCCGACGACGAAGATTTTGCCTCAGCCCATCGTGTTGGCGGCGCGCGGCTCGATCTCGTACATCACGCGCACTTCGCCGGGGCGTGCGAACGGGTATTTGTCCTTGCCGAGATATTTCCTGGCGAGCGAGTCGATGTGCTGATCGGCGCCGGTCTCGCTGACCTTGCGGATGCGCCCTCGCACCTGGATATAGCGATAGGCATTATCCGGGTCGAGGATCGACAGCGCGACCGCCGAACCTTCCTGCATGTTGCGCGCCTTGACCCGGCCCTTTGCCGTATTCACCCGGATAATGCCACCGGCATAGTCGAACCATACCGGCGTCACCTGGGGCGTGCCATCCGGCATGATCGTCGCAAGATGCGCAAACGCCTTCTTGTCACCGAGCAGGTCGAGATAGTCGTCGGGAATAACCGGCATGATACACTCCTGATACGCACTGATGCGTTGTTGTCGGCCGTCAGCTTATGTGGGTGCCTGGGCGAAAAGCTTGAGATCGCCGACCAGACCTTCATCGCGCTCGATCGCATAATCCTGCAGTTGAAGCGGACCCTTCTTTTCCTTGACCAGCAGCAAATTAGGATCGGTTGTCTCGAACACCCGCAAATGCCGCCCTTCGACAGTGATATCCGCCAGTTTCGCGGCGAGCGGGGCAACCGCAAAACGTTCGCTGGCATCGACCAGTTCGACAAGCCCCTCCGGAGTTACACCGGCATCCTGCAGGCGCTTGCGGTAAGCCGCGATTTCGGCTGCTTTCTTCTGCGTTTCCACCTTGCGTGCCTGCGCCGCCTCGCCGGCCTGCCGGCGGTGCTCGTCGTATTGCGGGCGCAGCCGCTGCATCAGTACCGTGATCGGCACGTCGCGGGTATCGACCCATACTTTGGCGCGCGTCCATGTCTGCCCGAGCCAGACGCGAAACGGCTCGCTGGGGATTTCCCGCATCCGCTCATCGCGCACGGTTGCAGCCCAGCGCTTTTGCTCCAGCGTACCCGACAATTCCGGCCATTGCCGCTCTGGGCCGGCCGGCGCGGGACGACGCACCGAAATCGCCGCTTCTGCCGGAAAGCGCTGTTTCAACAGGGCGAATTGGCGGCGGTATTCATCCTCCCAATCGTCGCTGTCGTCTTCCGGGACGTAGCCGAGCTTGTCATAGAGCGCGCGCGACGTCGCCTCGATCGCCGCTTCGCGGAGCGTGTTGAGATCCATGCAGCCTCCCCTCGCACACTCGTCGTTCTGCCCTGTCCGCGTATCTTAGCGTCACCGCCACGCTCGGCGAAGAGTTGTGACCAGATGATGACGACAAGTTTCGCCGACAGCCCCGGCTGTCACTCGTTCTGCCGCATCTATTCGCCGAAGAAAAACGTCGTTTTAATGCAGCGCGTGAAACCGAAAAGGCAGCATCGCGGGCTATGCCGGTGCATCGCCGATGCCTACGCATTCGACTCGCCTGTCAAACATCTGCTGGCGCGTGGCAATCGACTTGTACGTCACACGTCTACGCTTGTGCGTCGACAGCGACTTAACGGCCGCGAATTGCACGGCAATATATTAAACTATTATACTGGGCGACCGGATGGAACCGGTCGTGCCGAGAGGGAGAAGCCGATGTTGAAAGCTGCACTTGTCATGTTGGTGCTCATCAATGCGCAAACTGCCCTGGCTGCAAGCAACTGTGCCGACCAGGCTACCGGAAAGAAGCTCGCGGGCGCGGCAAAAACGAGCTTTCTCACGAAATGTCAGAAAGACGCGTCGGCGACATGCGACGCTGCCGCGGCCGAGAAGAAAATTTACGGCGCGGCGAAAACAAGTTTCGTCAAAAAATGCCTGAGCGATGCGGTCGGGCAGTAGTCGCGCCGATACAGATAGACAAATGTCACTCGCCCTGCCACAGCCGTCACGCAACGATCTTCCGGCTGCAGCGGTGCTTGAGTCCGGCCGCCGCCCGAACGTATGCTGGGCAACCATAATCCAGACACCGAATGCCGGGAGAAGCTCTTGTCGTCCGAAGAGGAGCGCCACATCGGGTTCCTGATTTCCGATGTCGCCCGGTTGATGCGTACGGCGTTCGACCGGAGGGTACGCCGGCTCGGATTGACGCGATCGCAATGGCTGGTGATCAATCGGTTACATCGCAAACCCGGCGCCACCCAGTCCGAACTGGCCGAAATGCTGGAGGTTGAAAAGGCAACCGCCGGCCGCATGATCGACCGCATGGAAAAGAAAGGCTGGGTCCGCCGCGGCCCGGATGCGAGCGATCGCCGGATCAACCGCCTGCACCTGACTGCCGAAGCCGATATGCTGCAGGTGCAGCTGGCGCAAGTCGCCGAGAGCACGGTGGATGATGCGCTGGCGTCATTGTCGGCCGGCGAGCGCGAGCAGTTTTCGGATTGGATGCGGCGCGTCAAAGGGCAGTTGC
Source organism: Allostellaceae bacterium (assembly GCA_036268425.1). Lineage (GTDB taxonomy): Bacteria > Pseudomonadota > Alphaproteobacteria > ATCC43930 > CGMCC-115725 > DATARH01. The sequence goes on from DATAUE010000065.1 coordinate 30,595, forward strand.
AGACAATGCTCGAACTGCAGACGCAGTAGCGCCGTTAGACGGTGCCGTACCTGCCGAAGGGTCCCAATCGAGTAGAGTATCCGGAACAGCGGGGCGTAGAAACCTCACACGACGCGGTGCAGCAGGTCGCGGCCATCGCGCAGGCGCCGCATGTTTTCGACGGCGATGTCGAGACTGCGGTCGAGCGTTTCGGGCGTCAGCCAGGCGACGTGCGGCATCAGCACGACATTGTCGAGCTGCAACAGCGGGCTGTCCGCGGCCAGAGGCTCGGTCGCGAACACGTCGAGCCCGGCGGCGCGCAGCCGGCCGCTGCGCAACGCGACAATCAGCGCCGCTTCGTCCACCAGCCCGCCGCGCGCCGTGTTGATGAGGATGGCGCCCGGGCGCATCGACGCCAGCGCCGCGCCGTCGATCAACCGTTCGGTCTCCGGCACCAGCGGCAGGTGCAGCGACACGATATCGGCGGTCTCCAACAACTCGGATAATTCGCAGCGCGGGATGCCAAGCTCCGGGTGAGGGTGCGGCGACCAATAGACAAGGCGCGCACCAAAGCCTTGCAGCATCGGCACAAGCGCGCGCGGCACCATGCCGGCGCCGACGAGACCCACCAGCCGACGGCGCAACTCGCCGACCCGCTCCTGTAACCCGGCGCCGAGCGCCCATCCCTGCCCCGCCCGGCTTGCCCGGTCGATCGCTGGCAGGTTGCGCAATGCCGCCAGCATCAGCAGCAAGGTGGTTTCGGCGACCGCCGGGGTATTGGTTCCGGGCATGTTGGCGACGGCGATACCGCGAGCGCGCGCGGCATCGAGATCGATCGTGTTGACGCCGACGCCGATTTTCTGAATGAGCCGCAGATGCGGCGCCTGCGCGATGATCGCGGCGGTTGCGGGCGTCAGGACGTGCAGCAGGATTTCCGCATCCGGCAGCAATGAGGCCAGACGCGCATCATCATCCTCGGCACAGGCGGCGACGTGAAACCCGTCCCCGGCGAGACCGGCGAGGCGCGCTGCCAGCAGCGGTCCGGCATCGTAATGGAAGATCGCTTTCATGGTTGGGTTGCGGCAAGATCATTCATCAAGTGGCCTCGCGAGATCATGAGCGACTCAGCCCCCCAGACAACCCCCCTCGACGAGGGGCAGATTGCCACGTCTCTGGCTTATATGGGCCTGATCGGCCCCCATGAACGGCCGCATTGCCGGCCGCTCGAAGGGGGCGTCTCGTCGGAGATCTGGCTGGTCGATCTGCCTGGCCGCCGGCTGTGCCTGAAACGTGCCCTGCCCAAACTCAGGGTTGAACAGCTTTGGGAAGCGCCGATCACTCGCAACCATCACGAGTACAACTGGTTTCGCATCGCCGGGCGCATCAATTCCGACGCCGCGCCAAAGCTGATCGGACAGGATTCCGTCCACGGCATGTTCGCGATGGACTACCTCGACCCCGCAATGTTCCCCGTGTGGAAGAACCAGTTGCGCGACGGCAATGTCGACCTGCCGACTGCGGCGGCGGTTGCAACCCGCATGGCGCAAATCCACGCGGCGACCGCCGGGGACAACGAAATCGCCCGTATGTTTGCGACCGATGACACATTCTATGCCCTGCGCATCGAGCCTTACCTCGTCGCCCCAACCCGGCTGCATCCTGATCTCGCCGGCATTCTGGCGCGATTGGCGCACGCCACCGCCCGCACCCGGTTGACGCTGGTGCATGGCGATGTCAGCCCTAAGAACATTCTGATCGGGCGCCGCGGCCCGGTGTTTCTTGATGCCGAATGCGCCTGGTACGGCGATCCGGCCTTTGATCTCGCCTTTGTCCTCAATCACCTGATGCTGAAATGCGTGATGAACCGCAGCGCAGTCGGCCGCTACCTCGCCGCGTTCGGCCATCTGGCGGACAGTTATCTGGCCGCGGTCATCTGGGAGCCGCGCGAGGAGCTTGAAATCCGGGCGGCGCGGTTGCTGCCGGCGCTGTTTCTGGCGCGCGTCGACGGCAAATCGCCGGTCGAATATGTGACAGCCGAGCAAGACAAGGATCGCATCCGCGGTGTGGCGCGCGCCTTGCTGCTGGCCCCGGTCGATCGGCTCAGCGCGGTGCGTGACGCCTGGGCCGGCTCAAGAGTCGCCGGATGAGCGATACCCGTATTGCCACTGTTCATGGGCGGCGGGTCTGGGACTCGCGCGGCCGTCCGACCGTCGAGGCGGAATTGCGGCTGGCGGGCGGCGCGGTCGGCCGTGCGATCGCGCCGGCCGGTGCGTCAACCGGATCAGGCGAGGCAGTCGAACGCCGCGACGGCGGTTCCCGCCTCGGCGGCCGCGACGTGCGCGACGCCGTCGCCGCGATCGACGGCGAGATAGCCGGTGCGCTGATTGGCTGCGATGCTGCGGATCAGGCCGGGCTGGACCGCGTATTGATCGACCTCGACGGCACGCCGCAGAAAAGCCGGCTCGGCGGCAACGCGCTGGTCGCCGTGTCAATGGCGGCATTGCACGCCGCCGCTGCGGCCGCAGGCCAGCCGATCTACCGCTATCTGCTCGGCGACAGCGCGAGTGCCGTCGTCCCGCTGCCCGAAATCCAGATTTTCGGCGGCGGTGCGCATGCTGGGCGCCGTGTCGACATCCAGGATTTTATGGTCGTTGCGCCCGGCGCTACTTCATTCGACGAGGCACTGGAATGGACCGCCGAGGTGTACCGCGCGGCCGGCGAAATGATGGCGGAGCAGGGCATATTGCAAGGCGTCGCCGATGAAGGCGGCTACTGGCCGGCGTTTTCAACCAATGAGGCCGCGCTCGACGCGCTGATGCGCGCCATCCAGCGAGCCGGGTATACGCCCGGCCAGGACGTCGCGATCGCGCTCGACATCGCCGCCTCCGAATTCGGCAAAGGCGGGCAATACCGGCTGGCACTCGACGGACGAACGCTCGATTCCGACGGCATGGCGCAATTGCTGATCGGCTGGCTCGACCGCTACCCCATCGTGTCAATCGAGGATCCGCTGGCCGAGGACGATGCCGAGGGCTTGCGGCGCTTCACCGAGGCCGTCGGGCACCGGGTGCAGATCGTGGGCGACGATTTTTTAGTTACCAACGCGGCGCGAGTGCGGGCCGGCGCTGCATCTGGCGCCTGCAACGCCGTGTTAATCAAACCCAACCAGGCCGGCACGCTGACCGAAGCGAAAGCGGCGCTCGATGCGGCGCGGGAGGCCGGCTGGGGCGCGATCGTCTCGGCGCGCTCGGGCGAGACCGAAGACGTGACGATCGTGCATCTCGCGGTCGGTTGGGGCGCGGCACAGCTCAAGGTCGGCTCTTTCGCGCGATCAGAGCGGATGGCCAAGTGGAACGAGACGCTGCGCATCGAGGAGGCGCTTGGTGCTTCCGGCCACTTTGCCGGCGCGTCGCCCTTTAACACCCTGCGACGAGGCTCGACATGACGGAAATCCGCAAGGTCTTTGGCAAGCGTTATTTTTCAGTTCCTTAGGTGCAGTTGTGGTCGTCTAGGGTCCGGATAACCGGCGGCCACCCATCGTCCGTCGGCGCCGCTGGTTCATCTGTGGCTGCTGCGCCAAGCTCGCAGCAAATAGCCCGGGTGCCGGCGGGGGATCGGGTCGACGTTAGAGAAAAGGGCATCCCGTTTCCAGGATGCCCTTTCCCAAACGCTGCGAGGTCGATCTCTCGCCAACTAAACACGCAGTCCGTTAATGTTTTTCTTTGCTCTCGTGCTGTCCATCGCCCTTACGGCCAGCCTCGACGGCAATTTCGGTATGCCTTTCTTTGCTTTCGTCGGGCACATCGGTCCCGACTGTTTCATTCGGTTTTACCTTCTTGTCCAGGTTTGGTTTTGCGGGTTGCTGGGTGTTTGCCATGAATGCCCCGATTATTTGGTGATATTTTGGGAACACCGCAATCGCTGGAGTGGTTCCTGATAACCAGGGGCGAGTGCCGCTAACCTTGAAATCAATTCCGGTGCGAATGGCCGGTACTCCTCGGGGTGTTTTGCGCCGCGCCTACACTCGATGACAATGGCAGTCTCTTCGGGGGTGGCGGATTAGTGGCAGAAATGCCTGCGTTATATTCTTGCACGGTGCGGCACTCTGCGCCTATTTTGTCACGCCGCTGGGTAAAAAACGAAAATCTTTTCAATGGTTTGTGCGGCACACTGCGGCACGAGGAGGCAGCCATTAATACAATCCGCAAGATCGTCACGCTGCGCGAAGTGGTCTTCGCCGAAATGGGCCGGCAGGCGCCCCGCCCCGTGGTGCGCGCGGTCGGTATCGGAATTATCCGCAACCCATTCGCCGGAACCTGGGCCGAGGATTTACGGCCGCTATTCGAGGCCGGCGCAGCGCTTGGCGACCGATTGATGCCGGAATTGACCCGCTTGCTCGACGGCCCGCCGGTATCTTACGGCAAGGCAGCGCTGGTCGGCGTCGCCGGCGAGATGGAGCATGGCGGCGCCTGTGTGCATCCGATGCTCGGGCGCCCGATGCGCGCCGCGCTGGGTGGCGGCAAGGCGGTGATCTCATCAAATGTAAAGGTGGCACCGGCGGGCACGCCGATCGATGTGCCGCTCGGCCACAAGGACGATCCCTGGTCGTTCGAGCATTTTGACACGATCACCGTCATGGTCGCCGATGCACCACGACCCGATGAGATCGCCATCGTCATCGCAATCGCCGATGGCGGTCGTCTCAACAACCGGTGCGGCAGCGCCCCGATCCGTTAGACCAGGGCGCTTTGGCGCTGCCGCGCCAAGACGCGGTCTACGCCAGCCGGATTGCGGCGGCTTCCGGTCCCTTGCGGCCCTCGGCGATATCGACGACGACGCGCTGTCCTTCGTTGAGCGCCATCAGCCCGGCCCGTTGCAGCGCCGAGGCATGGATGAACACGTCCTTTCCGCCGCCGTCACGGACGATAAAGCCGAACCCTTTGGTGCCATTGTACCATTTGACCGTGCCGGTTTCCTGGACAGTCGCCTCCATCGGCGGCCGGTCATCCGACCGGAAGCCGGCGCGCGGCCGCGGCGCGGTTCCGGTGCTGGTATCGACATTGAGCACCTCGGTCACTTGCGGGCCCCGCTGTCCGGCGGCGACCCGAACTTCAAGCGTGTCGCCAGGCTGCACCGAGGTCACCCCATTGCGGCCAAGTACGGTGGCGTGCAGGAACGCGTCACCCGAGCCATCAGACAATTCGACGAAGCCGAACCCTTTTTCTGATTTGAACCATTTGACCACGGCCCCTATCGGCGGCCCTGACGGCTCTTCGAAACGCGGTCTGCTGAACCGAGGGGGCGCCGCGGCAAAATCACGCGGCGGCTCGAACTCCTGATCGTCAAAGCTGCGGCGGCGCCGTTGCCGGAAATTGCGATCCTTTTCCAAGTCCGTTTCCTAAATCTCGCATCCTCGCGACTATATCATGCCACAATTTTGCCGTCGGCGTGAACGCTGTTCGCACGGCCGGCAGCGATATCGGCGCATCCCGGCATGCAGTTTTCGCGGAACACATTCGTTGTTCCCATGTGGGAATAACGCAAAAATCTTGTGTTTGCGGCGTCATCGCGCGAGTCTCGGCGACAGCTCAGCCGTTCCGATCGATGAGGAGAAGTGCCGTGAACGATGTCGCACCGTCGCGCTACAAATGGGTTGGCACCCGCCCCATCCGCCCCGACGGCGTGCCGAAAGTCACCGGCCGCGCGATGTATGCCGCCGACATGATGATGGCCGGTTATCTGAACGGGGCCATCCTGCGCAGCCCACATGCGCACGCCCGCATCCGCTCAATCGACACGTCGAAGGCAGCGGCATTGCCGGGGGTCAAGGCCGTCATGACCGGCGCCGACTTTCCGGACCACAAGTTTGAGTATGTCGGTCCCGAGCGGGTCGCCGTGAATTTCTGGCATGTCACGCGCAACGTCATGGCGCGCGAGAAGACCTATTACGAAGGCCACGCCGTCGCCGCCGTCGCCGCCATCAGCCCCTTGATCGCCAGCGAAGCGCTGGCCCTGATCGAGGTCGATTACGAAGTGCTGCCGCACGTCATCGATGTTGACGAGGCGATGGCGGAAGACGCGCCGCTCTTGTTCGAGGATATGATCACGCGCGGTATCGAACCGGCGCCGACCAAGCCCTCGAACATCTCGAAACGCCTCGAATTCCAGATCGGCGATCTCGACAAGGGTTTCGCCGAAGCCGATTTTATCGTTGAAAAGGAATTCAAGACCGCAGCGGTGCACCAGGGCTATATCGAGCCGCATGCCTGCTGCGTTCGGGTCGATGCCGACGGGCAGACCGATGTCTGGTCATCGAGCCAGGGCCATTTTGTCGTCCGCGCGCTGACCGCAAAGCTGCTCAACAAGGCGATCGGCGACGTGCGTTGCGCCCCGGCGGAAATCGGCGGCGGTTTTGGCGGCAAGACGGTGATCTACCTAGAACCGGTCGCGGCACTGCTGTCGCAGAAGACCGGCCGCCCGGTGAAAATCACGATGAGCCGCGACGAGGTGTTCAAGGCCACCGGCCCGACCTCCGGCGCCTCGATGTGGGTCAAGATGGGCGTCACCAAGGACGGCAAGATCACCGCCGCCGACGGCATCTATAAATTCCAGGCCGGCGCCTTCCCGGGTTCGCCGGTGATGAATGCGTGCTTGTGCGCCTATGCGCCGTACGAAATCGCCAATGCCCGCTCGGTCGGCTACGACGTGGTGTGCAACCGGCCGAAATCGGCGGCCTACCGCGCTCCCGGCTCGCCGATCTCGGCGTTTGCGGTCGAAAGCGTCATCGACATGCTGGCCAAGAAGATCGGCATGGACCCGGTCGAATTGCGCCTCAAAAACGCTGCCAAGATCGGCACGCCGATGATCTATGGGCCGAAACTCGGCCACGGCGGCTATATCGAGACACTCGAAGCGGTCAAGAACCATCCGGCCTACCAGACCAAACTCGGGCCGAACCAGGGCCGCGGCGTCGCCTCGGGCTATTGGTTCAATGGCGGCGGCGAGTCGAGCGCTACGGTTCAGCTCAACGCCGACGGCACCGTGCTGGTCGCCACCGGCAGCGTCGATGTCGGCGGCTCGCGTGCTTCGATGGCGCTGATGGCGGCGGAGACGTTCGGCATCGATTACAGCCAGGTGCGCGCGATCGTCGCCGACACGGCCTCGGTCGGCTACACGCACGTCACCGGCGGCTCGCGCGTCACCTTTGCCACCGGCACTGCCGTCGTCGATGCCGCCAAGAAGGCGATCGACGAATTGCGTAGCCGCGCCGCACTGATTTGGGATGTCGATGTCGACGGCGTCGTCTGGGAAGACGGGTTCGCCAAGCCGGCATCGAGCAACGTCGGCGATTTCGCGCCGATGTCGCTGCGGGAAATCGCCAGCAAGGCAGCGGTGACCGGCGGTCCGATCACCACGGCCGCCTCGGTCAATGCCGGCGGTCAGGCGCCGGGATTTGCGACGCAGTTCTGCGATGTCGAGGTCGACCCGGAAACCGGCAAGGTCACGATCCTGCGCTTTATCGCGGCCCAGGATGTCGGCAAGGCGATCCACCCCTCCTATGTCGAAGGACAGATCCAGGGTGGCGTCGTGCAGGGCATCGGTTGGGCGCTCAGCGAGGAGTACATCTATAATCAGAAGGGCCAGCTCGATAATGCCGGCTTCCTCGATTATCGCTGCCCGGTCGCGTCCGACCTGCCGATGATCGAGCCGGTGCTGGTCGAGGTGCCGAACCCGGCCCATCCGTACGGCGCCAAGGGTGTTGGCGAGGTCAATATCTGTCCGCCGATGGCCGCCATCGCCAACGCCATCGCCAACGCGGTCGGGCGGCGGATGACCGAACTGCCGATGTCGCCGCCGCGGGTGCGCGCCGCTCTCGACCACGCTGCGGGCGACGACTAAGCGAGCAAGGCGCGTAGCCGAAATGACGACGGCGCATGTAACGTTGTCGAGCGGGTTCAGCCGGCGCTACACCGGCGGCCTGCGCGAATTCGACATCGAAGCCAAGAACCTGCGCGCCGTCATCAAATCACTCGACAAGATGTTCCCCGGTCTCGGGGAACATCTTGAAGAAGAAACCACCGTCGCCATCGACGGCCAGATCCACGACCAACCGGGCTACTTCCAGATTTTGCACGAAGGCAGCGAGGTCTTCTTCATCCCGAAGCTCGAGGGAGGCTGACTGCTCGTTCGGCAGCCCCTCCCTCTCTTGCATTGAGGGAGGAGGGGTTTTAGTGCCCCGTCGCGTCCAATCGCTGGGCGGCTTCCTTTACAATGCTGAGATCGGTGTATTTCGACGCGTCCAGCGGCGAGCGCAGATAACCGAGCTTGTGCTGCACGTCGATATTCGCCTGTAAGGCATCGAGGTTCGGCAGGCCCGCGTGATCGCGGTAATAGTCGCTCTTGGTGAAGACCCAGTCCTGATAGACCGCCGGCGGCTGTTTGGTCGCCTGCGCGATCAGCGCGACGACCTCATCGTGATGCGCCGGACCCTGAAAATAGCGCAGCGCGGTCAGGTAATCTTCCATGAAATCGACCATCGCGGCGCGGTGCTGCGCCAGAAAGCCGGCGCGGGCGACACGCATGACCATCTGGGTCTGTCCGATCGCGTCACGCTGGGTAAACAGCGTGCGCGACATCTGCTGCAAATCCAGGGCAAAGCCGAACGGCGCAACCGCCGTAATCAGCTGTACCTTATCTTCTTGCAACATCGCCTTTTGATCGGGAAAGCGCACCTCGATGATCGTTACGTCGCGCTTGTCCTGCAAATTGTGCTTTGCCAGCATCGAGCGCAGCGCAATATCGACGGCGCTGCCGGTCTGGTTCGTTGCCAGCACCTTGCCCTTCAAATCCTCGACCGTGTGGATCGAGCTATCCTTGCGGACGACGTATGGGTTGGTGTGATAGCCCGGCACACCGTCCTGAAACTCGTCGGCAATGATGCGCAAATCCGACATGCCCGCATTCTCGATACCGAGCGCCGTGGTCGAATACGCCAGCGACGCCGTGTCGATATCGCCGGTAGCGAGCGCCTGCATCGCGGTCGGCGTACCCTGGAAATGGATAAGCTCCGGAACGTAGGTTTTGCCGGCATGCGCTGCGAGGCCGGGTTTGACAAACATCAGCGTCACCATGTCGGCCCCGGCCACGACCCAGCCAATGCGCAGATGAAACGGCTCCGCGGCTTCGGCCGGCGCCGTCTCGCTCAACGCCAATGCGAATACGGCAAGCGCGAGCACCGCGAGCCTGATGAGCTTCATGCTTTCCCTCCCGTTCGTTCGGCGATTTGTACCGCCGTCTTCTGTGCCGGGCTTGCCGGCGATGTATGCTGATGCCAAGCGCAGCATTGGTACAGCACCCATGAAGGAAATCCGCCTCAACGCTTTCGAGATGAACTGCGTCGGGCACCAGTCGCCGGCCCTATGGGCGCACCCGCGCGACCGTTCCGCCGATTACACCGATCTCGCTTACTGGGCCGATCTGGCGAAGACGCTGGAGCGCGGCCGGTTCGACGGCATTTTTCTCGCCGATGTGCTCGGCATCTATGACGTCTACGGCGGCTCGCCTGATGCCGCGTTGCGTCATGCGGTGCAGGTGCCGGTCAACGACCCGGTCCTCTTGATCCCGGCAATGGCGGCGGTGACCGAGCATCTCGGTTTTGGCGTCACCTGCACGCTGTCCTACGAGCCGCCCTACCCGCTCGCACGCCGCATGTCGACGCTCGACCACCTGACCAAAGGCCGAGCCGGGTGGAACATCGTCACCGGCTATTTGAATAGCGCCGCCACCGGGATGGGCCTCAACGTGCAGCCGACGCACGATCAGCGTTATGAGATTGCCGACGAATACATGCAGGTCATGTATAAATTATGGGAGGGTAGCTGGGATAAGGGCGCCGCGCCGCGCGACCGCAACACCCGGATATTCGCCGACCCCGCGAAGGTGCATCGGGTGCGCCACGAGGGCCAGTTCTATCGGGTCGATGCGGTCCATCTCAGCGAACCGTCGCCGCAGCGCACCCCGGTCTTGTATCAAGCCGGCGCATCGACGCGCGGCCGCGCCTTTGCCGCGACCCATGCCGAATGCGTCTTTATCAACGGGCCTAGTCCACAGGTCGTCGCACCGCAAGTCGCCGATCTGCGCCGCCGCGCCGTCGCGCTGGGCCGTGCCGCGTCCGATCTGCTGATCTTTACGCTATGCACGGTGATCACCGGCCGCACCGAGCAGGAAGCCCGCGACAAGCACCGGGATTACATGCGCTACGCCGACACCGAGGCGGCGCTCGCGCTGTTTTCGGGCTGGACCGGGGTCGATTTCTCGCGCTTCAGCCCCGACGACGAGTTGCGCTACATCGAGACCGAGGCGATGCATTCTGCCCTCGCCTCCTTCACCTCCGACGACCCAAACCGAATCTGGACCGTGCGCGAACTCGCCGAGCACGTCACCATCGGCGGCCGAGGTCCGCTTTTCGTCGGCTCACCGCAGCAGATCGCCGACACACTGGTTGCCTGGGTCGAGGCCACCGACATCGACGGCTTCAACCTCGCCTATGCCGTGACGCCGGAGAGCTTCGAGGACTTCGCCGAACTGGTGGTGCCGGAGTTACAGCGCCGCGGCGCCTTCAAACACGACTACCGCCACGGCACTTACCGCGAGAAGCTATTCCCCGGCACTGGCCCGCACCTTGCTCCACCGCACCCCGCCGCTAGATTTCGCGTTTAGAAATCACTTGGATGCGTGGAGCGCGGCGAAAACCCGCAACTTCCAGCCCGCTGGCGGCGGGTTATCGAGCACGGCGAGAAGACGCTTGCCGGTCTGAGCCGATCAGCGGGCTACGGTACCCCGTCTACCGGTCTCCTTAAGACACACCCGGCACTTCTCGGTACAGCGTACCCGCCATTTGCTCGCCGTCCCGATGATGCAGCCGGCCTGCCGCGCAATCGCCCGCGTCGCCAAACCCTCTGCCGTCAGCGACGCGATCCGAGCCCGCTGCTATTGAGACGCGACCCTCTCGCGATCGTGGTGCTAAGCGGCGTGACCAGCCGGCGCGGGCTCTTCCTTGTCGAAATCAAATTCGACCTTGCCGCCATGCGGGTCATCAAAAAACAGCTGCCACAGACCGGCACGCACGCCGCCTTCGGGAAGCCGCCGCAACTCGTACTGCACACCCGCTTTTTGCAGCTTTGCCGCAGTGCCCGGCAGGTCGGTCGCGGTAAAAGCCATATGGTCGATTACGCCGGCGCGGACGTTGCCGAGCTGGTTGCGGTGGATGACATGCAGGACCGGCTGGTCACCGACATAGAGCCAGTATCCGGGAAACTGGAAATTCGGCCGTGGCCCTTCCTCGAACCCGAGGAGGTCGCAATAGAATTTCCGCGTCGCATCGAGATCGTCGCTCAACACGGTGAAATGGTTCATGCCCTGGAGGCTCATGCGAAATCTCCTCTGTGTGAAGCCGGTGCGGTTGATCCTAACACCGTAAATGGTGCAAGGCTTGGCCGCCGTCAATCATCCGCAGCGATTACCCTTAAGGGGAAGGCGATGCAGCAAAAGGAATGACCGTCGGTAGCGGCTCCGCGTGCTAATACAACCGGCAACGGACGGTTTGGGGAGGAGCGCGGTAATGCGCATCGTTTCGATTGCAGCTTTGATTGGCGGATTGCTCGGAGCGTTCTGCTTCGGCGACGCCGCGCTGGCGCAGAAATCCGGCGGTATTCTGCGGATCTATCACCGCGACAGCCCGGCCAGCATGTCGATCCACGAAGAAGGCACGATCGGGGTGATCCTGCCGATGATGGGCGTCTTCAACAATCTCGTCGTGTTCGACCAGAACGTGCCGCAGAACAGCGACAGTTCGATCGTGCCCGACCTCGCGACAAGCTGGACCTGGAACAGCGATCACACGGGGCTGACCTTCAAGCTGCGCGACGGTGTCAAATGGCATGACGGCAAGCCGTTCACCTCGGCCGACGTCAAATGCACGTTCGACATGCTGATCAACCAAGGCAAGGAAAAGCTGCGCCTCAACTACCGCGAAAGCTGGTGGGTCAACGTCAAGGAGACGACGGTCAACGGCGACGGCGAAGCGACGATTCACCTGAAAAAGCCGCAACCGGCTCTGCTGGCGATGCTTGCGGCGGGCTATACGCCAATCTACCCCTGCCATGTGACGCCGGCCCAGATGCGACAGCACCCGATCGGCACCGGCCCGTTCAAATTTGTCGAATACAAGCCGAACCAGGACATCAAGCTGACGAAGAATACCGATTACTGGAAGCCCGGTCGCCCGTATCTCGACGGTATCGAATACACGATCATCCCCAACCGCTCGACGGCGATCCTCGCCTTTATCGCCGGCAATTTCGATATGACCTTCCCTTATGAGGTCACGTTCCCGCTATTGAAGGACATCAAGGCGCAGGCACCGCAGGCGGTATGCCAGGAAGGCGCCGCCAACGAGTCGGTTGGCGTGCTGATCAACCGCACCAAGCCGCCGTTCGATAATGCCGATGTGCGCGATGCGATCGCGCTGACGATCGACCGCAAATCGTTTATCGACATTCTGGGGCAAGGCGAAGGCGATATCGGCGGCTCGTTGCTGCCGCCGCCGGAGGGCGTCTGGGGCATGCCGACCGAGCGCCTGATGACGCTCCCCGGGTATGGGGGCGACGTCAAGGCGAACCGCGAGAAAGCGCGGGAATTGATGAAAAAGGCTGGGTACGGCCCCGACAAGCACCTGACGATGAAACTGTCGACCCGCAACATCGCGGTCTATCGCGACCCCAGCGCGATCCTGCTCGACCAGCTCAAGGAAATCTGGATCGATGGTGACCTGGAACTCGTCGAAACGGCGAATTGGGTGCCAAAGCTGATCCGCAAGGATTTTATGCTCGGTCTCAATGTTCTCGGCACCGGCGTCGACGACCCCGATGTGTATTTCTATCAGAACTACGTCAGTTACTCGAAGCGCAACTACCCCGGCTACAACAGTCCCGAATTCGACAAGCTGGTCGACCAGCAATCGCAGGAACTCGACCCGGTCAAACGCAAAAAGCTGGCGCAGGACGCCGACTTTCTGCTGCAGAAGGACCTCGGGCGGCCGGTCATCTACCATCTGCGCGCGGCGACCTGCTGGCAGCCCTACCTCAAAGGCATCAAGCTGATGACCAACAGCCAGTACAACGGTTGGCGGATGGAAGATTGGTGGCTCGATAAATAAGGCAACGCCCTTGAATGTGGGCAACCCCGGCGGCGGCGGGGTTGCATCGTCTTTCCGGCGGCGCGAAGGTGTTCAGGCCGCGATCCTGTCGATCTCCGCGACCGGCACGGCGCTCGCAAACGCGCGGCGATGGACGATGCCGGCAACCACCGCACCCACCAGCGGCGCCAGCCAGAACAGCCATAATTGAGCGAGCGCCCAGCCGCCGGCAAACAGCGCCGGTCCCGTGCTGCGCGCCGGGTTGACCGACGTATTGGTCACCGGAATGCTGATCAGATGAATCAGCGTCAGGCACAGGCCGATCGCGAGCGGTGCAAGTGCAGCGGGTGCCCGCGGGTCCGTCGCACCGAGGATGACCGTCAGAAACATAAAGGTCATCACCATTTCGCACACCATCGCAGCCGGTAGCGAATAACCGCCCGGCGAGTGCTCGGCGTAGCCGTTCGAGGCGAAGCCGGCGTGGACATCGAACCCGGCCTTGCCGCTCGCGATCAGATAGAGAATACCGGCGCCAACCACCGCGCCGATCACCTGAGCAACGATATACGGAAGGACATCGCCAGATGGGAAACGGCGACCCGCCCAGAGGCCGACCGTAACCGCCGGGTTCAGGTGACAGCCGGAGATATGCCCGATCGCGTAAGCCATCGTCAGTACGGTCAGGCCGAAAGCAAGGGCTACCCCCAACAGCCCGACGCCGACCTGCGGAAACGCTGCCGCCAGCACGGCCGTGCCGCATCCTCCGAGGACCAGCCACAAGGTTCCGATGGCTTCGGCAGTCAGCCGGGTGCTTATGCTACTCATCGCCCTCTCCTTGAGAATGCGGCGACGCGAGCAGGTTCTCGCGAACCGCGAACCAACACGGGGGCATAATAGCGGAAATCGCGAGCCGGTGGTCGGGTTTCAGGGTCCTCCAGCGTCGGCCTCAGGCCGTGGCTTCTTCCTGCACGCCGAGTTCGGCAATCATCTGCTCGCGCATGATGAATTTCTGGATTTTGCCGGTGACGGTCATTGGAAATTCGTCGACGAAGCGGACATGCCGCGGGATTTTGAAATGCGCGATCTGGCCGTGGCAAAACGCGTGCAGTTCCGCCAGCTCCAGGGTTTCGCCGGCGCGCAGCCTGACCCACGCGCAGATTTCCTCGCCGTAGCGTTGGTCGGGCACGCCGAACACCTGCACATCCTGAATTTTGGGATGGCGGAAGAGGAATTCCTCGACCTCGCGGGGATAGACGTTTTCGCCGCCGCGGATGACCATGTCTTTGATGCGGCCGACGATGTTGCAATAGCCGTCATCGTCTATCGTCGCGAGGTCGCCGGTATGCATCCAGCGCGCCGCATCGATCGCCTGCGCGGTGCGCTCGGCATCGTCCCAATAGCCGAGCATGATCGAATAACCGCGGGTGCACAGTTCGCCCGTCGTGCCGCACGGCACGACGCGGCCTTCGGCATCGACGACCTTTGCCTCGACATGCGCGTGAATGCGCCCGACCGTCGATACCTGCTTTTCGACCGGGTCGCCGATCGCGGTCTGAAAGCTGACCGGGCTGGTTTCGGTCATGCCGTAGCCGATCGTGATCTCGGTCAGGTGCATCGCCTCGATGCAGCGGCGCATGATCTCGATCGGGCACGGGGCGCCGGCCATCATGCCGGTGCGCAGGCAAGACAGGTCGAACTCGGCAAATCGCGGATGTTCCAACTCGGCGATAAACATCGTCGGCACGCCATACAGCGCGGTGCAGCGTTCCTCGGCGACCGCCTGCAATGTCGCCAGCGGGTCGAAGCCTTCGCCCGGAAATACCATTGCCGCGCCATGCGTGATGCAGGCGAGATTGCCGATCACCATGCCAAAGCAGTGATAAAGCGGCACCGGAATGCACACCTTGTCACGCGCGGTGTAGCGCATCGCCTCGCCAAGAAAGAAACCGTTATTGAGGATGTTGTGGTGCGTCAGCGTCGCGCCTTTGGGCGCGCCGGTCGTGCCCGAGGTAAACTGGATGTTGATCGCGTCGTCGAACTGCAAACTGGCGGCCAGCTCTGCCAGCCGTGCCTGCTCGGCGGCACCGCCCAGCGCCGCGACTTCATCGAACGAGAACGCTCCCGGCGCCGTAGGTCCCCCGATCTGGATTACCGTATCGAGTGCCGGCAGTTTTTCCGCACGCAACTGTCCCGGTCGTGAACCCGCCAATTCCGGCGCAAGCACGTTGACCATGCCGATATAATCGCTGGTCTTGAACGCTGTCGCCGTGATCAGGGCGCGGCAGCCGACCTTGTTCAGCGCATATTCCAGCTCAGACAGCCGATAAGCCGGGTTGATGTTGACCAGGATGATGCCGGCCTTTGCCGTGGCAAACTGGGCGATGACCCATTCGACGCAGTTCGGCGCCCAGATCGCGACCCGCTCGCCCGGCGCGATCCCGAGCGCGACGAGGCCGGCGGCGAACGCATCGACACGCTCGCCGAGTTCGCCATAGGTCCAGCGAATGCCCTGCTGCCGCACGCTCAGCGCGTGGCAATCCCCGTATAGCGAGACGGCTTTGTCGAAGGCGGCGCCGATCGTTTCCCCGAGGAGCGGTGTCGTTGCCACGCCGTGCATATAGCTCGGGGCGCTGGTCATATTTGTGTCTCCTCCACTCCCGGCCATCGCCGGCACGCCGACCGACCGGTTTGTGATCACCTGATTTGCGCTATGATCATCAATCGAAGGCCATTTTCCTAGAGGATGCCGATGCCCGATCAGATCCGCGCCATCGTCGTCGACCCCACCGCGCCGGGAAAGCTGGCGATCAAACCAGTGTCGCTGCGCGTCGCCGATCGCGACGAGGTTGTCGTGCGGGTGACCACGATTTCGCTGAACCGCGGCGAGACCCGTCGCGCCTTGACGCAAGCCGAACCGGGGTGGCGGCCGGGATGGGATTTCGCCGGGATCGTCGAGACCGCCGCGGCCGACGGCAGCGGGCCGACAGCCGGCACACGCGTCGTCGGCATCCTGCCGTCGGGCGCCT
The DNA here is from genome assembly GCA_036268425.1 of Allostellaceae bacterium. GTDB lineage: Bacteria > Pseudomonadota > Alphaproteobacteria > ATCC43930 > CGMCC-115725 > DATARH01. The sequence goes on from DATAUE010000065.1 coordinate 46,795, forward strand.
GGGCCGAGCGGGTCAACTGCCGCTCCCATGCGGTCGGCACCTTGCCTGATGCGGTCAGCGACGCACAGGCCGCGACCTTGCCAGTCGCCGGGCTGACCGCGCTGCACGCATTGCGGCAGGGCGGCCTGCTGCTCGGCCGCAAGGTGCTGGTCGATGGCGCCTCGGGCGGTGTCGGGCATCTGGCCTGCCAGCTTGCTTCAGCGGCCGGCGCGCTGGTGTGGGGACATGTGCGCCGGCCGGAATATCGCGCCGCGGTCGCCGAATGGTGCGGCAACCGCGTCGTGCTCAACCGCGATCTCGCCGCCGCCGCACCGCACGGGCCGTTCTGGCTGATCGTCGATTCACTCGGCGGCCCGGCATTGAGCGCCGCGCTCGGCATGCTGCAGCCCAACGGAACCTGCGTCACGCTCGGCATCTCCGACGCCGCCAGCGCAACCTTTGAAAGCCGCAATTTCTTTGGTACCGGCGGTGCACGGCTTTACGGGCTGACATTGTTCCACGAATTGATGAGCGTTGAGCGTGGCGGTATCGGTCTGCGGTTGCTGGCCGAATTGATCGCCGCCGGCAAGTTGCGGCCGCAGATTGCGGTCGAAGCGCCGTGGAGCGATGTCGGTACGGTCGCCCGCAAGCTGATCGACCGCGAGTTCACCGGCAAGGCCGTCCTTCACATTCGCTGACGCGCGGCGACGCCTCAGCGCGCGATGGCGGAACGGTTGCGGCGCACCAGCGGCATCATCAACAGCCCGACGACAAACAACACGCCGAGCGACAGGATGATGTCGTTGAAGGTCAGCACCAGCGCCTCGCGCTGCACCACACCGGCCAACATCTGCATCGCGGCCTTGCCGGGATCGCCCGGTATCAGCGAGTCGAACCGGCCGCTTTGCGCGTCGAGAAATTGCTGCACGACCGGGCGCGCCGGGTTGATGTTCTCGATCAGCCGGCTCCAGTGAAAATGCAGACGCGCGTTCATAATCGTGCCGATCGTCGCGAGTGCGATGGCGCCGCCGAGATCGCGGGTCAGATTGTAAAGTCCGGCGGCGTTCTTGAGCTTGTCCGGCGGCAGCGACCCCAATGCGATCAGATTGGCTGGCAGATAGCAGAACATCAGCGCAAACCCGCGCACCGCCTGCGGGATCAGCAATTCGTTGAAACTCGATTGATTATTGAGACCGGCGGTCAGGTACATCGCAAAGGCGAACAGCCCCATCCCGATGCCGAGCATGACCCGCAGATCGAGGGTTCGCGCGATATGCGGCGTCAGCGGCGCCAGCATCATTTGCGCAAGGCCGGTCACAACCACCGTCTCGCCGATCTGCAGCGCGTTAAAGCCACGCACCTGCGCCAGAAACAGCGGTATCACATAGGTCGCGCCGTAAAGCCCGGTGCCGACGATAAAAGTGTAGAATGAACCCAGGGCGAAGTTGCGGTTCAGAAAAGCCCGCAAATCGACGATCGGCTGGCTCGCCGTCAGCACCCGCCAGAAGAAAAAGAATGCGGCCGACGCGGAGACGACACCGGCGACGAAAATCGTATCGTCGGCAAACCAGTCCCAGCGCGGGCCTTCTTCGAGTACATATTCGAGACAGCCGAGAAACAGCCCCATCATCAACAGGCCGAACAGGTCGAATTTGCGCAGCAGCGACGGGTCGGGCTTGTCGATGTCGATCGTCAGCCACACCACCGCCGCGACCGCCAGCCCCGGAATGATGTTGACCAGAAACAGCCAGTGCCACGAAAACGTATCGGTCAGGAAACCGCCGATGGTCGGCCCCAAGGTCGATGACAGGTTCAGGATCAGCGAAATCAGCACCATCACTGTTGCGAGCTGCTGGCCGCGGAATTTGCTGTAGACGACCGGAAACACCGCCGGGGTGATCGCACCGCCGCAATAGCCCTGCAACGCGCGGTAGAGGATCATCTGGCCGAGGCTGGTCGAGGTCGCGCACAGCGCGCTGGCGCCGGTAAATCCGAGGGTCGCGACGACAAACACAATGCGCGTCGACAGCAGCCGCGACAGCGTGCCGGAAAACGGCACCATCACGACATCGGCGATCAGGTAGGCGGTCTGCACCCAGCTGATTTCATCGGGGCTGGCCGACAGCCCGCCTTGGATCTGTGTCAGGGAGCTGGTGACGATCTGCACATCCATGATCGCCATAAACAAGCCGACCACCATCGCCAGGACACCGATCCAGTCGCGCAAGGTCGGTTGCGTTTGCGCGGCAGGCTGCCCCGGTGGCGGCGCGGTGGTTGTCGGAGGTGGCGCCGGCGGCGGATCGGGAATGCGGCTCGGCGCGCGTCGCAACCCGCCGCGCCGCAACGCAGGAACCAGCGCCCAACTCATTCGACGCGGCTGGTCGCGGCAGCGGGAATGGCCGATGCCGGCCTTGCCTGTACCGCGCCGATGACCGCAGGCGGAGGTTGCCTAGTCGGATTTTCGGCCCCCGGAGTGGTTATCGGCGCGGCGACCGGCTCGGCGCGAGTATCGACGCTTACGGTTACCGACAGACCAGGCCGCAGCAGCCGGGCGAGCGGCCCCTCTGTCGGCAACGCGATGCGGACCGGCACGCGCTGCACGATCTTGGTGAAGTTGCCGGTCGCATTGTCCGGCGGCAGCAGGCTGAATTGGGCGCCGCTTGCCGGAGCGAAGCTCTCGATGCGACCGGTCACCTTCTGGTCGGGATAGGCGTCGACCGTAATATCGGCCGGCTGCCCCGGCCGCATATGCGTCAGTTGCGTCTCCTTGAAGTTCGCCGTGACGTAGACATAGGGCAGCGGCACTAGCGACAGCAGTAGCGTCCCCGGCTTGACGTATTGCCCGACGCGACCGGCGCGGTTGCCGGCGACACCCGCGACCGGCGCGCGAATCACTGTGTTGTCGAGATCGTTCTGGGCCAGTTGCCGGGTCGCCCGCACCTGTTGCAGGCGCGCTTCCTCCTCGCGCTTTTGCGATTCGAGCACACCAAGCTGGTTCTGCTCGGCGCCGACCGCGGCACGCGCCTTGTCGAGGGCAGCCTCGGCCTTGCGCGAGTCGGCATCGGCGGTCTCGAAGCGCTGGCGGGTCGCGTAGTCGCTGCCGACCAGTGCGGCATAGCGTTTGTAGTCAAGCCGCGCCCGGTTGAGATCGGCATCGGCCGATTGCACGCCTGCCGTGGCCTGATCGATCATCGCCTGCTGGAGTTTGAGGCGGCTGGCATAGGTGGCGACGACGGCTTCTTCGGTCGCCACCGCGGCGTCGGCCTGTGCCTTGCGCGCGGCAAAATCGCGGTCGTCGATGACAAACAACACCTGGCCGGCGGCAACCGATTGGTTGTCCTCGACCTTCACATCCTTGATGTAACCCTCGATCTTGGGGCTGATCGCGGTTACGTCGCTTTGCACATAGGCGTCGTCGGTGGCCTGCTGAAACCGCCACTCGGTCCACCAACGCCAGCCCCCGCCGGCCGCCGCCAGCAGCACGACGACCAGCACCACAAAAAACGCCGCCTTGCGCATAACCCCAGAATTTACCCAACTGGACTGAACGGTTCAGTTCAGTTTAATCTGGCGTCGATGCGGCCGCCAGATGCTATCTGCGGCGATGCGCAATAAAGGAGCGTTTAGGAGTGGTGGCTGCCGGCCGGGCGGAACACGGGAGCAAGGCCGGGGCGATCCTCGCCGCCGCCGAACGCACCTTTCTTGCCAGCGGATTCGGCGCGGTGACAATGGACGCGATCGCCCGCGAAGCCGGTGTCTCCAAGGCCACGGTTTATGCCCATTTCACCGGCAAAGAGGAGCTGTTCGGCGCGGTGGTGGCGGAGGTCAGCGAGCGGCGCTTTGGCGGATTTTCGGCCGAGGCGCTCGACCCCAGCGACATCGAGGCGTCGCTGACGACGATCGCTTCACGCTTTCTCGACCTGGTGCTCTCGCCGGAAGCAATCGGGGTCAACCGCATCATCGTTGGCGAGGTCACGCGTTTTCCGATGCTCGGCGCGGTATTCTGGGCGGCCGGACCCGAGCGCAGCCGGGCACAAATCGAGGCGTTCCTGCGCCGGGCGGTCGAAGCCGGATCGCTCACAGTCGCCGATCCCCGTCTCGCCGCCGAACAATTCGTTGCGCTGGCGCGCGGCGAAATCCACCTGCGCAGCCTCCTGCGCCTCGAAGACCCCGGCGACGCAGCCGCGATCGCCACCGCCGCGAAAGACGCCGTCGCCACCTTTCTGCACGCCTTCAAGCCGGGTTAGACAGCGATGCAGGGCGATGAGCGAAGCAAAATCCGCCGATCGACACGGAACAAATGGCAGAACAGGTGCACTTTTCCGCCCAACGCGCCCAACGATGCTACCGATCAGGCGGCAATCGCGGCCTTTTGCCGGCGCGCCGGCTGTTCCTCATCTGCCGCTTCGAACGCGGCGAGCGCCGGGTCGATATAGGGCAGCGGGTCGCGCTCCACTTTGCGGCGGATCCGGTGGAGAAATAAGTAGAAGGCGATCAGGCGCGCATGGGTGTCGGTGATCTCCCAGACGCGGCGAGGATAGAAGAACAGCGGGTTTTCGCGCGGCAGGCCGGAGCGACGCTGGGTACGGACCTTGCGCCGGAAAAAGCCGCCTTGCAGCGGGTGCACCTTCTCCTGCTTGAAGGTGAAATAGAATTGCAGGACGTGATTGACCAGACGCACCGGCTTAATCCCTGATGCTTTGGCGCGCCGAAACAGCCGCTCGATATGCTCTGGCGAATAATATAGATCGAACGCGCTGGCATAGAGTGCCTGCCACTCGAAATCCGTCATCGTCGGATGGTGCGCGGTGACGTGCTCCAGATCGTATTTGTTCATATCCGGGTCCATCCACGCGCCGTCCCTGTGGAGATGCTGGTGGTCGGCCGAACCCGGCAACGGCGTCAGGATGAAAAATTCGAGAAGATCGACCGGCAATTCGCGTTGCACCGTGGCGATGTCGCGGGCGACGCGTTCCGGTGTGTCATTGGGGAACCCCAGGATGTAACCGGCATAGGTAATAACCTTGTGCTTGCGCCATTCGAGGAACAACTGCCGATATTCGTGCACCCGATTCTGCTTTTTCTTGGCGGCCAGCAAATTGTCCGGATTGATGTTTTCCAGGCCGATGAAGACACGAGCGCACCCTGCGCGCGCCGATTTCTCGACGAAATGCGGAATGCGGTGACACAGCGTGTCGACCTGGATCAAGAAATTGAGCGTCAGCCCTTCTTTCTCGCGCATCTCGATCAGCCGGTCGAAGATCGCTTCCCAGTTGCGGTTGCGTGCGAAATTGTCGTCGGTGATAAAAAACCGGTAGACGCCCTGGGCGATATTGGCGCGCACGAGCTGCTCGACATCGTCGGCATCGCGCCAGCGTGATTTGCGGCCCTGGACGTTGATGATCGTGCAAAAGCTGCATTGAAACGGGCAGCCCCGCCCGGCGTCGAACGCGCCAAGCGACTCGCTGTAGCGCCGCACGATCTCGATCGGCAAAAACGGCGTCACCTGCTGCTGCAAACCCGGCAGATCGTTCATGTACTTGTAGATCGGCCGCGGCCGCCCGTTCAGGACATCGCCAAAAACCTCGCCAAGCCGCCCTTCCGCCTCGCCGGCAAACAGGATGACGCCCATATCGCGCGCCGCCGCGATGTCCGGCGGCAAATCCGGCAGCATCGCGACGCAACCGGAGACGTGAAATCCGCCGATTGCGACCGGCACATCGACGGCGCGGAACCGCGCTGCAATATCGACCGCGCGGGGAAACTGGTTCGACTGCACCCCCACGAGACAGACAATACCGGCATCGGCCGCCCTGATGCGCCGAACGATCTGCTTGACCGGAATGACGGTGTGGCACTCGTCGTAGGCGTTGATCTCGACCGCGACATCGGCGCCGAGCACCTGCCGTTCCGCCAGATCTCGGGTGATCGCGTAAAGGCAAGCGAGTGAATTTGACGGAATCCACGAACGCCACCATTGGATGACGTAGCCGTCATCGTCGTAATGCGACGGTTTGATCAGTTCGACGACAAAACGGCGGGTCATGGGCGCCTCGTTCGCTCACTGCCGTGATTCGCGAGTTTACGCCGCACTACCGGTATTAAAAGGCAATTCCCGTTATAGCCCTTAAAAGCCACCATAAGACTGCAACAACCGGCCGAACCGAGGCAATATCGTCGAGCAACGATTATCTGTCTGCCGCGCACCGAACCTGCTATGGCAGGACAATGAAGTTCAGAGATCGAATCGGTGCTGCGATTGTGGTTCTCGGTGCAGCCTTATCGGCAGCGGCGTCATCGACGCTATCAGCGCAAACTTTGGGCTGCGGCCCGGGGCTGAGCAGTGTTCAATACCAGCATTGTGTGCGGCAGCGTCAGATGCGCGGCGCGCGCCCTATCCGCGAGCCCGCTGCCCGCGAGTACGAAAAATGGGATGACGGCACCCCGACGCGCGGCGCCGGAACAGCGGCGGTACGCCAGGAAAAACCGGGCTATTTCCTGGGTGGTCTCGGCACCTCGTACGGCTACGGCCGATAGAAGCAGCGGCAGACCCTGCATCCATCTTGGTGTTGCACAAAAACCGATCGGCCGCAGCGCCTTTCGCTTGGCATCCGCCCCGATTGCGGATGAGATTGGCGCCTCACGGCAGCCCGTTACCGGCGCGGCCTCCCGCAATGCGACCGCCAATCGAGGAATTCCGATGCCCGAACCAGCGCAATCGCCGCTCGCGATCTATCAAAGTCATCTCGATAAGGGCGAATTGGCCTATCAGTGGAGCCCTAATGCCAACCGCGCGGTGTTCTACCCCCGCGTCATCTGCCCGTTTTCCGGCAGCACCGACCTGCAATGGCGCATCGCCAGCGGTCTCGGCACGGTCTACGCAACAACCGTGACGCACGCCTTTCAGGGCGAGGGCTACAACATCGCACTGATCGATTGCGACGAGGGTTTCCGCATGATGGGCCGGGTCGAGGATATCGACCCGATGGCGGTCAAGATCGGTATGCGGGTTAAATTCCGCATCCACCCCGCCGCCGAAAACCAGCCGGCTTATCCCGTCTTTACACCGGTTGGAGGTGCGGCATGAGCGGCCTGGAGCGCGGCGGCGCGGCGATCGTCGGCGTCGCGGAAAGCGATCTCGGGCATGTCGGCCCGGGGTTCAATGTCATCGACCTGATGGCGCAGGGCATCGCCCGCGCGCTCGACGATTGCGGCCTTGGCCTCAAGGATGTCGACGGGCTGATCTCGGCCACGACGCAGGCACGCACCTCGGCTCTCAACCTCAGCGAATATCTCGGCATTTCTCCGAATTTCATCGATTCGACGATCATCGGCGGCTCGTCGTTCATGTTCCATGTCGGGCATGCGATGGCGGCGATCCAACTCGGCCTGTGCAATGTCGCGGTGATCGCCTATGGCTCGACCCAGCGCAGCATCGGCCGGCAGAACGCAAGTGTGCGCGAGATCAACCCGTACGAAACACCGTACCGGCCGTTTCTGCCGTCGAGCGCCTACGCGCTGGCTGCTTCGCGTCACATGCACCAGTTTGGCACGACCCGCGAGCAGATGGCCGAAGTCGCGGTCGCGGCGCGCCAATGGGCACTGAAAAACCCGGTGGCCTGGGAAAAGAAGCCGCTGACGGTCGACGAAGTACTGAACGCGCGCATGGTCAGCTATCCGTTTACGGTGCGCGACATCTGCCTCGTCACCGACGGCGGCGGCGCCATCGTGCTGGTCAGCCCGGAGCGCGCCAAATCGCTGAAAAAGCCGCCGGTCTATGTACTGGGACAGGGCGAATACATCACCCACGCCAATATTTCGAGCATGCCCGACCTGACCGTCACCGGTGCGCTCGAAAGCGGCCGGCGCGCCTTTGCGATGGCCGGGCTGGCACCGCCGGATATCGATGTCGTCGAGCTTTACGACGCCTTCACGATCAATACGATCCTGTTCCTCGAAGACCTCGGCTTTTGCAAAAAGGGCGAAGGCGGCGCGTTTGTCAGCGACGGCCGTATCGCACCGGGCGGCTACCTGCCGGTCAACACCAATGGCGGCGGTCTTTCCTATTGCCACCCCGGCATGTACGGGCTGTTTCTGCTGATCGAGGCGGTACGGCAGTTGCGCGGAGAATGCGGCGAGCGCCAGATCCCCCGCGCTCACACCGCGATCGCACATGGCAACGGCGGCGTGCTGTCATCGCAAAGCACCGTCATCCTGGGCAGTGAGGTAACGGTTTAGGTTACACAATGAGGCAGTGAGGGCACGAGTGAGTGTCGGCACCGCGGGCTAATGAGCCAAGGGAGTAGCAACGGGCTTGTTGTTGAACTTCAACATGCCCGTTCTTAGAGACGGCATAAGGCGGCTTACGCAATAACATCATCGCACCGCCTCATTGTGAATTATTGGGAGAGAAGACATGGCCGAAAGCGAGCTGGTTCGCTTTGAGAGCGATAACGGCATTGGGATCATAACGGTCGACAACCCGCCGGTGAACGCGCTGTCGCCGGGCGTGCCGGAGGGCATCGTCGCGGCGCTCGACAAGGGGAATGCCGACCCGTCGGTCAAGGCGATGGTGCTGATCGGTGCCGGCCGCAGCTTTATCGCCGGCGCCGATATCCGCCAGTTCGGCAAGGGCCCGTCGACCCCGCCGACCGGCCGCCGGCATTACAACGTCATGGATGACAGCCCGAAACCGGTCGTCGCGGCGATCCACGGCTATGCGCTGGGCGGCGGTCTCGAAACCGCGCTCGCCTGCCATTATCGGGTCGCGGTGCCGAGCGCCAAGGTCGGCCTCCCGGAAGTGCTGATCGGCATTCTGCCGGGCGCCGGCGGCACCCAGCGCCTGCCGCGGCTGATCGGCCCAAAGGCGGCGGTGGAGCTGATCACCTCCGGCCGGCATGTTCCGGCCGAAGAAGCGCATAAGCTCGGCATCATCGATGAGCTGGCGCCGGAAGGCGGCCTCAAGGAGGCGGCCATTGCCTTCGCCCGCAAGATCGCCGACACCCGTCCGCTGCTGCGCATCCGCGACAAGAACGAGCGGCTCGCCGAGGGCACGCCGGAACTGTTCGAGGGCGTGCGCAAGTCGCTCGCACGGCGCGCCCGCAACCAGCGGGCGCCCTATGCCTGCATCGAGGCGGTCGAGGCCGCCACCAAACTGCCGTTTGACGAAGGCTGCGCGCTCGAACGCAAATTGTTCGACGAACAAGTCGCCTCGGCGGAAGCGGCGGCGCTGCGCTACGCCTTTTTTGCCGAGCGCGAGGTCGCGAAAATCCCGTTCATCCCGGCCGGCACGCCGCTGCGCCCCACCGATAACCCGGCCGTGGTCGGCGCCGGCACGATGGGCGGCGGCATCGCCATGAGCTTTGCCGATAACGGCTATGACGTGAAAATCACCGACGCCACCAAGGAAGCGCTCGACCGCGGCATGGCCCGCATCCGCGGCAATTACGAAACCAGCGTGAAGCGCGGCAGCCTCGCGGCGGACGAGATGGAGCGCCGTTTCGCGCGCATCCACCCGGTCGCCAGCATCGACGACATCGCCGATTGCGACGTGGTGATCGAAGCTGCCTTCGAGCAGATCGCGGTGAAGGAAGAAATCTTCAAAAAGCTCGACGCGGTGATGAAACCCGGCGCGATCCTCTATTCCAACACGTCGGGCATCGACATCGACATCATGGCCAATGCGACCAAGCGGCCGCAGGATGTCGCCGGCACGCATTTCTTCGCACCGGCCAATGTGATGAAACTGTTCGAGGTCGTGAAGGGCACCAAGAGCGCCAATGATGTGCTGGCAACAGCGATGGCGCTGGGCCGCAAGATCGGCAAGGTCAGCGGGCTTGCCGGCAATGGCGACGGCTTCCTCGCCAACCGCAGCCGCGCGCCGTTCAGCATGGAGATGGGCATCCTGGTCGAGGAGGGCGCCTCACCGGAGCAGATCGACAAGGTGATGGTCGATTACGGCTATCCCGTCGGGCCGTTTGTCGTGTCGGACATTTCGGGGCTCGATATCGGCTACGACACGCGCAAGCGGCGCACCGAGCAATACCCGAACTATCGCAAAAACCCGATCGCCGACCGCATCGTCGAGGCCGGCCGGCTTGGCCTCAAGACCAATGCCGGCTGGTATCGCTACAATCCCGGCGACCGCACCCCGCATCCCGACCCTGAGGTTGCGCGCATCATCAAGGAGACCGCAGCGGAATTCGGCTTTCCGCAGCGCGAGTTCACCGATGACGAAATCCTGCGCCGATTGCTGTTCGCCTCGGTCAACGAGGCCTGCAAGATCCTCGAAGAAGGCGCCGCGTTGCGGGCCAGCGATGTCGATGTGATGTGGCTGCACGGTTTCGGCTTCCCGCGCTATCGCGGCGGGTTGATGTACTGGGCCGACACGATCGGTGTGCGCGAAGTCTACAACCAGATCGCCTCGTGGCATCAACGCTACGGCGACCGCTGGCGCCCCTCGGAAATGCTGCGCAGCCTCGCCGAAGCAGGCTCGCCATTGCGCGAGGCCAAAGCCGGAAGGCCGATGAAGTAATATTTTCAGGCGACGGCGTGCCCGTTGCGCCTCTGCGCAAGCGGGCCAGAGTCGAGGACACCGCCAGGGAGGACGGATGGATGATCGTTCTTAAAAACGGCCGGTTGATTGACGGCACCGGTAAGCCGCCGGTCGATGGCACGACAATCGTCGTTTCGGGCAATCGCATCGACACGGTCACCGAACGACAACATGCCGATTTCCCATCCGATGCCACGGTCATCGATGCGGCGGGCAAGACGATCCTCCCCGGCCTGATCGACTGCCACGACCACATGGCCAACCACAAATACGACATGGCGCATCGCTGGGGCCTCGACGAGCCGCTCAGTACACGGCATCTGCGGACCGCCTCGATCCTGCGACAGACACTCTATAGCGGCTATACGACGATCCGCGACGCCGCCGGCCTCGATGCCGGGTTCAAGCGGGCCATCGAGGAGCGGCTGATCGTCGGGCCGCGGCTCGTGATATCGCTTGCGATCATCTCGCCGGTCGGCGGCATCGGCGATGCCGTCAGCCCGTCGGGCGTGGCGCTCGACGATTGCTGCTGCATTCCGGGCGACCCGCTGCTGCCGCCGAGTGTCGTCAACGGCGCTGCCGAGGCGCGCCAAGCCGTACGCAAAATGGTGCGGGCCGGCGCCGATGTCATCAAATGCGCCACCACCGGCGGCGCCAGCTCACGGCCGGGGCATGGCCCGCGCGATGCCGCCTTCAACCTCGACGAGATGCAGGCGCTGGTCGACGAAGCGCATGCGCTCGACCGCCGCGTGATGTGCCACGCGATCGGCGGCCGCGGCCTCGACATCGCGATCGAGGCAGGCGTCAACTCGATCGAGCACGGCAGCTACCTCAATGAAAACCCGCGCCATCTCGAAAAGATGGCCGAGCACAACATCTTCTTCGTCCCGACACTGCTGGTCTATGAATACCACCGCAAATCTTTGGCGCCGCACGTCAAGGAGCGCGCCATCGCGCTGCACGAGGCGCATTACGCCAGCATCCGGCGCGCGCTGTCGCTTGGCGTAAAAGTGGTCGCCGGCACCGATGCCGGCGGCCACGGTCACCCCGCCAACGCCGGCGAACTGGTATGCTTGGTCGATTCCGGGATGACGCCGATGCAGGCGTTGCAGGCCGCCACCGGCTGGGCCGCCGAATGCCTCGGCCAGGAAGACGAACTTGGCACGGTTGAGGCCGGCAAGCTCGCCGATATCGTCCTGGTCGACGGCGATCCCCTCACCGACATCGCCGTCCTGCGCAATCCGCGGAACATTGCGCTGGTCGTCAAGAACGGCGAAATCGCGGCGAACCGCATACCGCGCTGAGCTTCGGCGGTTATTGTTACTTTGACCGGGCCAGCACGAAGTCGCGCAGCGCCTCGGTGGCACGACGGGACGCGTCGCTGGCCGGGTCGCGCATGATAAAAGTGTGCGGCTGGCCGTCGAATTTATGCATTTCGAGGCTGCCGCCCTTCGCGCGGTAGGCGGCGGCAAAGCGGTCGGCCATGTCGGGTGTGACGTTGTCATCGCCGGTGCCCTGGACGACGATTGCCGGCGGCAAGGTGCCGGCCTCGCCGCGTTCGAGGATCAGTTGCGGGTTGCCTTCCGCCATCTCCGCTTCCGAAGCCCAGTAGGCGTCGTGCGCCTCGACGAGCCGTGCGTTGCCTTTTTCTTTAGCCATGCGATAGCGCGCCAGCGGGTCGGAGATCGGCCAACACAGCACCAGATAGGGCAGGCTCGCATCCTCGCCGACCGCGCCGTTTTCCGACGCCGCGGCATAACGCGGATCGGCGGGCTTCAGCGCCGCCAGCAGCAGTTGATGCGCACCACTCGACGTGCCGAGCGCCGACACGAGGTCGCGGCGGCTGTTGAACTCGCCGGCATGCGCCTTCAGCCAGCGGATCGCGTAGTGGATGTCGGCAATCGATTCGGGATAGCGGTGCTTGGGCGGCATACGGAAATCGACCGCCAGCACGACAATGCCGCTCTTTGCCAGCGCCGCGTCGAGCGGCGCGTTGTTGAGCCGGTCGCCCGAAGCCCAAGCACCGCCATGCACGTCAACCAATGCGGGAAACGGCCCGTCCCCCATCGGCCGGTATGACCGCGCCAGCAACGGCGCACCGTCATGCCGCCGGTATTCGACATCGCGCGTTTCGATCTTGAACCGCGCCGGAATAGCCACTTCACTTGCCATAGAGCCAATCTCCTCAAACCGGTCCACAGGATGCCCGTCGATGGCGCTCGTTCCAAGGCCCGCGCATGGCGGACTATCCGACAACGTAATGTTGCCGCGCTTTGCGCAACTCGAATAAGCGGCTATTCTACGGTTCGCTGTTGGCAATAACATCCGGCCGGCGCGGCGGAGCGTAGCATTTGACGGCCGATTTTGGCGCCTGGACAAATTACCGGATACCGGAAGACCGCAGCGACTGGCACCCGCTGGTCGGCCGCATTTTTGAATATTGGCAATCGGTCGCGCCCGCCGGTCAACTGCCGGGGCGCCAGCACATCGTGCCTGAAGACATCCCGGCATTGTGGTCACGGATGTGGCTGCTCGACATTTTCCGCGACCCGCTGCGGTATCGCTTTCGCCTATGCGGCTCGCTGGTGGTGAATTCGATCGGCCGTGAAGTTACCGGCACCTGGCTCGATGAGGTGCAACCGCAGACGCTGCTCAACCCGATTGCGCGCGATCGGTTCCGCTATACCGCCGAAACCGGCATGCCGACATGGCGGCGCGGTCCCTCATTGTGGGATCGCAACCCCGACCATCGCACCGTCGAAAGCTGCGTCACGCCGCTGGCCGCCGATGGCCGCACGGTCGACAAGCTGCTGGGCTTCGCGACGTTCTACGATCGCAGCGGCAAGCCGCTCTGATCCAAAGACCGGTTTGCGGGCGGCGTCGTGCGCGGCCCGTTCGCGACGGACCGACAATAGCGCTTGCTCGGCCTGCCCTCCCCGCGATTTGATGGCGGACACGCAAGACCGGCGGGAGGCGGCGTATGAAGATCACCGATGTCACCCTGACCTTGTTCGGCTGGGACAGCATCCCCTCGACGACATACGGACACCATTCGGCCCGTCCGACCGGCAAGAGCGATCTCGGCCTGTTGCGCGTCGTCACCGACGAAGGCATCGAAGGGCACGCCTTTCTCGGCACCTCGTCAAACCCGGCGAGCCTCGACGGGCCGGGGCTGATCCGCTTTCTGAAACCGGTCGTGATGGGCCAGGATCCGCTCGACCGCGAACGCCTCAACAAGCTGTTGTGGGCGCGTGCCCGTGCCGCGACAGTGCGCTCGATCGGCGCGGTCGACATCGCCTTGTGGGATATCGCCGGTAAGACGGCGGGGCTGCCGATCCACCGGCTGATCGGCACCTGCCGCGACAAGATCGGCGCTTATGCCAGTTCGGAAATTCACGCGTCGCGCGAAGCCTACGCTGACCAGGCCAGGCATTATCAATCGACCGGCTGGCACGCCTATAAAATCCACCCGCCGCAGCAATGGCGCGAAGACATCAAAGTGTGCGAGGCCGTGCGCAAAGCGGTCGGCGACGATTACCAGATCATGCTCGATTCGACCTGGAGCTATCGCTACGAGGAAGCGCTACGCGTCGGTCTCGCAATCCAGGAAATGGGCTTCTACTGGTACGAAGACCCGCTGTCGGAGCAGGACATCTATAATTACGTCAAGCTGAAGCAGCAGCTTCACATTCCGATCCTCGCGACCGAATACCCGATCGGCGGCCTCGATTCATACATACCTTGGGTGATGCAGCGCGCCACCGACATGCTGCGCGGCGACGTGGCCGTCAAAGGCGGCATCACGACATTGATCAAGACAGCGCACCTCGCCGAAGCCTTCCGGATGAATTACGAGGTGCATCATGGCGGCAATTCCCTGAACAACGTCGCCAACCTGCACGTCATCATGGCGATCCGGAACACCGAGCTGTTCGAGGTGCTGTTGCCCGATGCAATGCAGAAATACGGGATGGAAGAGGAAATCACGCCCGATCGTGACGGCTTCGTTCACGCTCCGACCGGTCCCGGGCTCGGCGCGGCGATCGATTTCGCCCTGATCGAGCGGCACAAGATCGGAGTGCTCAGCTGATGCCGGATGCAAAAACCTATACCGGCGGTTGCCATTGCGGCGCGGTGCGATACCGGGTGACCGCATCGCTCGACAAGGTGATTTCGTGCAACTGCTCGATCTGCGCCAAACGCGGTTCGCTGCTGGCATTTGCGGCAGCGGATCAGTTCAGCTTGTTATCGGGCGATGGCGATCTCGCCGATTACCAGTTCAACAAGAAAATCATCCACCACCAGTTTTGCCGCAAATGCGGCATCGGGTCGTTCGCCCGAGGTACTGCACCCAACGGCGCGGAAATGGTTGCGATCAATGTCCGTTGTCTCGACGATATCGATCTCGCGACCCTGACGCCGACCCCGTTTGACGGGAAAAGCCTTTAATCGGCGGCACCATTGCCGTCGCGGGAAGCAGGCATTAAGGTTTGCACAGGCTTTACACCTGAACTCCCTGTCAAGCCCTGCCTGTGAAGAAGGATCGCGACATGAATGACACGATGACCCTATCGCAGCGCGCCGACGCGCTCGAAAAGCAGATGAGCGACGAACTCGATTACATTGTCATCAAGTCCCGCCTTTATACGATGGCCGACGCCGATATGGGGCCGGCGCCGAATGCCGCGGCCGAAATGGCAAAGAACCCAAAGGCACGAGTGCTGATGGGCGACGACCCGCGGCTGCCGGAAATGCCGGAAAAGCCGACATTGATGGATTTCTTCCATTATCGCTTTGGCCCGTCGGCACATTTGCTGCAAAGCGCGCGGCATGCGGTCAAGGGCGGCCTCAGTGAAAAAATGGTGCTCGCCTGCCTGCTGCACGACATTTCGACGATCGGCTTTATCCGTGGCGATCATGGATATTGGGGCGCACAGCTTGTCGAACCCTATGTCGACGAGGAGATCACCTGGGCCATCCGGGCGCATCAGGTATTGCGATTCTATCCTGACGACTCAGTCGGCTATGAATACCCGCAATCCTACGTCAAGTCATTTGGTGCGGACTATCGCCCAGACCCCTACATCGAAGAAGACTACAAACGGATGCGGGATCACAAATGGTATATGTCGGGCCGGATGATTACCGTGCACGACATCTATTCGTTTGACCCGACCGTGGAAGTCGAGCTGGAAGAATTTACCGATGTTATCGGGCGTAACTTCAAGCAGCCCAAGGAAGGGTTGGGCTTTGACAACAGCCCGGTCGCGCATATGTGGCGTGCGATGATCCGGCCGGCAAAATACCTGTAAAGCTCGGCGGAAAAAACGGCTCGCCCCCGCATTCGCGGGGGCGGTAGGCCGGGCCGCCCGCCGGCGGCTCGCATCTCCGCTGGGGTCGGCAGAACGTCGTATTTATGGTTGGTCAACTGTTACGCACGACGGCCGGGACTACCCCGGCCATCGTAACAATTCTTTACGCCGTCAAGCGGCGCAGTGCTTTAGCAAGCGTAATAGCGCCGGTAGTACGGGTCCCAGCAGCTGCGCGGCGCGGCGTAATACGGGGCCGGCGGATAATAGGCTGCCGGTGGCGCATAATACGGCGCAGCGTAATACGGATTGTAATAGGGCGCCGCCGTCGAGGCGATCGCCGCCCCGGCCACTGCACCGCCGAGAACCCCGAGTGCGATACCGGCGCCATTGCCTCTCGCCTGCGCGGCATTCGGCGCCGCGGCCAACGTAGCCGTCACGGCAACCGCCGCGGTCAGTGCCAGCGCGCGGCCGCTCCGCTTGGCAACGTCGATAATGGCCATTTCGTCCTCCATTGGTGACCAGCACCGGTAGCATTCTCACCGATACCCGTTGACAGATGACTAACGAGCGAACGGCCGGCGCATTCCCCCGGAGTGTGGATTAGGATGCGGTCCGCGTCCAGACCGCATCGGCGGTCGCGACGAAATCGACCCGACCGTCAGCCAGTGCCTTCAGGCATTCTTCGGGCCGGTTGACGATCGGCTCCTCGTGCACGTTAAAGCTGGTATTGACCAGCACCGGCAGCCCGGTATGCGCCGTAAACCCCCTGAGAATATCGAAGTACAGCGGGTGTTCAGCGCGTTTGATGATTTGCGGCCGGGCACTGCCATCAATATGGACGACCGCCGGGATGCGCTCGCGCCATTCCGGCTGTACCGCGCAGCAAATCGTCATAAATTGCGCGGCATAGCGATTGACCGGGCCGATATCGAACACCGCGGCGGCCTCTCCTTCACTGACGACCGGCGCAAACGGCATGAACTCGCTGCGCTGCAATCGGTCGTTCAATGTCTGATTGACGGCCGCATTGGCCGGACTGGCGAGAATGCTGCGCGCGCCGAGCGCCCGTGGCCCATATTCCATGCGGCCGTGATACACTGCGCCGATCCGCCCCGCGGCAAGCCACTCGGCCGCCAGCGCCGCGGGATCGCCGGCATGTCGCACAGCCCCGCCCGTGGTGGCGACTCGAGCGAATGCGTCGGCATCACCGGTGGCGCCCCAATAGACATCGCTCAGGCGATAGCGCCGCCCGAGCCAACTGTCCAGGCCGTCGCGTTGCAGCAGGAATTGCAAGGCACCACCGATCACCAGCCCGTCATCCCCCATCGGCGGCACCACGAACACCTCGTCGACCGACAATGTCTCGGTCAGTACCCGGTTGAGCCGGACATTGGCAAAAACCCCGCCGGCCAGGCCAAGCCGCCGCACGCCATGCCGTTGCAGCAGGCGGCCGACCGACTCCCGGATACCCCATTCGAGAAGTGCCTGCACCGAAGCGGCGGCATTCTCGCGCGTTTCGGGCTGCACCAATGCCCGAAAGCCGTTGCGCAGCGCCACATCATCGACGAAATCCATATCGATGCGGCCGTCATCGGCGATGCTGAAATGTTGCTGCATCTGCGGCAGCAGCGTCGGTTCGCCATAAGCGGCCAGCCCGGTCAGCTTGCCTTCATGGCGGTTCATGCGAAATCCCAGCGCCTCGGTGACATAGCCGTAGGCGAGACCAAGACTGCCTGACGGCCGGGCGCGCCCGAGCCAGCGATCGTCGCCGTAAAGATTGGTCAGCGTGCCGTCGCGCAGCAGGTTATGGCTGTAATAGACCTGATCACCGCTGCCATCGGCAGTGTACAAAAGCGCCTCTTCCCAATCGGTAAAAAACAGACTCGGCAGCGCGTGGCTGAAATGATGGTTTGAAAAATACAGCTTCACATCCGGCCGCAGCCCGAGATCGGCGAGGAACGCGGCGGAATCGAAGACGTCGTCGGCGCGTCGTCCGAGCTTGCTGACGACGACATTCATTTCGCGCATCTTTTCGTGCCCGGTCAGCCGCCGCAGCCCTTCCCGCAGTTTTTCATGCCCTCGCCAATAGGTGAAATATCGGCGCAGAAAAAACGCCCGAGTGCAGACCAGCACATCGACATCGCGCCGCGTGACGCCGGCGATGCCCAACACTTCGGCGATCGATTGCTCGGGAAACCCGCCCGAACCTTTGACCCGGTTCATCCGTTCTTCGGCAACGGCGGCCAGAACGCGGTAATCGTCAAACAGGGCCGCCGATGAATCATGCGGCCCGGAATGCAGGCTTAAAATCAGCATTCAACAAATGGCTTTGCAGTTTCCGGGCGAGGTTCCAGCCCAACATTGGTCATCCCGGCCCGCGCCGGGATGACAATCTATAAAGCCTTACCCAGCACGGCCAGATTCTTTCCGTTCCTGAATACGGCGATGCAAATTGTTGACGATCATGCCGGTAAGCCGCTCGTCGTGGATGAACAGGCGCTGGCCGATCGGATACGGGTCCTGCCGGGTTACCGGCACGCCCTCCTGCAGAATCTGCTCTGGCCCAACACCGCGATCGACATAGGTTTCGATAAATCCGACCCAGTTTTCCACGATCTGCGCCTGTTCCTTCAGATAGGCCTTGCCGCAGGGCTCGCCGTGACCCGGCACGATGATCTCGGCATCAAGCGCCTCGATGCTTCGCAACGCGCTCAGCCATTCCCAGGGGTCACATTCCTGCAGCCAGGAACGGCATTTGTGAAACACGTTGTCACCGGTAAAGACGACGCCTTCTTCCGGCACATAAACCGATGTCTGCGGCGCGGTATGGCCGGGGTGATGGATGATGCGGAACGTGTGGTCGCCGACATTGAGTGTCAGCCCGTCGGTGAAAGTGACACTCGGCCCGTGCGGGTCGGTATAGTCCGGATGGCCGAGCAGAAACACGCTGTCCGGGTCGGTTTGTTTCAGGCGCTCGCGCTTTTCTTCGAGCGAGCCGAACGCGTTGAGGTAGCGCTCAAAGCATTCCTGCAACTGCACTTGGCCGACCACCGGCACATGCGGGAAAAACGCGTTGCCCGAGATATGGTCGCCATGCGGCTCGGTGTTGATCAGGTAGCGGATCGGCGCCTTTTCTTCCATCATCTCGCGCCAGCGCACCGCATCGATCGGCTGTTGCGGTGTGTCGATCATTACATAGCCGTCATTGGTCTCGACAAAGCTCGGATTACAGCCGGCGTAATAGATTTCGGTAAAGCTGTTGCGTCCGACTCTGCGCATGTTTCCCTCCCGTCCAGGCCCGTCGAGATTGTCACGATTGCCGGTATCCCGCCAGCCCGTGGGCCTGCCCGCCAAGCTGGGTCAAACATGCATCGACCACACCGGCGAGATCGAACCGTCCGCGCTTGAGATCGTGCCCGGCGCGCTCGACCCGAATTAATCGGGTTGCGGCCGGGATCAACGGCAATGCCGCCTCAAGTTCAGCGATTGAGCCGAAAGGGTCTGCCGTGCCCTGGACAAAAATCGCCGGGGTGCGCAGCCGGGGGAAATGCTCGGTGCGCAGGCGCTCGGGTTTGCCCGGTGGGTGCAACGGATACGAAAACAGCAACAGCAGATCGACAAGCCCCGGCTCGTCGGCCGCCAGCATCGTCGCCTGCCGGCCGCCATAGGACTGGCCGCCCAGTATCAGCCCGCCGGAGACGATATTGCGCAGCGCCGCAACGGCGAGGCGCAAGCCCGCCCGGTCCGCTGCCGCTCCGGACGGCGAGGGTGGGCCGGACGGCCGCCGCTGTCGAAACGGCAGATCGCACCGCAAAACATGAAGCCCGACCGCACTGAATGCCTCGGCCGCTGCCACCAGCAGCGCCGCGTTGCAGTTTCCGCCGGCGCCGTGCGTCAGCACAGCCCCGTGCGGGCGCGGCGACTCGGGCCTATGCAGAAAGCCGCGTATGCCCTCTGCCTCGAACGCCTCGCCGTTCACCACTTCTGCCCGTTAGAACTCGTACGCCTCGATGATCATCGGCTCATTGCGCGCGGCCGCGATCCACTCCTGCATGGCCGCGAGCGCCATTATTGCATCGCAATAGGCTTGGGCCTCTTCCTCCAATTCGATCTTGTAGGTCCGAAACCGGCTGACGACCGGCGCAAACATCGCATCGGCAATCGTGAAATGGCCAAACAGGAAATCGCCTTTGCCCTGGCCGAAGCGGACGCGGCAATCGCGCCACAACGCCATGACCCGATTGATGTCGGCCTGTGCCTCGGGGGTGACGCCGCGATGCGGAAAGCTCGACCGGATGTTCATCGGCAGATGCTGCCGCAACGCGGCGAACCCGCCATGCATCTCGGCGCTGACCGCGCGTGCATGCGAGCGGGCCTCCGTATCCTTCGGCCATAGGTCGAACGTCGGAAACGATTCCGCGAGGTATTCACAGATCGCCAGGCTTTCCCAGATCGTGACGGCACCATGCCGCAACACCGGCAGGCGCCCGGATGGCGAATATTTGAGGATGGTTTCGCGCGTGCCCGACTGCCGTAGCGGGATGACGACTTCGTCAAAAGCCACGGTCGTGCGCTTCAGCACGAGCCACGGCCGCAACGACCACGACGAGTAATTCTTGTTGCCGAGATACATCGTCAGATCGGCCATGAAGCCCTCATTCTGGCTGTTCCCGCGCTACTGTGCCGACAATATGCGCGAGCGGCAATCGACGCCGCAGCAACGCCCTCTACAGCATGCCGAGAGGGCTGCGGCCCTTCGGCGGCGGAAACGCCCGATCGAGCGCCACGAGATCGGAATCATCCAAAGCCAGGTTCAGCGCGCCCCAATTCTCGCGCACATGCGCCGCCTTGGTCGCTTTCGGAATGACGATCATGCCGTCCTGCCGCAGCAACCAGGCGAGCGCGACCTGCGCCGCAGTCGCGCCGTGCCGCTCGCCGACCTCCCGCAAAGTGCGGTTGCCGAGGATGCGGCCCTGTTCGATCGGCGAATAGGCCATGATCGAAATACGGCGCTCGCGGCACCACGGGATCAGATCCCATTCCGGGCCGCGTCGGCTGAGATTGTAGAGAATCTGGTTGGACGCGACACCAGCGCCGCCGGTCAGCCCGACCCATTCGCGCATGTCCTCGGCGCCGAAATTGCTGACGCCGTGATGCCGAATTTTGCCGTCGCGCTGCAGCCGGGCAAGCCCGGCCAGCGTCTCCGCCAGCGGCACCGAGCCGCGCCAATGCAGCAGGTAAAGATCGATACGGTCGGTCTTGAGTCGCTTCAGACTGCGCTCGCACGCCTCGACGACGCCTTTCTGCGAGGCATTGCTCGGCAGCACCTTGCTGACGATGAACAACCGGTCGCGCGCGCCAGCCGACGCCGCGGCAACCACTTCCTCGGCGCCGCCATTGCCGTACATCTCGGCGGTGTCGATCAGCGTCATGCCGAGTTCGATGCCGAGCTTGACGGCAGCGGCTTCCTCGGCGGCCTGCCGCCGGTTCTCGCCCATATGCCAGGTGCCAAGACCGAAGGCCGGCACGGATTCGCCATCCGGCAGAGTAACGCGAGGCGGGTTGTCGCTCATATCGGCTCTCCTGTCAGGGCATCGTCGCGGCGCAGAAACACCAGGCGGGCGGCACCGTAGACGCGCTCGTCAACGACGGTAAAGCCGGCGGGCGCCGCAAGTTCCTCGCGCGCCGCAATTTCCGCAACAATCAGCGCGTCCGACGCCAGCCAGCCGGCCGCATCGAGCGCGCTCAGGGCCGGCATCGCCAGACCGCTGTGATAGGGCGGATCGAGAAAGGCGACAGCACAGGCAAAAACGGCGCGTCGCGGCCGTGTGGCATCCCCGGCCAGGATATGGACCCGGTCGTCCTCGTCGAGCATCGAGACGTTGCGGCGTAACACCCCGAGCGCCTCGCGGCTGTCCTCGATAAACGCGGCGTCGCTGGCGCCGCGCGACAAGGCTTCCAGCCCGAGCGCCCCAGTGCCGGCAAACGCGTCCAGCACCGGCCGTTCGGCAAATGGCAGCCCCGACGCCGCGAACGCACCGTGCGACAGAATGTTGAACAGCGCCTCGCGCGCCCGATCGCTGGTCGGCCGCACCGTATCACCCGGCGGCACCCCCAGCCGCCGCCCGCGATGCACCCCGCCGACAATGCGCATGCCGCGCTTTTCGTGCAACGCACGCATCACATGCCATCAATCATTGGTTCTTTGCCCACTATCACTTCGACGGATCGCTCTTGTTCGCGGCGATTTCGTCGCCACGGCCTTTGCCTCAGGCCGCTGATCAGGAGAGGTATTGCGTGAAGCGGAACTCCCAAGCTGCTCCGCGAGCACCTTTTTCGGGATTTCCTCGATCGCGCCGCGCGCCAGTTGCCCGAGCTGAAACGGCCCGTAGGCCAATCGGATCAGGCGGGTAACACGATAGTCGAGGTGCTCCAATACGCGCCGCACTTCGCGGTTCTTGCCTTCGCGCAGCGACAGCGTGATCCAGGCGTTCGAGCCTTGCTGGCGATCCAGTTGGGCGCGGATCGACCCGTACGATACGCCGTCGACCGAAATGCCGCGGTCGAGCGCCGTCAGCCGCGCCGGATCGACAATCCCATGCACCCGCACCCGGTAGCGCCGGATCCAGCCGGTCGCAGGAAGTTCGAGACGCCGAGCCAACGCGCCGTCATTGGTCAGCAGCAACAGCCCCTCGGAGTTGAGGTCGAGGCGGCCGATCGAGATCAGCCGGGGCAATTCCGCCGGCAACGCCGCAAACACCGTTGCGCGGCCCTTTTCGTCGCGATGCGTCGTCACCAGCCCAGTGGGTTTGTGATAACGCCACAGTCGTGCCCGCTCGCGCTCCGGCAATGGTCTGCCGTCAATGCGGATATCGCTGTCGTCGGTGACCGTAACCGCTGGGCTGGTCAGCACGGCGCCATCCACGACGACCCGCCCCTCGGCAATCCACCGCTCGGCATCCCGCCGCGAACACAGCCCCGCGCGCGCCATGACTTTTGCGATGCGTTCCGGTGCGGTCGGTGTTGGAATACCCGGCGCGGGAGCAGCAACTCGTTTCGGAACGGCTCGCTTGGAAGCGCTGCGTTCGCGTAGGGCCTGTGCCATGCTGGAATCCCATTGAACGCGACCGAGGCTGCGGGTGCGCAGAGACGACATAGGCCGAGCCACGCCTTGGGGCAATCGCTGGTGATGACCGCGTCGCTTCCGCCTGCGATGGCCAGCGCGCTTGACGCAGCCAAGACGGCCGCGGCAAACGGCGATGTGCCGGTCGGCGCCGTGCTGGTCGACGCGAGCGGCGGCATTATCGCGGCGGCCGGCAATCGCGTCGAGCGCGACCACGACCCCACGGCACACGCCGAAATGCTGGTGCTGCGAGCCGGGGTTGCCAGCCTCGGTGCAAAACATCTCGCCGGCTGCGACCTCTATGTGACGCTGGAACCCTGCCCGATGTGTGCCGCGGCCATAGGGCTGGCGCATATCAGGCGCCTTTATTTCGGCGCCTATGACCCGAAAGGCGGCGGTGTCGAGCATGGCCCGCGCATCTTCGCGCACCCCACCTGTCATCACCGGCCCGAGATCTACGGCGGCATCGCCGAAGCCGCCGCCGCCGACCTGCTGCGCCGCTTTTTCCGCGAACGCCGCTAGCCCGCCCAATCCTCCGGCGGCAGCTCGAACAGGCGCTGCAATCGGGAAAAGCCTCGCAGCTCGAAATGGCCGATTTCCCAGACCGGCCGCCCCAGGGTCGCGGCGAACGCCTCCGACATGATCAGCGGGCGGTCGAGTTCGCGGCAGAACCGCTCGATACGGCTCGTCAAATTCACATCGGGGCCGATCACGGTGAAATCGAGCCGGTCGCCCGAGCCGATATTGCCGTAGGAGGCGGTCCCGTAATGCAGCGCAATCCCGGCCTGGAGGATCGGCGCCCCGGGCTGTTCGCGGCGGTTGCGCGCCGTTACGGCCGCGAGTGCCTCCTGCGCGGCGGCAAGCGCGGCCCGGCATGCCTCGGTTTCGCTGGCGCCGGGAGGCGGGTGAAAAATTGCCAGCACCCCGTCGCCCATGATTTCCATGATCTCGCCGTGGTGCCGGTAGACCGGCGGAAACACGCAATCGAAGTATTCGTTGAGCAGGCGGATCACGTCGCGCGGCCCCATCCGGTCCGACAGCAACGTGAAATCGCGCAGGTCAACCAGCATCAAGGCCGCTGTGATCGTGCGGACATCGCCGCGGCGGACCTGACCATCCAGGATCAGCCGGGTCGGCTCCTGCCCGACATAGGTATTGAGCATGTTCTCGATAAAGCGCCGCATTGCCTTCAACTCGACCACCGCCGAGAAGGCTGGCAGCACACTGTCAAAAAAAATCAGGTCGGCCGGCGTAAACCCGCCCGGATACCGGGTCGCCAATGCCACGGCATTGACCAGCCCGACGGAATAGGTGACCGGAGCAATCGTGTAATGGGTAAACCCCTGCTCGCGCAGTTCTTCGAGCAGCCCGAACGGCAACGCCCGGCCGTGATCAAGCCGCCAGTCGAGCCGCCGGTTGCTTTCGACCGCGGCGCGCATCGGGCTTTCAAGATACATTGCTGTTTTTTCGACTCCATGATCGAGATAGCGCTCGTCGATCGACTTTCCAGGCTCCCAGATGCGGGCAACACCCCGATAGCGTGCGTGCAGCGCGCGCAACTGGAGCGACGCGCGGTCGAGCGGTAGACCGGCGGCAATGCTGCGCTCGCAGAACTCGCCGAGAAGCACGCTGGCGTCGGGCAGCAGGCGGCCGTCGCGCACCAGCCAATCGGTCAGCGCGCGGGCTGCGGCAGGTCCGCACTCGACGCTCATCGCGGCAGCGAGGCCATGCCGCCGGGCGCGGGAGAAACCGTGCCGCCGAGCGGGGCAGGCGACGGCGCTGCAAAAGAGTTGAGCTGGCGATCGACCTGTAGCTGCGTCGGGTTGGTGCCGGCCGGGTTCCGCAGCGACAGTTGCCTTTGAGTCTGCAATAGCTGGCTGCGATAGTTCTCAAGCTGTTGCTGCTGCAGCGGGCTGTTGGCGTACGGCGTCAGCGGCGAATGCGGATCCATCGCGTAATAGGGCACCGCCGGAACGATCGTCGTCTGCGCTCGAGCCGTCTGCACCAGCGACGCGGCGACAAGCGCCAAAATCAGCAACGCACGACGGCGCATTACAAGCTCCCGGCGCCGATGGGCGCAGTTCGTTAATGTCGGGTGCCCGATTGAGCACGGCAATGGCCGTGGCTGCATCTGAGAGTGCGTCGATGCACGCCCTTACGGCGCACTTGAACGGCTGATGCGAGAGGGGCGCGCTTGCCCGCAACAGTCAGCATAGGCAGGATGGCGCCATCGGCCTCAGGGCAAAGCGGAGAAACCGGAATGAACGGTGCGGAAAGTCTGGTGCGCACGCTGGTCGGCGGCGGCGTCAATGTGTGCTTTGCCAACCCTGGCACCTCCGAGATGCATTTTGTCGCCGCGCTCGACCGGGTCGACGGCATGCGCTGCGTCCTCGGGCTGTTCGAGGGCGTCGTGACAGGCGCAGCCGACGGCTATTACCGGATGACCGACAACCCGGCCGCAACCTTGCTGCATCTCGGCCCCGGCCTTGCGAATGGTCTCGCCAACATCCACAACGCCAACAAGGCGATGTCGGGGATGGTCAATATCGTCGGCGACCACGCCACCTATCACCGGCAATACGATGCGCCGCTGACCTCCGATATCGAAGGGCTGGCGCGTCCGTCGTCGCATTGGGTCAAGACCTCGCCGGATGCGAAATCGATTGCCGCCGACGGCGCTGCCGCGGTCGAAGCGGCGCGAATGGCGCCGGGCCGCATCGCGACCCTGATCTTGCCGGCCGACACGGCGTGGAACGAAGGCTCCGGCGCCGCCCCGGTCAAGCCTGCCGCCAAGCCTACGGCGCCGTCGCATGACGCCGTCGTCGAGGCGGCACGGGTGCTGCGCTCGGGAGAACCGACGCTGATCCTCTTGACCGGCCGTGCCGTGCGCGCCGATGGGCTGGACCTCGCCGGCCGCATCGCCGCCAAAACCGGCGCGCGGCTGATCGCGCAGGGATCGAACGCACGCACCCAGCGCGGCCGCGGCCGGGTATCGGTCGAGCGCATTCCCTATGTCGTCGATCAGGCGTTGCGGGTGCTGGCCGGCCTCAAGCACATCATTCTGGTCGGCTCGAAGATGCCGGTAGCGTTTTTCGCCTATCCCGACAAACCGAGCCAGCTCAGCCCGACCGATTGTCAGGGGCATGTGCTGGCGCGGCCGGACGAAGACCTGATTGCCGGTCTCGAAATGCTGGCGGACGAGGTCGGCGCGCGCGGCACCGCGCCGCTGGTGGTCAACGATCCGGCGCCGACGCCGGCGACGGGAGCGATTACGCCGGAGGCGCTCGGCAGGTCGGTAGGCGCACTGCTGCCGGAAAATGCGATTATCGCCGACGAGGCGGTGACCACCGGCCGCGGGTTTTTCGCGCCGACCAAATCGGCACAGCCGCATGACTGGCTGTCGAATATGGGCGGATCGATCGGGTTCGGACCGCCGATGGCGACCGGCGCGGCGGTTGCCTGCCCCGATCGCAAGGTCGTCGCGCTGCAGGCCGACGGCAGCGCCATGTACACCGTGCAGGCGCTGTGGACGCAAGCTCGCGAAGGTCTCGACATCACGACGGTCCTGTTTTCCAACCGCACCTATCAGATCCTGCGCGGCGAACTAGCCAATGTCGGCGCCGGCAACCCCGGCCGCAAAGCGCTCGACATGCTCGATCTCGGCAACCCCGATATCGATTGGGTCGGCCTCGCCAAAAGCGTGGGCGTGCCCGGTGCTAGGGTGACCGACATGGAAAGCTTTAACCGCCGGTTCGCCGAAGGCGTCGCAACGCCGGGACCGTTCCTCGTCGAAGTGGTACTCTGACGCATTACCGCGTCTGACGCGAGCCGGTTCCGGCGCGCATTTGCACAGCGGAACGATTGCTGGTTAAGGACGTTTGCCGCGAGGGTAGAGCAACGGAGGCTGGGAGTCTGGGCGCATTGAACCCGCTATATCTCAGCCACCATTTCGATTTAAGCCCGCATCGGATCGGACTGTTTCTGGATGTTGACGGGACGTTGCTCGATCTGGCCCCCTCACCCGATGCGGTCGAGGTGCCAGCTGCATTGCTGGCCGATCTCGCCGCTATCGAGCGTCGCCTCGGCGGCGCTCTTGCACTGGTCAGCGGCCGGCCGATCGCGGAACTCGATCGGCTGTTCCCGCTCGGGCTGAAAGCGAGCGGCGTGCACGGCGCCGAAATCCGCGGTACGGCCAACGGAGCCGCAACCGCGCTGACGCAGGCCCGACTGCCCGACACCGCCTGGCAGGAGTTACAGCTTCTGCTGCAGCGCTTTCCGCGCACCTTCGCCGAAAACAAGGGCGTCGATTTCACGATTCACCATCGGTTCAGCGATTCTGAAAAGGCGCCGCTGCGCACGGCGCTGACGGACTTCACCGCCGGGCTTCCGGGCTATGATCTGGATCTGGTTGCCGGGCATCTGGTGTTCGAGATCAGACCGGCGGGATTTCACAAGGGGAAAGCAATCGAACGCTTCATGGCGGTGTCTCCGTTTGCCGGGCGGTGTCCGGTTTTTATTGCCGACGATCCGCTCGATCAGCCGGGGTTTGACGCTGCGTTGCGGCTTGGCGGCTTCGCATTTTCAGTCGGCGAAGAGCGTCCGGGGTTATCCGGGTGGTTCCCGGAACCGCAGGCGGTGCGCACCTGGCTCGGCGAAATCGCCCAGTGCCAGAGCACACCATGAAAAATCAGGCAAAAAATCAAGGAGGATCGGAGGTGTCGCGACTTGTTCTGGTGTCGAACCGGGTCATGGTGCCAGAACCGGGCGCGTCGCGGCGGGCGGGCGGACTGGCGGTCGCCGTCGATGCTGCATTGAAGGGCCGTGAGGGCCTGTGGTTCGGATGGAGCGGCAAGGTCGCCGACGAGGAAGACGCGCCGACCCGGCCGAGCGTCGTCGAACGGCGCGGCCGCACCTACATCACGCTCGACCTCTCCAAAATCGATTTTCAAGAATATTATAACGGATTTGCCAATCGGGTTTTGTGGCCGATCCTGCATTATCGGATCGATCTTGCCGAATTCACCTCGGTTGATCTCGCCGGATATCTCAGAGTTAATGCGCGATTTGCGGAAACCCTGTCATCCTATTTACAGCCGGATGATATTATTTGGGTCCATGACTATCATCTGCTGACGCTCGCCAAGGAATTGCGGGCGCTGGGGCACGAAAACCCGATCGGCTTTTTTCTCCATATTCCCTGCCCTCCCCCGGATCTGCTGACGGCACTGCCACAGCATGCCGAGACGATCGGCGGGCTCAGCCATTACGATCTGGTCGGCTTGCAGACCGAGGCCGACGCCGAAAATCTCGGCCGCTACTTCGAGACGGAATTAGGCAGCAACGCCGCCAATGTGCGCGCTTTTCCGGTTTCCATCGACACGCCGGTTTATGCGCGCGCCGCGCGCAACGCTATGAGATCGCGGCAAGTGGCCGATCTGCGCGCCAGTCTCGCCGGCCGGCAACTGATCCTCGGCGTCGACCGCCTCGATTATTCCAAAGGCATCCCGCACCGCATCCAGGCTTTCGGCCACTTGCTCGACAGCCGCCCGGAGTTTCTCGGTCAGGTTACATTTCTGCAGATCACTCCGAGAAGCCGGACTGATGTCCCCGAATACGCCGAGATCGAACAATCCGTCAGTTCCCTGGTCGGGCAGATCAACGGGCGTCACGGCGACCCCGCCTGGACCCCCATCCGCTATGTCAACCGCTCGTTCACGCGCGGCATTCTCGCTGGATATTACCGCACCGCCAGGGTTGGGCTGGTGACGCCGCTGCGCGACGGTATGAACCTCGTGGCGAAGGAATATGTCGTCGCGCAAGACCCGGAGGACCCCGGCGTGCTGATCCTGTCGCAGTTCGCGGGCGCCGCGGCGGAGCTTGAAGGGGCGCTGCTGGTCAACCCGCATGAACCGGAAGCGGTAGCGGAAGCGATCGCCACCGCACTCGAAATGCCGCTCGCCGAGCGCAAGGCACGCCACGAAAGCATGTTTTCGCACTTGACGCATAACGACATCGACCGCTGGGCCGATCACTTCATCGCGGCGCTGGAAAGCAAACGGCGGCATCCAGGCTTCCTCGACGGGTTGCGCAACCTTTTCAGTCTTCGGGCATGAGGCAGTACGATATCGAAAAGCTGCTGCGATCAATCGCTCGATGACGGGCGCCAGCACGCCGCTTGCGGCAGGCACGGCGCTCGACGCCCAGGACCAGGGGCAAATCGAGGCAATCGTCGCGGCCCGTCACGGTGACCCCTTTGCGTTTCTCGGCATACATCGGGCCGGCGATGGCATCGTCGTGCGAGCGTTGCTGCCCGCAGCGCAGGCAATGGCGGTGGTCGACGCTGCGACCGGCGAAATGGTCGCGACCGGCGTGCGGCAGCACGCGGCAGGGTTCTTCACCGCCATCGTCCCGGGACGGCAGGAGCCGTTTCCTTACCGGCTACGTCGCAATGACGGCGGCGCCTGGCACGAATTCGACGACATCTATCGCTTTATGCCGGTGCTCGGCGAACTCGATATCCACCTGCTGGTCGAAGGCAATCATCTGACCAGCTATCAGAAGCTCGGTGCCCACCCGATCCGGCACGAAAGTGTCGAGGGCGTGGCGTTTGCGGTATGGGCGCCGAGCGCGCAACGAGTCAGCGTCGTCGGCGACTTCAACCAATGGGACGGCCGCCGCATGCCAATGCGGCGGCGTCATGCCGGCGGATTCTGGGAAATTTTCGTGCCCGGCCTGCACCCCGGGCACATCTACAAATACGAGATTGTCGGCCCCACCGGCGAATTGCTGCCGCTGAAGGCCGATCCCTATGCCAGGCAGGCCGAACGGTCGCCCGGCATCGCGTCGCCCGGCACCGCGTCCGTCGTCGCCGCTCCGTCACGCCACGCCTGGCAGGACAGCGCGTGGATGGAGGAACGCTGGCGCCGCAACGAGCGTGAAGCGCCGATTTCGATCTACGAGGTTCACCTGGGCTCGTGGCGGCGCAATCTTGCCGAGCAAGGCCGTTATTTGAGCTATCGCGAGTTGGCCGAGCAGCTTGTCCCCTACGTCAAGGATTTGGGCTTTACCCATATCGAGATCATGCCGGCAACGGAGTATCCGTTTGACGGCTCGTGGGGATACCAGCCGATATCGCTGTTTGCACCGACCGGCCGCTACGGCTCACCCGACGATTTCCGCGCGTTTGTCGATGCCTGCCACGGCGCCGGCCTCGGGCTGTGGCTCGATTGGGTGCCGGGGCATTTCCCGAGCGACGCGCACGGACTCGGGCGCTTCGACGGCACCGCGCTTTACGAACACGCCGATCCGCGCCAGGGACTGCATCGCGACTGGAATACGCTGATCTTTAATTACGGGCGGCGCGAGGTCGCCAATTTCCTGCTGTCGAACGCGCTGTACTGGCTGCGGGAGCATCACATCGACGGGCTACGCGTCGATGCCGTCGCCTCGATGCTGTACCTCGATTACAGCCGGAATGCCGGCGAGTGGGTTCCCAACGCTTATGGTGGCCGCGAAAACCTGGAGGCGATCGCCTTTTTGCGGCGGATGAACGAACTGGTGTTCGGCGACGCGACCGGTGCGACAACCGCCGCCGAGGAATCAACGGCATGGCCTATGGTGTCGCGGCCGCTTTATGTCGGCGGGTTGGGTTTCGGCTTCAAATGGAACATGGGCTGGATGCACGACACGCTCGGCTATATGTCGCGCGACCCGATCCACCGCAAATACCACCACAACGACCTGACCTTCGGATTGCTTTATGCGTTTCAGGAAAACTTCATCCTGCCGCTGAGCCATGACGAGGTCGTACACGGCAAGGGTTCGCTGATCGGCAAAATGCCGGGCGATCGCTGGCAGCGTTTCGCCAATCTGCGGGCTTATTACGCCTTCATGTGGACGCATCCCGGCAAGAAGCTGCTGTTCATGGGCGGCGAGTTCGCCCAGGAGCGCGAGTGGAACCACGATATCGGGCTTGACTGGCAGTTGTTCGGCGACCCGCTGCATGCTGGCGTGCACAGCCTGGTGCGCGATCTCAACCGCCTCTATCGCACGCTACCGGCATTGCACCAGCTCGATTGCGACCCCGAGGGCTTCTATTGGATCGACGCGGCCAATGCCGGCGAATGCGTGCTGTCTTATGTCCGGCGCGGTCGCGATCCAGATGATTTTGCCGTCATCGTGTGCAATTTCACGCCGATCCCGCGGGTTGATTACCGCATCGGCGTGCCCCGCCCCGGCCGCTATTGCGAGCGCCTCAATACCGATGCCGAAAATTACGGCGGCAGCGGCGTCGGCAATGCCGGCGCGGCGGAGGCCGCAGCGCACCCCATGCATGGGCACGCCTATTCATTGCAGTTGCAATTACCGCCGCTCGGTGTGCTGATTTTCACGATCGGATCGTGAAGGACGCTTTATGCCATCGACCAAGGTGTGGCCAGGCCGGCCTTATCCGCTCGGCGCCACCTGGGACGGCAAGGGCGTCAATTTTGCATTGTTCTCGGCCAACGCCGAGAAAGTTGAACTGTGCTTGTTCGACCGCACCGGCCAACACGAGTACGCGCGCATTGTACTGCCGGAATATACCGATGAGGTCTGGCACTGCTATCTGCCGGAGGCGCGCCCCGAGCAGCTTTACGGCTATCGCGTCTACGGCCCTTATGACCCGGCCGCCGGCCATCGTTTCAATCACAACAAGCTGCTGCTCGACCCCTACGCGCGGGCCGTAACCGGGCAGTTGCGGTGGAGCGACATGGTGTTCGGCTACCGTGTCGGCAGCCCGCGCGAGGACCTCGCCTTCGATCGCCGCGACAGCGCCCGGTTGATGCCGAAATGCCGCGTCGTCGAAAGCGCTTTCACCTGGGACAACGACCGCTACCCGCGCACCTCGTGGGAAGAAACCATCATCCTCGAAATGCAGGTGCGCGGCTTTACGATCAAGCACCCGGCGGTCGGCGACGGTGAACGCGGCACCTTTGCCGGGCTCGCCTCCCCCGCGGTCATCGACTATCTGGTCGGCCTTGGCATCACCGCGATCGAGTTGTTGCCGATCCATGCCTCGGTCACCGAGCGGCCGCTGGCCGATCGCGGTCTCAGCAATTTCTGGGGCTACAACACGATCGGTTTTTTCGCTCCCGATCCGCGCTTTCTGCCGGCCGGCTCGATCACCGAATTCAAGACCGCGGTCAAACGACTGCACGAAGCCGGGATCGAGATCATCCTCGATGTCGTCTACAACCATACCGGCGAAGGCAACCATCTCGGACCGACGCTGTCGTTCCGGGGCATCGACAATTTGTCCTATTACCGGCTCCAGGAAAACCGCCGCTACAACGCCGACTATACCGGCACCGGCAACACGCTGAACCTCGACCATCCGCGCGTCATGCAAATGGTCATGGACTCGCTGCGCTATTGGGTGCGCGACATGCATGTCGACGGCTTCCGCTTTGACCTGTGCACGACATTGGCGCGCGAGGACGGCGAATACAGCCAGGGCGCGGCGTTTTTTGATGCGATACGCCAGGACCCCGAGATGTCGCAGGTCAAGCTGATCGCCGAACCTTGGGATGTCGGGGAATACGGCTATCAGCTCGGCAATTTTCCGCCCGGCTGGGCCGAATGGAACGGCCAGTACCGCGATTCGGTCCGCCGGTTTTGGAAAGGCGACAAGGGGTTGGTCGCCGAGATGGCGTCGCGGGTCGCCGGCTCTGCCGACATTTTCGGCTATCGTGGCCGGCGGCCGTGGGCCAGCACCAATTTCGTCACAGCGCATGACGGCTTTACGCTGCAAGACGTCGTCAGCTACGAGCAGAAGCACAACGAAGCCAACGGCGAAGACAACCGCGACGGCCACGAACCCAATTTCAGCTGGAATTGCGGCGTCGAGGGTGTCACCGACGATCCGGCGATCGTGGCGTTGCGTGACCGGCAAAAGCGCAATCTGATCGCGACATTGCTGGTGTCGCTCGGGGTGCCGATGCTGCTGGCGGGCGATGAAATCGGCCGCACCCAGCACGGCAACAACAACGCCTATTGCCAGGACAACGACACCGCCTGGATCGAATGGCAAAACATCCGCCCGGAAGACGAAACGCTGCGCGCCTTTGTCCGCACCCTGATCCATTTACGGCGCGAGCATCGGGTGTTTTCGCGGCCGCGTTTTTTTCGCGGCGAAGTCGTATCGTCCGAGGGTTTGAAGGACATCACCTGGGTAACGCCAGCCGGAGTCGAGGTGACGGCGGCCGATTGGAACAACCCCGTAGCGCTGTCGCTCGGCTATGTGCTGGGCGGCGCCGCCGGAGAATTTTACACGCCGGGGGGACAACGCGACATCGACGAGAGTTTTCTTGTCATGATGAACGCTTATTACGGCAACCTCGACTTCACATTCCCGCAACTGCCGACCCCGCTTGTGTGGGAGGCATTGGTCGATACCGCGGAGCCGACCGGGCTTGCCTCCAACGGGCGACAGTGGAAGCCTGGCGAGACATACCGACTGCAGCCGCATTCGTTTGCGCTGTTTATCAATCGAGCCGGCGCCGCGCATTGGCCGCAGGCGGCTGAGGTCATCACCGGGGAACCCGCCACCAGCGATGCCGCCGGAGACGACGATGCATCGTGATCCGCAGCGGCGTGGCGGATCAGCCGCGGTCCGGCGATGAGCCGCCTCGACGATTTGCGGCATGTCGCTGACCTCGTCGGCATCGGAACCCGGTATGTCGACGCGCTGGGGGTGATCCGCGAACCCGATGAAGAGACGCTGTCGCGGTTGATCGCCGCCTTCGGGTTGCCGGCCGATCCAGCCTTTGCCGCCGCCGCCCTTGCTGAAGAAGAGCGCCTCGCGCCGTTCGGACTCGCACAGGTCCAGATCGTGCCGCAGGAGGCGCCGTCCCCGGCATTGCCGATACGTCTGCCGCTGGGTGCTGCCGGCCTCACATGGCAATGCCGGTTCGAGGACGGCACGGAAATCGCCGGCCGCAGCGATGAAAGCGAATTGCGGCTGCCGGCCGGCATGCCGCTTGGCTATCATTTACTGCGCGTCGAAGGGACCGGAGAGGCCGCAACATTCGGTCTGGTGGTCGCGCCGCCCTGGTGCCATTTGCCGGATGCCTTGCAACCGCATGCCCGCAGTTGGGGCCTGACGACGCAGGTCTATGGACTGCGCAACGCCGGAGATTGGGGTATCGGCGATTTCACCAGTCTCGAAGCATTGTGCCGCGAGGCGGGCGGGCGCGGCGCCGCGACGATCGGCATCAACCCATTGCACGCGCTGTTCGCAGCCGAGCCGCGCCATTTCAGCCCGTATTCGCCGTCGAGCCGGATTTGGCTCGATTATCTCTACCTTGACGTAACCGCGGTTCCCGGCTTTGCCGAGGACACGGCGATCCAGGCCTTGGCGCCGCCGGAAGCGATCGCCGCCGCGCGCCATGCCGAGCTTGTCGACCATGCCGCCGTCGCCGCGCTGAAACGCCCGGTGCTCGAAGCGCTGTACCAACGGTTTCGCGGTAAGGAACTGCAAGAAGGCGGGGGTGGACCGCTCGCCGCGTCGTTTCGCGATTTCCAGCGCATCGCCGGTGACGCACTCGTGGCATTTGCGACGTTCGAGGCGCTGCACGAGCATTTCACCCGTGCCGGTGGCCCGTTTTCCTGGCACGAATGGCCGCCGGCGATGCGCGACCCGACCTCACCGGAGATCGCGGCATTCGCCCGCGACAACACCGAGCGTGTCGAGTTTTTCCAGTTTCTGCAATGGCTGGCCGACCGGCAACTGGGCGAAGCCGCCGCCGCCGGCCGCGCTGCCGGTCTGACGGCCGGGCTTTACCGCGACCTCGCAGTCGGCGTAAACCCGAACGGCGCCGAAGCGTGGGCCTATCAGGACCTGGTCGTTCCCGGCGCGGCGATCGGCGCACCGCCAGACGCGCTGAGCCGCGCCGGGCAGAATTGGGGCCTCGCGCCGATCAACCCGCTGGCATTGCGGCGGCGCGGCTTTGCCCCGTTCATTGCCGCGGTGCGCGCCAATATGCGCCACGCCGGCATCCTGCGGATCGACCATGTGATGAGCCTGCGCCGGCTCTATTGGGTGCCTAATGGCAGCCCGGCGACCGCCGGCGCTTACGTCAATTATCCGTTTGAGGACCTGCTGCGCCTGGTCGCGCTCGAAAGCCAGCGCCAGGGCTGCGCCGTGGTCGGCGAGGACCTTGGCACAGTGCCCGAGGGCTTTCGCGAAACGATGCAGTCGGCGGCCATCCTGTCGTATCGGATATTCGTGTTCGAGCGCTGGCGCGATGGCACATTTGTGCCGCCGAGCGAATATCCCGAGCTTGCCGCCGCATCGGCCGCGACGCACGATCTGGCGACGCTGAAAGGGTTTTGGCTGGGCCAGGATATTGCATGGCGGCAGCGGCTCGGGCTTTATCCGGACGCGGCGGCGGAGGCGGCCGAGTTGGCCGAACGCCATCGGGATCGTTATCAGTTGCTGGAGGCGCTGGGCCGCGAGGGCTTGCTGGCGGCAGATCGTTTCGGCGATTTTCTGTCGGCCGACGGCGCGCCGACCTATCAACTGCCATTGGGCGAGGCAATCCTTGCCTATCTCGCCCGATCTCGGGCGCGTCTGATGCTGGTGCAGATCGAGGATATCGCCGGCGAAGTCGAGCAGGCCAATCTGCCCGGTACGACCGATGCCCATCCCAACTGGCGCCGCCGCCTGCATCAGCCGCTCGACGCCCTGCTGGCCGGTGCGGCATTGGCGCGGGTAGCGGCGTTGATCGCGACCGGGCGGCAGCAAGCTGTCGCCGACGCGCATCGCGGATAGTCTGTTGCGAGCCACGGCAATAGCGCCGGCCGCATTTGCACTCTTGCTGGCGCTGATCGTCGGCGCCCCGGCGCGCGCGTCGGACGCGGTGGTGGTCGCCTCGAAAATCGACACCGAGGGCGCGCTCCTCGGCAATATCATCGCCGATGCGATCGAAGCGCGTGGCCTGCCGGTCGAGCGCAAGCTGCAACTCGGACCGACCAACATCGTGCGTGCTGCGCTGATCGCCGCACAGATCGACCTCTACCCCGAATATACCGGCAACGGCGCGGCGTTTTTTCACCGCGAGGCCGATCCGGTGTGGAAGGATGCGGCACGCGGCTATGCCGAGGTCAAAAAGCTTGATGCCGCGCAAAATCACCTCGCCTGGCTGCAACCCGCGCCGGCCAACAACACCTGGGTAATCGCGATCCGCAATGATCTGCCGGGATTCCCCCCACGCAAATGCCTCGACGATCTTACGGGCTATCTGGCGAAAGGCGGCCCCTTCAAGCTCGCCGCCTCGGCCGAATTCGTCGAAAGCCCGTCCGCGCTGCCGGCTTTTGAGACCACATACGGGTTTCGCCTGTCGGCCGAGCAGTTGTTGACCTTGTCGGGCGGCAACACCGCCGCGACATTGCGGGCCGCGGCGGAAAACACATCGGGGGTCAATGCGGCGATGGCCTACGGCACCGATGGCGAGGTCGCCGCCCTCGGCCTCACCGCGCTGTGCGACGACAAGGGCGCACAGATCGTCTACGCGCCGGCCCCGGTAGTGCGCCAGACCGTGCTCGACCAACACCCGGAGATTGCCGCGACACTCGATCCGATCTTTGCGTCGCTGTCGCTGACGGTGCTGCAAAAACTCAATGCGCGGATCGCAGTGGCCGGCGAGGAAGCCGACGCGGTGGCGCGCGACTACCTCCGATCGGGTCATTTCCTGCCGTGACGGCCGCCGCCGACTCACCGTTTTCGAAAGCGCCAGACGCCTTCAGCTTTGGCCCGCGACCATACAATCTCGTTATCCCGGTGTTGTTCGCCGTCTCCGTCGCGGCGGTCCTGGCGACCGGGTTCGTCGCCATCGCGCCCAACCGGCTCGTGTCGGGACGTCCGATCGGATTGTTTACGGCTGCCAGCCTGCCGCTCGCGGCAACGATCGCCGGATTGGGCGTCATGCTGCTCGCCACCGCTTTCGTGCCGCCGCGACCGTCACTGCACCGGGTGACTGCCATCATCGCCGGCGCTCTCGTCCTGCTGCTCCTCGCCACATCGGGAGAAGCGGCAACCACGATGGCCTCCAGCGCGACCGGCTTGGCGCGTGTGTCGCTCGGTGCAAGTTTCTGGATATTGACGGGAGCGGCCGCGCTCGCGGCGGTGGATGCGGTACAACGCGCCGCCGCCGGCCCCGGCGAACAGATTGCAGCGATCGCCATTATCGCCGCCGGGTTCGCTGCGATGGCCCACGCCGGGGTGTTTGATGCGCTGTCTCTCGCCCGCGAGTATCAGGCGCGCCAAACGCTGTTCGCGACAGCGCTGCTGCGGCATATCGTACTGGTAGTGGCGGCGGTCGCCCCGGCGGTGTTGATCGGCTTTCCGCTGGGGGTCGCGGCGGCGCGCCGACCGGGCTGGCAAGGGCCGGTTTTCGCGGTGCTGAACCTGTTGCAGACCGTGCCGTCGATCGCGCTGTTCGGGCTGTTGCTGGTGCCGTTATCGGCGCTGGCAACGGCGATCCCCACCCTTGGCGCGCTCGGCATCGGTGGCGTCGGCGCCGCGCCCGCGATCATCGCCTTGATCCTCTATGCGCTGCTGCCGATCGTGCGCAATACCGTCGCCGGCCTTACCGGCGTCGATGCGGCGGCGTTCGATGCGGCGCGCGGCATGGGGATGACGCCGCGCCAGCGTTTCTGGCAGGTCGAGCTGCCGCTGGCCTTGCCGTTGCTGTTGGCGGGGCTGCGCATCGTCACGGTGCAGGCGATCGGCCTCGCCGTCGTGGCCGCGTTGATCGGCGCCGGCGGCCTCGGCAGCTTTGTGTTCCAGGGGCTTGGGCAATATGCCGCCGATCTTGTGCTGCTCGGCGCGCTGCCAGCGATCGGGCTGGCCTTGCTGGCGAATTTCCTGTTGCAGATCGCCGCCGGACTCGCGGCGCGGCAAAGCCGATGATCGAGATCGAGGGGGTAAGCAAGATTTACGGCGACCGTCGCGTCGTCGACGATTTGTCGCTGAGCATCCCCGAGGGATCGTTTTGCGTATTTCTCGGCCCGTCGGGCTGTGGCAAGTCCACGACCCTGCGCATGATCAATCGCCTCGTGCCATTCGATAGCGGCACGATCCGGGTCGGCGGCGACGATATCCGGCAGATACGGCCGGAAGCGCTGCGCCGCCGCATCGGCTATGCGATCCAATCAACCGGCCTGTTTCCGCATTGGCGGATCCAAGACAACATCGCGACGGTGCCGCGCCTGCTCGGCTGGCCGTCGCAGCGCGTGCGCGACCGGGTTACCGAATTGCTGGAGTTGTTCCGCCTCGATCCGGAAACCTACCGCCTGAAATTCCCGCAGCAGCTTTCGGGCGGCGAGCAGCAGCGAGTCGGCGTCGCCCGGGCGTTGGCGGCCGATCCCGACCTGTTGCTGATGGACGAACCGTTTGCCGCCGTCGACCCGATCACCCGCGCTGCGCTGCAAGGCGAAATCCTGCGCATCCAGCGCGACACCAAAAAAACCGTCGTGTTCGTTACCCACGACATCGAGGAGGCCCTGCGGCTGGCCACGGATATCGCGGTCCTCGACCACGGGCGCGTCGTGCAATGGGGCAAGCCGGTCGAGCTTCTGGAGCATCCCGCCAATGAGTTCGTCACCCGCTTTGTCGGGGGCGTCGATGCCAGCGCCTTCAGCCTGCTGTCGTTGCGCAAAGTCGCCGAGCGGTTGCAACCGGGAGCCGCCGCCGAGGGTGAACCGTTATCGGCCGACGCGTCGTTGCGCGACGCGCTGGCCGCGATGACCGCGCGCCACGTCGATCGGCTGCCGGTCGTCGATGCCGCAGGTCAGCCGCTCGGCGCCGTCACTCTCGCCGATCTGGTGCGATGAGCCGCCAGTTGCACGATGCCGTCGCCAGCCCAGCGCTGTGGGTGCTGGTGCTGTTCATCGTGCTGCTGATCGGCATGCCGGCATCGGCGCCGCTGTTTCACTGGGCGTTCCCACTGGTCAGCCCGCCAGTATTCGAGCGAACCACATTCCTCGCGCTGTTCCTGTCACACGCCGGCATGGTCGCGGCGGCAAGCGTCGCCTCGACCCTGCTCGGGGTTGGCGTCGCGATCCTTGTCACCCGCCCGGCCGGCCGCGATTTCCGCCCGATCGCCAACACCTTGGCGACGATCGGCCAGACCTTTCCGCCGGCCGCTGTGTTGGCACTGGCGGTGCCGGCGCTGGGGTTCGGGCCGCGCCCGACGATCATCGCGCTGTTTCTCTACGGGCTGTTGCCGATCATCGAGAATTCGATCGCTGGGCTGGACGGGGTGCCGGCGGCGGTGCGCGACGCCGCCGCCGGCATGGGGCTGTCCGCATGGCAACGGCTGCGGGATGTTGAGTTGCCGCTGGCA
The DNA here is from genome assembly GCA_036268425.1 of Allostellaceae bacterium. Lineage (GTDB taxonomy): Bacteria > Pseudomonadota > Alphaproteobacteria > ATCC43930 > CGMCC-115725 > DATARH01. The sequence continues at coordinate 86,149 of DATAUE010000065.1, forward strand.
GCGCCGGCGATCCTCGCCGGGGTGCGGGTTTCAGTGACGATTGCGATCGGCACCGCGACGATCGGCTCGACGGTCGGAGCGCTGACTCTCGGCACGCCGATCTTTGACGGTCTCGCCGGCAACAAAATCCCGTTCGTCGTGCAGGGCGCAGCGCTAGTCGCGCTGTTTGCGATCGTCACCGATATGCTGTTCGCCCGGCTCGACCGCCACCTCCGGATCACCGCGGCAGGCGGGCCGCCCGGCGAATACTTCGGCAACAACGCAGGATGAGATCCGCTCTACACCGCGATGTCGCCCGAGCCCTTGGCAACGCCGACCATCGCCGGGCGCAACAGCCGCTCGTGCAGCACGTAGCCGGGCTGCAGTACCTCGATCACGGTGCCGGCCGCCGCGCCGGGCCGCTCGGCCTCAAAGATCGCCTGATGGAAATTGTGGTCGAACCGCTCGCCTTTCGGGTCGATGCGTTTGAGGCCGTGCCGTTCAAACGCGCCGAGCAATTCGCGCTCGGTCGCGGCGACGCCATCGAGCAGGCTCCTGGTGCGCGGGTCATCGATTTCGGCCTCGGGCATGGCTTCGAGCGCCCGCCGCAGGTTGTCGGCCGCGCCGAGCAGGTCTTTGGCAAAACCGGACACCGCATATTTCTGCGCATCTTCGCGCTCGCGTTGCAGCCGGCGGCGCACATTCTCGGTCTCGGCCAAGGTCCGCAATAGCCGGTCCTTGGCGTCAGCCAGTTCGGTTTCGAGGGCGGCAATGCGCTCTTCGGGCAAGAGCGGGACGGCGTCTTCCGGCATCTCGGCAGCGGCATCGTTGGCCGCGGTCGGGCCGCGACCTGCCCCGTCCTCGGCAAACTTCCCGTCTTCGGCAGATTTGTCGTCGTTCATGTTCCTTACCCAATAAGTCGGCCGATCACCTTGGCGGTATAATCCACCATCGGGATGATGCGGGCGTAGTTGATCCGGGTGGGGCCGATGACCCCGATCGCGCCGATGATCTGCTCGCGGCTGTTCTGATAGGGCGCGATGATCAGCGAACAGCCGGCGACGCCAAACAGATGGCTTTCGGCGCCGATAAAAATCTGCACGCCTTCGGCCTGCTTGCTGGCATCGAGCAGGCGCAGCACGGTTTCCTTGGTTTCAAGCATTTCGAACAGCGAGCGCAACCGTTCGAGATCCGCCAGTGCCGTTACATCTTCGAGCAGGTTGGCCTGGCCGCGCACGATCAGCGCATCATGGGCGTCGCCACCGGCCCAGCTTGCCAGCCCGGTCGCCACGACCCGCGAGGTCACCTCGTCGAGCTGCGCCTTCTGGGTGCCGATTTCGTCGACGATATCGGCCCGCGCCTCCTCCATCGTGCGACCGACCAGCCGCGAGTTGAGGAAGTTGGCAGCAGCCACCAGGGTCGACGGCGGGAGGCCCAACGGCACCTCGATGACCCGGTTCTCGACGAGACCATCCTCGGTCACCAAGACGACCAGCACCCGCCCTGGCCCCAGGTGCACGAATTCGATGTGCTTCAGGGGCCGCTCATATTTCGGCACGACAACGACCCCGGCGCAATGCGACAAGCCCGATAGGGCGGTGGTGGCTTCCTCCAGCGCCTGCGCCAGGCTCTTGCCGCGCGCCGCACACAGGCTTTCGATGTTGTGGCGCTCGTCTTCGGCGAGATTGCCGAGTTCGAGCAAGCCGTGCACGAAGAGGCGTAGCCCGGCCTCCGTCGGCAGCCGCCCGGCCGAGGTGTGCGGCGCATAAAGCAGCCCCGCTTCCTCGAGATCGGCCATGACGTTGCGAATCGTCGCCGGCGACAGATGCTGAGCGAGCAGACGCGACAGCGTACGCGAGCCGACCGGTTCGCCGGTCTGGACATAGCCGTCCACGATCAGGCGAAAAATCTCGCGGCTGCGCTCGTTAAGCTCGCTGATCGGCGACGGGGCCAATGCCCGGGCCATGTGCTCACCTTGTTTCGTGTGCCATTAAACGGCGGAACTCGATAAACGGCTGAACTCGATCCGGCGAGGTTGGCGACCCACGGCGCTGTCCCGTGTGCCATCCAACCTTTGCGTCCGCAAAATCTAGGAATGCGACCCTGTAGCGTCAACTCGCCGGCAGGGGCCTGCCGGGCATGGCTGTCCAGTCTACAAGCTCTTCTTGAAGATTGCGCCGTATGTCTGGCCTTGCGGCGTGGTCAGGCGTCCTTCGAGATCGGAATACATCGGGCGAAAGCTGAACTGGCTGCCGTCAGAGTTCTGAAATTTCAATTCCCCGTCGCGGATGATCCCGGTGCCGTGCAATGTCCCGCCCGGCACGCGCATATTCGATCCCATCGGCCCATAGGCGTAGACGATCGTCGCCATGCCGTCAGCTGTTACGTTTTCAACGACCAGCGCGGCGCAAAGCTGCGGCGTCCAAGATGCATCACTCCAGATGCCGATAAATGGCCGGAAGCGATCCGCCACCGCATTCCGATCGGCCAGTTGCGTACTGACCGGCTGGGAACAGAACTCACGCTGCGCTGGCGGCGACATCGGCGTCGCATGAGCGGATGACAATGCCGGCGGCGTGGTGCCCGGCCGCGACATGGCCGCGGGGGCCATCGGAGGCGAAATCATCGGCAGCGGCGTCGGCATCGCCGGCGTCCCGGCAACAGGATCGTTTGCGGACCGCGACCCGTCTGCCGAAGGCGGTGGAAATTGCGGGTTGGGGGCGGCAGGCGACAGCGGCTGCGCCTCGTAAGTCTGGGGTACGGCACCGGGATAGAGCGGGATCGGCGGTTGCTGCGCCTGCGCAATCCCCGGGAACAGCACCGCACCAAGCGCGGCAGAAACAAAAAGGCGGGCAGTCATGCAAAGGCTCCGGCCAAGGTTCTGCACCACGGCCTTTTACGGCGGTAAAATGGCTTTTGAAAGACGCGAGGGAATACCCTGCCGCTACAAATCCGTGCTGGCGCTTTGCCCCGAAACCGGGGTCGCCTTGGTCCAGCCGGACCACGCCCCGGCCACCGGATTATTAGGGTTGGGGTCATGGCGCCAGCACATGATCGCGCCATCCGGTACGTCGAAGGTCTCGGTCTTGTTTTTATGCATGACCAGTTCCTTCGACGAAATATAGGCGTCGCGCTTGTCGCAGATCGAACTCTTGGTCATGACGACCTCGACATTGACCTTGTCCCAATACGGGTCGTTAAGGGTCACCTGCGACGAGCCGGCCGGCGGCGACGAGCATCCCGCCACCGCCAACAGCCCCAACGCCGCAACCCGAGCCGTCAATCGCATGCCCCTGTTTCCTCGTCTCTGATCGTTCCAGCGCCGCCCGCCTCAAAGGGCAGACCGGGATTACACCGTCACTCGATATAGGCCTGTCTGGATATAGGCCTGTCTGCGTCCTGCCATCCCGCGACGAGGAGCCGCGCTGAAGCATCGGATCAGGCAGAATCTTCGGATCAGGCTCAACCTCGGGTCAGATTGGCCGGTCGCCCTTGATCTGGGTGCGGTGCATGATGCGGCGTGCATCGGGGTCAAAGGCGTCGCGGCGGTGCATCACGCAGCGATTGTCCCACAGGATCAGGTCGCCGACCTGCCATTGCTGATACCAGCTGAATTCCCGCTTGGTCGCGTGCGCCCACAGCGCGTCGAGCAATGCCTCGCTCTCCGCCAGATCCATGCCGGGGATATAGGCGTTGCGGCGGCGGCCGAGAAACAAGGCCTTGCGCCCGGTGGCGGGGTGCGTCCGCACGAGCGGGTGCTCGGCGCCGACGGTCTGGCTCGCGTCGGGGGCATCGACATAGCCACGGCGCAATTCGCCGGCGCTGTTGCGGCTGGCGTCGTGACGGCATAGACGGCCGTCGAGCTGCTGCCGCAACTCCGGCGTCAGCGTCTCGTAGACCCGGTACATATTGCAGAAGCCGGTATCGCCGCCGCTCGCCGGCACCTCCAGCGAATAAAGCGCCGAGGCCATCGGCGGCTCGGCGATGTAGGACATGTCGGTGTGCCAGATCGCCTCGTAGGCGCCGAGCTGGCCGATCGCGACGCCGTTCTCGATGACGTTCGAGATCACCATGACGTATTGCCGGCCTTCCGGCGTGCCGTCGATATAGCGGTCTTCGCCCGGCACCTTGACCTTGGCGGCAGCGACCGGCGCCCAGTCAAGTTCGCCGAGTTGCCGGCTGAACCGCATCAGATCATCGTCGGACAGGGTCTGGTCGCGGAACCGCAGCACCAGATGATCGCCCCACGCGGCCTTGACCGCCGCTATCGTCTCCGGCGCCAGCGCGCCCGCCAGATCGATGCCCTCGACATCGGCGCCGAGCGCCGCTCCGGTTGGCCGCACCGCCACCCGTTGCCGTTCCAGGACCGCCGCCATGCCGCACCTCACTCCGCAAAGCCGATCGAACCGGGCAAAGATTGCTCTTTTGACGCGCGATAGCAAACATGGCAGGCATTGATTGCGCCGGATCGGGTCGGTACGGTGACCGTGATCCAGCAAATTCGCCTGCAAGAGGAGATCGGTTCACATGCCCGACGACGTTCGCCATCCGGCCTTCGACAAATCGCACCTGCCGAGCCGGCACGTCACGGTTGGGCCGGAACGCGCGCCGCATCGCGCCTTCCTCTATTCGATGGGCCTTTCCGAGGAGCAGATTAACCAGCCGTTGATCGGCGTCGCGACGACCTGGAACGAGGCAGCACCGTGCAACATCGCCCTCGGCCGCCAGGCTCAGGCCGCCAAAAAGGGCGTTGCCGCGGCGCACGGCACACCGCGCGAATTCACCACGATCACCGTGACCGACGGCATCGCGATGGGCCACCAGGGCATGAAATCCTCGCTGATCAGCCGCGAGATCATCGCCGACTCGGTCGAGTTGACGATGCGCGGCCATTGCTATGACGCCCTTGTTGGCCTCGCCGGCTGCGACAAGTCGCTGCCGGGCATGATGATGGCAATGGTGCGGCTCAACGTGCCGTCCGTCTTCATGTATGGCGGTTCGATCATGCCGGGGCGGTTCCAGGGCCATGACGTGACGATCGGCGATGTTTACGAGTGGGTCGGCAAGCATAGTGCCAAGATGGCGACCGACGAGGAATTGCACGAACTGGAATGCGTCGCTTGCCCGTCATCGGGATCGTGCGGCGGCATGTTCACCGCGAACACGATGGCCGCCGTCTCGGAAGCGATCGGACTGGCGCTTCCGGGCTCGGCCGGCGCGCCGGCGCCCTATGATTCGCGCGATGCCTACGCCGAGGCCTCCGGTCGGCAGGTCATGGAACTGATCCGGCTGAAATTGCGCCCGCGCGACATCGTCACCCGCAAATCGCTGGAGAATGCGGCTGCCGTGGTGGCTGCGGCGGGTGGCTCGACCAATTCCGGGCTGCATCTGCCGGCGATCGCCAACGAGGCCGGCATCGATTTCGACCTGCACGAGGTCGGCAAGATCTACGCGCGCACGCCCTATATCGGCAATTTGAAGCCGGGCGGCGAGTACGTGATGAAGGACCTTTACGACATCGGCGGCGTGCCGGTGCTGATGAAGGCACTGCTCGACGGCGGCTACCTGCATGGCGACTGCATCACCGTCACCGGCAAAACAATCGCCGAAAACCTCAAGGACGTGCGCGTGCCGACCGGACAGAACGTGATCCGCCCGACATCGAACGCGTTTTCGCCGACCGGCGGTGTCGTTGTGCTGAAAGGCAACCTTGCGCCGCAAGGGGCGATCGTAAAGGTCGCTGGGATGGAGCGGCTGGAATTTACCGGCCCGGCATTATGCTTTGACTGCGAGGAAGACGCCTTCGCCGCCGTCAGCAACCGCACCTACAAAGAGGGCGACGTCATCATCATTCGCTATGAGGGGCCGAAGGGTGGCCCCGGCATGCGCGAGATGCTGTCGACGACCGGCGCCCTGGTCGGCCAGGGCATGGGCGAGAAAGTCGCGCTGATCACCGACGGCCGGTTCTCGGGCGCATCGCACGGCTTCTGCATCGGCCATGTCGGACCGGAGGCAGCGGTCGGCGGCCCGATCGGGCTGCTGAAAAACGGCGACATGATCACGATCGACGCGGTCAAAGGCACAATCGATGTCGCCTTGAGCGATGCCGAACTGGCGTCCCGCAAGGCCGCATGGACCGCCCGCCGCCACGACCACCAGTCGGGCACGTTGTGGAAATACGCCCAGACCGTCGGCGACGCCGAAAAAGGCGCGGTCACCCACCCTGGCGCACAGGCGGAAACCCACACCTACGCCGATATCTGAGCCGGCTGCGGTTGCCGATTTGACAACGACATTCCACTCCCTCTCCGTCCTCAAGGGCGGCGAGGACGCGTCATAGTCTCTGTGGCGGCGTGATGATCTCCACCTATCTGTGCGTGGCGCTCGGCGGCGCGCTCGGCAGCATGGCGCGATTCTGGCTGGGAGCACTGGTGGCCGAATTGCTCGGACCGCAATTCCCGTGGGGCACGATCCTGATCAATATTATCGGATCGTTTGTGATCGGGTTCTTCGCCGTCTTCAGCGGCCCGGCCGGCCGAATTATCGCATCGTTCAATACCCGTGCCTTTGTCATGGTCGGGATTTGCGGCGGCTTCACCACCTTTTCCTCGTTCAGCCTGCAAACCTTCGACCTGGCGCAGGAGGGCAAATGGCTGCAGGCCGGCGGCAATGTCGTGCTCTCGGTCGTCGCCTGCCTGATCGCGGTGTGGGCCGGTTGCACGCTCGCCGCCGCCTTCGGCAGCCACGCGCTCAACGACTAACTGCCGGCCAGTTCCGGCAATCTTCGATCGATCCAACTCTGCGCCAGATCGAGCGCGCGGGCGACCGCCTCGGGGCCGCGACTCATGCCTTCGAGGCGCAGGAAGTCGATGCGGCTGATGCCGATCGTCTCGAAGATCGTCTTGACGTAATCGGTCAGGAAATCGGGCTGGACAGGGGGGATCGTGACGTAGCCGCCATGCGCGCTGACGACGATCAACGGCCGGTCGCGCAACATCCCGATCTTACCCTGCGGCGTTGAACGGAAGGTGCGGCGGATTCGTACGATATGGTCGATCCACGCCTTCAGCGATGAGGGCACCGTGAAATTGTTGACCGGCGTGCCGATCACCACGAAATCCGCGGCCTCAAGCTCCGCGATATACCGTTCCGACAAGGCGAACCGCGGATCGTCGTCGGGGGTCGGCGACAGGATCGCCTCATACAAATCGACATCGGGATGCGGCGGCGGCTCGGCCACAAGATCGCGCGTGACAATGCGGGCGCCAGGGTGTCGCGCCACCAGCCCGGCAACCACATCGCGCGCGACGCGCCGGCTGAACGCTTGCGGCCGCGGACTGACGAGGATTTGCAGGATCGTTGTAATGGCCGCCTCCTTGTGCTCTATCTTGTCGCGATGCGCCGCTCAACTTACTGAAAATATTATCGTTTTCGACCGTTCGGGTGTGGCCGAATAGGCTCGGGACGCCGCACCTTGCAACAACATGCCGCACACGATCCGCGCCCCTAATCTTCCTTGAAGGAAACCGATGCGCCTCAATGGCGCCATTGTTCGCGGTCTGCCCCACGATCTGCAATCCGAAAACGTGCCGACCCAGGATGCCGATGAGGACAAAACACCATCGAAGCGACTGCGGCGACACTCTTCGCGTTCTGGAGCCAGCGCGGCGAAAAGGGCGGTTTCGCGGCTTTTACCGCTCGCAGATGGAGCTCGTCATCGATGCCGTGAAAACGAAACTAGTATGAACGATCGGAAATCATATAGTAGCTACTTGCACAGCTCCGCTAATGCTATATCGGTCAAACATATTCTGGTCGATCTAAACGCGAGAAGATATTTATCCCATTCAACATCAGGAACTGATTCATCGTCTCTTTCTTTTTTGATTTGATTTTCAAAATCTGTGAAAATTGATCGAAAATCCGCCGAGGCAAATAAGAAATTTCCCGCAAATGACCGTTGAGCTTTAGCGTAATTCTTCCACATGTCGATTTTCAGTTTAGCGAGACGCTCGCTGTTCCAAAATTCTAGGTAGTCACCACCACTAAAACCATCCGATATCCACTCGCACAAACGCTCTGCACTAACAATATGCGCAATAATTTCGCTATATATCTGTCGTTTCGTTTCCCATTCTTTTTCTCGGAAAAAGCGTCCATGCGACAAATAACTATTGAGATAAGCGCCTACTGCCACGCTTATGAGCGTTATCGTCGCGGCGATGATCGGTATAACCCAACTCATATTTCTCATTAAGCCAATATTGGCGATTCCCCACGTGCATGTGAACATATGATGTTCCTAAGGCCACCAATTATCATACCGGGAACGCGGTCTTGCAGCGCGCGAATTTGACCTAAAAAACAGCCGCTCGGAACGAGCACCGAGCAATTCGCCAGTATTAACAGCCAACCCGCTGAACTTCATCGCAAGCTGGGTTCAGCGCAAGAGCGCGTCCATTTGCGCGACGGCCGGGATAGGTACTGATTGTTGGGGGACGCTCGGCGAGCCTTGCGGCGATCCAATATATGTCATTTGGCCTGCGCGTACGACCTGCGTCACGCCTTGGTGACAGGCGACATAAATCACGCCGCTCTCGACGGAAATATATTCGGCACCGCTTTGGAGGATATAAACCGTGAATGCTGTACCGCGCACACCAATAGTGGCGGCTGGAGTGGTTATTTTAACGTCTTCCTTTGATAACTTGCCACCGACAAATCGGAACACGCCTCTTACTAAAGAAATAGATACTGCTTTGGCATTTTGATTTGGATTGTAAATAAAATTGTCGAGTTTTAGCCAAGACGTTGGGCCGATCGAAAGTTGGCTGTTATCCTTGAAGATCACGCGGGATGCGCTGCTCTCGGCGGTAACGACGGTTTCATTATGAAAAATATCCAGCCCAGCATGCCACCATCGCGCCTGCTTTGTTTCTTCAGGGGTGCCGTAGACAGAGTTCACCACTTGAGCAGTCTCACCGATGTCTATCTCGGAGGTTTCTCCATTCGCTTGGGGGGAAATGACCGCGGAAATAGCGATCATCATGCCTGCGAGCGGACAAAGTCCTCCCCATGTAAATATTTGCCGGCCTAGCATCCGTCTCTCCATTCAACTTTTAGGAGAATACTCCGGACAAAAATACGCGCAATACCGTGCGTGAGCTTCAGGAGTTAATCGCATCCCGACAGTCGCGCTCATCGACGATGCGGCCGAGATCGTCGAGATGTATCGCGTGATACAATAGCGGCAGAGCCCCTACATACGGGAGCCATTATGGTGTTCGCGTTCGACAGCCTAAGGCTACGCCAAAAGCTTCGGGATGCCGGATACCCCCGGAGAAGCTGAGGCAGCGCGGGAGTTCATCATGGCTGAGCAAGGAAGACCTGGGCCTTGTGCTCGACAACCTCACACTACGCCGTCCGCGTGGGCGTGATGCTCGCCGCCGGCCTATCCGTCCTCGCTGCCGTCCAACGGCTTCATCCCTAGCGGGCTCATGAGCCGCTTTTTCTATGCCGACCGAGCCGGAACCGCTGCCGGCACGAAACCATACGTCCCGGGCTTGGCCGGAGCATCCACACTTCGTCATAGTAACCAAATGGTTCGTGGATGGCCGGGTCAAGCCCCGCGAAGGCGGATAAGGGGATGTCAGGCGAAGGCTGGCATTACCTCGCGCGCAAAGGTGCGCAGATGTTCGCGGGAGCCCGCGAAATCCATCACCATGACGTATTCGAGGCCGCCTTCCTGCAAGCGCTTCAGCCGGCGGATGATCTCGTCGGGCCGGCCGATCAGCGCGTCGCGCTCGGTCAGCTCGTCCATTTCCCGGCGCGACATCATTTTGCGCGGACGCCCGAGGGTCGGCGTATCGCCGGTCGGCGACAGCGACAGCGATTGCACATTGGCCATGAACTTGGCACGCAGCTCGCGCGCCTTTTCACGCTCGTCGTCATTCATTGCGATGTGCAGCGCGCGGGTGCAGCCGACCGTCGCGGGGTCGAACACGCGGCCCTGCGCCTCGATGGCGCGGCGATAAATCGAGATGCCCTCGGCGACGGTTTCCGGACCGCCGCCCTGGCCCAGCAGCAGGTTGAAGCCGCTATCGGCGGCAAAACGAATCGAATTCGGGCTTGCTGCGCCGATCCACAGCGGCGGATGCGGCTTCTGCACTGGCGCCGGCTCGATCACGACATCCTCATAATCCCAGTATTTGCCGTGATGCGAAAAGCGCCCTTCGCTGGTCCACGCCTTGCGCAGAAACGCGACCGTCTCGTGATAGCGCTCCTCGGCCTCCTGCATCGGAATGCAGAAGCCGTGAAACTCGCCCCAGCGATAGCCCTTGCCGACGCCAAAATCGAACCGCCCGTTCGACAGCAGATCGAGCGTCGCGGCCTGCTCTGCAAGCAGCGCCGGGTTGTGCCACGGCAGCACCAGCACGGCGGTGCCGAGCCGCAGCGTTGTTGTCTTGGCGGCAAGGTAAGTCAGAAAATTCAGCGTCGACGACACCTGGCCAAAGCCGGTGAAATGATGCTCGACGAGGAACACGCTGTGATAGCCGAGCGCCTCGGCCTCGCAGATGTAATCGATGTAGTCGGTATAGATCCGGCTGTCGCTGGCCTGCTCATCACCGGCATCGGTACGCGCGCCGCCAAACAATCCAAATTTCACGCTGATCCTCCTGTTAAGGCGGCACCGCCGTTGCGGCTATGATCGTAAACCCAGCGCGCGCCGGCAAGGGCATCGGCGCACCGCCACGCTGTCCGGGGTGCCGACGATGACATCAAGTCGACCGTCGCGGCCTCCTCGGCGAGGCGCAGCGGATGGCACAGCGGCCGAATCAAATGCCGAGCCGGGCCAGATGGCCGGCCGGGTAGCGCAACCCTTCCGCAATACCGGGAGCAAAAACATGCTCCAGCACGTCTTCGCTGTCGGCCGATACGCGGACATCCGCCGCCGCGGCGTTCTCTTCGAGCCGGTGCAGGTGGCTCGTGCCGGGGATCGGGACGATCCAAGGCTTGCGCGACAGCAGCCACGCGATCGCCAGTTGCGCCGGCGTGCAGCGCTCGGCGGCGGCAAGCGCTTTGAGTTCTTCAACCAGCGCCAGATTCTTCTGCAGATTGTCACCCTGGAAGCGCGGCATGTTGCGGCGCGCATCGCCTTCGCGCAGGCCGTCGAGATTGGTGACGTTGCCGGTCAACATGCCGCGGCCGAGCGGGCTGTACGCGACAAACCCGATGCCGAGTTCCTCGCACAACGGCAGGATGTCGGCTTCGACATCGCGCGACCACAGCGAATATTCGGTCTGCACCGCGGCGATCGGATGTACCGCATGCGCCCGCCGGATCGTCTCGGCGCCCGCCTCGCAGATGCCGAGATGGCGCACCTTGCCTTGTTGCACGAGATCGCTCATCGCCCCGACCGTGTCCTCGATCGGCACCTGCGGATCGACGCGATGGATGTAATAGAGGTCGATCACATCGGTTTCGAGCCGCGCCAGGCTCTTGTCGCAGGCCGCGCGCAGGTATTCCGGCCGGCCATCGGCAAAGCGCGGGTTGCCGAGCAGGCCGACATTGCCGAACTTGCTGGCGATCACATAGCCCTGCCGCCGGCCTTTGACGGCGCGGGCAATCAGTTCCTCATTGCGGCCGGCGCCGTACCCGTCGGAGCTGTCGAGGAAATCGACGCCGAGTTCGCGCGCCCGGTGCAGCGTCGCGATGGCCGCGTCGGGATCGGGCTGGTCATAAAACGGCGTCATCGTTGCGCAGCCGAGTCCGACCGCCGACACCTCCAATGCTCCGAGCTTGCGTCGCTGCATACGTCATTCCTCCCTGGCTGCCCCTTGGAAGCCGCGCGCGGCACAGTATGATCGCGCGCGAATTATGCCAACTCGGGAGAGCCGCCATGCCGCGCTATCAACAGGTCGAAGAAAGCCAACTCGATGCCGAGCAACGCCGGATCTACAATGATTGCAAGGCCGGCCCGCGCGGCGCCGTGCCGCCGCCGGTGCATGTCTGGCTGAAAAGCCCCGGCCTCGCCGACCATGCCCACAAGGTCGGCGGCCATGTCCGATTTGGCACGCCGTTCACGCCAAAGCAGACCGAGATCGCGATCCTGGTGACCGCCCGCTACTGGACGGCGCAGTTCGAATGGGCCGCGCATGTCCGCCTCGCGCTGCAGGCCGGCCTGACGCAGGACATCATCGACGCCATCGCGGAGCGCAAAACCCCGCATTTCACCGATCCCGACGACCAGCTCGTCTATGATTTTGCGCATAGCTACTACCAGAACCACCGTATCGACGACGCCACCTACGACCGGATGGTCAAGCGTTGGGGCGACAAGGGCATCGTCGATCTCGCCGGCCTTATCGGCTATTACTCGTTTGTCTCGGTAACGCTGAACGTCTTCGAGGTGCCAACGCCGGCGGGGGCGAAGTTGCTGGAGAAATAGCGAAACCAAGTGCCACGCTGCCCGGCAGCGTCAGCGGTATCGACGCCCTGTGCGGGCAGGGCACGCTCTTGCAGGCTGATTGGCAGGCTGGTTGACTGGCTGGCTGGTTGACGGAGCAGCTTTCGGCTCCTCCGTCCAACCTGGACCGATTATGCTTTCAGTAACGCTTCCATGACCCGCTCACGGGTCAGCGGCAAGTCGCGCAGCCGCGTACCGAGCGCCCGCGCGACGGCGTTTCCGATCGCCGCGACGGTCGGGCCGCCCGAGGCTTCACCGATCCCCAGTGGCGGGTTGTCGGTCAGCGGGTCGATCAGTTCGACCTCGATTTCCGGCACCTCACTGAAGCGCAGCACCGGATAGCTCTCCCAATCGCGCGAGCTGATCCCGGCGCTGTCGAGCCGCACGCCTTCCTTCAAGGCCCAGCTGATGCCCTGGATGATGCCGCCTTCGAGCTGGTTGATCGCCCCGTCGGGATTGACCACCAGCCCGCCATCGGCGGCGCACCAGCAACGCGTCACCCGGATGCTTTCCTCGACCTCGACATCGACGACGACCGCGGAATAAGCCGCGCGGTTCTTGTATTGCGCGAAGCCGATGCCACGACCGCGCCCGGTGCCGACCGGCATTCCAGCCTGCCAGCCGCTCATCCGCGCCACCGCCGCGACGACCGCTTTTGCCCGCGGGTCGGCGAGGATCGACAACCGGTATTCGAGCGGATCCTTGCCTGCTTTCTCGGCCAGTTCGTCCATCGCCGACTCGATCGCGAAGACGTTGATCGTTGCGCCAAGCCCGCGCAATGACGAGGTTCGCACCGGCGTCTCGGCGACCAAATGGTGCACGATGCGCTTGGCTGCGAACGCGTAGAGCGGCTCGCCGTTGCGCGTGCCGCCGCCGCCATTAGCTTCCGGCGGATCGACGGCCGCCGGCGCCGGCGGCGGGTCGGGCAAGGCTTCAGCGGCCAGCAGGTTGCCGCCGCCGCCCGGCCGGCTCGAGTGCCGCCCGCTCCAGATTTCGGTGGTCCAGTCCGTCGGGTAGCTCGACCCGTCGAGCGCGGCGCGCACCGTCGTCACCATCGCCGGGCTGACCGGCTCAAAACCGAATTCCTCCTCCCGCCGCCACCGCACCCGCACCGGCTTGCCCGGCCGGCGCAAGGCAATCACGGCCGCATCGGTCGCCGCATCGTCGGCGCCGTTATGGCCGTAACAGCCCGGCCCCTGCACGTGCTTCACCGAGATTGTCGCGGGATCGAGCTTCAGCGACCGAGCCAATGCCGCCTTCAGCGGATAGACCCCTTGGCAATGCGTCCACACGGTCAGGTGGCCGTTTTCGTATAGCGCCAAGCCGCAGGACGGTCCGATCGAGGCATGAGCGATATGCATCCGCGTGTAGGTCGCCTCATAGCGCTGCGGCGATGGTACGGTCGGTTCCGGCGGTCCGATCACCCGGTCGATCGACGGCCGCTGCAACAGCCAGCGCGCCTCTTCCTGATGGGGATTGATTGCGTCGATATTGTCCCAGGAGACATGCGACGGTGCTGTCGCGGCGACGCCTTCGACCACGGTTTCGTCAGCACCAACAATCGCGACGAAGTTACCGTCGCGTACGATGTCGATCGGACCTTTTGCGGCCCGCCGGATCGCCGCTTCGTCGATGCCGGCGATCGTCGCACCACGCCGTGGCTGGCGCACCACACGGGCGTGCACCATGCCATCGAGCGTCATGTCATGGACAAACGCCGCGCCGCCAAACACCTTGTCGGCGAGGTCTACCCGCGGTGCATCCTGCCCGACGATGGCGTAATCAGCCGCCGGCTTGTTGGTAAAGCCCGCCGTCGCATCACGCTTGAGATCGACGAAATCGGCCAGCGACCAGTAGTCATGCCCGGTCGGTGCGCCGCCACGCACGATCGCCCCGTCCCGCACCGTGAGGTCGACGCGCGGCAGCCCAAGGCGCTGCGCCGCCTCGTTGAGGAACAGGCCGCGCACCTCGGCGCAGGCGAGGCGCAAGGCGATGCTGCCGTACTGGATCGACTGGCTGCCCGAGGTGTAGCCCTCGTTCGGCGTCAGGTCGGTGTCGCCGGTCTGCAGCCGGATGCGGTCGAGCGCGACGTCGAGTTCTTCCGCCGCGACCTGCCGCATCGCGGTCAGCACCCCCTGCCCGATCTCGACTCGCCCGGTCGACACCGTCACCAGACCGGGCGCCGCAAACCGAACCCACTGGTCGAGGCGCGGATTGGTCGTTAGCAAGGCCGGCAAGGTCGAGTTCATGGCGTGCCTCCCGCGCGCATCTGCGACGCGGCTCGTTCGACGGCCCGCAGGATACGGGTGTGGCTGCCGCAGCGACAGATATTGTCGTCGAGCGCCAGCGCGATCTCGCGGCGCGACGGTGTCGGATTATGGTCGAGCAGTGCCTTCGCCGATATCAGGATGCCCGACAGGCAATAGCCGCACTGCCCGGCTTGCTCGTCGAGAAATGCCTGCTGCAACGGATGTGGACGCTCCGGCGTGCCCAGGCCCTCGATCGTCAGCACCTGCCTGCCGGCCACCACACCCAGCGGCTTGCCGCAGGCTTTCTCGGCATGGCCGTCGATCAGCACCATGCAAGAGCCGCATTGTTCCAGGCCACAGCCGAATTTGGTGCCGGTCAGCCCAAGATGATTGCGCAAAATGTCGAGCAGCGGCGTATCGGGATCGGCGGCAATGCTGACGGCGTTGCCGTTGACGGAAAAAGAGGTTGATTGCATCGGCGCCTCGCCTGGGAATATGCCGAGGTATAGCAAATCCTCAGGGTGGCGCGGAATGCGTGTCTTGATCTGCGGTGGCGGCGTGATCGGCGCCTCGATCGCCTATTTCCTGAGCTGCCGCGGCGTCGAGGCGACGGTCATCGAGCGCACCGGCATCGCCTGCGCCGCTTCCGGCAAATCCGGCGGATTTCTTGCTGCCGAGTGGTGCGACGGCTCACCAGTGCAGGAATTGGCGCATCGCAGCTTCGCCCTTCACGCCGAGCTGGCGGAACGGCTCGGCGGCAACGCGTGGGGCTACCGCCGGCTCAACACCTATGGCGGTCACGCCGACACCTGGGATTACAGCCATCGTCGCGGTTACGACATCGGCTGGCTGTCGGACAACGTGATCGTCAGCCAGCAGATCGGCTCGCCCGCCAACACCGCGCAGGTCCACCCAGCCCTGTTCACCACCGCGATAATGCGGGCGGCGCAGGCGCGGGGCGCCGAATCGCGCATCGGCCGCGTCACCGGCCTCGTGCGTGACGGCAACCGCGTCACCGGCGTCGACATCGACGGCGAGACCCTCGCCGGTGACGCTGTGGTGATCGCCATGGGGCCGTGGTCGATCCTCGCCGCGGCGTGGCTGCCGCTGCCTGCCGTGTTCGGGCTGAAAGGGCACAGCCTCATCTTCGACACCGCCGGCAACGTGCCCGCCGAGGCGGCGTTTCTCGAGTACCAGGAGGGAAGCGGCGAGGCGCTGACCCCGGAGTTCTTCCCGCGCCCGGACGGCACAACCTATGTCTGCGGCATCTCGGGTGAGGAACCGTTGCCGATCAATCCTACAGATGTCGCGCCCGACGACGAGAAGATCGAACGCCTGCACCGCATGTGCTGCACCCTGTCGCCGGTTCTCGCCTCGGCGAAAATCCTGGCGCGGCAGGCCTGCTATCGCCCGATCACCCGCGACGGCGTCCCGCTGATCGGCCCGGTGCCGGGCGTCGAAGGCGCCTATATCGCGACCGGACACAGCGTCTGGGGCATGCTCAACGCGCCCGCCACCGGCGAAGCGATTGCGGAGTTGATTACTGGAAGCGCTGCCCGCACTGTCGACCTGACGCCCTTTTCACCTGCGCGCCTGCCGGTGCTCGACCCCGCACGTTTGCGCCTCGATCGCTAAACGCGGCTGCTAACACAACTACGCGTCGAGCCCGACAAGGCTGCGGGCGTAGGCACGCGCTTCGAAGGGGCGCAAATCCTCGGCGCCTTCGCCAATGCCGATCGCGTGGATCGGGATGCCGTATTTCTCGGCGAGCGACACCAGAACGCCGCCCTTGGCCGTGCCATCCAGCTTGGTCATCACAATGCCGGTAACGCCGATCATCGCGCGGAACGTCTCGGCCTGGGCGTGCGCGTTCTGCCCTACCGTCGCATCGAGCACCAGGAGGACCGCATGCGGCGCCTGGGCGTCGACCTTTTTCAGCACCCGCACGATCTTGGCCAACTCACCCATCAGATCGGTCTTGTTGTGCAGGCGACCGGCCGTGTCGATCAGCAGGATATCAGCTGCCTCCTGCCGCGCCTGAACAAATGCGTCATAGGCGAGACCCGCCGCGTCCGATCCGGTCGGCCGCGTCAGCACGGGGCAGTCGGCGCGTTCGCCCCAGATCTGCAACTGCTCGACAGCGGCAGCGCGGAAGGTATCACCGGCCGCGAGGATCACCTTGTGGCCGGCATCATGATATTGCTTGGCGAGCTTGCCGATCGTCGTCGTCTTGCCGCTGCCGTTGACGCCGACGACCAGGATCACAAACGGCTTTTTTGTGGTGTCTGGCCGCAGCGGCTTCATTACCCGCTCGACCAGCCGAATGACCTCCTCGGCGAGTGCTGCGCGAATTTCGTCGGGCGACACTTCCTGGTTGAACCGGGTGCGGCGTAACGACTCAACCACCTCGTTCGCAACGCCGAGGCCCATGTCGCTGGCGATTAGCAATTCTTCGAGTTCGTCGAGCGCCGCGTCATCGAGCCGGCGGCGCAGAAAGATCGTGTTGATGCCCTCGGTCAGCCGCGTCGAACTGCGCGACAACCCGGCGCGCAGCCGCCCGAACCAGCCGCGCGGCTCCGCTTCCGGCGCGGGTGGCGGCGGCGCGGCGAGCGGAGCATGGGCGGTCACGGAGACAATCGCTGACGGCGCGAGCGGCGGTGCAGCCGGCGGCGGGGCTGGTGGCGGAGGGGCTGACGGCGGCGGGGCTGGCGGCGGCGGGGCTGGCGGCTGAGGCTCAACCGCAACCGACGGCGGGGCGGTGACAACCTCGCCAGCTTCGGGCGCGTCGGCTTCGCGTGCGTCGGCTTCGCGTGCGTCGGCTTCGGGGATTTCGATTTCGGGTGCGATAGTGTCCGTGTCCGCAGCGGCATCGCTCGGCACGCTGCGCCGCCAGAACCTCATAACGCTGGTACTCCAACAAGATGGCTGCCGGTTGCCGCGGAAAACCGCAGCCGTGCGGTCGACCCGACGGGGATGGCAGGATCGATGTTGACCGCAGCATAAAATTCGGCGCGGCCGAGTCCGGCGCGCTCGACCAGGACCACGCTCTCGCTGCCAACCCGTCGCGCCAGATCGGCGCTGAGCGCCGCGGCGCCGGCGGCCCGCAACCGCGCGGCACGCTCGCGCACGGCCCCCGAATCGACCTGCGGCATTCGCGCCGCCGGCGTGCCCGGCCGCACGCTGTACGGAAACACATGCAGAAACGCGATTCCGCCTTCGCCGACGATATCGAGGCTGTGCCGGAACATTTCCTCGCTCTCGGTCGGGAAGCCGGCGATCAGGTCGGCGCCGATCGCAATATCGGGCCGCAGCGCGCGGGCGCGGCTGATCGCGGCGATTGCCTGCGTCCGGCTGTGCCGCCGCCTCATGCGCTTGAGGATAAGATCGTCACCGGCTTGCAGCGACAAGTGCAGATGCGGCATCAACCGCTCTTCGTCGGCGATCAGCGCCCACAAGGTCGCGTCGATCTCGCTCGGATCGAGCGACGACAGCCGCAATCGGGAAAGCTCCGGCACCGCCGCCAGCAACTCCCGCACCATGTCGCCGAGGCTCGGCGCACCCGGCAGATCAGTGCCATACGCGGTCAGATCGACACCGGTCAGCACGATTTCGGAACAACCGCTTTCGATAAGCGCGCGTGCTTGTTCGATGATTTCGACCAACGGCACCGAACGGCTTGGCCCGCGCGCAAATGGAATGATGCAGAAGGTGCAGCGATGGTCGCACCCTTGCTGCACTTGGAGGTACGCGCGGACCCGATTGCGGGCGACGCTTTCCACCGCACTTGTCGACACCTGCGGAGAAGGTTGCGGTGGGGTGGGAGCCAGCAGCGCATAGCTGTCAGTGCGCAGTTTCGCGTCGTTGTCGAGCACGACATCGACTTCGCCGAGCGCGGCATAGTGTTGCGGCGTCAGGGTGGCGGCGCAGCCGGTGACGATGATGCGGGCGTCGGGATGCTCGCGGCGCGCGCGGCGGATCGCCTGGCGCGCCTGCCGTTCGGCCTCCGCAGTGACGGCGCAAGTGTTGAAGACGATCGCGTCGCGTAGCCCGGCTTCGGTCGCCGCCCGGCGGATGACATCGCTTTCGAACGCGTTGAGACGACAGCCGAACGTGACGATTTCGACATCATGCGCTGGCCCGACATCACGCGCTGGCCCGACATCACGCGCTGGCCCGACATCACGCGCTGGCCCGACATCACGCGCTGGCCCGACATCACGCGCTGGCCCGACATCACGCGCTGGCCCGACATCACGCGCTGGCCCGACATCAAACACCGGCGCGTCACCCG
>DATAUE010000066.1:0-1651 GCA_036268425.1 Allostellaceae bacterium
GCGGCTGCCGCCGGCGTCACCGGCATAGAACGGCCAATTTCCGGCAATTCCGGGCGCTTCGCCGGCGGCGAGGGGGGTAGTTGCCGCCACCAGGCAAAGGGCAGCGAATATCGACGCGCGCATTTCGGACATTCCTGTGCACGGGTGATGCTGCAAGGCAACACCTTGGCCTCTCATCCCCGCAAATTGCGAAACTGGCGCGCGCGGAGTAGATTTCGCACATTAGAGACCCAGGATACAGCAAGGCCGGTTGCGAGCTTTTCCGGCCTTCGGTGTGCGATCCCTTCGGCAACCAGACCAGATCATGAGCGCACCGAATAACCTCATCCAATCCGCAGAAAACCTCGAGGTCGAGGTGGGGCGGGACAAGCGGTTGGCCCTCTGGGACCAACTGCGCGGCGCGGTGACGAAGCGCTTCCAAACCGGGCCGACCACCCGTTCGCTCGCCCCCTACGGGTGGCTGGCACTGCTGATTGTCACAAACGCGGTGGTGAGCACGCTGTCGAGCGCACACGACGCCGCGCAGCGGGGCGCGCCCTACGATCTGCTTCGGCCGGGCTATTTCGATGCAACCGGAGGTCTCTGCACGTTGTTCCTGTTGCCGCTGATCCGGCGTGGCGTTCGTTGGGTCGCGGCCTGCCGGACCTGGATCGGGAAGCTTACCTCCGCGTCGTTGGTCGCATCGCTTTACGCGGTCGCCCACATCGCGATCCTGATCCCGATCCGGAAACTGAGCTTTGGCATTGTCGGCGGGTCCTACACGTTCGACTGGCTGACCCAGGGCCCCTACGATTTTCGCCGCGAAATCATTGCGGCGATGGTGCTTGGCGGCGCATTCTGGTTGTTCGACCGCACAACCGCCGAGCCCGGCGCGGTACCGGCCCAGGCCGAAGCGCCGCCGACCAACGAGCCGCATCTCTGGCTTCGCGACGGCACCACGTCTGTCCGCATCGACCCGCGCGCGATCGTGACGGTCTCGTCGGCCGGCAACTACGTCGAATTCAGCCTCACTACCAAAAGCTATCTGATCCGCGCCACGCTCGCCGGCGAAGAGACGCGGCTGCGGCCGTTCGGCGTCAGGCGCGTGCACCGGACCCGGTTGGTCAATTTCAATCGCGTCGTCGCGGTCGAGCCGCGTCCCGGCGGCGATTTCAATCTTCGCATGGACAATGGCGAGCAGATTGCCGGAAGCCGGCGATACAGGGATGCCGTGAAGTCAATGACGGCCGCGGTGGGCGCTTGAGCGGCCGAGGCGCGATGTGCGCCACCTCACATCGCGAGCACGTGTTTGTTGCTAGCTTGACAAGATAACCCGTGAGGAAACCATGGCCATTTTCCCCTTCATCGTCATTTTAGTCGCGGTCTACGCACTCGCTTCGCTTCGGGTGCTGAAGCAATATGAGCGCGGCGTGGTGTTCTTTCTCGGCCGCTTCGAAGGCGTGCGCGGGCCGGGACTGACGCTGATCTTCATGCCGTTCCAGCAGATGGTGCGGATCTCGTTGCGCACCGTCACCATGCAGATCCCGTCGCAAAAGATCATTACCAAGGACAACGTCTCGATCGATATCGCGGCGGTCGCCTATTATCACGTCACCGATCCCGAAAAGGCCGTGATCGCGATTGAAAACGTCTACAACGCGATCAGCCAGAT
>DATAUE010000067.1:0-13688 GCA_036268425.1 Allostellaceae bacterium
TTGAGGGGTGCGACCAAAACCCTACCGAAGACCTGCGATGACCACCGCCGTGGATAAGTAGCCCGCTGCCGCCTGACTCTCGGCGGTCGCTGCAGCGGGCTACTTACCCACAGCTCCTACACCACCCCCTGGGACACGACCACTCGGTGGATGCGTTACGCCGCTTTTCTCCCGACCTTACGATCAGCCGGATCACAGCGTCGATCCCATTCAGGCGAGATTTCCTCGATAGGGTCGCTGAGGGATTGCGTGATCTTGGCATGCCCGACTGACCACGACCTTTTCGGGTCGAGCCGGACGGCCGCCGCCTCGTCGCTGTGAGGTCCGTTGTCGGCGTATCTTCCTCCTTGCCACCCTACGCCGATTCGCGCCGAATTGACGTGGCCCCGCCGCGCGTAAGCCAAAAGGATTTGTCGCAGCCGCTCGTGCTTGCGCCGCCGGATTGCAATCGGTTGGATGCGTGCCGCATCCTTGCAGCAGACCAACCCCACAATGCAACCCCATAGGATAACGGCGATGGTATTGAAGATCGAACGGCTGCAGCCGAAAGGCATGAATGTCCGGATGCATGGCGGCAAGCCGGGCTATTCGCATGTCGTGACGGTCAACGGTCCGGGCAGGACGATTTATATTGCCGGACAATTGGCACGCGACATGGACGGCAACATCGTCGGCCCGGGAGATATGCGGGCGCAACTCGAACAGACCTTTACGAATCTCACCGCTTGCCTTGAGGCCGCCGGTGCGACCTGGGCCGATGTCGTCAAGACAAACACCTATGTCACCGATTACGAGGAATTTACGAAGCACCGCGAAGTGCGGATGCGCCATTTCGGGGTCGCCGTGCAACCGCCGACCAGCACGACAATCCAGATCAGCCGCCTCGCCCAACCGGAGGCGATGGTCGAGATCGAAATGATCGCGGTCGTCGAATAGGCGGGCAACTAGGAGATTTTTGGCGACAGGTTAGAAAGGCCCAGATCAACCTCGACGCGGAGAACACCGGGCTGGAGTGGCGGTTGGGCGTCTCGACGCTTGCGCGGTGGACCTTACCACTTAATTGTCTCGCCAGTACCCCTAATGGGTAGGTGTGCGCGGCCGCAAAGGTGTGTTGCATGTTCGCATGGAAGACACCTTGCGAGACGCTCCCGAATGGGGCTTTTTAATAAGCCCGACCGGGAGATGGTTTGCTGAAGGCGGCTCTGAATTTTTACGCGAGATCGATGATCCAAGCCCCGATTATGATGCGTCGCTGTTTGCGGTCAAAAATCTGGGCTTTGTGCGGGTCAGGCAGTACAGCGCGCTGACCGAGATAACGCTGCACCCGACGGTAGCCGCGGTTGCAGCAATTGATGCCGCTATTTCTACCTTAAGTTTATCGCCGGCTAAACTTTTTCGGGTCAAACATCTGCAAGCCGAATGGCATGATGAACTCAAGCGATCGGCGGGATGCACTGCGGCGCGCTTGGCTGAACTCAGCATCGCGGTGCCGGGCGGTCTCGACCTACGCGGTCTCGATCTAAATTGAATCGCCGTCGTGTTTGCCTTTTGGTACCGGATCGTGTCCCGCCACCCTAGGCCCAAGCTCGGCGGGGCGGGGGTTTCCTGGAAGGCCGAATAGAAGGCTTCCGCCCTCGAAAGGCACCACGGTCTTTTTTCGCCAAATCGGGCCGATTTGCCAGGCTCAGAAAATTCAGAGCATGGCCAGCAACTTCAGGCCAATCACGATTACGCCAACGATCGCAACAACCAGAAGAGGTCTGCCGACAGTCGGCGAGAGGGCCGGCCTGCGTTGCTTTACGAAACCGCGTTCAGAGGGGGTATCTCGGAACGCCTGCATCCGGCGCGGATTGGGCTTTACGATCAGCGGCACGTGTCCACCTCGGGAAGAACTTCTTTCTCCCAAACAGCCACTCCTGGCGACGGTTCCGCGGGTACCGCGCTCGTTGAGCGGACGAACGATCCGCACACAAACTCGTCCGAGGTTTCCCCAACCGGGTGGGGTTCTCTTTGCCGCAAAAAGCCAGTCGGAATTCAGAAAAAAAAGCACGCATCGCTTTGCGGGTAACTAATCATTCAGGAATACCGGTCAAGATGATCAGACACGCCAACGAGGACGAAACTGATGACCACTCTGATCAAGCTCATCCGCAACGAAGACGGTGCAACTGCGATTGAATACGGTTTGATCGCCGCCTTGATCGCAGTTGCCGCCATCACTGCTTTCCAGTTGGTCGGTTCGAACCTGAGCAGCCTGTTCAATACGGTCGGCACCACGTTGTAGTCTCGCAGCCGCCTCCTGCGGGCAGAAAATGTACGATCGCCGAGAACCTGTGCCGCGCTGAACTGACGGTGCTGGAGCGATCCGAGCATGTAGCCGAATGGATACGACTTGCCGCGGGACGGAATATACCGGCGCAGGTGGCGCTGGTTGACAAAGGCGGCGGAAGGACGAAGGCGGCATCAACACTGCCGCCCGTGAATTCGGCATCGAACGCACCGGCGCGCAACGTGCCGTAAAAAGATCGGAGTCTGCTTCGGCTGGGCGCGGTTATGTCGCCTTCAGTTCGGTGGCGGACGTTTTGCCGTGCCGGCTCTCAATTCGTAGCCGACAGTCTGCCCTTCGTTCAGGCTGTGCATGCCCGCGCGTTCGGCTGCGGCCGTCAAGGCGGTAGAGGCGGCCGGCCGATGCCCGTTAAGCAACGCGTTGCCGGCTCATCGGAACGGCGGCGAAGATGATCGCCGCAATCAATGTGACGACGGCGATGTAATAGAGCCCGCCGGAAAAACTGCCGGTTGTCGTTTTCAGCCAGCCGATGACGATCGGGCCGATAATGCCCCCGAAATTTCCAAAGCTGGTAATCAGCCCGAAGGCGCCTGCCATCGCACTGCGGCTGAGAAAAGTCGGCGGCACCGTCCAGAACATCGGACGGGCGACTCCGCTGCCGACCTCGACCAACGCGACGAAGATCACCGCCCACATCGTCACCGGGAAATATCCCATGCCGCAGAACCCGATCGTACACAGCACCATCAGCCCTGCGAGGCTCCACCGCCGGTCGGAAAAACGGTCGGCGCAATAGCTGCCGATCATCATGGCGACAATGCCGACCCCTTCCGGGATCGCAATCGTCCAGCCGACCAGAAAGTTGCTCAACCCCCAGCCCTTGACGATCAGCGGCAGAAAATAGCCAATCGAGTAGGCGGTTGAACCGAACGCAAAATAGATCGTGCACAGCAGCAGCACTCGAGGATCGATGAGGGCACGCCAGACGCTCAAGCGGCTGTGCACGGCTTCCACCGCCGCCTGCTCGCGCTGGAGCGTTGCCTGCAGCCAGGTCCGTTGCGCCGCGGGCAGCCAGTCGGCCGTCGCAGGCCGCTCGGTCAGATAGCGTAGAGCAACCACGCCGAGCACAATCGAAGGCAGACCTTCGATCAGAAACATCCACTTCCATCCGGCCAGCCCGAGCAGCCCATCGAGCTGCATCAGGCTTGTGGCAAGAGGCCCGCCGATGGCTCCGGAGGCAGGGATTGCCAGCACCATCGCCGCGTTGACGCGGGTGCGGTAGGCGGTCGGGAACCAATATGTCAGATAGAGCAGCAATCCCGGAAACAGGCCGGCCTCGGTCAGCCCGAGCAGAAAACGGACGAAGACAAAGCTCCGCTCCCCGCTAACCAGCGCCATGGCGCTTGCCGCCAGTCCCCAAGTGATGGCGATGCGTCCAATCCATCGCCGCGCACCGATGCGGTCGAGAATCAGGTTGCTGGGAATTTCGCAAGGAATATAGGCAAGAAAAAACGCCGCGACGCCAAGACTGTAGGTATAGGGCGTCAGCCCCAGATCCTTGTTCATCGTCAGGGCTGCAAAGCCGAGATTAATGCGGTCAATCAGGCTGACAAGGTAAAGCCCAAATACCAGCGGCAGCAGGCGCCAAGCTACGGCGCGGATGGTTATCCGCTCGATCTCTTCAACCACGCTCACTTCCATCCAGCCAGCCTCCGCCGGATGGCATTATCTGACATGTCCTTATAATACAATGGGATAATCGCCCGCGGGGCTGACGGCAACGTTTTGCGCCATAGAAGGCGCCGAGCGCCCTGATGCCGCGTCGTTCGGTATCGGCTAATGTCGTTGGCGGCCGGAGCGAGGGCGAACGCGATCCAGCACACCAGATTCGGCCGCACAGGCTCTCAGGTTTCCCGTTTTTGCCGGGGCTCGATGACGTTCGGGCTGCAATGCGAAGGCCAGTCCGCGCGATGTATTCCGGCGTTATGAGTTGTTGCCGGCGACCGACAGCACCGTACCGCCGATTTCGCCCAGGTTTTTGAAGACGACGCTGAACAATACCGAGACGCCAGGGGTTACGTCGCCGCTGCGGATGCCGGATTGCGTGACCGATCCGATAAACGACATGCATTCGTCCTGGTAGATCGCGGCCAGCGTTGCGTAGAGACTGCTGCTGTTCGATTGTGGCGTCGCAACGCCGTTTACCAGGTTGCTCGAATTGGTGAGGTTGATCGTCTCGGTGCCGGCCAGCGACCAGTATTGGGTCAGCTTGCTGGTTACGCTGAACGTCAACTGTTCGCGTTTGCCGTAGAGCAGGGTCTGGCCGGTCACCGGGTTGGTGACGACATCGCTCTGCTGTTGCGGCGGCACCAGCAGATAGTTGACGCCGAGGCGCAGGTTCTGCGGCCCGGCGCTGAGGCCGATTTCCTGAGTGCGGTTGCTCAGCGTGCTCTTGTCGAGGCGGAAACGGTAGATCAGATCGAGATAGGAACTCGGCGACAGCGTGATGCGGCCGACCACGTCGGAGACGCGCTTTGCCGCACCGGAGGCCGGTGGCAGATACGGATTGGCCTCCGCCCGCACGCTCTGCCCGATCAGGAAGCGGTAGTTGCCGCCATCCTTATAGTAGAGGCCGCCCTTCAGCCCGTAATCGACACGCTGCCCGGTATCGAGGACATCGTAGCCGGCCAGCCGGTCGGGTCGGAACAGGTCGGAATCGCGGAATTCGTAGCCGAGGCTGTCTTCGTCCGGGATCTTGTGGTTGTTGCCGCCGGTCGGCCCGGCATAAACCCCGGCGGTCGGCTCGAGGATCATCGTGCTGTCCTCGGTGCGGCGCGCCAGCGGGTAGCTCCACGTCAGGCCGAGTTGCGGAAAGACGCGTCCGGTCGCGAAATCGTAGCTGATGTGCTGCACCGGCGGGGCGCCGTTGACCGGAAAGAAGGCGCTCGGCAGATCGGGGTTCGACAAGGGGCTGAGATCGCTGACGGAATAGGCATCGCCGCGCACGCTGGCGGAGAATTTGTACTGCCCGCCGATGCCGTCGCGAAACGATTTGTCCCATTCGCTGCCAAGCGACACCCGGCGCGTCTGGGTGCCGACTTCGCGCACGATGTTGAGCACATTGGCGTTGAGTTTCCAGGTGCCCCCCCACCCGTCCGGTTCGCTTTGCCAATCGCGGTTGATGACCGGCAGCACGATCGGCTGCGTCGAGTCGCCAAGCCCCGGCTGCAGCGGCTGAAATACATAGGCATTGACATCGGTCGAAGCGCGCGGCTCGAAGCCTTCGAGATAGGCCCGGCTGACCATCGCGTTGAGCAGCGGGTTGCCAAAGCCAAAGCGCAACAGATAGGTCTGATCGGAAACGCGCTGGATCTGGAAACCGGTGCGGTAGGTGTCGTCGATATCCCACACGCCGGAGGCATTGATATGGCCGCGCCATTTACTGTCGGTGGCGGTGTCGCTGCCCGACCCGACATTGCTGTAGTTGATGCTGCCGATCGCATCGAGCATGCCGTTGCTGAAGCGCTGGCGGTATTGCCCGGCCAGCAACTCGCCGGCCTTGCTGGTAAAGCGCGGCGACAGCGTCAGGTCCTTGTCCTGGTCGAGGACAAAGTAATACGGCAGGGCGACGTGGAAGCCGACCGTGTTCGAGTTGCCAAAGCTCGGCATCAGAAAACCGCTGGCGCGTTTGACCGACGGCTCCGGCTCCGACATGTACGGCGTGTAGAACACCGGCACGCCGTCGATTTCCATCGTCGCGTCGTGAAACTCGACCAGTTTGTTCTGCTTGTCGTCGGTGATCTCGCGCGCCTTGAACTGCCAGGCCGGAGGCTTGGTCGGGTCCTCCTTGCACAGATCGCAGGGCGAATAGACGCCGCGCCGTAATTCCGTCCGGTTGCCGTTGAGGCGCCGCGCCGCGTTGGCGGCAAGGCGCGACCGGTCGGCGAGCAGCATCCGCACATTCTGGGCGAATGCGTTGTTCATCGAATCCCGCAATTCCATGAATTCGGAGAACAGCACTTCACCGGTCGGCATCAGCAGGCTGACATGGCCCGATGCGGTAATCGTGTCGGTGTGCTGGTTATAGCTGACCGTATCGGCGAGCAGCACTTCGCCGCCTTGCGAGATTTCGACATGCCCTTTGGCGACGGTCAGCCCCAGTTGGTCGTCATTCTGGACCTCGTCGGCCTGGAACACGATCGGGGCGTTCTTGTCTTCTTTCTTCTGGCCCCCTACCGCGAACTGGGCCTGGGCCGGGCCGATGGCGAGCAGGAATGCCGCAAACGCGCCGACCGCCATGCGGACCGCCGATGGGGTCGCACGTCCGATCAGCCGTCGCAGTCCAGGCCGGGGGAAACCTGTCATCCGCCGTGTTCAAGAGAGAAGGGGACCAATAGTCGAGAAGCGTCGCCGGAAAGACCCTTGCAGTCATGCGTCGTGGAAAGACCGAGCGTCGCCCAAGGGCCAACTGTAGCGGAGAACACGACCACACGGTAACCCAATGTCGGAGGGCTCGCGCTCATCCGTCTTCGAGGTGAAGCAGCATCGACGTACCGAACAACATGCTGACTCCGGCCGGTGTCCAGGCGGCCAGAAGCACCGGAATCTTGGCCGACAAGCCTAGGGCGAATACTATATCCGACAGGAAATACAACAAAAAACCGGCGCCGACGCCGCTGACGATCAACATCGCCGTGCCGCCGCGGCGCTGCATGCGCAGGCTGAACGTGGCTGCCACCAGCACCATCGCGCAGAACAGAAACGGCCGCGCCAGGAGGATGTTGAAATGCAGGCGATGGCGCTGCGCCGAAAACCCGGATTCCTCGAGCAGCGAGATGAATCCCGGCAGTTCCCAGAACGACATGCTGTCGGGCGACGCCAGGCTCTCCTCGATCTTGCTGGTGGTCAGGCTGGTCGGCAGACGCAGTTCAGCGAATGGCGCCGCGGGGGCGTCGCCTTGAAAGCGGCGGCCGTCCTTGATGACCCAGTTGCCGTTTTGAAGCTGCGCGCTCTGGGCCTCGATCCGCGAGAGGAACTGCGCCGTACGATTCAAAAAGAATATGCTGACATTGCCGAGCGACAGGTCGGCCGCCGTACGCTTGGTGCCGTGAATGATGATCTGCCCGCCGGCAGGGTCGCTCTGGCGTAGCCACAGGCCACCTTCCGACAGGCTGAGCGGGTCTGACGTCTGGCGCAATATCCGGTTGTCGAGCGTCTCGTAGCTGGCCTCCATCGACGACGCGACCGGGTTGAACACCGTCACCGCGACGACCCCGATCAACAGCGCGACGACGATCGCCGGGGTCAGGAATCCCCACACCGAAACCCCGGCGGCGCGCGCCACCACCAGCTCGTTGCTGCGGGTCAGCCGCCAGAACGCCAGCATCGTGCCGAACAGGATCGCGAACGGCATGACGTCCTGCGCCGTGTGCGGCAGCTTGAGCGCCGCCATTTCGAGCAGCAGGCTCCATGTCGCCTGCGCGCGCGTGCCGCCGCGCCGGATTAGCTCAATGTAGTCGAGCAGGAACGTCACCGTCACCATCGTGCCGAAGACGCCGCAGAACCAGGTGAAAAACTGGCGCGCGATATAGGCCGAAAGCGTCCTTGCCACTTGCACTCGCCGCGACTCCGCTTAACCTTACGTCAGCGCCCGGTCGGCGCCAGCCGCCAGCCGCCGCGCCAGATGGTGCCCAGCTTGATCCCGTCGAACCACAGGGCGCCCAAGCCCAGCGCCAGCGGCAACAGATCGGTCACATACATCAGCGGGATCGCCGAGGCATTCCGGCTCGCCAGATTTTTGACGCTGAGATCGATGCCTTGAAACACAAAGGCGCAGCCGACCGCCAGCAGCACGCGACGCAGCTGCCCGCGCCGGTTGAACTCGCCGGTCAGCAGGCAGGCGAGCGGGATGATGACAAAGCTGAACACCGACAACGGAATGATCAGCCTCTGATGCGCCTCGACGAAAAAGCTGTTCCGAGTCAGCGGGTCGAGGCCTGCCGGCGGAAAGAACAGCTCATCGAGATAACGTTCCTGCGCGTCGCGAAAGCGTACCCCCGGCGCGTCGCGCAGCATGTCGAGATCGAGCGTATAGCGGTCGAAGGTCAGCACCGACAGCTTGCCGCTGCTGCGGTCATAGCGTTGTCGGCTGCCGTTCACCATGATGATGCGCGACGCCTTGTCGCTGTCGGCGAAAGCGCCGCGTTCGGCAAGGATCGTGACCGGCTGCTGCGGGTCGCGGTCATCGTTGATCAGCAGTCCGGTGACTTCGCCGCGTTCGTTCCGGCCGGCAATGTAAATCGTGAGTTTATCGGAAATCGTCGTGAACGTGCCTTCCTGCAGCAAGGCCGACACGAAACGGTTGCGGATTTCGAATTGGAGGTCCTTGAACTCGCGGTTGGAGGCCGGCAGAAAATAGGCCGACAGGCTCAACAGCACGAGGAAGCCGGCGCCGGCCAGCACGAAGACCGGGCGCGCCAGCGTCAGCGGCCCGAGCCCGGCCGAGCGCATGACCACCAGCTCGCTTTCCGCGGTCAGCCGATTGAAGACAAACAGCACCGCGATAAAGGCGCCGATCGGCAGGACGATGTCGAGAAAGCGCGGCAGGATCAGCAGCGCCAGGTAAAGAAACACCTCGATCGACAACCCGCGGTTGACGATCAGGTCAACGAGCCGCAGCGACTGCGCCAGCCAGACCGCAGCACTGAGGGCCGCCGTGATGAAGATCATCATGCTGAAGCATTGCCGCAGGATATAGCGGTCGAGGCTGGTCATCGCGGCGGGATGATACGGATGCGCCCGCTGCCTCGCCACAGCTTTCCGAACATCGCATTGGGCGTGCGACAGCATTGACTCCCGGCATGGCTGCGTTTATCGCGCCGCAACCCGCCATCGCTCGCCTGGGGGCGCAGTATGCAGATCAGCTTTGTCGAGTTCGCCTTGCCGAAATCAGGCGCCGTGGTCGTCGGCGCCTGGGAAGACCGGGTACTGACCGACGCCGCGCGACGGCTCGACGAGGCGACCGGCGGCGCGGTTGCCCGCGCGGTCGCGGCGGCGCCGCGCTTTCACGGCAAAAAGAACGAGCTGATCGCGATCATCGGGCCGCCAGGCTTGCCGGTCAGCCGCATCGTCGTGGCCGGGCTGGGCAAGCCGGAGGCCGTCGATGCGCGGCTGTTGCAGGATCTCGGCGGCAATCTCGTCGCGCATCTGAACGGCGCAGGTGAAAGCGCGGCGATGTTCGCGATTGATCTCGGCGACGCCGCACCGGTCAAGGCGCCCGATGCCGTTGCCAATCTCGCCTATGGCGCGGCATTGCGCGCCTATCGCTTCGACAAATACCGCACGACGCGGAAACCCGAGCAGAAACCGTCGCTCGCGACGGTCGCGGTTGCCGCCGCGGCGCCCGAAGCCGCCAAAGGCGCCTACCGCACCTTTAATGCCGCCGCCGAGGCCGTCGCCTTCACGCGCGACATGGTCTCGGAGCCGGCCAACATCCTCTACCCCGAATCAATGGCCGAGCGGGCTGCATCGCTAACCGAATTCGGCCTCTCGGTCGAGGTCATCGACGTCGAGGGAATACGCAAGCTCGGCATGGGCGCGCTGCTCGGCGTCGGTGAGGGCAGCGCGCGGCCGTCGCGGGTCGTCGTCATGCAGCATCGCGGCGGCCCCGCCGACAGCGCGCCGCTCGGTTTTATCGGCAAGGGCGTTACGTTCGACACTGGCGGCATCTCGATCAAGCCGGCCGCCGGCATGGGCGAGATGAAATGGGATATGGCCGGCGCCGGTACGGTGATCGGGCTGATGCGCCTGCTGGCCGCGCGCGGGGCCAAGGTCAACGCGGTCGGCATCGTCGGGCTGGTCGAGAATATGCCGTCCGGCACGGCACAGCGCCCCGGCGATATCGTGACCTCGATGTCGGGCCAGACGATCGAGGTGCTGAATACCGACGCCGAGGGGCGGCTCGTCCTTGCCGATATCCTGTGGTATTGCCAAGACCGCTTCAAACCGCGGCTGATGGTCGATCTCGCGACCTTGACCGGCGCGGTCATCGTCGCGCTCGGCCACGACCATGCCGGCCTCTTCGCCAACGACGACGAACTGTCGGACCGGCTGCTCGCCGCCGGCAAGGCAGTCGGCGAGCATCTGTGGCGGCTGCCGCTCGCCGATGCCTATGACCGGGCGATCAACAGCGATGCGGCCGACGTTAAGAACATCGCCGGCGACCGCGCCGCCGGCAGCATCATCGGCGCGCAATTCCTGCAGCGTTTCGTCAACAAGGTGCCGTGGGCACATCTCGATATTGCCGGCGTGGCGTGGTCGAAAAAGGATGCGCCGACCGTGCCGAAAGGCGCCACCGCGTTCGGTGTCCGCCTGCTCAACCGGTTTGTTGAGGAGTATTACGAAGCGGGCTGATCTCGCGCGGGAAATGCTGCCGGTGGCCGAAATCGGCTTCTATCACCTGCTGGCGACGCCGCTCGAACGCGCGCTGCCGCGGTTGCTTGAACGGGCGCGCGCACAGGAATTGCGCATCGTTGTGCGCGCCGGCTCGGCCGAGCGGGTTGAGCATCTGAACGCGCTTTTGTGGACCTACGACGAGGCGAGCTTTCTGGCGCATGGGTCGTCGCGTGACGGCAATGCCGCGGCACAGCCGATCTGGCTCAGTCATCGCGAGGAAAACCCCAACGGCGCCACGGTGCTTTTCCTGGTCGACGGCGTCGAGGCCGGTGACACCACCGGTTTTACGCGCTGCCTCGACCTGTTCGACGGCAACGACCCGGATGCTGTCGCCGCCGCGCGGCACCGCTGGCGTGCCGCGCAAGCTGCCGGCCACACACTGACCTACTGGCAGCAGACGCAAGCCGGGTGGGAGAAGAAGGCCTAGACGGGCGGACGGCGATTTTAACGGCAGGCCGGAATCGGTCGACCTTGTAATTGGTGACACGATCGTCTGAAACTTCGGCGATGACCCAGAGCGATCCCGATAACCTGCGCGCGCCGATCAGCCGGATTGGTGCTTCACCGACACTGCGTGCGCTGCCGCGCGTGCATTACGCCTGGATTGTCGCGGCGGTGACGTTTGGCGTCATCGTGCTGACCGCCGGGGTGCGGGCGGCGCCGGGTGTGCTGATCGTGCCGCTGGAAGAAGAGTTTCACTGGTCGCGCGCGACAATTTCGTTTGCGGTCGGTGTCAATCTTCTGGTTTACGGCATGATCGGGCCGTTTGCGGCGGCCTTGATGGACCGATTTGGCGTGCGCCGCGTGATGACGCTGGCATTGAGCGCGACGGCGCTCGGGGTCGCGACTAGCCCGCTGATGCACGCGACCTGGCAGCTCATTCTGTTGTGGGGCGTCGTCGTCGGCATCGGTTGCGGCTTTATCGGCGCCTATCTCGCCGCATTTATCGCGGCACGCTGGTTCCGCAAGCGGCAAGGTCTGGTCCTCGGCATGCTGACCGCTGGCAATGCCGCCGGCCAGCTTGTCTTTCTGCCGAGCATGGCGGCGATCGTGACACAGGCCGGCTGGCGGACGATGGCCGTGACCTTGTCCGCGATCATGCTGGCCTTTGTGCCGCTGGTGCTGTGGCTGATGCGGGACCGGCCGCAGGATATCGGGATCGCGCCCTACGGCGATGTCAGCGGGGCCGCCCCGGCGGCGGCGTCCGGCGGCAACCCGATTGCAACCACCTTCCGCGCCTTGCGTGATGGCGCGCGAACCCGTGATTTCTGGTTGATCGCCGGCAGCTATTTCGTGTGCGGCGCCTCGACCAACGGGCTGATCGGCACGCATCTGATCCCGGCCTGCGTCGATCACGGCCTTGCTGAGATCGTCGGCGCCGGGCTGCTTGCCGGCACCGGGATTTTCGCGTTTATCGGCGGCACCGCGTCGGGCTGGCTCAGCGACCGGTGGGACAACCGCTACCTGCTGTTCTGGTATTACGGGCTGCGCGGCCTGTCGCTGATGTACCTGCCGTTCGCGTTCGACATGTCGTTTTACGGTCTGACGCTGTTCAGCATGTTTTACGGGCTAGACTGGATCGCCAGCGTGCCGCCAACCATTCGCCTGTTGTCGCGCGTCGTCGGCAATGAGCGGACGGGGATCATGGTGGCGTGGATCACGGTGATCCACCAGGTCGGCGGGGCCGCCGCGGCGTTTCTCGGCGGGGTGCTCCGGATCTCGTTCGGGACCTACCTCGAAGCCTTCATGGTTTCGGGGCTGATGTGCATCGCCGCCGCGGTCATGGCGCTGCTGATCGGGATCGGACGCACCGGCCGCGACCAGGTCGCGACCGACGCCGCGCCGGCATAGGCGGAACGCATCATCCCGGCGCCGCGCGCCGCCGCCTGCCGCAACCTGTTTACGACGAGCTGCCTTGTGCTCGGGCGCACATGCGCGACGACCATGATCTCGCGCGTGCCGATCTGGATCGCGTAATCGGGGACGAGACGGAACGAGACGATCTCGCGCCCGTGGATCACGCGATGCCGGAAATCGCTGAGATGCCGCGCACGCTGCTGACCCGCCCAGCGGAGGATATCCGCGGGGTCACGCACCATAAGGCGCATCCATTTGGTCCGGGTCATCCCGTCAGCTCCAGGAAAGTGCAGCGGGCATGATCGCGTGGATTCGTTAACCGATCGTTGTCGCGACGGGGTGGAACCCTCTCCGAAACCTCCGAACCTTCCCGCGTCCAGCCCCGTCCAGGGGGAGGGTTCGTGCGATAACTCAGCGGTATGATGTAACGTCTCTACCCGCGAAGCGCGAGGGAGGAGGGTGATGGCCTGGGATATCCTCATTCGTGGCGGCACGGTCATCGACGGCAGCGGCAGTGCAGGCGTCGCGGCCGATGTCGCGATCGAAGCCGGCCGCATCGCCGCGGTCGGCCCCCGCCTTTCGGGGCAGGCGGGGAAGGTGATCGATGCCTCGGGCCTGGCGGTGACGCCGGGCTTTATCGACATCAAGACCCATTCCGATTTCGTCCTGCCGATCAACCCGAAGGCTGAAAGCAAGGTTCGCCAGGGCGTTACGACCGAGATCATCGGTCATTGCGGGTATTCGGTCGCGCCGGTGCTGCCGGGCAAGACCGAGCTCCTCGCGCATTATCTCAGCGGCGGGGCGCCGTGGCTGCCGTTTCGCGAGATGCGCTTTCCCGAATATCTCGACACGTTTCCGGCGGTGTCGGTCAACGCGGGGATGCTGGTCGGCCACAACACGTTGCGGCTGATGGTGATGGGCCTTGAAGACCGGGCGCCGACCGAGGCCGAGTTCGCGCAGATGATCGCGCTGTTGGAGGAAGGGCTCGACGCCGGGGCGCTCGGCATGTCGTCGGGGCTGTTCACCCCGCCCGGCAGCTTTGCCCAGCCGGGCGAGTTCATGGCATTCGCCCGCGTGCTGAAACGGCACA
>DATAUE010000068.1:0-1583 GCA_036268425.1 Allostellaceae bacterium
CCAAGGAATCGCTGGCAGCATTCGATGCGCCCGAGGACAAGGATGACGACGCCTTACTGGCGAGCATGGCGCGGCTGGATGTTTCCCGGCAGCAGGTCACGGCGGCCGTGGATGCGCACGCACGCATTCTGCGATCGCGTGGAGTGACGTGGACTCGCCTCGGCGCCGCCTTGGGAATAACCAAACAGTCGGCGTATCAGCGTTTCTCCGCCGAGATGTGATCGGCGTACTGCGCACCAATGCCGCATTTCGGCGCTATTGGATGGGTCAGACGGTCTCGATATTCGGCGACCAGATCTCGCGTATCGGCATTCCGCTGATTGCGGTGGCCAGTTTGCAAGCGGGTGCCACCCAGATGGGGGTGCTGAGCTCGGCCGGTCAGGCATCGTTGTTGATATTCGGATTGTTGGCCGGCGCGTGGGTGGATCGGGTACGTCGTCGCCGCCTGTTGATCGGCTGCGATCTCGCCCGGGCTGTGGTGATTGCGACGATCCCGGGCGCCGCAGCCCTCGGCGAGCTCAGCGTTCCTTTCCTGACGGCCGTAGCATTTGCCATCGGCTCGCTGAGCGTGGTGTTCGGCACGGCAATCGTGGCATTCCTGCCTTCGCTGAGTCGTCCCGATGAACTCATCGAGTGCAATGCCCGCCTGACCCAGACCGTCGCCGTCGCCCAGATCGCCGGGCCCGGCCTTGGCGGCGTCATCATCGAAACCTTGACGGCGCCCTTCGCCATCGTCGTTGACGCGATCTCCTATCTCGTATCAGCAGCATTTCTAACCCGCCTCGGCGACGTTGAGGAGGCTCGATCGAGCACGCAACACCGATCCGTACGGGCCTCGATCAGCGAGGGCGTGACGTACGTACGCCGGCAGCCATTACTGCGATCAAGCGCCGGTTGCGCCGGCACGTACAACTTCTTCAACGCCGCAATTCTTGCGTTGCAGGTGTTCTACCTCTCCCGCACGCTCGGCCTGCGTCCGACGTCGCTGGGTCTCGTGCTCGGCGCAATCGGCCCCGGTGCACTACTCGGCGCAGCGGTGGCGGTACGAATGAGCGGCCGGTGCGGCGTCGGCCGGACCATGGTGGGCGGGCTCGTTCTGGCCGGGACCGCGAATTTCGGCGTCGCCGTGGTCGTCGGATCGGGTCCGGTCGTGGTCCTGACACTCATGGGTGCGATGTTCCTCAATGGACTGGGACAGCCGCTCTACAACATCAATCAGGCCAGCCTCCGGCAGGCCGTCGTCCCCGATGTGATGCGAGGCCGGGTGACCGCCACACTCTCCGTGCTCGCCGGCGGCGCCGGACCGGTCGGCGCGCTGGCAGCGGGGGGATGCGCCGCAATGCTGGGAATACGCGCGACGCTGATCGGAGCCGCGGCGGGGACCGCACTGTCGTGCCTATGGCTGTTGCTGTCGCCGATCCGCGCGCTCGATGTGCTGCCGGCACCGTCAACTGTGGAGCCGCAGGCCCTTCGGAACTGACGTATGTAATGCCGCCGCGAACGAGGCGATGGCCGGATGCCCACCCGCGCCCGTACGGAAGGCGATCATGGTCCGCCGGTGAATCGGCAATTGCGTCAGGGCG
>DATAUE010000069.1:0-202396 GCA_036268425.1 Allostellaceae bacterium
CATGGGCGCGGCCGGCGACGATGACTTTGTGTCCAGGCCCGTGTCCCTGCACTTCGGCCGATGGGCTCTCCACCCGCAAGTATTCCGCAGGCAACGTGAACCGCTTGCCGTCGTCGAAAGTGACGTCGAGTTCCTTCTCGGCCTGCCGCAACCGCAGTTCCGTGGGCCACGGGGCTCCGCTCACGATTGAGGCAGCCGTTTCGGCGAGCCCGCGCTGCGCTCGTCCTCGCGCAGCGTGCGGGCCTCGTCGATCAGCATGATCGGGATGCCGTCGCGGATCGGATACGCCAGTCCGGCCTCCTCGCTGATCAATTCCTGCGCCTCACGGTCATAGCGCAGCGGCGCCTTCGTCAACGGACACACAAGAATTTCGAGCAGTTTCGGGTCGATTTCGGCCGACGGTTCCATTTTGCTCCGCCTCAGTTGCGCGCGCTGCTGCCTGGCTGGGTCGATTTGAGTGCCGCCATCTCGACCATCGCGATCAGCAATTCGGCGCGCGCGGCGAAGTCAACCGCCTCGAGCAGCGCCTGTTTCTCCCGCGGCTCGAACGGGCACATCATCGCCAGCGACGTCACCAGTTCCTCGCCCGGCGTCGCGCCGACCGCCTCCCAATCGGCCTTCAGTTGTTGCTGGGCGAAATAACCCTTGAGCGCCTCCAGCAGCCGCTGGCGGTCGAACTCGGGGGCCGGGCCGACCTGGACATCGCCGGCGAACCCGCCCCATTCCGGCACCACTCGACGATAGCCGCGCAACAGCGTCAGCTCCTCACGGATGCGGAAGCGCGACACGCCGATCAGCGTGACCAGAAACCGGCCGTCGGGGGTCTCGGCAAACGAGGTGATGCGCCCGGCACAGCCGGTCGGATATACAGCCGGTTCGCGCTCGCGGTCGTTCGGATCGCTGGGCTGGATCATGCCGATCAGGCGCGCGCCGCCAAGCGCATCGCTTGTCATTGCCAGATAGCGCGGCTCAAAGATGTTGAGCGGCAATCGCCCGCGTGGCAGGAGCAGTACCCCCGGCAACGGGAAAATCGGAAGAATCTCGGGCAGCGCGCTCGGCTTGCTCATCGGCCCGTCTCCGTTCGGAACCGCCTTTAGGAAAACATCAGCGCCGACAGGCGGCGCCGCGCGCTCAAGGTAAGCGGATCGGTTGGACCCATGGCCTCGAACAGTTTGACCAGCTGCTTGCGCGCCGCCTGCTCGTTCCATTCGCGGTCGCGCTTGAAGAGCGTCAGCAATTCGTCGACGGCGGCCTCGCGTTCGCTGCCGGCGAACAGCGCCGCGGCGAGTTCGAGCCGCGCGTCGTGGTCGTCGGGGTTGGTCTCGACGCGGGCGCGCAATTTGCCGGTCGAACCCTTGGCCTTGGCGCCCTGCTCGGCCAGTTCGAGCGCGGCGCGCGCCGCGACGACCTCGGCATGGCGGGCATTCTCCTTCGGCACCCGGTCGAGCAGCTGGCCCGCTTTGGCGAGGTCGCCGTCGGCGATCGTCGTCCGCGCCAATCCGGCGAGCGCTTCGACATTGCCTTCTTCGTGCTGCAATACCTGCGTGTAAAGTGTCGTGGCGGTGCCGTGGTCGCCGTCCTGCAGCGCCTGCTTGGCCATCGCCAGCGCCTCGTCGACCGGGGACGGCCCGGCCGCCCCGCCGAGGCGCTGCACAAACTGTTTGAGTTGGCTTTCGGGCACCGCGCCGACAAATCCGTCGACCGGCCGTCCGTCCTTGAAGGCATAGACCGCCGGGATCGACTGGATGCGCATCTGCTGCGCGATCTCGGGGTTTTCGTCGATGTTCAGCTTCACCATGCGTACCGTGCCGTTGGCCGCACGCACGGTCTTTTCGAGAAGCGGCCCCAGTTGCTTGCAGGGTCCGCACCACGGTGCCCAGAAATCGACGATGACCGGCTGATCGAACGAGGCATCGACGACCTCGGCCATGAAATTGGCCGTGGTGACGTCGCTGACGAGCGCCGCGCCGCCACCCATCGCGCCATCGCCCGCTCCGCCGCCAATCATAGGTTCACTCGCCATGCGGTCTTCTCCTCGCGAACATCAGGCAAAACATGGCGGCACTGCGGTGCGATGACAAGCACCGCGATGCCGCCTGCCAGCCCTGTTGTCCCTGCTCTTCCAGCCCCTGCTCTTAAAGCAAATGACCGCTGCGCGTTGCCTTGGTTTGCAGGTAGCGCTCGTTGTGGCCGTTGGCCGGGAAGACATGCGGCACGCGTTCGGCGATGCGGATGCCGTAGCGCTCCAGCGCAGCGACCTTTTCCGGGTTGTTGGTCAGCAGCCGAATCGTACCAAACCCCAACTGTCGCAGCATTTCCGCAGCCGGCAGGTACACCCGCTCGTCGGCGTCAAAGCCGAGTTGTTCGTTGGCGTCGATCGTGTCGAACCCGGCATCCTGCAGCTGATAGGCCCGCAATTTGTTGACGAGGCCGATGCCACGGCCCTCCTGCGCCAGATAGAGCAACGCCCCACCGCCGGCGGCATCGATGGTGGAAATCGCGGCACTGAGCTGCACCCCGCAATCACACCGCAGGCTCGCCAGCACATCGCCGGTAAAACACTCGGAGTGCAGTCGCACCAGCACCGGCGCCGCGGGATCGGGCGTCCCGATCAGGATCGCCAAATGCTCGATGCCGCCATCGCCAGGGCGGAACGCGATCAGCCGCGCATTCTCGGCGTTGGCCAGCGGCACGCGCGCCTCGGCGGCACGCGACAGGCCGGTGCTGGCGGCGCGGCGTGCCACGATCTCATCGATTTCGACGGTTGCGAAATCGGTACGGCGGCGGGCCAAGGCCGTTTCGGCCGGCGCCAGCGGCAACACCAGCGCCGCCGGCAGCAATGCCGCCAGCTTTGCCAGATCAACCGCAGCGCGTTCGCTGGCGTCGGCGGCAGCCGGCTCGGTGCCGAGGCCCGGCGGTTCGACCCCCAGCGAGGCGGCCGGATCGGCCAGATTGCGGATAATTTCGGCGGTGAGTTGCGGCGCCAGGGCGATCGATACCGCGCCGGACAGCACGTCGCGCCCGGCCAACCCCAGGGCAACGGCTCGGCGCCGGGTCAGCACCATGCGCAATGAGCGCGGCGACACGGCGCGCAGGCGAGCGAGGTTGGCGTCATCGACAAACTCGGCCGCCAACGCCAACAGCCCGGCGCCCCGTCCGACCAGCAGCACAGGCTCGCCGCGGCGCAGGGCCACGATCCCGGCGTCGAGCGCACGCCCGGCCGGCCCGCCGGCAGCCAACGATGAAATCAACCGGTCGCCCAAACATCACCTCATACTTGTATAAAGAATAGGCGCGGATGCCGCCGATACCAGCCGTTTCGGGCGCATGACTGCCTTTACCGGGCGAACCTCATCAAACCGGCTCAGAAATTCTCCAGGCTCAAGACCTCGTCATCATAGTCATAGGCAAAAATCTCGGCGTGGCGCCCCCAGTTGATCAGAGTCTCAAACACGCGTTCCGCCTCGTCCTCCGACAGGTGGTCTTCGAGCTCGCGCAGAAAGCGCGCGGCCGGGGCGCGATGACCGGGCCGCTCGTCGAGCACCCGGCGGATATGCGCGGCCAGCGGCACATGCTTTAGCACCGCATCGGCAAAAACCTGTTTGCGGGTCTGCATATCCGCCTCGGCATAGGCTCGACCGCCCACGGTCAAGTCGATGTCGCCGCCGCTGACATTGGCAAAGCCAAGAATCTGCAATGCCTCGATCAGAGGAAACAGCTCGTCGACCGCAAGGCTTTCCTCATCGGCGAGGTGCGGCAGGTCAGCATGCCCATTGAACATCGGCTCGGTCAGGCGGTCGATCAGCCCGGTCAACTGCTGCACCGCCGCGTCCGGCAGGCGATAGCCGAGACCGATCGGCTCGGGCTTGGCGCCGCGTCGGCCATGCCCGGGGCCGGTCGTCAGCAATGTGTAGACTTGGTCGACGATCTGGCGGAATTGCGGGCTGTCCCAATCGCGCGGGTGTGGCATCGGCACCTTGATCTCGGCGCTGATCCGGCCGGGATCGCTGCTGAAGATCAGGATGCGGTCGGCCATCTCGACCGCTTCCTCGATATTGTGCGAGACGACGAGAATGCCTTTGGTCGGAATGCGGCTTTCGCTCCACAGGTCGAGCAGGTCGTTGCGCAGGGTTTCCGCGGTCAGCACGTCGAGCGCCGAAAACGGCTCGTCGAGCAGCAGGATGTCGGGATTGACGACCAGGGCGCGGGCAAAACCGACGCGCTGCCGCATCCCGCCCGACAATTCCTTTGGGTAGGCGTTTTCAAACCCGTCGAGACCAATCAGATCGATTGCGTCGACCGCGCGCCGGCGCCGGTCCGTAGCGCTGACGCCTTGCGCTTCAAGACCAAGTTCGACATTGCCGAGCACGGTCAGCCAGGGAAACAAGGCGAAGCTCTGGAACACCATCGCGACGCCGCGCGCCGGCTCGACGATCGAGCGGCCGCGATACTCGACAGTGCCGCCGCTCGGCGGGATCAGCCCGGCAAGGATGCGCAGAAAGGTCGATTTGCCCGAGCCCGATTTGCCAAGCACTGCAACAATCTCGCCTTGGTTCAGCGTAAAGTCGACATGCTCGAGCACCAGCCGCCCGATATGGTCCGGCGTCCGATAGGTCTTGCTCAGTGCGGCGGCACGCAGGAGCGGGGTCTGGCCAGCAATCATCGCGGCACCTTGCGGGGAAATCATCAGTCAAGCCGCAGCCGTTCGGCAGCGAGGTCGTAAAGCCGCCGCCACAGCAGCCGGTTGAAGGCGAGAACATAGAGACACAGCACACCGATCCCCAGCGTGATCCGTGCCGCGTCGCCCTCCGCGGTATATTTCGTGATGTAGGCGCCAAGCCCGGTGGCGCTGAGCGTCGTGTTGCCCCACTGCACCACCTCGGCAACGATGCTGGCGTTCCACGAGCCGCCGGCGGCGGTCACCGCGCCGGTGACATAGGCCGGAAAGATCGCCGGCAGGATGACGCGCCGCCACCACAAGAGGCGCCGCACGCCGAGATTGCTGGCCGCGAGGCGCAACTCGGCCGGCAACGCCGTGGTGCCGCCGATCACGTTGAACAGAATGTACCACTGCGTGCCCAGGATCATCAGCGGGCTCAACCAGATTTCCGGGTTGAGGTGAAAACGCAGAATGCCGACCACGGCCACCGGAAAGAATAGATTGGCCGGAAACGCTGCGAGAAATTGCGCCACCGGCTGCGCCTTGTCGGCGATTTCGGGGCGCAGGCCGATCCACACGCCGATCGGAACCCACACCAGCGAGGCGATCGCGATCAGCACCAGCACCCGCATCGCCGTGATCGCGCCAAGCACGACAACCCAGCCCATCTCCCCTAACGACACGGTTTCGAGCACGAACCGCGCCATCCACACCAGCGATGCAACCGCCGCCAGCAACAGGGCAATGTCAAAGCCACGCTCCAGCCACGGCGGACCCGGTCGTGGCGAAATCCGCGACGGCCAGCGCCGCGCGAAATAGGCCAAGGCATAATCGACGCCGCGGTTTATGCGCTGCATCGCGGCCTGCAGCAGATCGAAAAAACGCGCCCGCTGCATCACGATCAGAAACCACGGGCGCACGTTGTCTTCATCGTCGGGGCTGTCGCCACGGAACTTGCGCGACCATGCCAGCAGCGGGCGGAACAGCAGCTGGTCGTACATGATGATGACAACCAACATGACCAGCACGGCATAGAAGATTGCGCGCAGGTCGCGGGCCGCAATCGCCGTAGCAATATAAGAGCCAATGCCGGGCAGCAGGATCGACTGGCCGGATACCGTGATCGCCTCGGAGGCGACCACGAAAAACCAGCCACCCGACACCGACATCATCATGTTCCACACCAGCGTCGGCACGCCGTGCGGCACCTCGAGGCGCCAGAACCGCTGCCACGTCGTCAGGTGGTACATGCGCGCCGCCTCGATCAACTCGCCCGGCACGGTGCGCAGCGACTGATACAGGCTGAACGTCATGTTCCATGCCTGCGATGTAAAAATCGCAAACACCGCGGCGCATTCGACGCCGAGCAGACGCCCCGGAAACAGCGCGATGAAGCCGGTCACGGTAATCGACAGAAAGCCGAGAATCGGCACCGATTGCAGAATGTCGAGGACCGGGATCAGGATTTTCTCTGCGGTCCGGTTCTTCGCCGCCAGCGCCGCGTAGCCGAGGCTGAAGATCAGCGAGGCGATCAGGGCGAGGCCCATGCGCAGCACGGTGCGCAGCGCGTATTCCGGCAGGCGCCAAGGGTCGAGTGAGATCGGCAGCGCATCGCCGATCTGATAATGCGCACCCATCGCCATGCCGCCCCAGGCGATCACGGCGATCAGGCCGAACACCATCGGCAGCGCGACGAGATCCCAATAATTCGGGCGTAGCCGCGCCGGCCAGGCGATCAGGGGCAGACCCCAGCGCTGTTCCATGACCCCGTGCTGACGGTTGTGGGCGGCCCGCTACCTGTAGCCTAGCAACGGCATCGGAGCGAGCGGAAACGGCGACGCCCAACGCGACGTTTTGCGCCTGCCGCGACGCCGACACGGCAGCTTCTCCGTCAGGGGTTGCACCCACCCGTCGCCGCGCTACGATCCCCCGGCTTCGCTCTTTATTGTCTGCGACAGGATCGGCCGCATGATTCTTGATCTCGACCGGCTGCGCGCCGCACCGCTCCTCCGCGATCCGTTCGAATTCGTCGTCGTCGAGAATTTCATCGACAGCCAGCGGCTGCCGGCGCTGCTGGCGGATTATCCCGTGATCCGCGGCAATGGCAGCTACCCCCTGGGTTCGCTGACCTGCGGCGGCGCGTTCGAGGCGCTTGCCGACGAACTCGAAGGCGAGGGGCTGCGGCGGGCGATCGAGGACAAATTCGCCATCGATCTCGCGGGCCGGCCGACCATGATCACCGCGCGCGGCCAGAGCGACGGCAAGGACG
This sequence comes from Allostellaceae bacterium, assembly GCA_036268425.1. Lineage (GTDB taxonomy): Bacteria > Pseudomonadota > Alphaproteobacteria > ATCC43930 > CGMCC-115725 > DATARH01. The sequence continues at coordinate 6,930 of DATAUE010000069.1, forward strand.
GTCGCATCCACACCGATTCGTCCACCAAGCTGATTACCGTGCTGCTTTACATGAACGAGAGCTGGGGGGATTCGGGCGGGCGCCTGCGTATTTTGCGCGGCGCACGCGACCTCGACGATTGCGCCGCCGAGATCGCGCCGCTCGCCGGCACGATGGTGGCGTTCCGGCGCAGCAACGCCTCATTTCACGGCCATCATGCGCATTGCGGCACGCGGCGCGTGCTGCAGCTGAACTGGGTCACCGACGCGGCGGTGGTCCGCCGCGAACTCGGTCGGCACGGCTGGTCGGCGCGGCTGAAGGCGCTCAACCCCTTCGCGCGCGCCGCCTCGGTCGCATAAACCGCCGGTGCGCGGCCAACGCCGGGTGCAGCCTCGCCCACAGCTTTCAGCATCGGCATTGTCAAGCACGGCTGCGGTGCGCTACATCCCAGCCGGGTAGGGGGAATACCTTTGTCGCGCACAGCGTCGCCTGTACCTTCACATGGGGGATCGACTCGCTTGACCATCGCCGCGCGGACCGCACCGGTCGCCATCGGTTTCATCAGCCTTCTGGCCTTGTCGGCGGCGCCTGCTGTCGCGCAGACGAAGCTGATTGACGAAGTCAAGATCGGAGCGCTGGCACACGATGTCGGGTTTCTGACGCATCACGTCGAAACGGGCACCGACGTCAACCTCGAAGTGCTGTTCACCTCGCCGGCCATCCTGCAGATCATCGGGTCGCCGCGGCCGCATATCGGCGCCGACATCAACACCGACGGCAATACCAGCGACGGGCATTTCGGCCTGACCTGGGGCACCATGCTGTGGTCAGGCGTGTTCAACCCCGGCGACGGGATCTTCGTCAACGGCAGTCTCGGCGGCGCCGTTCACGACGGCTATATCGATACCGCACCACCGGGGCGCAAACGGCTGGGCTCGCGCATCCTGTTCCGCGAGAGCGCCGAACTCGGCTATCAGATCAACCCGGTCATCAACGTATCGGCGATCCTCGACCATATCTCGAACGCCAATCTAGGCTCGCACAACGCCGGCATCACCAGCGCCGGCGCGCGGCTCGGCTTCAAGTTCTAAGGCGTCGTCCGCCACGGGCTTCGCCGGCCGAGCAGCGGCACCGCTGCCGTCAAAATAGGCATTGACACCGTCGGAACGATCGCGGGGCGCGCGTCCGCGCGCCTTTCGGCCGCCGCAGTGCAAATATCGCGATCTTGTTTTCCGCGGTTTTTCAGCCCGATAGGCAATTATGTTGCCGGTACGCCACGCTGCGACGAAAACACCACGAGGCGAACAAAGCGCGCTTGATCGCCGCGATGCGCGCAATATCATCAGGTGAGAGGAACGCGTGTTCTTCGCGCGGCTAACCGCATTCATATTTTGACGCTTGGGGGAGCAATGAGCAGAAAGCGGACTATCGCCACCATGGCGGCGCTCGGCGGAATGACCGCCGTGATTGCGCTGCTATCGGGCCCGTCATCAGCGAAGGCCGACGAATTGGCTGATTTGCGCGCCAATCAGGAGCTTCTCCAGCGCCGTCTCGACCAGTTGGCACAGGCGCCGGCGCCGGGCAATCCCTTCGGAGTCGGCAGCCCGCCGGGCCCATCAAATGTGCAGATGATGGGCGGCAGCTTTCCGCGGTCGTTCCTGATCCCGGGCACCGATACGTCGATCCGCGTCGGTGGTGAAATCGATGAGGTTCTCGACTACTGGTTCAACGGCGGGCCGCCGAACTCGAGCCCGCAGACCACGACCCTTGGCGCCACCGGGCAGGCGCAGAGCGCACCGTTGCATGTTCACAGCGGGCTGAATGCGGCAGGGGCGATCGTCCCGGCCGGCAACCCGGCCCGCTCACGCGGCGATAGTATCTTCTCGCAAAGCCCGAGACAGTCGAAGCTCAATATCGAAACACGCACGCCGACCCCGTGGGGCGAAGCGCGCACCTACATGGAATTCGACTGGGCGGGATCGACCAACTTCTCGCCGGGTGGCGCGACGCCGACCAGCGTCTCTGACAACTTGGCGCCACGCCTGCGTTTTGCATACGGCACGTTGGGCGGGTTCCTGGCCGGTCAAGCCAATTCCAACTTCTCCGACCCTGACGCCAACGCCGAATCGCTCGACTTCGGTGGCAATGTCGGCGAGCCGGGCGTCACGCGTGTCCCACAGGTCCGGTACACGATGCCGCTGGCGGGTTGGGGTATTCCTGGCGCGCTGTCAGTATCCGCGGAAACGCCGGAAACGGACGCCGTTCTGGCTGGCGGCCTTATTATCGGCTCCGATGCGTCGTCTGGCTCGCCGTCGGGTTCACTGCCGGCCGGCACTTTTAACCCGACCAAGTCACCTGCGCCTGACATCACTGCCGCATGGTATATTCCGCAACCATGGGGACATATGGATTTCAGCGCTGTCGTTCGGCCCGAGATGGAATTCAAGGACGGCGCATTCGTTGACCGGAGCTTTGTCGGTTACGGCGCTCATTTCGGTGGCGATGTCAAACCTGGCTGGTTCGGTTGGGCGAAAGACGACATCACCTTCCATTTCGTCGGTGGCGACGCAATCGGCCGTTACCTGAACTCCGGGTCGAATTTCGGTCTGGCCAGCAACTACCCGTCAAACGGAGCGCCGGCCACCGCCGCCCTCGCTGCTAACGTGCTGATCAAGCCGGTCCGCTCGTACGGTGGTGAAGTCGGTTACCAGCATTGGTGGATGTCAAACCTCCGCTCGACAATCAGCGGTGGCGTGCATTGGCGCGATGTCGATAGCCGCGTGGTTGGATGCGCCTTCAACAGTGCGGCGGCGCTGGCCGGCACAGGCAGTTGCGCCTTGAACAAGGAAGTCATCACCACACACGCGAACGTCATCTGGAACCCGGTGCCCTTCGTGGATGTCGGCCTTGAATACACCTGGAGCCATCGTCTGGTTCTGAGCAACCTCAAGGGCGACCAGAGCGCCGTGATCGGAAAGTTCGGCGTAAAGTTCTAATCAGCCGAGCCTGACCAAACGAGAGACCCCGCCGGCAATTGCCGGCGGGGTTTTTCATTTTATGGACCATAAGCCGGCCCGGTGACGGCTATCGACCGGACCATCGGACCGCATTCACTCAAAAAACCGCTCGTTGCAAATCCGATGCTTCAAAATCCCCGATAGAAGCAAACGATGCCGCCCCAGGTATTTTCGTAATCAATCGAAAAGCCTTGCCGTTGTATCGACCGGACAGCGTTGTAAATTGCCGATTGTCCGACTTTACGCGGATGCACCTCCATCATGATTTTGTTCAAACCCCGTAAATCTGAACCTGGAAACAGCTCGACTTCACCTCCTTCAATGTCGCAGATAAGGGTATTAGCTGCGAATTCACGAATTTCGTTCTCCAAGCATCGCGACGGAATCAACACCGATTCTACGGTTGTCGAGGTCTTGGTCAGCGACGAGGACCAAAAATTTCGATCGACGTGAAACAACACGTTTCCGGGCTCCCACGTCGTCGTGTTCTTCACGACGCCATTCCGAATTTGAATGTGCATGCTATTAAGAGAGAAATTGACCAGGGCATCGTTGACCATGTACGGATTGGCGTCGATCCCCCTGATATGATCACTGCCGACAACTCGCGCGGCAAGCATGGTTACAAATCCAATAGCAGTACCTAGTTCAAGGATTCGGTCGGTCGGACTAATGAATTTAGGAACGATTGCGCGCTCTTCTCCTTCGTATTTATTCTCCGACAGGATCCGGATCATCAATTCCGAATAGCGCTGCCGGTCAATCCGCAGCCGGACGCCGGAAACGGTGACGATATCTTCCTCTCCGACCGTCGGCTGCAATGCCCTGTCGTTCATGCCTCTCGTTCTCCGGTTTCGTTAAGCAAACACGATGCCCGACGCGCCAATCGTTTTTTCATTTTCCTGTAAGCGTTGATGTCGCCAGTCGACTGCTCGGGGACGAGGCGCTCTTACGACCGCGCCGTCGCTGTAAAAAATCAATCGACTTTTTACCTCGACAATAGGCGCTTTTTTGCTACACATCCGATAGAATGTCATTATGTTTCTCATCGGGCGACCCGTTGGCGCTTGTACATATTAACAACGCCAGCAGATTGGTTCGCCCGCGATTGGAGAATATCGGTGAAGTTGTTTCAATACCTGGATCGTGACGGTAATTTTAATTATGAGAAATACCGGTCCGTGCAGGAGGATGGCAACAAAGCAAAAATAAAAAACCGGTGGACGAATAAAAATAATATTAATCTCGTCGCATCTTACCTACGAAGGTATGCAAATCCACTGAACTTCGGCATCTGTCACGGAACGCGGCAAGGTCACGAACAGCTCTGGTTCCGAGAGGCGCTCAATATCGAGGTTATCGGCACCGAGATCAGCGAGACTGCCACAGAGTTTCCGTACACAATCCGCTGGGATTTCCATGAGATCAATGTCGCCTGGCTCGACAAAGTCGATTTCATCTACAGCAATTCGTTCGATCACGCTTACGATCCGGAAAAATGTTTCCGCGCCTGGTGGCAAACATTGCGTCGCGGCGGGTTCTGCATTCTCGAACACACGAAAATGCATACACCCGCAGGCGTGTCGCAGCTTGACCCCTTCGGCATCGAGCGGGAAGAACTGACGGTTTTTCTGGAAAACCTGAAGGGGGCACGCTTTATCATTCGCGACGTTATTAGCGATTTCCCCTTCGTGCCGGAGCCGCACATGAAGGAATTGGCCTTCATCATTGCCGAGAAGCCGGCAATCCCATAAACGGGGTGAATACGTCAGCCGCGAGGGCGGTTAGCCGCGGCGCAACATTGCCGCCAGTTCCGGGACGCAGGAGCCGCAATTTGTGCCGGCGCGCAGCGCGGCACCGATTTCGGCGACGCTGCTCAGCTTGCGGTCGGCAATCGCCCTGTGCAGGGTTCGTACGCCGACACCGAAACACGCGCAGACCATCCGACCGGCATCCCCCAGCGACATATCCGAGCCAGTGCGCCCGGCCAGCAGACCGAGGCGCTTCCCCACCTCGACTTCCACGCCCAGCATCGCCGCGAAAATATCGCGCGATGGAAGCGCGGCGGTATTTCGCGCAAAAAACAAACAGGAATCGAGCCGGGCGTCGATCAGGCTGGCATAGCGAAAAATGCCCTGGGCAGGATCAGCATAAATGATCTGCTCGGCCTGCTCTGGGCTGCCGAGCAGCGCGGCAACCCATTTCTCGGTGCCACGGCCGCTGGGCAACGGCTCCCATCCGCGCAATTCATACGCGTGCCCCTGCTCGATCGGAATGCGCGCCCAGTAAAAGGAACTGACTGGCGCAGCTTCGGTGCGCCGCAACAGCAGGCCGCTCCACAGCGGCGCCACCGGCGCAACGCGCACCGGTGTCGCCTTGAGTTCGGGTTGGCCCGACACCGGATCGACCGCGGCGCCGACCAGCCGATCAATCGGCCCCGCCGAACTGAAGTGATCGGTCCAATGCATCGGCACAAACACCTCGCCGCGCCGCTGTGACGACGACACCCGCACCGGCAGCACCATTTTGCCATGTGGGCTTTCGACCGCCGCCAGGCTGCCGGTGCGCAGGTGCAGCCGCTCGGCATCATCGGAATGCACATCGAGAAACGGTTCGGCCGAATGCGTCGCCAGCCGCGGCACCCGTCCGGTACGGGTCATTGTATGCCACTGGTCGCGCACCCGGCCGGTGTTCAGCACCAGCGGCCATTCCGGGGAGACAGGTCTTGCGACCGCGCGATACGGCGTCGCAACGAGGCGGCCGCGACCGTCTTCCGTTGGAAAACATCGGTCGGCATCGCGCAGCCGGGCGGTTCCGGCCACCCCACCAGCGTCGCCGCGTACCGGCCATTGTATCGGCGACAACCGGTCATAGGCATCGTCGGTGAGATCGGCGAACGCACCAATATCGAACAGCCGCCGGTTCATGCCCGTATTTTCGAACGCCGAGAGCGCCGCGTGCTCACGGAAAATATCGGCTGGGCCCGCATAGTGAAAGGCGCGGCCCCATCCCAACCGGTGCGCAACCCGACTCAACATCCACCAATCGGGGCGCGCCTCGCCGGGCGGAGGCCGAAACGCGCGCTGTCGCGAAATGCAGCGCTCGGAATTGGTGACAGTGCCGTCTTTCTCGCTCCAGCCGGCGGCAGGGAGCACGATATCGGCCAACGCCGTTGTGTCGGTCGGCCAGCAATCGCTGACCACGACAAACGGACAAGCCGCCAGCGCCTCGCGCACCCGGCCGGCGCGCGGCATGCTGTCGGCCGGGTTCGAGCCGAGGATCCACAGCGCCTTGACGCGGCCGTCGAGTACCGCATCGAACAGATCGACCGCCTTGAGACCGGGCCGTGTCGCGATGCGCGGTGCGTCCCAGAAACGCCGCACGCCGTCGATCGCCGCATCGGTAAAGCCCAGATGCGTGGCCAGCTGGTTGGCAAGGCCACCGACCTCGCGGCCGCCCATCGCGTTCGGCTGGCCGGTCAACGACAGCGGCCCCATGCCCGGCCGGCCGATCCTGCCGGTCGCGAGATGACAGTTGATGATTGCATTGACCTTGTCGGTGCCGGCTGACGACTGGTTCACGCCCTGCGAAAACGTCGTCACGGTGCGCTCGGTCGCGGAGAACCAATCGTAGAAACGAGCGATATCGGCGAGGGGCAAATCCGTGACGGCAGCGACCCGGTCGAGTAAACCGGCCGAGCGCCGCGCCGTCTCCACCACGTCGGCAAACCCCGCGGCGAAACCCGGTTTCGCGACACCGGATTTCGCAAGATGCAGCAGCAACCCGGCAAACAGCGCGACATCGCTGCCCGGCTGCAACGCCAGATGCAGATCGGCATTCTCGCATGTCGCGGTACGGCGCGGATCGATCACGACGATTTTGACGCCGCGCTTTTCCCGCGCTGCAACAAGCCGTTGGTACAGCACCGGATGGCACCAAGCCATGTTGCTCCCGACCAGAACGACGAGGTCGGCGGCCTCGACATCTTCGTAGCAACCGGGAACGACATCCTCGCCAAAGGCGCGGACATGGCCGGCGACGGTCGAGGCCATGCACAGGCGCGAGTTGGTGTCGATGTTGCCGCTGCCGATAAACCCCTTCATCAGCTTGTTGGCGACGTAATAATCCTCGGTCAGGAACTGGCCCGAGACATAGAACGCGACGGCATCGGGTCCATCTGCTGCGATGACGTGGCCAAAGGTTGCCGCCACCAGATCGAGCGCCGCGTCCCAGCTTGCGCGCTCCCCGCGAATTTGTGGGTAGAGCAGGCGATCGCCGTCGCCGAGCGTTTCGCCCAGGGCAGCGCCTTTTGAGCACAGGCGACCGCGATTGGCGGGGTGCTCCGGGTCGCCGACAATTTTTCCGTCCGCGGTCACCAGAATGCCGCAGCCGACCCCGCAATAAGGGCAGGTCGTCCGTATCGGATCGGCCATCACGCGGCTTTCGGCGCGCGGGCGAGAACCTCGTGTGCAGCGACAAGCCCAGCGGCGGAGATCAGGATGCGGCCGTCCTCCACCCTGACCGCGATGATCGGTACGCTGCCTTCATCGGGGGCTTCCGCCTGACCGCTTGCGAGGTCGATGACCCAGCCATGCAGCGGACAGGCGACCGCACAGCCTTGCACGATCCCCTCCGACAGCGGCCCCGCGCGATGCGGGCAGCGGTCGACGAGCGCGAAAACCACGTCCTCGGCGGTGCGGAACAGCGCAATCGGCACACCGGCATCCGTACCGCGCACGCGTCGCGAGCCGCGGCGCGGAATGTCGTCGAGGCATCCCACCTCGATCCATTGCCGATCGGCCTCGCCGCCGCCATTCTCGGGGGCCATTCAGCCCACCTCGGCCAGAACGCGGAATTCGTGCGCCTCGGCACCCGCTGCGCGCTGTGCCCAAGGGTCGCTCTGCACCTGGGATTGCGACAGCAAAAAGCGTTCGTGCAACGCCGCACGTCCCGCGTCATCCGCCACGATGCGCTCGCGCGCATAGTCAATCCCGACGCGCGCCACCCACGGTGCCGTCCGTTCGAGATAGCGGGCTTCTTCGCGATAAAGCTGCAAGAACGCGCCGACATGTTCGAGCACTTCGCCTTCGCTGGCGAGCCGCACGAGATGGTCGGTGACGCGCACCTCCATGCCGCCGTTGCCGCCGACCACGACATCGTACCCGGCCTCGACGCAGACGATTCCGATATCCTTGATCGTCGCCTCGGCGCAGTTGCGCGGACAACCGGACACCGCGAGCTTGACTTTGTGCGGTGTCCAGGAACCCCAGCACATCTGCTCGATCTTCACCCCGAGCCCGGTCGAATCCTGCGTGCCGAACCGGCACCATTCGCTGCCGACGCAGGTTTTTACCGTGCGCAGTCCCTTCGCGTAGGCGTGCCCGGAGACGAGGCCCGCCTTGTTGAGGTCGGCCCAGACATTCGGCAACTGTCCCTTGGTGACGCCCAGCAGGTCGATGCGCTGGCCGCCGGTCACCTTGACGGTTGGAATTGCGTATTTTTCAGCCGCATCGGCGATGGCGCGCAGTTCGCCCGGCGTGGTCAACCCGCCCCACATCCGCGGCACCACTGAAAACGTCCCGTCTTTCTGGATGTTGGCGTGCACCCTCTCATTGACGAAGCGCGACTGCGCATCGTCGCGATAGCTCTCCGGCCACGCGCAGATCAGGTAATAGTTCAATGCCGGCCGGCATTTCTGGCAACCATCCGGCGTCTTCCAGCCAAGCGCGGCACGCACCGCGGCGATCGAGGTCAGCCTTTGCTCGCGGATCGCATGACGCACCGCGTCGTGACCATGATCGGTGCATTTGCACATCGCCGGATCGGCGCGGTGCATGACGGCGCCACCGAGATGCGCGAGGATCGCCTCGACCTTGCCGGTGCATTGCCCGCATGACGCCGAGGCCTTGGTGTGCGCCCGCACCGCATCGAGTGTCGTCAGATCCTTGCTACGGATCGTCTCGCAAATCCGTCCTTTGGAAACACCGTTGCAGTCGCACACCTGCTCGCTGTCGGGCATCGCCGCGACATCGATCCCGGCTGGTGCCGCCGTACCCGCCTGCTCGGCAAAGGCGCGCCCGAAGACGAGCTGATCGCGAAACGCCGACACGTCGGTCTTTTCGCGCATCAGCTGGACGTACCAGGGACCGTCCGTCACATGGCCGTAGAGGACACTGCCGACGATCTTGTCGTCGCGCAGCACCATTTTTTTGTAAACGCCGCGCCGCGCATCGTGCAGCGTGATTTCCTCGTCGGCTTCGTCAGCCGCGGCCAGCGCGCCAGCCGAGAACACATCGACGCCGGTGATCTTGAGGCTGGTGAACACCGTCGGCGGCACATAGACCGCAACTTCGTCGCCAGCCAAACGTGCACCGCACACTTTCGCCTGCTCCCAGATCGGCGCGACGAGACCGAATACCTGGCCGTTATGCTCGATGCATTCGCCGACGGCGTAGATGTTCGCGTCGCTGGTGCGCATGTCGTCGCCGACCAGCAACCCGCGATTGACATCCAGCCCGGCGGCGCGCGCCAGATCGATATTGGGGCGGATGCCGATCGCCAGCACGACGAGATCGGCATCGACCTGCCGGCCATCGGCGAGCAGCACGCCTTCGGCGCGCTCGGTGCCCAGGATTTCCTCGGTCTGGCCATTGGTGAAAAAAGCAATGCCGCGCTCGTCGAGATCGCGTTGCAGCAACTCCCCGGCCGTGGTGTCGAGTTGCCGCTCCATCAGGGTCGGCATCAGATGCACCACCGCGACCGACATGCCGCGGCGCTTCAAACCCCACGCAGCTTCGAGACCAAGCAACCCGCCGCCGATCACCACCGCACGGTGGTGCCGCTCGGAGGCCGCGATCATCGCATCGACATCGGCAATGTCGCGAAACGCATGAACGCCGGGCAGTTGCAGGCCCGGGATCGGCGGCGCCATCGGCTTCGACCCGGTGCCGAGCAACAGCTTGTCGTAGGGCAGCACATCGTCGTCGAGCGACACCGTCTTCGCCGCCGGATCGATCGCCGTAACCGGCCGGCCGGTTATCAGCGTAACGAAGTTGTCGTCGTACCAGCCGCGCGGGTTGATGACGATATCGTCCATCACCTTCTCGCCCGCCAGCACCGATGACAGCATGATGCGGTTATAGTTGGGGTGCGGCTCGGCGCCGATGACGGTGATGTCGTATTGCCACGGCGCGCGGGCCAGCAGTTCTTCGACCGTGCGCATCGCCGCCATCCCGTTGCCGACGACGACCAGTCGCTCTTTCCCGCGGACGCCGGGCGTGCCCGTATTCAAAGGGGTTGCCATTTTCGCCCCCCTCAGATGCGGGCTTGCGCGAGATTGGTCGGGGCGTGCTGCGCCAGAAAGCTGGTGCGCAGGTAGTACCACCAGGTCAGCGCGACGCAGGTGACGTAGAACAGCAGAAACCCTTCGAGCGCCAGGTACGGCCCACCGGTCGCAGCGATCGACGCGCCAAAGCCGCGTGGGATCAGATAGCCGCCGCAGGCGCCCACGGCCGAGGTAAAGCCGATCACCGCCGCGCTTTCTCTGCTGGCGATCTTGAGCGCAGCCGCCCGCGCCACCTCGCCGACGCCCTTGACCTCGCGCAGTTTTTCTTCGCGGAAGATCGACGGGATCATCCGAAAAGTCGAGCCGTTGCCGATCCCGGTGGTGACGAACAGCACCAGAAACATCGCGAGAAAGCCGGGAAAGCTCTTGATGTCGACGTAGTACATGACACCGATCGTCGCCACGCCCATCGTCACAAAATTCCAGAACGTCACCCGCGCCCCGCCGATTTTGTCGGCAAGCAGCCCGCCGAGCGGCCGCACGACCGAGCCGACAAACGGCCCGAGAAACGCGATCGCCATCGTGACAGCCGGGAACTGCGTCTTGATCAGCAGCGGAAACGCCGCGGAATAGCCGATAAACGAGCCGAACGTGCCGACATACAGCCACGACATCACCCAGGTATGCTTGCGCCGGGTGACGACAAGCTGGTCTTTGAAGGTCGAGCGCGCCGGCGTCAGGTTGTTCATGTATTGCGACGCGCCATAAACCGCGATCGCGATAAGCGGCAGCCACATCAGGCCGGCATTCTGCAGATACAGCCCGGCGGACCCCAGCGGCGGCGTCAGGTAGAGGCTGAGCCAGCCGAAACCAATCAATATCGGGGTCAGCAACTGCACGCTGCTGACTCCGATATTGCCGCCGGCGGCATTCAACCCCAACGCCCAGCCCTTCATCCGGTCGGGGTAGAAGAACGAGATGTTCGCCATGCTGGAAGCGAAATTGCCGCCGCCCAGGCCGGCCGTCGCCGCGACGATCAGCATCGTCGAAAACGGCGTATCCGGCCGGGTCACGAAAAAGGCCAGCAGGATCGTCGGAATAAACAGCAGCGAGGCGCTGACCATCGTCCAGTTGCGGCCGCCGAACCGCGGCACCGCGAACGTATAGGGGAAGCGCATCAAGGCGCCGATCAGCCCCGGCAGCGCCACCAACTGGAACAGTTCGTCGGTAGTGTAGTGAAAGCCGACCAACGGCAGCTTTGTCGCGACGATGCTCCAGATCAGCCATACCGAGAAACCGATATGCTCGGCGATGATCGACCAGATCAGGTTGCGGCGGGCGACGGTTTTACCGCGGGCTTCCCAGAAGGCTTTGTCCTCGGGATTCCAGTCGGAAATCCAGGTCGTAACAGGCTTGCTCATCATTGGTTCTCACAGTGGGCCGCCTTTGGCCTCACAATCTCGCCTGGTAGCGGCATGCCGCCCTCGATGAAGGACCCCGCCCTTGAGGTGCTTCATCTCCCGGGCTTGTGCACCGCAACAACGACAAGCCGAGAGCAGATCGCTAACAGCAAGCCCTGTGCCAAGCGTGACCGGCCGAAAATCTGCCGGGTCAGAGTTTGCTGCGACCGAGCGAGGCGCATTTGCCGGCAAGCGCCTTAAATTTGTGCGACGCACAATTTATAAGCAGAACCGCTTCGACATTGCCGTTGAGGTTCAGCGCGGCCGGAACGACGACCGCTTCCGGCCCGCCGCGCTGCACCTGTCATTCGGGCACCCCCTCCTTGCCGTCGAGAAGTTCCACGGCAATGTCTCCGATCCGCCGGCTCTCGTTCATTGCCTGCCGCCGCAGCCACCGATAGGCCTGCGGCTCATCCATGTTCCGCTGACGCATCAGCATTGCCTTGGCGCGGTTGATGGTGTCCCGCTCCCGCAATGTCGCCTTGGCCTTGGCCAGATCGTCGGCGACCTGCTGGTATTTGCGGAAAATCGCCACGGCGGCCATGACGATCGGCTTGATGTCGGGAAACGCCGCAGCGACGACGTTGTAGGAGCTGACGCCCGCGGCGATCGCTCTTCCATAAAGCTGCGGTCGTCGCGGCCGACGAACATGACGATCGGCCGCGGATGGTCGGCGCTGATCCGGCGCAGGTCGTCGAGACGGCCGCGATCGGGGCGCATCATGTCGACGATGATGACATCGGGCATCACCGCGGCAACAGCGTCGATCAGATTGCTCCCGACCGGCGCACGCAGGATCGCCGCGTCAGTGATCTCGCCGAGGCGCTGCTCCAGAACCGCCGCCCGTTCCGAGCGGGTATCGGCAAGAAAAACCTTAAGCTGACCCGACAATTCCGCGCCTCATGTCCTGCCCAACCTGCTGAGCAAACCTGATGCCACGGAGCCGCGGCGGGATGGCGGGGGCGCCTGCCCTCCGCCGGACGGACGAGCCAGGTAACAATGACGGACTGCCGGGCAATGGCCGTCGATGCGACTTCGGACGGCGCAATCAGAATGCCTCGTTCTACCCAAAGATATAGATATATTAATGACATACGAGAGATGTTCCAAACCCTGACAGGTTCTTTGGCGCCTCAAGGCAACGGCGTTTGACCGCTCGGAAACCTTCGGGCATGCTGCGCCATCGGCGGTTGAGGGTGACCTGATCCGCGGGGGACTCGGTCTAATCACAGCGGTTTTTTTTAAGGCCGACGAACCGGCTCGGCTGGGGGCGGGACACTTAGCGTATGCGTTCGGTCAGGTTCTGGCGTGTTTTAACGACGGTCGCGGTCGCCTTTACCCTTGCGGCTTGCGAGGAGCTGATCGGACCGCCGGGGCCGCCCGCGATTACCGTCGCCGAGCCGGCACAAACCCCTGGCGCTCCGATATCGCTCGGCAGTATCGATCCCGGTCGCGCCGTCGCAGTGATGGCGTCGCGCAAGTCGCAGCCGGCGCTGCCCGCCTATGTCGTGCGCGGACACGAACCCGCCTCCGGGCAACCGGCGGCGCCGCACGACAGCCGCAACCGAGGTGACGGCGCCCCGGGCGATGTCACGCTCAACTTCTCCGGCGCCGATATTCGCGATGTCGTCGCCGAAGTCCTGGGCAAGATGCTGAAGCTCAATTACGTCATCGACCCCGACGTGGCGGGTCCGGTGACCTTCAACGTCAGCCGACCGATGCGCCGCGACGAGGTGCTGCCGGTGCTCGAAACCGTGCTCAACAGCCGTGGCGCGACGATGGTGCAGACCGGCAGCATGATCCGCATCTCCAACCTGCGCAAAGAAGGCAAGCCGAACATCGCAGCGCCGATGGCGCAGGCAGCCACCCCCGGTGCCCCGGCAAATACCGGACCGGCAGCCAATGCCGGGGTGGAACAGGGCCAGATGACCGGGCCGAACACCGAGGTGTTTCCGCTGCGCTTTGCCGGCGCCACCGATATGCAGCACATCCTCGAAAAGGCATTGCCGACAGGCACCTCGATCATCCCGGACGACAAGCAGCACGCCTTGATGGTGCAGGGGTCGCTCGCTGAATTGCAGCTCGCACAGGACACGATCCGCATTTTCGATGTCGACCAGATGCGCGGCATGTCGATGGCCTTGGTGCCGCTGCGCAACGGCGATCCGCCAGCCGTCGCCGAGGAGCTGAAAAACATCTTTGCCGTCACCCGCAAGGAAATCGACAGCGACGCGATCCGCTTTATGCCGGTGCGCCGGCTCAACGCGGTAATGATCATCAGCCGTACAAACAGCTATATGGACGAGGCGCGCAGCTGGATCGCGCGGCTCGACCGCGCCCACAACCCGAACGAGCAAGGCGTTTACGTCTACAATCTGCAATATGGCAAGGCGGTACAGATCGCGCAGAAATTGCAGGGACTGCTGAGCGGTCTCGATATCCAGTTCAAGCCCCCCGCCGCGCCAGCCACCGCCGAGGGTGTGGGCAGCGCCAACGGCAACGGCGCGGCCGGCCCTTCTCCTGACGCAAACAGCCAAGCCGGAGCAAAGCCGGCGGACGCCAAACCGAGCACTCCGGCGGACGCGGTTCCCGTGTCGGCGCTGGCGGCGAATGCGGCGCCGGACCCGACCGGCGGCGGCCAACCGGGTGTGCGGATCGAAGCCGACGAAGTGCATAATGCGCTGCTGATTGCCGCCAGCGCCAAAGACTACGACCTGATCCGGCAAGTCTTGCAAGGTATCGATGTACCGCCCTTGCAGGTGCTGATCGAAGTGACCGTCGCGGAAGTGACGCTCAACGACCAACTGAATTACGGTGTCGAATATTACATCAGCTCCGGCAACGTAAATACGCTGCTGACGACCGGCGCCAGCGCGGCGGCGATCACTCCGACGGCGCCCGGTTTTGCATTGTCGTGGGTCACCGGCAAGTTTCAGCCGCGGGCCATTCTCGACGCCCTGTCGGACGTGACCGAGACTCGCGTGATCTCGACGCCCCGGCTGCTGGTGCTGAGCAACCAGACGGCGCGTCTGCAGGTCGGCGATGTCGTGCCGATCATCACGCAATCGGCGACCAGCACGGTGACCGCCAACCCGCTGGTGCTCAACAACGTCACCTATAAGGAGACCGGCGTCGTGCTGGAAGTCACCCCGCGGGTCAACGCCGGCGGGTTTGTGACGATGGATGTCAACCAGTCGGTCAGCGACGTGGTCAACACGACGACCTCGACGATCGACTCGCCGACCATCCGGCAGCGCCGCCTGACCAGCACGATCAGTGTCAAGAGCGGCGACTCGATCCTGCTCGGCGGCCTCATTCAGCAGAACAATACGCGCGAAAGCTCGGGCATTCCGGTGCTCAACGACATTCCCGGCATCGGTGCGCTGTTTGGCAACCGCTCGCATTCGGCCGGCCGTACCGAGCTGATCATGCTGATGACACCGCGGGTCATCAGCAACGAAGACACTGCGCGCGAGACAACGAGCAAGGTCGAACACGAATTTTCCGCCGTGCTCGATGCCAACACGATGCCGCGCCCGCGCCGGCCACGATAACCGGCCAATCGTCGCCGTTCCGGGTTGCCGCAGTTAGCGATAGGTCTTCCGACGCCGGCTTGCTACGCTGCTTCACGGTTGATTTCTAAAGAAGCGGCAGAATGTTTGTTGCGATTGAGGGCGCGCCTCTCGGTCCGGGCTGCCGGTCGTCGGCGCACATGAACCAGAGCGCGTATGATGACTAGCACTTATAAAATCGTCATCGTCGGGTCGGGCCCGGCCGGGTTGAGCGCGGCAACACATGCCGCGCAGCATGGCCTGACACATGTCCTGCTCGAACGCGCCCCGCATCTCAACGATACGATCTTCAAGTATCAGAAGCGCAAGCACGTTATGGCGACGCCGGAGTTTCTGCCGCTGCGCAGCGAACTCGCCTTCAAGGAAGCCTCGCGCGAAGACCTGATCGAAAGCTGGACCGGCACCACCGACACTCTCAAGGTCAATGTCAGGTTCGGCGTCGAAGTCACCGCGATCACCGGCGAGAAGGGCAATTTCACCGTCACATTGGCGAATGGCGAGACGCTCTCGGCCGAATTCGTCGTGCTGGCGATCGGGGTGCAGGGCAACTTGAACAAGCTGCGCATCCTCGGCGCCGACCTGCCGCTAGTGCAGTATCAGCTCGACGATCCCGACGAATACCAGGGCGAGGAGATCGTCGTCATCGGCACCGGCGATGCCGGGCTGGAGAATGCGCTGGCGCTGGCGGTGAACAACCGGGTGTCGCTGGTCAATCGCGTCGCCGATTTCCCGCGCGCCAAAGGCGGCAACGTCGCCTTGATCGAGGCCGCCATCAAACGCGGCGACATCGAGCATCTGGTGAATTGCGAGCCAAAGCAGATTGAACCGGGCGTGCTGCTGGTCGAGACGGCGGACGGCGCGGCGCGCGTGCAGTGCAACCGTATCATCGCCCGCATCGGTGCGCTGCCACCGCGCAAATTCGTCGAATCTTGCGGCGTCGTCTTTCCGAACGACAGCCCGACGGCGTTTCCGGTGCTGTCCGACACCTATGAATCCACCGTTCCGGGACTTTATGTCGTCGGCGCCTTGACCGGCTATCCGCTGATCAAGCATTGCCTGAACCAGGGCTACGAGGTCATCGAATATATCCTCGGCAACGTCATCGCGCCGGCCGACGAACCGCTGCTGCAGGCCAAGCTCGACCGCGCCGGCGTCAAGATGACAGTGGCCGAACTGGTCAACGCGACACAGCAGCGGGTGTCGCTGTTTCGGTCGCTGACCGCGCTGCAGATCCGCGAGTTCCTGATCCACTCGGAAATCCACGCGGCCCCGGTCGACAGCGTCGTGGTGCGGCGCGGCGAATATTCCAACTCGCTGTTTGCCATTCTCGATGGCGAGGTCGGCATCCAGGTCGATCAGGACGATCCATCGGATCTGGTTAATCTGGGGCCGGGCGAATTCTTTGGCGAGATGGCCCTTATTTCGGGGCGCCGGCGCAGTAATACGATCGTCGCGACCGCGCCCTCGCTGCTGCTCGAGGTCGACCGCAACATCATGATCCGGCTGGTGCGCTCCGAGTTGCACGTCCGCCAGGCGATCGACGACGCCGCCGTGGCGCGCCAGATCAGCACGTTTCTCGGGACCCAGGTGCCGTCGAAGATCATGTCCGAGGTGCTGGCAACGACGCTGGTGCTCGAATTCAAGCCGAACGAGAGCCTGATCGACGAAGGCGGCCTCGACGATGCGGTGTTTCTGATCCGCAAGGGATCGGTCACGGTCTCGGTGCGGCTCGGCGGCCGCGATGTCGTGCTCGCCTACCTGCCGGCTGGCAACTATGTCGGCGAGATGGCACTGATCACACGGCGGCCGCGCTCTGCGACGGTGCGGGCAGTGATCGCGACCGAAGCCATCCGCATCGACGGGCGCTCGTTCCGCGCCCTGCTCGATCACGATATGGAATTGCGCCGCACAATCGAGGAAAAGCTCGGCAAGCGCCTGACGGAACTGCAGAAGGTGCGGATGCACGCGCAGGAAACCAGTGCCGTCGAATTTTTTATGCGGCACGGTCTCGGCGAAGCCACCGACGTGCTGGTGATCGACGAGTCGCTGTGCGTGCGCTGCGACAACTGCGAAAAAGCCTGCGCCGAATTGCACCACGGCGTCAGCCGCCTCAACCGCGAGGCCGGCCCGACCTTTGACATGATGCACCTGCCGACCTCGTGCCGGCACTGCGAAGACCCGCATTGCATGAAGGAATGCCCGCCCGATGCGATCCATCGCGCGCCCAATGGCGAGGTGTGGATCGACGACCAGTGCATCGGATGCGGCAATTGCGAGCGCAACTGCCCCTATGGCGTCATCCACATGGCAGCCGTGCCACCGGAAAAACCAGGGCTGCTGAAATGGCTGCTGTTCGGCTGGGGCAGCGGCCCGGGCGAGGACAAGTCGCCGCAAGGGCTCGCCAAGCGCACCGGGTCGAAGCACGCGGTCAAGTGCGATATGTGCAAGGACATCGCCGGCGGCCCCGCCTGCGTGCGCGCCTGCCCGACCGGCGCCGCAATCCGCATCGATCCAATCAACATCATGGACTCGATCCGGCAGGGTCACCGATGAGGTCGGCTGACGCAACCGAAGCGCCGCTGCCGGGACACCGGCACGAATCGTTCCTGATCCATTCGCAATTTCGTTATGCCAAAGCGGCGGTGCTGCTGGTTGTCGCCGCGATCGTCGTGTATCTGCTCGACCAGCCCTACGGCACCGGCTATGGCGGCAGCTGGGCCGGATACACGCTTGGTACGGTCGGCGCGCTGCTGATTTTGTGGCTGACCTGGTTTGGGTATCAGAAGCGCAACTATGCCACGATCCGCGAACGGCTCGCCGCGCTGCTGTCGGCGCACGTCTATCTCGGCTTGGCGCTGCTGGTTGTCGCAACCCTGCATACCGGTTTTCACTTCGGCTGGAACGTGCACACGCTGGCCTATGCGCTGATGTGCATCGTGATCGCGTCGGGGCTGTTCGGCGTCTACGCCTATGCGCGGTTTCCCCGCCTGATGACCGATAACCGCGCCGGCATGACGATGCAGCAGATGCTGGGCCGCATCGCCTCGCTCGGCGACGAATTGCGGCTTGCAGCCTTGCCGCTCGACGAAGCGACGGCGGCGGTGGTCGAGCGCGCGACCGCAACGACCGTGATCGGCGGCTCGGTGCGGCGGCAGTTGAGCGGCCGGCTCGCCGGCTGCACGACCGAGGCGGCGCTCGCCTATCTCGACCGCCGCGACGCCGACAAGCCACCCGGCAGCGAAGAGGCATGGCTGCGGGTCCGCGTTCTGCTCGACGAAAAGGCGCTGCTACTGGCGCGGGTGCGTCGCGACATCAGTTTCAAGGCGATCATGGACGTGTGGCTCTATCTGCACGTTCCGCTCGCGTTTATGCTGCTGGCCGCGCTATTCGCGCACATCATCTCAGTGTTCTTTCTGTGGTGACCGTTTTTTGTGTGGTGACCGGGTTCCGCTGCCTGGGGTCGTGATCGCGCATGGAAGTCCAGGTTACCGTCCTGAGCCGGCGAGGCAGCGCCGTGATGCGCCGCTCGTGGAACATCAGTTCACGTCGCATCCGCTTCGGCCGCGGCACCGGCAATGAAGTGCCGCTGTCGGACATCCGCGTCGACCTGACCGCGGCAGCACTGTTCCCACTGGGCGGCGGTATCACGATCGAAGCCGTCGGCCCGTCGCCGGTACGCGTCAACGGCAACAGCGCCAAGGCCGCCGCGGTGCACCCGGGCGACGAGGTTCTGATCGGGCCGTACCAGATCCGCCTCGACCCGCCGCCGCCGGGCTTCGACGCGTCGCTGACGATCGAATTGGTGCAGCCTCTTGGCGACAGTCTCAACCGGCTGAACTCGTCGTCCCGCATCGGCCTCGACCGGGCGGCGATCAGCAAACGCAAGGTCGCCTGGGCCGGCGTCCTGCTGATCCTTGCCGTATTTCTCCTTGCACCAGTGGTGCTGTACTCATCCGGCGCGATGCCGGTGTGGCGCAAGGGCGGCTCCGACCTGACCCCGATAACACTGGTGGCGGCACTGTGGAAGCCGGGCGAATTGTCAAACTCGCACCGGTTTTTCGCGTCGAACTGTGCGACGTGCCACACCTCGCCCTTCACTCGCGTCGCGGACACGGCGTGTCTCGCCTGTCACCAGAATATCGGCGCGCATACCGATCCCAATGCCCATCTCGGTGCCGTGCGTCAGATGGTGGACGGGCGCCGCTGCACCGATTGTCACGAGGAGCATCGCGGCACCAACGGCATCGTCGTCAGCGAAAGCCGGCTCTGCCTCGATTGTCACCGTACGCTCACGGAAACGGCACCCGGAACTGGTGTCAGCAATGTCAGCGGGTTTCCAACCGGGCATCCGCAATTCCGCGCCACGATCGTGGCGGACGCGGCGGGTCCGCACTTGCAGCGGGTTGCCGTCGACACGCAGCCGGCGCCGATCGACCGGCCCGGCATCAAGTTTTCCCACGCGGCGCATCTCGTCGCCGGCGGCTTCCCGGCGCTCGGCTACAAGCCGATGGTCTGCGCCGACTGCCATGTCAAGGAGCCTGCCGGACAGGGCTTTGCGCCGATTACCTACAAGCAGCAATGCGCCGGTTGCCACGCACTCGATTTCGACCGTGCCGACCTGCCCTGGCCGAATGCTCGGGTGCCGCACGGCGACGATGCCGGCGTCGCCGCCGCAGTGTGGAATTTCTATGCCGCAAAGGCGCTGCAGGGCGGCATCGCCGAGCCGGCCTCGTCGGAGGTGACACGACGCCTGCCCGGCGCCCCGGCGCGCATCGCCGTCGAGACGCCCGAAGGTAATCCCCAGGCCTGGGTCGCGGCGAAAACCGAGGCGGCGCTGCGCACGATCGTCTTCGATGAAAAGCGCGGCTGCGGGTACTGCCATTTCGGAACCGGGCCGGGCGGCACTTTCGATCTTTCCGAGGCGCTGAAGATCCACCCCGGTGGACCGGCCGCAACGGCCGGTGACGCGGCCAAGGCGCCCCATATCATCGCACCGGTATTGCTGCGCACCCGCTTTTTCCCGTTTGCCAGTTTCGATCACAGCCGGCACACCGCTGTCGATTGCGAGCACTGCCACGCCGCCCGCCAGGCCGAACCGGTCGGTGCATTGTTGATCCCGCCGATCAAGACCTGCACCGAGTGTCACGGCAGCGAGCGCGCCGAAATGCGGGCGCAATCGACCTGCATTTCCTGTCACGGTTTCCACCGCGACTTTTTCGGCCCGATGCGCTCGGCCGACGCGCTGCCGCAATAGCAGCGGCCGCGGGACCGGGCATAAAGCCGCCCCTGTCACCGGCATTTTCGCCAAGGACGGGTGACCGCTTTTGTCACGCCCCAAAGCGGCATGAGGCATCCTGGCCGAATCGCCGCACCTCACATTGCCGGTGGTCCCGGCCAGCCATCCCATCACGGGAGCCGTGCAGAACAAGGCTCTGCGTGCTTTCACTGGACCCGCACACTCGCCCGAGCGACGATCAGCAGGCACGCCGCAAACGTTTCACGTTGGGCGCTCGACAGTGAACGAGGCAATGAATGAGGCTCGGGCGATGACCACGGGAGCCCGGCGACGGTCGGTTGTGCATCCGGCTCTCAAGGCGGCGGTCGTCGTGCTGTCGCTGTTATGCGCGGCACCTTCCGGTTGCGGCGGTGGCGGTGGTGGCGGCGGCGGGTTCGCAACCGCCGATGGCGGCAGCATCGCCCCTTCACCCCTGCCCGGCTCCACGACGCCCGCGCCTGCGCCTGGCGCGCCGGCAACGCCCGATACCTCTGGGCCGCCGCTGACCGAGGCCGACGTCAACACGATCACCTTGCAAGCAATCAACGAAGCCAATGCGCGCGGCGCACCGGCGACAATCGCCGTGGTCGATCGCGTCGGGAACGTGCTGACGGTGGCGCAGATGCCCGGTGCCCCAGCCGCCGCGACGATCACCTCCAGCCGCGGCGTCACGACCGGCCTCGAAGGCATTCCGCTGCCGACGCCGCTCGCCGCCATCACCAAGGCGGTGACTGCGGCCTATCTGTCGTCGAACGGCAACGCCTTCACGACCCGCACCGCCAGCCAGATCATCCAGGAGCATTTCAACCCCGGCATCAAGAACACTCCAGGCGGGCCGCTGTTCGGCGTGCAGTTCAGCCAGCTCGCCTGTTCGGATTTCAATACCGCCGGGGCGGCGGCGGCCGGCGCGACGAATCCCGGGCCGCATCGTTCGCCAGCCGGGTTCTCGGCGGACTCGGGCGGGGTGCCGCTTTATAAGAACGGTGTGCTCGCCGGCGGCATTGGCGTCATCAGCCGGACGACCTATTCGCTCGATGCCAATATCTTCAATGTCGATGTCGACGCCGACGAGGTCATCGCGACTGCCGGCGGCACCGGCTACCAGCCGCCCGCCGCCATCGTCGCCAGCAATATCGCTGTCAACGGCATTTCGCTGCGCTACACCGACGCGTCGCCAGCCAATCTGGCCGCGCCGGTGTCGGCAAGCGGCAGCTTTACCCCGTTGCCGGTGGCCGGTTACTTTCCCGGTCCGGCACCCGGCCATACGGCGATCGCCGGGCTGAATTACGGCAGCACCGACGGCGCTTCCGGCGTCGTGCCCGACGGCACCGTCGGGCCGGTGATCTATCCAGGCCTCGGAACGGAAGCCTATGTCTTTACCGACGGGGTTGGGCATGTGCTGTACCCGCCGACCGCAGCCTTGGCACCCGCTGGCGGCAACGGCATTACCGCGGGGGAAGCGCAAGGCCTGATCGTCAGCGCACTCGGTGTCGCCGAATCGGCGCGGGCCGCGATCCGGATACCGACCAACAGCTTTGCACAGGTGACGGTGACGGTTGTCGATCTCGACGGCAATGTCCTGGCGCAGGCGCGCACGCCCGACGCACCGATCTTCGGCTCCGACGTGTCGCGGCAGAAGGCACGCTCAGCGGTGTTTTTCTCGCGTACCGACGCGGCGGCCAAGATCAACGCCATCACGGCGCCGGCCAGTACCGCCAACGGCACCTTTGCCGATTACATCACCCGCTCGCAGGCGCTGATCGGACCGACCGCGTTCGCCGACGGTGTCGCGTGGTCGGAAGTCGCAATCGGCGATGTGGCGCGGCCGTTTTATCCCGACGGCATCGATGACAACCAACCCGGCTCGCTGAGCCTGCCTTTTGCGAATTGGAGCGTGTTCTCGACCGGCTTGCAGGTCGATCTCGTCGCTTCCGACATCCTGACTGGCACGACCGGCGCCCCGGCTCCCGCGGTCGGTTGCGGCAATATCGGCGGCGCCGGCTTGAAGGCCCTCTCCGGCGGTAAGACGCCGCTCGCCAACGGCTTGCAGATTTTCTCGGGCGGCACGCCGGTCTATCGCGCCGGCACGCTCGTCGGCGCGATCGGCGTCTCAGGCGACGGCATCCAGCAAGACAGCATGATCGCGTTTCTCGGCGTCCAGAACGGTCCGAGCACCCTCACCAACGCGCCGACACCGCTTCGCGCCGACCAGTTGATGCCCGGCGGCGTACATCTGCGCTTTGTGAACTGCCCGGCGGCGCCGTTTCTCAATTCCCGCGTCCAGAATCCGTGTTGACGCCGGCGCAGCGCACAACCCGGCTTCTGCGCCGCTCGGGCACCCTTCAGGGCGCCGGGTCGGCTGCTCTGCTGCTGCTGGCGACCCCCGCTGTCGCGGCCACATACGGCGCCGCAGACCCGTCGGCCAGTGTGCGGCTCAGTACCGAGGAGATCCGCCGCGAGCGCAAAAACGCCGACGATCTCGAACGCGCGATTTCGTCTGACGCGCGGACCTTCGAAAAGGCGCTGACCGCGCCGCAAGTCCGCGCCCAACTCGAACGCGCCCTGCACAAGAAGCTGTCCGACAACACCCTGCGCGCAATGGTAACGCAGGCCCATGCCGAGGCGGATTACTGGTCGCGCTACCGTATCGGGCTCGACCTGATGACCGGCGTGGAGCGCCCCAACGAACTGAGCCGGCGAGCCCCCGGCCAGACCCCGCCACCGCAGGCCGTCGAACCGATCGTCAACCCGGAAAACCTGCCGCCGCCCAAACCGTTCGAAAGCGGCGGCTATCTGCCGGTGCCGGACCGCTGGCGCATTCTTGATGCGCTGGGACGCCACGAAAACCCGCTTGATCCCTACAGCACAAACACGCTCAAAGGCGACAAGCCGATTTTCGGCGATGACTGGTTTCTGAACGTGTCGGCGATCTCCGATACGCGCTACGAACCGGCCCGCGTGCCGCTGGGCATCGGCGCGCAGTACACGGCGCGCCCACTCGAAAACAACACGTTCGGCCGTTACGGCAAGTTGCTGTTCAACCAGAGCGCCATCCTCAGCGCCGAATTATTCAAAGGCGACACCGCGTTCAAACCGCCCGACATCGAGTTCCGCTTTACCCCGGTCTTCAACTACAACCACCTGTCGGTCGGCGAAATCGGCGTCGTCAATATCAATCCGACAAGAGGGCAAAGCCGCGACGACCGGTTTGTCGGCATCCAGGAAGGCTTTGTCGACTATCACATCCGCAACGTGTCCGAATATTTCGATTTCGACTCGATCCGGGTCGGGATTCAGCCGTTCAACGCGGATTTTCGTGGCTTTCTGTTTCAGGACAACCAACTTGGCGTGCGGCTGTTCGGTAATCGCGACGCCAACCGCTGGCAGTACAACCTTGCTTATTTCCGCCGTTTGGAAAAGGACACCAATAGCGGCCTGAATGCCGTCACCCAGCAATTACGGCGCGACGATGTGTTCGCCGCCAATTTGTTCCGGCAGGATTTCCCGGTCCGGGGATTCACCTCGCAACTGATTTTTCTGCGTAACGACAACCGCGAGGGGGACGAGTTTCATTACGACAAGAACGGCTTTCTCGTACGACCTGCCCAGATCGGCGACGATCGCGGCTATAATTACCATGTCAACTATCTCGGCGTGAATGGCGACGGCCATATCGGCCGGGTGAACCTCACCGCGACCGGCTATTGGGCTAACGGCAGCATCAGCCACAACCAGCTCAGCGCCGATCCCAGCAATAACGGCGCGAGCGTCAACGGGTTTTTCGCTGCCGCCGAGCCGTCGATCGATTTCGACTGGGTGCGGGTACGCCTGTCCGGGCTTTACGCCAGCGGCTCGCACAATCCGCAAAGCGGCCATGTCGGCGGGTTTGACGCAGTGTTTGAAAACCCGCAATTCGCCGGCGCCGACACCAGTTTCTGGATTCGTCAATCTATTCCGCTGGTCGGCGGCGGTGGCGTCGCGCTCAACACCGAAAACGGCGTGCTCGCCGATTTGCGCTCGTCGAAAGGCGAGGGACAGTCCAATTTCAACAACCCCGGTATCATGCTGGCCGGGATCGGTACCGATTTCGACCTGCTGCCGGAACTGCGCCTCTCCACCAATTTCAACTACATGCGATTTGCCGATACGGCGCCGCTCGAAGTTCTGCGGCACCAGCCCAACATCCCGAATTCGATCGGCTATGATTTGTCGGCGGCGCTGACCTATCGGCCGCTATTCACGCAGAATGTGATCCTGCGGCTGTCAGGAGCGGTGTTGCTGCCGGATAACGGGCTGCGTGCGCTCTACAATACCGAAGGCGGCGCCAAATTGTTCGGCAGCGGCAATTTTCTGTTTTCCGTGCTCGGCAACGTCATCCTGACATATTGAGCGATGCTGCGCCTCCCTGCCCTCGCCATTCTCGCGCCGCTCGGAAAGCAGGTTGTCACCCCGGCCTTCGCCGGAGCGACAACTGGGGAGCCAGGATCACCGTTCATTTTTCGACTACTCAAGTTGTTCTTGTTGTTGCTGTTGGCGGCAGCGACCACCGCCATCGTCTCCCAACGCACTCTGGCCGCTGAATTGGAGGTTGGCCTGACCTCGGAGCCGGCGCATGTCACCAGCGCGCCGCCGGCGCCCCGCAAGCAATCGGCCGAAGCAGCGCAGCAGAAAAGCGCCGGCTGCATGAGCTGCCATACGACGACCGACTCGGTGACGATGCACACCAGCCCCGGCGTCACCCTCGGCTGCGCCGATTGCCACGGCGGCAACCCCGCGGTCTTTGTGACGGCCGGCGCCGCGCCGGCCAGCCCCGAATACCGCCGCGCTCTCGATGCCGCACATGTCAAGCCGCGCCATCCGGAAGCATGGAACTATCCCTCCAGCGTCAAGCCGCCGCGCACCTACACGCTGCTCAATGCGGAATCGCCGGATTTTGTGCGCTTTATGAACCCCAGCGACTATCGCGTCGCGCGCGACGCCTGTGGCGCCTGCCATCTGCCGGTGATCGCCGCCGCCGAACGCAGCCTGATGTCGACCACTGCCATGTTCTGGGCGGCCGGCGCCTACAACAACGGCATCGTGCCGTTCAAGCACAGCATCTTTGGCGAGGCCTACACGCCGCACGGCCGCGCCGCCGAGTTGCTGGCGCCGCAGCCGCCCTCGGCCGAGATGACCCGGCGCTTTGGTCTGGTCGGCAGCCTGCAGCCGCTGCCGGCCTGGGAAACCGTGCCGCCCGGCGATGTGTTCCGCGTGTTCGAGCGCGGCGGCCGCATCAACAATCCGCAATTCCCCGAGATCGGCAATCCGAACTCGACCGGTGAAATCCAGAAACTCGACGAACCGGGCCGGCCCGATCTGCGCCAATCCAATCGCGGCCTCGCGACCGGTCTGCGCGTGTCGATCCCGATCCTCAACATCACCAAGACGCGTCTCAACGATCCGACGATGTGGTTTCTCGGAACCAACGACAACCCGGGCGACTACCGCAATTCCGGTTGCGCCGGCTGCCATGTCGTCTACGCCAACGATCGTGACGTGCAGGAAGGCGGGGCCTACGCGGCGTTCGGCAATCGCGGCGCCAGCGCCGGCACCGACCCGACAATCCGCCCCGGTGAGACCGGCCATCCGATCCGCCACCAGATGACGACGGCGATCCCGACCAGCCAGTGCATGATCTGCCACATGCATCAGCCGAACCTGTTTCTGAACAGCATGCTCGGCTACACGATGTGGGATTACGAGACGGCGGCGCCGCAAATGTGGCCGCGCCAGCAGAAATACCCGACCGACAGCGAGATGCGGGCGGTGCTGGAACGCAACCCCGAAGGCGCCGCAGTCCGCGGCA
The DNA here is from genome assembly GCA_036268425.1 of Allostellaceae bacterium. GTDB lineage: Bacteria > Pseudomonadota > Alphaproteobacteria > ATCC43930 > CGMCC-115725 > DATARH01. Next base: position 33,363 of record DATAUE010000069.1, read on the forward strand.
ACTGGGGCAACCCGGCCTTTTCCGCCGATGTCAGCGAACTCAACCCCAAGCTCGCCGATACACAATTCGCCGATTATCACGGCCACGGCTGGAATTTCCGCGCCGTCTTCAAGCACGACCGCAAAGGGAACCTGCTCGACGACGCCAACAACATCATTCCGGCCAACGACCCGGAGAAATTCAAAAAGGCGGTGCATCTCGACTCGATCCATGTCGATTTCGGCATGCAGTGCGTCGATTGCCATTTCTCAAACGACAATCACGGCACCGGCCATCTGTACGGCGAGGTGCAGGGGGCGATCGAGATCACTTGTGCCGACTGCCACGGCACCGCGACGCGACGGCCCGACCTCAAGACGCACGGGCCGGCGGCGCCGCCGCGCGGCACCGATATGTCGTTGCTGCGCAACGCCGACGGTCGCGCCCGGTTTGAATGGCGCGGCGACAAGCTGTTCCAGCGCTCGGCGATGTACCCGAACCTCGAATGGGAGGTGACGCAGGTCGTCGATACGGTGACCCCGGGCAACCCGAAATACAATCCGCGGGCGGCGCGCGCCAAGCTGATGTCGACCGGCACATCGATGAAATGGGGACCAGGCATCCCGGCCAGCCAACTGGCGCATTCCAACGACGACATGGCCTGCTATACCTGCCACCTGTCGTGGACGACAAGCTGCGGCGGCTGCCATCTGCCGATCGAAGCCAACCAGATGACCGCCCGCAATCATTACGAGGGCGGCATCACACGCAATTACGCGACCTATAACCCGCAGGTCGCGCGCGACGACATGTTCCAGCTCGGCCGGCACAGCACCGTCAAAGGCAACGTCATCGCACCGATCGCATCGCGCTCGGCGCTGGTGCTGTCATCGACCAACATCAACCGCGAGCACATCTATGTGCAGCAACCACCGGTATCGGCCGCAGGCTTTTCCAGCCAGGCCTTCTCGCCGCACTATCCGCATACCGAGCGACGCACCGAGACCAAGACCTGCACGGATTGTCATGTGTCGGAGGCCAACGACAACAACGCGCTGATGTCGCAGCTTTTGCTGCTCGGCACCAATTTCGTCAATTTCGTGGGCTACAATTCCTGGGTCGGCGAAGAGCACAATATCCAGGCGGTGCGCGTCACCGAATGGGACGAGCCGCAGGCGGTGATCGGCAGCTATCTGCACCGCTACGCCTACCCCGATTATTACAAAAAGCATGTCGATAACGGCCGCCGCCTGGCCGAGGCGCACGGCCATGATTCCAACGCGGCGCAATGCCTGCAGCTACGCGGCGAATATCTCTATGTCGCCGAGGGCAATCGCGGCATGCGCGTCTACGATGTCGCCAGCGTCGCCAATAAAGGGTTCTCCGAGCGCATCATTACCGCGCCGTTCTCGCCGCTCGGGCAGGACACCCATATCGCGTCGCAGAATGCGACCTGCGTCGTGCTCCCGACCAATCAGCCGATCAACCCGCTGCGCAATGCCGGTCATAACGAACCGTACGACGCCGACCACGATTACGGTCCCGTCATGCGCGGCGATAACCAGGAGCAGACGCTCCACCCGATCTACAGCTATGCCTACATCACCGACTCGGTTGAAGGCCTGATCCTGACCAACAGCACCACGTTGCAGGACCAGGAGCCGCGCAACAATTTCCTGACCCGCGCGCTGACCTGGAATGAGGGCGGCATTCTCAACGGCGCCCGCTACCTGACGATCGCCGGCACGCGGTTTTTCGTCACCGCCGATGCCGGCATCGTCGAACTGAATATGGACGACCCGCTGCACCCGAAGGTGATGGCGGTGATCCCGGTCCGCGAAGCGCGGGCGACGGTCGTGCAGTTTCGCTATCTGTTCGTCGTCGGCGCCGGTGGCCTCGATGTCGTCGACATCACACAGCCGTCGCGGCCCGTCGTGCTGCCGCAGGCGCATCTGGCATTGGCCGACCCGCACCGCATCTTTGTGTCGCGCACCTATGCCTATATCGCCAATGGGCGTGACGGCCTGGCGATCGTCGATGTCGAGCGGCCCGAGCATCCGCGCCTTTACCAGAACTACACCGCCGAGGGCCGGCTGACGGACGCCCGCGACGTTGTGGTCGCCGCGACGAACGCATCGCTTTTTGCTTACGTCGCCGACGGCGTCAACGGACTCAAGGTGCTGCAGCTGATGTCGCCAACCAGCCAGCCGAATTTTTATGGTTTCTCGCCCGACCCCAAACCCGAATTGATCGCGTATTACCCGACCGCGTCACCCGCTTTGGCCTTGTCGCGCGGCCTCGAACGCGACCGCGCGGTCGACGAGACCGGTCACCAGATTGCGGTATTCGGTCGCATCGGTGCTCGCCCATTCACCGAAAACGAAATGAAATCGCTGTATATGGGCCGCAACGGCCGACCGTTCTCCGTAACCGACCGAGTCAAGACCGAGGATTTCGTCCCTGCCGGGAAATAGGGTTTGTGCGCCACGCGCTTTCCTTCGCGCTGATCCTGTTCTTTAATGGCGCCGTGATGAACAGACGGCGGTTTCTCTCTCTGACAAGCGGGTTGATGGCGGCACCGGTTCTGGCACACGCCGCCCTGCCCCCAAACGGGCCGCGCCGCCTGCGTCTCTACAATGCGCATACCCGTGAAACCTTCGACGGCCCCTATCGCGACAATGCCGGCCCGCTGGCATCGGCAATGGACGAGCTGTCGTTTTTTCTGCGCGATCATCATTCCGGGCGGCGCATCGCGATCGATGTCGTCGTCATCGATTTTCTGGCGACAGTCCTCGACGCGGTCGGCGCGACCAGCGCGACGGTGCTGTCGGCCTATCGCACCGTCGAAACAAACGCGATGCTGGCCCGCACCACATTCGGCGTCGCCGACAACAGCCAGCACCTGTATGGCCGTGCGCTCGACATCCATCTCGGCGACCGCCTGGAAGACGCGATGCAGACAGCGCGAACGATGCGGCGCGGCGGTGTCGGATGGTATCCGCGTTCGGGCTTTTTCCATATCGACAGCGGACCGGTGCGCAACTGGACGCTCAACGGCGTCGGCATCGACCGCATGCTGAACGAGTTGCAGCACCTGCTTGCCAAAGGCGGCCTCAGCGTTTCCGACAAAGGCGAATTACTGCTCGGCCATGCACACCGGCCGCCCAATGTCGCGCAGCGTCTGGCGCTGCACCGCGCCATCGCGAAGGCACAGTTCGTCGCCGCCCACTGACGCCGCGTTGTTTGCTGCACCGTTATTTGCTGTGCGGCGGCCCCGCGGCAGCATCGGCCGGTTCTCCTGCGCGCTCCAGAGTCAGCATCGCCTCACCCTGAGGCGACGACAGCACGACCCGGTCGGGCTCGATGCGCGTCACCGTCCAGCCGCCGAGCGCGGTGCCTTCGCCGACTTCCACCCGACGGGCACCGTCTGCGACAAGCCCGTGCCGCGCACCACCGACGGTGATCAGGCCGAGCAGGCGATAACGTGCTGCCGTGCTGCTGACCGTATTGGACACCGCAGTCGCCGGCCGCCGCGACGCAGAAAACAGCGGCCGCTCGCCGATCGCCGCAAACGCCGCCGGCGCCGGCAATGCCGGGATGTTCAGCACGGGCGCTGCCACCATGCGACTCGGCGGGACAGGCGCGGCAATCGGCATGATCCAAGGCCACACTGCGAGCCATGCCAAGAGCAGCGCCACCGCCCCGAACAGATGATTTGGCCCGAGATGCAGCCGGACTGACCGCCTCATGATGCGCCCGCTGTATGAAACCCGGACACGTCGAGTTGAAAATCGAGCGGCGACGCTGCCGCGCCGGGAACCGCAGGCGGCGCCTGGATCTGCAAATTGTCGGGGTACAACACCGGACGCGCGCTTTCGATCGCGTACAACAGCCGCCCGATGCCCTGGACGTCGCCGGCAGCCCTGATCCGCACCGCCATTCTGACTGCGTCCGCGACGGCGTCGTTACGGAGAACCTGTAGGCTGTGAATCTGAATACGGTTCGCGGCGGCAGCACTTCTGACGGCCTCCTGCAGCATCACGACGGCCTGCGCCTCCGGGATATCAGGAAAAAACACCGCCCCGCCTGCCACCGCTGTATGCGTTTCGGTTGTCGGGGCTGCGGTCGAGGCCGGCGCTTGCGACAGCGCCTGATAGCGCTGCAATAGCGCGGCCCGCTGCAATAGCTGCTCGCCGCCGCCGCCGACCATGTCGAGATAAAGCGACACCGGGCCCAGCCAGAATACGACGAGCAGCAATCCCAGGATGCCGAATGCGGCGATACGGCCGCCACTGCGGCTTCCGGCGAAAATCATCGCGCCGCCTCCGCCAGTGTCGCACCAAGCTGGAAATGCTCGCGGCCGCTCGCAGCGTCGCGGGCGATTGGCGAGCGGAACACGATACCGGCAAAATCCGGATCGTGCTCCAAGGCCAATGCGATCGCCGCGGCCGACGGCGCAAGCCCGTCGAGCACGACATCGCGTCCCGTCACCGACAGTGACAGCAGCCAGGCGCCATCGGGCACATCGCGGCTCAGCCGGTCGAGCACCGCAACCATCGCCGCTCGGGTACTGCGCAACTTTGTGATGGCGGCGGCCTGATCGGTTTCGCGCTGCTGCCGGGTGCGGGCCTGCAACGCGATCTCCGCCTTCGGCTTCAGGGCAGCGATTTCGCGATCGATCGCGGCGAGACGCATCTGCTGCGCTGCCGGCCATGACAATATCGCCACCAACGCCAGCGCCGCTACGGCAGCCAGCAATAGCCGCCGGGGCCGGGTGCCCCCGACGGGCTGAACCATCGGATCAGACGGCAGCAGAAGCGGTGTCGCACCCGCCACCGGCACCAGTGCAAAGGCGCTGACGCGCAATCTCGCCGCCGCCAGTTCGGCGGCAATCGCCAGCACGATATCGCGGGGCACCGCGGCAATTTCGACCATAAGCGGCGCGGTGCCCGGCACCGTGCCGGCGATCGGGCGGCGGATGACGCGATGCGCAAAAAACACGCGCTCGGGGCCGAGCGGAAAATGCCGTGACATCTCGAACGGCAGAATGCGGTCGAGCTGCGTCCGCGCCCCGGCCGGAAGATCAATGGTTTTGCTCAGAACCCGTTCGGGCGGAATTACGACAACGACCGTCTCGGCCGCGCCGCCCTCTCGCGCCAGGAGATCGCGCAATGACGCCGCGAAACCACCTTCTCGGCCATCTGCGCCGCCCTCGATCGCGCCGATCTGTCGGCGGCCGCGGCGCACCAGCCAGTGCCGTTCGCCGACTTCGACCGTGAGAGTATTGCCGCGTTTTTCGCGCAGCCACTTCGCTGTCTCGCAAGCGGCATCATACAATTCGCCGATCCACCAGCGGAACGCACGACCGGCGCCGGCGCGCATCTCTTCGATCGGGCGATTGGCGACGATGCTCATCGGATGGTCGGCGGCCCCCCAGCCGGCGCGGCAGCCACCGTAGCATATTCGCAGGCGGCTTTCATCCCGCGGCGCGGCTACGGCACCCGCCGCGACAGCGCTGACGGTGCGGCGCGGCCCCGATCCGCCGGAGGTGCACGAGCGGCGACGAATTCATAGGGGTGGCCCGGAATATCGGTCAGCCGCACCTGCAGATCCGCACGGTAACGGGCGCGCGCACCGTCCGTTGCAACAGCGCTAATCGTAAAATCGCGAGCCGGGCTGGTCATCACGTCGGCGACATTGTGGAACAAATCGGCGCCCGTATCGCTGGCGGCAAGATCGTGCCAGCGCGCCCGCTGTTCGAGGTAGGCGTCAACCAGCGCCGGGGTCGCGCCGGGGATTGCCAGCAGCACCGGCCGCGCCGCGACAACCGGGTCGACCGCCGATGCCCGGGTCGCGACCGTGACATTGTCGGCGACCGCGTCGTAGAGCCGGTCGTCGACGCCGGGCACCTGCGCCAGTTCTTCCGGAACCAGAAACAGTCTCGGCGGCCGACGTTCGGGACGGCCGAACCCAATGTCGTCAGCCGGCTCGGGACAACCCACGCCGACATCGCCGCGCCGGTCGAGCACATTGCAGGCAATCTGCAGCGCTTCGTCCCGGGGACGCCCGACCGCCGCGAACAATCCCTGCAACAAATCGAGCGGGGCCAGATTGAGGTCGATCTTGCCGGCTTCATCAATGATCGCGATATCAACCGCCACGCTGCCGTCCTGCCAATGTTCCGGCGTGCCGTCAAACACCATCGCGCCGTTGCCATGCCGGCGCAGCAGCCGGGAAAGACCGAGTTGCGTGCCGCCCTCGGCGGCGAGGCGGGCGCGGCTGGCGGCGACGGCGTTCTGAGTCACCCGCAATTCCGTGTGCGTGGTACGCAGCGCCGCCGCCAGCAGGATCGCAATGATCGCGAGGCTCCACAGCGCCACGATCGCGATCGATCCGGCTTCGTCGCGCGAGCGTGCCCGGCGCCGCATATCAACCGCGCTGCCGCAGCCGCAGGATGATCGGCGGGTGATCGCCGCCATCGCCGTCATCGACCAGGATGCGGACCAGATCGGGTGGCTCCGATTGGTCCTTCCAGCTTGCCTGCCAGGACGGCTTGGCGTCGGACGAGGCCGCCCCGAAATACGCAAGACTAAAGCTGCGCAAGCCATAAGCCAGGATGCCGGCGTCCCGCCTCTGGCTTCCGGTGCCGCTCAGTTGTCGGGTCAGGATCAGCGGGCGTCCGGGCTGATTTGCGTCGAAATTCAGCGTGACGCGGTAGAGGCCGGGGCCGCCATCCTCGGCGATGCTGAGAAAGCTCAGGCTGGTCGGTGTCCCGGCGAAACCCGGTTTGCCGTCAAGCGCCGGGATCGCGGCGGCCGAGCCGACCGCGCGGCGCAGCAGCATTTCCAGCGCACGGCGCTGATCGAGACGCTCGACGCGTGCCGAGAGCCGCTCAACCCCCCGCCCGGCAAGGCCGACACCCTGCATCAGCACGAGGCTGACGATCCCGGCTAACGCCAGCGCGACGACAAGCTCGATCAGGGTGAACCCGGCTTCGCTTCCGAGATGGCGCGACACCCGCCTCACGGCGGCGCCCCAAGCCGCAGCGTCGACAATCCCAACCGGCGCTGCCGCCACCCCTCGGACCATTCTACCGCGACTTCGACGCGATAGAGTGGCAAGGCGGCGGCCGGCGTCGCAAGTGCCGAAGACGCGTCTCGGTCGGGTGCATCGTCAAAACGCGCGATCGTCCGGTGCCAATGGTAGTGCCCGCCGAACACGCCGTCGCTTTGTCCCGGCTGCAGCGGTGTCGCGCTGCCCACGGTCGCGATCTCACCCTCGGCAAGCGACAATGCCGTCGCGACCGCGTCGCTCGCCTGATGATCGAGCAGCCCGGTGCCGAACACATCTGCGATCGCGCCCAACGCCAGTCCGGCGATGACCAGCGCTATCAATGTCTCGATCAGCGAGAACCCATCAGACGGCCCATCCGCCGCCGAGCCACCACGCATCGGGTTACCGAGCAAAAATCGCACGCCCGGTCACCGGATCGACGGCGATTTCCTGCCGCTGTTGCCGCCCTTCGATCCAGATGCGGCCGCCCGACGAACCGCCCCAAGGGTAGAATGCGATCGGCCCGGCGCCCGCGACGACGACCCGCATCTGCCCGGCCGAGCCGGCGCCGGCCAGCCGGTAATAGCGCCGGTCGATCCAGAAGCCGCCGCCGGGATCGCCGCGAAACATCACCGTGCGGGCCTGCGAAACCGCATCGGCACTGGCACCCTGTAGCGCAACGCGCAATTCGGCGGCAGCGCCTCGCGCCGCAACGCCGGGGATCGCCTGCCCGACAAGCGGCAGCGCGATCCCGGCGATCAGCGCCATGATCGCCAGCACGACCAGCAGTTCGACCAGGGTAAACCCGGCCTGTCGCTGTCTGCCGTTACAAGGCAAGGTCGTAGACTTCCATAACCGTGCCGAGGATCGCCGCCGCGACCCCGCCGATCATCAAGCCGAGCACAACAATCGCGACCGGCGTGATGATGCCGATCAGTTCGCGGCTGGTCGCCTCAAACTCGGCGCGCAGCAGATCGCCGGCCTTGAGCAGCATTGTCGCGACATCGCCGGTTTCCGCACCGATCCGCACCAACTCCCCGGCCAGCGCCGGCAGCATGCCGCCGGCATCGAGCGACGCGGCGATGCCGTCGCCGCGCTCCAGCCCACGCTCGGTCAAAAGCAGCCCGGCGCGAAACGCCTCGCTGGTCATTGCGGCACGGGTGACGGCCACTGCCGCCGGCAGATCGACGCCGGATGCCACGAGATTGCCCAGGAGATGCAGCAGCTTTTCAGCTTCAAGCTTGGCGATCAGGCTCCCGATCCCCGGCAGCGCCAGAATGCGACGGTGCAACGCAAGATGAAACGCCGGGTCGCGGTAGCGCAGCGCGACAAACAGCAGGCCAGCAGCGATCACGCCGGCCAAGGGCAGCGCGCCTTGCTGAAACACCGCCGACAGCAGCAGCAATATTCGCATCGACAGCGGCGGTTCGCGCTGAAAACTGGTTAGCAATACCTCAAAGCGCGGCAGCACATAGCCGAGCAGAAACGATATCGAAATCAGCGCGACGACCATGACACTGGCCGGATAGATCAGCGCGTCGAGCAGCGCACGCGAGGTATCGCGGCTGCGCTCCAGCAATTCGGCAAGACGTTCGAGCGCCGCGCCGATATCGCCGCGCGCTTCGCCCGCCGCGACGATCATCGCATAGTGGCGCGGCAGTCGCGGCAGATCGGCGCAGGCATGCGACAAGCTTTCGCCGCGATTGACCGACGCCAGCAATTCCGACGCCAGAAGCCGTCCGGCAGCGCGGCCGCGACCGCCGCCGATCAGCCCCAAGGCGCGGTCGAGGCTGACCCCAGCCTCGATCAGCGCCGCAAGCTGGCGGGTGAATAGGATCAGATCGCGCTGTCCGATCCGCCGTCCGGTTATCGACCGCAACGAACGCGCGGACGGCGCGGCAGCCTCGCCATCGGCCGGCTCGCTGATCTCGATTGGGTAGCTGCCGAGAGCCTGCAACCGCGCTGCAGCGTCGCGCTGATCCGACGCGACCAATTCGCCGGCGACCTCACCGCCATTCGAGCGCAGGGCGCGATAGTGAAAACGCGGCACGCTATCCGCCCGCGACATTCTTTTTGATCATTCCCGCAACCACGATGCGGTTCACGCCGCTGCTCCGGTCACGCGCAACACCTCGTCGAGCGAGGTCAGGCCGGCAGCGGCCTTGGCAAGCCCATCGCTGTGCAAATCGATCAGGCCGCCCGCCCGCGCCTCGGCGAGCAGCGTCGCAGCCCCCGCCTGGGCGACGACGCAGCGGCTGAGCCGTTCGTCAAATATCAGAAGCTCACCGATCGCGGTGCGGCCGCGATACCCGGTATCGCCGCACGCCGAGCAGCCGCGTGCCCGGAAAAATACCGCGTCGTCAACCCGTAGGCCGACAAGTTGCGGGTAATCGCGCAACGCGTCACCGGAGGACAGCGGCTCGCGGCAGGCCGGACATAAACAGCGCACCAAGCGCTGCGCCAGCACGCCCTTCAGCACCGCAGCGACCAGATAATCCTCAAGCCCCATGTCGAGCAGGCGGACCACTGCGCCGACCGAATCGTTGGTATGCAGGGTCGATAACAGCAAGTGCCCGGTCAATGCCGCCTGCGCAGCGATGCGCGCGGTGTCCAGATCGCGGATTTCGCCAACCAGCAGAATGTCCGGGTCCTGCCGCAGCAGCGAACGCAACAATGTCGCGAAATTCAGCCCGATTTCCGGCCGCACCGGGATCTGGTTGATCCCGGCAAGCTGGTATTCGACCGGGTCTTCGATGGTCAGGATTTTGCGTTCGCGGCCGTTCAACAGTTGCAGCGCCGCGTAAAGTGTCGAGGTCTTGCCGCTGCCGGTCGGCCCTGTCACCAGCAGCATGCCGCTCGGCAGCCCGAGCAGCCGCATCAGCGGCGCCCGCAACCCTTCGCCAAACCCGAGTTCCGCCAAGTCGAGCTGCGCGTTGAGCCGGTCGAGCAGCCGCAGGACGACGCTTTCGCCATGCAGGGTCGGCACGATCGAGACGCGCAGGTCGATCTGGCGCCCTTCGACGACAATGCGAAAACGCCCGTCCTGCGGCAGCCGCCGTTCGGCGATATTGAGGCCGGCCATGATCTTGAGGCGGCTGACGATGTTGTCGTGCAACCCGGCTGGCGGCGGCGCGATGTCACGTAACAACCCGTCAATGCGCAGGCGCTGCACGACACGGTCGGGGCTGGCCTCGATATGGATATCCGAAGCGCGCGATGCCGAAGCGTGCGCGATCAGCCAGTTGACATAGCGAATGACCGGCTCGCCGCTGGCAAGGTCGTTGAGCCGCCGCAAATCCTCGCGCGCCGCAGCCGGCGTGGGCGCCGACACGCCGTTGCCCGCCCGGTGATTCTCGATGCCGTAAAGCCGGGCCAACGCGGCCGCCATCTCGCTCGGCACCGCCGCCCACGGCAGGATCGGTTTGCCGGCGGCGAGGCGCACCGCCTTGATCGTCTGATGATCGGTCGGATCGGCCATCGCCAGCGTCAAACCGGCCGACGTTTCCTGCAGCGGCAGGATTTGCGACCGCCCGAGGAATTCGGCGCTGAGATCGGCCGGACGCAACGGCGCCAGCGGATAATCGCCGGCGCGGGCCAGCGGAATCACCAGAAACTCGGCGAGCAGTTCCGCCATCTCACGCTCGTCGACCATGCCGAGCCGGGTGACGATCGTGCTTTCGCTTTCGCCGCGCTCCCGCCGCAACGCCAGAACCCGGTCGCGCTGCACCTCATCGATCCGCCGGTGGTCCAACAGGAAATCGACGAGGTCCATGCTCAATGGGCCATAAATTTTACGGGCAGACAGGGCGCGATTCACAGAACTTAAGAAGAAGCCGGCCAGCGCCGCAACGGCAAAAGTTTACCGACCGATTGCGCGGCCTCGCGTTGTGACCATGAAACCTGTCAGCTACAGTCCGCGGTGATGCAGAACCTTGCCGGTCGCTCAAACATCGCCGCACGACATAGCGCGGCCGCGGGTTTTACGCTGGTCGAGCTGCTGGTGGTGCTCGCGATACTGGGCCTGCTGATGGGGCTGGTATTGCCGGCGGTGATCGGGCATCTCGGCCGCGCCCGCTCGCAAGTCGCACGTCTCGACATCGGAAACATCGAATCGGCGCTCGATCTGTACCGCCTCGATGTCGGGCGCTATCCGACGCAGACCGAGGGCCTAGCGGCGCTGATCGGTAAACCCGCCGGCATCGAACGCTGGCAGGGGCCGTACTTGAAACAGAAACAAGTTCCGGCTGACCCGTGGGGCCACCCTTACCGGTACCGGGTGCCCGGCGAGCATGGCGAATTCGACCTCTACAGCCTCGGCGCCGACGACACCCCCGGCGGCAGCGGCGAAAATACCGACATCACCAACTGGTAAACCGCTAGAAAAACGCCAGCGTGCGAATTTCGATGCTTTCGCGGGCGCGGGCATGCGGCGGCGAGGTCGGGTCCTCAAAGGCCGTATGGGCGGTCCAGCGGGCGCGGCCGTCGCGCAGCGATTCGTAGACCTTGAACACCAGCGCTTCGTCCGGCCGCATCTGCGGGAACCAGTACCAGCGCTGCTGCGGATCGTAGGTGATCGCATAGGTCTGTCCGACCCGTCCAGGATAGCGCCGCTCGTTGATCACCAAGTTGCCTGGCGATACGGTCTGCGCGTCGCAGATCGCCAACGGATGGCTTTCGACCGGATGATTGATCGGCCGCCATACCTGGATGATCGCGAAGCGGCCGCGCAGCAATTCCTCGGCCTCATCGCCCATGATGTCGCGAACCCGCTGCGGTCCCGACCATTCGGTGTAGTCGTTGTGGACACGACTGACGACATCACGGATTTTCTGGGCTTCGCGTTGTTCGCCGCTGCCGGTGCGCAGCGTGTGGTCGAATACGACGACACGCTTTGCGCCGCTCTCCTGCTTTATCAGCGCCTCGCATTCGGGATAGTAGACGCGGCGGATTTCGTCTTCGTCGAAAAAACTGCGGACGCGGCTGTGGTGATCGACAAAGCGAAAGCCTTCGCGCTCGAACACGAACCGGTCGACAAGCGGACGGCCGTTATTCAGCGTCACCCGGTGCGTCTCGCTGTCGCCGCCACTGCGCTCGTCCTTCCCGCCTGGTTTCGCGACATAGGTCACCAGCTTATCGCCGGTGCCGGCGAGGTAACTCAGATCGGCCTCGATCGTATCGGGTGCGGCGTCCAGTTCGGCGATCTGCCCCATGACCGGCTCCTGCGCTGATGGTTGCTACGGCTTGCGGTGGTGTCTAGACCGGACGGTCCCCCACCGTAACGCGATTGCCGGACCGGGTGTGCGGCCAGTAATCCCACATCGCGTGGTGCTGCACGCAACGATTGTCCCAAAAGGCGATCGAGTTTTCCTGCCAGCGGAAACGGCACTGGAACAGCGGGCTGGCCATGTGTTCGTACAAGTAGCGCAAGATGCCGTCGCTTTCATCACGCGGAATGCCGTTGATGTAGCGGGTAAAGCCCTTGTTGACGTAAAGGCATTTCCTTCCGGTCACCGGGTGGGTGCGCACCACCGGGTGATCGGCGTGGGGGTAGGTTTCCTTATCCTTGACGCCGTAATTGGCATATTGGCCGCGGTAATGTTCGCCGTTGTGGCGCGCCGTCAGCCCGTCGAGATAGGTCTTCATCCGGTCGCTGAGCGCTTCGTAGGCGGCATACATGTTGGCGAACAGCGTATCGCCGCCGCGCGGTGGGCATTTCTTGATGTAGAGGATGCTGCCCATCGGCGGGGTCGTGTCGCACGACACATCACTGTGCCAGCCCTCCCCGTTGGCGCGGAATGAATCCTTGTCGGCATGGATGATCATCAGTTCCGGATGGCCCGGCTCGGTCGGCGCCGCCGGATGGATGTGGAGTTCGCCGAATTTGCGACCGAAATCGAGATGCTCTGCCTGCGTCAGGTGCTGGTCACGAAAGAAGATCACCAGGTTTTCCGCCAGCGCCCGGTGAATTTCGTCCATCTGCCGGTTGCTGATCTCGCGCAGATCGATCCCGCCGATCTCACCGCCGATGATCGGCGTCAGCTTGTCGACCGTGATCGTTTCGTAGGGAGACTCCTCGGGCGTGTATTTGATGCGGGGGCCGTTATTACTGCGCAGCGAGCTCATCACGCTTCTCCCTCGAAATCGCCTCGTTACCGAAGACGCGGCGAAAGATCGTATCGACGTTTTTCAGATGATATTCCGTGTCGAACGAGGCGTCGATTGCCTCGGAGCTGAGGTAGCGGAGGATATCCGGGTCGGCCTTCAGCAAATCGGCAAAGCGGCCGCCGCCATGCCACGAGGCCATCGCGTGCTTTTGCACGAGCCGGTAGGCGTCCTCGCGGCTCATCCCGGCCTGGGTCAGGGCCAGCAGAAAGCGCTGCGAGTCGACGAGGCCGCCCAGCGAATCGAGGTTGGCCTGCATCTGCTCGGGATAGACGATCAGCCGGTCGATCACCTGGGCAAGCCGCGCCAAGGCGAAATCGAGCGCGATCGTCGTGTCGGGCGCGATGATGCGTTCGGCCGAGGAATGCGAGATATCACGTTCGTGCCAGGTCACGACGTTTTCCAAGGCCGGGGTCACCGCGGCGCGGACGATACGGGCGAGCCCGGTCAGGTTTTCCGACAGGATCGGGTTGCGCTTGTGGGGCATCGCCGACGAGCCCTTCTGCCCCTCGGAGAAGAATTCCGCGGCTTCGCGCAATTCGGTGCGCTGCAAATGGCGGATTTCGGTAGCAAGCCGCTCCATGCCGCTGGCAATCAGCGCCAGTGTCATAAAAAACGCCGCGTGCCGGTCGCGCGGAATGATCTGGGTCGAGACCGGCTCGGGTTCGAGACCGAGCTTCTTCGCGACGTATTCCTCGACCCACGGATCGATATTGGCAAAGGTGCCGACCGCGCCCGAGATCGCGCAGGTGGCAATTTCCTTGCGCGCGGCAACGAGGCGTTCGCGGTTGCGGGCGAACTCGGCATAATGCCCGGCGAGCTTCAAGCCAAAGCTGGTCGGTTCAGCATGAATGCCGTGGCTGCGCGCCACGGTCGGCGTGTATTTGTGCTCGATTGCGCGCTTTTTCAGCGCTGCCAATACCGCATCGAGATCGGCGAGCAGGATGTCGGCCGCCTGGGTCAGTTGCACTGCAAAGCAGGTGTCGAGTACGTCGCTCGATGTCATGCCCTGGTGCACAAAGCGCGCCTCGGGGCCGACATGCTCCGCAAGGCTGGTCAGAAAGGCGATGGTTTCGTGATGTACCTCGCGCTCGATCTCCTCGATGCGCGCGATATCGAATTTGCCGCGTTCGCGCACTGCCCGCGCCGCGCTTTCCGGGATGACGCCGAGCATCGCCTGCGCTTCGCAGGCATAAGCCTCGATATCGACCTGGATGCGGAAATAGTTTTCGCGTTCCCAGATCGCCGCCATTTTCGGGCGGCTGTAGCGCGGGATCATGCGGGCATCGTCTCCTCGGCGGCGCCGGTGGCGGCGCGCACATGTTCGGTGGCGGGATCGTAGCCGAGCCGGGCCAGCGCGGCGAGCATATGTGGCGGCACCGGCGCAACCGCCGTAACCGATCGCTCGGCATAAAGCGGCAACGCGATCGACCGCGCGTGCAAATGCAGCGGCATCCCAGTCAAGCCGCCACGGGCCGGGCCGCCATAGGCCGGGTCGCCATAGGCCGGGTCGCCATAGGCCGGGTCGCCGATCACCGGGCAGCCGAGTGCAGCGCAATGCACCCGAATCTGGTGGGTACGTCCCGTATGCGGCCGTAATTCCAGCCACGCCCGGCCGTCAGCCGCGCCAAGCATGCGGTAGTCGGTAACCGCGTGGGAGCCGGCCGGGTCGATCGCCATGTGCCAGCCAGCGCCGCGGGTTACCTTGCGCAACGCCGCTTCGATGCGACCCTGAGGCTTGGCGGGAACACCGGCAACGATAGCCCAGTACACTTTTTCGACCTGCGCCTCGGCGAACAGCCGCCCGAGCCGGCGCAGCGCCTTCGGATGGCGGCCGAGCACGAGGCAACCGCTGGTGTCGCGGTCGAGGCGATGGGCCAGCGCCGGCGACCGCTTCAGACCAAACCGCAACGACCCGAATTGCTGTTCGAGATTGGTGCCGCCGCCCGGCCCGCCATGCACCGGAATGCCGGCCGGCTTGTCGATGATCAGCACCAGGCCATCACGGTAAAGCACCCGGTCGACAAGGTTACCGGGCATGGCCGGCTTGCCTCCGCGAGGGCGCGACGGGGTCGGCATCGGGGTGGGGGCGCGTGCGAACGACATGCGGTAGAGATCGTTGTCCGTGAAAGCAATGACAACCGGCCGCGAGCGGCATTAGCGTGCGGAACGCGCGGCATTGGCCATTAGACGCACGCCATTAGACGCACCGGCCATTAAGTGAAATTACGCGAGGGAACAGCCATGAGCGAGACGACACACCTGCCCGCGGTCGAGACCTACCGCTTCGCGGATGACGGTATCGTGCCGAACAATGCACTGCCGCTCGTCGTCTATCGCGGCGCGCTGCCGGAAACCGGTGACCGCGCAGCGGCCTGCGAAGCGATGTTCGATGCGCATGGTTGGCCCGATGCGTGGCGCAACGGCATCTACGCGCATCACCATTATCACAGCACCGCGCATGAGGTGCTCGGCATCGCCCGCGGCCATGCGCGGGTCAGGCTCGGCGGCGAACACGGCCAGAGCGTCGAGTTGCATGCCGGCGATGTCGTCGTGATCCCCGCCGGCGTCGCGCACAAGCGGGAGGCGGCGAGCGGCGACCTGCTGGTGATCGGCTCCTACCCGCGCGGCCAGTATCCCGACATCTGCCGCGCCGAGGCCGGCCGGCACGACCGCGCCGTCGCCAGTGTGGCCGATGTGCCGCTCCCCGCCGCCGACCCGGTCACCGGCGAGGCGGAACCGCTATTGGCGTGCTGGCGCCGCCAATCCGATCAGAGGCAGCGCCCGGTATAGAGAATATTGCCGCCATTGCCGAACGGGCCATTCGCTTCCGGCACGAAATGGCGGGTGTCGACGACATAGCCGAGCGGGCACATCGCGTGCGCCTGCAGCGCATCGGCCATCCAGTCGCGGCGCAGGCGTTCTGCCGTGCCGTCGTCGTTTTCTGTCATCACCGCGCTGGTATGTGCGCTGTACAGAAACGAATTGGGGCCGCTCGCGGTGAACCCTTCGATCCGGTCGGAACCGACGCACCCGACTAGCGACAACAGACACACGAGGGCAAGCGCACGCATCAGGCCGAAACCTCCGCTGAAGGACATCCCCTCTATTCCCCATTCCGCGCCGTGGGGCAAGCGTCGTAGTTGAACGCCTGCAATCGCCGGGCGGAATGGGAAGCCTCACTAACCGCCAAGGGCTGCGACCGCCGAACAAACGCGGGGCGGCGCAACCGGCATGCGCGGTATCAGCGCACGAGACCCCGCGCGGCATTCGCGGCAGCCTGACCGCGTGCTGCGATCAGCGCCTGGTGTCGCGTCCGCAGCGGCCGCAGCACGAGTGGCGCCGCCAGCGCCGCCAGCAGGTTCATCAGCGCAGCGACAACGAATACGAGATGCCAGCTGCCATAAGCGAGCGCCAGCACGTTGCCGAACGGCACCAGCAGCGAGGCTGTGCCCTTGGCCGTGTAGAGGAGACCAGCATTGGTCGTCGCGTAGGTAACGCCGTAGGCATCGGTGCAGGTCGCCGGAAAGAGGCTATAGATTTCACCCCAGGCAAAGAACACGATGCCGCTCAGGATCACGAACGATACCGGGTCATGGCCGAACGCGCTGAGCGCCCAGATGCCGACCGCCTCGGCTCCGAACGCGATCAGCATCGTGTTCTCGCGCCCGATATGATCCGAGACCCAGCCGAAAACCGGTCGGGTGACACCGTTTAGAATGCGATCGAGCGACAGCGCAAACGTCAGCGCCGGCAGGGTAATGCCGATCAGCGACACCGGAACCGCATCAACCTTGAAGTCGCGCGCAATCGGCGCCAATTGGGCGGTCGCCATCAGCCCGCCGGCCGCGACCAGCACGAACATCGCGTACAGCACCCAGAAAATCGGCGTCTGCAGCATGTCGATCGGCGCATAATCTCGCGTCGTCTGAAGAACGCGGGCCGGCGCTGCGCCCGTTTCGCCGCGCCGCGGCGCCGCCAGAAACAGCGACAGCACGACAACGACGACGCCTTGCGCGATCCCGAAATACAGAAACGCAGCCTCGTAGCCGGAGCCGGCGATGACCTTCTGGATCGGGATGATTGTCAGCGCCGACCCGGCGCCGAACCCGGCCGCGGTCAACCCGGCGCACAGGCCGCGCCGATCGGGAAACCATTTCAGCGCGTTGCCGACACAGGTGCCGTAGACCGCTCCGGCACCGATGCCGCCGAGCGCCGCAGCGACGTAAAGCAGCACGAGCGAACTGGCGATGGAGTTCAACACCCAGGCGGCGCCGACCAGGATGCCGCCGATCAGCACGACGAGCTTGGGGCCGAAGCGATCGACGAACCAGCCTTCGACCGGCACCAGCCATGTTTCCGTCAGCACGAAAATACTGAACGCGACTTGAATAGCCGCCCGGCCCCAATGGTATTTGGCATCAATCGGCAAGACGAACAGCGTCCAGCCATATTGCAGATTGGCGATCATCACCATGCAGCCGATGCCTAGAGCCAGCTGCAACCAGCGATAGTTCGAGCGCTGTGCCGCGCCGGCACCCGCGTGTTCAGCCATTTCCCAACCTTTTGCCGCTATGCATGACGCGCCAGGGTGCGCTACCTAACCCATTCGGTATTAACCGGCAGTTAAGGTCGCGTTATCGCGATGGCTCTGGAGCAGGGCAACAGCAATTTGGTGTAGTTATTGACAAATAACCGCAAGAAATAAACCTGCGGGGGGTATTCGCGGTCCCTGGCAGATGTTATTTGCCCGTTCGGTGATGCCCGGCGATACCCGCCTGGTACACGTCCAAACAAGGTGCCCTGGATTGCCAAACCGGTCGCAAGTCGGATGGGGCTGCCGCGTCATCGTCGCGGCCGCGCTGACACTGAATCTGTTTCTGGCCGCCCCTGCCGAGGCTGACGACAAACCCGCCCCAGCCGTCAGTTTCGACTTGCCGGCGCGGGTTGAAACGCAGCATCGGATAGACCTCGCTGGACAGGCGCTCGACTATCGCGCGATCGCCGAAACCATAGGCCTCACCAATCCGAAGGGTGAACCGACCGCGTCGGTCTTCACGGTTTCGTATTTGTCCGACGCGCCCAACAAAGCCGCCCGACCGGTGGCGTTCGTGTTCAACGGCGGCCCCGGCGCCGCCTCGGCGTTTCTGCATCTCGGCGCCCTTGGCCCGCGGGTTCTCGACACCCCGGCCAACGGCGCGCCGCCGCAGCCACCGGCCGGTCTCGTCGACAATCCCGCGACCTGGCTCGCTTTTACCGATTTGGTCTTTGTCGATCCGGTCGGCACCGGGTTCAGCCACGGCAACGGCAAGGACGAGAACCCCGACAAGCCGTTCTGGAATGTCCGCACCGACATCAACGAACTCGGGGCAGTATTGCGTCGCTGGCTGACCCGCCACCAGCGCTGGAACGCACCGGTCTACCTGGTTGGCGAAAGTTATGGCGGGCTGCGCGCCGCAGTGCTGGCCGACAACCTCGAACGCGATATCGGCCTTACGGTCACCGGCCTCGTGCTGATTTCGCCGGCCCTCGACCTGTCGCTATTGCACGCGGACATCACCAACCCGCTGGCCCCCGCGATCGCCCTGCCGAGCTACGCCGCGACGGCGGCTTCGCTGGCCGGCGACCCGGATGCCGCAGAAAAAGCCTTGGCGGCAGAGCATTTCGCGCTGTCGGATTATCTCGTCGGGCTTGCCGGCCTCAAAGGCATTCCGGCGAAGGATGACCCGTTCATCGCAAAAGTCGCCGCGACGACCGGCCTGCCCGGCGAGGTCGCGCGGCGCGAACGCGGCCGGATATCAGCCGAGACATTTGCTCGCGAACTGCGCCGGTCGCAGGGAGAGATCCTGAGCCTTTACGACGCCACCGTGGCACGGCCGACGCTCCCCAACCCGTGGGACGATCATGCCGGCGACGCCGTACTCGACCCCGCGGTCGCGGCATTTACCACAGCGTTCGCGACCTATGCGCAAGAGGCGCTCGGCTACCGCACCGAGCGGCCCTATTACGTCCTGTCGCGGCAGGTATCGCATCAATGGAACTGGGATGAGGCGCGCGAAGGCGAAGACGGGCTGGGGCTGGCCCTGTCGTCGCTGCGCAAGGCGCTCCTGGCGCATCCCGCGACCCGGCTGATGATCGCCAACGGGCGCTATGATCTGGTGACACCTTATCTCGGCTCGCGTTGGCTGATCGACCAGCTTGCGGTGCCGGCCGCGGTGCGCGACGCCATCGTGCTGCGAGTGTATGAAGGCGGTCACATGATGTATCTGCGCCCAGCTTCCCGGGCCGCCCTCGCCACCGATGCAGCGTCCCTTTTCGCCTCGCCCGCCGCCGCGCCGGCCCGCTGAGCGCGCCCGGCGGCCCGGCGGCGAGCGCGGGCCGCCAACACGCGAGGCATCGCGCGATCAGCGGCAGCACGAACGCGATCTGGTTTGCGTGTGCGGTCTCGCTGCGGTCGCGGCCTTGTGCGCGACCGACATCCGTCGCATCGAACGCCTGTTTTTTGAGCCGCGCCTTGCGAGCGGACTGAAGGAAGTGCGCCGCATCCTCGGCAAGGCGCACAAACCCTACCGCGAAGTCGACGGCGAGGAATTGGCCCGGATCGCCGGGACGGTACGACACGGCGGCGTCGTTGCGGTGACGCGGCCGCGGCCGGTACTGCCGCTCGATGCCGCGCTGGCCGCGTCATGGGCGCGTGACGGCCGGCCGCTGCTGATCCTCGACGGCATCGGCAATCCGCATAATCTCGGCGCCATCGTGCGCAGCGCGGCGTTTTTCGGGGTACAGCATATCGTCCTTTCCGACCGGCCCGAGCAGGCACTCCCATCGGCGGCGAGCTATCGCGTTGCCGAAGGCGCGCTCGACCGGGTGACGCTGCACCGGGCATCGCTCGTCGCCGTGCTGCCGCTGCTGAAGCGCAGCTATCGCATCGTCGGAACCGCGCTCGACCGTGGCACGCCGCTCGCCGCGTTCCGCCGCGACCGTCCGGTGGCGCTGATCGTCGGCAATGAGGAAAGCGGCGTCGAGCCGCCGATTTTGGCCTTGTGCGACACCGTCGTCACGATTGCCGGCACCGGACAGGTGCAGTCGCTAAACGTCGCCGCTGCGGTGTCGGTGATGCTTTATGCGCTGGCGGCGGGCTGAACCGGACGGCTTGCCGCCGCCATCATCTGCTCGAGCGCCAGCAGCAGTGCGTCGGCTGGCTGCGGGCCGGGCTCGAGGCGGCGAAGCATCATCGCGGCGGCTTCCAATGTCGACAGGGCCTCGCGGCGCGGCTCGCGACGCAGCCGGCCGAGGCGTGCCGGACGCGCCGGGTTCAGCACCAGCCGGTGCAGCTTGAGAAGCCAGGAATTGCGCCACCACAGCGTCTTCGCCTGGCTCCAGGTGCCGTCGAGCAGCACGATGCCATCCAGCGCCCGCAGCACCGGCTGCGGATCGGCAACCGGCTGGCCATTCCGGCCAAGCACAAAAATATCGCCCGCTGCGCTCGCCGCCGCGCCACCAAATGCCGCCGGCCGCGCCGAGCCGAGGTAAAGCACGCCCCAGCGGCCGGGATCGGCGGCACGCCCCAGCGCTCGCGCCAAATTGGGCCATGACAGCCCGGCGACCAGCTTGGCGCGGCGCAACGCGCCGACCGCGATCGCCGCCGTGGCGTGCGGCTCGCGCCGTTCCTGGGGATGCTGCAGTACCAGGATAAAGACGCGGTTATCGATGGGGGCGTCGGCGCCGAAATCGGCATCCGCATCGGTCATAACTGGCCGCGCAGCCGCAATTCGACGATCTGCCGGGTATAGCTCGGCAACGGCGCGTTTGATGCCCGGTGCCCGATATCATATTCGAGATCGGCCGAAAGATTGCCGCTCAGCAGATACCGCACCCCGAGCTTCAGATCGTAGAGATTGCTGCTCGCCGAGGCACCGGAGAAATCGGCGTTGATAAAGCCGACGGAACCCAGCAGCAGAACCCGGTCGAACAGCTCATGCTCGACGGCGATCCGCAGCGACGTCTGCAAATACCCCGGCGAGCCGAGCAGGGTCGATTCCTCGATGCTGCGGCTGAGGGTGAAACGGATTGCGGTGCCCGGTATCGGGCGCCATTCCAGCTTGCCGCCGAAATCGGCGGCATTGATCGATTTGGCGCCTTTCGCATCGTAATTCTGCACGAGGTAGCCGGCATAGAACTCGCCGAAAGCATACTGGGTCAGGTCGAACGAGGTTCCGAGCCGGACCGACCCCCCGGTGGAGCTGCGGTTGAGGCCGTCGGGTTCGCGCGTATTGTTGTATTGCCGCCGGTTCACCACCGCGCCGAGAAAGGCATCGTATTCCGGCTGAATGCGATAGGTGACGCGCGGCGCCAGCGCGTAGACGATATGGTCGCGTGCGGTTTCACCGACAGTCGTGCCGTCGAACAGGTCGACATCGTTATACGCGTAGGAATCGACGGTTGCGTCGAGCCGCAGCCCCATCGGCGCCGGCTCGACCACAAAGGCCGCCTTTCCCGAAGTTACGGTGTATTGAGTAGGGTCGACGCCCTGGATCGGCACCAGCGCGTCGCGGTCTTCATGCAACAACTGATAGCCGCCACCAGCCAGGATGTAGGCATTCGGCGCCAGATCGAAGCGGCCGGTGCCGGCGATGCTGAAATTGTTGGTATTTTCCCGGCTATAGGTCGCGTACTGCCTGAATTCGCCGGTGGCTTTCAGGCTAAAGGCATGGCGCGGCCAATCCGACTGGACGGCGACGCTCGGCACCAGCGTCGTGTAGAAATCGGATTTCTCGTGATCGGGCGCAGCGAAAACGTTGGAATCATAGCCTCCAAGCACCGCTATCGTCGGGGCGACGATTGCCGATCCGACACGCATCCCGGCGCCGCTGCTGTCATCGATGACACGCTGCAGCGAACCCAGCAAATCGTCGGCGCTCCATTCCTGCGCCGATACCGGAGCCGCAATACCGATCCCCGACAGCACGACGGAGCCGGCGAGCGCCCGATTGCGCCACGTCTGAAAGTTTGCGCGGTCTGAGACGCGGCTCGACCGCCGCCGCCGGTGGCGCGGCTTCATTCCTCCTGTCGTGAATCCATAACGTTTCATTGATAGGGTAATTTTCGCCCGTAGAGCGCGGCTTGTGAAGCTGGTTCCACCAAATGGCGTAACGGTTCCGTCGATGCGTTGCAACCGTGCCGCTCCCGGTAAATCTCACCGGGAAAGCATCCCTGCGATCGACCGGCTCGGGAGATCGCCGCGGTGGAGCACGGTATCGATCCTTTATCGTCAATCGCTTGCTCTGGCTGCCCCGCCGCGCAATGGTGATGGCGTTCGCATTCGACCGGTTCTATCGCCGGTCGCGGCACGACGAGGACGAAAATGCGCGGCTGGTTGATTGTCGTAGCGTCGATCGGATTGAGCGGCTGCATCGACATACAGGGGTATCCGCCGGGGTATCCCGATTCGGGTTGGCGTACGCGCGCCGGAGCGCCGATCAGTCTCGCGGAATACGACGCGCTGCGCGAGTCATGTGTGCCGCGCCGCCGAACCCTGCCGATGGATAGCGACCAGCCGCTACCTGACACGATGCGCGACAACCCGGCCTATCACCCCGGAGGCGAAGGCCTCGCCAACGCGCCGATGACGGGGATTGTTGCGATCGACCGGGAGATCGAGCCGGGAACACGGCGATCCGCGGAATTTGCCGGTACCGGTCTCGAGGATTGCCTGGAGCAAAAGGGGCTGTCCCGGGTCTCATCCGGGACCTGAACCCGGCTAAACCGGCCTGTAGCGGCAAAATCACGGCTCGCCCGCGCTGGACGCGCTTCATGCCGCCGGAATGCAGCGATATGCTGTTCCGATGAGCAGGATCGCCGACGATGTGCCGGCACCACCATCCACATCACCATCGTCGATGAGCCCGCGTGCGCGGCAGCTGATTATTTCACTGATCGTCTCCTGCGCCTTGTTCATGCAGAACCTCGACTCGACGATCATTGCAACAGCATTGCCGACGATCGGCCGCTCGATCGGCGAAAGCCCGCTGCGCCTCAACGTGGCAATCACCTGCTACCTCTTGAGCCTTGCCGTGTTCATCCCGATCAGCGGCTGGACCGCCGACCGGTTCGGGGCGCGACGCGTGTTCAGCGGCGCGATCGTCGTGTTCACGATCGGCTCGATCGGCTGCGGCTTTGCCCAATCGCTGTGGATGCTGGTCATCGCACGCATCATTCAGGGCATGGGCGGCGCGATGATGGTGCCGGTCGGCCGTCTCGTATTGTTGAAGTCGGTGCCGAAATCCGACCTGGTGCGGGCAATGTCGTGGGTCAGCGTACCGGCGCTGATCGGCCCGATAATCGGACCGCCGCTCGGTGGGCTTATCGTCACTTACGGCTCATGGCGGTGGATTTTCTTCATCAACATCCCGATCGGCGTGCTCGGGGTGCTGCTGGTCAATCTGTTTATCGATAACATCCGCGAGACCGGGGTCCGCCCTTTTGACCTGCCGGGTTTTGTGCTGACCGGCATCGGCCTGGCGAGCCTCGCCTTCGGCTTTGAGACGGTAGGGCGCGGCGAGTTGCCGCTGATCGCGGTGCTCGCGCTGCTCGGGCTCGGCGTGCTGTGCATGACGGTTTATGTGCGGCACGCGCGGCGGGTCGATCACCCGATCATCGATCTGGCGCTGATGCGCATCCCGACCTATGCGGTGACGACAATCGGCGGCTTTATCTTTCGCATGGGGCTGGGCGCCCTGCCGTTTCTGATGCCGCTGATGCTGCAGGTCGGGTTTGGCATGGATGCGCTGTCATCGGGTCTCCTGACCTTTGCCAGCGCCGCCGGCGCGATGACGATGAAGATGACCGTCACCCCGATCATCCGCACCTTCGGG
This sequence comes from Allostellaceae bacterium, assembly GCA_036268425.1. GTDB lineage: Bacteria > Pseudomonadota > Alphaproteobacteria > ATCC43930 > CGMCC-115725 > DATARH01. The sequence goes on from DATAUE010000069.1 coordinate 57,431, forward strand.
TTCCGTCCGGTCCTGGTCGGCAATGCGGTGATCAGCGCCGCGTTTGTGTTCTGCTATTCGTTTTTCCGGCCGACGACGCCGCATGTCGTGATTTTTCTGGCGTTGCTGTCGGGCGGGTTTTTCCGCTCTCTGCAGATGACCAGCATCAACACGCTGAGCTATGCCGATGTCCCCTCGAACATGCTGAGCCGGGCCACCAGCCTGACCAGCATGGCGCAACAGCTGTCGCAAAGCGTCGGGGTCGGCACCGGCGCCTTGCTGCTTTACATCATGCTGCGGTCGCATGGCACGTCGGCCCCCGGCCCCGCCGATTTCTCGTTCGCGCTGGCGGCGGTCGGTTGCATCTCGATGCTGTCGGTGCCGTTCTTCCTCAAGATGTCACCCAACGCCGGCGCCGAGGTCAGCGGGCGGGCGACGCCGCGAGCATCGCGCCCCTGATGCCCCACCCCTGATGCCCCGCCTCTGATGGCTCGCTGCGGCGATCGCAAGCTGCGGCTGCTGGCGTGGAATATTCGGCAGGGCGGCGGGGTTCGCGTGGCAGCCATCGCGGAGGCAATGGCACAACATGACGCCGACATCCTGGTGGTCTCCGAGTATCGCGGCGGCGCGGCCGCCGTACGATTACGAGCGGCACTCGCAGCCCTGGGTTACCGCTACGCGAGTGGGTTGACCCCGCCGCCCGGACGCAACGGCGTGCTGATCGCGGCGCGGTGCCGTTTTCGCGAATGCGGTGCCATTGATCCCCGCGTGCCCGAACCTTACCGCATGGTCGGCATCGAACTCGGTAGATTACGCCTGTGCGGCGTCTATATGCCGAACCTGAAGCAGAAAGTCCCTTACTGGGAGGCGTTGATTGCCGCCCTCGCCCTCGATCTCAAGCGGCCCGCGCTGGCGATCGGCGATTTCAACACCTGCCGCGCCTATATCGATGAACCGGGCGCAATCGACGCGACTGCGCATTTCATGGACAAGATCGAGGCGATCGGCTTTTGCGATTTATGGCGCCGGCATTATCCGGAAGGCCGTGACTTCTCGTGGTACAGCCACCGCGCCAATGGTTTTCGGATCGACCACGCGTTTCTGTCGCCGATGCTGGCGGCTGCCGCCGACGCCGTGCGCTACTCGCACGGTGAACGGCTGGCCGGTCTGTCCGACCATTCCCCACTGATTGTCGATTTACGCGTCTGAGACCCACGCGTGGGGCTTGCGCATCCGGGCCAGTTATTCCCGCATCAACTTTTCGGCGATGTCCTTGGGAATATCATCTTTCCAGTTGCGCCCGGTATTCCAGCCCCACGGGCGAATGGCATCGCGCTCGCTAATCAGCGCCTGGATCTCGTCTTCGATCACCAGACCGTCGCGCGAACCGTTCGCCTGTTCAATGTACAACTCATACAGCCGGTCCCAGATCGCCGTCAGCCGCTGGCTCTCTTCCGGAGTAAACGAAGGGATCGCTGAAGCCATAACCTACCCTCTAGCCATCATCGCCACGCAAGGTTAACACAGCCTGCTGCCTTTTGGGTCAGAATTGACCCAAAAGGTTGTTTTCAGTCTCCCGCGGCGCGCAACGGCGTCGGTGCCCCACCGAGTTGCCGGCGGATCAGCCGCGCATACAGCCCATTGCGAGCAACCAACGCGGCATGATTGCCGATTTCGGCGAGATGCCCGTGTTCGAGCACGACGAGCAGGTCGGCGTCGCGCACTGTGGACAGGCGATGGGCGATGACAATCGTGGTGCGGTCGCGCATCAGCGCATCGAGGGCGCTGCGCACCTGCGCCTCGCTGACCGCATCGAGGTGCGAGGTCGCCTCGTCGAGGATCAGCGTCGGCGCGTTTTTCAGAAAGGCACGGGCGATCGCCACGCGCTGGCGCTGCCCGCCGGAAAGCTGCACGCCGCGCTCGCCAACCCGGGTGTCGAGTCCCTCCGGTAGATTGGCGACGAATTCGGACAATGCCGCCTGTTCGAGCGCCCGATGGATCGCCGCCTCGTCGGCCTCCGGCCGCGCCAGCATGACATTGGCGCGCAATGTGTCGTTGAACAGGTAGGTGTCCTGCGAGACGAGGGAAATGCGGTGGCGCAGATGATCAAGTTCAAAATCGCGCAGATCGACGCCGTCAATCAGAATGTGGCCGGTCACCGGGTCCCAGAAGCGCAGGAGGAGGTTGGCGAGCGTCGTCTTGCCGGCCCCCGACGGACCGACGATCGCCACCGTCGCGCCGGGCGGAATATCGAGCGACACCTCGCCCAGCGCCGCCCGGCGAGCGCCGGGATAGCTGAACCCGACATCCTTGAACCGCACCGAGGAGCCGCCTTGCGGCGCCACCGGGCGCTGTACGCCGTCATGCACCGCCGGCACCTCGTGATGCACGGCGTAAATGCGGCGGGTCGAAGCGATCGTGTCGGCAAGCTGGCGGCTGACCTGGGCAATCTCCGAGATCGGCAGGAACGACGCCAGCGACAGCAGGATCAGCAGCGGCAAAGTAGTTGCGGCGAGTGCGCCCTGCGACACAAGCCAGGCGCCGACCAAGGCGACCGCGAGCCCCCCAAGCCCGGTGGCGATTTCGAGTTGCGCGGTCTGCGCCGACAGATCGCCGAGCAGCACCAGACGGGTGCGTTGATAATCCCGCACCGCGCCCATAAACCCGTCGCGCCGCCGCCCGACCGCCTGGAAGGCGACGAGGTCGGACAGGCCCTGGATCGTCTCGGTGACGTAGGCACCGAGCATGCCCAATGCCTCGCGCGCCTCGGTGCCCAGCCGATCAATCCGCCGGCGCCGCAGCACCGGCGCGAGGCCCGCATAGAGCACAAAGGGCAGCAGCGTCAGCGCGATTGGCCACGCAATGATTGCCAGCGACACCAGCACCGTCGTCGGCACCAGCACCGCGATCAGCGCCGGCGCCACGGTGTGGGCAAAGAAATATTCGACTGTCTCGATATCCTGGCTGGCCAGCGCGATCAGATCGCCGGAACGCCGCCGCACCAGATAGGCCGGGGCCAGCGCATCGAGTTTTTTGTAAAGATCGACCCGCATCTCGGCTAGCAGATGGTAGGCGATATCGTGCGCCAGCCACGATTCGATCCAGTGCAGAATCCCGGCGAGCGGCGCCGCCAGCCCCAGCACAATCAGCAGATAGCCGAATGGTGACCCGGTTTTGACCGCCGCGACCGCCAGCGCACCGACGATCCCAACCCCGATAAAGGCCGCAACCCGCCCGATCCCCGAGGTCACGACGACGGCAAACCGCCGGCGCCACGGCGCGATGATGCCGAGCAGCGTGCGCAGCGTCGCCGCGGCAGAGACCTGCGCCGCCGCTGCGGCAGTCGCCGCCGGTGCCTCGACACCGTAATCGGTCGTCTCGATGCTTCCGATCGATGCAACGCGTTCGGCCATGTCGAAGGCGATTTCGTCCTCGCCGCGCTCTTCGGCCTGCGCTCCCATCAGGCGGCGATAGGGGCCGTCGCGGCGGATCAGTTCGGCATGGCGGCCGCTTTCCACCACCCGGCCGTGATCGAGCACCAGGATGCGGTCGGCGCCGATCACGCTCGACAGGCGATGCGCCAGGATCAGCGTGGTGCGGCCTTGCGCCAGCCGGTCGACCGCCTGCTGGATGACCGCCTCGTTCTCGGCATCGACCGAGGACAGCGCCTCGTCGAGGATCAAGAGCGGCGAGTCGCGCAGCAGCGCGCGGGCGATCGCCAGCCGCTGGCGCTGCCCGCCCGACAGGTTGACGCCGCGCTCGCCGATGATCGTCTGATAGCCCTGCGGCAGTTGCCGGATGAAATCATGCGCGTTGGCGTCGCGTGCCGCCTCTTCGATCTGGCTTTGCGTCGCCTCGGGCCGGCCCAGACGCAGGTTTTCCTCGACCGTGCCGTGAAACAGATAAGTGTCCTGATGCACGATGGCGATTTCGTGCCGCAACGCTTCAGGGTCGAGTGTACGCAGATCCTGTCCGCCAATCTTGACCGCGCCTGTTTGCGGATCGAACAGCCGCAACAGCAGGCGTGCGACCGACGATTTTCCTGAACCGCTCGGCCCGACGATGCCGATCTTCTCGCCGGCGCCCACGGTGAACGACAACCCGTCATGCGCCGCCTGCCGGCCGCCGGGATAGGCAAAATGCACATCTTCAAAGGCAATGGTCGGGGCTAATGCCTTGCTGCCGTTCGCGACAGGCAAGGCGGGGATATTCGTGTTGGCGGGCACCAACGGCTCGGCCGCGAGCAGCGCGTTGATGCCGGCAGCGGCGGATTGCCCGACCATGCCCTGGTGCAGCACGCCGCGCAGGTCGCGCAGCGGGCGGAACACCTCGGTGCCGCACATCAGAACGATCAGCAGCGCCTCGATCGTCATCTGTCCGTGCGACACCCGCCACACGCCGAGCGACAGTGCCGCGGCAGCGCCGACCGCAACACCGGCATCGGTGATGCCGCGCGTCATCACGCTGGTCGACAGCACCCTCATCGTCGTTTCCGACAGATGCCGCGCGCGCTGGGCGAGGCGCTGCCCGTAGGCGGTGCTCTGGCCAAACGCTTTCAGCGTCGGCAAACCCTGCACCGCGTCGAGAAATTCCGAGCCAAAACCCTTCATCGCCTGCTGGCGCTGCGTGCCGGTGCGGCTTTCCCTCTTGTGGAAAACGGCCGGCGCGATCAGCGTCAGGAGGGCGGCGACCAGCATCACGGTTGCAACCGGCGCGTCCCACCACATGATGAACAGGAAAATCGCCAGCGGCGTCAGCGCCGCGACACAGACCTGCGGTACGTACTGCCCGAAAAAGCTCTGCAACTGCTCGACGCCGTCGACCACCGACAACATGACGCCGCCGGTGCGCTCGCCGGCAAACCAGGCCGGGCCGAGTTCGGCGATCTTGTCGTAGAGCCGGCCGCGCAGGGTTTCCTGCACGACGCTTGCATTGTGATGCGCGATAATTGTGCGGTTGTGATCGAGTATCGCGCGCAACAACACTGCCGCGGCAACGCCGACCGCCGTTACCGCGATTGCCGACGCGCCGGCCCCGCCGAAGACGCGGGCCAGCAGTGCGCCAAGCAGCGCGAAACGCGCGATGCCAAAACCTGCTGCGAGCAGCCCCAGCAGGATCGCCAACGCAATCCGGCCACGCAGCCCTCGGGTCAGTTCCCACAAGCGGCGATCAAAGTACATGTTCGGCGTCCCCTTGCTCGCAAATGATAACCCGACGGCCCGTATGCCTGAGGTGCATTCTCCGCCCGGCGGTCTTGTCCGATGCGAAAGTAGTGATACGACATCGTGTCGCCAATCGACAAAATCGGTTTGGGGTGATACAGATATCTTTATGCCTTCTGACAGCTCCTCCCCGAATAACTCCTCGATGGATTGGGACAACGCCCGCGTGTTTCTCGCGGTGGCGCGGCACGGCTCGTTGCGCGCCGCCGGTCGGGCGCTGGGCCTCAGCCAGCCGACAATCGGCCGCCGCCTCGCGACGTTCGAGGCGGCGTTCGGCGGCGGCCCGGCATTGTTTGACCGCTTGCCCGAAGGGCTGCGCCTCAACACCGCTGGCGAAGCCTTGATGGAGGCCGCCGAGCAGCTTGAAGACGCGGCTCTGGCGCTGGAGCGGCGCCATGCCGCCGCCTCGCCGGCGTTGAGCGGCACCGTTCGGGTGTCGGTCGGCGAATGGGCCGCGGTTTTTCTCGCGCGCAATCTCGGCCGCGTTTCGGCCAGCGCACCGGGCGTGACCGTCGAACTGGTCGAAACGCGGGAAACCGCCAACCTGGCGAGGCGCGAAGCCGACCTTGCGGTGAGGCATCATCCACCGCAAAGCGGCGACCTTTATGTCGCCAAGCTCGGCGTCTTTGCCTGCGCGGTCTATCGGCGGCAGGATTGCGAGCGCGACGCCTGGGTGACCTATACGGAAGAGCAAAGCCACTACCCAACGGCGCGCTGGGTGCAGGAACGATTGCGCGAATCGGGTAGCGGCGTCGCTTTGCGGGCTTCGACGATGCCGATGCAGCTTGCCGCGATCCAGGCCGGCGCCGGGCAGGGATTGCTGCCGTGCTTTGTCGGCGACGAACAGCCGCTACTGCAACGGCTAACCCGGCCGATACCCGAGATCGCCGCGGAATACTGGGTCATCGTGCATCGCGACCTGCGCCGCGCGCTGTGCGTGCGCGCCGTCATCGACTGGGTGCGGACCTCGTTCGATGCCGAACGCGCCGCCCTCGCCGGCACCGTCTGAGCCAAACTCTTTCTCCATCGCAAGAGGCGATGGAGAAATCATGCTAATCACGCCGACAGGTTGCAGGAGGAACAGACATGCAGCGCGTGCTGATTACCGGAGCAGGCGGCGGCATCGGCCGCTCGTTGCGCGAGACGTTGCGCGGCGTTTATCCGATCCTGCGGCTATCGGATCGGGTCCCGTTGGCGTCGGCCCGCTCCGACAACCAGGGCATCGAGGAAATCGACCAGACCGACATCTCCGACATGGCACAGGTCGAGAAGATGGTCGAAGGGGTCGACGGCATCATCCATCTCGGCGGCAATTCGGGCGAAGCCAGTTGGGACACGATCCTCCAGGCCAATATCGTCGGGGTCTACAACGTGTTCGAGGCGGCACGCCGCGCCGGGGTCAAGCGCATTGTGATGGCCACCTCGAACCATGCGGTCGGCTTCTATCCGCGCAGTCAGACGATCGACCACACGGTCGTGCCGCGCCCGGACAGCCGCTATGGCCTCTCGAAGGCATTTTCCGAGTCGCTTGCCAGCCTCTATGCCGACAAGCACGGCATGGGCTTTCTGTGCACCCGCATCGGCAATTTCGGCACCAAGCCGATCGACAGCCGCCGTCTCTCGATCTGGATCAGTCCGCGCGACTACACGCAACTGGTGCGCATCGGCCTCGAACACCCCGACATCCGGTTTGAGATCGTCTACGGCGTCTCGAACAACAAGCGCTCGTGGTACGACAACTCGAACGCCTATCGGCTCGGCTATCGGCCGCAAGACGATTCCGAGCCGCAAGCCGAAGCTGTTCTGGCGGCCGAAGCCGGCCAGCCCAAAGACCCGATCGCCGAGCGCTATCAGGGCGGCACATTCCCCGCCGCGGAATACAACGCGCCGACGCCGCCAAAGTAAAATCAGAGGGGGGACTACGATGCCGGCAACACGCAGCGGCGGATGCCTGTGCGGCGCGGTGCGTTATGAATCCACGGGCGATCCTTCGTTCTCGCTGCAATGCCATTGCCGCGATTGCCAACGCTCGAGCGGCACCGCCTACATCGCGGCAATGCGGGTGCCGTCGGCCGGGTTCCACATCACCCAAGGTGCCCCAAAGCGTTATGTCGTCACCGCCGAAAGCGGCAATGCGGTGAGCCGCCATTTCTGCGGCGATTGCGGCTCGCCGATCTATATCCAGGTCTCGACCCGCCCCGACATCATCGGGTTGCGGGTCGGCACGCTCGATGACCCGAGCGAGTTTCATCCCGAGGCCGATATTTTCGTCAAAAGCGCCCAGCCCTGGGACCACATGGACCCGGCGCTGCCGAAACACGACACCTACCCCGCCGGCAAATCTTATTCGCGTTAGAAGATCGTGCGGCAACTCGGTGCTCAGGGAGGGACATGGTCCCGGACCTCATCGGTCGATGCGTTTCGAGTTGAGAATCTCAAAAACATCGGAAGGCGCGCCGGGGCGAAGGGGAATCGCCAACCACGCGGCTCGTCTGTTAAGAGGATTCGTCCTGCGCCGCGAGGCGGGCGAGCCAGCCGCCGCCGATACCATAGCGCAGCCATTCGTCGAGATGATCGACGCCGAGCTTGCGATAAAAATTGCGCGCCGGGTTCCAGTCGAGCACCGCGAAATCGATGCCGCCCCACCCGCGTTCCAGCGTTATCGCCGCGAGACGGGCCATCAGCGCGCGCCCGATGCCGAGGCCGCGCGCCGCCTCGGTCACGTAAAGGTCTTCAAGATAGGTGGTCGGCGCGCCAAGCCATGTCGAAAACCGCGGATAAAACAGCGCCATACCGGCCGGTTCACCGTCGAACGACGCGATCAGCGTCTCGAAATGCGGCTTGTCGCCAAAGCCGTGGCGCCGCAGATCGGTCTCGGTCGCAATCACCGCCTCTGGCGCCCGCTCATAAAGCGCCAGTTCACGAATAAAGCGCAGGATCAGCGCGCAATCGTCCACGGTCGCAAACCTGATCGATATATCGGTCATTGCTCATCAATCATCGTTCGCGCCCACGCCGCGGACGCCTTTGCCCGGCGCTTTTCTTTTTAGGCAACCGCGGCACCTTAGCCGCGGTTGCCTGCGCCGACAATCAGCGGCGAAACGCCTTGGCCGCTATTCCGCCGGGGCGCGAGCCGCGGAGGCCAGCGCGGCTGTCGTCTTACGGTCGGACGGGATGCCGATCAGTGTCACCACGGCCGAGAACACGGCAAAACCGGCCAGCGCAAACAGGCCGCCGGCAAAACTGCCGGTCACGTCCTTCATGTATCCGACGACCCACGGCGTGATTGTGCCCGCAAGGTTGCCGAGTGCGTTGATCCAGGCGATGCCGGCGGCGGCGGCGGTGCCGGTCAGGAACAATGACGGCATCGGCCAGAACGACGGCTTCATGCCATAAAACCCGACCGTCGCGATCGACAGGCCGATCAGCGACCACCAGGTGCCGTGTGTCAACCCGGCCACGGTCAGCCCTGCCGCCGCCGTCAGGCACAGCGTAAAGCAGTTCCAGCGCCGTTCGCCCATCCGATCGGTGATGAAGCCGGCAACGATCATTCCGACTGTCCCGATAACATACGGGATCGCCGCGACATAACCGGTGACCAGATTGGAGAGGCCGAGTTCCTTGATGATCTGCGCCAGGAACATGACGAGGCCGACGCTGGCTGCGGCAATGCCGAAATAGATTAGAGCCAGTGCGATGACCCGCGGGTTGTACAGCGACTGCCATAGCGTGAAGCTGCCGACCGACTCGATCTGGCGCTGTTCCTTGGCCAGTTCGGCCGCCAGCCAGGCTTTCTCGTCGGCTTGTAGCCAGGATGCCTTTTCAGGGCGATCAGTCAGGTAGAACAAGCACACGATACCGAGCAGAATTGCCGGCGTCGCCTCAAGCAGGAACAGCCATTTCCAGCCCGCCAGTCCGAACGCTCCGTGCAATTCCATGATCGTCGTCGATACCGGCGCGCCGAGCGCGATCGAGATCGGGATCGCCGTCATAAAGCCGGCAATGATCCGGCCACGATGTACCGGTGGAAACCAGTACGTGAAGAACAGGATCATGCCGGGGAAAAAACCGGCCTCGGCGAGTCCCAGCAGAAACCGTACGGCAAAAAAGCTGTACTCGCCGCTGACAAACGCGGTCGCCCCCGATACCAGGCCCCAGCTGATCATAATCCGGGCAATCCACAATCGCGCGCCGAACTTGTGCAACGCGACGTTGCTCGGTACTTCCAGCATGAAATAGCCGATGAAGAACGCGGTGCCCATGCCGAGCCCGAGAGCGGCCTGGCTGAGCCCCAGATCCTGCCGCATCGTCAGCGCGGCAAAGCCGACATTGACGCGGTCGAGATAGCAAATGAAATAGAGCAGCCCGGTAAACGGCAGAATGCGCCGGTAGACCTTGCGCATTGTGCGCTGCTCGATCGTCCTCTCCATGGCTTCCTCTCACGCCGCCGGAGGCAGCGCTTGTTGCTGAGTTGAACGAACGCCCGTGCCGTCACCGGCAACAGGCAATCATCCCAGAACTGAAGCCATGAAATGCGCGGACAATCTTGCCGCGGCTTTGTCATTTTTGACTATCGACCGGGCATCGCCCCGATCACTCCCGATTTTTCGGGCACTCCCGACTTTTCCGGGAGCAGCCCCGAGCCGATTCGCTCGGCTCGGGGAAACCGTTCCTTAAACGAGGTCGGTCTAGTTCGTCAATCCGTAGAATTTGGCCGCGTTACCACATGTCATCGCATATTTGACATCGGCCGGCAGATGACTGAACTGGTCGTCGATGTACTTCGCCGATTCCGGCCATACACCATCCGGATGCGGATAATCGGAACCCCACATCAGGGTCTCGATGCCCATATCCTCGATCAGCTTGGTGCCGATACGGTCATACTGGAACGTCGCCTTGCACTGGCGGCGCCAGTATTCGCTCGGCAGCATTTTCAGCTTCAGGTCCTGGTACTGATCCTTGTACTCGAAATCCATACGGTCGAGGACATAGGGGATCCAGCCGATGCCGCTTTCGCCGAGCACCATGCGGATGTTCGGGAAGCGCTCGAACACCGCCGCACCCATCATCGCCGACAGGATATGGCCGAGCGTCATCTGGAACAGGCACAGCCCGGCATAAGTCATGCGGCGCTGCACCGGCAGTTCATACTGCTTGCGCAGTTCCGGGTCGACCGCCGGGAAGGTATGGAAATGCAGCGGCAACTGCGTCTCGTTGATGGCTTCCCACAAGGGATCCCACATCGGATGCCACATCGGGGTCATGTGCCACGAGCACGACAGCTCGACGCCGCGCATGCCCATCTTCGCGACGCGGCGCACTTCGGCCGCGGCAGCGTTGATGTCGCTGTATGGCAGGCACGCTAAACCGATCATCCGGTCCGGATAATGGCTCGTGAAATCGTGCATGAAGTTGTTGTAGATGTGCAGCATCTCGTTGGCCGCTTCCGGGCTTTTCATCTTCGCGCAGGCGGCGAGAATCCCGTAGATGACCTCGGCATCCATGCCGTCGCGGTCGAGTTCCTTGACGCGTAGATGCGGGTCGCCGGGGCGGCGCAGGCCCTTGTTCTTGAAATCGTCGTAAAGACCGGCCTCGTGCATCTTGTCGACGCGCAGCTGCTTGCCCGGGACATAGGGCGTGCCGGACGCGCCGACGCCGCCGGCCATGCCGTAATCGGCGCCGTTATTGTCCACCCAGCGCTTTGTCCCGTCCGCCTGATCGGCGACAAACGGCATCTGGTCCTTGAGCGCCGCCGGCGCGTTGGCCGTGAACAAATCCGGGGGCAGCCAGATCATGTCGAGATGACAGTCTGCCGAGATACGCCGGTACTGCATGCCAAATCTCCCTTCGGTGAAGCCTGCGCTGGTGCGCCGCAGGCACACGTTCGCATAGCTGACCACAGTGTATCGCAGGTTTCGGCCGCTTTCCTAGCATGCATCCGCGCTGAAATCGCCGGGCTGGCATGCGACATCATGAACGTCGTTCAATTTCCCGGGTAATCCCTAGGAATTCCTCCGGCCCGTAAACACCGGCTGGCGCTTTTCAAAGAAGGCGCGCAGGCCTTCGGCATGGTCGGGCGTGGCGGCTGCCGTCTCCTGCAGATCGCGCTCGCGGTCGAGTTGGCCGGCGAGGTCGCGGGTTTCGGCGGCGTCGAGCGCCTGTCTGGTCAAGGCAAGCCCGATTGTCGCCTGCGCCGCGAGCCGCGCCGCCAGCGTATGTGCTTCCGGCATCAGCCGATCATCCGGCACGGCACGCCAGATCATGCCCCACCCGGCGGCCTGTTCGGCGGGAACCGGCTCGGCCAGCATCGCGAGCGCCCGCGCCCGCGCCATGCCGACGAGGCGCGGCAAAAACCAGGTGCCGCCGCAATCGGGAATAAGCCCGATCCGGGCAAACGCCTGCACAAAACTTGCCGATTGCGCCGCCAGAACGATGTCGCAAGCCAACGCGAGATTGGCGCCGGCGCCGGCCGCGACGCCGTTGACCGCGCACACAACCGGCAACGGCAGATCGTGCAATTTACGGATCAGCGGGTTGTAATGGTCGAGCAGCCGGGCGATTTCCGCCGGCGCCGCGTCGGCAATCGCGGTCAAGTCCTGTCCGGCGCAGAAACCGCGACCCGCGCCAGTAATGACGATCGCACGGCAACCGGCATCGGCCTCGGCCGCATCCAGAGCCGCGCCCAGCGCATCGGCCATTTCGACCGTCAATGCATTCAGCCGCGCCGGCCGGTTCAAGGTGATCAGACGATAGCCCGGATGATTTTCGACGAGAACAGTCATGGCCCCTCGCGGCATGCAATGATGCCGAGAATAGGGATAATCGAGGTCGGGGCGAAAGTCTGGCTCCCACGGGACCGCGGCGCGTCCGAGGCCGGTCAGATCAGCGGGAAAGCCGCGGGATCGCGAGGTCAGCGGCCATGCGGTCGAGGGCGTCGCGCAGCGTCGGGGGGATTGGAATACCCTCGGCCTCGCGCTCGGCGATGCGGGCATGGCGGTCTTCGCCGGGTAGCCGAATGCGGTCAAAGCCCGGCAGCAGGGCGGAGCCGTGCAACTGGCGGATCACCGCATCGACCTGACGTTTGAACGCGACGGGATCACCGAATGTCTTGATGTCGATGACACAGATTGCCTGTCCCGTATTGGTCGGCGTCGTGTCGTCTTTGTTGAAATCGACGACATCCTCGCCGTTGGCGGCGCCGTTCAGCGTGCCGGCGAGCAACCCGAACATCAAGGCCAATGCGGCGCCCTTATAGCCGCCGATCGGCAGCAAAAATCCGTCATCCGAGCGGTTCGGATCGGTCAACGGCGCGCCCTGCCGGTCGATCATCCAGCCTTCGGGCATCGTCTTGCCCTGCTGTGCTGCGACCTTGACCTTGCCGTAGGCCGCGACCGTCGTCGCCATGTCGAGCACCAGCGGCGGTTCTTCGAGCGCCGGCACCGCTATCGCGACGGGGTTGGTCGACAGCAGCATGTCGATGCCGCCCCAGGGTGGCAGGTGGTTGGCGTTGCCGACCGCGAAATACAGTCCGATCATGTCGTGCGCGAGCGGCATCGAGGCGTAGACCGCCGCGGCGCCGGCATGGTTGCCGCGCCGTACCCCGACCCAGCCGACGCCGTTGTCGCGCGCCAATGCAATTGCCTCCTCGACGGCGCGCGACACCACGAGGCTGCCCAGCCCGTTATCGCCATCGACGACGGCGGTTGCGCGCGCCTGCCGGATCACCCGGATGTCGGGCGTGGTGTTCATGCCGCCGGCCTTGATGCGCTTGATGTATTGCGGCAGGCGGAAGACGCCGTGCCCGTCGGCGCCGGAAATGTCGGAGGCGGCCATCAACGCCGCCGCCCTGTCGGCCTCAGCCGCAGCAATACCGACCGCCCGGTAGGCGTCGGCGATAAAGCGTGTCAACACCGCCGCGGGAACGCGCGGCATTGCCGGCGGCGAGCCGGGAAGATCTGCCGCCATCTACCGGCGGTAGAGCGGTTTGGGAGCGGCCAGCCCAGTCGACTCGCCAACCACCGCCTTGATCATGGCCTCATCCTCCGGCGATAACGGCGTGGGCTTTTTGGCCAGCGGACCGTCACCGGCTTCGTTACTGAACTCGGTCGGCTCGACCACCGAGACGCCGTTCATCGCCTCGATCGCCATGTCGCGCGCCCGTTTGACAATTTCCAGTGCTCGCACAAAGCGATCCTTGCAGGCTTTTTCGCCTTGTCCGGTTGCGATATTGTCGGCGAAGATCCGGAACGCTTCACGTACCTTCTCGGCATAGGCATCGTTGATGATCGCGTCTTCGAGCGTATGATCGTGGCCCTGCATTTCGACCTCATCATCAAACAGACAGCGGCACGCACCGGCGACGGCCGGGGCGTAAATATTCGGCGTCTGCAGCGTTATTATCGTCCGGATGCAACTGGAGTAAGCCGACGGTGTTAAGATGTTATTACGTCGGATCGAAACCACGCCCTTTCAAGTTCTAGCGGACGAGTAGCAGCGGGCACGCCGAAGACGCGCCAGCCAACGACCCGCCGGCCAAAAACTGCTCGATGGCTTGGTCATTGACGTTAATTTGGTTTATGGCCGTGGCTGATGACCCTTGTCTCCGCCCATCAATCTATCCGATAGTAACACACCATGCTGATCGCGCCCGCTCTCGCCAGGCTGATCCGTTTCGGCCGCTTACTGGTGATAGATGCCGCCGGTAACCGCCACGTTTTCGGTGGCGGCAACCCTGGTCCCTCCGCAGCCGTTCGGTTGCACGACCCGGCGCTGCACTGGCGATTATTGCTGCGCCCTCGGCTTTATGTGCCAGAGGCGTTTGTCGACGGCGCGATGACGATCGAGGACGGCAGCCTCTACGATCTGGTCGACCTGCTGGTGACAAATGACGCGGCGATGGCCGACAACCTCGTCATGCGAATGCGCAGCGCTGCGGGACGTCTGGTGCGTGGGGTCCATCAATACAACCCGATCCGCCGCTCGCGCCGCAATGTCGCGCATCATTACGATTTGTCAGATCAGCTTTACGATCTGTTTCTCGACCGCGACCGACAGTATTCATGCGCCTATTTCCGCTCGGCCGAAGACGGCATCGACACGGCGCAAGCAAACAAGAAACGCCACATCGCCGCCAAGCTGCTGCTGCGGCCGGGACAGAAGGTGCTCGACATCGGCTGCGGGTGGGGTGGATTGGCGCTTTATCTCGCAAGCGAGTGCGGCGTCGATGTAACCGGGCTGACCCTGTCCGAGGAGCAGCACAAGGTGGCGACGCGGCGGGCGGCGGCGGCCGGGCTCTCCGACCGCGTCAGATTTTTCCTGCGCGACTACCGCGAAGAAACCGGCCGCTACGACCGCATCGTTTCGGTCGGCATGTTCGAGCATGTCGGGGTGCATCAATACCCGGTGTTTTTCGAGAAGGTGCGCGAACTGCTGGTGCGCGACGGCGTTGCGCTGCTGCATGCGATCGGTCGCATGGATGGCCCCGCCACAACCAATCCGTGGATGCGCAAATATATTTTCCCCGGCGGCTACGCACCGGCGGTTTCCGAAGTGGTGCCGCACGTCGAACATGTCCGGTTGTGGATTACCGATATCGAAATTCTGCGCCTCCATTATGCCGAGACGCTGCGTGCGTGGCGCCGACGCTTCGAGCAGAATCGCGACCGCATCCGTGCCCTTTACGATGAACGCTTCTGCCGCATGTGGGAGATGTACCTGGTCGGCTCCGAAATCGCGTTCCGACGTGACGGGCATCTGGTGTTTCAGATGCAGCTGGCGAAAGAGGTCGATACGGTCCCGACAACGCGCGACTACATTCTCGATTGGGAGCGCAATCACGGTGCCGACAGCGCCAGGGGCAACGCACAGGCCGGACGCGCCGCCTGACGCCCTCGCCCGTGCCGCCTGGCGTCGCTCCGGTTTTCCCCGCGTACCACAGGGTGTGAATGGATTGGCGGCCTCCGCGCGCTGCGATGCGGTGGTATCTTCCGTCGATGGAAAGCACGCCCTCGCGGGTCACCCCGTTGCGCGAACCCGATCTCGACCGAGTGCCGCAGCCGCCGGCCAACACGGAAGCCGAGCAAGCGCTCCTCGGAGCCATCCTGATCAACAACACGGCGCATGGCCGCGTCGCCGAGTTCCTCGCCGCTGAGCATTTCAGCAACGCCGTGCACGGCCGCATCTTCGCGGCGATCGGCAAGCTGATCGAGCGCGGCCAGATCGCCAACCCGATCACGCTGAAAAACCTGTTCGACCAGGACGGCGCACTGGCCGAGATCGGCGGTGCGCAATATCTCGCGCGCCTCGCCGAATCGGCAGTCACCATCATCAATACCGAGCATTACGGCCGGACCATTCTCGACCTGCATCTGCGGCGCGAGCTGATCACGATTGGCCAGGATGTCGTGACCGAGGCGTTCCGCCATGATCTCGACGATCCGGCGCCGGGGCAGATCGAGCGCGCTGAATCAAAGCTGTTCGAGCTGGCGACCTTCGGGCAGGCGGAAGGCGGCTTTCGCCCATTTACCGCGGCGCTGGCCGATGCGATCACCCTGGCGCAAGCCGCGTTCAAGCGCGACGGCAAGACGGTGGGAGTCGCTACCGAGTTTGTCGATCTCGACAAAAAGTTAGGCGGCCTGCACCCCTCCGATCTGGTGATCCTGGCCGGGCGGCCGTCGATGGGCAAAACGGCGCTTGCCACCAACATCGCATTCAACGCGGCCAAGGCTTATCGCGCGATACGCGGGACGGACGGGCGGATGACCGCCGAGGACGGCGCGGTGATCGGCTTTTTCTCGCTCGAAATGTCGGCAGAGCAGCTGGCGACCCGCATCCTGGCGGAAGAGTCGGGCGTCTCCTCCGACCGCATCCGTCGCGGCGAGGTCAAGCGCGAGGATTTTGATAAATTCGTCGCCGCCAGCCAGCGCCTCGCGGCGGTGCCGCTTTATATCGACGACACGCCGGCCTTGTCCGTGGCGGCGCTGCGCACTCGGGCACGGCGGCTCAAACGGCAGCACGGGCTTGGGATGATCGTCATCGATTATCTGCAGCTGATGCGCCCGGCGCCAACCGGCGGGCGGGCAGTCGAAAACCGGGTGCAGGAGATTTCCGAAATTACCCGCGGGCTGAAGGCGATCGCCAAGGAACTGGAGGTGCCGGTCTTGGCATTGTCGCAACTGTCGCGCGCCGTCGAGCAGCGCGAGGACAAGCGGCCGCTGCTGTCCGATTTGCGGGAATCCGGCTCGATCGAGCAGGATTCCGATGTCGTGATGTTCATCTTCCGCGAGGAATACTACCTGTCGCGCGGCGAGCCGACGCGCCGCCCGGAAGAGACCGAAGACAAGTACAACGACCGCTACGACCGTTGGAAAGAACGCTGCGAGGCGACCTACGGCACCGCCGAAGTCATCATCGCCAAGCAGCGGCACGGGCCAATCGGCACCGTCCGTCTACATTTCGAGGCGGAAACCACAAAATTCGAGAACTTCATCGGGGCCGAGCAGCTTCCCAATGCGGAGTACTGATTCGGGGCAGCCCGCTCAGCCGGCGCGCAAGGCAGCGCCCGGCCACAGGCCGGCGCGGCTGCGCGCATATTGCGGCGGGCACGCGGCACCAGCGCCGAGCGCATCAGCGGCATGCCACGGCCAGCGCGGATCGTCGAGGAAGGCACGGGCCAGTGCAACGCAATCCGCCTGCCCCGACGCGATGATCGCTTCGGCCTGTTGCGGCGCGACGATCATCCCGACCGCCTGCACCGCAATGCTGCTGGTGCCGTGCTTGACGGCCTCGGCAAACGGCACCTGATAACCCGGCCCGACTTCGATGCGTGCGTCCGGGCTGATGCCGCCACTCGACACGCAGACATAGTCGAAGCCGACCCGCTCCAACTCGCGGGCAAACGCAGTGGCGTCGGCTGCCGTCAGCGCGCCGTCGATCCAGTCAGAGCCGGTAATTCGCACGCCCAGCGCCTTGTCGCGCGGCCACACCGCCCGCACCGCAGCGGCGACTTCGAGCGGGAACCGCATGCGATTGTCGACACTGCCGCCATAGGGGTCGGTACGCCGGTTGGCGACCGGCGACAAAAAACTGTGCAACAGGTACCCGTGCGCGCCGTGCAACTCGACGAGGTCGAAGCCGAGCCGGTCGGCGCGCCGCGCCGCAACGACAAAGGCGTCGCGAATACGCGCGAGCCCGGCCTCATCGAGTTCTTCAGGCGCCGGCCAATCACCAAACGGAACCGGCGAAGCGCCGGCGCGCGGCCATGCCCCTTCGGCCACGGCAAGCGGCTTGCCGCCGAGCCACGGCACCTCTGACGACGCCTTGCGCCCCGCATGTGCCAGCTGAATACCGAGCTTTGCGCTGCCCCAACGCCGACAGGTCGCAACGATGCGTTCGAGCGCTGCCTCATTGGTATCGGAGTAGAGGCCGAGACAGGCTGGTGTGATTCGTCCGATGGCCTCAACTGCAGTCGCTTCGAGGATCAGCAGCCCCGCCCCTGACAACGCCAGCGATCCCAAATGCTGCTGGTGCCAATCGTTTGCCGACCCATCGACCGCGCTGTACTGGCACATCGGCGACACCGCGATGCGGTTGTCGAGGGTCACACCGCCAAGGGTGATCGGAGTGAAGAGATGCGAGGGCATGGGCGGTTCCTAGCGCAATGAAGTGACCGGCGGCGGCCCCCCTCACCCCGGCCCTCTCCCCGCCAGCGGGCCAGCGGGGGAGGGAGAGATTGCGGCGGCGCACAGCCGCATTCGTTATGACGAGCCGTGCGGCCGCGTTATGTGGCGGCGTTCAGAGCCATGTCGAACAGCGGCAGCAGGGTCGGGAAGGTCGGGTAGCGGCCGGCGACGATGTCGTCGCGGTTGACCCAGGCGCAGTCGGCGGCATCATCCGCCGCGACGCCATCGCCCGATACCCAGAGGCCCCGCACCGCAATCAGCGTGTAATGAAACTGCACGCGTCCGTCGGGGTCACGGGTGATCGCATCGCTGACGTTAAGCCAACCCGCTGCCTCGGCAACAATGCCGGTTTCCTCAAGCAATTCGCGCATCGCACCCTCGGCGACGGTCTCGCCGAGTTCGAGCACGCCACCCGGAAACCCCCAGCGCCCGGCATTGGGCGCCTGCGCCCGCTGCACGATCAGCGCCCGGTTGTGCCGCAGCACGACGCTGAGGACAGCAACGATCGGCCGTTCGGGGTAACGCCGCGCCGCCCGCCGTGCTTCGAGATCGGCTGTGGTGGCGGGAGTCGGAGGTGTCGTCACGGAAGCGTACCGTTACCGCTGCCCAGATGAATTGTCATGGCGAGCACAGCGAAGCAGCCTCGTGCCGATAGAGGCTCGTTCCATCGAGATTGCTTCGTCGCCTTGCGGCTCCTCGCAATGACAGCCGCAGGCATTACGATCGGGCTTAATCCGCCGCGACGCGCGGCTGGCCGTGTTCGTCGGTGTAGATTTCGCCGCCCTGTTTCAGGAATGCCTCGGATTTCTCGGCCATGCCGGAGGCCGCATAGTCGCGGATCTCCTGGGTGATCTGCATCGAGCAGAATTTTGGGCCGCACATCGAGCAGAAATGCGCCAGCTTGGCGCCATCCGCCGGCAAAGTCTGGTCATGGAATTTCTCGGCGGTCTCCGGGTCGAGCGACAGGTTGAACTGATCGCGCCAGCGAAACTCGAACCGCGCCCGCGACAGGGCGTCGTCGCGCTCGCGGGCACCGGGATGGCCCTTCGCAAGATCGGCGGCGTGGGCCGCGATCTTGTAAGTGATGACGCCGGTTTTGACGTCGTCGCGGTCGGGCAGCCCCAGATGCTCCTTCGGCGTCACATAACAAAGCAAGGCGGTGCCGAACCAGCCGATCATCGCGGCACCGATGCCCGAGGTGATGTGGTCATAGCCCGGCGCGACATCGGTCGTGAGAGGACCGAGCGTATAGAACGGGGCCTCGCCGCATTCGGTGAGCTGTTTGTCCATGTTGATCTTGATCTTGTGCATCGGCACATGGCCGGGGCCTTCGATCATCACCTGCACGTCGTCTTCCCACGCCAGCTTGGTCAACTCGCCGAGGGTTTCGAGTTCGGCGAACTGCGCCCGGTCGTTGGCATCGGCGTTGGAGCCGGGGCGCAGCCCATCGCCAAACGAATACGACACATCATAAGTCCGCATGATCTCGTTGATCTCGCGGATATGGGTGTAGAGGAAATTCTCCTTGTGATGCGCCAGACACCACTTGGCCATGATCGAGCCGCCGCGCGACACGATGCCGGTGACCCGCGACGCGGTCAGGTGGATATAGGCAAGCCGCACGCCGGCGTGGATCGTAAAGTAGTCGACCCCCTGTTCGGCCTGTTCGATCAGCGTGTCGCGGAACAATTCCCAGGTCAGTTCCTCGGCCGCGCCGCCGACCTTTTCCAGCGCCTGATAGATCGGCACGGTGCCGATCGGCACCGGCGAGTTGCGCACGATCCATTCGCGGATCGTGTGGATGTTGCGGCCGGTCGATAGGTCCATGACCGTGTCGGCGCCCCAGCGCGTCGCCCACACCAGCTTGTCGACTTCCTCGGCGACCGACGAGGTGACGATCGAGTTGCCGATATTGGCGTTCACCTTCACCAGGAAATTGCGGCCGATGATCATCGGCTCGGTTTCCGGGTGGTTGATGTTGTTGGGGATGATGGCGCGGCCGCGGGCGATCTCGTCGCGCACGAATTCCGCGGTCACAAAATCCGGGATCGCGGCACCGAAGCTCTCGCCGTCGCGCGCGCCCTCAAAAGCCTTTTCGCGGCCAAGGTTTTCGCGGATCGCGACGTATTCCATCTCTGGGGTAACGATGCCTTTGCGGGCATAGGCGAGCTGCGTCGGCGACGCGCCGGGCTTGCCGCGCAACACGGTGCGGGCGGCGCGGTCGAAGATCGGCACATTCGATTCTTCGCCGCGCTTCAGCCCGTTATCTTCCGGCTTGATCTCGCGACCGGGGATTTCATCGACATCGCCGCGCGCCAGGATCCAGCCGCGCCGCAACTCGGCGAGGCCCTTGTAGATGTCGGTCGAATGTGCCGGATCGGAGTAGGCGCCCGAGGTGTCGTAGACGCGCACCGCCGGTTCGTTGGCGCTCGGCTCCAGGTCGATCTCGCGCATCGCGACGCGGATATCGCCGTGGCGCTTGCCGCCGATATGAACCTTGCGCGAGGCGGGAAACGGCCCGGTCGTGACGTTCGGCTCGGCGTTCTTCGCGGTCGATTTCAAAGAGTCGCGGGGTAGGGGAGCGGAATCGGGCATAACGGTCTCCATAGCGCCTGAACAGCGATCCGGACCGATTGCGATGAAGGGATTGGTGCTCGCCCTCTTGCGTCTTGGGCGATCCTGTCCCTACGCCGGCACGACCCGGATCAGGTTCAAAGGGTTGCCCGCCGCCAGCGAACTCTCAGCCCCTGCGTGGGGGCACCCCTTGGATGCCATGATTATCGGCAGGTTGTCACATTCCCGTCAAGCGGGCGCAGCACGTTTTGCATTACGCCGACTTGAGCAATCGCACCAGCCCCGCCACAGCGCGTTGCCGGCGGAAATCGTGGATGATGCCGAGCGCGTCCTCGATCTGTTGTGCCGGCAGCCCGGAGAGCGGCATCAGGGTGCGGAATTTGGCATCGATATCGGCCCAGTCGATGCCGAGCAGACCCGAGCCCTTCGGCGCATACACCGCGCTGGTAAAGCTGCGCCCGTCGCGGGTGCGGATCGTGACGGCGGCACCCTGGCGGTAGCGCCCGGTGTTCTCGGTCGGCGGCGGGCCGACCCGGACCTTGTCGATCAACGCATGAATGACCGGGTCGGCGATCTTGTCCGGACCGGCATGGGCCCAGGAAAATTCGCGGTCGGCGGCGCCGGCGGCGAGGAAATAGGCCGGGCTATGCGCCATGTCGATCAGATCGGCCGGGTGCAGCGGGCCGGTCAGCGCGGTCAGGCCGGGGCGCGCGGCGGTGATGCTCTCGATCTCCTCGGGGGAAACCTGCGCCTCGCGTGACGCATTGGCGGCGGCTTCGCCGAACGCATGGTAGGGGTGGCCACCCGGCACCAGCTTTACCGCCATGTCGGTAATGATGTCCCACGAACCGCCGAGGTCGGTCAGCATCGCCGCGGCGGCCGCGGCGCCGTCTTCGCCGCCATACACTTCAAAGAAACCCGACTTCATCTCCAGCGTGGTTTCCTCGCCGGTATAGCCGCGCTGCGCCGCGCGCGCCGCCTGGATGCCGAGCAGGGTCGCGTTGCCGCAATGGTATTCGCGGGCGACGCTGGTATCGGCGGCGCGGGCGAGCCCGCTGGCCGAGGTCGCAGTCAGGGCGATCGTGTGGGTCATCTGCCCGGCATCCTGCTTCAAAAGCCGTGCCGCCGCGCCGGCCGCCGCAAAGATCGCGCCGATCGAGCCATGATGACCGCGCACCCGGAAGCGCGGCAGCACGTCGGTCACGCGCCCCGCCGTCTCGTAGCCGACGACGATCGCCGCCAGAATATCCTCGCCGCTGGCGCCACTGTGCTCGGCAAGCGCCAGCGAGGTGGCGCAAAGCGGCGTGCCGCAATGCACGATCTGCCGCAGATCGCTATCGTCGGAGGCGGCGGCGTCGCTGGTTACCGCATTGGCCTGCGCCACGTCGCTGACTGGCAGTTTCGCGCTGTTGTCGAACCACAGCGAGGCCTGCGAGGTGCCGCCGCGTTCGCGCGCCATGTCGCGGATAATCCTCGCGGATTCGATACCGGCGCCCATCGCGGCGCTGGCGAGCGTGCTGGCGATCAGCATCGCCGCATGATCGACCGCCTGTGCCGGCAGGTCGGCAAATTTTACGCCAGCCAGAAAACTGGCGAGGTCACGGGCTGCGCTCATTCCTGTCCTCCCATTCCCGCGGTTGAGTTCGCCGCCGCGTGCTGCCAAGCTTCATATCGAGCGCCGCGTCCGCGACCCTCAGGGAACCGAACAGCCCAAAGCCAATCGGAGGAGACGAGCATGGCCACGTCAATCGGACACGTCCATATCAAGACCAACGATGACCCCATAAAGGTCGCGAAATTCTATGTCGACAATTTCGGCGGCACCGTGAAGCAGGAGATTCCCGGTCGCGGCTGCCAGGTCGATCTTGCCGGCCTGCAGCTCAACATCACGACCATCATCCAGGCGCAAAATCACCAGCAGAAGGTCGGCATCGAGCATATCGCGCTGCAGACCGACAACTATGCCGGCATGGTCGCCACGTTGAAGGGCAACGGCGCCAAGATCCTCGAAGAACTGTTCAACAATGGCCGCCACGTCTGCTGGGTCGAATGCCCCGACGGCGCCCAGATGGAGGTGATCGAGAAGGTATAAGCCTGCAAATAAACAGTCATACCGGCGCAGGCCGGTATCCACGGCAAAAGTGGGTCCCGGCCTTCGCCGGGACGACACGCCTTATCAGGCGATCTCGGATTCGATTGAAAGGATCGGGCGAATGGCGTTGAAGGACCAGATCAAGTTTGGCGTGTCCCTGCCGCACCGCTCGCCCGATCTGATCGACATGGAGACGATCCGCCATATCGCGCAGCGCGCCGAACAGCTTGGTTTCAGCGACCTCTGGGTCACCGAAAACAGCCTCGACCACGTCAACTGCTTCGACCCGGTGGTGATCCTGACCTACGCCGCCGCGGTCACGACGAAAATCCGCGTCGGATGCTCGGTTGTCGTGCTGCCGATCCACAGCCCGCTGATGATCGCACACCAATGGGGCTGTCTCGATTATGTCAGCGGCGGCCGCGCCATTCTTGGCGCCGGACTCGGCCGCGAGCATCACTACCGCCAGTTCGAGGTGTCCGAGGAAGGCCGGGTGCGTCGCTTCCGCGAGGAAATCGAGCTGATCAAGGCATTGTGGACCGAAGACACCGTCACCTATGACGGCCGCTTCTACCACCTGAAAAACGAGACGATGTGGCCAAAGCCGGTGCAGAAGCCGCGGCCGCCGATCTGGATGGGCGTCGGGCACCCGGATGCGGTACGCCGCACCGCGCGACTGGCGGATGGCTGGATGGGGTCGGGCGGCTCGCGCATCGCCGATTTCGCCGCTTCGGTGCCGATCCTCAAGGAGGCGTTGGCAAAAAACGGTCGCGACACGACCAATTTCCCGATTTCGAAGCGCATCTTCATGGCGGTTGACGAGAATCCTGCCGTGGCGCGCGCCGAATTGCTGCGCTGGTTCACCGATGTCTACAAGAACCCGCCAGGCATCGATATCTGCGGCATCCACGGCACCCCCGAGCAGGTACGCGGCCGGCTTGAAGAAATGATCGGCATGGGCGCCAACCATTTGATGCTGAACCCGGTGTCGCGCTACGCCGAGCAGCTTGAAGCCTTGGCGGAGATCGTCGGATTGAAATAGGAGGCTGTGGCATGAGCCTATCGCGGACCGATCCGGCGCAGACCGATCCAGTCAAACAACAGGTCGCGGCGCATTGGGACCGCCGCGCATCGAGCTTTGACGCCGATTTCGGCCACAGCATCGCCAGCCCGGCCGAACGCGCCGCCTGGGACCGCATCCTCGATCTCGTGATCCCGCCACGCGCCTCATTGGCAGCGCTCGATTGCGGTTGCGGCACGGGCTTTTTGAGCCTCGAAATGGCGGGGCGCGGGCACCGTGTCACCGGCGTCGATTTCGCCGTGGCCATGCTGGCGCAGGCGCGCCGCAAGGCGGCGATGCAGGGTCTCGACATCCAGTTCGAAGAGGCCGACGCGGAGCAGCTCCCCTTCCCGCCCGGCAGCTTTGACCTGGCGATCAGCCGGCATGTGCTGTGGACCTTGCCGCACCCCGAAGCGGCGCTCGACGAATGGGTGCGGGTGCTACGGCCGGGCGGCCGGCTCGTCGTGATCGACGGTGCGCAATACGACGCCGTCACCGCGCCGCCGCAGCGCGAGAACGCCCGCGTCAGTCCCGAATACGCCGGGATTAGCGACCAACTGCCGTTTATGGGCGGCCGGCCAAGCACCGAGATCGAAGGACTGTTACGGGCGCGTGGCCTCGTCAACGTGTCGAGCGATCCGCTGCTCGATCTGATTGCGGCACAAGCCGAGCGCTCGATCGCCGAAGGCCGCGAGTTGCGGCGGCGTCAGCGTTACGCCGCCTGGGGTGATATTCCGCGTTGAAGGAGAAGACGATGGCTTACGAAACGATCCTGGTCGAACACGAAGACGGTGTCGGCGTCATCACGCTGAACCGGCCGGACAAGCTCAATGCGATGAACCGGCAACTCGGCAGCGAACTGCACGACGCCGTGAAGAAAATGGATGCCGATGACGGCATCGGCTGCATCGTCATTACCGGGTCCGGCCGCGCATTTTCCGCCGGCGGCGACATCCACGAGCAGCGCGAGGACGACCGCCGCTATTCGCAGGAAGAACTCGACCGGATGCGCACCGGCCGCGGCAGCTATGAAATCGGCACCTCCGCCAAACCGACGATCGGCATGATGAACGGCCTCGCCTATGGGGGCGCCGGGGTGCTGGCGTCATCGCTCGATATGCGCATCGGCTGCGAGGACTCGAAATTCCGCTTTCTCGCCGCCGCCTATGGCCGCATCAACAGCACCTGGACCCTACCCAACCAGGTTGGCTGGCCGATGGCGAAGGAATTGCTATTTTCCGCACGCATCGTCGAGGCCGAGGAAGCCTATCGCATCGGCCTGTTGAACCACCTCGTGCCGCGCGAACAGCTGCGCGCCAAGACGATGGAACTGGCGAAGACGATCGCCGCCAACAACCGCGGCGCGGTGGTCGGCATCAAAAAGCTGATGCTGACGCAAATGGCGCAGAACCTCGAAGACCAGTTTGCCGAAGAACGCCAATTCACGACGCATGTCATGCGCGGCGCCAAGGCGGAAGACGCCTTCCCCGAATTCATCGCCCGCCACGGCCGCCCGCTGAGTTGAGTTACCCGCCGGGCTGAGTTACCCGCCGAGTTGAGTTACCCGCCGAGTTGAGTTACCCGAGATCGCCATCGCGGCCTCTGCGCCGGGATGGCGATCTCTCGCGAACGCTTATCGCGCCTCGGTCCAGCTTTCCGAGAACGCCAATGCCGAGGTGCTGAACGGGCGGCCTTCGCGTTCGAGCGGCCAGGAACTGCCGGCCGCCTCGACGCCGTTGCGCAGCAGGCGTGTGCCCAATGCCGGCACGAGCAGCGTACATACCCCGTATTTGCGGCCGCCTTCGCTGGGGTTGGTATGGATCAGCAAGGGCTCGCCGATATTGTACCAGGTGAGGCTGATGACATCGTCATTGGTCATCAGGGTTTCGGTCCAGAAATAGCGCGGGTCGCCGGATTTGCTGAACTCGGCGTCGATGACCGGGATGTTGGTATCGGCGGTCTCTTCGTTGAGCATCCCCTGCACGGTGGTCTGCAGCCACCGCGCCATCGCGATATTGTCGGAATAAATCTGCCAGCCGTTTTCCGTCAGTTCGCTTTTGAGATACAGCACATGCCCCGGTCCGGCCGGGCAGGTGATGATGCGCCAGAAGCTGGCATTCGTCGAAATCGGCCCGCCATCGATCGCGCTGAGGCGGATAAACGGGTTTTCTCCGGTCAGGATTACACGGTTCGGATCGGCGGCCATGGCGTCCTCCCTGATGGTCGATGCGTCTGAGCGGATGCTAAGGCAAGCCGGGCGGCAACGCCATGACAGCACGCTAAACCGGCAATTGCGTCTTGCGACGCCAGGGCATCGTGGTAAAGCTGCGGCCAACCTTCGCCATCCCTCGCAGGAGCCGCCGCCGTGAGCATCGAATTGTGGACCTGGAACACCCCGAACGGCCGCAAGATCAGCGCCGCGCTGGAAGAAATGGCGCTGCCCTACACGGTAAAGCCGATCAACATTTCCAAAGGCGAACAGTTCAAGCCGGAATTTCTCAAGATCAGCCCCAACAACCGCATCCCGGCGATCATCGATAACGACGGCCCTGGCGGCACCCCGGTCAGCGTCTTCGAATCCGGTGCGATCCTGATCTATCTCGGCGAGAAAACCGGCAAGTTCTGGCCAAAGGGCGATCTGCGCAAGCAGGTGCCGGTGCTCGAATGGCTAATGTGGCAGATGGGCGGCTTTGGCCCGATGCCGGGCCAGGTGCACCATTTCCTCGGGGTCACAAACGAAGAGGACAAGCGCTACGGTCTCGAGCGCTATTCCAAGGAAACGCGGCGGCTATATGGCGTCTTCGACAAGCGGTTGGGCGAGGTCGCATACGCCGGCGGCAATGACGTGTCGATCGCCGATTTCGCGATCCTCGGCTGGGCCTGGCGGCACGAACGCCACCTCGTCGACCTCGCCGATTTCCCCAACGTCAAGCGCTGGTACGCAGCGATGATGGCGCGTCCCGCCACCAAGCGCGGCTTTGAAGTGGCGCTGAGCTGATCGGCATTTGCGGGCCGCAATCATGACAGCCCGGACATTTCCGCTGGTCCGGGTTTCGTTGACACTCCGCGGCACGCGTTCTAAGTCAATTCGTTGACGGCCAAGTCTCCTGGTTAGCCGCATCTTGCTGGACCCGTTCGCATGATCTCCGACCCACGGCCCCTGTCGCCGCATCTGCAGGTCTATCGCTGGCAGTTGACCTCTGTGCTGTCGATCCTGCATCGCGCGGCCGGGCTGGCGCTAAGCGTCGGCACCTTGCTGCTCGTCTGGTGGCTGGTTGCGGCGGCGCAGGGGCCGGATTCCTACGCCTCGGTCCAGGCGTTTCTCGGTTCGTGGATCGGCCGCCTGCTGCTGTTCGGCTGGACGGTGGCGCTGTTCTACCATCTCTGCAACGGCTTGCGGCACCTCTGGTGGGATAGCGGCCGCGGCTTTGATCTGCGCAACGTCTATGCCACCGGCTGGGCTGTTGTCGCCGCGACCGGCGTTCTGACCGTGATCGTCTGGATCGCCGGCATTTCGCAATGGAAACACTGATCCCGATGCAAACACGAAAGCGGGGGCATTGAGATGGCGCAGTCGCGGATGCGCTCGCCTTTAGGGCGCGCAATCGGCCTCGGCTCGGCCAAGGAAGGCGTCGGGCATTGGTGGATGCAGCGGGTAACCGCGATCGCCCTCGTGCCGCTGGCGGTCTGGTTTGTCATTTCGATTATCGCACTGGCCGGCGCCGACCGCATCGTGTTCATCGAATGGGTGCGCCATCCGGTGCCGGCAGTCTTGCTGGTGCTGCTGCTGGTCGCCACCTTTTATCACAGCGCACTCGGCCTGCAGGTCATCATCGAGGATTACGTCGAAAACGAATCTTTGCGGCTGGCATTGCTGGTCGTGATGCGCCTCGGTTCGGTCCTGCTCGCGGTGCTCGGCATTTATGCCGTACTGAAACTATCGCTCGGCGCCTGACGGCAGGTCCAAAATGAATAGCGTAAAATCTGCGGAGCCGCGCAATGCGTGACGCATACCCAGTGACGGAACACGTTTACGATGTCGTTGTCGTCGGCGCCGGCGGCGCCGGCCTGCGCGCCACGCTCGGCGCGACCCATGCCGGGCTGAAGACGGCCTGCATCACCAAGGTCTTCCCGACGCGGAGCCACACCGTCGCGGCGCAGGGCGGCATTGCCGCGGCGCTCGGCAACATGAACAGCGACGATTGGCGCTGGCATATGTACGACACCGTCAAGGGGTCGGACTGGCTCGGCGACCAGGACGCGATCGAGTTCATGTGCCGCCAGGCGATCCCGGCGGTCATCGAGCTTGAGCATTTCGGCGTGCCGTTCTCGCGCACCGAGATCGGGCAGATTTACCAGCGGCCGTTCGGCGGCCATATGATGGAATTCGGCGACGGTGCCCCCGCCAACCGCGCCTGCGCCGCGGCCGACCGCACGGGCCATGCGATCATCCACACGCTCTACCAGCAGTCGCTGCGCCACAATGCCGAGTTCTTTGTCGAGTATTTCGCGCTCGACCTGATCATGGATGACGAGGGTGTATGCCGCGGCGTCATGGCGTGGAATCTTGCGGACGGGTCGATGCACCGCTTCCGCGCGCACATGGTGATCCTGGCGACCGGCGGCTACGGGCGCACCTATTTCACCTGCACCTCGGCGCATACCTGCACCGGTGACGGCAACGCGATGGTGCTGCGCGCCGGGCTGCCGTTGCAGGACATGGAGTTCATCCAGTTCCACCCGACCGGCATCTATGGCGCCGGCTGTCTGATTACCGAAGGCGCCCGCGGCGAAGGCGGCTATCTCACCAACAGCGAAGGCGAGCGCTTTATGGAGCGCTATGCACCGCACGCCAAGGATCTGGCGTCGCGCGACGTGGTCAGCCGGGCAATGACGATCGAGGTGTACGAAGGGCGCGGCTGCGGTCCCGAGCGCGACCACATCCTGCTGCACCTCGAACATCTCGACCCGAAAATCCTGCACGAGCGCCTGCCCGGCATCTCCGAAACCGCCAAGATTTTCGCCGGTGTCGATGTCACCCGCGAGCCGATCCCGGTATCGCCGACCGTGCATTACGACATGGGCGGCATTCCGACGAACTATCACGGCGAGGTTCTGCGCCCGACCGACAACGACCCCGACGCGGTCGTGCCCGGCCTGATGGCGATCGGCGAGGCGGCGAGCGTATCGGTACACGGCGCCAACCGGCTCGGATGCAATTCGCTGCTCGACATCGTCGTGTTCGGGCGCGCCGCGGCAAACCGCACCGCCGAACTGGTCCGCCCGGGCATGGGCCACGCCCCGCTGTCGCAAAATGCCGGCGAAGAATCGGTTGCCCGGCTCGATGCGGTGCGCCATGCCGCCGGCCAGCGCAAAACCGGTGAAATCCGCACGGCAATGCAGCGCATCATGCAGGTCAACTGTGCGGTGTTCCGCACCGCCGAAGTCCTTGAGGAAGGCGTCACCAAGATCGATGCGGTGGCCCGCAGCTACAGCGAAATCGGCCTGTCGGACCGTTCGATGATCTGGAACAGCGACCTCGTCGAAGCCCTCGAATTGCAGAACCTGCTCGAACAATCGGTCGTGACGCTGCATTCGGCGCGCAACCGTACCGAAAGCCGCGGCGCGCACGCTCGCGAAGACTATCCCGACCGCAACGACGACGACTGGATGAAGCACACCCTGTCATGGCTCGACGCGGAGGGCAATGTGACGCTGGGTTACCGCCCGGTTCATCTCTACACGCTGTCGAACGAGGTTCAGGTGTTTCCGCCCAAGGCTCGGACGTACTGAGATGGCTGAATTTCGCCTGCCCGCGAACTCCAAGATCGGCAACGGCATTACCCACGCGCCGCCGCTGCACGCGCAACGCCTGCGCCGCTTTCATGTCTATCGCTGGAACCCGGATGACGGCGCCAGTCCAGTGATGGACACCTATTCGATCGATCTTGACGATTGCGGGCCGATGGTGCTCGACGCGCTGATCAAGATCAAGAACGAGGTCGACACCACGCTGACCTTCCGACGCTCGTGCCGCGAAGGCATTTGTGGCTCGTGCGCGATGAATATCGACGGGGTCAACACGCTCGCCTGCCTGCAGGCGATCGAAGACGTCAAGGGCGACATCAAAATCTATCCGCTGCCGCACATGCCGGTGGTCAAGGATCTGGTGCCGGACCTGACGCACGTCTATGCGCAGTACCAGTCGATCCAGCCCTGGCTGCAAACCGACAGCCCGCCGCCGCCCGACCGCGAGCGCCTGCAATCGGTCGAAGAGCGCGAACAGCTCGACGGATTGTGGGAATGCATTTTGTGCTTTTGCTGCACAACGTCGTGCCCGTCTTACTGGTGGAACGGCGAGCGCTATCTCGGACCGGCGGTGCTATTGCAAGCGTATCGCTGGATCGCCGACAGCCGCGATGAAAAGACCGGTGAACGGCTCGATGCGCTGGAAGACCCGTTCCGTCTCTACCGCTGCCACACGATCCTCAACTGCACGCGCACTTGTCCGAAAAACCTCAACCCGGCAAAAGCCATCGCCGAAATCAAAAAGCTGATGGTGCTGCGCCGCTGATTGCAAAAAAATAGGGCGGAAAAACGTCGCGCCTTCCGCCATTTCCGCCTGCTATTGGCGGAATGCGCTGGGCTTTTCCGCCCTACCAAATTCGTGGAATTTTAATCGCTGTCGCCGGGAGGGGTGGCGCCGAGGCTACGGCCGATGACGGCGTAAAGCGGCTGTCCGCCGCCTGCCGGCGTGCGGTCGAGGCATCGAATATCGGCCCAGTTGCCGGCTTCGGCGAAATGCTGAGCGAGCAGGCACAGATGCCCGGTTTCGTCGAGCAGGCACCAGCAGGCTATCGGCTTGGTGGCGACGCAACGGTTCGAGAACGAGATGATCAGCGGCGCCCCCGGCCGCAATACTCGGGCAATTTCGCGGATCACTTCACCGGGCCGCGCCAGATGCTGGATCGCCGCGCAGATCGTTGCGCCGTCGAATTCGCCGGTCGGAAACGGCAGAATCGGATTGGCGTTGAGGTCCTGCACCCGAAAATCGTCGAGGAACGGGTTTTCCGCCAGCGCCTCGCCTTCGATGCCGATACCGACGACTCGGCGATACAGCGCTTCCGGTGGCAAATGCGATACCCAGCCCGACATCACGTCGAGGATAGCGCCGCCCGACGGCAATACCTCGCGATAAAGGTTGGTGACCGACGCAATCGCCGCACCATCAATACGGGCAAACGGTGATTCCGGAACAAAAAGCGGTTCGAAAACAGAATCGGCCGCCGACAGATCGGCCATCTGAAACGGGGTCAGGATTCCGTCTTCACCCATGCCTCCTAAATGGTCATCAGCACCGGAGGCCTCAACCCCGCTGCGCGCCAAAGAGTCACCAAGTGGAACATAATAAATCCGTGGTGCTAATTTGCGACAGCGTCGTCGGCCGGGGTTAGCGGCAATCCCATATCGCGTGCCACCGCAGGGTGCGTCAAGCGACCACCGCAGACGTTGAGGCCATTGCGCAGATGGGGATCGTCGCGCAACGCCTGACGCCAGCCAAGATCCGCCAGCGCCAGAACAAACGGCAGCGTCGCGTTGTTGAGGGCGACGGTTGACGTACGCGCCACCGCGCCCGGCATGTTGGTGACGCAGTAATGCACGACGCCTTCGTCGACGAAGGTCGGCGCGGCATGCGTGGTTGGACGGCTGGTTTCGATGCAACCACCCTGATCGATCGCAATGTCGACGATGACCGAGCCTGGTTTCATCGCGCGTACGAGGTCACGGCTCACCAGTTTTGGCGCCGCGGCACCCGGCACCAGCACCGCACCGATCACCAGGTCGGCGGCGGCAACCTCGCGCTCGATCGTCTCCACGGTCGAAAACAGCGTGTGCAGCTGCGAGCCGAATTGCATGTCGAGTTCGTACAGCCGTGGCAACGAACGGTCGATGACGGTGACATACGCCTCCATCCCCATCGCGACGCGCGCCGCGTTGGTGCCGGAAACCCCGCCGCCGAGGATCACCACCTTGGCGGCCGCGACGCCCGGCACGCCGCCGAGCAGCACGCCCATGCCGCCTTGCTCCTTTTCCAGGCAATGCGCGCCAACCTGGATCGACATGCGGCCGGCGACTTCGCTCATCGGCGCCAGCAGCGGCAGGCCACCGTTGCGGTCGGTCACGGTCTCATACGCAATGCCGATTGCACCTGACTTCAGCAACCCCTCGGTCAGCGCGCGATCGGCGGCAAGATGCAGATAGGTGAACAGAATCTGGCCGCGGCGCAGCAAGCCGATTTCCGCCGGTTGCGGTTCCTTGACCTTGACGATCAGTTCGGCGGCAGCGAATACCTCGGCCGCCCGGTCGACGATCTCGGCGCCGGCCTTGCGATAGGCGGCATCATCAAAGCCAATCCCGGCGCCGGCGCCGGTTTCGACGACAACCTTGTGGCCGTGATGCACCATTTCGCGCACGCTGCCCGGCACCAGGCCGACACGGTACTCGTGGGTCTTCACCTCTTTCGGCACGCCGATCAGCATCGCCCGCAACCTCGCGCCTTACGCCCTCGTCATCATAGCCCGGATACCCGCCGATTATCAGGCCGCGGCATGGAGTCGCAAGCGGAAGGCACGACGCGGCGGCAACCTCCGCCTTTCCGGTAATTCGCCGCGCCGGGCCAGATTGCGAAATTGCCAAGCTCGCACAAACAAAGTACCGAGCATCTGGTTCCGGCATAAAGGGCAGACCGATGGAATTTCTCGTTACCGCCACTCTCGTATATGTCGCGATCGGATCGGCGTTTTTCGCTCATCCGGCGAGCCCGGCGGTGCCGAACGATTTTCATTGGCGCAATCAGATCGATGTCTTTCGCACGACCCTGCCCGATGTGCTGGCGTGGCCGGTGACGTTGTGGCGGTTTGGCCGCGAGTGCCTCGGGCGGGACTGACGTTCCGTCTCAGCCGTCGAGCATCTGAACAACTTCATCAGCGAGCGGCAGCGACGCGGTCAGCCCCGGCGATTCGATACCGTAGAGATTGACGAGGCCGGGGATGCCGTGCTCCGCCGGCCCCTGCACGACAAAATCGGCCGCCGCCTCGTTGGGGCCGCTGATCTTCGGGCGGATGCCGGCGTAACCCGGCTGCAGCGCGCCGTCGCGCAGCCTCGGCCAATAGGTCCGCACAGCGGCATAGAACGCATCGCCGCGGCGCGGATCGACCGCGTAATCGACGTCGGAAATCCACTCCACATCGGGGCCGAACCGCGCCTGCCCGGCAAGATCAAGGGTGATATGAACGCCAAGCCCGCCCGGCACCGGCACCGGGTAGATCAGGCGGCGGAACGGCGTCCTGCCGCTTAAGGTGAAATAGACGCCGCGGCAGAAATAGGCCGGCGGGATGCTGTCGAGCGGTATCCCCTCGATCGTGCGAGCCAAGGCGGGCGCATACAGCCCCGCCGCATTGACCAGGATGCGGCAGCGGATCGTCGTCGGTTCGTCGCCACCGACCGACAGCTCGAACCCGTCGCCCAGTACCCGGCCCGACAATACCGGCGAGCGGAACACCACAAAGGCGCCGGCATCTTCCGCGTCGCCCTGATACGCCAGCATCAGCGCATGGCTGTCGATGATGCCGGTCGACGGCGACAGCAACGCCGAGACGCAGTGCAGTTCCGGTTCCAACGACTGTGCCTGCGCCGCGGTCAGCCATTCGAGATTGTCGACGCCGTTGGCTTTCGCCGCCTCCTCGATCTTCTGGACGCCGGGGATTTCCGCCTCGTTGGTCGCGACGATCAGCTTGCCAAGCTGCGCATGCGGCACGCCGTGCTCACGGCAATAGGTGTAAAGCCGCTGCCGTCCGGCAACGCAGGCGACCGCTTTGCGGCTGCCTTTCGGATAATAAAGACCGCCGTGAATGACCTCGCTGTTGCGCGACGAGGTCTCGAACCCGATCGTGTAAGCCTTTTCGAGGACGATCACCTCATGTCCGGCCAGCGCCAGCGCGCGCGCCGCCGCAAGCCCCACCACTCCGGCGCCGATGACGACCGCTTCAACCTCGTCCACAGGCGCTCCTCGCGTCGTTGTTTATCGAACCACATGTTGGCCAAAGCCGGTGCGGCGCGGCAAGCCCGCGCGTCGTCGCGGAACCCGTGTTTGCGCCTATTCCGCAACCGGCTGCGGTGCCGGCACGATGCGCGTGTCAACCTGGCTTGGCGGCGTGCCGAAGGTCAGGCGGATACGGTAATTCGCCCAGTCGCGCTTATAGACGACCGGGTCGGGCAGCGGAATGTCGGCGGTCGAGACCACCGCCAGCAACTGTTCCCGGCTGTTCAGCGCCGCACTTGCCCCAATGTGCTGCGTCGCCAGAGCGGCGGGGCCCGCGTCTCCCAGCCGGGCGCTTTGCCACGGGTCGCCGACCACCCACTGGCCGTTGGCGAAATGCGGTGAGCCGTTGATATCGAGCGAACTGGCCGTCGTCGTCGTGCCGTCCGGCGCCACGAGTTCGGCGGCGCGCAGCGGCAAATGGTCGATTGCGTTGACGACGATCGTATCGGCGATGCCGCCGCGCGGGAACCCGACATGCAGTTGCGCGCTCACCCCGGACGGCGGCGGGGCATCGCCGAGACCGTCACAACCGGCAAGCAGCAACAGCGGCAACAGACCCGGCAGCAGGCGGCGCATCGCAACCCCGAGATATCGTAATTCGTGGCTCGCGCTAGCTATGTCATTCCCGGCAGTCGCGCGCAATCCTCGGGCGATCGCCGCGACCTTGGTTGTCGCCAGCGCCGGCGACATCGTGACAGGCCCCGCCGCCGCGTGCACAATCTCCCACCCCTTTCGCCTCCACACCTTTTGCCTCCACGCCTTTTGCCATTCGATGCACAGCCCAGGAGACCAAGATGCCCAACGCCAGCCCGCTGCATACCGAAGATATCGGAACTGTCGAAGACAAGTTCTTCACGATCCACGATTTTCGCCTGACCAATGGCGAAACCATGCCGGAAGCAACGCTCGTTTATGAAACTTACGGCCGCCTTGCGCCGCACGGGCGCAACGCGATGCTGGTGACGCACGGCTATACCGGCAGCCATCACGCCGCCGGCCGCAACCCCACGAACAACAACCTGCCGGGTTCATGGGACGGGTTGATCGGGCCGGGCAAGGCGATCGATACCGACAAACTGTTCGTTGTCGCCTCGAACATGCTGGGCTCGTCGTTCGGCTCGACCAATGCGTCGAGCATCAACCCCAAGACCGGGCAGCCCTATGGCTCCAGCTTCCCGCACATTACTGTGCGCGACATCGTCAATGCGCAAAAGGCGCTGCTGGATTCGCTCGGGGCGAAGCATCTGGTGGCGGTCGGCGGCCCGTCTTACGGCGGCTACCAGACCTTTCAGTGGGGGGTCGCCTATCCCGATTTCATGGACGGGCTGGTGCCGGTCAACACTGCGCCGTGGGCTTCGGTGAATACCGACAAACAACTCGCCGAAGTGACCGCGCGGCTCGCCACCGACCCGGGCTGGCACGGCGGCAATTATTACGGCAAAGGCGGCGCCAAGCAGATGCTGACCGATATCCGCATCGACACGCTAAAGCGCTACGGCATCGATGAAGTGTTGAAGCCGCGCTTCCCCGACCCGGTCGCGCGCGAGGCGGCGATCCGCGAGCAGGCGGCGAACTGGGCCGCGAAATGGGATGCCAACTCATTGATCATCCTGCGCCGCGCCTTGCTCAATTTCGATACCCGGCCGGAATTTGCCAAGATCAAGGCCAAGGTGTTCTACATGCTGTGCCGTACCGACGCGCTATTCCCGCCGAAAATCGCGCCGGATGTCATGCGGGCCCTGAGAGATGCCGGCGTCGAAGCGCAGTTTTTCGAACTCGACAGCGAACTCGGCCATTCCTCAACCGGCGCCGAGCACGCCAAATGGTCACCGACGCTGCGCGCGTTCATGGCGCCGCTGGTCGCAAAAGCCGCGTAGCGTTCCCGTTGCGCGAGGCGATTCTCATCTAACGCGTAGCCCGACCAACGACGTCGTCATTCCCCGCAAAAAATGGGGGATGACGACCGAGGCCATCACGGTTCTGAACGAAAGGTGCGTCTCAAAAACTGTCCAAGGGAGACCAACATGCATCGCCTGGGTTGGACGTTTTTATTCCTCGTGCTGGTAGGAAGCGCGATGCTGGCGGGAAGCAAGGTGCAGGCTGCCGAACTCGGCCAGGTCGACTCCAAAATCTTCACGATCCATGATTTTCGGTTGGCCAATGGCACCGTCATGCCGGAGGTCAAGATCGCCTATGAGGCGTACGGCACGTTGGCACCCAACGGCCGCAACGCCGTGCTGATCACCCATGGTTACACCAGTACGCACCACGCCGCCGGGCGCAACCCGGCCAACGGCAATGCGCTCGGCTGGTGGGACGGATTGATCGGCCCCGGCAAAGCCATCGATACCGACAGGCTGTTTGTCGTGTCATCGAATGCACTCGGCTCGTCCGCCGGCTCGACCAACGGCGCGAGCCTCAATCCGGCGACCGGAAAACCCTACGGCGCCGACTTCCCGGCGATTTCGATGCGCGACATCGTAGCGGCGCAGAAAGCGCTGCTCGACGGGCTTGGCGTCAAGCATCTCGTCGCGGTGGCCGGCCCGTCACTCGGCGGCTATCAGGCGTTTCAATGGTCGGTGTCGTATCCGGCGATGATGGATGGCGTGGTCGCAGTCGTCACCGCGCCGCGCTCGCGCAACGTCGAAAAGGGCCTTGCCGAATTGCAGGCGCGCCTCGCGACCGACCCGAACTGGAATGGCGGCAATTATTACGACAAAGGCGGCGTCGCGGCGACGATGACCGAGATCCGCGTCGAGACGCTGAAGCGCTATGGCATCGAGGCGTCGCTGGCCGAGAAATTCCCCGACCCCACGGCGCGCGAAGCAGAAATCCGCCGGCAGGCCACGAAATGGGCGTCAAGCTGGGATGCCAACTCGCTGGTGATTTTGCGCCGCGCCACCCTCGGCTATGACACGGTGCCGGAGTTTCCCAGAATCAAGGCGAAACTGCTTTATGTGCTGTGCCGTACCGACCGTATTTTCCCGCCGACGATCGGGCCGGAGGCGATGAACGCGTTGAAGGCCGCCGGTGTCGATGCCCGTTATTTCCAGATCGACAGCGAATTCGGCCATTCCGCGAGCGGTCGCGACTGGGCCAAATGGGCCCCCGCCCTGCACGAATTTCTGGCGCCGCTGGTCGCCGCAGCAGGCTGAGTCAGCGCGCCGCGGCGCGGCGCCCGGCGAGGAAGTCGACAGCGGCGTTGAGCTGGCCATCCTGCGGCGTGCCGATGGTTTTCGGGTTCATCGGGTGGTCGGTCTCACCCGCAACCGTCTGGGCGGCCGGTGCTGGCGCTGCCTTTGGCCCGATCGAGCCCGGCGCCTTGATCGCGCCGAACAGGTCTTTTTCATAGGTGATCACGGCGTTGGCGACCTGCTGTTCTTTCGGCACGTCGACAACACGGTCGGGGGTGATGCCGTAGCCCTGAATCGACCGGCCCGACGGCGTGTAATAAAGCGACGTGGTCAACCGCAGCGCACCGTGCCCTTCGATCGGAATGATGCTCTGCACCGAGCCTTTGCCGAAACTGTGCGTGCCGAGCACCGTCGCGCGGTGATTGTCCTGCAGCGCTCCGGCGACGATTTCAGAGGCCGAGGCCGAGGCGCCGTTGATCAGCACGACCACCGGGACTTTGCGGAGCAGATCGCCATTGGGTGGTGCCTCGTAGACGCGATTTTCGTCGGCCTCGCGGCCGCGCGTCGTCACCACCGTACCGGAATCAAGGAAATCGGCCGAGACTTCGACGGCGGCATCCAGCAGACCGCCGGCATCGTTGCGCAGATCGAGGATAAAACCGCTGAGGCTGCCGCCGGCCTGCTGGCGCAAGTGGGCGATTGCGGCGCGTAATTCGGTCGGGGTGTTTTCGTCGAACGTCGTGATCCGTACATAGCCGATGCCGCCCGGCTTCAGCGCCTGCTTGACGGAATCGACATGAATAACGGCGCGGGTAATCGGCACCTCGAATAACGGCCGGCTGGCGCGCGCGATCGTCAGCATGACGCGGGTGCCGGGTGCGCCGCGCAGGCGCCGCACAACATCGCCGATATCCATCCCGACGATCGCCTGGCCGTCGGCCTTGACGATCCGGTCGCCAGGTTCGATCCCGGCGCCGGAGGCCGGCGTGCCCTCGATTGCCGCAACAACCTGCGGCACGCCGTTCTCGACCGAAATCTCGATCCCGACGCCGCCGAACTGTCCGGTCGTTGTCGTTACCAGCTCGCGGTACTCACGCTCGGTCATGTAATCGGAATGCGGGTCGAGGCGCGTCAGCATGCCTTTCAGCGCGCCGTCGACAAGCTGACCGGGCTTTACAGGAACGACATAGCTCTGCTCGACCTGCCGCATGACCTCCTGCATCAGCGCAACGTCGCTGCCATTGCTGGACGGCGCGTCGGCGGCGAGCGAACTGCAGCCGCTGGCGCCGAGGGTCAGCGTGAGCAACGCGGTCGTCGACAACGCCTTGAGGCTGAGGTGCGACATGGCTTTTTGGCTGCTCATCATTTTTGGGTCATGGTTTTGGCCAGGCTCTGAAGCTTACGGCTTTTGGATGCTCGGGGTCAGCCGTCAGGTTAACGCACCGTATGCACGAGGCGTATCCTGAACACCCCAGAGGGCCGAAAGAAAGCCGCGCAACTTCATACCGGATCGCCCGCCCCCATCCCGGATCGCCAGCCAAACCAGATTACCAGTCATATCAGATTTCCGGCCGCGCCGGATCACCGGGCGCCTCGGCATGGCGCCCGGTGCGACGTTACTCCCGAGACCGGCGGATCGCAAAGTCCGCTAGTTGGGACATTTTCGAACCCCTTCGGTTCGATCGTTAGCGCGGAGCAAAGACCCGGCACCGGGGGCCGGGGCATGATGCCCCGGTCAAGCGACGCCTAACGTGCCGGTTCCCCCGCTGCCGCCGTCGCGGCCGGGTGAAAGAAATTATAATTGTCCTGCTGGGATCGAATGTCGTTTTGCGGCATTCGGCCTTGGCCGGCAGCCCGCCATAAATCGACGAAATTGCTTGGTGCCGGTTGCGGGCGCGGCTCGACCGCGGCCCCCGACGCGACGCTGGCCGTTGTTGCGGGCGCCGCGGTAGCTCCCATCATCGGCGCGTTGTGCCGAAAGCACGCGGCACGTGCTCCCGGGTCGAGACGATTGAATTGTGGGTCTTCGGTAAAGCACTCGTTGAGAGCGCGACGCTCCGCCGGGTCGGCGGGATAAAGCTGACGGTAGGTGTCCCAGACAATCCCTGACCGATCCATGGCAACCCCAGCCGTCATAGCGGCCAGGCCGACAAACAGGATAAACCTCAAATCTCCCCCTCCGCCGTCCCCTGCGGGATCAGCAGCCAGCCTCAGATCATTTGAGACTAACGCAGTTCGCTGGAGGATGTGCCGATGAAACTCTCGACCAGGGCGAGAAAGTTG
This sequence comes from Allostellaceae bacterium, assembly GCA_036268425.1. Taxonomy (GTDB): domain Bacteria; phylum Pseudomonadota; class Alphaproteobacteria; order ATCC43930; family CGMCC-115725; genus DATARH01. The sequence goes on from DATAUE010000069.1 coordinate 96,560, forward strand.
CGAACGATGAACGGTTTTGCGACATATGCATCGCAGCCGGATGCAAGCGCTTTTCGTGCATCTCCGCCCATCGCAAACGCCGTTACTGCGACTACCGGTATGGCCCGAGTGGATTCCTCACGTTTCAGCTGGCGCACCGCGTCGAAACCGGAAACATCCGGAAGCTGCAGATCCATCAGGATCAAGTGCGGCCGGTTTGCCCGCGCTAGGCCTAGCGCCGCGCTGCCTTCCGGTGTGGTAATGGTGGTGTAACCATGCACTTCGAGCAGGTCGTGGATCAGCTTCATGTTGAGCTCGTCGTCCTCGACGATCAGAACTCGTTTTACTGAGGGACGCCGCAGCTCGACAAATTCCATGAGCAATGATTTCTCGAAATTGTGGCGCTGGGACAGAATGGCGCGGGACCGGGCGACATGTGGGGGGCGAACGCACGAATGACGATGTTTCTGTGCCCTAAAGCCGTAACTATTTCCTTAATCTGCGGTGCAACCCATCGAATTTCGAGGCGAATAGCCGTCGCATTTACGATTTTTTGCATTCTGGCCGGCTCCCCGGCGCCATCGGCAGCACAGGATAACGCCGCGCAGGAGGCCGTCAACCGTCATGCGATTCTCGCCCGCCTGCCGGCGGATGCCGCAAAGCGCGTCTTCGGCCTGGAGACCAGCCCGCTGCCGGGCCCAGCCCATCCGATTGGGGCCTATGCCAAAGGATGCCTTGCGGGGGCCGTGGCGCTGCCGGCGGACGGGCCGAACTGGCAGGTGATGCGGCCCTCACGCAACCGCGCCTGGGGCACCCCGCTATTGATCGCGTTTATCGAACGGCTGGCGGCAACCGCCGCGACGACCGCGGACTGGCCGGGTCTGCTGGTTGGCGATATGGGGCAGCCACGCGGCGGCCCGATGCTGACCGGACATGCCTCGCATCAGATCGGGCTCGACGCCGATTTATGGCTTGCGCCGATGCCGAACCGTCGCTTGAGCCCGAGCGAACGTGACGAGATGTCTTCGACCAATGTCGTGGCCGCCAACGGCGACGATGTCGATCCGCGGTCCTGGCGGCCGGAGCACCGCAAATTGCTCGAAGCCGCGGCCCGCAGCCCTGGCGTCGCGCGCATCTTCGTCAACCCCGCGATCAAGCGCGCCTTGTGCCGCGAAGCCGGCGCCGACCGTGATTGGCTGCGGCTGATCCGGCCGTGGTGGGGGCACAACTATCATTTTCATGTGCGGCTGCTGTGCCCGGCAGGGGATGCGAACTGTCAGAACCAGGCGCCGCCCCCTCCGGGCGACGGTTGCGGCGCCGACCTCGCCTGGTGGTTCACCGAGGAGGCGAGACATCCGAAATCCGGGCCGCCGGCACGTCCGCTGCGGGTATCGGAACTGCCAGCGGCATGCGCCGCGGTGGCAGCCGCTCGCTGACGCCGCCGCGCCGCCGGCAGTGCAGGCCAGGATCAGTGCAGGCGGGGCGATTTCAGCAGGCTGGAACGGTCGGCTGACGGGATGCGCACCTTGATCGTTTCCTTGTCGCGCATAATCTGGAGCACCACTTCGCTGCCCGCCGGCCCACTGGCCCAGACGCGCCGCCAGAACGAGGCGAGGCTCGAAATCGGGTCGTCGCGCACCGCGAGGATGCGATCGCCCGGCTTCAACCCGGTCTTGCTGGCGGGACCGCGGTCGGACAGACCGGCCACCACGATCGAATCCTCGACTTCCGCGGCGTAAAGCCCCAGCCAGGGACGCGGCGGCCGATTGGCGCGGCCGTAGGTCAGGATGTCGTCGACGATCGGCGGCAGCAGATCAATCGGCACGACCATGTTGACGTCGCGGCGCAATTCACGCCCGTTCGAATGCTGCACATGCAGGGAGCCTATGCCGATCAAGCTGCCATCGCTGCCGATCAGCGCCGCACCGCCCCAAAACGGATGTGCCGGTGCGGTAAAGATTGCGCGGTCGAGCACATATTCCCAATAGCCGGCAAATTCCTGCCGGGCAACGACCGTCGCGGCAACGGCGTGGCGGCGGCCTCCTTCGGCTGCCAGCACGGCCTTGTCGCCCGCCCCGACCCGCATCCGCGCGCCAATCTCCAGCGGCGCGACGTTGAGCCGCCCGAGCGCCTGCACCAGCCCGAAGCCGGTTTCCTGGTCATAGCCCAGAACATGCCCCGGCACGGCACCCCCGACACTCGAAGTCAGCCAGATCGACTCAGCCTCGGTGATCAGATAACCAATCGTCAACACAAGGCCGTTTTTGCCGATCAGCACACCGCTGCCGGCGCGCTCGGTGCCGAGCGTCGTAGCGGTGAACGCGTCTTCGGGCACGGTTGCCTGCAGCCCGAGCACGGCCGCCAGCTTGCTTTCCAGATCGAATTCAAAATCCTCAGCCTTGGGCTGGAATTCGTTGGGTATCTCCCAATCCATGGTGCGCGACATGTTGCGGCTCGCTGGTGGCAGGTGGAGTCTCAAACAATATAACGTGTCGAGAGTGCTCTGAGCGCCCGTCATTGTCAAAAGCTTGCCAGCCCAGCGCGCAACGCCCACCTCATGGCGGGCGCCCGACCGGCACCAGCCGCGGGACGCTGGCGAAACCGCCGGCATGGCGCTTGACAAGCTGGCACCATCCAACTATCTCGGCAGCACTCTTTGATATAGAGTGCCAACCCAGATTTTTTACAAAGCGTACGAGGAGGTTTACGATGGGATTCCGTCCATTGCATGACCGCGTCGTGATTCGACGCGTCGAGGCGGAAGAAAAGAGCTCAGGCGGCATCATCATTCCCGACACGGCCCGCGAAAAGCCGATGGAAGGCGAGGTGGTTTCGGTTGGGCCGGGCGCCCGCGGCGAGGACGGCAAGGTTCAGCCTCTCGATGTCAAGGCTGGCGATCGGGTGCTGTTCGGCAAGTGGTCAGGGACCGAGGTCAAGCTCGACGGCGAAGACCTGATCATCATGAAAGAGTCCGACATTATGGGCGTGATCGCGGCTTAAGGAGTAGGCTGACATGGCTGCTAAAGACGTAAAATTTGCAGGCGACGCGCGCGAGCGGATGCTCCGCGGCGTCGATATTCTTGCCAATGCGGTCAAGGTGACGCTGGGTCCGAAAGGCCGCAACGTCGTGATCGACAAGTCGTTCGGCGCACCACGCATCACCAAGGACGGCGTCACCGTCGCCAAGGAAATCGAACTTTCCGACAAGTTCGAGAACATGGGCGCGCAGATGGTCAAGGAAGTCGCTTCCAAGACCAGCGATCAGGCGGGTGACGGCACCACCACGGCGACTGTGCTGGCGCAGGCGATCGTCCGCGAAGGCGCCAAGGCGGTAGCCGCCGGGCTCAATCCGATGGATCTGCGGCGCGGCATCGACCTCGCGGTCGAAGCTGTCGTCGCCGACATCAAGAGCCGTTCGAAGAAGATCTCGACCAACGAGGAAATCGCCCAGGTCGGCACGATTTCCGCCAATGGCGAGCGCAGCATCGGCCAAATGATCGCCCAGGCGATGCAACGGGTCGGCAACGAGGGCGTCATCACGGTTGAAGAGGCAAAGAGCCTCGAGACCGAGCTCGATGTCGTCGAAGGCATGCAGTTCGACCGCGGCTACCTCTCGCCGTATTTCGTGACCAACGCCGAGAAGATGATCGCCGAACTCGACAACCCGTACATTCTGATCCACGAAAAGAAGCTGTCGGGTCTGCAGGCGATGCTGCCGGTTCTCGAATCGGTGGTGCAGTCGAGCCGCCCGCTGCTGATCGTGGCGGAAGACGTCGAAGGCGAGGCTCTCGCCACCCTGGTGGTCAACAAGCTGCGCGGCGGCCTCAAGGTTGCGGCGGTGAAGGCACCGGGCTTTGGTGATCGTCGCAAGGCGATGCTCGAAGACATCGCGATCCTGACCGGTGGCCAGGTGATCAGCGAAGACCTCGGCATCAAGCTCGAGAATGTCACGATCGACATGCTCGGCTCAGCCAAGCGCATTCGCGTCGAGAAGGAAAACACCACGATCGTCGACGGTTCGGGTCAGAAGTCCGACATCGAAGGCCGTTGCACCCAGATCCGTCAGCAGATCGACGAGACCACGTCCGACTACGATCGCGAAAAGCTGCAGGAGCGGCTGGCCAAGCTGGCCGGCGGCGTTGCGGTGATCCGCGTCGGCGGGGCCACCGAAATCGAGGTGAAGGAGCGCAAGGATCTCGTCGACGACGCGATGCATGCAACCCGCGCCGCGGTCGAGGAAGGCGTCGTCCCCGGTGGCGGCTCGGCCCTGATCTATGCGATCCGCGTGCTCGACAAGCTGACCCCGGCAAACCCGGACCAGAAGGTCGGCATCGAAATCGTGCGCAAGGCCATCCAGGCGCCGGCCCGGCAGATCGCCGAAAATTCCGGCACTGACGGCTCGATCATCGTCGGCAAGCTGCTCGACAGCAAAGACCCGAACTACGGCTATGACGCGCAGAAGGGCGAGTTCACCGACCTCGTCCAGGCCGGCATCGTCGACCCGACCAAGGTCGTTCGGCACGCCTTGCAGGATGCGGCGTCCGTCGCCGGTCTGCTCGTCACCACCGAAGCAATGGTGGCCGAGAAGCCCGAGCCGAAATCGGCAATGCCGGCCATGCCGCCGGGCGGCGGCATGGGCGGGATGGACTTCTAAGCTGGTCCAGGCCTAGCTCACACGAGCCTCAACGAGTCGCCCGCCGCGGGAAACCGCAGCGGGCGATTTTTGTCGCGCGATTTATTCCCAGGCAATCGGTTCCGGACATTGCGGCTCTGTGCACCGCACAACTCTGCCCTGCGCCCGGCGCGAGGAAGCCCGAACGACGTGGCGAATGCTTGTCACACGCCGACCGGCCACCCATACTGACGACGATGCGGCGCCAAACCATAGACCCCGTCTTTGCGGCCGAACCAAAGCCACCCCTGCGCCTTTGCGACCATCCAGGGTGCGAGGCGGGCGGCGAGTTTCGCGCGCCGAAATCGCGCATCGAGCTCGACCGCTACTACTGGTTCTGCCTCGAACATGTGCGTGCCTACAATGTCGCCTGGAACTACTATGCCGGCATGAGTGACACCGAGGTCGAAGCCGAAATCCGGCGCGACACCGTCTGGCAGCGCCCCAGTTGGCGCCTTGGTGCACGTCATGGCCCCAACCCGCAGGTGCGCGACCCTTTCGGGTTTTACACCGGCAAGGAATACGGCGCTGGCGAGCGCCGCACCCACGGCCACGCCAAAGATGCCGCGACGCGGGCTTCTTCCGCGTGCGAACAGGCGCTCTCCGTATTCGACCTGGAGCCGCCCTTTACCCCGGACCGGCTAAAAGCGCGCTATAAGACGCTTGTAAAACTGCACCACCCTGATGCTCATGGCGGCGACAAGGCCGCCGAGGAGAAGCTCAAAATCATCAACCAGGCTTACGCGACCCTAAAAGCCAGCTACTTTAACTGAGCCGTCTGAGGATCGCGGTCCCATCGTTTCCCTTCAACCCGGAAAGCACTAGAAGCAATGCCAACCGTTTCAGACGCGGCAAACACGCCGACTCCGCTCGGCGAGCCGGATATTAAAGTATCGGTGCGCCAGACCTTCGGCATCGACAGCGATCTCGAAGTGCCGGCGTTCAGCACGCCCAGCGAGCACGTTCCCGATTTCGACGATGCCTATCGTTTCGATCACGATACGACGCTGGCGATCATCGCGGGCTTCGCCTTCAATCGGCGGGTGATGATTTGCGGCTATCACGGCACTGGCAAATCGACGCATGTCGAACAGGTGGCGGCGCGCCTGAACTGGCCGTGCATTCGGGTCAATCTCGACAGCCATATCAGCCGTATCGACCTCGTCGGCAAGGACGCGATCGTGCTGCGCGACAGCAAGCAGGTCACCGAATTCCGCGAAGGCATCCTGCCCTGGGCGTTGCAGCACCCGGTCGCGCTGTGCTTCGACGAGTACGATGCGGGTCGCCCGGATGTTATGTTCGTGATCCAGCGGGTGCTCGAAGTCGACGGCAAGCTGACCTTGCTTGATCAGAACCGCGTCATCCGGCCGCACCGCGCGTTCCGTCTATTTTCGACCGCGAATACGGTCGGCCTCGGCGATACGACCGGTCTCTATCACGGCACGCAGCAGATCAACCAGGGCCAGATGGACCGCTGGAACATCGTATCGACGTTGAACTATCTGCCGCACGACGCCGAAGTCGAAATCGTGCTGTCGAAGGTGCCGAGCTACAATGACGACGACGGAAGACGCCGCGTCAGCGCGATGGTGGCGCTCGCCGATCTGACCCGCAGCGGGTTTATCAATGGTGATATTTCGACCGTCATGTCGCCGCGCACGGTGATGACCTGGGCCGAAAATGCGCGCATCTTCAACGATCTCGCGTTTGCCTTCCGGGTCACGTTCCTCAACAAATGCGACGAGATGGAACGCTCGACGGTCGCGGAATACTACCAGCGCTGTTTTGGGGTCGAATTGCCCGAGACGGGTGTCAGAGCCACCTTGATGTAAGGCGACAGGACGCGATATGGCGCAAGATTTTTCGCCGGCAGAAATCTTCAAGCGCGCGACGGCCGCAACGTTGCGGGCGATCGCAGAGCGTGACGACCTGACGATCGGCTTCGGCCCCGAACCGCCCGGCCTCGCCGGCACGCGGGTCAAGCTGCCCAACCCGGCCCGCGACCTGCCGGCCGAGGAAGCCGCGCAACTGCGCGGTGCTGCCGACGGATTGGCGTTGCGGGTGCGGTATCATGACGCGGCGGTGCATACCAAGCGCCTGCCCGGCAGCCCGTTGGCACGCTCCGTCTTCGAGGCGCTGGAACAGGCGCGCGTCGAGGCGCTGGGCTCGCGCCGCATGGTCGGCGTCGCCAGCAACCTCGCCGCCGTGCTCGACGAGCAATATCGCCGGCAAGGCTTTGAGCGCATTACCGAGCGCACCGAAAGCACGATGGCCGAAGCGGTGCGGTTATTGACACGCGAGGCACTGACGCATGAGCCGCCGCCACCCGCGGCAAAGCATGTCGTCGATCTGTGGCGGCCGTGGCTCGAGGGCAAAATCGGCCGCGACATCGCCGATCTCGACCGGTCGATCCTCGACCAGGACACCTACGCCCGCGCTACCCGCCGACTGATCCAGGACCTCGACCTCGATCTCGGCGAGATCGACGAATCGTCCTCCGACGACCAGCAAAACCAGGGCGACGAGGCCGAAGGCGAAAACGACGCCGATAGCGGCGACAGCGCTGCCGCCGGCGCGCAACCGTCGATGGAGGGCGCGCCCTCCGACAGCGCCGACGGCGATGCCGAAGATGATGGCGAAGCCGACGCCGACGGCGAGATGATGCCCGGCGCCAGCGATGACGATCCCGGCCGCCCCGGTCGTCCGGGCACCCAGCCGCGCGGCCGGGCCGATGAAAACGCCGTCTATCGCGCCTACAGCATGCAGGCCGACGAGGTCATCGAAGCCGACAAATTATGCGATTCCGATGAGCTTGGGCGGTTGCGCCACCTGCTCGACCAGCAATTGTCGCACCTGCAGAGCGTCATTGCCCGGCTCGCCAACCGCCTGCAACGCCGCCTCCTGGCCAAGCAGACCCGCGCCTGGGAATTCGATCTCGAAGAGGGCATCCTCGACGCCGCGCGCCTCGCGCGGGTCGTCGCCAACCCGGTTCTGCCCCTTGCCTACAAGCGGGAGCGCGAGACCGCGTTTCGCGATACGGTCGTCACCTTGCTGATCGACAATTCCGGCTCAATGCGCGGCCGGCCGATCACGGTCGCGGCAATGAGCGCCGACATCCTGGCGCGCACCCTCGAACGTTGCGGCGTCAAGGTCGAGATTCTTGGCTTTACGACGCGGGCATGGAAGGGCGGGCAGGCGCGCGAGCGCTGGATCGCCGCCGGCAAACCGGCCAATCCCGGCCGCCTCAATGACCTGCGGCACATCGTCTACAAGCCGGCGGATGCACCGTGGCGCCGGGCACGCCGCAATCTCGGGCTGATGCTGCGCGAAGGCATCCTCAAGGAAAACATCGACGGCGAAGCGCTGATGTGGGCCTACAACAGGCTGCTCGGCCGGTCCGAGGAACGCCGCATTCTGATGGTGATCTCGGATGGCGCGCCGGTTGATGATTCGACACTGTCGGTCAACCCCGGCAACTATCTCGAAAAGCATCTGCGCGAGGTGATCCGCGAGATCGAACGGGCCGGGATCGTCGAGTTGACCGCGATCGGCATTGGCCACGACGTGACGCGCTATTACCGCCGCGCGGTAACGATCGTCGATGCCGAGCAGCTTGGCGGCGTGATGCTGGAACGCCTCGCCGATCTATTCGAGGACGAGGGCAGCGGCGGCAACACCCGCGTCAAGAGCCGGAAGCGGGCGGCCTGACGGCGGCGGGCGCCCCCGCGGCGCCCTGGGCGCGTCTCGGAAATACGGGTTCTGATACGGTGGGGGCCCGGTCGCGGCCGACTGGCGCCGAGGCGGCGCAGGAGACATGCGGGTCGCATTTTATGCGCCACTAAAACCACCGGACCATCCGGTTCCGTCCGGCGACCGGCGGGTCGCGCGGCTGCTTGTCCAGGCGCTGTGCCACGCCGGACATGACGTGTTTATTGCATCACGCCTGCGCAGCTATGACGGTACCGGCGATCCGATACGGCAGGTGCGCCTTGCCCGCATCGGCACCCGCATCGCCGACCGGCTATTGCGTCGCTGGCAGCATGACCCTGCCACAGCACCCGATCTGTGGGTTACCTATCACCTTTATTACAAGGCGCCGGATTGGCTCGGCCCGACGGTCAGCGCGGCGTTGCGCATCCCGTATGTCGTTGCCGAGGCGTCGCATGCGGCGAAACGAGCAGCGGGGCCCTGGCAGATCAGCCATCGCGCCGTCGAAACGGCGCTGTGCCGTACCGATCTCGTGTTCGGCCTGAACCCGGCCGACCGCGCCGGTGTGCTGCCGTTTCTGCGCCGGCCTGAAAGCTGGGCCGTCTTGCCGCCGTTTCTCGATGCGCGGAATTACCGCTCCGCCGACATGCCGCCGACATCATCAACCACACCGCGGCTGATCACGGTCGCGATGATGCGACCGGGCGACAAACTCGCCTCCTATCGGGTTCTCGCGGCGGCGCTGGTGACGTTGCTCGATCTGCCGTGGTCGCTGGACATCATCGGCGACGGACCGGTGCGACCGGAGATCGAACAGATTCTGATGCCACTCGAGGCGCGTGTCGCCTACCACGGCACGCTCGACGATGCCGGGGTGGCGCAAGCGCTCGCGCGCGCCGACCTGTTTCTGTGGCCGGCAATCAATGAAGCCTTCGGCATGGCATTGCTTGAAGCCCAGGCGAGCGGCCTGCCGGTGATCGCCGGGGCCAGCGGTGGGGTCGCCGGCATTATCGCGGACGGCGAGACCGGCCTGCTGGTGCCGCCCGGCGATATCGGTGCGTTTGCCGCGGCGGCGCGCCGATTGATCCGCGATCAGGCTGTCCGCCGGGCGATGGGAATTGCGGCACGCACCCGCGTAAAGCGCGAGCACGATCTGCCCGTCGCAGCGGAACGGCTGGCGCGCGCGATCGGGAGCCTTGGGCGAACCAGCGCGGCATGACCGCCTCGGTTTTATTTCATGTGCAATACCTGCTCGGGATCGGCCATTTGCAACGCTCGCTGCGAATTGCGGGTGCCTTGGCGGAATTGGGGGTGGGCGTCACACTGGTGTCCGGTGGGGACCCGGTGGCACTGCCGCGACACCCGGCAATCCGGCTCGTGCAACTGCCCCCAGTGCGCGCCCGCGACGCCCGGTTCGAGCTGATCGACAGCGCCGGGTCGCCGATCAGCGAGGCGTTGCGTGCAGAACGACGGGCGGCGCTGCTTGCGGTCTTTGCCGAAGCGCGCCCCGATGCCGTCATCATCGAAGGTTTCCCGTTCGCCCGCCGCGCCTTTCGCTTTGAGCTTGATCCGCTGATCGCAGCGGTGAAGAACGCGACGCCGCGCCCGCGGCTTTTATGCTCGGTGCGCGACATCGTCGTCGTGCGCGACGATCCGCAGAGATATCGCGAGATCGTCGGGCGGGTGCGCAGCGATTTCGCTGCCGTTCTGGTGCATGGCGACCCATCGTTAGTGCCGTTCGACGCGAGCTTTCCCCCAGCCGCGGAGATCGCCGACCGCCTCGTCTACACCGGCTATGTCGCCCCGGCGGCAGCCGCGGAGTCGGTTGCCCAAACCGGCGACATCGTCGTCTCCGCCGGCAGTGGCGCGGCCGGCCTGGCACTGCTGCAGGCGGCGCTGGCGGCGCGGCAAGCCGGGTGCCTCGCGACGGCGCCGTGGCGCCTGTTGACCGGCATGCACTTGCCCGACACGGCATTTACCGACCTACGCGCCGCCGCGCCGCCGGGGGTCATCGTCGAGCGGTTTCATGCAAACTTGCTGGGCTTGCTGCAGGGTTGCCGCGTCTCCGTCAGCCAAGCCGGCTACAATACCGTGCTCGACATCGTGCAGGCACGCGCTCGCGCCGTGCTCGTCCCGTTCGCCGCCGGCCGCGAAACCGAGCAGCAACTGCGCGCCGAACGGATGGCCGCGTCAGGTGCGGCCGTTGTGGTCAGCGAGGCGGCGCTGTCCCCGGAAACGCTTGCGGCTGCGATCGAGCGCGCGGCAGCGCACGAGCCGGCGTCGCTGTCGATCGCCACCGATGGCGCCGCCCGTTCCGCCGATCTGATCGCCGCGATGCTGCGCCGCTGAGCTACGCCGCGGTGAAGAACCCGCGCAGCGACTGGTAGGTTTCGTCGGGCTTTTCTTCGGGAATGAAATGCCCGCTATTGACCGGATGGCCCGACACGGTCTCGGCATGATCGCGCCACACCGAAAGCAGGTCGTAGCCGCTGCCCTGCCCGCTGCGCTCGCCCCATAACAGAAACAGCGGCATCGTCAGCTTGCGGCCGCGATCGGCGCGATCGTGGTCGAGGTCGATCGATGCGCCGGCACGATATTCGTCACAGGTGGCGCGGATCGTCTCGGGGTTGCTGAAACAACGGAAATATTCGGCGTAAGCCTCGGGTTCATGCGCTCCCGGCGTGCCCGACAGGCCCAGCATCTTGCGCAGGAACAAATCGCACTCGGCGGCGATCAGCCGTTCGGGAAACGGCGCCGGCTGGATCAGGAAAAACCAGTGAAAGCTGCCGGTCGCGGATTTCTGGTCGATCGTCTCAAAGCGGTAGAGCGTCGGCACGATGTCGAGCAGGGCGGCGCGCTCAATATGCGCCGGATGGTCGCGCAACAGGCGATGCGTGACACGCGCGCCGCGGTCGTGCCCCGCAACGCGGAATTTGTCGAAGCCGAGCGCCCGCATCGTCTCGACCTGATCCAGCGCCAGCGCGCGCTTCGAATACGCCGCATGGTCCGGTGACGAAGGCGGCTTCGAGCTGTCGCCGTAGCCGCGCAGATCAGGGATCACGAGTGTAAAATCCTGCGCCAGACGCGGTGCGATCTTGCGCCACATGACATGCGTCTGCGGATAGCCGTGCAGGAGCAACAGCGGCGGCCCGCTGCCGCCGGTCACAAGGTTGATCGTCGCGCCGGAGGTCTGGACCTGCCGCTGCGCGAAGCCCGGGAAAAAATCGACCATCGCCGGGGGCCTAAGCCGCCGTCTCGGGCGGACCTTTGAGTTCGACAGTGTTGCCGTCGGGGTCGGTGACGTAGATCGACGAACCATAGCCTTCCGCGCCATAGCGCCGCCGGACCTCGCCGGGATCGATACCCTGGCGCTGCAAATGCGCCGTCACCGCCGGCACATCCATCGCTTCGATCCGGACCGCGAAATGGTCCATGTTGCGGCCAGCCGCATCATCCCCGGATTTCGGCACCAGATCGATCATCGCAGTGCCGGCGCGTAGCTGCACCAAGCCGATCGCGGCAAGGCGGCGCTCGACATGGCAATTCAGCACGCGGCTGTAGAAATCGATCGCACGGTCGATGTCGGCGACACGCAGCACAACATGATCGAGACCGGCAACTCGCACCGCAGCTTCGGTACCGGTCGGTGACGGCGGAGCAAAGGGCACATCGTTCGGCATCGCTGGCTCCCGTGTTTGGAGGATGATGGCTATTGCGGCGCGGCGGCGCGCTGCTGGGCGCGTTCGGCGCGTTTTTCGGCCCGTTCGGCACGCGCCGTGCGGCGCTCGTCGGCGGTCAGCGTTCCGTCATGGTTGGTGTCGAGCTTGTCGAAGCGCTTTTCGGCGCTGCGCTTGGCGCGCTCCACGGCGCGCTCGATATACTCGGCGCGCGAGATGTCGGGAGCGGACCGCGTGCGTGGCGCCGTGACCGCCGGCTGCGATCCTGCAACCGGCGCGGCTGTATCTCCGGAAGGCGCAGCGGTCGGTACCTGGGCCAACGCCGCAGCCGAACTCAGCCAGATAAGGCACAGGCCGGCAACAGCGCTTGCGGCAATAACGGAACGCATCGGCAACCTTTCCTGTACTTTCGTTGGATCAGCCTAGCGAAGCCCTGCATCATGGGCAACCGATCGCGCGGCTGGATCGCGCTAGGAATTGGCGGCGTCACAGCGCTACAGTCGCTGGCGGCCGCAATGGCCAATGACGTCAGCAGCGAGGACAGATGCCTCCCATCCGCATCGGCAGCTTCGAGATCAACCGCGTCGCCGATTTCGAAGGACCGTCCTTCGAGCCGACCGAGTTTTTCCCGGACTTCGACATCGAGGTCGTAAAGGCCAACGCCGATCTCATCGGCCCGAACCTGATCGATCCGGCGAGCGGCAAGCTGATGTTCAGCTTCCACAGCTTTGTCATCAAGACCGGCCGTCACAACATCCTGGTCGATGCCTGCATCGGCAATGACAAAGAGCGGCCGGCGCGCCCGCAATGGCACCGGATGAAAACCCCGTATGTCGAGGATCTGGCGCATTGCGGCGTCGGGGTCGAGGACATCGATTTCGTGATGTGCACGCATCTGCACTGGGACCACGTCGGCTGGAACACGCGGCTCGAAAACGGCAAATGGGTCCCGACCTTCCCGAAAGCGCGCTACATCATGGCCAGCCGCGAATACGACCATTGGAAGAACGTGCATGACAGCGGCGCCGACACACCGCATGCGACGGCATTCGGCGACAGCATCCTGCCGGTCGTGGCGACCGGCCAGGCCGAGCTGGTCGGCGACGATTATGCGATGGAAGACGGGCTGTGGTTCGAACCGTACCCCGGCCATACCCCCGGCAATGTCGTGATCCACGCCCGCTCGGGCGACGATCGCGGCCTGTTTGTCGGCGATGTGCTGCACCACCCGCTGCAATGCCTGAGGCCGGAATGGTCGACCCGCGCCTGCTATGATCCGGACGGATCACGAGTCAGCCGCACCCGCCTCCTTGCCGAGCACGCCGACAGCAACACCCTGATCCTGCCGGCGCATTTCCCGGACCCGACGGTCGGGCATATCCGCCGGCACGGGCCGGCCTACCGCTTCGCCTTCCGCGAATAACGGAGGCCATCGGCTCAAAGGCGAGACCGCGATGCAGTCGGCGGTTCCGATCAACCAGGATCTGGTGGTGATCGGCGGCGGTCATGCGCATGTCGCCGTACTCAAACGGTTCGGTATGCGGCCGGTGCCCGGTGTCCGCCTGACGCTGATCGCGCGCGATGTCGAGACGCCGTATTCGGGGATGCTGCCAGGCTACGTCGCCGGGTTCTACCGGTTCGACGAGTGCCATATCGATTTGATGCGGCTCGCCCGCTTCGCCGGCGCGCGGCTGATTCACGACGAGGCGATCGGTCTGGACCGCGCGGCGCGGCAGGTCCTTACCCGCGGCCATCCGCCGATCCGCTACGATTTCGTGTCGCTCGACATCGGCTCGACACCCCGTCTCGACGATGTGCCGGGAGCGGCCGAGCACACCGTCTCGGTCAAACCGATCGACCGGTTCGCCGAACGCTGGGAGGCGCTGCTCGAGCGTGCGCGCGATTTGGGCCGGGTGCGGCTGGCGATTGTCGGCGGTGGCGCCGGCGGTGTGGAACTGGCCCTCGCGGCGCAACAGAGGCTCGCCGGCATGCTCGGGACCGCTCCCGAAATCACGCTGGTGACCCGCGACGGATTGCTGCCATCGCACAATCTGCGTATCCGGCGGCGCTTTGCCGGCATCCTTGCCGCACGCGGCATCCGCGCCGTGACGCACAGCCCGGTCGTTCGTGTCGATGCCGGTGTGCTGCATTCCGCCAACCGTGATGCGATACCCTTCGACGAGGCGCTCTGGGTGACCGAGGCGGTCGGGGCGCCGTGGCTTATGGAAACCGGGCTGCCGCTCGACGAGGGCGGCTTCATCGTGACCGACGAAACCCTGCGCTCGCCGATTGATCAGGCGGTCTTCGCCGCCGGCGATATCGCGACGATGCCGGCACATCCACGCCCCAAGGCCGGGGTCTACGCGGTGCGGGCCGGCAAGCCGCTCGCCGAAAACCTGCGCCGCGCCTTGGCCGGGCAGCCGCTGCGCCGCGCCATTCCGCAACGGCGCGCCCTGGCGCTGATCGGCTCCGGCGACCGGCGCGCCGCCGCGTCGCGCGGCTCGCTCGCCGCCTATGGCGGCGCCCTGTGGAAGCTCAAGGACCGGATCGACCGCGCCTGGATGCGCCGCTACACCAAACTCCCGGTCATGGCCGCCGTCGATGGCGAAGGCGAAATGCGCTGCGGCGGATGCGCCGCCAAGGTGCCGGCCGAGGTTCTGACGCGCGCGATGGCGCGGCTGGCACCGTCCGCCGGCGACAACGTGACCATCGGCCTCAACAGCCCCGACGACGCCGCATTGCTGACCTTCCCGGGCGCGCCGCCGCTGTTGCAGACCGTCGATTTCTTTCGTGCGATGGTCGAAGATCCGTATCTGTTCGGCCGCATCGCGGCGACGCATGCGCTCGGCGACATCTATGCGATGGGTGGCGTGCCAGAGACGGCGCTGGCGATTGCGGCGCTGCCGCCGGCGCGCCCGGCCATCGTCGAGCACGATCTGCTTCACATGCTCAAAGGCGGCACTGAAGTGCTCGAAGCGGCGGGGGCCACATTAGTCGGCGGCCACAGCGCGGAAGCCGCAGAGATGGCGCTCGGCTTTGCCATCACCGGCCGTACCCGCCCCGGCCGGCTGATGCGCAAAGGCGGGTTGCGCCCCGGTGATCGGCTGCTGCTGACCAAACCACTCGGCACCGGCGTGATCCTCGCCGGCGAGATGCGCGGGCTGGCCGGCGCGCGCATCGTCGGCGGCGCGATCGCGGCGATGCTGCAACCGGCGGCCGACGCATCGGCCTGCCTTGCCAGCTATGGCGCAACGGCCTGCACCGACGTAACCGGGTTTGGCCTGCTCGGCCATCTGACCGAAATGCTGGCCGCGTCGAATGCCGACGCCCAGCTCGATCCGGAGACCATCCCGGCGCTTGACGGCGCGTTGGCGTTGCTCGGCGGTGGCCTGACAAGCTCGTTACACGGCGCCAATGTCTCGGCCCTGGCAGCGCTCGCTCCCGGCGATTGTGAACCCGACCCGGCGCTGACCGCATTGCTGATCGACCCGCAAACCGCCGGTGGCCTGCTGGCCGGCCTTCCGGCGGCGCAGGCTGATTCCTGCCTCGATGAATTGCGCGCTTTAGGCTACCGCGCCGTTGCAATCGGCGAAGTCATCGCTCGGGATGGCAACAAGCCTCGCGTCTGGCTTGAACCGGGCCGTATGCGGCGGCGCAATCCGCTGCCCGTCGTGACGGCAACCGCCGGATGAGCGGCGTCGGGCGCGACAAGCGGGGTTCCCTCCCCGCTGTTGACCGGGTTTTGCACACCCCGGAAGCCACCGCGCAGATCGAGCATTACGGCCGCAGCCTTGTTCTCGATGCGGTGCGCGACGCGATCGACGCGCATCGCCAGGCCGGTACTGGGGCCTCAACCGAAATCATCGCCGCGGAGAGCGGGGATGCGCTGGTGCGGCTGATGCAACCGTCGCAGCGCCGGGTATTCAACCTGACCGGGACGGTATTGCACACCAATCTCGGCCGCGCCCCCTTGCCGGAGGAGGCTATCGCCGCCGCCACCGAGGCGATGCGCTCACCAACCACCCTCGAATACGACATCGGCAGCGGCCGGCGCGGCGAGCGCGACGACCACATCGCCGGCTGGCTGACACGGCTGACCGGCGCCGAAGCGGCGCTCGCCGTCAACAACAATGCCGGAGCCTTGTTGCTGACGCTGAACGCGCTGGGGGCCGGGCGCGAGGCGATCGTATCGCGCGGCGAGTTGATCGAGATCGGCGGCGCCTTCCGCCTGCCCGACATCATGCAGCGTGCCGGCACCACCCTGCGCGAAGTCGGCACCACCAATCGCACGCACCTGCGCGATTTTGCCGACGCGATCGGGCCGCAAACCGGCCTGCTGCTCAAAGTGCACACGAGCAATTACGAAATTCAGGGCTTTACCGCCGCGGTGCCGGCGGCACAGCTCGCGACGCTGGCGCATCAGCACGGTCTGCCGCTGGTCGAAGACCTCGGCAGCGGCACCCTGGTCGATCTCGACCGCTGGGGCCTGCCGCACGAACCGACCGTCGCCGAATCACTCAACGCCGGGGCCGATCTCGTCACCTTCAGCGGCGACAAGCTGCTCGGCGGGCCGCAAGCCGGTCTCGTCGTCGGCCGCGCTGATTTGATTGCGGCGCTCGCGAAAAACCCGCTGAAACGCGCCCTGCGTCTCGACAAGATCCGCCTCGCCGCGCTCGAAGCGGTCTTGCGCCTCTACGCCGACCCGGACCGCCTCACCGACCGCCTGCCCGCCCTGCGCCTCCTCGCTCGCCCGCGCGACGACATCGCGGCGATGGCACAGCGGCTGCGGCCGCAAGTGGCGCTCGCCCTCGATGCCATTGCGACGGTCGCGATCGTCGAGACCAAAAGCCAGATCGGCAGCGGCGCCCTCCCCGTCTCGCTGTTGCCGAGCGCCGGGCTGGCGCTGTCGCCGCTGCGCGGATCGGGCAGCGCCCTCGATGCCTTGGCGCGGCATCTGCGCGCGCTGCCGATTCCGGTCATCGGCCATATCGAATCCGGCCGCCTGATCCTCGACCTGCGCTGTCTCGAAGACGAAGCCGGCTTCGTCGCTCAACTCCGTGGATCGAGCCTTCTTTCAGTCGACGAAGTCATCAAGCAGCAGTGATCGTTATCGGCATCGATCTGGTAGAGCGCTATTTCGCAGCGCATCTAGGCGATCAAGGGACCCGAGCAGCTCGATGGCAATACGATGCATGGCGAGCAATCGCCGAGCGCGCGCAATGGCGAAACCCCGAAGATATCAAAGCCTCGCACCCAAGGGCGAGTATCCTTAAAGGCGGCCGCGTCGTCTTTAACATCAAGGCCAATGATTACAGGTTGATCGCAGCGGTGCAATATCAGGCAGGCGTGGTGGTTATCCGCTTCTTTGGAAACCATGTTGAATATGACCGGGTCGACGCGGAGACAGTGTAATGGACGCGACGTTGGTCGTGATCGATAGCGATGCCGAGCTAGTACGAGCCCGCGCTTTGGTCGATCAACTTATGCTTTCGGTTGACCCTGCTGACATCGCTCGTCTTGCGGCGCAAGCTCGGCTGATTGCCTCCTATGAGGCAGAGCACTGGCGACCACGGACCCCGAGGCCGGCGGAAGTCGTCAGCTATCTGATGGATCAGCATGGTCTGGATGAAACCGATCTCGTGCCCCTGCTAGGCCCTCCGAGCCGTGTCGCCGAGATTTTGCGCGGCGATCGGCCACTGAGCCTGGTGATGATTCAACGCCTGCGCGCCCGATTTCGGGTTCCGGCCGACCTGTTGCTGCCGCCGATCAGAATGTCCCCGTTAAGCCGGCGGCGCGCACCACGACTTCCCGCCGCTTGAGCCAGTCGCGGCGGACCGAGGCCACACAGTAAACGCAATGATCCTCGCAACGGCGGGCCATATCGATCACGGCAAGACGGCGCTGGTGCGGGCCTTGACCGGGGTCGATGCCGACCGGCTGCCCGAGGAAAAGCGGCGCGGGCTGACGATCGATCTCGGTTTTGCCTATACGACATTGCCCGATGGCACCGAACTGGGCTTTGTCGATGTGCCGGGGCACGAGCGGTTTCTCGCCAACATGCTGGCCGGAATCCTGTCGATCGACCAGGTGCTGCTGATCGTCGCCGCCGATGACGGGCCACGGCCGCAAACCCTCGAACATCTCGATATCCTTGAACTGATCGGCGTCGCGCGCGTCACCGGTGTCATCACCAAGATCGACCGCGTGCCGGATGAGCGCCGCGTTGCTGTCGCGGCTGAGGTCGCGGCGTTGCTGGCCGATGCCGGGTTTTCCGACAGCCCGATCTATCCCATATCGAGCATCACCGGCGACGGCATTCCGGCGCTCACGCAGCACCTCAGCGACGCCGCCCGGGCTGCTTCGGCCATGCGTGCGGCGCGGCCGGCAGCCGGCCGGTTCCGTATGCCGCTCGACCGGGCGTTTTCGCTGCCGGGCATCGGGCTGGTGATCACCGGCACCGCCGCATCGGGACATGTCACGGTCGGCGACCATGTCTGCCTCAGCCCCCGCGGCATCGAATTGCGAGTGCGCGGAATCCATGCCCAGAACCATCCAGCCGAGCGCGCCCGCGCCGGCGATCGCTGTGCACTCAACCTGGCCGGCAGCGTGCCGGACGGCGCTGAGCCGCGGCGCGGCGACTGGATCGTCGACCCGGTATTGCATCGTCCGGTCAGCCGGGTCGATCTCGGCATCACGGTATCGCGCGCCGCGCCGGCACCGCTGCGCAGCGGGCTCCCGGTGCATTTCCATCTGGGAACGGAGGATGCGGTCGGGCGTCTGGCGGTGCTCGGCGCGCGCGCGATCGAGCCGGGCGAAACCGGCTTTGTGCAGGTCGATTTCGAGCAATCGATTGCGGCGCTGTGGGGCGACCGCGCGATCATCCGCGACCACGCGGCGCGCCTGACACTGGCTGGCGGCCGGGTGCTCGATCCGGTCCCGCCGCGCCGTGGCCGCGCCCGTCCGGAGCGGCTCGCAATGCTGGCAGCGCTCGCCGAACCCGATGCCGGCGATGCGCTCGAGCGACTGCTCGAGGCGGCCGGGATCGCTGCGCTGGCACCGTTTGCGCTGTCGCGCAACCTGCCGCTCGCCGAGGTCGAGGCACTGGTCGAAGCCGGCGGCTTTTGCCGCTTCGGCGCTGGAGCGACCGGGATCGCGCTAAGTCCCGGATTTTTGGCGGCGCTCGGCGACACGATTACGGCGGCGCTGGCGGAATGGCATCGCGCGCAGCCCGACGCGCTTGGGCCGGCGCGCAATGCGCTGTTCGGCCGGATGCGCGGTGCCGCCCCGGCGGCGGCGTTCGATGCGGCGCTCGCTGAACTGATCGAGGCAAAGCGCGTGGTTCGCACCGGCGCAATCCTGCGGCTGCCGGAACACCAGCCGCGCCTCAGTGCCGAGGATGAAAAACTGTGGGGCCGGGTGCGGCCGTTGCTCGCAAAAGGCGGCGTGCGGCCACCACGGGTGCGCGAGTTGGCCGGCGCGCTCGGCCTGGAACCCGAGCCGCTGACCCGGTTTCTCAAACGCGCCGAGCGCTTCGGCCGGGTTGCGCCGGTTGCCGCCAACCGTTTTTTCCTGCCCGAAACGATCGTCCGCCTGACTGAGATTGCCGCCACATTGTCGGACGAAACCCCGGAGCGGCAATTCACCGCCGCCGGCTTCAAGGACCGCAGCGGCATCGGCCGCAATCTGACGATCGAGGTGCTGGAATATCTCGACGCGGTCGGGATCACCCGCCGCGTCGGCGATGCGCGGGTCGTGGTCCGCAGTGCGACGGAAGTGTTCGGCTGAGGTCAGACCGGCTTAAGGTCAGATCGGGCGGCAATCGACAAACAGCGTCGGCGCAAAAGTCTGCACCGCCTCGCCATGCTGGTTCAGCGTCGTCAGGCAGATTTTGACGATCCCCTGTCCCGGACGCGACCGCGAGAGCCGGGTTTCGGTCACTTCGACCTCGACATGCAGTTCGTCGCCGGGGCGCACCGGCTTCAGCCAGTTCAGTTCGCCGCCGACGCCGACAATCCCGCCCGCCGGCCGGAAATCGCCTTCGACGCACAACCGCATCGACAGGGCAGCAGTGTGCCAGCCGCTCGCGGCCAGCCCGGCAAAGATCGACGACCGCGCTGCCGCGTCATCAAGATGAAACGGCTGCGGGTCGAACGCGGCGGCAAACGAGGTGATCGCCGCCTGATCGACACGCAGAGTCGCCGAGCCGAATTTCTGACCGACCGCAAGGTCCTCGAAATAACGGATTTTCGGCTCGGGCATGCTGCTACTCTCCCGCGATCGCCGGCACCGCCGTCGTGCGGGTCCCGGCGCCGAGTGCGAGCAGCGCTGCCAGCAGGCACGCCGCCCCCGCGACAAAGAAAGCCGGAAGATAAGTTGATGCCAGTGTACGTGAAAGCCCCGCGCCATACGCCGCCGCGGCCCCGCCGAGTTGATGCACGGCAAAGATCCAGCCGAAGATGATGCTGGCACGCTCGCGCCCGAAGGCGTTGGCCGCGAGCTTGACCGTCGGCGGCACTGTCGCGATCCAGTCGAGGCCATAGAACATCGCAAACAGCGACAGCCCGTATACCGAAAACGACGAATACGGCAGGTACAGCAGCGACAACCCGCGCAGCCCGTAATACCAGAACAGCAGTTTGCGCGGATCATAACGGTCTGACAGCCAGCCCGAGCCGATCGTCCCGAAGATGTCGAAAAACCCCATCATCGCCAGTACCGAGGCGGCAGCGACCGGCGCCATCCCGTAATCGACGCAAAGCGAGATGAAATGTGTCTGGATGAGGCCGCTGGTCGACAGCCCGCAAATCATAAATGTGCCGGCGAGGATCCAGAAGATCGGGCTGACGCTGGCCTCCCGCAGCACCACGAAGGCGCGCCCAATCGCGGCGCCTGATGGAGCGCCGCTTGGCGCCGGCACGATTTCGCTCGCTCCGTAAGGGCTGAGGCCGAGATCAGCGGGACGATCGCGCAGAAACAGGGCGACAAGGACCCCACCCAGCACCAGCGCGCCCATCGACGGCAGCAGCGCGCCGCGCCAGCCCCAATGCTCGGCAATCGATGCGGCCAGTGGCAGAAACACCAGTTGACCGGTTGCCGAACTGGCGGTCAGGACGCCGAGGACAAGGCCGCGGCGGGCCGCGAACCAGCGGTTGGCGACAATCGCCGACAGCACAAGCGCGGTCATCCCGGTGCCGATCCCGACAATGATGCCCCACGCCACAATCAGCTGCCAGACGCGGTTCATCACCAGCGCGCCACCCAAGCCGATGACAATCATCGTGATCGCCATCAGCACCATGCGCCGCACCCCGTAACGCTCGATCAGCGCCGCCGCGAACGGCGCCATCAGCCCGAACAACAGCAGGCGTATCGCCAGAGCGCTCGAAATCTGCGCTGTGTCCCAGCCGAATTCGCGGCCGAGCGGCAGGATCAGCGCGCTCGGAATGCCAACCGCACCGGCCGTGGTCAGCGCGACCAGAAACGTGACCGCGGCAACGACCCAGGCATAATGGATGCCGCGGCGCGCCAGGAGGCCGGCAAGCGTTTGCGCTAACATGACATCCTCTTTCGTTTAACGAGTTGCCCGTGTGAGTTGAGCCGACCGGGCGAGGCGAGTTGCGCGTGAGGGGCGAAACCAGGCGCCGCCGGCAACGCTCGCCGCCAGCACCAGGCCGTACACGACGAGACCCAGGCCCAGCGCCGCGAACAGCCCGTTGAGCCATCCTGTCACCCGCAACGCCAGCCAGCCGCCGCCGACTGCGATAATCATCCGCAGCAGGCCGGCGATCAGCGGCCAGAACAGCCGCCCGGCACCTTGCGAGGCAAAATACAGCGACAGGCCAAGCCCGAAGAACCCATAGACCGGGCCGACGACGCGCAAATACTGCGTACCGGCGGCAAGCATCGCCGGCTCGCTGCTGAAGAGGCCGAGCCACACCGCCGGCCACGTCGTTGCGACAAGCCCGATCGTTTCGGTCAGGACAAAAGCGATGGCCCCGCCGGTCAATGCCACGCGCATCGCCCGCTCGCGCTGCCCGGCGCCGATATTGGTACCTACCAATGCCACCAGCGGCGCTCCGAAGCCGAATACCAGCGGCACCAGCAGATATTCGAGGCGCGAGCCGGTGCCATAGCCGGCGATCGCATCGGCACCTGCCGTGGTACCGACCAATGCTGTCGTCAGCGTGACGGTCAGCGTTGTCTGTAGTGTCGTCACCGACGCCACAGCGCCGACCCGCAGGATATCGCCGAATAATTTCACGCGCAGCCGGGCCCGGCGGAACCGCACGACGCAGCGGCCGGTCGCGATATACCCGGCCAGCACCAGCGTCACCATCACCGTCGTCGATACCACTGCCAGCCCAGCACCGGCCACGCCCAGCGCTGGAAACGGACCGATGCCGAAAATCAGGCTTGGCGACAACGGCACCAGCACCACCACCCCAGCGCAGACCGCGAGCGATGGCACCAGCATATTGCCGGTGCCACGGATGACGCTGGCGAGGCCGTTCATCAGCCAAACCAGCGGCGTCCCGACAAAGACGATGTTGGAATACAGCAACGCCGCCGTGAGCGAGCCGCCGGAGCCGCCGAGCGCCCGGTACAGCGATGGTCCAAAGCTCAGCACCAGCACCGAGAACATGGTGCCGAGCGCGAGATTGATGACCATCGCGTGCAACACCAGCGCATCGGCGTCGTCACGCCGCCCGCCGCCAAGGGCGCGCGCCACGGCTGACGAAATGCCGCCGCCCATCGCGCCGCCCGACAGCATCTGCATCATCATAAAGCCGGGAAACACCAGCGCGATCCCGGCCAGCGCGTCGATGCCGAGACGCGACACCCACCATGTCTCGATAAGCCCGGTCGAGGCCTGCGCCAGCATCACGACAATATTCGGCCATGCCAGGCGCAGCAGCGTTCGCGCAATCGGCGCCTCCAGAAGCAGCCGCGTGCGCGGGTCAAGCGCGCGGCTGTCGACGGGGCTCGCGGGCCGGGCAACGCTCGGCGCAACAGGTGACGCGGCCAGCGCGTCCGGAATGCTGTTCACTGCGGCATCGAGCGGCATGCTATTCTCCGCCTGAACATTGCTTCGCCTGAACATTGCCTGGAAATCAGGCGTATATGCGCCTATATAAGAGCGCATATACGCCTTTGTCCAGACCCCTCACTCGATTTTTCGGAGGGCGCGATGAGCACCACGCAGCCACCCAGTCTCAAAAGACGGCCCACCTTTGAAGACTGCAACTGTCTGGCGATGCGTCAGGCGACGCGGCATGTAACGCAATTTTATGACCAGGTGTTCGCCCCGATCGGTTTGCGGGTAACGCAGCACGCGATCCTCAGCCGGTTGCGGCGCGCCGGCCCGATGACGATCAACGCGCTTGCGGCGACGCTGGTGATGGATCGCACGACGCTCGGCCGCAATATCCTGCCGTTGCAGCGCGACGGGCTGATCGAGATCATCGCCTCGCCCGAAGACCGCCGGCGCCGCGAATTGCGCCTGACCCCGGCCGGCATCGAAAAACAGCGGCAGGGCAGCAAATGCTGGCTGGTGGCGCAGGAGCGCTTTGACGAGGTGTTCGGCGCCGAGCGCGCCGCCGGTTTGCGTGGCCTCTTACACGAAGTCGCCACCAGCGAATTTGACGCCGCCGCCGACTGACGCAGATGTCTGCGCGGCTATCCGCCTTTCGCCGCGTCCTGCAACGCCGCGAGGTATTTGCGTATCCGCGCCGCGTTGACCCCGAAATCGCCGCGGCCGTATCGCGATTCCGAGCGCATGTCGATCCGGCTGCCGCTGTCGGTTGGCGTAATGCGGACGACGATATCATCGGTAAAGCCGAACCAGCGGCTGCTTTGGCTGGCCTCGATCTGCCCGGCTGCGGCATCGCTCGCGACGATGGTCCATTCCATCCGCTCGGCGACCGCGAGAGCGCGGGCGAACGCCTGAGGTGGCGGGATGTTGAGATTCAGCGGTGCGATATCGGGATAGGCCTTGCGCTGCAGATCGCTGACCTTGGTGCCCTTGTAGTCGACGGAATTGGCGTCGGCCGCCTTGCGCACCGGCAACACTGCCTGGAATTGCGGCGGATTGACCCAATCGGTGGTGATGTCGTCAATTGACGGCACAGTGCCGCGCATTTCCTCGTAATGCCACGGGACATAGGCGATCAGCGCCCCAACGACAAAAGCGAAGGCGCCGATCGCGACCTGCCGTCTGTTGTGCAGGCGCCGGCCGACAGCCAGCGCCAGCACCGCCGCCACCACCGCGGCGATCCCGCAATACCCCGACCACGGCATCAGCGTCGAAAACGCAAACCGGAAATGCCACCAGCCAAGCCGCCAGCCCAGCGGTCCGGCCGCCAGCAGCACCATCGCGACGATCGCCAGCCCAAAGGCGCAAAACGGCATACACCGTCTGACGCCGTGGCCGGTCGCGTGCTGCCCGTTCATTCCAATGCGGTGCCTCCGCGCACTTTTACGCAGACCCTTCGACCTGCCTTCATGCAAGGCTAACGGCATTAGCGGCTCGCGACAACCTCAGGTACGGCCGGGATGGACGCCAGTGGGGCGACGCGGTTACCTTGCCTGCGATCATTTATGAGCCAGAAAGAGACAACGTGACGGTTTTGTTGCAACGACACCCGGTCAATGACGCGGCGGGAAACGGGGCGGCCGGAAACGGGGCGGCCGGAAACGGGGCGGCCGGAAACAGGGCGGCCGGCGGATGACTGCAGTCTCGGTTCCGATTTTACCGCCGCGTCGCCGTCTCCGCTGGCGGCCAAGCACGCAAGGCGTCGCGACGGTTCTGATCACGCTGTTCTGCGCCGGCCTCGTCGGCTACCCGATCGTCTATCTCGTCGCTGAGTCGCTGAATGTCGGCGATCCCGGGACGTTCCCGCCGGAAGCGATCGGTCTCGACAACTACGTCAATCTGATCGACGACAGCCGCATCCTGTCCAATACCGGCTTTGTCGCCTGCATCGCGACGGTGATGGCGGTCGTGCTGGGCTTTCTGATCGCCTGGACCCTGACCCGCACGCGTGTGCCTGGCCGCGCCTATCTCGAACGCCTGATGCAGTTGCCCTACTACCTGACGCCGCTGGTCGGCGCGCTGGCCTGGGCCATCCTCGCCGGGCCGAAGACCGGTTTTCTGAACCAGCTTTGGCATTTCGTCAGCCGAACCGATACCGACCTCTTCAACATCTATTCGCCGTGGGGCATCGCCTGGGTCATGGCGCTGTTCGAAGGCACGGTTGCCTTCGTGATGATCAGCGCCGCGATGAAGTCGATGGACCCGTCGCTCGAAGAAAGCTCGCGGGTGCTGGGTGCGGGCAAGTGGCGCACGATGCTGCGGATCACCCTGCCGCTGGTGACCCCGGGCGTGCTCGGCGCCACGGTGTTTGTGTTTGCCGAGATGCTGGGTTCGTTCGCCGCCGCCTTGGTGCTTGGCGTGCCGGGGCGGTTTTTTGTCATCACGACCTCGATCTGGGAGGCGACGCTGTCGTTTCCGCCGGATTACGGGCGCGCCGCGGCGATGGGCATCGCGCTGTTCGCCGTGATGTTCGGCAGCCTCACCGCCTACCGCTGGATCGTGCGGCACGGCAATTACGCGACGATCACCGGCAAGGCATTCCGCCCGCGGCCGCTCGAAATGGGCGGCATGGCTTGGCTGTTGTTCGCGCTGTGCTGCTTTTATGTGCTGGTCGCGGTGGTCTTGCCGTTGCTGGCGCTGACGCTGACCTCGTTCCAGCGCTTTGCGACCGTGTTCTGGTCGCAGATGCACTTCACTCTCGCCAATTACCAGACCGCCTTTGGTTACGGCGCGATCAACAGCGCGCTCGGCAACAGCCTGCTGCTCGGGGTCAGCGTCGCGACGATCGGCGTCCTGGTGATCGCGGTGCTGGTATGGATCATCTACCGCTCGCGGGTGCCGGGGCACAGCCTCGTCGAATATGTCGTGATGTTTCCGCAGGCCGTACCGCGCATGGTGTTCGGGCTTGGCATCCTGTGGGCCTGGCTCAATATTCCGATCCCGATCTACGGCACGCTGTGGCTGCTGGCGCTGGCATATTTCACCGTGATGCTGCCGCTCGGTGTGCGCACCCTCGCAGGCGTCGTATTGCAGATCGACAAGAGCCTCGAGGAATGCGCCCGCGTCTGTGGCGCCTCGTGGAGCTATCAGCTGCGCACCGTGACCCTGCCGCTGCTGCGCCCGGGAATCATGGCCGCCTGGCTGCTATTGTTCATTGCCTGCGTGCGCGAACTCGGCGTCTCGATCTTTCTGGTCGGCCCCAACGCCAAGGTCATCGCGCCGTCGATCGTCAGCGCCTGGATCAGTTCGTCGACCGAATTGTCCGCCGCCCTGGCCTTGATCCAGAGCGCCGCTGTGTTCATCGCCCTGATCGTGCTGTTGCGCGCCGCACGGCGTTATTCCGGAGAACTGCCGTGAGCGCCGCGGAAAACACGTTGGGTGCCGCCGCGGATTCCACGGCCGGCCGCATCGAGGTCCGCGACCTCGTGGTACGCTACGGCGACGCGACCGCGGTCGACGGCGTCAGCTTTACGGTCGCGCGCGGCGAGCATGTGACATTGCTGGGCCCCTCCGGCTGCGGCAAGACCACCACATTGCGCGCCATCGCGGGGCTCGAAACCCCGTCCGGCGGTTCGATCCGCATTGGCGGGCAAGCGGTTTATTCCGCCGCCGAGCGACGCAACGTGCCGGCCGAAAAGCGCGGAATTTCGATGGTCTTCCAGTCTTATGCGGTATGGCCGCACATGACCGTGTTCGACAACGTCGCCTACGGCCTCAAGGTGCGTAAATTGCCGCGCGCCGAGATCACGGCGCAGGTCGAACGCGCGCTTGATCTGGTGCAGATGCGCAATTTTGCCGATCGCTCGGCTTCGCTGTTATCGGGCGGACAGCAGCAGCGCGTCGCGCTCGCGCGGGCCGTGGCGTTTTCGCCGTCGGTGCTGCTGTTCGACGAGCCGCTATCGAACCTCGACGCCAAATTGCGCGCCGAGATGCGAGTTGAACTGCGCGACCTGCAACGCCGGCTCAACATCACCTCGGTCTATGTGACCCACGACCAGGAGGAGGCACTGGCGATCTCCGACCGGGTCATTGTCATGCATGTCGGCGGCATCGAGCAGATCGGGACGCCGGAAGATATCTACCACCGTCCGAAAACCCGCTTCGTCGCCGATTTCGTCGGCTCCGCCAATTTGATCGAAGGACGGGTCGCGGGCGCAGTCAATGGCGCTGGGGCGATCGAGTTCGCCGGCAACGGTGGCGTGTCGTTGCAAGCCTGGGCAGCCCACCCGCCTCGCGGCGACGAAAATACCGTTGCGGTGCGCACCGCCCATATCGCCCTGCTTACCAACGGCGCCCTGTCCACCAACGGCACGGCAGCGCCGCGGGCCAACACCGCCGCAGGGCGAATCCGCCAACGCCTGTTTCACGGCGATTTCATCCAGTACGTCGTCGAGTGGCCGGCGGGCACCTTGATCGTCCGCCGCCCCCCCACCGAGTCGTTCGACGAAGGCGCCCCGGTAACGGTGTCCTTTTCCGCCGAACACTGCGTCCTACTGGAAGGATAGGCTCTTGTTCAAGCGATCAGGCTGCTTCCCTTTCGAAAAAGGGGGGACGCTTGAACGCTGAATTGGCAAAAGGCGCATGACGCTACGATGTGGGTGGCGCTTGCGTCTTCACCTTTCTAATACGATTTCGGCAGCCCGAGCACGCGTTCGGCGATGTGCGACAGGATCAGCTGCGGGCTGATCGGGGCGATACGCGCGATCTGGATTTCGCGGAAAAAACGCTCGACGTGGAATTCACGGGCATAACCCATGCCGCCATGCGTCAGCATCGCCGTTTCGCAGGCGCGATGCCCGGCCTCGGCGGCGAAGAACTTGGCGGCATTGGCGAAGGCGCCCACCGCACCCGGCTCCGCGCCGCTGTCGTAAGCGGCGGCGGCGCGCCACACCAGCAATTCGGCGGCTTCAAGATCGATCCAGCGTTCGGCCAGCGGGTGCTGAATACCCTGGTTCTGTCCGATCGGCCGGCCGAACACGACGCGCTCCTTGGCATAGCGTGCGGCCCGCGCCAGGGCCGCGCGGCCCAGCCCGACCGCCTCCGATGCGAGCAAAATCCGCTCCGGGTTCATTCCGTGCAGGATGTACTGAAAGCCCTTGCCTTCCTCGCCGATGCGGTCTTCCGCCGGCACCTTGAGGCCGTCGATAAACACCATGTTCGAATCGACGGCGGCCCGGCCCATCTTGTGGATTTCGCGAACCTCGACCTTGCTGCGGTCGAGATCGGTATAAAACAGCGTCATGCCGTGCGACGGCCGCGACGCTTCCTCGAATGGCGTCGTGCGCGTCAGGATCAGCATTTTCTCGGCGACCTGCCCGGTCGAGGTCCAGATTTTGCGGCCCGAGATGCTGTAGCCGTTGCCGTCGCGCACCGCGCGCGTCTTGAGTCGCGTCGTATCGAGGCCGACATCCGGTTCGGTGACGGCGAAACACGCTTTTTCCCTGCCGGCGATCAGAGGCGGCAGAAAGCGCTGTTTCTGTTCCGCCGTCCCGAACATGACGACCGGATGCAGCCCGAAAATGTTCATATGCACCGCTGAAGCACCGCTGAACCCCGCCCCGGATTGCGCCACCGTCTGCATGACGACCGCCGCCTCGGTGATGCCGAGGCCGCTGCCGCCAAACTCCTCGGGCATCGCGACTCCGAGCCAGCCGCCCTCCGCCATCGCTCGATGAAACTCGTGGGGAAACTCGCCCTCGCTATCCTTTTTCAGCCAGTAATCATCGCCAAACCGCTCACACAGCCGCGCCACCGCCTCGCGGATTTCAAGCTGCTCGGGCGTCAGGGTGAAGCGCATCGGATATTCCTCGTTAAGCGAACCGGCCGGTAAATCGGGTGCCGCAATCGGAAGCAATCCTCAGTTTGGATTTCGGCCCGATTAACCCTGCCGGAATAGTCCTTGAGTTCGGCATGGTTGCCCGAACCCCGAATATTGGTTTGTAGCCCCGAGAGCCGCCCCGAGCGCGAGTGCTTGAACGCGATCCAAAAGCGGCGCTCAGGACTGCCGATATGTTAGCATCTTGTCAGAAGCCCCCGCGAGGATCGATCTCTATGCCTTCCGCCGCGCAAGGTTCGACCATCGAGGCCCAGCCGCTGATCGCTGTACGCGATGTCCGGGCGAGCAGCCGATGGTACGCGGAACTGCTGGCCGTAAGCGGGCTTCCCGCACATTCGCACCGGGATTTTTACAATGTGCTCTCGTCATCCGGACGGGCGGTCCTGCAGCTGCATGCCTGGGACGAGGAGAACCATCCCAACCTGGTCAACCGCGCCGCCGCGCCGCCAGGGCACGGGGTGCTCTTGTGGTTCGTGGTCGAGGATTTCAAGGCCGCGGTGGCGCGGGTCCGGAGGCTTGGTGCCGAGGTGATCGAGGACGCTCACGTCAATCCTGCGCCCAATCAGTGGGAAATTTGGCTACGCGATCCGGACGGCTATGTGGTGGTGATCGCCGGCCCCGCCGGCGGCGCGGCTGAACCAATGTCGGAGCCCGTAATTGCCGTTTGACACGGTCTACAGTGTCTGTCCGCACGATTGCCCGAGCACCTGCGCGCTTGAGGTCGAGCGCATCGACGGGGTGCGGATCGGGCGCATTCGGGGTGCGAAGGCACAGGGCTATACCGATGGCGTCGTCTGCGCCAAGGTCGGGCGGTATGCCGAGCGCCAGTATCATCCGGAGCGGCTGTCGGTGCCGCTGCGGCGGGTCGGCGACAAAGGCGTCGGGCATGCCGCGTTTGTCCCGATCGGCTGGGATGACGCGCTCGACCTCGTCACGGAAGGATTTGCCCGCGCCGCCCAGCGCCACGGCAGCGAGGCGGTCTGGCCGCATTACTATGCCGGCACGATGGGGCTGGTGCAGCGCGACGGGTTGCAGCGCCTGCGCCATGCGATGCGCTATTCGCGGCAGCATTCGACGATCTGCACCGCGCTGACCGATGCCGGCTGGCTGGTCGGGGTCGGCGCCAAGCGCGGCGTTGACGGGCGCGAGATGGCAAAATCCGATCTGATCGTCGTGTGGGGCGGCAACCCGGTTTCGACCCAGGTCAATGCGATGACCCACATCGCTAAGGCGCGCAAGGAACGCGGCGCCCGGCTGGTGGTGATCGACCCGTATCGCACCGGCACGGCAGCGATCGCCGATCAGCATTTGGCGCCGCTGCCCGGCACCGATGGCGCGCTGGCCTGCGCGGTCATGCATGTCCTGTTCAAGGAGGGCTATGCCGACCGGGCGTATATGGCGCGGTACACCGACGACCCCGCCGGCCTCGAAGCGCATCTCGCCAGCCGCGATCCGGCCTGGGCGACTGCGATCACCGGCCTCAGCGAAGCCGAAATCATTGCCTTTGCGCGGCTTTACGGCCGCACCAAGCGCAGCTTTATCCGCCTCGGCTACGGGTTTTCGCGCTCACGCAATGGTGCGGCGCAGCTTTTTGCCGTGACCTGCCTGCCGGCGGTGACCGGCGCGTGGCAATACGAAGGCGGCGGTGCGCTGCAATCGAATCACGGCGTCGTCCGCCTCGACCGCAGCCTGATCGAAGGACACGATGTCCTCGACCCGAATACCCGCATCCTTGACCAGTCGCGCATCGGCCCGATCCTGACCGGCGACCGGCGAGACATCGCAGACGGGCCGCCGGTTGATGCGCTGCTGGTCCAGAACACCAACCCGATGGTCGTGTCGCCGGAATCCGGCCTCGTGCATCGCGGCTTCGCGCGCGACGATCTGTTTGTCTGCGTGCACGAGCAGTTTATGACCGAGACCGCCGCGATGGCCGATATCGTGCTGCCGGCAACGACATTTCTGGAACACGACGACATCTACACCGCCGGCGGCCACAGCTTTTTGCAGATGCACCGTGCCGTCGTGCCGGCTTACGGCGAGTGCCGCTCCAACCATGAGGTGCATTGCGGGCTGGCCGCGCGGCTTGACGCGACACATCGCGGGTTTTCGATGACCGCGCGTGAGATCATCACCGAGACGCTGCGGCTGAGCGGTCTGCCGGGACCGGAAGCGTTTACCGAGGGCACTTGGCTCGACTGCGCGCTGCCGTTCGAGACGGCTCATTTTCTGGATGGGTTCGCGCAAGCCGATCGGAAATTCCACTTCCGCGCCCGTTGGGGAACGGTCGGGCGCGATCATGCCGCGTTGTCGGAGTTTGCCGACCATGTCGCGATCATCGACGACCGCGAACCGTCGCAGCCTTATCGCATGGTGCCGGCGCCATCGCGCTCGTTTCTCAATACCACCTTTAACAACATCCCCTCGGGCGTTGCGCGCGAGGGGCGGCCGAGCGCCCTGGTACATCCGGAGACGCTCGCCGGCCTCGGCATCATAGAAGGCGGACGCATTCGCATCGGCAACCGCCGTGGCAGCGTCGTCGTGCATGCCCGCGCGTTTGACGGGCTGCAGCCGCGTGTCGTCGTGGTGGAGGGCGTGTGGCCCAACCATGCTTTTGAAGAAGGCATCGGCATCAACCTGCTGACCAGCGCCGACCCCGGCGTCCCGCATGGCGGCGCAGTCTTCCACGACACGTCGGTCTGGCTGCGACCCGCATGACGCTCAAGGTTTCGGCAACGCCATACCGGAGGGTGTGGAAATCGCAGTATCATGTCCTGCGGCGAACGGTGTGAATGAGGAGACGGCTATGAACGTTGCGGCCCGACAGATCGATATCGTGCCCGCGGCATCCGACCGCATTCCGGTGCTCGACATCGCGCCGTTGCTGGCCGGCGAACCCGGCGCTTGCGCCGCGCTGGCGGGCGAGGTCGCCCGCGTCAGCGCCGATACCGGGTTTCTTGTCGTCGCCAATCACGGCATTGCGCCGGCGCTGGTCGAGAATGCCTTTGCCGAGACCGCCCGCTTTTTTGCCTGCGACGAGACAACCAAGCTGGCGCACAAGATCGGCCAGTACAATATCGGCTACCTGCCGTTCGGCGGCCAGACCGTGCGGCACTCGCCGGTCAACCAGAACACCAACCCGAATTTCAGCGAGAGCTTTTACATCACCCGCGACCGCGCTCCTGATCACCCCGACATCGTCAACAACAAGCCGCTGATCGGCCTCAACCGGTGGCCGGCCGACATGCCCGAGTTCCGCACCGCGATGGTCGCATATTACAGTGCGATGGAGGCAATGACACGGCATCTGGTGCCTGCCTTTGCGCTGGCGCTGGACTTGCCGGAAGATTATTTCGCCGCCGCCTTTGCCGAGCCGCATTGCACCTTGCGGCTGATCCATTACCCGCCGCAGCCCGACCCCGGCGATAACGAATTCGGTTTCGCCCCGCACACCGACAACAACTTCATCACCTTCCTGGCGCAATCGGCGCTACCCGGTCTCGAAGTGCGCACCCCGGAAGGCGAGTGGATCCGGCCACCGGCCATTCCTGGAACCTTTGTCGTCAACACCGGCGCCATGCTCGGGCGCTATTCGAACGACCGGTTCCGCCCCACGCCGCACCGCGTCGTCAACCGCAACGACCAGTCACGTTATGCGATCCCGTTTTTTCTCGGTCCCAACCACGATGCGGAAATCGCCTGCGTGCCGACCTGCGTTACCGCGGACAACCCGGCGCGCTACGAGCCGACAACCTACGGCGCCTTTTCCAGCCGCCTCCTGACCCTCAACTTTGCACACCGCCGCGGCGTGGGGGCGTCCGAATATCAGAGTTGAATCGTCTCGGCATCGACGGGTTCGACACCGGGAGGTGCGCTCGTCAAGGCACCCGCCGCGGACCACCAGTGCGGCTTCTGCGACACCAGCCGGCGCCTGGCGGCTGCGGCCGCGGCGCGATCGGTAAAAAGGGCGAAGCACGTTGCACCGCTGCCGCTCATGCGTGTCAGCAACGCCCCCGGCAGCGCCGCCAGATGCGCCAGCACGTCGGCGATTTCGGGCACGATGTGGAGCGCGGCGTCGGTCAGGTCGTTATGATTTTCGGCCAGTGCCGCCGCCAGCGCGGCGGCGTCGCCTGGCATCGGGTCAATGCGGTTTGCCGGCGTAAACCCGCCGCGGCGAGCCTTGAAGACCTGCACAGTCGGCAACGCCCGGCGCGGGTTGGCAAGCACGATGCCGGCCGGCGGCAACGCCAGGACCGGCTCGAGCCGCTCGCCGATGCCGCCAACCCAAACCGCCGTCCCGATCAGGCAAGCCGGCACATCGGCGCCCAAGGTCAGAGCGAGTCGCGCCAGGGCGGCATCATCAAGGCGGCGGCCCCACAGACCGGCAAGCGCCCGCAGGGCCGCCGCCGCATCGCTCGATCCGCCACCAATTCCAGAGGACACCGGTAGCTGCTTTTCGAGATAAAGGGCCGCGCCCCCGGCGGCGCCGGTAGCCTCGGCAAACAATTTGGCGGCGCGCAGCACCAGATTGTCGTCGCCAGTCTCGGCGAGCGCACCAGCCTCAGGGCCATTGATGCTCAGCGACAGGCCATTGGCCGGTACGGCACTAACCCGGTCGCCGATATCCGCAAACGCGACAAGGCTGTCGAGCAAGTGATATCCGTCCGCCCGCTTGCCGACGATGTGCAGGTATAGATTGATCTTCGCCGGCGCGAAAACGCTGACCGCCCCGCTCATCGCTCTCCGCTGCCGGTCTGCGTGTCAGGCCGCCTCAGCCGCCGCGCTGCGGCATCTCCGCCGCCTTGAGACCGTGCTCGAGCTTTGCTTCGATCGGCTTGATCTCGTTTTCCTGCGGCCCGAACTGCAGCGCGCGCCGCCATTGGTAGCGTGCTTCGACCATGCGGCCAGCCTGCCAGTACGCGTCGCCCAGATGATCGTTGATCGTCGGGTCCTCCGGGACCAGCTCGATCGCCTTTTCGAGATATTGGACCGCGCCGGCATAATCGCCGGTGCGATAATGCGCCCAGCCGAGGCTGTCGACGATATAACCGTCCTCGGGGCGCAGCTCGACGGCCTTTTCGATCATCTTCATGCCGCGATCGAGGTTTTCGCCGCGGTCGATCCAGGAATAGCCGAGATAGTTCAGCACCATCGGCTGATCCGGCTTGAGATCGAGCGCGTGCAGCAGATCGCCTTCGGCCCGCTTCCATTCGCCGGAGCGTTCCAGCCCGACGCCGCGGTCATAAAACAAGGCCCAGCGCTCGGGCAGGCCGGCCGCGGCGGTCCGCCGGATCGCTTCGTCATAGGCGGCCACCGCTTCGCCGTAGCGCTTTTTATTGCGCAGGACATCGCCAAGTTCGACCTCGGCGCCGGTCAGGTTGGTGTTCTCGGACACCATCCCTTTAAGCTGGGCGATGGCCTCATCAGTGCGGTCAAGCGTGTCGAGGTTGATCGCGGCGCGCAGCCGGGCCGCCCACGAATAGGATGAACCCGCCGGAATTTCGGCCAGCACGGCGAGGCTCTCTTCGGGTTTGTGCTGCGCGCTGAGCGTATCGGCTAGCAGTAGTTGCGCCAGCGGAAATTGCGGCCGCAACGCCAGAGCGAAACGGTTGTAGAGCAGCGACAGGTCGAGCGTTTCGGCCTGGTTCAGCACGCTGGCGAGATCGAACAGCGATTCAGCAAGTCCGTCGGCAGGCGTCCGCACGGTCGCCTGCGGTGGTCCCGCCGGCCGGGCGGCGATGACCGACAGGCCGAGGTCGCTGCTGTTGTTCTGCTTGATAAAGCGATCATACAGCGCCTTCGCCTGGTCGGCGCGGCCGTGGCGTTCATCGAAATTGGCTATCGCGTCGGTCAGGCGCCAGTTGAGCTGGTCACTGCCGCTCAGCGATTTGTCGAAATATTGCTGCGCCTTGTCCGCCTTGCCGGCGAAATCGTACAGCAGGCCGAGCTGAAACACCTTCAGCGGCTGAAACCCGTTGAATTTGTCGAGACCCTGCAACGCGGTATCGGCGCCGGCGAGATCGCCCGCGGCGACGCGGGTCCACGCCAAGGCGAACGGGCCGGCAAAGCGGTGTACCCCGTCGGTCGGCAACCCGGTGGCGTATTTCAAAGCACCCGCCGCATCGTTCGCCTTGAGGCGATCGATCAGCAGGACCAGCTGCGCGGCGCCGTCGCTGGGGTCGAGCTTCAGCACCTGTGGGGCCAGGGCGCGGGCGCGGTCGAAATGCCCGGCGCAGATTTCGGTCAGAAACGTTCGGCTGATCAGTTCGGGCGCGTCCGGATCGAGTACCAGCGCCTTTTCGTACCAGCCCACCGCCGTCGTGAAATCGCGTACCTCCTGCGCATGCCGGCCGGCGAGGTAGAACCCGAACAGCTCCGTCGGCGCGCCGCCCGCAGCCGGCTTTTTGGTTTGCGCAGTGGGCGGGGCAGCCGGTGCGGCAGTCACCGGCGCAGCGGCGGTCGGCGGCGCCGCCCTCGCCGGCCCTGCAGCGAAACCCACGGCGAGACCGCCGGTCAGCGCGATCGCCCATACAACCGGCCTCCTTCGACCGCCGCGCCGGTTATCGAAAAATCCTGGGGTCGCCCCGGACATCGCCAGTGTCGCCATCGTTAAAACCCGCACTGCATCGCACCGCCGCGATATTTGCATCACATATTGGGATAATTAGGGCCACCGCCGCCTTCCGGCACCACCCAATCGATATTCTGCTCCGGGTCTTTAATGTCGCAGGTTTTACAATGTACGCAATTCTGCGCATTGATCTGGAGCCGTGGCCCGGCAGCGCCGTCTTCGCTGACAATCTCATAGACGCCAGCCGGACAATAACGCTGTTCCGGCGAATCGTAGAAACGATAATTGATGGCGATTGCTTTAGCCGGGTCGCGCAACTTCAAGTGGGGCGGCTGGTCTTCTTCGTGATTGGTATTGGAGATGAAGACGGAAGACAGGCGATCGAAACTGACCTTACCGTCCGGCCGCGGATACTCGATCGGCGGCATCTGGCTGGCCGGCATCAACTGCGTGTGGTCGGAATGGTTATGGAACGTCCACGGCGCCTTGCCGCGCATGACGTAAGTGTCGAAGGCCGAATAAGCGAGGCCGCCCAGCAGCCCCAGGCGAAAGCTCGGTCGGATGTTGCGCACCTGATAAAGCTCGTCCCACACCCAGCTGCGCTGCACCGCGTCGCGCACCCGGCCACCACCTGCTCCGGTCAGCCGCGCGAACATGGTTTCGGCGGCCACCATGCCTGACTTCATCGCGGTATGGCTGCCCTTGATCTTTGCCACGTTGAGAAATCCGGCAGCATCGCCGATCAGCGCGCCGCCGGGAAAATCGAGCTGCGGGATCGATTGGAACCCGCCTTCGTTGAGCGCCCGCGCACCATACGAGATACGCCGCCCTCCTTCGAAAAACGGGCGAATCGCGGGATGCGTCTTGTAGCGCTGAAATTCCTCGAACGGGCTCAGAAACGGGTTCTGGTAATCGAGCCCGATGACAAATCCGACAAACACCTGCCGGTCTTCGAGATGATAAAGAAAGGAGCCGCCATAGGTGCTGTTGTCCAGCGGCCAGCCGACCGTATGCACGACGAGGCCGGGCTGATGCTGCTCGGGCGCGACTTCCCACAATTCCTTGATGCCGATCCCGTAAGTCTGCGGGTCGCAGCCGCCGCGCAGGTGAAAGCGCTCGACCAGCGTCTTGGTCAACGAGCCGCGGCAGCCTTCGGCGAACAACGTTTCCCGCGCGGTCAGTTCGACCCCGGGGGTGTAGTGGTCGGTCGGCTCGCCATTCCGGCCGATGCCCATGTCGCCGGTCGCGACGCCACGCACCCGCCCCCCCTCGTCGTACAGCACTTCCGCTGCGGCAAAGCCGGGGTAGATTTCGACGCCAAGTTCCTCGGCCTGCTGCGCCAGCCAGCGGCAGACATTGCCGAGGCTGACGATGTAATTGCCGTGATTATGCATCTGCGGCGGAGTCGGCAGCCGCATCGCATGGTTTTTTGTCAGAAAGAGAAAGCGGTCTTCGGTCGCCGGCGTGTTGAGCGGCGCGCCGCGCTCGCGCCAATCGGGAAACAGCTCGTCGAGCGCGCGCGGTTCGAGCACCGCGCCCGACAGGATATGAGCACCGACCTCGGAGCCTTTTTCGACGACGCAGACGCCGAGTTCACTGCCGGCAGCCACGGCAAGCTGCTTCAGACGGATCGCCGCAGCAAGGCCGGACGGCCCGGCGCCGACCACGACAACGTCATATTCCATCTGCTCGCGTTCGACGTCCGCCACCGTGTCATCCTTTATCGCCCTTTCGCTGGACTATATTAGACGCACCGCCGAGGCTCGATGATAAACTTGGCTGATGCCGAGCGAGCTTCCCTCTGATCGCCTCCCCAGCGGCATCCTGTCGCCCGAAGCGGCCCTCGCCCTGCTGCAATGGCAGATCGCGATGGGAGCCGATGAAGCGATCGGCGACATCGCCCTCAACCGGCTGACGCCGCCGCCACCGGTAGTCGCGCCGCCACCGGCCGCGCGACCTCCAGCATCATCCCGTCCCTCCCCGCCTCCGGCGATGCCGGCGCAACCGCGCCCGGTGGTGGCACCGCCGGGCATGCTCGCCGAATCGCTGGCCGAGGCGGCGCAATCAGCGCGTCGGCTGGCAGCCGGGGCCGAGACGATCGAGGCGCTGGCGGCACTGGTTGCCGCCTTCGACGGGTGCCCTCTCAAACGCACCGCGACCAACACCGTCTTTATCGACGGCAACCCCGCCGCCCCGGTGATGATCATCGGCGAGGCGCCGGGGGCCGACGAAGACCGCCTCGGCCGCCCGTTTGTCGGCCGCAGCGGCCAGTTGCTCGACCGCATGCTGGCGGCGATCGGGCTCGACCGCACCAGCGTGCAGATAACTAACGTCATCTACTGGCGCCCGCCCGGCAACCGCAAGCCGACCGCCGCCGAGATCGCCGCCTGCCTGCCGTTCGTCCTGCGCCATGTCGCGCTGGCGCAGCCCAAGGTCGCCGTGCTGGCCGGCGGCACGGCGGCCGGTGCGCTGCTGCCGTACAGCGAAGGGATCACCCGGTTGCGCGGCCGCTGGTTTGACCTGACGGTGCCGGGTCTCGCCGCACCGGTGCCGGTGCTGCCGATGTTCCATCCGTCATTCCTGCTGCGCTCGCCCGAGCGCAAGCGCGACGCCTGGCGCGACCTCCTGGCATTGCGCGCCCACCTCGATGCGCCGCAACCATCTGGCGATGCGGGATAGGCGCGCCTATCTTGCAGGGATCCTAAAGGAGTGAGTGATGGCCGGCCGCATTGACGAAACCCGACCCTTTCTGCCCGTCAACATCGCGTTGCTGACCGTGTCGGACACCCGTAGCGCGGCCGACGACCGCTCCGGCAACACGCTCGCCGAAATGGCGACGGCAGCGGGACACCGCGTCGCGGTGCGGCGGATCGTGCGCGACGATATCGCGGCAATCACCGAACAGCTGCGCGCGTGGATCGCCGACGCGGAAATCGATGTGGTGATCTCGACCGGCGGCACCGGCGTGACCGGCCGCGACGTGACGCCAGAGGCGTTTCACAGCGTCTATGAGAAAGAAATCGCCGGGTTTGGCGAACTCTTCCGCTGGCTCAGCTTTGCCAAGATCGGCACATCAACGATCCAAAGCCGCGCCACCGCGGGGGTTGCCGGCGGCACCTACCTGTTCGCATTGCCGGGGTCGCCCAGCGCCTGCCGCGATGCCTGGCAGGACATCCTGGTGCACCAGCTCGACAACCGCTTTCGCCCGTGCAACTTCGTCGAACTGATGCCGCGCCTTCTCGAACACCAGCAGAAATAGCCGCTAAAACCCCCGCCGCGGCGCCAGACGGTGAAAGGCGGCGCGGTCATCCACGTCGTCGAGCCTCGTCGCAAAGCCGACCGATACCCGTGGCGGCAGGTTCAGCAATGTATCGGCCAGTGCATGCCGGCTGGACCAGCGCACCGGCCCGAACAGCGGCGGCATTCGTGGCGAGCGGCGGGCGCCGACCAGCCAGAAACCGCCATCGCCGGTCGGCCCGAAAACCAGGTCGCGCCGTCCCAGCAGGCGAAACGCCGCGGCGATATGCGAAGCCGCGAGCAT
Organism: Allostellaceae bacterium; assembly: GCA_036268425.1. Taxonomy (GTDB): domain Bacteria; phylum Pseudomonadota; class Alphaproteobacteria; order ATCC43930; family CGMCC-115725; genus DATARH01. Next base: position 135,636 of record DATAUE010000069.1, read on the forward strand.
CGGAATGTCGCTGCCGATCAGCACCGCTGGCCCCGGCGGACAGGCGGCCAGCGCGCGGCGCATGCATTGTCCGAGATCGCCGCTTCCTTGCGCCACGATCGGCATGCGACGCCGCCATAGAAGCCGGCGGCGCCGCGCACCGCGCGGCGTCACCACGAGACGCAGCCGCCAGCGCCGATCACCTGCCAGCCGTCGCAGCATCAGCGCCAACATCGCCCGCTCAAAGCGCAACGCCGCCACGTCGCCGATGTCGCGGGCGAGACGGCGCTTGCCGACGCCAAGCTGTGGCGCACGAACAAACAGCACGAGATGGCGAGTTGTCGCCAAGGCTGCCTCAACCGTAAAACCGGGCAATGCGGGCAGGCGACAGCCCGGCAAAATACAGCGACAGGCAGGCAAGATTGCGCAATGGCCGCCGCAGATAGCCGTCGCGGCGGTAGCGACGCGCCGAAGCGCAAATCGTGGCGGCAATCGGCATTAACCGGCGCCGGCCCAGCCGCCGCACGAAATCGACGTCTTCCATCAACGGGATCGCGGCAAACCCGCCCACCGCATCATAAAGCTGTCGCGATATCAGCAACCCCTGGTCTCCGTAAGGCAATGCGAATGCCTGGCACCGCCACGCGACGATGCGCTCCAGCCGCCGCGCCGCCGGGTTGGCGTCATCCAGCGCCAGCCTGAAATATCCGGCGCAGCCGACGGCGCCGAGCGACGCAGCGAAGGCGGCGACCGCATCCCGCCAGCCCGCCGCCGGCCGACAATCGGCATGCAGAAACAGCAGCCACTCGCCTCTCGCTACGGCGGCACCGGCCGCAAGCTGGTTGCCGCGGCCGCGCGGCGCGATGACAACGCACGCGCCGGCGGCGCCGGCGACCGCCGCGGTGCCGTCTGCGGAGCCGCCGTCAGCAATGATGATCTCGTCATCGGACAGCCGCTCGCCCAACGCGGCCAGCGTCGCAATGAGTTCGGTGAGAGCATCGAGCGTGGGGATAATAACAGACAGCCGCATTTTGTTCTTGAAACGTTTAGAGAACATAGCTTAAATATGCGTCATGGATATGCCGGTCATGGTCAGGGCGCGCAAGGGGCGCGGCGCCGCAAGCAATGATACCGGACGCTTCGAAAGCGAGAAGCGGGCGGTGTTCGATGACGGCTGGGAAACCGGCGAAATCGACGAACAGCGGATCGCCACGACTCTGACCGTCGATGCCACCCGCTCGATCATCGCGCGCAACGACTCGCCTGATATCGGGTTCGACCGCTCGATAAACCCCTATCGCGGCTGCGAACATGGCTGCATCTATTGTTATGCGCGACCAAGCCATGCCTATCTCGGCCTGTCGCCCGGCCTCGATTTTGAAACCCGCATCTTCCACAAGCCGCAGGCCGCCGCGCTGCTCAACGCCGAATTGCGCAAAAAGGGCTACAACTGCCGCCCGATCGCCCTCGGCAGCAATACCGACCCGTACCAGCCGGCCGAACGCCGCCTCGGCATTACCCGCGCGATCCTCGAAACCCTGCGCGATTTCCGCCACCCCGTGACGATCGTGACCAAATCGGCTCTGGTGCAGCGCGACATCGATATTCTCGCCGATATGGCGCGCCAGCGCCTCGCGGTCGTGGCGGTATCGGTGACGACGCTCGATCGTGATCTTGCCCGGCGCATGGAGCCGCGCGCTGCGACACCGGAACGGCGCATCGAAACAATCGCCGCGCTCGCCGCGGCCGGCATACCAACCAGCGTGCTCGCGGCGCCGATGATTCCGGCGCTGAACGATCGCGAAATGGAAGACATTTTGACCCGCGCTCACGCTGCTGGCGCGCGCCGCGCCGGTTATACGCTGCTGCGCTTGCCGCTCGAATTGAAAGGGCTGTTCAAGGAATGGCTCGAGGAGCAGGAACCGCAAAAGGCATCGCACGTCCTGTCGCTGGTCGCACAATGCCACGGCGGCCGCATCTACGATTCCGCATGGTCAAAGCGGATGACCGGCGGCGGCCCTTACGCCGCAATGCTGGCGGCGCGCTTTGATCGCGCCTGCCGGCAACTCGGGTTCGCCGCCCGCACCAATGAGATGCTCGACACATCGCGATTTCGGCCGCCGCCGCAGCAGGGCGACCAGCTGGCATTGTTCTGATGACCACCCCACCCCCGTCTCTGCGATGCCGGGCTTTCGTCTGGGCCGGGCTTGTGCCTAAGCTGCCCGGCGCACAGACCCCGGCGCACAGACGACGGATGCGGGAGCGGAGGCGGGCGGCGTGGCACGGGAACGGCAACTTCAGGCACGCGACGTCGAGGCGATCTTCCGCGCCTTTGCCGAAGTGCTGAGCGAATTGCCGCCCGATACCGAAGCCGGGTTTCTCGATGCGGCCGGTGACCTGCGGCTCGCGCCCGATATCGGTCGCAAGCTGCGCACCGCCCGCGGTGTGCGCGATCTGCTGCGCCAGATCCGCGAGTCACAGCAGGACGGGGGGGCAGACCGATAAGCCGGCGCGTCTATTCCGCGGCGGCGACGCGCGGCCGGCGGGCCGGCGGATGCGCCGCTTTCAGATTGCCTTTTTCCAGCACCGCTTCGAGCGTACTGCGTATCTCGGCCAGCTTTTGCGGGTGCTCGACCTTATGTCCGAACAGGTTCTTGACGTAAAACACGTCGACGACCTTTTCGCCGTAGGTCGAAATCTTGGCACTTGAAACCTGCAGGCTGAGGCGGGTCAGTTCGCGCGTCAGTTCCCACAACAGCCCCGGCCGGTCGCGGCCATTGACCTCGACGACGGTGTGCGAGCGGCTCGCCTGATTGTCGATCAACACCCGCGGCGGCACGGTAAAGACGCTCATCCGGCTGGGAAACGCCGCCGGTCGCTCCAATTCGAGATGCGGCTTCAGATCGCCGGTCAGCACGTTTTCAAAGACCGATGCAAGCTTGCGCACCTTGTCGGGCCGGTCGAACGGTGTCCCGTCCTGGTCCTGTACCCAGAAAATATCGAGCGCCATGCCGTTCGACATCGTCATGATCTTGGCGTCGACGATGTTGGCGCCCGACACCGCCAAGGCCCCGGCGATGCGCGAGAAGAGGCCGGGATGGTCGGCCGCATACAGCGTCACCTCGGTCGCGGCGCGCGACTCGTCGATGCGCTGCTCGACGCTCAGCGGCGCCTCGCTCGCGTCCGCCTTGCGCATCAGCCGGGCCTGCCGCGCATGCGTCTCGGCATCGAGCGACAGCCAGTAGAACGGATACCCGCGACTGGTGACGGTGGCGAATTCCTCATCGGTGAAATCGGTCAGCAGAGCGCGCGCCGCCGCCTGCGCCGCGGCGATCCGCGAGTCGCGCGCCTCGACGGTCAGCCCGCCGGAAATCACATCGAGCGCGCTGCGATAGAGTTCGCGCAGCAATGTCGCCTTCCAGTTGTTCCACACTTTGGGGCCGACCGCGCGAATATCGGCAGCAGTCAGAACCAGCAGCAATTTGAGGCGCTCGGGCGACTGCACGATCTCGACGAAATTACGGATCGTTTGCGCATCGCTGATGTCGCGCTTGAAAGCGACATTGCTCATCAGCAAGTGCCACCGCACCAGCCACGCCACCGTTTCGGTCTCTTCGGCGGAAAGCCCCAGGCGCGGTCCGAGTTTCAGCGCGACCTGCTCGCCGAGCAGCGAGTGGTCGCCGCCACGCCCTTTGGCGATGTCGTGCAGCAGCGTCGCCAGGTAAAGCGCGCGGCGCGACGCGATCGTCGGCATGATGTCGCAGGCGACCGGCAATTCCTGCAGTAAATCACCGGTTTCGACCTGATGCACGATGCCGATGGCGAACAGCGTGTGCTCGTCGACTGTGTACACATGGTACATGTCGTATTGCATCTGCGCGACGACACGGCCGAAATCCGGGATAAAGCGGCCGAACACACCGGCCTCGTTCATCCGGCGCAAGGCGATTTCCGGGTTTTTCTTCGAGGTCAGGATTTCGAGGAAAAGCCGGTTGGCCTCCGGGTTTTCGCGCAACGCGGCATTAACCAGCCGCAATGATTGGGTCACCGCAAGCAAGGCACGCGGATGAATATCGAGATCGTGCTCCTGCGCGACATGGAACAGCCGCAACAGATTGACCGGGTCGCTCTTGAAGAAATTTTCGTTGGGGATCGTCAGCCATTCGCCATCGCGCACAAAGCCGCTAAGCGAACGCCGGCCGGTGCTCCAGCGCAGCCACGACAGCCGCCGTTTTTTCTTCTGGTCGGATTCCAGCACGGCGCAGAAGATGCGGGTCAGGTCGCCGACATCTTTTGCAACAAGAAAATAGTGCTTCATAAAGCGTTCGACGCCGCGGCTGCCGGTGCGGTCGCGATAGCCCATGCGCACGCCGATGCGCGCCTGCATGTCGAATGTCAGCCGTTCCTCGGCGCGCCCGGCGAGGTAATGCAGGTGGCAGCGCACGCTCCACAGGAAACTCTGGGCCCGTTCAAAGCGCTGCGATTCTTCGGCTGACAGCACGCCGAGATCGACGAGCTTTTCGACATCGTCGATGCGGTAGATGTATTTCGCCAGCCAGTACAGCGTGTGCAGATCGCGAAGACCGCCCTTGCCTTCCTTCAGATTAGGTTCGAGCTGATAACGGCTGTCGCCGACCCGCTGGTGCCGCGCATCGCGCTCGGCGAGCTTTTCATCGACATACTGCGCCGCGGTGCCGCGCACGATTTCGTTGTCGAAGCGCTGTTTCAAATCGTTGTAAAGCGATTGCTCGCCCCAGACATAGCGCGCTTCCAACAGACTGGTGCGGATCGTCAAGTCACCTTTGGCATAGCGCAGGCAATCCGCCACCGAGCGGGTCGACTGCCCGACCTTAAGCCCCAGATCCCACAGCAGATACAGCAGGTATTCAACAACCTGCTCGGTATGCGGCGTCTGCTTGTACGGCAGCAGGAACAGCAGATCGATATCGGAATAGGGTGCCATCTCGCCGCGCCCGTAACCACCGACCGCGACGATCGCCAGCTTTTCGCCCTCGGTCGGGTTGGCCAGGGGATAGACCCGCTCGACGACGAAGTCGAACGCGGTGCGGATCAGCTGATCGGTCAGGAAACACTGTTCGGCAATGCAATGCGCCGAACTGCCCCCGCCCTCAAAGCGGTTCTGAATCTCGTCGCGGCCACGCGCGAGAGCGGCGCGCAACACGCCGACGATCGGTTTGCGGTCGATGCTGGTGGCGCTGATCGACAGCGCCGCCAGCGCATCACCGAGCCCGCGACGGTCGATAACGTCGCGCTGTTTGACGATCGCGGGCAACGGCATGAGGTGGCCTCGCTCGGCTGTCGCCCGGCTAAAGATGCCGGCCGGCATCGACCGGAATGATCGATCCCGTGGTGTGCGTCAGATGGGTAACGCAGGAGATTACCGCCAGGGCGACATCCTCGGCTTCGATCGCCCGTTTCAGCGGCGCAGACATTGCCGCCTTGTGCATCATCTCTTCGGTGCGGCCGGGGACAAACCCGGTATGCACCATGCCGGGCGCCACCACGACGACGCGGATTTCCGGCGCCAAGGCCCGCGCCAGCGCCAGCGTCATCGTATTGAGCGCCGCCTTCGAGGCGCCGTAGATGATCGAACTGCCGGTGCCGGCGGTCGCCGCGCCCGACGAAATATTGATGATGACGCCGTCGCCAGATTCCTTCATCAGCGGGGCGAAAGCGCGGATCGTGGCGAACGGGCCGCGCACATTGGCGGTCAGCACCTGGTCGATCAGATCGTCGTCGAGTGCTTCGAGGTCGTGATGCGCCACCATGCGGGTGAACCCGGCCGAGTTGACCAGCACATCGGCGCGGCCGAACTGCTCGCGCACGGCGGCGGCCGCCTTTCTGATCTGGGCGGTATCTTCGAGCGGCAGGTGTATCGCCTTGTGGCCGCTGCCGGCGAGACCGGCGACCACCGCATTGGCGCGCTCGACGCCCTTGTTGTAGCCGACGACGACGCGCGCTCCAGCCTCGGCAAAGAGCCGCGCGCTGGCAGCGCCGATGCCGCTGCTGGCGCCGGTGATAACCGCCACCTTGCCGTCGAGAGCCTTACCGATCTGCGCCGTCATGCATTTGCTCCTGTTGATCCTGAATGCCTGATGCTACGCGCTCGATCGGGGTATTGTCACCGCGCTCGGTGGGTCCATCGGTCGATCCCCGGTAGGTTCAAGGCGCATAAAGATCAACCGATGATCGCGACGGCATGGCAGCTTCTGATCGCGCTCGGGCTCGGCGCGGCATCCGGTATGGTCGGCGGCCTGTTCGGCATCGGCGGCGGCGTCATCGCGATCCCGGTCATCGGCATCATCTTCACGATGCCGCAACAGGTTGCGCAGGGCACCAGCCTCGTGATGGTCGTGCCGAATGTGCTGCTGGCATTCTGGCGCTACCGCCAGCGGGTCGGCGTCGATCTGCGCATCGCGGTGACCCTGGGCGCGACCGCCACTGTCGCGGCCTACCCCGTTGCCCGGCTCGCCACCGGCCTCAACCCGCATCACCTGCGCCTCGCCTTCGCCGGGTTTCTCGTAGCCCTTGCGGCGGTCGTCGCCTACCGTACCTGGCGCGGCGCTCGCGGGGCGCCGCAGCGCAAGCCCCTCCCCTGGGGCTGGACGGCGATTGTCGGCCTGCTCGGCGGCATGGTCTCCGGCCTGTTCGGGGTCGGCGGCGCCTTTATCGTGCCGCCGGCATTGACCACGTTTTTCGGCGTACGGCAAGTCGAGGCGCAGGGCCTCGCCCTGGCGCTGGTCTGCCCCGGTACAATCATCGCATTGGCGACCTATGCCGGCGCCGGTCAAGTCGATTGGGGCCTCGGCATTCCGTTGGCGATTGGCGGCAGCGCGGTCATCTCGGTCGGCGTCGCGGCGGCGCACCGCCTGCCCGAACGGCCGATGCGCTTTGCTTTCTGCGCTTTGTCCATTGCCGCGGCCGGCCTGCTGGTACTACACGGCTGAGCCGTCGCGCCGCTCGACCTACGGGCCGTATAGCGGCGGCGGCCGGAGATTTAAGCCGCACGCCGCTTCATAGGCGTCGGCGAGGCGCAGCGCGGTCAAATCGTGGTCGCAGGCGGCGATGATCTGCAAGCCGAGCGGCAATCCGTCCCGGGTGTGTCCCATCGGCACGCTGATCGCCGGAGCACCGGCGAAATTCGCCGCGACGCAATAGGCGTTCTGATTGTCCGGCGCTCCCTCGGCAAATGGAAAGGCGGATTGCGGGGTGGTTGGCGACACGATGGCATCGACCTCGTCGAACACTCGGGCCAGGGCAGACCCCGCCATCGCAATGACCCGGTCGGCGCCCACCAGCCGCATCGTCGAAACGGTCGCGCCGTAGTCGAGGCCGGCGCGCAGCGCCGGCGAAAAGCGCGCCGGCTCACGGGCATACAAATCCGCGTGGATGAACGCCGCGTCGGCCTCGATGCGCAGCAGCGCCGCCCGGCGGGCACGAAGGCTGTCATAGCCGGATAACGCCACCGGCCGGATCGCACAGCCCAGTTCGGCGAAAACACCAAGCGCCGCCGCAAACGCCGTCGCGACAGCCGGATCGGCCGGCTCATCCGCCAGCTCCCAGACACCGAGGCGCAGCCCGCCGAGCGGCGTGGCGACATCCCCGCCGAGCACCGCGTCACAGCGCGACTCGGGACAGCGCGGATCGAAGCCGTGCAATGCAACAAACATCAGCCGTGCATCGTCGACGCTGCGGGTAAGCGGCCCGATATGGTCGAGCCGCCACGACAGCGGTACGACGCCGCGCGTGCTGACAAGGCCAAAGCTCGGCTTGAACCCGACGACCCCGCAATAGGATGCGGGGATGCGAACCGAGCCACCGGTATCGGTGCCGAGCGCCGCGACGCACAACCCGGCCGCTACCGCCGCGCCCGAGCCACCGCTCGACCCGCCCGGCGAATAGCCGGCCCGATACGGATTGATCGCAGCGCCGAAATGCGGATTGTCGGTGCTGCCGCCGAGCGCCGCCTCGTGCATATTGAGCTTTCCGAGCACCACAGCGCCGGCAGCCCGCAGCCGCCGCACGATTTCGGCATCCTCGCACGGGACACGCCACGGCGTTCCGCCGAGGCCGTTGCTGGTCGGCACGCCCGCGACGTCGATATTGTCCTTGACCGCTATCGGTATGCCATCGAGCGGCCCGCGCCGGCACCGCCGTCCGGTGCGGTCGGTTGCCGCCTCCACCTCAGCCAGCGCCGTGTCGCGACACAGTGACAGGTACAGGTTCAGGGTTGGATTGAGGGCGGCGATCCGGTCGAACATCAGATCGGCCAGCTCGCGCGGGTCGAGCGTACCGGCATCGATGGCCTGCGACAGAGCGGCAATCGACCGGAAGGCCACTTCCCCATTACTTCTCATGCCGGGTTTCTCATGCTGGCGATCTTGCGGCCTGCACGCGTACCAAACAAATCGGCAACGCGGCATTCGGGCGTTACCCGTGGCAGTCCTGCCACGCATGTCTCGCCAGTTGTAGAAAGTACCCAACTTTGTGATAATGTAACTGTTATCGATATAGTAGAAAGTAATTGCGTTTCGGTTCGCCTGTGCTCGCGCAAGCTGCTTAGAATGCAGGTGCTCTGGCCGGGAGCCGAGGCGCAACGTGACGGTGCCGCGCCGGGTTCGCGGCACGCGCGGAGACGCGCGGGTGTTGTTTGTGCAAGCGAGGCCATGGTGTTCATACCCCCCAGGAATGCAAGTGGTCGGCGTCCGGCGTTGCGTCGCAGGACGATCTACGGCGCGGCTTCAGTCGCGACGGCGTGCCTGCTGGCAACGGTTCATGCCGGTGCGCAAGTGCCGGTCGCCGCGCTCATGCCAGCGTCACTGCAGCCGCCAGGCGATGCGGCAACGGCCGTTACTGGCGACAGCGAAATCCGCAACCGGATCGAGGCCGCGTCCAGCCTCGTTATCGCCGGCGAAAAGCTGCACGGCTCGCTGCTGCGCCAGTTTTATGCAGCGCATAATTACGAACGGGTCTGGGCCACCCGGCAGCCGCAGGCCGAGGCGTTACTCGGTGCGGTGCGGCGAGCCGGCGAGCAGGGGCTCGACCCCGACCTGTTCCACGCCGCGGCGTTGCGCAACCCGGCCCTGTCGCCGACCGATCGCGAACTGCTGTTGTCCGATGCGTTTCTCTCATACGCAGACGCACTCGCCCGCGGTGCGCTGCCGATCGAAAATCGCATGGACGATGAGGATCTGACCCCCGAGCCGGTCAATATTCCGCTCGTCATCGACAATGCCATCAGCAGCCCAAACCCGGCCGCCGTCATCGAGGCGTTGGCGCCGACCTCGCCAACCTATCTGGCATTGCGCCGCGCCCTGCCGACCTATCAGGCAGCGGCTGCTGCGGAGATGTCAGCTACCGGTACGCCCGCGGCGCGCGGCCAAAAGAATGATGAGACGCGTCTGCGCCAGATCCTCGTGAACATGGAGCGTCAGCGTTGGCTGGTGCGAAACCTCCCGGCCGACCGCGTCTGGGTCAACATCGCAAACGCCCATCTGACGCTGTATCAGAACAACCAGCCGACGTTCACGACACGCGTCGTGGTCGGTGAAACCGACAAGCAGACGCCGGAACTGCAATCGACGATCACCAGCCTGCTGTACAACCCGCCGTGGAACGTACCGCTGTCGATCGCTTCGAAGGAGATCTTGCCGAAACTCAGCCAGCAGCCGAATTACTTGAGCCGACATCACATGACGATGCGTCACAATGGCTCAATTCAGCAGTTGCCCGGCCCGAAGAGCGCCCTTGGCCAGCTTAAATTTGAGATGGTCAACCGGTTTGACGTGTACCTGCATGACACGCCGCTCAAGACGCTGTTCGGTCGCGACAACCGGCAGCAGAGTCACGGCTGCGTCCGGGTGCAGAACCCGCGCGAACTCGCGTCGATCCTGTTGCATCAGCCCGTCGATGTGATCAACAAGGGAATCGCACAGGGCACCACCAGCCGGCATAACCTGCCGGAATCGACTCCTGTGTTTCTGGTATACCAGACGGCGTTTGCCGATGCCGACGGCACGCTGCAATTCCGCCCCGACGTTTACGACCGAGACGGCGAGATATGGCAAGCGCTGCACCCGACGCGACAGGCACCGGTCGCGGAACATGAGGTCGTCAGCCCGCGCCGCGGCTGAAAAAACGCTAAGCGACTCAACTCAAACGTCAAAATAGCGGAGCCGGCCAAATTATAAGCACGTTCTCCGTATAACAGGCTTGTCTGCCGGCGTAGGCGATGGTATCCCCCTTTCAAGGGGTTTTGGGGGATTAACCATTGCAATTTTCTTCTTTGCTGACCCGGCGTCGGGTCCTGGGCACGGCTGCGGTTGCGACTGGTGTTGCGCTCGTCAGACCCGCCACCGCCGTATCCTTCGCACCGCGGTCGGTATCTCTCTATAACACCCACACAAGCGAATGGGTCCGCACCGTTTATTGGGCAGACGGACATTATATTCGCGACGCGGTTCGCGACATTAACTGGGTCCTGCGGGACCATCACTCCAATGAAGTACGACCGATGAATGCCGGGGTGCTCGATGTTCTCGGCATGCTTCGTCATCGGCTCGAATGCAACGACCCGTTTCTGATCATCTCGGGCTACCGCTCGCCGACAACCAATCACATGATGTATTTGCGAGGTGACGGGGTCGCCAGCAACAGCTTCCACATCAAAGGCATGGCAATTGATCTGCGCTGCGAGGGGCGCGACCTGACGCACGTGCATTCTGCAGCGCTGAGCATGCGCTGTGGCGGCGTCGGGTATTATCCCCGGTCAGATTTCGTGCACGTTGATTGCGGCCCGGTACGCTGCTGGTAAAGCGGGTGGCCGGCGAAAATTGTCGGCCCCGAAGAATTGTATTAAGCCGCCCCCAAGGGACACCGGAATGCGCAACGCAGCCTCAAGGCTATGACCTTGAGCCGTGTGTGAGGGCGCGATGCGCATAGTCCTGCTGCTTGTCCTTATATTTCTTCTGATTGGCGCTTTGCCAACATGGCCGTACAGCGCCGGATGGGGTTACTACCCTAGTGGCGGGGTCGGTGCTCTCGTCGTTATACTGGTGGTGCTGTTGCTGATCGGCATATAGCCGTCAGTTCTACAGCACCACAGGCATCATTCTCTTCAGCGCCCCTTGCGCTTGCGCTCCTTCCGGGCGGCGTAGCGAGCATCTCGCGCGGCCTGTTTTTCCGCTTCGAGGGCAAGCGCCGCGATGGCTTTTGCCTCCTCTTCGGCCGCACGGGCGATGCGCTCGGCTTCCTCGGCCGCCGCGCGGGCCGCCGCCGCGGCGGCTTCTTCAGCCGCCTTTATCGCCGCCAAGCGCGCTTCTTCGGCAAGCCGCGCCGCTTTGCGTTCCGCGATGCGCTTGTCCCGTTCGGCCGCGATCCGGTCGCGGTTTGCCAGACGCGCGGCATGCCCCGGATCGGTTACGGCACTGCGGTGGTTGTCGAGAGCCGCCTTTTTCGCTGCCGCCGCATCACGCTGGCGATCGGCGATCGTCTTTTCTGCAAATCTACTCATTGCCCCAAAGAATGGTGTCGGCGTCGGCTCGTTCAAGCCTGAGAGGTGTCGCGTGGAAGTCGAATGTGGGCCGCGCCTTGGTAGGCCCGCATCATCGAGTTAGACAAGCCCTAGATAACCCGGACCGGCTTGCCGTCGAGGTACGCCAAAATATCCTCGGCGATCTGGGGATATGAACTGCGATAATTCTCATCCGTCACATAGCCGATATGCGGCGTCAAAATCACGTTCGGCGCAGAGCGTAACGGATGGTTGCCCGGCAACGGCTCCCGATCGTAGACATCAAACCCGGCATAGGCAAGGCGCCCTTCCTGCAAGGCGGCGATAACCGCCTCGGTATCGCAGATCGGGCCGCGCGAGGTATTGACCAGGATCGCGCTCTTTTTCATCAAGCCGATTTCGCGCGCGCCCACCAGACCGCGACTGCGCGGGCTCAGCACCAGATGCACCGACAGCACATCCGCACGGCGGAACAATTCGTCCTTTTCGACCCGCTCGACGCCCTGCGCGGCCGCCTTCTCAGCGGTCAGGTTCTGGCTCCAGGCGATCGCCTTCATGCCAAAAGCGATCCCGACGCGCCCAACCGCGCTGCCCAACCGCCCGAGACCCAACAGGCCGATGGTCTTGCCGGCCATGCGATGCCCGATCCGGGTCTGCCAGCCGCCCTGGCGCATGAAAGCGTGATCTTCCGCAATGCGGCGAGCCGCACCGAGAATGAGGCCCCAGGCGAGTTCCGCGGTGTCTTCATTGCTGCCGCCCGGACCGCCGGTGCCGCAGACCGTGATGCCGCGCGCCTTCAGCGCCTCCATGTCGAATGAGGCGTTGCGCGCGCCGGTGGTGATCAGCAGCTTGAGTTTCGGCAAACGATCGAGCACGCGCTTTGGAAAGGCTGTGCGCTCGCGCATCGCGGCAACGATTTCACTATCGGCCAGCGCGCGCACCACCGCGTCCTCGTCGGGGAACGGATGGCGCTCGACGACGATGTCGATACCGCGCGCCCGCACCGGTCCCCAATCGGCCATGTCGAGCGCGACGCCTTGATAATCATCCAGAATGCTGAGCTGCATCGAATTTCTCCCTCCCGCAGGTTGGGCTCTTTCTAGCGGCTCGCGCGTCAGCGGAGAAGCGGGACGTAGCTGTCGAGCACCTGCAATATTTCGTCGCGGCTGCGATCGGGGATTTCGAACACGGCACGATCGACCCCGGCATCACGATATTGCTGCAACGCCGCCTTGTCGGGCGCCGCACGGAACACCGACACCGACAATGTCTTGGGGTCGCGGCCGGCCTCTTTCGCCATGTTGTGCAGACGGCTCATCTGGTGGCGGATATCCCAGTCGCGGCTCGGCCGCGGGAACCAGCCATCGCAATATTCGACGACCCGCTTCAGCGTGTAATCGGTCTCACCGCCGAGCAGGATCGGCGGATGCGGCCGCTGCGCCGGTTTCGGATACGACCAGATCGGGCCGAAATCGACCATGTCGCCGTGATATTCCGCTTCTTCCCCGGTCCAGATCGCCTTCATTGCCAGGATGCGCTCGCGCATCAGCTTGAAGCGGGTTTTGTACTGCGCGCCATGATTTTCCATCTCTTCGACATTCCAGCCGCCGCCAATGCCGAATTCGACGCGGCCGCCGGAAAGCTGGTCGAGGCTCGCGACGCATTTCGCGGTGACGATCGGGTCACGCTCCGGAATGAGTGCGATGCCTGTGCCAAGCCGCAGCTTTCTGGTCGCCGCCGCGGCGAAGGACAGCGCGACAAACGGATCGTGGGTATGAGCATAGCGCTTCGGCAATTCGCCGCCGCCGGGAAACGGCGTTCGGCGGCTGACCGGAATGTGGGTATGCTCCGGCACGAACAGCGACTCGAAGCCGCGTTCTTCCAGCGCTGTCGCCAGTTCGACGATGTTGATGCCGTAATCGACCGGGAAATAGAAGACGCCGATCTGCATATAATACCTCCAACAGGAAAAGGAGCCCGGGCGGAACAGCCGGCGTCAGGCGACGCGCGCGGCCGGCGTCACCATCGGTACGCCGGCGGCTTCGGCCAGCAGCAGAGAGGCGCTCGGTGCGCCGCCGGCCGCCTCTGAATCGTTCCCGGCATGAGCCGGTTCCAGGCGGTGCGGCACCGTCTGCAACGTCAGGGCCCCGGATGCAAAGACAATGTCCTTCTCGGCGAACACGCTGTACATCCGCTTCAAATACTCTCGCTGGAGCCAGGTCGGCTTGATCGGGCGAGCGGTAAATTTGAAGCGCAGCACGATGGCCGTGTCGGTGATCTCGGCGATCCCCTGCATCTTCAGCGGCAACATCACCTCGCCGGCGATCTCCGGGTCTTCCTGCATTTCGATACCGATGCGCTTGGCGGTCTTGCGCACCAATTCGATATCGGTGCCGCGTTCGAGGCGCAGGTTGAATTTCACGGTCGCGAAGTCGCGGCTCAGATTGGTGACGGCGCCAAGCTGGCCATAAGGGATCGTGTGCAGCGGCCCGTTATGGTGGCGCAATTTCATCGAGCGGATGCCAAGCGCCTCCACGGTGCCGCGCAGCCGCCCGGTATCGATATATTCGCCGACCCGGAATGCATCGTCCCAGATGTAGAACAGCCCGGAAATGATATCGCGCACCAGCGATTGCGAACCGAACGAGATGGCGAGGCCGAACACCCCGGCGCCGGCGATCAGCGGTCCGGTATCGATGCCGAGTCGCGACAGCACGGTCAGCGCTGCGACGACGGCGATGACCGCACCAAAACCGATCCGCAAGATCGGCAGGATCGTTTGCAGCCGCGAACCCGGCGCCAGTTCCTCTTCGCTGTCCGCGCCCGGCAGGCGCGGTCCGGCGGCGCTTTCCGGCAAATGCCGGTCGATCGCAAGCCGCGCCAGCGCCCAGGCGACATAGGCAACAAACACCGTCGCGGCGGCCATCACGCTCGACTGCATGGCCCGGCTGGCCTGCTCCTCCGGCAGATCGATCGCGTCGATCCAGATCCAGATAATCGTCAGCGCGGCGACCAGAAGCACGATTGCGCGGAAAATGCGCTGAAAACTCTGGGCGACGAGGTGTTCGACCTGACCGGATTCGTGCTGCTGCGCCACCGCCGCGACATCTCCCGAGCCGCGCTCGGCGAGCTGTTCGAACACCAGGAGGACCAGCAAGACGCCGAGCGTCGATACCACCGCGTGGTAGTAGGACAACAGCCCGAGCGACAGGCCAAAGACAAAAAACACCAGCAGGGCGGCAACACCGGTCAGCCCGATCGGCAGCCAGGCGCGCGCCACGGCGGCACGGAACGCCCCGATCAAGCCGTCGCTGCGGCCGCGGATCAGCGCCTCGGCGATCACCCGTGCGCGATACACGAGCGCCGTGTAAATCGCGCAAACCATCCCGGCGACGACCAGCCCGATAATATGCGGCGCACCGTTATCCACATCGGCGAGACCGTAACGGCCAAAACCGACCAGCCCCACAATCGCCAGGACGGCGACGGACAGGAACCGCGTTAGACGGCGCGCCTCGGCATCCGGCACATCGACGAGGCGCGCCATCGGTTCCCCTGGCCGCAGCAACATGCGGAAGACCAGCATCGCCGCCCGCCAGCGGATCAGCACATTGGCGGCAAACAGGATCAGGCTGATCGTCACCCCGAGCGCCATCAGCCAATGCCGGCTATAGATGAACACCCCGGAAAAAACCGTAAGACCGACAGCGTCGGCGAGCACGAGCACAAGCAGACAGGTTAGTGCCGGCCCACCATGCGCCCGTATCGAACAGCGTCGCCGCCGGCTCAGCCCTCGCGACACGCCGAATTCGGCCAGCAGCGCGATAATGGCGGCAAGCGCCACCCAACCAAGGTTGACAAGGGCACCGAGCGCCGACCCGTGGCTGTCGAACGAACGCCACTCGCGGGCCAGCGCGGCAGGCGTATCGGGCAGCATTTTTGCGTCCCACAACGCCTCGCTTTCGAGCTTCATGGCGGCGCTTTCAAACCAGCCGGCCGCCTTCATCTGGGCCATCGCATCGGGGCTTTCTGCCGCCGTCGCCGGCGCGAGCGGCCACAGCAGCGCCACGGTCAGCATCAGCGCCGCCGCCCATTTCACACTGGTTACCCATTTCACGCCGGCAAGCGCGTCTTGCACCCGTATCAGTCGCTGCATAACGCCCGACTCCGCAGGAAGACGCTGATTTTAAGCGATCTGCCGTGAACCGGCGCGGTCTTTTTAGGCAAAGCGCCCGAGACGCGGCGCCGGCGTCATCCCGCGCCGAGCGCCACAGCAATGTTGTAGGTCGCAAAAGCCGCGACGTAGGCGAGCGCCAGCATGTAGCAGAACAGAAACGCCATCCAGCCCCAGCTGTTGGTTTCGCGTTTGACGACCCCAAGCGTCGAGGCGCATTGCGGCGCGAAAACATACCACGCCAACAGTGAAAGCGCTGTCGCAAGGCTCCATTGCCCGGCGAGAACGCGGCCAAGATGCGATTCCTGCTCGTCGCCACCCTGGATCGCGTACACCGTCCCGAGCGAGGCCACCGCGACCTCGCGCGCCGCCATGCCCGGCACCAGCGCGACATCGATCTGCCAGTTGAACCCCACCGGCGCCAGCACCGGCTCCATCGCGTGGCCGATCCTGGCGGCGAGGCTGTACTGGATCGCCGGCTCCGTCGCGCCGGGCGGCGGCTGCGGCACCGAGCACAGAAACCAGATCACCACCATCATCATAAAAATCGTGGTGCCGGCGCGGTGCAGGAACATCTTGACGCGCTGCCACAGCCCGAGGGCGATGTTGCGGACGATCGGGCGTTTGTAGTCGGGCAGTTCGAGCATGAACGGATGGGTCGGCTCGCGCCGCCATAAAATCCGCCGCAGCAGCCATGACATGCCGAGCGCGGCGGCAATACCGGCGGCATAAAGCCCGAACATGACCAGCCCTTGCAGGTTCAGGCTGCCCCCTAATACCGCGCGGTTCGGCACAAAGGCCGAGATGATCAGGGTGTAGACCGGAATGCGCGCCGAGCAAGTCATCAACGGCGCCACCAGGATCGTCGCAAGCCGGTCCCGCCGGCTGTCGATCACCCGCGTCGCCATGATGCCGGGAATGGCGCACGCAAAGCTCGACAGGAGCGGGATAAAGGCGCGGCCATGCAGGCCCGCGCCGCCCATGATGCGATCCATCAGGAACGCGGCCCGCGCCATGTACCCGAAATCCTCGAGCACCAGGATAAACAGAAACAGGATAAGGATCTGCGGCAGAAACACGATCACGCTGCCGACCCCGGCGATCGCGCCGTCAGCGATAAAGCTGCGCACCATGCCGGGCGGCAGGGTCGCATTGACCAAAGCGCCGAGCGCGTCAAACCCCGATTTGATCAGGTCCATCGGGGTATTGGCCCAGGCGAACACCGCCTGGAACATCAGGAACAGCAGCGTCAGCAGGATCGCCAGCCCGAGGACCGGATGCAATACGACCCGATCGATACGTTGCGTTAGATTGTCGTCCCGGCCGGGCCGGCGCACCACGGCCGCCAGAATGCGATCGGCCTGGCGCTGTGCTGCGCGCAGTTCGCCGGCGCTCGGCTCGCGCCAGTCGCCGGCCGGCGCGCGGTCGAGCAGCCCCTGTTCGGCAATCGCGGCATCGATGCGCGCCAGCAGGTCGGCCGTGCCGCCACGGCGCACGGCCACCGACGGGACAACGGGCACGCCAAGTTCGCTTGTTAGCCGGTCGAGATCGATTTCGACGCCGCGGTGACGGGCGATGTCGAACATGTTGAGCGCCAAAATGATCGGCCGGCCGACCCGCTTCAATTCCAACGCAAAGCGCAAGGCCAGGCGCAGATTGGTCGCGTCCGCAACGCAGACGAGAAGCTGCGGCGGTTCCTCGCCGGCAAACCGGCCGAGGACGATGTCGCGGGTGATTTCCTCATCGAGGCTGCGGGCCCGCAGCGAATAGGTACCGGGCAGGTCGAGCAGCCGCACCCGCACCCCGCCCGGCGTCGTCGCAAACGCCTCCTTGCGCTCGACGGTGACGCCGGGATAGTTGGCGACTTTCTGGCGGCTGCCGGTCAGTGCGTTGAACAGCGCCGTCTTGCCGCAATTCGGGTTGCCGACAAGCGCGATGCGCGCCGGCAGCGCGAGATCGCTCATGCCGGGTCAACCATGATGCCGGCCGCGTCGCGGCGTCGCAGCGCGATCGTCATGCCATCGACCCGCACGGCGATCGGGTCGCGGCCGAACAGCCCTTGATGCAGGATTTCGACTCGGACCCCTTCGACAAAACCCAGTTCAATCAGCCGACGCTCGATCTCGCCTGCCGGCAATGCGCCCTCGCCGGCGGGCGCCGCGACCGTGCGGACCGTGCCGACAAAGCCAAGCGCAGCGTCGCCGAGCGGCTGCGCCGTGGATTGCGCCGCGGCGGAAGAAGAGGCTGGGACCGGCATCGTGCCACCGCTAAATCGTTATCCGCAAAAATCTATTGCGAATAGTTCGCGGTTGCAAATCACAGCAACGCAGGGCTGGTGCGTCAAAGCGCCCGCCAACTGGGGCCGGCCGATGTATCAGGCCAGTGTCGCGTTAAAGGCGCCGCCGTCGAGCAGCAGGTTCTGACCGACGATAAAGCCGGACGACGCAGCGCACAGAAAGGCGCAGGCATTGCCGAATTCGTCGGGGTCGCCGACCCGGCCGGTCGGGTTGGTCGAGGAGCGTTTCGCCAGCATGTCCTCGAACGACACGTTCTGCTTGCGCGCCTCGAACTCGATGCCGGAGCGCAGCCGGTCGGTCAGGAACGGACCGGGCAACAGGCCGTTGATCGTCACGTTATGCCGCGCCACCTGCCGCGCCAGCCCGGCGACAAACCCCGTCAATCCAGCGCGGGCGCCGTTGCTCATTCCGAGAATGGGAATCGGCGATTTGACCGAGGCAGAGGTGATATTGACAATGCGCCCGAATTTGCGCGTGCACATGCCGTCGACCGTCGCCTTGATCAGCATGATCGGGGTCAGCATGTTGGCGTTGACCGCTTTCTGCCAGTCTTCCAGTTCCCAGTCACGGAAATCGCCGTGCGGCGGCCCGCCGGCATTGTTGACCAGGATATCCGGCTCCGGGCAGGCCGCCAGGGTCGCAGCGCGGCCGGCTTCGCTGGTGATGTCGCCCGCTACCGCGGTCACCTTGGCGCCGGTTGCGGCGCGGATTTCCGCAGCGGTCTGTTCCAGCGTCTCGGCAGTGCGCGCGGTGATCGTCACCTCGACACCGGCACGCGCCAGCGCCGTCGCGCAGGCCCGGCCCAGCCCCTTGCTTGCGGCGCAGACAATGGCCTTGCGCCCGGCGATGCCCAGATCCAGCATTTTTCCTCCAATCGATAGCCGGCCGTTCCCAGCCGGTGACATTCGTCTTTACCTGGTTTGGTTATAGCGGAGATGGCGCGCCGCGCCACGGGTTCCGCGTCTGGAGGCGTATTTGAAAGCGGCTTTTTGGGTCACGATTATCTCGGCGTTTACCTTTGCGCTGCCCGTGCAGGCGCAGGAAAAGCCGCCTGTCGTCGGTAACGAAGCGACGCTGCGCGATTTCATGGTTCAGAATGTCTGCCTGAACGCTTCGGGGACCGTCGTCAGCGATGTCGCGCCGATCCAGAACGACCCGCGCTGCGTCACCCAGCGCGATCTGCGGCTCGGCGAAAAGCTGCCATACCACAAGCATGACCACCCCTCGCCCGATCAGGTGAATGAAAACGCGCTGGGATATCAGCGGCATGATTCATTCCCGGTCGCCACCGCCGGATTTCCCAGCGCCGTCGAACATTCGTTCGATTTCGGGGTCGGCGAAGAGCGGCGTTTCGGTGTGTTCGACACCGGCAGCGATGGCGGTGACCTCGCCGTTCTGTCGCCCGGCACCGTGGCGATGGGCGTCACCGAGGATGGGGGCGCCGGCTTTCAACTTTTCGTCGGCGAATGCAGCGGCGCGGTCGAGGCGAGCGCGCTGACGCATGGCTGGATCGTCGCGCAATACGATCCGGCTGGCAACGCGCCGCTCGACGGCAGCACCATCGCCCGTCTCAACAATCTGACGACGGGACGGCAGGATGCCTGCCCCGCCCGGTTCAACGCGGCCTATACGCAATGGCATGTTGCGCCGTTCCGCTTCCGCGCCGTGCCGAGCCAGGGCGATCCGATCACTCTGACGACGCTGATCTCAGAGCATTACGGCGGCACCAACCGGGCCACCGCGGATCATGTCGAGCGCTTCTACTTCACTCGCGAACTCGGCGGCACACGCTGGGAGCGCTGGCAGAATGCCGCCGGCGACGCGCAATTCAGCGCCGCGAAAATCGCCGAAACCGCAGCCTGGTTTGCCCATACCGGCCGCTGCAGCGCGGCCCCGCCGCCCGAGGGAGGAGCCACGATGCTGCTGGTCGATTGCCGCGAATGGACACTGATCGCACCGCCGTCCGACCCCAATGGCGATCCGCCCGGCTTTTTTCTGAAAGCCGTCCGCACCCGTGCCGACATGCCCGCCTTTCTCGCGGCGCCGGTCAGCGGGCGCTGACCGCGGCAGGGGGGCGGTGAGGCGTTCGCGCGTTAGACCGGGCGGCCGGCGAGCGGCGGTTCAGCAGAAACATCCGCATCGCGCCGTAATGCTTGGCCGCCTCGGTCATGCCGACATATTCGCAACTGAAAGCGGCGGCATTGTACAGCGCCAGCACGGCGGCCATCGTCTCGGTGACGTAGACGCAGTTTTCGGGCGTTACCGGCTCGATGCGGGCGGCACGACTGACATGCGCCCCAAAGAAATTATTGCGCAACAGAATGGGGTCTGCCGCGGCATAAACCGGCCCCAGATGCACGCCGATGCGTAACGCCATGTCGAGCGGCAAACCGTGTGCACCGCGATCGATCGTGCTCATCGCCTCCTGCATCGCGAGCGCGCAATCAGCCGCTGCGCCGGCATCGTCAAACACCAGAAAGAGGCCGTCGCCCCACGTATTCACCAACTGAATCTGCGCTTGATAGCGATGGATTACCTGAGCACAGCAGCCGAGCAGCACGGTGATGAAGGCCGGCAGCTGATCGTCGTGCAGTTGGCTGAACCCCTTGACGTCGCCGAACAGCATGGCGCGCGTCCGGCGCTCTGCACCATCCCGCGGCGGTGCCGGTTGCGGCGGCGGGCGATAGCCATTGCCGACCGGGATTACCTGCTGCGGCATGCCGGTACGCCGCCAATGCTCCATATCGATTGCGGTGCCGACCGGCCCGGCCGCCGCCTGTCCGTCCCACACGACAATCTGCTTCGCAACGGTGGACAGATGTTGCGCATGCAGCAGCGCGAGCCCCATCCCCAACTCGCTGCAATAGCTGAACAGATGGTCGTCGCCGAGATAGCGGTCTTCGGTTGCAAAACGGACTGTCGTTGCCTGCTCGTAGCAGGCGCCGAAGCGCCGCACCCAATCCGGGCCGGCCGCCCGTACCGAGGTTTCGATAAACTCGTCGCGATCAAACGGCAGCACGACATGCAGGCTGGCACCACGCCGCAGCAGTGCTTCGGCGAACAATATGTCGGCTCCGGCCGCAAGCGACCCATAGCCGAACCGGGCATCCGCCTCCTCCAATGCCGCAGTGATCGCCGTCTGCACCGCCACCGCCTGATCCGCCGGGAAGCGGCCTCTGTCGCCTGGCGCGGCGATGATATGGCCGACATAATGGACAACCGGCGGCGGCGTCAGCTCGTCGAGCCATTCCGCCTCGAGGCCCTTTGCAGCGATGATCAGGCGCAACTGGCGTACGGTGCTCGACAGGCCGCGGTAATCTTTCTGTGCGGTCTCGTGGATTGCCGTTCGCACCGCGTCGGCATGGGTGCGGGCTTTCGCCAGATCGCCGAGCACCAGTTCCGCTTCAAGCTCGCTGGCGATTTCATAATAGGATTTCTGCCCCGCCGGCCGCGCCGATAGCTGCCCGAGGACCTCGCGGGCAAGCGCCGCGGCGATATCGTCGGCGCCGGCCAGGAGATGCAGCGTCGCGCCATTGACGCCGGGGTAGTACGCATCGAGATTACCGGCGGCGAGCGCCTCGCGATACAACCCGGCATAGGCAGCGCCGGCTGCCGCCAGCAGCGCCGTGCGTTCGCCGCCGCTCGCCGCCAGCGCCGCATCCTTCAACAGCCGCGGCCGCAGCGCGGCAATGTCGAGGCCGAGCGGCGTCGCCAGCGACAATCGCAACGGCTGCCACAGGCGGAATTCGTCGAACAGGTCGGCAGCCTGCTGCCGCGCGCCGGTTGAGGCGAGGCACAACACCGCGCGATGCTTCAGGACGAGATCGTCGGGAAACTCGGCCAGTCCCTGGCGTGCGAGATCGTAGGCGCGAAACAGCTCACCCTCACGCTCGCAGCGGCGCACCGCGGTCATCCATTCCTGCGGGGTTTGCGGCAGCGCTAATCCACGGATCGGTTCGTCGGCCACGACGCGCTCTGTCCCTGCAACCGCCGGGGATGGCTCGGCATTCGATTGACGCCGATCGGTGGCCCGCAGGTCAAGCATCGACCGCGATACCGACTCGGTTAAGAAGACGCTCCGCGAGGTGGTAAGAAGACGCTCCGCGAGGGGGGTAAGAAGACGCTCCGCGATGGGGCGTCCTTATCGTAAGGTTGCCCGTATGAGTTGGCTTGGCCTCGACCCAATCCCGCAAAGCGAGATGGCGCAGCGCGTCCGCGACCTGGATTGGGCCGCGACCCCACTCGGCCCGGTCGAGGACTGGCCGCCAAGTCTGCGCCAATCCGCGGCGATGATCCTCGTATCGGGCTTTCCGATGGCGATCCGCTGGGGACCACAACTCGTCCTGATCTATAACGATGCCTACCGCGAAATTCTCGGCGGCAAGCACCCGCAAGCCCTGGGACGCCCGCTCAGCGAAGTGTGGGAAGAGATTTACGACGTTCTCGGCCCGCTGAACGAGGCGATTCTTAAAGGCGAGCACCGTGGATTTTTCGCCGAGGACCATTTGTGGCGGGTGCGCCGGTATGGCGGCTCCTACGAGGATGCGCGCTTTACGATCAGCTACAGCCCCATTCCCGACGAGCAGGCGCCGCACGGCATCGGCGGCATCCTGACGACCTGCGTCGAAACCACCAAGCGCATCCGCACCGAGGAACGGCTGCGCACACTGAACGAAACGCTGGAAGCCGAGGTCGCCGAGCGCATCCGCGAGCGCGACAAGATCTGGCGGGTTTCGGAGGACCTGCTCGGCGTCACCAATTTCGAGGGATACTTCACCAGCATCAATCCGGCCTGGACAGCGCTGCTCGGCTGGAGCGAAGACGAAATAAAGCGGATGCACATCACCCAGCTGCGCCACCCCGACGACGCGCCGCACTCGCTGGCCGGGCGCAACCAGCTCGCCGCCGGGGTTCCGACTGTCCGCATGGAAAACCGTCTTCGCCACAAGGACGGCTCGTGGCGCTGGCTGTACTGGACGCTGACCGTGCAGGATGGCCTGATTTATGTGATCGGGCGCCACGTCACCGCCGAGAAGGAAGCCGCCGAACGGCTGCGCCGGGCGCAGGAACAGCTCGCGCAATCACAGAAAATGGAAGCTATCGGCCAGCTCACCGGTGGTATCGCGCATGATTTCAACAATCTGCTGATGGTGGTCAGCGGCAACGCCGAGCGCCTGAAGGACAAGCTGACAGACCCTCGCGACCGCCGCTCGATCGAGGCGATCGAACTGGCGTCGGCCCGCGGCGAAACCCTGACCCGCCAGCTATTGGTGTTTTCCCGGCGACAGGCGCTCAACCCCGAAATCATCGATATCGGGCGACGCCTGCAGGCCTCGCGCGACCTGCTGTCGAGTTCGGCGCGCGGCGATATCGACCTCGTCATCGACATACCGGGCGACACCTGGCCGGTATCGGTCGATGTGCCGGAGCTGGAGCTTGCCCTCGTCAACGTCGTGGTCAACGCGCGCGATGCGATCGCCGAGAACGGCACGATCGCAATCACCGCACAAAACATACGGTTGCGTACCACCGACACCGCCGACGAGATTGAGGGCGAGTTTGTCGCGCTCGCGATCAGCGATACCGGTTGCGGCATTCCGCCGGATCTGGTGCCCAAGGTCTTTGAGCCGTTCTTCACCACCAAGGGACTGGAGAAAGGAACCGGGCTGGGCCTGTCGCAAGTCTATGGTTTCACCCGACAATCGGGCGGCACCGTAACGATCGAAAGCATTGTCGGTGTCGGCACCACGCTGGTCCTGTATCTGCCGCGCAGCGCCGCGCTCCCTGCCGCCGATCCCGAGATACCGGCGGGCAGTGAAAGCTCCTGCGCCAACGAACGCGTTCTTCTGGTCGAAGACAATGCGGATGTGCGCGAGGCCGCTTCGATGCTGCTGGCTCAACTCGGCTACCGGGTCGTCGAAGTCGACAATGCCGCCGCGGCGCTCGACGTTCTCGGCAGCGGCGAACGCTTCAACCTTGTGTTCAGCGACATCGTGATGCCCGGCGACCTCAACGGCATCGGGCTGGCACGCCAGGTGCGCAACAAGTACCCGCAGATGCGCGTGCTGCTGACGACCGGCTATTCGCAGAGCGAAGCGGCGGCACAAAGCGGCTTTCCGGTACTGCGCAAGCCCTATCGCCTCGCCGCTCTGGCCCGCGCCGTCAGCGACGTCCTCGGCAACCCCCACCCTCCGGCTTAGAGCTTGTCACCTTGGCCGGGCTTGACCCGGTAGGAGGTTGTTGAAAAAACCAAGGCATTCCCTCACTTTTGCGACTCTGCCCTTCTAGTCTGCCTCGCGCGGGTACACATAGAGGGTACACATGAGAGTCGCGAGAATGCCCGTCAACGAACTGCCTCACCTGACGCGGGATAAGGAAAGCCAGCGCTGGCAATATAAGCGGCGCTGGCCGAAAGAGTGCAAGGGCTTCCAGACCACCCGGTACGTCGTCAAGTTCCGCAAGGCGCTGACTGACGAACAGGTCATGGACGCGTGGCTTGCCGCCAATAGAGAGTATGACCGCAAGGTTGGCATCGTCCGCGACTTCCCGGAAATGGTCGCAGTCGGCAAGCAAATCGACGCGATCACTCAGACCCTCCCCTATCTGAAAACCCTTGTCGCCGCACTCGACGCGGAGAACGCGGCCGATAGCCGGCGCGCGGCCGAACGGGAATACGAGGTCAACTTGCTCAAGCTGGCGCAGCTTGGCGACGCAGACGCGCGCGCCGAGTTCGCGGCCCGGTTCAACATCCCTCTACAGGGTGCGGTGCCCGTCGAGCCGCAGGGCGGGGTGCCGGTCACGATTGACCGAGTCCTAGAGGCATGGGCCAACGAATACCGCGACCGTGATCCGCAGCGCCGGGTACCGAGTGACAAGGCGTTGCAGGCGAAACGTGGTGTGCTGCTGTACATGTTCGAGGCGCGCCGCAAGGCGGAAGATTTGCGCGGCATAACCGAGACGGACCTAAAGCAGCATCGCGCCTATCTGCTGAGCGACGATCGCAAGCCGGGCCGCAAGGGTAACAAGCTGCCAAACGCACATGCCCATATCGAGGAACTGAAAACCTGTTTCAATGTCGCGGATCGCAACGGCTTGCTCGGCGACATGCCCAACCCGGCCGCGAAGTTGCAGCACATTTCCAAGGCGGAAGTGACCCGCATGGATTTTACGGCTGCTGAGCGCGCCGCGATCCTGACAGCCGCGCGCGAGGCTCACCCACAAGTCAAATGGGCGCACTACATCGCGGCGTACACGTCCGCCATTCCGACAGAACTGCGCTTCCTTACCCCGTCGCATTTCCGGGTAGAGGACGGGGTACAGGTCGTTGACATAAGGCCGGCCAAGGGCTCGGCACTCAAGACACAGTACCGCCCGCGCACGGTGCCGCTGCATCCTGCATTGGTCGCCGAGGGCTTGTTGTCCTACGTCGAGACGATCCGGCGCGAGGGTGGCGACGATGCGCTGTTGTTCGGATACAGCGCGGCCTTGTTGAGCGACAAGATCAACGCGGTCATTCATCGGTTGAAAGCGGCCGGCGCCGTGGCTGATGATCCGCTCAAGAGTTTTTACTCGCACCGGCATACGATCCTGACCGAACTCGACGGCCGGCTGATCTTAGATGACGAAGGGCGCAAGGTTGACGCGTCCTACCTTGTGGGTGGTCATGCGCCGCCTGACATTCACAAAAAACATTATGTTCATGTAAAGATGCCGCGATTGTTGGCGGCTATCGAGACTTTGGCGGCAGTCTGACGAAGGCATATTGCGATGAACGAAGCCGAATACCGCGACGCGCACAAGCTCATAGAAAGTCAGATTACCGGAGCGGCACGCGTCTTCTACACATACCTAGAAATACAAAAGATCGCATCGGAAGGCGGTGACAATTTCCGCAAGATACAACAGGACGGACATTTCTGGACGCTCGAATTGTACGCGTTGCAATGCACCACGTTTATCATTCTTGGACGACTTTTTGACAAGCGGACGGATGTCTACTCTATCCCCGGCTTCTTAGACGACACCGTGAAGTCGCGAGACCTTTTCTCTAAAGCCGCTCTTAAAGAACGCAAGCGCGATGCCGTTAAAGATGGTCCTCCGGGCTGGCTCGAAGACTTGTTGTCACGCGCACATGAGCCGACTGACGACGATTTTAACAAGTTAACCGACGCCTTTGAGGCAGCCAAAAAAGAATGGCAGTTGCTGGCACCCATCCGGCATAAGGTGTTCGCACACACAGACCGGAACGCTTTAGACGCAAACTTTCAAGCAACACTATTCGAGAACACCACGATTGTAGGGGTTGAGGACATCCTCAACAACCTCATGAAAATTCGGCTCATGACATGGGAGTTACTGGAAAACGGTCGATTGCGTTGGATCGCAGACGACTACAGGACATATGCCGACGTGTACATTAACGACGCGCGGCAACTCTTTGGGCATATCCATATCGGTTAATACGGGTCGGGGGAGCGAGGAATACAATACCCGCAAGGGAAATTACTCCGGGTGAGCTACGGGTGCCTGTAGGTCCGTGGTTCGCTTGTTCACCCCCCGGCTGCCACCCTATGGGTGGTTGACGGTTCTGCGGCGCCAGCCGCAGCCCCGGCTGCCCACCAACCATTGAGACGGTCAACAAGTAAATACCACCGCAATCTTGCGGTAGGTATTTCACATTGGCCGATATTACAAATGACATCTGGAGTCCTGTAGACGCCGATAACAACTCGTCCGGGTTGTTGCCGGGCTTTCCCGAGGGAATGAATCCTTCGGTTGTAAACGATGCCGGCCGCGCCCTCATGGGCAGCCTTCGCCGATGGTATGACGCGACCAACCCCACGCAAACGAGTACCGGCAGCGCCAACGCACAAGTCGTCACCTATATTGTGTCGCCAGCCGCATACGTGGTTGGCGATGTCTACCGCTACATTCCCGGCTTCACAAACACTGCCGCAACAACCTTCGGGGTTAATGCCCTTGGTGACGTGTCGGTATTGTGCCACGGCTTGCCGTTGTCCGGTGGCGAGATTGTGGAAGGCGTCATTGCTGTTCTCGCCTACGACTCCACCAACAACTTCCAACTACTCAACCCGCAAAACCGCATCTTTGGTGATCTTCAAGTTCTCGGCAATCTTGCGGTTGGCGAGACTCTATCCGTCACAGGCGAGGTTACTGCTGACACGGTAGCGACCGTGCATGATGCCTTTGTTGGTGGCGCCCTGCATGTCACAGGAGTCATTGACGGTACCAGTGAAGCCCTGACAGGCGCCCTGACGGCTGACAGCGTTTCGGTCAACTCGCTAACGGTTTCTGGCGACGAACACATAAGCGGCAAGCTGTATATCGGCGACAAGTCGATCAACATCGGTGGCATTGATGTCAACATCCTGCCGGCGGACGTTACCTTTTACATTAGTCCAACTGGTAGCGATTCAACAGGTGATGGTAGTTCCGGCAACCCTTGGCAGACCGCAAACCATGTGTACGGCACCGTGGCCGCTAACACGAACTTTGGCACGCACATTGTCACAATCAACATGTTGCCGGGCACCTACAATGCCACATCAACCTTCTTTGGTCCGGGTGTAGGCAATTGGGCGATTCAATCGAGCACGGGTAGTGCGGCCGATGTCACGATTGCGGTTACTGGCTTTGAACAAGACGGCATTCATGTCAACGGTAATGCGACCTGCTTCGCATCAAACATTACAGTAGGTGCGACGGGCGGCTATGCGTTGGTAAGCTCGGGTCCTTCGCAGTTGACGTTGAGCCACGTTAATGTCACGGCAGCGAATGCGCACATTGTGGCCTATGACGGTGGCACGACAGTTGTATTTGGCGGCTATGGAATTTTAGGTGACGCGACCTACCATTACGATTGCAGCCATGCCACGGTAGTCGCGAGCCAATCAGCAAACCCCATCAACGTCACGACAAGCGGCACGCGAGCCTTTACCGCGTTCGCGCGATGCGACGGTGCGGGGTATATCCGGGCGGTTTCGTGGACGTTTGGGCCGGGTGGTGCAACAGGGTCGCGTTACTCGGTAGACAGCAATTCGGTTATCGAGACTGCCGGCGGCGATCCGAGTTCATTTTTTCCAGGGGACACCAGCGGCGCGAGCGCGAACGGCGGAATCTTCGTTTAATGAGCGAACACATTGACCGCATCCTGTATGCGCCGATCGAAGCAAAGCCGAATGCACGCGTGATCTATGGGCCGGATATCGAGGCGCAAATGCTGCCCGGCGAAATAATGGTCGCGCGCCTACAGCATGTCGCGTTGGTGGTAAAGCCTCCTAACCCTCTGACGTAAATCGTCAATCCGGCGCCGTTAACCCTCAATTGGCTTGACGATCGGCGCCGGAAGGCGTTGGGTTACGGGGCGAAATACCCCCCGTGGAATCCTGCCGATGATGATCCTTGTCGCCCTGTGCTTAGTGGGCATCATTTGTCTGCTGATCGTCATCGTTCAGCAAAACGAACAGCGCGAAAAAGCCGAGACGCAAAAATGGTACGCTCAATATGAGCGTGAACAGGAAGAAAAACGCGCCGCTGACATGGCTGAATATCGCCGGTGGGCCAAAGAACAAGACGATCTGGCCGCTGCAAAGATTGCGGCCGAGACGCGCCATGCAATCGAAATGGCTGCATTGGAGACGCAACGTGTTCGGGAAGCCGAACAATGGGAAAGGGAGCAAGCGGCGGAACGGCTCCGCAATCCTCCCCTCACCGATGCCGAGCTTACGGCATGGCATGAGCTTGAGTTTTGGTGCATCGCCATCGACAAAAAGCCCGTCTCGCGGGTAAAGCAGATGGCTGATTACTATGAGTCATTGGGCGTGCCGTACAACCATGCTCGCCGGCAAGCCATTGAGTACATGACTCCGTCAAAGAAGATTATGGCGCCGACTGTCCAAACGGTGCAGTAGCAGGCTGCGGCTTGCTGTACGGCGCCGTAGTCGTCTGCGGCGCCAACGCCCCGGCGATGTTGTTGACCACGTATGACATGGCCTTGCGGGCGCCGCTGGACGGCAGCTTGGGGTTGTAGTCTTCCAACAGCTTACGGGCGAATGTCGGATCGCTGAGCGCGTTGCGCCGGATCGTGTCAATGCGCTCCGCGAGCGCTTGTTGTCGCCAACCGATAAAGGCGCCGGCACCGGCTGCCGCACCACCACCCAGGCTGCCGCCGATCATCGTGCTCAAGGCCGTGTCGCCGACGAAATGGCCCAGGATCGCGCCCAACACCGTGCCACCCACACCACCGATGCCGGTCGCGCGTGCCAGGGATTGCGACGTACCTGACTGCCCACGGACCCGCACCGAATTGCCAGTCGCAGCAATCGCGTCTAGCTGGTCATTGACCTGTGCCAAAGTCGCGGCGCCCTGTGGTCCATATGCTTGTTGTACAAGCGGTGCATTATCACGCATCAACTTGTTGTAGGCATTAGCATCGCTTTGATTGCCATAGGGCACCGCGTTGAACCGTTCGATTAGTTCCTGCCGAGCATTCAACGTGTCAACGGCTTGTTGAGCACCTTGGACACTTGAGAACTGGCGTTGCAGTGCCGGGAACCGCATCAACGAATTTTGGTATGGTGCGGTGATCGCCTGCATCTTGGCGATGTTTACAGAACCATCGGGGTTGACCGCTTCGCTACGAACACGGCCGGCGATGTAATCTTGTAGTGAGCTTGTCGCAGCTTGCGGGTCCGGGAAAATGCTATGCAGCTTGTCCAATGCATCGGCCGAACCGTTGCCGGTCAGGAAACGACTTACAACTGCATCGTTCGGCATCGTGTAGGACTGCCGGCCGAAGTTGTTATCGAGCTTGAGAGTGCTGGCGAATGGCTCTTGTTGAAACACGTCGAGAGGTCGTGACGCTTGAGTCCATGCGTCACGTGCTGCCGCGACTTCCGGCGCCTGTGCCAACACCGCGTCTTCCGCACGTCCCTTAACGTCCAAGACGGCGCGACGTGCTGCTGAGCCGGGCGGCAGGCTGTCAGCCAAGTCGCCTAGACCTTTCAACGTGCTGTTGGCGAACGGGGCCGAGTCAAGCGTGATGCCCGTGCCGGACCTGAACTGCCCAAGGGCAGACGCATACGCGCTGCCGACGCTGCCAGCGTTCTTTGCGGCTTGTTCGGTCGCGTAGTCCATGATCGGTCGCAGGTCGATTACGGCCGGGCTGTTATCGAGCGCATCAAAGGCGCCACCCTGTGCGGCCCGCGTCGCGCTCCGCTGGTCATAGACGCCTTGAAGGCCGGACCTGAACTGCTGTCCGGCACTCTGAGCCGATACCGGCGCGGATAGTCCGCCGACTTCCGCATCGCGTGTCGCGGTCGCGGCATTGATGCCGGGAACAAGGTTCGGCGCCGCATTGGCGACGGCGGCTTGCTGCGCCGCTGCGGTCTGCTGGGCGTTCTGCTGATAGATGGGATCGCCGCTGCGACCGGCTTGCGCCATGTCGTTGTAGACCATGTTGCGGACGCCCTGATTGCCAGTGACTTCCGCGAGGTTCGGCGCGGGTTGTACGCCAGTCGGGAACTGCCATGTCGGCATGTTCGAGTCGATCGTGTTGACGAGATCAGTGCCGTTGACACCGGCTGCCCGACTGAGATCGTTGGCGATACCGCGCTGTAGTGCTGACTCTGGCATGAGGCCAACCGCACGGCCGGCAATGTTGGTTCCCGTCTTTAGGACGGTCGGTACACCACCGCCAGCCGCAGCGCCGAGCAATCCGCCGACAACCTGCAAACCGGGTGAGTTCGGCGCGAGTACCGCAGCGGTATCGGCCGCTGAAGCACCGGCAAGGTTCGCGCCCTCGCGGCCTAGCAAGCCTGCCCAACCACCCGGACCAACGGCCGCGAGCGGTGCGCCGGACACTGCGTCTTGGAAAATCTGACCACCAAGCGACTGAGGTTTGTACGGCTTGTAATCGGTGCCGAGTAACTTGTTCGTGTCGCGAAACACGATGTCCGTCGCTTCGTCAACGTTCGGCATGTATTTCTGAACGGCACCGGCCAAGCCATTGGTGCCACCACCCAAGCCAACCCAAACGTCCGCCAGCGTGCGCGGGATCGCCGCGACCGATGCCGGCACCTTGGCAACGGTGGTGCCGAGATTAGACATGAACGATGGTTCCGGCGCCGCAGCGGCAGGCGTCGGTTGTGGTGGTGACGCGGTAAACCATGCCGGCGCGTCTGGCAGCTTGGCCGAACCAAAATCGGGGTGCGAGCTAGGCGGCACGGTTGGCACGACAGGCTGGCCGTTTTGGTCAACCTGTGGCGTAGCCATGCCTAGAAACCAATCGGGTGCATCCGTCATTATGGCTTCACCTGCGTTTGACCACCCGGCATGACCAGTCGCGTACCGGACGGAATCAGGTTCCACACTGCGGCGGCATCACTCTTTGACATACCGGCAAGCGGGTTTGTACCCGAGCCGGTGTAGGACATTGCTTCCGCTGCCTTCAAGTAGTTGATGCTCTTGTTGTTACCGGCCGCGAAGCTGTTTTCCATATTGGTCAACGGTGTGTAAGGCTGGTTTGTACGCAGGTTTTCAAGCTGCGTGTTCTGATGCTGTTGAGCCTGACCAAGTTTGTCTTGCGCCTGTTGGGCTTGCATAAGGAACACGTTTTCCAAGAGCTTGATCGCGTTTGGTTGCGTCTCAAGGTTGGGGAAGTTCTTTGCAAACAAACTGACGATTGAGCCCGGCTCTCTCGCGCCCATAGTTCTGACCGCAGACGAAACCTGCAACAAGAAAGTCTTGTTCAAGGCATCGGCATCGGTCGGGTTGATACCCAACAGTTTTTGGATATTCTCGTCGCTCGCACCAAGACCAGACAGAATCTTAGCAGCGCTCGCCTTTGTGTCGGCGCCCCATCCGGTCTGTACTTGTTTCATCAAGTCGCTAATAAGCGCGACGCTTTGGAACGTCTCTTGAGCCTTATCAGCCGCCGGAACAAGGTTCTCCGCGATCCGCTTGTTATCGGATGCAACAACCGGCTGAATGTTGTCTTTGTACAAGGGGTTAATGTATGGTGTGCCGACGCTCATTCCGCCTGCCGTCTGTCCAGGCTGCGGCATTCCAGGCGACGCGCCCGGCTGAGCTACACCGCCGGCCGGCGAACCGGGGCCGGGGCCGGCTTGGGCCTGTTGGCCGTAACCCTGCATGATCCGCATGTACTGATCTTTGGGCATCTTCATTTGCTGCCCGTTGACCACAACATCGACCATGTCATACGGCGCCTGTGCGGACGCGACCGCGCCAGCTTTCGGGCCGGCGAATGCAGCTTCCGCAGCTTGTGACGATTGCGCGTTCTGAGCGGCAAGCGCTGCCTCAAGCGGGTACGTCGAGAGCTTCACAAGATCGGGCGGCGGCGTCATGCCCATGAGGTTGTAGACGCGCACCCGGCGGGCCGCGTCGGCAATCGCCTGTGGCGTCACACCCGGCGGCATCATCTGCGCCTGCGGTGACATCGGGCCAACCTGTGCCGGCTGGATTTGCTGCGGTGTCATCGGTGCGCCAGCTTGAGCCGTCATGACTGGCGGCGGGGCACTCGGCATCGGTGGCATCTGCGGCGCTTGTGGTGGCGCTACAGGGGCCGGAGGGCCACCCTGTGCGGCAGCGGCCATCAATCCCGCTGGCGCGGCTGTAGGCGTCTGTGGCGCGCCCTGAACAGCGCCGGGTGCAGCGGCAGCCAATAGACCAATAGGGCCGCGTGGCGCCGGCACTGAGCCGCCCTGTGGGGCAGCCGCCGGAGAGGTGGCACCGGGAGCGGCGCCGGCTGGCGTGGGTTGCTGCCCGCTCGCGGTCAGACCACCCGCAGGGGTGGGCTGCCACTTGCCGCCGACGATGACGCCCGGATCGCCTTTCATGTTTGGACCTACCGAGGCAGAACGCGCGTCCATAGCGATGTTCCATGCCTTCGTGTTCGGATACCAATTGCCGTCTACCGTGATGCCACCACGACTGTCGCCAGCCGAAGGCGCAGCTTGCGCCGGACCTGTGGAACCGGAGGCCGGTGCGCCCGGCGGCATGTTCGCGGCCTTACCCAGCAAGCCGGCAGTCGGCACCGTCACGGAACCGGGAGCGGCAGACGCAACGGCCGGGGAATTGTACTTGGCGAGGTTGGCACTGTAGGCCGGCATCGCACCGGCAAGCGTCGCCCATTGACCACGAAGCGCAGACGCAACGTCCTGTGTCTTGCCCGCCTTCAAGTCGGCTAGGAGATCGCGACCCGTCTTTTGCTGGTAGACGGTAGACGCGTTGTACCATGCGGCCTTGTCTTGGTTCTCCGGCGAAAAATCCTTGAGGCCAAGCGTGTCAGCAATCGGCTGCCATGTGGAATTAACGAACTGATATCGACCTGCCGCAGTTGACGGGCCGGCGGGGCCTGCAACAGCAATATTCGGGTGCTGCGCATAGCTGTCAAAATAGGCACCACCATTCGGGCCGTTCCAACGGATGTTGTAGGCGCCCGATGACTCGGGGCCGGCGATCGTGTCAAGCAATGCACGCTGTTCTGGCAGTAGCGACGTGTCGGCAGTCGTTGACGACAAGGCCGGCTTGGCACCGGGAGCCGCCGGCATTCCAGCCGCACTACCGGGAACACCTGCAACACCGCCGGCTACACCACCGGCCGGAGTACCATTGCCACCATTCATTTCCTGATTGATGAACTGCATCTTTTGCAGTAGGCCGGCGCCTTGCAGCTTCTTAAGCTGATTGTCCTGAATCTGGTTGGCAGTCTGCGCCGCTTGAAGCGTCTGACTGGAAAGGTCGCTTAGACCCTTTTCGCCACCAAGAGTCGCGGCACCAATGACACTGCCAAACGGTACCGGCAAACGTGACGGGCCGGACGCGGCTGCCATGTTGGCAAAGAAGTTGAGGCCGAATTCTTGTTGCCGCGCCTTCAAATATTGTGGCGTGGTGGTAGGGTCGATCAAATTACCGAGATAGCTACCAGTCGCGTCGCTGCTTGTTTTCGGGTCCGGCGCGCTATTGTCACCGCCAGTCAGAAAGTCGAGTAGACCCATTCAATTGTTAACCTCCCAACCCGAGCCGTGCCTTAAGAAATGCCAGCAACAGCGGATTGCTCGCGGCCGGACCTGTCGGCAGCGGATTGAGCGCGGTTTGACCCGGCGCCTGCATTCCCATGCCAATGCCACCACCGCTGTTGTCCATGCGCGTGCCGGTGCCGCCGTAGTTCACAGGGTGCATCTGCGGCGTCGCCAATTGCGTCGCGCCAGCCGGTACCGCACTGATTCCGGTGTTCATGGCATTGCCACCACCAAAGGACGAACCGAGCGATGACAGCGCGTCACCAATGCCACCCTTACCCGTGCTGCTGTTGCCACCGGCATTCGTAATGCTCGGCAATGGAGTCGTGGCACCTGTAGTCGGATCGCCACCGGCTGCGTTGTATGCCTGTACGGATTGCACCGGGTTTGGTGACACGGCCGCAACATCTGCCGCAGGCAAACCGCTGCCCTGAAAATTGTTCGCGATATTGTTCGTTGTGCTGTTCGCGTTGGCGCCACCCGTCAAACCCGAGGTCGAGGAACCACCGTTCAGATATTTGAGCAATGTCGGAAGTAGGCCGAGTCCGGCTCCTACCATAGAATAATCCATCATGATCTTTACTTACCGCCCAATAGAGGAACCGCCTTTGCCACACTACCTGCCGCACCAAGCGCTTGGCCTAGTGGGTTGGTGTAGTATGGCGTCTGCGTTGTAGTCAGGCCGGGGATCGCCGTACCAATAATCTGCCCTTCCTGCTGGAGCGTGGTCCAGGGGGCCTGTTGTTCCCCGTAAAACCGATTCATTTGATCCTGTAGTGCGGCTTGTTCCTGCGCTTGCTGCCAACCACCTGCCAGATTCGCGTTCGTGAAATCGGTTGTTGGCATAGCCGTGACATTCGGCGTCGCGTTGATGGCGTTCTGTTGTCCTGTGAGCAACGACGCGTAGTTTGCCAATGCGGCATTGTCGGCGCTGGTCTGTGAGTTCTGCCCTGTTGCACCTGCCGCCGCCAAATTGGTGCCGGCATTGGTAGTCGTGTTCAACGTATTGCCAAACAGGTTGCCGGCTTGTGCGAGCGCATTGGTATCAAGGCTGCCCAATGACGACGCGGCAGAGTTCATAAGGCCGCGTTCATTGGTGTAGGCAGTGCCGTACAAATTGGCGCCGAGATTGGCGAGGCTGTTGCCGAGGTTCGCCTGATTCACACTCTGAGCATTGGAGTTCGCGCCGCTGCCGAACCGGCCGGCGGCTTCCATCGCACTGTCTGTCTGTGGCGCAGTCGCGGTCTGATAGGCACGCGTCAACTGGTCAGACGCGGCGCCGAACTGGCTATCGAGATATGGGTTGGCGCCGAGATAGGCACCACCCGCCGTCGACGCGAGGTCGTTAGCTGCGGTGCCGGATGTCAGGTTGGTCAACCCGGATAGGAAGGGCATCGCCCCGCCAAACCCGGCGCCGTAGGCGATCGGGCTGAGCGCGTTCATGCCGCCCGCAGATGGGTTGGCACTACCGAGCGCGGTCAGGTTGTTGATTGTCGGCTGCGCCGCAGCGACGCCGGCACCGCCGGCTAGGGAGTTGTTGCTGTTGATCGCGGTCGTTTGCGCGCCCGGCACCAATGGTGCGGTTGCCTGTCCGCTGGCGACGCCAAGATTGCCAAGGTCTGTGAAGGCAAAGTTTTGGTTGGCATTAGCCGGCGCGAATGTTTGGCCGGGGTAATACTGAAACGGGTCGCTATTGGAGAGATCGACAGCCTTGTTCTGTACGTCGAGAATCTGCGACGAGTTAAACGGGATGTTCGACTGAGTAGTTGTAGTGGTACCTTGACTGCCGCCCATCAGACATCGGCGCCTCCAACGTTGTTAAGCAGGTCTTTGACTAGGAAGGTGGCACGCGGCTCTAGTTCAAGTACGCGCTCCCATCCCTTGCGACCTTGGCACTCGAAATGGTCGCAACCAAACCGTCGTGCATGTGCCGTCAAAATCTCTTCCGCTTGAGCAAACCACTCGGTCATGCGAGCGCCGGCCAATGCGAAAACGATAAGGCCACGGCGACGCGGGAACTGTTCAACCTTCGTCACCATGATCGCGAGGATTTTGTTATCCTCGCTAATAAACCAGCCCTGCCCTTGTCCCTGTATCATCAGTGCCAGGACATCAATGGCGAGGTACCGTTGTAGCGCGACCGTCAATGCCTTGTTCAGCAGCGGTTCAACCGTACTCCAATGCGTTATGAAGTCGGCGGGCGCGACCGGATAAATCTTAATGTCATTTGTCATCGCCTGTATTTACGCGATGATCTGAACTCTATACGTCCTGTCCGTCGCCGCAGAGTTGGAATGATTGATTTGTGCCTGACCGAGCTTTTGGTTGCTAATCCACACCTTTTCATTGGACGCGGATTGTGTGATCGGACTCAATGTAATAACCGACGTTGCGCCAATCTGCGACGCATAGAGGATGGTGTTTGTAACGCCCGCCTTAAGCGTGAACTCGGCAATGGTGACGTTTTGGCCTCCCCGCATGACGGTGTTGACCGTTCGCGCAATCTGTTGTGACCAGCCCTGCCAGTCGCTCATGTTCTCTGACACGGGCGTGTAAGGCTGCTGTTGCAGCTTGAGGTTGGTTGACCGTACCGATGGAGTCGGTCTTGGCTTTGGCGCCGTCGTTGACTTGCTGACAGTGAACACGTCGTCTGCGACCGCTGGTCCGTCCAGGTCAGACATCGTTGCGGCAATCAGGTCGATTAGAAGCGTCTCGACGGCGAACGCGGCAAAGCTGATGGTGTTGATTTCCGCCAGCACGGTTTCGGTCGCATAGTCAGTGACCGTGCTGATGGTCGGAATATCCGACAGCAGCACTTCGGTCGCGAAACCGCCCAACCAAATCGTAGTAGGCGCGGTGACTTGGCTGAACGAGTCGGTGGCGGTAAGGGCTTCCGCGAGCGAGCCAGTGTAAACGGCACCGGCAGGAGCGCCAGTATCGCTAAGCGGTGCTCCTGAGATCGCGTCGAAGCAGAGGACTGACATTTACCGGCGCCGCCTCACATTAGTTACCGCGTGTCAGCGACAACAGCGTGGCGTAGACATCAATCGTCACGGTGTAATCGAAAGCACCGAACACGATGTATGACACGGCACTGATGTATGAGGTTCTCGCCTGTGAGTAGTAGGAGACAAAATTGACTCCGTCAGTGCTCCAAAGGAAGTTGATGTTTGTTCCGTCATCGCGAATGCGCACCCACATTGGCGCGTGCATCGGGAACATGAATCCAGTTGGTGACGACGAACCGTAGTTGTTCAGGGCAGAGTACGTGGTGATACTCAATCCCCAACCCGGTGTTGACGACACTGTGGAATAGTTGAACTGATGCCCAATCGTCTTGGTGCCATCGGAAAAACCGAATGTCAGACCACCATAGTGACCGCTACCAGTTGGCGGGATGATCGGCGTTGTTGCCGTCACCAAGGCCGTGTACGAGTACGGCGTTGCCGGCGGCGTCATGCTCACCAACGCAAGATCGGGGTTCGCCTGTGCCGGCTTAAAAACGGTCAAACCGACTGCGTTGTTCGTGACTGTCGAGCCGGCCGGCTGGTTTAGCCAGGACAGGAGTCCAGTGTTCGCCTGCGTCGGCGTCGTGCTGAGCACTTGGCTGTAAAGGCCGGACGGCACATTGAAGGCGCCATATGGCGCGAAGCTGGACGGGATCGCGCCGAGGAAAGCGCCAGTGCCGAAATTGGCCGTGACGTTATCGGCCGAACTGCCTTGAATAACCGCGTAAGGGTAGAGCGGCACGGATATGCCGGTCAGGGTGAAACCACCCGTACCCGTCGCCGGGTCGGCACCACCTGTGCCATTCCAGTTGCCGCCATCGGTGATATTCTTGAACCACACCTTGACCGATGCCGGATTTGTCGCGTCAACCGCACAACCGACAACCTTACCGACAACAGCGCCCAACGATATGGTGTGTGCGTTGTTGAACCAGATGTTGCCGTTGGTGACCTGCACCGCGACGCAATGCACGGTACCACCACCATCGTTGCGGGCCGCAGATGCGTCCGCTAAACCGAAGGCCGATGCCGTACCGCCGGCATTCGGGAGCATTTCAAAGTACAGCTTGCCGGTTGTGGCGCTGCGATTACCGCGCACGCCCGATGCGACAGTCTGGCTTTGACCTGAAACCGTGAGGTAGCCGCTGCTGAGTGCGAGTCCTGTGTCTCTATCGGTGGTGGACCACGTTGTGTAACCGGCCGCGCTGCTGACATTGCTGTTCACCCACGCGGTGCCATTCCAGACCAGCGATTGACCTACGGTTGGGGTTGGTGCGGTGACATCAGTAAGGTTGTCGAGAGTGACCGGAACATCTGCGGTTGACGCGACAAGATCGGGAGCCGCCAACATGGTGCCAGTCGCGGCACCACCAATCATGTTGGTGTAGAAGATGATATTCGCGAATGCGGCGCCGCTGCCGAGGAATGACGCCGAAAACACATTGGTGTCATAAAAGTAGGGGTGTTCGCCGTCATAGCTCAAGCCGATGGAATAGTTCGTTCCGTCATTGAGCAAGTGCAGCCATGTCGGGTTGTTGATTAGGCCGTCCGTCGTGATCGGGCCACCCGAACTGTTCGGGTTGTTATACCGCATGTAGCGGACACCAATGTTGCCCACTTCCAAGCCGAGAATCTTGCCGGACACCGGGTCCTGCCAACCAATACCGGCAATGCGGAAATTGGTAAAGAAACCGGACATCGCGATAAGGAAGCGAAGGTGATACGGTGTTGCCGGTGCAGCACGTAGCAAGCCAATGATGTTGTCACCACCGGCCGAAGGCGAGTTGATCGAAATACCGGCCGGGGTATCAACAGCGGTTGCCGTGCCCTGGTTCAACCAACTTGTGAATCCGGTATTGGCTTGAGTTGGGATGACTGCGGTTAGTGAGCCATAGAGGCCACCACGTTGCAGCACGACATCGGTATTGCCGGCGCCGCTACCGGAGCCGGGGATGTAGAACATAAAGCCGGCGGTATCGTGCGCCGCGTTCAGCGTGGCAATAACGGTCGCGTGACCTGTAGCACCGTTGACATGGAAACCCTTGATACGGCGCGGCGTGTTGTTCGGCGTTGTACTTGTGACATTGGCATCGATGCCAGTGGCGCCGGTCAACGGATAATCGTAGTTGGACGCCTGAACCGAGAATGCACCAACGATCAACCCCGCTGGCGAGTTGTATGAGTTCAGCGTCGGGGTGACGGAAGCGCTTTCCTGAAAACTGCCAACGATGGCGATCGGGCCGGCGACTCCGGCAAGCTCCCAAATGAGGGTTGATTGACCGCCGGCCGATGTGCCGAACGGAGTCTGCGTCGTGCTTTCGCCCGTACCGGCAACCCGGAACGCGGCAAGAATGCCGTCCGTCGCGCTGCCATTCGTAACGATGATGGCGGTCCAGCCGGCAGATACGCCGACGCCATTGGACCAGTGCGTGCCGACTGCCAGCAGCACGTTGCCGGCTGCCGGCGTGCCGGACAGCGTGACCGCTGCGGACGTTCCGACAACACCGCCGGCTTGCACAACCGTGGGGGGTGTTCCACCGCCGCCACCACCGCCGGATACGGCAGTCCATGAGGGATTGGCGCCCGCACCGCCAGTCGTCAGAACGTTGCCGCTTGTACCGGGAGCTAGGACCGTCCAGCCGGTCGCGCTGCGAAAGGCGATGTTGCCTTGCGTGGCGCCGAGCGCGTTATCGAGGTCGAGCGAATGGGTAAGGTGGTTGGCGGCTGCCGTGCAAAACACGGTGTGCGTGCCTGCCGACAAGCTGATCTTGCTGCCGCTGTTGGTAGAGGCATAAACCGACGTGCGGCTGAGCGTGTCAGGCGAGCCGGCGGTTACCGTTCCGGTGCCGACTTCCCAGCCGGTACCGTTGGCGTCGAGTAGGCAATAGTCACACGTGTTCGTGGTACCAATGCCGGAGACAAACGACTGATATTGTAAGGTTGGGCCACCAAGAGAAAGGTCACTTGTTCCGGTTGTTGTGGTCGTCTCTTTGACGCGGTCTGCTACTATGAATGCCAATTTACATCAGCGCCTCTTTCGTTATGTTGCGACCTTGGGGCCAGCTTGTAGTGCGTTCGCGGCTGCCAAGGTCCAATCCGCACCACCCGGTTGCACCGGGAAATACGAGTCTTTCCAACCATAGGCAGTACCAGCGGTCAGACCGGAGTTGGACCCTGCCGAGTCAC
Organism: Allostellaceae bacterium; assembly: GCA_036268425.1. Classification (GTDB taxonomy): domain Bacteria; phylum Pseudomonadota; class Alphaproteobacteria; order ATCC43930; family CGMCC-115725; genus DATARH01. The sequence goes on from DATAUE010000069.1 coordinate 175,874, forward strand.
TGGCACCGGACTTAATGCGTAGGTCTACTGTTCGCGGCCCGGTATCAGACCGCTTGAAGTTACCTTTTGCCGCGACCGAATAAATGAATGCTTGCGACGGTGCGAGCGGCGGGAAGTTGTACCAATCTTGTTGTCCCGGTGTGCTCGACGTGATGACGCTGTAATCACCACCATTCGGGTTAAGGCTCACTGCCTCCCAATTGGTAGGCGCCGAGACGCAGTTACCCCAAACCATGTAGTTTGGCAGACCGCCTGTCATGGCCGGCGCCGTGCCGGGCAAGCCGGATGCGTAGGTGCGAGCCACAACAAAGCTGAACGCCTGAATATCATTCAGGAAGAGGAAAGAGCCGGTATCGGTGAGGAAACCAAGCCAATACGGAGTACCGGCGACAAGGCTTTGCGGCGTAAGGAGATCGCTTGTGACCGTGACACCGGAGGTCGTGCCTACTTGCTCAACGCCACCTGACATCAGTGTGCCCGGCACACCGGACGCATCGGCATAGATGGCGCCTTTATATTTGGCGGCGCCATTGGTCTGATTGCTCACAGTGCTAACGGACGTGATGGTCTGATTGACCTTACTGACGAACTTGCGCAGCCATAGCGTTGCGCCGGGGCCGTCTGTCGAAATGGTGGTCGATGTATTGGTGCCGAGCATCGTCGCGGTCGCGGCCCACTGCGTCTGTGCGTCGGCATTCGGGAACCGCGTCTCGATACGCGGGTTGACCAACAACGGTGCGTTGTTGTGGGTGCCGGTCGTATCGAACAAATACAGGTCGTCATAGGCCACAACGTTTAGGCCGGTTCGCCCGGTGTCGTTGCCAAGCATGAACACGTTGGCGTAGGAATTCGCGTTGGTGATCGTGCTATGGGTGCCGGTCATGATGGGCAGCCCATCAAGCCAAAACTCGTACGACGCTGACGTGCCAAAGCCGATTTGAAATTCGAGGTAATGGCTGGTGTTTTGTGAAATTGAGGTCGCGCTTGCTTGGATTTGGGTACCGTTATACCCACCCTGGAAAAAGCCAATGGTACCGTTTGCCCACAACTGTACTGAGCATTGCGTGGTGGTGATGTCCATGAACTTGAACATCGGGGCATAATCCGCACCGGCTGAGAGCCATGAGAAACGAAGGCCACCTATCAAAGTTGTGAAATTGCCGGGCAGAGTCTTTGTTACCCAACCCTCGGTACCGCCCTGGTTGTGAATCGCATATCCGGTGCGGGATAGGCCGGGAATGACAATCCATGAGTTTTGACCATAGGAGGTCCATTCACCTTGCACCATTAAGGTGGCAAGGTCGGGCCGGCTTTGATTGCTTACCTGTGGGCCGTACTTGTCGAATCCATCGTAGAAAATTTCTGCCAAACCATTCCGCGCCTCACAAGCTCGCCGTGTATGACACCTGAATGGTGTCAAAGATCGCGACTACTCTATCGCCGGAAGTGAACAATCCCGCCGAGTACAAGAATCCAGTTGTTGCGCCCGGTGTGCTTGTAGACCCTATGGTGATAAAGCCTCCCTTAACCGTTCCGGCGCCGGAAAACGAAAACAGCAATCCAATAGTCAATGCTTTGGTGCCTGCGCTGGCAGCGCTCCATGTGCAAATCTTTCTATTGCCGGTATAGGTCGGCGTATTGCCGGTTGTGTTGGCTTCTTTCCAGCCGTTGCTACCGTTGATCTGTGCGGCGGTGTCAGTCGCGGCCAATGCGCTAAACGACGTGCTTGAGATCAAACCCATGTGGGTGACACCACCCGCACCCATCGCGAGGTATGTATCGAGGGCGTAGTTCTTTCCCTGCGTGGTGACGAGATTGTCTATGACATCGCGCCATTTCTCTTTACCGTCCGGGCCGTAACAAACAACGTCATACCGCCCGTGCGCTTGCAACAAATCCTGCACCTACATGCGCGCCTCTTAAACTGTTGTGGTATTTAGCGGTAGGTCGAGGCGGCAGCTTCTACCTCGACTCCCTGTATGTGCTGCCACACCGCTGCCGCCGGGATCGTGATGCGACCGCGCATGAACCGCGCGTCTACCCGGATAGGACATCCGCCATAGGCATTCATCGCTACCGGGTCGCTGTAGACCACCGCATCCTCAAGACGGTTGCGGCTGCCGACGCTCACGGACGGTACGCCACCATCAACGATCGGCCGGGCCAACGTCGCGCGGGATCGCTTGCCCTCGGTAGGCTGGCCTTCCAACGTCTCTATCGTCGCGGCAAGGTTGGGGCCGGCGAAGGTTGACACCTGCCAGTCGGCATCAAAGGCTAGGAGGTACGGCTTGCCGCCCTGCCAGAACGGGGAGTCGAGTTCCGGGGTTAAGGTGTCAAGGGTGCCGAACTGGTCTAGCTGGTCCAGGCTGTACCCGGTGCTCAAACCCTGCCCCAGCCATGAAATGTTGATCCGGGCCATAGACCAACGGTTAAGCTGCCAATTGTAGACAAGTAGCCGGTTGGGGATGCCGCCCGACTCCGGGCCGCAATATGCCCACATAATGAGCCGGCCGGTCGGATCAGCACTACCTTGCGTTAGGTACAGGTAATCAATATCGACTCCATCGTCGGGGTCGCTAAAAAACCATTTCGCGATCTTGTTCGCAGAAATGAAAGATGGTGTATTTCCGTCGAATGCTACAAATCCTGACGAGCCGCAATAGTAGCAGATTCCATTATTAACAACTACTGAGCGCGGCACCCTACAACCAACCGCACCTTGTGCAATCTGAAAGTCAAAGATGGCAGGACTACCGACATAGCGGCCGGTATAAACGCCATCATCTAGCAGGATCACAAGGTCGGCAGCTTGAAGATTTGAAGCGATACCTCGGATATGTCCAAGGTCAGACCGCAAGTCTTGTGCGTCGGATTGTACTTGTGCCGCCTCGGTTGATCCCAGGTCAGGCCAGTACGCGGCGTCACCAATGGCAGACCAATGCACCCGCTGCGGATAGTTGATGCCGTCTGATGGTTCGGTGACGTTCGCCAACATGAGGAAGTTGCGAACGGTGCAGACGTACTTGCCGAATGGCGCCCGGTACCTGTTCAGCGGAGAGAACTGGCGATCCGTGTCAATGTTCATGCATTGCGGAGGATCGTCGCCATTGGTCGCGATGATCGCGTTGCCGAAGGCCGTCATTGACCACGGATTGTAAGACGTGGCCGTGTAGGAGATCGCCGAGCTTGTCGTTGCCGTGGTGGTCAGATTGAACGTGACGCCATCGCCAGTGCCGCCCGCGACCGTGACCGGGTTGTTAGGCTGGTCTGTGTAGTCGCCAGGGCGGGAGACGTGCGCTGTCAGCACTTGGCCGGTTGTGGCGTCTGTCAGCCATGTGAGATTGAACTGAGCGCCTGTGCCGGCGCCTCCGGTCACTGCCGCCGGGTTTGTCGGCTTGACGCTGTAATCGCCCTGCCGCGACAGATGGCATGTGACGATCGCGCCGCCGCCACCTACCGTATCGACCGTGACCTGTGCGGCCGTCGTGAACGTGCCGCCGACAAGGGTCAGGATGTTGCCCGGTGCGTACCCGGTGCCATCGGCCGCGAATGCCGCCGTCTCGACGTGGTAGAGGGCCGGGCCTACGCTATCGATCGTGATTTGCGAGGTCGTGAAACTGGTAGGCCAAACGACGGTCACAATGTCGCCCGGCGCATAGCCGTGGCCGTGATTGACGGTCGCGAGCGCGGTCACGCTGTAATGGGTGTTGACGCCGGAAACGTCTACAAAGCCGGAATCACCCGTCTTGAACTGGTACAGCTTTGACTTGGTGCCGGTGATAATGTGCTCATTACCGTTGGCATTAAGGAAGCTGTAGAGGCCGAACGGTTCGTCTGGCAGCGCTGGAATAGGGTTGACGCTGCGATTGCCGGTAAAGGCAGTGAGCGACGGCAGCGGACCATAGGATTGCGGTGTGAGCGGCACGACATTGCGTGCCACGGTCATGCCGGGGTTGTTGAATGACGGTAAATCGGGAGTCCACTCTCCAAGTGGCAATGTTGCGGGCATTATGGGTTGCCCGTGTCAGTGCGCATCGTGAGCGCGGCGCCACCAAGACGATAACGCTGATCTTGTATCTTGATTCCGGCATATGCAGCTTCACGACGCTGCACGAACAACTGGAATCGTTGTACTGAGTTGTCCGCACCAAGGAATAGCTCGGCTTCCGCGAGACTTCCCCACAAGTAGGCGTCTGGAAACTGCGCCAAGAGCCAATTTGAGGCGTTGTCATCGGATAGAGCGGGGATCGCCTGCCAATACTCGACGCGGATCGTGTAAACACCACCCGGTGTTGGTCCAAACCGAACATTTGACCCTTCAATGGTGTAGTTGAACGGTTGTGCGGCGTTATTCCATATCCATGTGTCGTCGAGTTGTGTCGGCGGCAGGTAATCGAGCACAACAAGCGGCTTTGCAGTCGCGATTGATAGCTCACGCGGCGCCAAAAAGTCGTCTGGCAACGCGTACGTGTCCGTACCGTTAACCGTCGTGATGTTATAGCTGATTTCTTGGTAGTGAGTGCGTAGCTGACGCGATGCATCCGCCTCGAACAAGGCAATGAGATCGCCTGTCGGGATTAGTGGATCGCCAGGACGGCCGAGCCACGAACAAATCGAGTCTTTGAGGTCGGAATATGATGATAGGCCCATACACGATATTTACTCGCGGGGCCTACCTTCACATTATCATGTGGTTGACGCGCAAATAGCGCCACTCATTCGAGTTGAGCAACCGCTTGACGGCCGGCATGTGGTTTTTGTTGTAGATGTCCACGCCGTACTTGGTCAGCCACAAATAAATGATGTCAATCGGGATATGGGCCATATGCACCATGTCACGATCTTTGTCCGTGTAGCCATTGGTGCCGTCATTCTGCCGTTTCTTGTTCGACTCGATGATAGACGACACGTCCGCAGTGCGGTGTATGTATGCCTTATCTTCGGTTTCGTCGTACTCAAAGGTCTCGACGGCGCCCGTTTCCGGGTCGGTAAGGAAATGCCTTTTCATGGTTGTGTGAAAGCGAAAACCCCCGGCTTTTAACACCGGGGGTTTAAGTCGCTTAGGTCAGGTCAGCGATGACACCCGAAGATGCCTCGTTGCGTGCCTCAAGCGTGTACTCGGCGATCAGCATCTTTTTCTCGGCGTCGCCAGTCTTGGCAAGGTCTGCCATCTGAATCGGCCGGTACCAAGCCAGCGCCCAATAGTCGCTGTTCAGTACGAAGATTTCACGCGCCCGCATGAAGCGGTCGGGTACAATCTTCACTTCACCAAAGTCGCCGGAATACAGGTTCACACCCGCAACGATCTTTTCAGCCGTCGCTTCCATGAACCGGGTCGCGTTACCCGTGAACGCCGAGACAGTGCCCTTCTGACCGGGAGGGGTCAGCATGATGTCCGGCTGTTCGCCCGATGCCGTGAAAATGCCCGCGAGGACAGTCTTCAGCATGGCCTCGGTAACCGCCCGCTGCGTGCCATCAGTCGGCAAATCCGTACCGTCGCCGGTTGGGTTTGTGCCGGACGTGCCGCGCGACGAACTGGTTTTGATCCACGCGGACACACCCGCGAGAGTCGGCGCCGTGCCGGACGCTGCCGCTACAGCCGCTTGGCGATTCAGGCAGATGCCCTCAATGTCGCGGCGAAGCTCGCGGCCACGCTTTGCCACCTGATAGGCCATTTCCGACTTGCGGCCGGCCTTTAGGGCGACTTCCTCAGTACCCGAGATAATCAGCGTCTTACGGCTGATCTGTGTCCGGTTACCCAGGCGTGCGGTTGGCGTGGTCTGCTGGTACGAAGTGATGTCATCACCCTGTACCTGTGCATTGGTGACATCGAATGCGGCGAGCGCATCGGTCTGCCATTCGTGCAGAGTGTTTGTTGCCTTCGCCTTCGCGATCGACGTGACAAACGGGGTTTCTGTTGGCGAGACGTTCCAAATTACGTCTGTAAGGTCTTCACGCAGACCCTTTGCGTCATAGCTCATGAAAGTGTTAGTGATTGCGTTACCGGCCATCTATGGCATCTGTACCTCTTGTCAAAATCATAGGATATTTTCGAGAAGCCTTGCGGCATCCCGTGTCGAGCCAGACCGTCGTAGCTGCTTGTACTGATCGTTGATTACCTTGTTCCGACTATCCTCACGAACTGGCGCAGCATTGGGCGTCATGAGACGTGGTGCCGGAGCACCTGTCTTTTTGCCTTTTGCAGATACGCGAGCCGCTTCCAACTTTTCCAATTGGGCGAGGCGAGCCATCGCACGCACAATACGTGCATCGGTGACTCCATTGACTTCCTCATGGCTGAAACCGAGGTTTGACATGGTTGAACCAATGTCTTTGACCAAGGCGACCGCTTTTGACTGGTCCTTAAACTCCGGGACATACTCGACAAGCTGGTCATATTGATTGGCAAGGCGAGCCTGCATCTGCTGCTGTTGGTGCGCATTCTGTTGCGCCTCAACCTGCTGCATCTGCTGCTGCATGAATCCAACACGTTGACGAAGGCCGTCACGAACCGCTGATAGGCGGACATACTCGGCTGGATCGTCAGATGCCAGTTTCACCCAATTAACATTCTCAACCTGCTGAATCTCGGGGATCGTCAGGGTAATAAGCTGATTAAGTGTTTGTGCATACTGAGTCTGTACTTCACTCGCTTTCTGAACATGTGCCTCTACGGCTTTCCGTTCGTCGGCAAGCTGTTGCATCCGTTGATTGATAGCCTTGTCCCGCTCACCTTCCCGGCGTGCAACAACATGCTGCAAATCGAGTGGAAGTTCCTTGAACTTAGCCGCATCTTCGGCTGACCATGATTTCGGAGGTTCGACAATGGCCGGCTTTTCTTCCGGTTCGTCACCTACTTCGTCGGTCTCTTCGTCCGCGCTGGCAGAACTCTCGTCCTGTGCGTCGTCTTCTACCTCGTCCTCTGCATCGTCTGCATTGTCCGGGGTAAAACTTGTGTCCTCATACTCATCATCCGAGGCGTCGTCTGTTTGCGGCACAACATGACCTGAAAGGTCTAGCAGACCTTCGATATGTGCCGCCGCAGACCGCTCATCGGTTACGGGAGGAAGTGATTCTGTTTTGCTTGTTTCAGCCATCGTAAAACCTATTTATGTTTTTGTTCTTAGTAGGGCTGTTTGGCTTGTGCCATGCGACGCTTGGCAGCTAGGTCCGCCTCGAAAATCTTGGCGCCGCCGACATACGCGCGGATCGCGCCTTGCACGTCCTTAAGGGCGGCTAAGCTCATGTGAGCGACACGCTGCGCCTCGATGTCACCACGGGGGGAGTTCTCCCATGCCAGCCGGTAGCGGGCCGCGACGGCGGCAAAGGCGGCAGACAACAGGGGATCGCTCAACAGGGACTCCGCGCGCCGGCCGTTCAGCAGCCGGTCAGACGGGTCGAATGGCTGCGGCGGTTCCGGTGCTACGTCAGCGCCCCCGGAGGGTGCGGTGACTTCGTCAGCGCCCTCTTCCTCCGGCGCCGGGATCACATGCGGCGCGTCATCGTCAGCGGGGAGGTTGGCAAGCGCGGCGCCAACTGCGGCGCCAAATGGTTCGACTTTCTTTCTTGGCATAAACCCTATTTAACCAGCCGCACCGCCGCCATTCATGTTAGTGGCCGCAGTCAACACGTTGTTGTGCATGTCATTCTGCGCTGACATGACATTACTGTGCATGTCATTGTTCGCTTTCATTTGCGCCGTCTGTATGGCGAGTTGTGCGCGGGATTGTTCGCGCATCTGTTCAAGCTGTATCTCATGCTGCGCCTGCATCGCGGCAATCTGCATCTGATGCTGCGCCATCTGCTGTTCCAATTGCTGCGAATGTGCCGCTTTCTGCTGTTCAACCTGCATGTCATTCTGCGCCTTGAACTGCGCAGCTTGAGCCTGTGCCTGTGCCTTCACCATTTCAGGGTCCGGCGGCTTTGGCTGCGGCGGCTGTTGTGGCGCCTGCGACGGGTTGGTAAAGAAGTCCTGCTTGTATCCGGCATTGGTCGTCAGCTTATGCACAACATCAAAAATGTTCTGCGCCGTAACAAGCGGACCTTGTACACCACCCTGTGCCCCAACAATCTGCTGTTGCACTTGTAGTATCTGCATTAGCTGTTGCGAGGCAGAGTCACGGTTGCCGGTGCCCAGGCCGACGCTACAACTGCACGACATGGATTCCCGCCAGTCTTTCGGGTCCATGTTTACCCATTTGCCAGTGAGGCGGATCACCCGGCCGCGCTGCTGATGCCGGACCACCAAGCCAAGAATGCGCTGGCCTAGCTCGCGCACCTGTTCCGCGAAAATCCGCGCGATCAACTCGACACGTTGGCTCGCGGCTTGTTGCAGCATGGAAATGCCCTGCGCCGTATGCCGGTTGAGATCGTCGGGTGACAGCCCTTGGTTGTGCCGGTCAATGCCGGTGCGGAGTTCCGACGCTTGGTCGAGGTATTGAATGATGGGAAGCGTCTGGCCGGCCACGAACGGCACTTCAAGGGGCTGAATACCCTGGACATTCGCCACCCGCACAATGCCGCCCGGCCGAACCGTCAACAGGTCATCGTACGTCTCTGTCGTCGCCGACATTTCATCAACGATCATGCGCGGCGAGTTGGACAAATAGAGGTTGTCCAATACCTGCCGCAGCAACGTGCTCTTAATGGACTGCAAATCCATCACAAGATCAGCTTCCGACAATCCATAGAACTTGCCAGGAACCGGAATCGGGCAGCACGCTACAATGGGAACTTCGTCAACAAGCTCATTGGAGAAGATGATTTGTCCGGCGCCGGCCGTCACAATGCGACGTAGCTCGGCAATACCATCACCATCATAGTCAACCGGGAGGTACGACTCTTCCAACCATACTTGGCGCATGGCTTGGTCGGTGCGCTGGTCCATCGGCCATTCATCTTCGGGCGCGAACCGTTCAATGCGCTCCATATTGAACTCTTGGTCGTTGAAGCCTTGTGCTTCCTCGATCAAATCCTCATCAAAACCCATTTCGCGAAGGTCACTAATGCTCTTGAGAGCACGATGGCAGACGAAGTGCTTACCGTCTAATACAGTGCTTGGTGCCCGCCGGCTGACAAGCATTTCCTCCGGTACAACATGCTCAATCTTTACCCTGCCTTCGGTCTGCCATACGCGTATCTGAACGTCATGCAGCATTGGTGCGCCCGGTTCTGGCGCGTCCTCAGTGAACCACTGTAGGTTCGGGTCCGGGTTGGGATAGGTTTTCTCGGAAATAATCTCGACATCATCAGCTTGTGTGATTTGCTGGTATTGTAGATCGTCCAACCCCTGATATGTGCTGGTACTGAACGTCCGTTCCTCATTCCAATAGACCTTGAGGAAACCAACTTTTTGTAGTAGCGCCGACGTGAAAAAGTCGTGCAGGATCATGAAACCGGGGTTGTCCCGCAACATGATGTAGTTGCAATAATCGGTCGCCTGTTCAGCCATTGCCTCTTCGCCGGGCTGATAGGGCTCAAACTCGAACACCTTGTCGCTGGCGAGGAAACAGCGCAGTAGCGCCGGCTTCACCCATTCAATGGTTTCGAGTACATTACGGGAAACTACTTGTGAGCGGCCTTCAATTTCGTTGCCGAATGGCTGGCCCATGTAGTAGTCGAGAGCCATGCGGCGCTCTTGTGACAGCATTCCACCGTCACTACCCAATGCCGTGTTTATCTCACCCGCCAGGATGGCCTTTAGCTCGGTATCGTCCATCCTTGTCATGCATTTTCAACCTCCATAGCGGGGAGTGCTTTGTTGACAAGCGGCATGGCCGCTTTCGCGGCTTTCATCCGTCTGTCGAGCGACTGAGACGGGTCGCTGTAAACTTGGTGTGCTTGGAGAATCGTCAGTGCATTGCGCAGGTTAGCGATTTCTTGCTCAAGCGCCGCGAACCGCTGTTCAATGCGGATATGTTCACTAATACTCATGACGCGTATTTACAGAGGGGTTAGACGATGCCCTTGTTCGTGTAGTTGATTGCTTTCTTCACGGTGTTGCGGACACCGCTTGTCGCCCAATACCGCATGGCGTCGGCAGGGTGACTGCACCAGTCGTGAAAGGGGCGATCCTCAAATGTGTGCCGCTTGTCAGACCATACCCGGCGGTACTGTTGCAGCGCCGCGATCAGCTTCTTGGCCTTGGTGCGGTCAAACCACATCATCGGCAATTGAGTGCGCACCGCGTTGATGCCATCAGCGACGCTCTGTTGCGGCACCACCCGTGTAGGAATGCCGAGAGATCGTAGCGTCTCAATGCGACTGCGGCCGGTGCCTAGCTCCCTGACAGCCGCGTCATGCGGCACCACGTGCGTGCCATACATGTACTGCCGGCGCTGCAATTCTTTGGCATACCAATCCAGGCCAACGCCGCTGTTCTCAAGGTAGTCAATGACCCGGATTTCTTGGCCGGCCAGTTGAAAGAAAATGATGCTTGTCGAGTCGGATATACCCAAGTCCCAGGCCGTATGAACTTGTAACCGAGGATCATGCGGCACATTGGTAATGCGACTTTGTTCCTCTGCAATCTCCATTTCGCGGCCGTAGTAGGAACCGACAATCGCACTCTGAAACGAACACATGTATTCTTGGTTGGAGGTCGCGGCGCCCTGGTCCTCGCCAAACTCCCGTATAAGCTCGCGCTTTTCGGTGGCGAGTTGTTCGGGCGTGAACACGGATGTCTTGGTCGCGGGGAGGAGTTCCGCAAACCATGCCGGATCATCCCTTGCCGCCTCATAAAACGTCGCCGCATGGTTTCGTCCTCTCGGCGTCGTGATGAACAGTGCCCAACCCGAATTTTCTTGTAGGATGGGTCGCAGATATGACCATGCATTCGGGTCCGCCAATGCGAACTCGCTGAACACCAATCCGACCGGCGGCGATCCGACCAATGAGTTGTAATTGTCTGAGCCTACAAGCTGCCATGTCGAGCCATTAACAAACTCGATCATCATTTCGTTTTCGAGTTCACGCGCGACAATGCTTGCCGGGAATGCCTCGCGGATTCGCCTCAGACCAGTGTGCGGGTTGATGGCAGACCAAACCGACTTCCGGGCTTGTACTTGTGATGGCAATAGATGCCAGTACCCGCCGGGCCGCTGCATCGCGGCACATGCCGTAAAATGCAAGGCGAGGTCGTCTTTGCCGGCACGTCTATGGGCAATCCAGACAGCACGTTTGCCGCCTTTGACAAGATAGTCCCATACGTTCTTTTGGTATTCGCGAGGTTCCCAATTGTTGGGAAGAGTAACTTCAAGCACGCCATATTTAATTGACGTGCCGGATAGTGCCTACCGTTAGGTCTTATTCGAGATCGAAGATGGCGCCGTTCTTTGACTCGTCAAACGCTTCAAGGGTGTACTGTCCCCTCACCAACGTCTTGTGGCCTTCCTCATCAGTGACATCGTGCCGAGTGATAGGCTCAAGCCACGCGACGCCCCACGTGCTCATGTCGAGCGCATAGACGCGATCCGTCTTCATGAAACGCTCCCGTGCAACGGTCAGGCCAGCCTTGTCGCCGGCATCAGCGACAACCCGGTCATAGAGCCGGGCCGGCACCAACAGCAGCGTCGCACTCGGTACCCGCTCCAATAGCTCATGCAGCATCGCCGGCCGGTACGGGCGCCGCTCACCAAGGCTTGTGCGGGTAATGCGACCGTCACCCCACGGTAGGATGGAACTCGGCGCCTGTATGACATGGGTGGTCAGGAATGACGGGAGGCCGGCGGTTATCGGGGCGATCTTGCGATACTCACCCTTACGGCTGGCTTGGTCGTTGAGCAACACCGTCTCAATGTCGCGACCAAGTTCAATGCACCGTTTCGACAGTTGTTCGGCAACCTCACTATCGGCGCCGTTCATGAATGCCTTGCGGCTGATCTGGCAGTAATTGCCGAGGCTTGTCTTTTGTGCGGTTTCCCATTCGTGGAAATCGGCTAACGCTTTGTGGTGAGATACCGCCGACAAAAATGGACGGTCTGAATGTTGTAGAGAAAGTGCAGTGTTCATACTATTTGATATATCTCCAATTCTGCCAAAAAAAAGGCGGGTACCCCCGGAGCCACACTGACGTTGCAATGGGGGGTTGCCGGGGTGTCTCTGCCACCATATCCTGTGCCCCATGCGCCGGCCGGGTACTAGGTGGCGTCTTGTTGTTGCGTCTAGCGATCGTCCAAAGTTGTGCGAGCCTTGAACGTTCGTGCTCAATGTTATCAATGACTTAGCGAGCCATGCACTCGGCGCATAGCTTGGCGGGTTGTGCCATTGTCAGGCATCTTGAGATTGTTGACTCCAACCCTACGAGTCGTCGCCTTCGTCGCTCGACTCCATGTCATCAGCTACAACCTCAGACACAATAGCGTCGCGAATGGTCGGCGCAGTCGTTATCTGTAATGTGCTGCCATCACTCAAGATTGCGTTGCGGTCTGAGAAATCGCGTATGACGACAGTCATTCGTTGTGCATCCGGGTCTTTTACCTCGACAGATGACAGACGCGGCGAACAATAAGGAAGCACCGTTTTCAGCATATCGAGGCGCGTTGCCTTGTCTTCGTTCGGGTCCCACATGATCGCCAAAGCAAAATCAAGTGGGTGCGGCGCGCCGTCTTCGCCTAACGTTTGCTTGCCTCGCTCTAGGAGTTCAAAGGCTAACTTAGCTGATTTAATTGGATTTAATGGCCTACCAGCGCCGGTACGCTTACCGCCATGTGGCCTACCATTCCGTAACGTCATAACCGCTTGAATACCCGAATTATTGTGATCCCTATTTAACGCGCGCGCGTGCGTTTTCTCGGTTGACTCTCTGTCAGCTAACCGTCAATATCCTGACACACCGCTGAACACGGTGCTTGGTCAACCCGCTACAGGATCACTCGACATGGCCTATACCCGCACCAAGACTGCACCCGCGAAACTCGACGTTTACGAAAAGATCACCAACACCATCATCGCCGCGTTAGAGACTGGCGTTCGTCCGTGGCACAAGTCGTGGTCAAACACTGGCGCCGTCAACCCTGCCTCTATCTCGGTTCGGCCGCGTCGCTCATGCGGCACCCCATACAAGGGTATCAACACCATCGTTCTATGGTGTGAGGCTCAAGCCAAGGGTTACAGCAACGCAACGTGGATGACCTTTCAACAAGCTAAGGAACACGGCGCGCATGTGCGCAAAGGCGAGACGGCAACCGTTGTCGTGTACGCGTCCAAGTTTGTCAAAACCGAGAAAAACGACGCGGGCGAAGATGTTGACCGCACGGTGCCATTTCTCAAGTCATACTGCGTTTTCAACGTTGAACAAATCGAAGGCTTGCCGGAACGGTTCTACAACAAGGCGGCAGTAGTTGCGTCGGTTGTTGATGCGCCGGCATTCGAGCGGATCGAACACGTTGACGCGTTCGTGACCAACACTGCCATCGCGGTAGGTCATGGTGGCGACCGTGCGTTTTACTCACCCGCACATGACCGCGTGCAAATGCCGTCATTCCATCAGTTTGACTCGGCTGCCAGCTATTACGCCACGTTGGCGCATGAGATCGTACACGCGACCAAGCATGAAAAACGCTTGAACCGTGAATTTGGTCAAAAGCGCTGGGGTGACGAATCGTACGCTGCCGAGGAATTGGTTGCCGAACTCGGCGCCGCGTTCCTTTGCGCCGATCTAGGCATCAGTGACCAGCCGCGCGACGATCACGCCAGCTACATCGCGTCATGGCTCAAGGTTTTGAAGAATGACAAGCGCGCGGTGTTTACCGCTGCCAGCCATGCACAAGCCGCAGCGGATTGGCTACACGCTCAACAACCCGGCGCAATCGAGGAATCGGAGGAAATGGAATTTGCAATGGCTGCCTGACAAAGTCGCTACCTCACGAACAACCCCGGCAGTGATGCCGGGGTTTTTTGTTGTTCGCAGACCCGTCTAGGAGCGTGCTAACCGCGAAGCGGTTTAGAGCGCGATAGCGCGCGCTACAGCGCGTCGAGACATTTCGGCTACAGCTACAGCGGCGCCGCTCGTTACCGCGTCTCTGTGACGATCCTACGCGCGTTTGGCAAGCACAAGACGCCGCATGTGTTTCGTGATCTTGTGCATTCGATCCGCAAGACGACACACACAACCCGGCGGTGCATCATAGGATGCACGCAATTGCTCTATGGTTACCCCGCAATCGTGGCAGGCATCGTCTTTAGGGTCGCGGCATAGGGTACCAACAACAGACCAAAACTCGTCATTGCTCATGACGGGTATTTAATGGGTGAATCGCACCGACTCCAGCATCGTTGACATTGTCAGCATATCAGCGGATAACTGACACGCGCGGCTGAACACCGCGCAAGCGCAACCAACCCTACAGGATGACAACCCATGACAAAGGACTCGTCGCATAGCGACGTTCACGCACCGCAGGTGCGAGCTTTTGCATATCTGCGCACGTCGAGTGCCGCCAATGTCGGCGCCGACAAGGACTCGGACGTTCGGCAACGGCTGGCAATCCAAGCCTATGCCGACGCGAACGGGATTGAGATCGCGGCAGAGTTTTACGATGCCGGGGTAAAAGGCGCCGACGCTATCGAGACGCGACCCGGCTTTTCGGAAATGTTGGGTGAGATCGGCGCATCTGATGACGTGCGCATGATCCTAATCGAGACCGCGTCTCGATTTGCGCGCACGTTGATGGTGCAGGAAGCGGGTTTCGCCAAGCTGCAAGCAATGGGTGTGGCGCTGGTACCCGTCGATAACCCGTTTCACTTCACGGCCGATAGTGACGACCCGATGGTGACAGCGTTTCGCCAGTTTATCGGCATCATGAACGAACTCGAAAAGGCAATGACCGTCGCCAAATTGAAAGGCGCGCGGGATCGCAAGCGAGCCGCAACCGGCCGGTGTGAGGGTAGACCGCAAGCGCCGGCACCATGCCGCGCACTGGCGACGCGTCTGCGTGGTGAGGGTCTGTCATTGAGGGTGATTGCCGAGCGGCTTGCCGATGCCGGCTATCATGCGCCGAGCGGCAAGGTGTATGGCGCCGAGTCAGTCAAAGCGATGGTGACCGCGTAGTGCCGTGACCCCAGGCTAGTTTGACCCCAGGCTAGTTTGAAAAAAACCCTGGACATGAGGCTACATGTCCAGGGAAGGCAGCAAACAACTTCGAGGAATGCGGCTCACAGGAAATGGTCAAACCTGCGACCCGCGTTAGTATTTAGGGTGGCGGCGCAAGGGCTGGTCACGGGGCCGGGCCGGGACACAAAGTCACCCTTGGTAATCGCGTCTATCCTAAAAGAGTTAACGACTCACCCTGGACACTTTCACCTAGACAAGACACCGGAATCCGGGTCCTAGACCCTGGACAAGACACACACTTATAGTGTGTGTCTGTCTGTCCAGGTGTCCAGGTTGACCTTTTCGAGACATTTTTAGTTTGTCCTGGACATGTCCAGGCCATTTTGTCCAGGGTGGTTAACTGGCATTGGTGACGCGTCCAATGGTAGTGCCCAACCGTCTACACCAACCCGAAATTCGGCGAACTCGTCACGCTTGCGGTTTAGGGTGCGCTGCACGGAATCCTTTTTCTTGCCGTACTTGTCAGCGAGGTATTCCGCCAGCTTGCCAGTCGTGACGTAGCCACCATGACCGCGCCCCATCTCTGTCAGCGCGTCTAGGATCGTGTTGCGATCGATCTTGCCGGTTGTGGCTGCCTTGGCAACCTGTGCCATTTCGGTTTCGGTACACGGTTCCAACACCAAGCTATAGCCATCGTCGGTTTTGACCTGTCGCGATTTGAGCCGGTACTTGGCGCCGTCCGGTCCTACCTTTTGATAGCGTACCTCAACCGTGATGACATGTTCGTCGCTGTCGAGATCGTGGGCATGTT
Organism: Allostellaceae bacterium; assembly: GCA_036268425.1. GTDB lineage: Bacteria > Pseudomonadota > Alphaproteobacteria > ATCC43930 > CGMCC-115725 > DATARH01. The sequence goes on from DATAUE010000069.1 coordinate 191,737, forward strand.
CGGTAATGTACATCACCGTATCAAATCCCGCTTCAAAGGCAGACGTACCGCGACCGCCGCGCGACGTGTCTTTGCCAAGATGGGCAACCGTCAACGTGGCGCCGCCAATCTCGTCTGTGATCCGTTTCAGCATGTTGAGGTATTTGCTCGCGGTGTGGGCGCGGTCCTCATCCTCGCCATTCAGGGCACGGTTGAGGGTGTCAATGACTGTCAGCTTGGCTTTACGGCCGGCGCCTAACCACCCTTTGATGTCTGCGATGGCTTGGTCAACAACGGCCGGTTGGTTCACATAGGGTGCGCCGTGGGCAAAGATGATGTTGTCCACTTCGTAGGGTAGGAACTCATGGGCAATTTCCCATGCGCATGAGCGATTTTTCACCACGTCATCGTGACCTTCGCCAGCGAAGTAGACGACGGGTCCGGGTTCGATCACGGGCAGCGATCCGAACGCCTTGAGGGCGGTTGCGATGGCATAGGACAGGTCCAGTGCCAGGAAGCTCTTGAGGAAACTCTTAGGCGCGTAGAGGGCGTTGTGGGTGTCTTCCTGCAACAGCCCTTCGATCATATATTTGGGTGGTGGCGCGGCCTTGTCATGTTGCCGCGTCCTGAACATGCTTTTGACCGGCGCCTCGCGTTTTGGTTCGTCTTCCGGTGGTGCGAAATCGTCGTGTTCAAAGTCAAAGTCGTCTCTGAATGCGTGCCGTAGGTCGTCATCAATCTTTTGGTTGATATTGTCGTCGTTGTTGAGCATTGGTGTGTTTTGAAAGAACCTCGTTTAAGTTATGTTGTGCTGCTGTTTCTTGTGGAATACGAAGCGCGCCAATTCCTTGACGCAGCGGTCGCGTTCTTCGTTGCTATCAAGGTTGTGCCAGTCTGCCGGTTGATCGTCGCCGAAATAGTCACCAAACTTCATGTCGCGTTCGATAAACCAACGAAGTTCGTTTTTCAGATCGAGCCATCGTTGCAGGGCAGCGCGAGCCGCAATCGACAATGGCGCCGCGCGTGCGAGGTCGCGCCACACCATGACCAAGCCGACAAGCGGCGTATAGGCGTCGTCAACTAGGGAAGGGTTGGCGTCTATGGCTGCCGCCAGTGCCGCTATCTTGGCGTCTGTACGCGGTATTGCCCGCCGTTCTGCCTCTAGCCTGCCCCGGTACTGAACACGCTCAAAATCGTCTAGCAGGCGTCGCCATTCGGCCGGGTCCGGGTTTTGATCCCAAGCCAGGATGCCGACTAACAAATCGTGGTCGGGATGATCGTCGCGTACCGAACCGATACGCTCGGCAAGCCGGAGGATTTGTCGTCCGGTTTCTTCGTCTCGCAATGTTTGGAGCCGGTGCTGTTCATCGTCTGTCAGCTTGGGTTTCTGTGACAGGGAGTACCGCGTAAATGCATCGCGGAGTTCCGGCGCCAGACGTTGAAATGTGGGGGCGTTCGACCTAAATATGGTAGTAGTCACTCTACATCCTAACCTCCGTGTTTTGGTGTTGTGTGGTCATCTAAAATCTCCAAGTGGTGTTGTGGGTTTTGGTGTTGTTGGGTCAAGGTGTAACCGGATCGAGAGAAATCTTGATCCGGTTTTTTCATGTTCTACTTACTCGCCACGACTGAGGCGGCGTTCGACTTCCTGTGAGTCGTAGAACTTACGATTTCCGATTTTGATGGCTTGTGGCATCAGGCCACGCTTCAACCACGCATAGTATGTCTGCTTATGGATTTTCGCCCATTCGCAGATGTATGTCGGCGACCAATAGGTGCGGCCGTCCATTTCCAGTATCCGTTGCATTTCCCTGTGTAAAACCTCTTACGCTGATGGTCTATTTATCCCTGTCTGCGCAAGTGTCAACGTTAGGTACGAAAATAGTTAGCATCTGCTATTGCCTTGTGTCGAGACTGGTCTATCTGTCTTGGTACACTACCAACACCACATACGAGGCATTTACCACACTATGACAGACAAGATTGAAGTTCCTGACATTCAGTTGTCGCTTGCCACATTTCTCGATTTCCACGTGTATGAGGACAATGCCGACGCACTCGACAAGTTGCGGCTCCTTATGAAAGACCATTTGCGGTTAGCGACTGCGCTTGCCGCCGTTAATGTCAAACTATTGGGCGCATCCGCGCGGCGCTGCGACGGTGGCGTGAACATCAAAGTCGATATTAAAGGTGACGCCAGATCGTTCCTGCGGTGGTTCGAGACGACGTTCGCAGGCATCAGTATCAGCGGCGGTGGTCATATCACGTACCGCAGCGATATGGCATTTTACACGAACACGGACACCGGCACCATCGGGCTTTGTTTCGATCGTCCCGAGACTAAGTACCTCGGTCTGGATTTCTTTGGTCCGGTTGATGGTCCTTATACCGCGAGCACGGAAGGCTTGGAGTTCGACGAGCGCCACGGGTGGGTCTATATCGACCAAGACGACCAATACAAGGAACAAAACGAGTCAGCCGCTGCGACACTTCATCGGCGCTTTCATGCAGTCGTCATGCAGGAAGCGGCATCATGAGTAAGCTGATGGCAACGGTTATTGTAGGAGGCGACTCCTACAATATCACCACCGCGACAGGCGACGCAGACGACATTGCCGAGCTTGTCGATTATGTCACGCGGCAAGAGGTACGTCGTGATCTTGCGACGGCAGCTTGCGAGGTCGCGAACGGAACACACAACAACGCATCCGGCCTATTGCTGTCGGGTGCGGCGCCGGCCGGAAGTGCATAAAACACGGGGGTAAAAACACCCTTTTTGACATGGCTCCCAAAATACGGGGGCCATGTCTTTACGCTTGCCACTTCCGAAACCGCCGCCGCCGGACCCGTGCCGTTCATTGTCTGATGAACCACCGTTGCCAGTGCTGCAACGGTTGTTGCGTTATTACGGGTTGGAGACAAATTTCCAATTAAGTAACAAGTACACCGGCAAACCTGTGTGGCGCGATGTCATCACGATTTGTGGGTATCGCATCCGGCATGAGGACGCGGTGTATGTGGTCTGCTACAAAGAATGGCCGTGGGAGCGCCGACCGAAACCGAGGGAGCCGATTATCTCCCTTTTCGACTAAATCCCAACGTCATGGCATACAGCGAAGCGGTGCTACAAAAGATCAACGAGTCGATGCGTGTAGCATTGGATATTGCGGAGCGCACTGCGATACAGCGTGCGCTTGTCCAAGAGCATTACCGTCGCAACCCGCCTCAAGCTGTTGAGTACCCGCCGGGTTACATAGACTTTGATTGCATTATAGTGGTGCCGGAGTTGACGCGACGGAACCGACGTTATCGGCCGTATCAGCGGATAAACGCGGCGCGCCGGCAATACATACGGGCGGTGATCCGCAAGCATTCTGCCACCATGACATATACCGCGATTGCCGGGATGCTGAACGTATCAGTGACGACGGTTCAACGGCACGCTAGGCGGATCGCTGACTGGCGCACGTCTCAAGAGTAGTGACTCCACCGTCTCAAGGGTCATGACACCGCGCTTGCCATCCGATGTTGTTATCTTCGTCGACTCTGCCAGCGGATCGCGGTTGATATGAACCGGCGCCGGCTGCCCTTCGTCGAGTATCCACACCACGTACTGAGCGCCGGGCGGTAGGTCGTCATCATCGTTTGCCACGGCCGGCGCCGGATCGTCTGGCACTACCACCTTAGCGACGGGTGGGTTATGAGCCTTGCGGTAGGATCGCCAGACGGCGGACGGGTGGTTGAGTTTGACCAGCCGTTTCGGGTCCAGGGTGGCACGCCATGCCTCTACCTCCGGCAAGTCGTGCATGAGGTCGAGCAACCGCGACCGTGCCGCCGCGTCCAGCACGCGGGCATCATCAAAGCCGTGATCCTTAAGCCATAGGCCGAACGGCTTGCTGTAGCGCCGTCCTGCGCCCTTGGCACTGGTCAGGCCAAGCGACTGCAATAGCCGCTGTTGCTCGGTATAGATCGGGGCGCCGATGACCTGCCAATTGGCCCATGTAGACGCCTTGCCGATTGCACGGAACGCCTCTTGCGCGCGCCGGATTATGTCGGGGGTTGCATCGTCCGTCATAGCCTGCCTTTTATGGGTCGTCCGGGACAATCCTTAAGTCCTAACCCCGGTCTGGTAAGTTAGCGAAAATCAATGGCAAGAAAACCAAGTCAACGAATTCCCGTACTTTTCAGACCTTCCGCGCGGCGCACCCGATAAAGCCGCATCATGACCTGATTATCCCGCGCGGCAACATGGTGTTTGATGATCTAATCTTGCCATTCTCTCACGAAGCCTTGACTCTGCCGCGCAATATGGGAATATCTGGCGGATCGTCAACTATGTGCCGGGCTAGGGGCGGTGCGATTTATGAGCGAGCTAGGGTTAGAGCTAAGATCGGCCGATGCCACGGCCGTGATGAATGCGGAGATCGAACGGCTATCCGGCATCGTGAGCGAATGGGAACAGCAGGCGCCGTCTATAGAGGCAGCGCGCGGGCAGATAGTGGCGTATCAGGCGGCACTAGGGATGATCGTGCCTGCCTCGGTTCAACCGGCGCCAGTGCCGCGCCGTGAGCCTATGGCGCGATCGTCGCGACGTGCCCCGTCAACTGGCGTGAGCCGGCGCGAGCCAATCATTGCGGTCTTAAAGGATGCCGGGGCGCCGCTGCGGCGTGCCGACATAATCGAGCGGTTAGGTCTGACGACTGACTCGGAAGCAATGTCCATTTCCAACGCCTTGGGCACGATGAAAAAGGCGCGGATCGTCAGCCATCAAAACGGCCGGTACACGATCGGGCCGGCATATGTCGCCCATCAACAAGCTGCGGAGTAGGGGTAATGGCTGAAACGATTGCGGATGGCCTTGGCGAGCCGGACTATCTCACACAGATAGACGTGCAACACCGTGCCGGATGGCAGCACACCACGATCCTGCCAATCGTGAAACTGTTGGGTGAGCCGGACAAATACGTTGGCCCTACCAACAACCCGCTTTATCTCAAGAGCCGGGTCATTGCTGCCGAGACCAGCGGTGCGCTTGCCGCATGGCGGGTGGAACACGAAGCGGCCATTGATGCGATGCAGGCAGGGAACAGCGACTAACCTAGCGCCGCTCCCCTGCCGCCGCAGTAGGCACGCCACCGCGATAGCTGGCGGTGCCTTTGATGCCTTCGGTTTGCAGCTTGGTCGCGATCATCTGCACGTTCCCGAAGAACTGCCCGACGATCTGCCACCCGCCGCGCACGGTTTCGGGCATCGTCAAAACTTGGAAATAGCAGACGATCACCGCCATCATGATACCGAGGCGCCGGAGCGGTGCCGCGTGATCGGGCGGCGGCATCATGTAGCCGGGCGTCAGCACCACTTCCCGCATCTGAGAGAGATCAACCCTTTGCGTCGGCGCGCGCATGGCCTGCCGCAACGTCGGTTGCGTCGGTTCTTCCTGCCGTGCCGTCGCGCGGCGTTCGGTCATGCCGGGCGGCGGGGTGTGTTCCCGGTGGGTATGGATTTTTGTTACCGCGTCGGCGCGGCTCATATCCCAACCGCCGGCCATACCTTCCTCAAAGATACCGCGAACGATCTTGAGCGCCAGCATGTCAGGCGCGTGCGGGTCGCGATCCTGTTCGGTATCCGCCATGAATGGGAAGCAGAGTTGAACCGGCTCGGATAGGTCGCCTTCGGGTTTGACGAAGTTGCGGTGATCCTGTGGCGGGATAAAGCGGGTGTAATGTGTGTGCATTCCCTTGGCCTCTGGTGATCCGGGAATTGAAACCCCGTTCGCAAATGCCAAGGGACATCGGCGTTCGGTCCCGCGTATTCGACCGCGCGGACTAGCCAGCACGACTTATATCGGCGGTTCCCGGATCGCAGAGGGTGTTCCCTTGGCAATTGGCGCCGCACGGCCGGTTTCAGGGGCCGCGCGACACACGGGCGGGAAGATGCCGAGCCGCCCGTGAGGCAGTCAACGAATTTCCGTATTGCGGAGCTAAGCAATTCGATTTAATTCCTTAGCCGTTGTTGTCACGGACCTGAAACCTCCGGCGACAACAACTCGAACACAACCAAGGGACTTTTTAGTCATGTTCTGGAAAGTAAAAAACGCCGTTCGGCGGACGGTTTCGTTTGGCCGCAAGCTAAACGAAGATGAAAGCGGCGCCGCAGCCATCGAGTACGGGTCGATCTAGTCAGCCCCATTGTCGAGTGATCGACAAACGCAAACCGCGTGAAAACGGTGGATAGCCAGACCGGCCAATACCGTGCCAAGCACACCGCAAGGTGTGAAGGTGTAACGACTATCCCTCACGGGAGTAGGAGCCAAGCGGTTCCGAAGCGCGCGGCAACTCAGTATCGAGTTGATGATATAGTCTGCTCTGCGTGGGAACACGCAGCAGCCTCGTCAGCGAGGCGGTTTCGGTCTAGCGAACCGAGGCGAACATATGGTGCTTGCGGCATTGATCGCGGTCGCGTGTATCGGGGCGCTGCAACTGGTCGGGACGAATTTGTCCAGCGTTGTCAACAAGGTGGCGACTTCGATCCCGAACGAAACCAGCCACTAAACCAGCCCGTACGTTAGGCTTTTCGACAGGCCGGCCAATGTCACCTTTTCGACTTGGCCGGCCTTTTTTCGTTTGGATTCACAACTATGCGCTACGTCGTCAAACCCGTACCTGACGGCTATCAGGTCATCGATTCATCGGTCGGCTTGCCGGTGACGCTCGGTATGATGCTTAACGACACGACCACAAGCGAGACCGCTGCCGAACGGTACGCGGCGACATTGAACCGCTGCGCCGAACAACTCGGGGTTGTTGCGCCCGAACCACAACACACATAGGAGCCACGAACATGGACACGCACGTCGTTGGTTTACGCAGAGGGGGGAACTCTATGAGCGACACGTTTCAGGACTTCATTGGTCGCGAGCGCGGCCGGCTTCAACATGACCGTGACCAGCTAATGTTGCAGCGTTCCGGGCTGGACGAAAAGATTGCCGAGATTGACCGCGAGTTCTCCGCGATCGGCGCCTACGAAGCGGCGAAGGCTGGCAGAACATCGGCGCCGGTATCATCGGGCACGGCGCGTCGCGCTCGGCGGGGATCGCGTCGAGAGGAAATTGTCGCCGTGATCCGCGACTCGAACGGTCTGAGCCGGGGCGAGTTGCTGGAAAAGATGGGCCTCAAGAATAACAAGCAAGGCGAAATGTCCGTCTCGAATGCCCTGACCGCGCTCACCAAGGCCGGCACGGTGCAGCGCGCGGATGGCAAGTACATGGTCGCTGCATAAAAGGTGGCATCACCATTCGGCAGAACGGCGCCTCGCAAGGGCGCCGTTTCTGATTCCGGGCTGGTAAATATCGGATGCCAGACCATTCCGAAGACGACGGCCGCGACCTTGCCGCGCTCAAGGTAGAGGTTCGGTCATTACGCGAGGAAACCGCCCTCAACCGCACCCGGTACCACCAATTGGCGACTGACATCGCGCCATTGATTCTTGGTGAGTCGATGGTCAATCGCCATGAGCTTGAATTGCGCGAGCTACGGTCCCTTGTTGACCGGGGCCGGGGCGTCTGGACCGCGATAAGCATCATGGGTGCCGTGGTCGCGGCGATGGCCGCTGGCATGTGGGCCGTGCTAGATCGCGTCCTATCGGCCGCTGGTCACGGCTAGACCGGGGTAAGGAGTTCACCCATGCCACAAGGGCAGCTTAGCGACGCGGACATCAAGCGCTTGTTTTCGGCGCTGTCTGCGGAAGTTCGGGAGCAAAACCCTATCGGGCAAGCGTCGCAGATGTTCCGGGCAGTTGGGTTTTCCAATACCGCCGCATCACATTGGGCGCCATTGATGGGAAGCATCGACCACCAATTCGCAGCCTATGAAGAGGAAGACAAGCTGCGGACAATCCGCATGTTGGCCGAACGGTTAATGCGGCAGACCTACCCGACCGACGCCCCCGACCGAATCAAGGCCGTGCTGGCCGATCATGGTTTTGAGTTTTTCAACGGGCATTTTTTCCGCATCGGCTTGTTCGATCAGCGCGAGTTGAAATTCTTGCCGCCCGCCGCAGCCGGCGAAATATCAACCGCGATGGACCGATTGGTTGCCGGCGATCTTGATGGCGCTATCTCGGCGGCTGCGGGAACGGTAGAGACGGTGATCGCATCGCTTACGGCAGTATCGGCCGGCGACTCGTTCCAGCAAAAGGCGAAACAAGGAATAGATGCGGCGGGCAAGCTCGCCGCGCTACCCGGTCAACTCACGGCGCTAGGCTGGGAGGAAGGCCGCGCGACAATGCTCGCGCAGAATGTGCAACGGATGCTGAATCACGCGGCGTATGTCATGCAGGACGTTACGCTCCGACATGGGCGACGTTCACGGCGCCAAGCCGGTGCTTGAGCCACTTGTCTACGACGCCTTAAAGCTGGCATCTGTCCTCGCATCGTTCATGCGGGTAGATGCGGCACCGCAGCCGGAGCCTCCGCTATGGAAGGTTTGATTTGCCGGCTGGGTACACAGGGTCTACAATATGGGTACACTTTGCCGTGACGGGGCCGGAAAGACTGGCGGAATCGCTAGAGACGAATGCCACCAACCTCCGAAATGGCCGGGACAAGCCCGTGCTTGACCCGGCCATCCACGAATTGCCGGAGGATTGGCGTGGACCCCCGGACCAAGTCCGGCGGAAGTGATTTGGAGCTGGTTTCGACCTAACGGTAGCAGGCTCCAAGTCTTATTCCGCGGCGGCGAGGCCGCGTTGCGACAGAAGCGGGCCGATGGCCGGGTCGCGACCGCGGAACGCACGGTAAAGCCCCATCGGGTCGGCGGTGTCGCCGGCGCTGTAGATCGCCTTCAGCCGCGCGGCGAGGGCCGGATCGAACGGATCGCCGGCATCGGTAAACGCGGCGAACCCGTCGGCATCCAGCACTTCGGCCCACAGATAGGCGTAATACCCCGCGGCATAGCCGCTGCCGGCGAATAGATGCTGAAAATGTGTCGGCCGGTGGCGCAGGCCGATTTCCGCCGGCATGCCGATCCGCTTTACGAAATCCGTCTCGAACGCCGCGATATCGATCCCCGCCGGATCGGGCCGCGCATGCAGATCGAGGTCCAGCATCGCACAGGCGGCGTATTCGACCGTCGCAAAACCCTGGTTGAAATTGCGCGCCGCCAGCAGCCGTTGCAGCAATTCCTCGGGCAGCGGCTCGCCGGTCTGGTAATGTTGGGCATAGGTGCGCAGGGTTTCCGGCACCGCCAACCAATGCTCGAACACCTGCGACGGAAACTCGACGAAATCGCGCCGCACCGAGGTGCCCGATTGCGAGGGATACCGCACTCGCGACAATAAGCCGTGCAGGCCGTGGCCGAATTCGTGAAACAGCGTGCGCGCATCGTCCGGCGACAGCAGCGACGGCTCGCCCTCGGCGCCCTTGGAGAAATTGCAGACATTGATCACCAGCGGCGCGATCTCGCCGTCGAGCTTCTGCTGGTCGCGCAGCGAGGTCATCCAGGCGCCGGAGCGCTTCGAGGACCGGGCAAAGTAATCGCCATAGAACAGCGCCTTGTGCTTGCCGGCGCTGTCCCTGACCTCCCAGACCCGCACGTCGGGATGCCAGACCGGAATATCCTTGCGCTCGGAGAACGTCACACCGAACAGCCGGGTGGCGCAGTCGAAGGCGGCCTCGATCATGTGGTCGAGCGCCAGATAGGGCTTGATCGCGGCGTCGTCGAAATTGGCTTTGGCCTGCCGCAGTTTTTCCGCGTAATAGCGCCAGTCCCACGGCGCCAGCGCGAAATTGCCACCCTCCTCCGCCACCAGCGCCTGCAAGGCATCGCGGTCGGCCAGCGCCCGGGCCCGGGCCGGCTTCCAGACCCGCTCCAGCAGGCCACGCACGGCTTCCGGCGTCTTGGCCATCGAATCCTCCAGCCGGTAGGCGGCAAACGTCGGGAAGCCGAGCAGCTTGGCGCTCTCCTCGCGCAGACTGAGGATCTCGACGATGGTCTCGTTATTGTCGTTGTCGTTGTTGTTGTCGCCACGCGCCGTGAACGCCTTGAACACCTTCTCGCGCAGGTCGCGCCGGGACGAGCTCTTCAGGAACGGCTCCACAAACGACCGCGACAGCGTCATGACGGCCTTGCCGGCCATGCCACGCTCCTCGGCCGCCGCCTTTGCCGCCGCGACAAAACTGTCCGACAGGCCCTCGCGATCGCTCTCGCCGAGTTCCATGACCCATTGCTGCTCGTCGCCGAGCAGATGATGGCTGAACGTGGTGCCGAGATGGGCCAGCCGCTCGTTGATCTCGGCCATCCGCTTCTTGGCGGCCTCGTCGAGGCCGGCGCCGGCACGATGGAAGCGGGTGTAGGTGCGCTCCAGTAGCCGCATCTGTTCGCCGGTCAGCCCGAGTGTGGCGCGATTGTGGTGCAGCAGCGCGATCCGGCCGAACAGCACCGCGTTCATCATGATCGGATTCCAGTGCCGGGCCATCCGCAGCGACACTTCCTTGTCGACCTCGAGCAGCGCCGGGTTGGAATGTGCCGACACCAGATCGTAGAACACCGCCGCGACCCGGGAGAGCAGCTTACCCGCACGTTCCAGCGCGGTGATGGTGTTGGCGAAATCCGGCGTCGACGGATCGTGGGTGATCGCGGCGATTTCGGCCGAATGATCGGCGAAGGCCTGCTCGAAGGCTGGC
>DATAUE010000070.1:0-19149 GCA_036268425.1 Allostellaceae bacterium
GCGACGCTGAAAAAGCTCGCGAGCTCGGAAAAGCACGTCGTGCCCGGTCACGACCCGCTGGTGTTGCAACGCTATCCCGTCGCAAAGCCCGGGCTAGAGGGGCTGGCGGTGCGGCTCGATGTCGAACCGCAATATTAGAGCACGATCTGGTAACGCTGAAACCGCTCAGACGTCGCTTCCGCCGGGCAAGTACCGCCGAAGTGGTAAGGGCCGATTTTGGAGAAGACATTAATCATACAAGAAGAAGACAGCAAACACCCGCTTGTCATTCCGGCAAAGGCCGGAATCCACCGGTTGGCCTCTCGGTTGCTTCCGGGGTGATCCGGGCATTCGCCGAGATGACTATTTTATTCGGCCGGTCTTTACTCGCTGCTGCCGCAGCGCGAACCCTACCGCTGCGCCGCGAGGCGATTTTCGTGCACTTGCAGGTGACAGTAGGTGGCGCGCAATAGCGGTGTCGCAAGGCCGAAGCCGCGGGCACGGTGCAGCATGTCGCCGATGATCGCATCCGCCTCGGTGCGGCCGCCGGCTTCGAGGTCGTTGCGCATCGAGGCGGTGTTGATGCTGCCGCGCTCGGTCAACATCGCGCCCACTTGCGTGCGGTGCTGCGGCCGCGGCGAGAACCCGGCCGCAGCGGCGACCGCCTGACATTCGGCCAGCGCGTCGGTCATGATGGCGGCGCCGTCCTGGGTCGCGACGATCTCGCCGAGATTGGCGCGCATCAGGCTGTTCATGCCGGCCATCGCGCTGATCATCACGAATTTTTCCCACATATCCTGCATGACGTTCTCGCCTGCGGGGGCGCTGACCGGTGTCCCCGAGAACTCCTGCTCGATCGCCTTGGTGCGCTGGCTGACGCCGCCGCCACGTTCGCCAAAGGCGATGCCCGAGAGCCGGTTGCGATGCATCACGGAGCCGTCGGGCTGCAACGTCGCACCGACATACGCGACGCCGCCAAGGACACTCTCAGGCCCGAATGCCGCCGCCAGCTTGTCGAGATGCACCAGCCCGTTGAGCAAGGGAAGCACGGCGGTGTTCGGGCCGACACCGGGCCGGATCGCTGCGATTGCGTTGTCGAGGTCGTAATGCTTGGCGGTCAGGATCACGACATCGTAGGGGCCGCCGACCCGGTCGGCGGTGGCGATCTGCACCGGCACCTGAAAATTGCCGAGCGGGCTGTCGACTTTGAGGCCTTGTGCGGCGAGCGACGCGGCGCGGGCGCCGCGCACCAGAAATGTCACGTCGCGTCCCGCTTCCGCCAACCGGCCGCCGAAATAGCCGCCGACCGCGCCGGCCCCAAGCACCAGAAACCGCATTGTCCGTATCTCCGTCTCCGGCTCAGCCGGTGGTCAGCAGGATTTTGCCGATATGTCGGCTCGATTCCATCAGGTGATGTGCCGCGGCCGCTTCGGCCAACGGGAATGTCCGGTCGATAACCGGCCGCACCGTGCCGGCCTCGATCAACGGCCACACCTTGTCGCGCAACGCCACCGCCATCGCGGCCTTGTCGGCGACCGAGCGCGGCCGCAATGTCGAGCCGCTGATCGTCTGGCGCCGCAGCATCAGGTGCACGAGGTCGATGGAGGCCTTGCTGCCTTGCAGAAAGGCGATCTGCACCAGCCGGCCGTCTACCGCCAACGACCGCAAATTCTTTTCGATATAGGGTCCGCCGACCATGTCGAGGATCACGTCGACGCCACGCCCTTGCGTCACGTCCTTGAGGACCGCGACGAAATCTTCCTGCCGGTAGTCGATCGCGCGTTCGGCGCCGAGATCGCGGCACACCGCGCATTTCTCGGGGCTGCCGGCGGTGGCAAAGACACGGGCGCCAAAGGCATGTGCGAGCTGGATCGCGGTCGTGCCGATACCGCTGGTGCCGCCATGCACCAGAAAGCTCTCACCCGCTGCTAGCCGGCCGCGATCGAAGACGTTGGTCCAGACAGTAAAAAACGTCTCGGGCAGGGCGGCTGCGTCTTGTAGCGACAGACCATGCGGCACCGGCAGGCAATGTGCCGCCGGGGCCACGCAGTATTCGGCGTAGCCGCCGCCGGGTGTGAGTGCGCAGACCGCATCGCCTTCCCGCACACCGCGCGCGTCGGGGCCGAGCGCGGCGATCGTGCCGGAAACTTCCAGTCCGAGGATCGGCGAGGCGCCCGGCGGTGGCGGGTAGCTGCCGGCGCGCTGCAACACGTCCGGCCGGTTGACCCCGGCGGCCGTCACCCGGATCAGCACATCGCCTGCTCCCGGGCGCAGTACCGGACCTTCGGCAAGCGACAGAACTTCCGGGCCGCCCGGTCCGCTGGCTGCGATATACCGCATGCGGTCGGGTTGTGATCCGCTCACCTCGTCCTCCCGCCGGCGTAATCAGCGGGCCGCGGTACGGCCGCTGGCGACGGCGAGGCCGTGCAGTACGTCGACCGCCTCGCTCAACTGCTCGTCACTTGTGGTGCCGATATCGCCGCTGGCGACGGTCGGCTGGTCACCCTTTGGCGGTGTCGCGGTCGTCTCCGTGCCTTTCGCCGAATCAGCGCCCTTGGCGGCGTCGGTATCCTTGGCGGGGGTGGTGTCTTTCGCGCCGGCCGCCGGTACGGCATCCGGGTTTTTCAGCGCGCCGCGCAGATCGGCTTCGCGACGGCGGTCGGCCTGCGACACCTTTTCCAGCTTGAGCGGCGACACGGTCAAATCCGGTTCGAGGCCTTTGCCCTGGATGGCCTTGCCGCTTGGCGTCAGGTAGCGCGCTGTCGTCAGACGGATCGCACCGTTGCCGTTGAGCGGGATCACCGATTCAATGGCGCTCTCGCCGAACGTCTTGGTGCCGAGCAGCACCGCACGGTGGTTGTCCTGCAACGCGCCGGCCACCAGTTCCGCCTCGCGCGCGGTACCGCCATTCACCAGCGCAACGATCGGCTGGCCGTTGGCGATATCCCCCGGCTTGGCCGCGATGCGCTTGGTGTCGTCGGTTTTGTTGCGGCTCTTGACGACAGCAATGTCGCCTTTATCGATAAAATCGTCGGCGGTTGCGATGGCGGCGTCAAAATTGCCGCCGGGGTCGTTGCGCAGATCGACGATAAACCCTTCCAGCTTGTTGCCGGCCTGCTGCCGCAAATTCTTGACCGCGTCTTCCAACGCGCCGGCGGTCGTCTGATCGATAGCGGCAATGCGGATATAGCCGATGTCGCCGGATTCGAGCCGCGAGGTCACCACCGGAAAAACTGCCGCAGTGCGCTTCACCTTGACGTCGATCGGCCCACCGGTGCCGCGGCGCAATACCAGCGCAATCTCGCTGTCGGCCGGCCCTTGCAGCTTTTGCTCGACCTCCCGCAACGTCAGGTCGTAAGTCGGCTCCTTGTCGATGCTGTAGATGAAGTCGCCCGGCTTGATCCCGGCTGCGGCGGCCGGCGAGCCGTCGCGCGGCGACACCACCTTTGCCTGCCCACCGTCATAGGTCACCACAAGACCGACCGACGCCTCCGCGTCCGGGGTTTTGGCCTGCAGTGCCTTGTACTCGGTTTCGCTGAGATACGACGAATGCGGATCGAGACTGGTCAGCATCCCGGTAATCGCGGTGTCGATCAGCTTGCCGTCGGCGACCGGTTCGACGGCGTCGTGACGGATGCGCTCGAACGCTTCGCCGAACAGGTTAAGCTGTTCGTAGACCCCGCTATTGCTGCTTTTGGTCTGCGGCAAGGCCGCCGAAGGCGCCAGGAACGCGACCAACGCGACCGCCATTGCCGATCTACGCATCCTTACCGTTCTCCCAGGGGGCTTTTAACAAAAGCGCCCGCACACTAGCCAAACCTGACGCTATTGCAATCCCGCGGGGTGGCGAAAACAAGGCCGAGTCGCATCGTCGGTCACAGCGAGAGGTTGTCGCAGGCGATTGACATTGCCGCCGCCCGCCCGTACCGCTTCGCCGCCTCTTTCTGACGGTTTGCACCCCCATGCCTGATGTGAAACACACCAAGTTCTCAGGACATCTGGTGATTGTCGGCTTTGGCAGCATCGGGCAGGGCGTTTTGCCGCTGCTGCTGCGCCATCTCGACATGCGGCCTGAGCAAATCGCGATTGTCACCGCAGAGCCGCGCGGCCATCAGGTCGCAGCCGAATACGGCATCCGCTTTATCGAAAAGGCGCTGACGCGGGAAAATTATCGCGCCGTGCTTGAGAGTCTCGTCGGTGCCGGCGATTTTTTGCTCAACGTCTCAGTTGACGTGTCGAGTGTCGCGCTGATCCGGTTTTGCCGGGAAAAAGGCGCGCTGTATCTGGATACCTGTATCGAGCCGTGGCCCGGCGGCTATACCGACCCTGACCTGCCGCCATCGGCCCGTTCTAATTATGCCCTGCGTGAAAGCGCGATTGCGTTGCGCACCGATTCAGCCGGTGCTGAACCGACGGCTGTGATCACCCACGGCGCCAATCCCGGTCTCGTATCGCATTTCGTCAAGCAGGCGCTTGTCGACGTGGCGCGCGACAGTGACCCGGCTGCCAAGGTGCCGACCGACCGCAATGGCTGGGCGCGGCTCGCCGAACAGGTCGGGGTCAAAGCCATCCATATTGCCGAACGCGATACGCAGGTTGCGCAAACCCCAAAAGAGCCGGGCGAGTTCGTCAACACCTGGTCGATCGACGGGTTTGTCAGCGAAGGCTCGCAGCCGGCCGAACTCGGCTGGGGTACGCATGAGCGGCATTTTCCCGCGGATGGGCGCCGCCATGACACCGGCCGCCTCGCGGCGATCTATTTGCTGCGGCCGGGCGCCGCGACGCGAGTGCGGAGCTGGACGCCGCTCGAAGGCCCGTATCACGGGTTTCTGATCACTCACGGCGAGTCGATCTCGATCGCGGATTATCTGACCGTGCGCGACGGCGACCGCGTGCGCTACCGCCCGACCTGTCACTACGCCTATCACCCGTGCGACGATGCGGTGCTGAGCCTGCACGAAATCGCCGGCAAGAACTGGGAAATGCAGGCGCGCAAACGCCTGATGATGGATGAGATCAGCGACGGGATCGACGAACTCGGCGTGCTGCTGATGGGGCCGGCGAAAGGCGTCTACTGGTATGGCTCGCGATTGACGATCGACGAAGCGCGTCGCGTGGCGCCGCACAACAATGCGACGTCGCTGCAGGTTACCGCGGCAGTGCTGGCGGGTATCGTCTGGGCCATCGAAAATCCGCATCGCGGCGTCGTCGAGCCGGATGAGATGGATTTTGCCCGCATCCTCGAAATCGCTGCTCCCTATCTCGGCGATCTCGTCGGGGTATACGGCGGCTGGACGCCGCTCGACGACCGGGAAACGCTGTTCCCGGAAGACCTCGACCGGGACGACCCCTGGCAATTCAAGAATATCCGGGTCGTCTGACCGCGCCCGCCAATCGGATTACCTTCAGGCCGCTTGACCGATGCACCGCCGCATCTGGCTGATCGTGCTGTGCTGCTACGGGGCGGCGGCGGCGGCCGACTTTGCAGTGCACCTGAACAATGACCGCCGGCCCGACGGCGACTGGTTGAAGCCGGCCAATCTGGCGGTTGCATTTTCCGCCAGCCTGTTCTGGCCCGGCGATCTTGTCGCGCAGGTTCTGCTGCGCTAACGGCGTGACGGTCTGGGGCTGCCATCTACACAACCCCGAAGATTGTCATCACCACCCAGAACAAGCCGAACGATACCGCCGCCAAAAGGATGATCAGCACGGCATGCACAAACGACAGCATGTGGTGGGTGGCCGGCCGCGTGATCTCTCCGACATGGCCGGCAACCTGGTAGTCGTCGACCTTCATGGCCGAATCGGTCTCGCTCGAAGGGGTAGTGATCGCCATCGTTCCTCCGCGACCAGCGATGCGCCGGCCTGTTGGGTTTCGATCTGGGATTAAGGGGTATCTTCGGCGACGTCGCCGCCCTGCGTGCCGTTAGCGTCACCGATCCCGTATTTGAACACCGGTTTCGAGGCGGCGGTATTGCTCACCGGCGCGCGTTCGGCGGCGGCGGCGCTGCGCATGCGGTCGGCCACCGGATCATGGATCGTCGCGGCGATGTCCGCCGTCCGGTTTTCCGCTAGCGTCTGATCTGCCGGCGAGAACGCCTGCAGCAGCTCGTCGGCACGTCGTGCCGCCGGCTGGCTGCCGCGCCGCGCCGCCGCGCGATACCACGCGTAGGCGTCGACCGGCGACACATCGAGACCTTCGCCGCGTTCATAAAGGATCGCCAGATTGACCATCGCCGCAATGACGCCTTGCGCGGCGGCACGACGATACCAGATCGCCGCCTCGGCGAAGTTCTGCTGTAGGCCCTCGCCTTTGGTGTAGGCGACGGCGAGGTTGTACTGAGCGAGCGGATGGTTCTGGTCGGCCGCTTTTCGATACCAGCCGGCAGCCTGGGCATAGTCGAGCGGCACACCGCGGCCGCGTTCGAACAGGACGCCCAGATCGTATTGCGCCCGCACAACGCCCTGTTCGGCGGCGGCCTTGAACCAACGGGCAGCGGCGGCATAGTCGCGCGCCACGCCGTCTCCTTTGGCGTACAACACGGCGAGTGCGACCTGCGCGTCCGCGTCGCCGGCCTTGGCGTGCTCGGTGTAGTAGGCGAGGCGACCGGCCGGGTCAGATGGCACCTTGGCGGGGCTTGCCAGCGGCCCGGCAAATTTTTGCGCCACGGTCAGCCGAAGATGCCTCAGCCAGTCGGAGAAGTCCGGGCTCGTCGCAGCTTTGATCCCAACGACAATGACCAGCGTCGCCGCAACTCCGGCGCCGGCCCAGAACAACGGGCGCCACCGGTGAATTGCCGCGACCGGCAGCGAGAGGGGCGGCGGGTTAGGCGGTGAAGACCCGGACGCCGCGTCCGGACGCGGTGCCGCCAGCCTGTCTGGCGCGTTTGAGGCCGGCGCGTTTGAGGCCGGCACATTTGAGGCCGACACATTTGAGGCCGACACATTTGAGACCGGCGCGATCGGGGGCCGCGCTAGCTGCGGCGTCGCGTCGAGGGTCGGCTCGAACGGCTGCCGAGCGCGCTGGCGTACGTCCCGAACGGGCGTCGGCTGGTTTGCTCCCTGCTGGAGCCGCGGCTGGGTTACCGGAGCCAGAAATGTCCGTCGCGCCGGGCGCCGCCCCATTGGCGACGACCGGTACGCCGGCAAAATCTCGGGCTGGATCGAAACGGGCTGAAGCGGCGCTGACGATTGATTGGTCTGTGGGTCGCCGACCGGTGCTGCGGCGGTAGCGGTCGGTGGTTCCGTCGCCGCATGACCGCCTGCCGTTTCCAGTGGTACGGCGCGGGGTGATGTTGCTCCGGCGGCAAGGTGGCTATCTGAGCCACTCGACGAAACGGCCGGATGCGGGGGTGCCTCGATCGGTTGGCCGCTGGCCGGCTGGCCCCCGGCTGGTTCGGCCCTGGCTGGTTCGGCCCTGGCTAGTCCGTTAGAGGTTCGTTCTGCGGAGATGGCGGGAGGCGGTGGTCCTGGCTCAGTCGCCGCGGCCGCCCGCGGAGCGTCGGGACCGGTGGCGTGGCCTCCGGTCGCAGCATTATGGGCGGGGCTTGTTTCGGCCATGCCCTACCAATCCCAGCCCGCACGTATCTTTTCAAGTCCGAATGGCGGATCGCTGCATTCTGTCTCGTGTTCGTTGAGCGCCGGGCCTAAATATTATTCCATTGGAGCGAACACATGAGACGAGGACGCCATGTCGAGTGAGGACCTGCATGTTCCGCGCGAGGTGCTGTCGCAGGAAGCGCGGCTGCTGCACTATGCGATCACCTCGCTGAAAGAAGAGCTTGACGCGGTCGATTGGTACCGCCAGCGCGCCGACGACACCGAAGATGAAGCGCTCCGGGGCATCCTGCTACACAATATGCGCGAGGAGATGGAGCATGCGGCAATGGTCCTCGAATGGATCCGGCGGCGCAATTCCGATTTTGCCGGCCATCTGAAAACCTATCTTTTCACCGATGCGCCGATCGCCGGAATTGAGAAGGCGGCCGAAGGCGACGCAGCCAGCGGTTCATCATCGGGCGGTGCGCCAGCAGGCGGCAGCTCCGGCGGAGCAACGATCGGTTCGCTGAAAGGAAACCGCTGATGGATACGCTCAATCGCGGACAAGCCCCGTTCCCCGCATCGATCTGGAAGGCGATCGATGAAGCGGCCGCCGGTGCGGCGCGCGACCGGTTGACCGGGCGCCGCTATCTCGACCTCGAAGGGCCGTTCGGCGTCGGGCTGACGGCGATCGAAGTCGGTAACGACGATTACTGCCGCCAGCCCGGTCCTGACGAGGCCGGGGCGGTGATGGGCCGCGCCATTCCGCTGCCGATGATCCGCAAGAGCTTCCGCCTCAGCATCCGTCGCGTCGCGGCGCATGTACAGAATGGTCAACCGCTCGACCTCAGCCCGGCGCAGTCCGCCGCTGAGGCTGTCGCCAACCGCGAGGAGGAACTGATCTACCAGGGCACGCCGTCTTTTGGCCTGCACGGGTTGCTGACCATCGACGGCCGCCAGCAAATCGCCGGCAGCAACTGGTCGAACCCCGAAGGGGCATTGCAGGATGTGCTCGCGGCGGCGACCCAGCTCGATAATTCCGGGTCGCGCGGCCCCTATGCCCTGGCCTTGTCGCCGGCGCTCTACAACAACCTGTTTCGGCTGTATCCGGGCAGTGACGTGATCGGTCTCGAGCATTTGCGGCGGCTGTGCACCGCCGGCATCTACAAGGCGGCGATCGACGGCGGCGTTCTGCTCGATACCAATGCCGGCGTCCTGATCCTCGGCCAGGATCTGAGTTCGGGCTATAGCGGCCAGGACGGCGTGCACTATCAGCTTTACGTCAGCGAAAGCATCGTGCTGCGCATCGACGATCCCAAGGCGATTTGCGTCATCAACGCGCACGCCTGAATACAGCGCTATCGGGATCAGAGGAACGGCACGGTCGGGATCATTCGCTTTTTGCCGGAACCAGGGGGCCAACCAGACGTTGTGATCTAGGCCATAACGACTTTGGTCGTCCGAAAAGGGAAAGCGAATGACGAAGAAATTGGTAGCGCCGGGTGCCATCGCCCTGATGCTGGGTTTGGCGGCTTGCACAAACCCGTATGACCCGGGGCAGCGCGCCGTCGGCGGCGGGCTGATTGGCGCCGGTGCTGGCGCGGCGATCGGTGCGGCGGCAGGCGGCGGACCGGGAGCCGCAATCGGGGCCGCGACCGGCGGCGCGCTCGGCGCCGTTACCGGTGCTGCGACGACACCGCCGCCGCCTCCGCCGCCCGGCTATTATCGCTAAGCGGTTACAGTCGAACTGCCTGCATCCGATACGGGTGCGGGCAGTGCTGTCCCAAGGTGTCGGAGCAAGCCGCCGGGATGGTCAGGCGAAACCTGGCGGCGGGGTGAAGCCGCCGACGTCGTCGGCGAGCAGCCGGGCAAACTCGATCGTCGTCAAATCCGCGCCCTCTGCTCCGATGATCTGCAGCCCGACCGGCAGACCCGCCGCGGTCAAGCCGATCGGCGCCGCGGTGGCCGGCAGATAGGACAAGCTCGCCGCGCCCGACCAGAAAATCTGGTCGCCATAAGGCCGCGGCGCCCCGTTTACGGTGATCCGGCGTGCGTCCCGGTCGGAGTTGTGGTCGTGCACGAAGGCCGCGGTGGCGGCGATCGGTGTCAGCAATACGTCGAACTCGTTGAAAAATTCGCGCCACGCATGGCGCAGCCGCGTACGCGCCTCATTGGCAATGCCCCAGCCGCGGTGATCGATGGTGGCGCCCCGCGCCATCTGGGCACGAAAGCTCTTGTCGTCCGGGGCAAGCCCTGCCGCGATCGCCTTTTGCGCTTCGTAATCCTGATCGCGCAGGCGCGACGCGGTCGCGGCCCGCAACAGCAGCATGAACAGTTCGTGATGCTCGGTGTCGTCGAATGGCGGGCGCGCATCGCGGGTCACGCTGCATCCCGCCTTGGTAAGCGCCTCCGCCGCGATATCGATGCGCCGGCTGACGCTGGAATCGATGTCGCAAAGCGGCGATTGGGTCCACAGCGCGACGCGAAAATCGCTAAGGCGGCGATGCCGCGGCGCCGGCAACTCGACCCGCCACGCGCCGCTCTGCAACGCGTCGGGGCCGGCCAGCACCCGCATCGCCAGGGCGAGATCTTCGGCATGCCGCGCCATCGGGCCGACGACCGAGATGTCGGTCGGGGTCAGCACGCCGGTCAGCGAGTGCCCGCGCGTCGGGATCACGCCCCAGCTCGGCTTGTGGCCATAGACGCCGCAATAATGCGCCGGGTTGCGCAGCGAGCCGGCAATATCGCTGCCGGCGCCGAGCGCGCTGAACCCGGCCGCCAGCGCCGCGCCTTCGCCGCCGGACGAGCCGCCCGGCCCGCGCGCCGTGTCCCACGGGTTGTTGGTCGTGCCGTAAACGTCGTTGTAGGCCTGCGCGTCCATCAGCATCAGCGGTACGTTGGTCTTGCCGTAGATGACGGCGCCGGCAGCGAGCAGCCGGTCGACCAGTACCGCGTTCCCGGTGGCGATATTGTCTTTCCAGGCAGGCGTGCCCCAGGTCGTTGGGAGGCCGACAACGTTGAACGATTCCTTGACCGTCATCGGCACGCCGTGCAGCGGCCCCCAGTTTTCGCCGCGCGCCAATGCCGCGTCCGCCTCGCGCGCCCGCGCTCTTGCCCGCTCGACCTGCCAAGCGACGACGGCGTTCAGCGCCGGGTTGAAGCGCTCGGCGCGCGCAATAAAGAAATCGAACAATTCGAGGCAGCCGATTCGCCGGTCGCGAAGATCGGATGCCAGTCGGGTCGCTGACGCAAAAGCATGCTGGTCCATCGTTCTTCCCTTCGCGACGCGTAAAATGGCACGTTGACCACGGCGCAGAATACGCCCCGCACCGTCGTGAAAGGAGTTCAATGATCGCCGAGCGGCTGCTTTCCTGGGTTGCGACAGTCGCGGCGGTCTATGCGATCTTTGTCGTGACCTATGTCGCGACCTGTCTCGTCGTCGAGCGGATGAGCCGTAATCTGGTTGCGGCCAAGCTGCAGGCGCGTCCCACCGCGGCCTCGCTGATCGCCCGCGATCGGCGGCAAAGCCTCGTGTCGCTCGGCGGCATCGCGGCGATGTTCGGCAGTGGGCACTGGCTCTACGCACAATTCGGCTGGGGTCTCGCGCCGGCAACGTCGCTTGTTGGCATGGCGCTGTCGTTTGTTGCGTCGATGCTGGTGTTCGACACCTGGTTCTACTGGCTGCACCGGCTGATCCATACAAGGCGGCTCTATCCCCGGGTGCATCGCTGGCATCATCTGACGGTGACGCCGGTGGTCTGGTCGAACAACAGCGACCGGCTGATCGACAATCTGTTTCTGCAATCCTATTGGCTGGTCGCCCATTTTCTGGTGCCGGCGGCGCCCGTGGTGCTGCTGGCGCACAAGCTTTACGACCAGATCACCGGTGTCGTCGGGCACTCCGGCTACGAGCATGGCGGCATCTGGTGCTGGCCGCCGTCGCCGCTGGTCGGGGTGACGCATCACGATCAGCATCACCGTTATTTCCGCTGCAACTACGCGACGCATTTCTCGCTGTGGGACCGTCTGATGGGCACCCTGCACCCCGACCATGACGCCGAACTCAGGCGCAACATTACCCGGACCGCCGCGGCCAAGCGCGGCAGCCGGGTGCCGGCGGAATAGGCCGGCTCAGATCGTCAACAGTCAGGCGGTCAGAATTTCGAGGACGTGCCCGTTCGGGTCCTCGAAATAGACGCCGCGACCGCCGCGCCGATGATTGATTTCGCCGTCGGTGCGCGCACGCGGGCCGCTGCCATAGGCAATGCCGGCCTCCTGGACGCGCGAGAAGATGGCGTCGAACTCGGCATCGCCGACCTTGAAGGCGTAGTGATGCGCTTCGAATTCGGCGCGGTCGTCAAAATCGAGGGTCAGCGCCTCGTTGACCTGGACAGGGGCGAAATGCGAATGCGGCCCGCGATAATCGAGACCGAAAATCTGCGCGAAAAACCGCGCCGAGGCGACCTTGTCATGCGCCGGGACAACCGTGTGATCGAGCACGATAGCCATGACATCCTCCTTCAGCGATCAGCCGAGACATCGCGTCACGGCTGGCAACCTAAAGGTAGTGTCGTTCGCCGGCCGGCGCCATCCCGGCGCCATCCCGACGACTGTTCCCTGCGGCGGCGGGCGGTCTTGCCTTCGCCCCACACCGGCTTAATTTGCTTTGGATGCAACCGGGATTTTGAGACGGCGGGAAACGCGTGGCGGCTTTGATCGACTCGACATCGGGCGGTATCGCAAAAGCCGGCAGCCGCGGTGCCGCCGAGCGCCATCTGCGCCCGGTCGCAATCTGGCTGCTGCTGTGCTGCGCGATGATCTTTGCAATGGTCGTCATCGGCGGCATCACGCGGCTCACCTGGTCGGGGTTGTCGATCACCGAGTGGCGGCCGGTGATGGGCATTATTCCGCCGCTATCGGCCGCCGACTGGGCCGCCGAATTCGACAAGTACAAACACATCCCGCAATACCGCCTGATCAATTACGGGATGAGCCTCGGCGAGTTCAAAACCATCTTTCTCTGGGAGTATGTGCACCGTCTGTGGGGCCGGCTGATCGGTTTTGTCTACGCGTTGCCGTTTCTGTATTTCCTGGTGCGCGGCTACATTCCGCGCCGTCTGACGTTGCCTCTCGCAGGGATTTTCGCGCTGGGGTTCGCGCAGGGGGCGCTCGGCTGGTACATGGTCGAGAGCGGGCTTGCCGACCGCGTCGAGGTCAGCCAGTACCGGCTGACCGCACATCTGCTGCTGGCGCTTGCGATCTATGCCGCCACCTTGTGGATTGCCCTCGGGTTGCTGAAAGCCGACGCGACACCGGGTAACCGGGAGGGCGAGCGAGTATCCAGCCATTTTTGGCGACGGGCGGGGGAAGCCCTGATCGGCCTTATCGCACTGACGATCACGGCCGGCGGGTTTGTCGCCGGCCTCAACGCGGGGCTGACGTACAATACGTTTCCGCTGATGGATGGCAGCTTTGTCCCCGCGGGTTATGCCCAACTGACGCCGTTTGTCCGCAACTGGTTCGAGAATGTCGCGGCGGTGCAGTTCGACCATCGGCTGCTGGCAATGACAACCGCGAGCGCCGTGCTGCTGCTGTGGCTGGTCGGCTGGCGCGCGGCGTTACCGCGCGCGGCGCGCCTCGCCCTGCATGCGCTGATGCTCGCGGTGACGCTGCAGTTCCTGCTCGGTGTTTCGACGTTGCTGATGGTGGTGCCGATTCCGCTGGCGGCAACCCATCAGGCGGGCGCCGTGCTGTTGCTGACGGCGGCGGTCATCTGGCGACACTCTCTGCGCCGACCCTAACAGGCAACCTTTTGGTTGCTATTCATAAAGAGTTGCGTATATTGACAGGCAACCAGGAGGTTGCCTTATGGAAGATCGGATTGAAAAGCGTATCGAACTGAAAGCGCCACTATCGCGCGTCTGGCGGGCGTTGACTGATTACCACGAGTTCGGCGAGTGGTTTCATGTGGTGCTGGAAGGGCCGTTTATTGCCGGCCAGGAAGTCCGCGGCCGCAACGCCTATCCCGGCTATGAGCATCTGGCGATGTCTCTGACGGTGCAGCGCATCGAACCGGAGCGGCTGTTCTCGTATACATGGCACCCTTACGCGATCGACCCGGCCGTCGATTATTCCGCCGAGACACCGACCCTGGTGGAGTTCACCTTGGCGCCGATACCGGGGGGAACGCTGCTGGTGGTCGTCGAGTCTGGGTTTGCTGCGGTGCCGGCGCATCGTCGCGAAGACGCCTTCCGCATGCACCATGAAGGCTGGGGCATCCAGATGCAGAACATTGCCCAATATGTTGAACGGGCAACCTGACGGCCCGATCGAGCCGTTGGGGCCGGCCGCGGTTTTTGCCGCGCTCGGCGACCCGACGCGGCTGTCGCTGGTCGGCAAGCTCAGCCGTGGCATGCCGCTGTCGATCGCACGGCTGGCCGAGGGGACGGCGTTGACCCGGCAGGCGGTGACCAAGCATCTGCATGTGCTGGAGGGCGCCGGCGTGGTTGGCCGCGAGCGGTCGGGCCGCGAAAGCCTTTACCGGCTGGAACCCGCCTCGATCGTCGAAATGCGCGCCTATCTCGACCGCATTTCGCAACAATGGGATGACGTGCTTGCCCGGCTCAAGACTTTTGTCGAAAAGTGACGAGCCGGGGAGGCACGCGCCGTTCAATCGAGGTCGGCGACAACGCGCTCTAGAGCACCGAGAAAGCGCTGCCAGCCATAATTCGCGCCCTGGAAATTCGCTTCTTCGTCGGGACGGAACCCGGCCTGCTCCATGCGCACCAGCACGCCGGAGGCGGTCGGCGTCAGCGTCCAGGTGACGACGGTTTTCAGGCCGTTGGCTGCCTCGCTGCCGGACGCATTCCAGGTGTAAGAGAGGCGCTTGCCCGACTCGACGGCGAGGACCTCGCAGTCTACGACGCCGTTCCACTGCGGCATCGGCGGCGCGCGGAAATTGAACCGATGGCCGACGATCGGCTGAAAGTCGTTCTGCATCAGCCATTCTTCCAGCAAGGCGCCTTGCGTCAGGGCACGCCACACTTTTTCTGGCGGATGCGGCATTTCCCGTTCGATGACGATTGCGCGGGCAGGGGCGGTGGGCGCAGTCATGGGCATCGCTATTGGTCCATTTCTTTCAACAGAGTTTCGAGGCGATCGAACCGGTCGCGCCAGAACGCGCCGTAAAGCCCGATCCAGTCGATCATTGGCGCCAGACCCTGGGGGGTGGCGCGGTAATGTGTTTCGCGTCCTGCCGGGCGGTCGTGCACCAGCCCGGCAATTTTCAAGATGCCGAGATGCTTTGACACGGCCGGTTGAGAAACACCGGAACCGGTTGTCAGCGCGCGTACCGTCAGTTCGCCGTCACGGCTGAGACGCTCGAACAGCGCCCGCCGTGTCGGGTCGCCGAGGGCTTTGAACAGAAGATCAGGAACTGCCTGCATTTAGCGGCCCGGTCAGGTAAACTTGCGGTCGCTCGATTAATAACTGTTTAGTTATGTATCGGTCAACAACTTCCGGCGGCGGCGTCCCACAATCCGTGGGCACCCGTTTCGGGCGAATTGGACGCACCGCAGCATGCCGCCATATAATCACGCGCCCCCCGGGAGAGCGTGATGGCGGAAGACGGCAAATCCTCAACGGTAGTGCAAGATTGGCAGAAGCTCGCCGAAGCGGAATTGCGCGGCAAGCCGGTTGCCGGCCTTGATTGGCAGACGCCCGAGGGCATCGCAGTCAAGCCGCTCTACACAGAGGCTGATCTCGAAACCATCGCCGCGGCCGGCTTCGACTGGCGCGAGGCGATACCAGGGCGGCCGCCGTATCTGCGCGGGCCGCGGGCGACGATGTATGCCAACCGGCCGTGGACGATCCGTCAATATTCCGGATTCTCGACCGCCGAGGAGAGCAACCGCTTTTACCGCGACAACCTCAAGGCCGGGCAGATGGGTCTGTCGATCGCCTTCGATCTCGCCACCCATCGCGGCTATGACAGCGACCATCCGCGCGTCGTGGGCGATGTCGGCAAGGCCGGCGTCGCGATCGATAGCGTAGAAGACATGAAAATCCTGTTCGACGGCATCCCGCTCGACAAGATGAGCGTGTCGATGACGATGAACGGCGCGGTGCTGCCAGTGCTCGCCGGGTTCATCGTCGCGGCCGAGGAACAGGGCGTTGCGCAGGACAAACTCCAAGGGACGATCCAGAACGACATCCTCAAGGAGTTCATGGTCCGCAACACCTACATCTACCCGCCGGCTCCCTCGATGCGGATTGTCGCCGACATCATCGAATACACCGCGCGGCACATGCCAAAGTTCAACTCGATCTCGATTTCCGGCTATCACATGGAGGAAGCCGGGGCGACGTCTGTTCAGGAACTGGCGTTCACGCTCGCCGACGGCCTGGAATATGTCCGCACGGCACTGTCGCGCGACTTGAAGATCGACGAGTTCGCACCGCGCCTGTCGTTCTTCTTCGGCATCGGCATGAATTTTTTTATGGAGATTGCCAAACTGCGCGCGGCGCGGCTGCTCTGGGCCAAGCTGATCGAACCATTTGCGCCGAACAATCGGGCAAGCCTCGCCTTGCGCACGCATTGCCAGACTTCGGGCGTCAGCCTGACCGAGCAGAGCCCGCACAACAACATCGTCCGCACCACGATCGAGGCGATGGCGGCGGTGCTCGGCGGCACGCAGTCGCTGCATACCAACTCGTTCGACGAGGCGCTCGCCTTGCCGACGCCGTTCTCGATGGGCATCGCGCGCAACACGCAGTTGATCCTCGCCGAGGAAAGCGGCATCCCGCATGTCATCGACCCGCTTGGCGGCAGTTACTACGTCGAAAGCCTGACGCACTCGATCGCAACCGCGGCGATGGGGCTGATCACCGAAGTCGAGGCGCTCGGCGGCATGACCAAGGCGGTCGAAAGCGGTATGCCGAAATTACGCATCGAGGACAGCGCCGCGCGGCGGCAGGCAGCGATTGACCGCGGCGAGGAAGTCATCGTCGGGGTCAACAAATACCGCGCCGAGGGTGGCGCCGCGGTCGATATTCTCGATGTCGACAACGACGCAGTCCGCGCGGCGCAGGTCGCGCGGCTAGACCGGGTACGCAAAACGCGTGATGCGGCCCGCTGCGCCGCCGCGCTGACGGCCCTTACCGAAGCGGCGCGCAGCGGCAGCGGCAACCTGTTGGCCTTGTCGATCGAGGCGACCCGAGCGCGTGCGACGGTCGGCGAGATTTCCGACGCGCTGGAAATTGCCTTTACCCGGCATCACGCCGCGACCCGCTCGGTCAGCGGCGTCTATGGCGGGCAATATCAGGGTGACGAGGATTTTCGCCGCATCCAGCGTGAAATCGACGCGTTTGCGCGTGAGGAAGGAAGGCGGCCGCGCATGCTGGTCGTCAAGCTTGGGCAGGACGGGCACGACCGCGGTGCCAAAGTCATTGCCACGGCCTTCGCCGATATCGGCTTCGACGTCGATATCGGGCCGTTGTTCCAGACGCCGGAGGAAGCCGCGCGGCAGGCGGTCGAAAACGACGTGCACCTGGTCGGCGTGTCGAGCCAGGCGGCCGGCCACAAGACGCTGGTGCCGGCATTGATCGAAGCCCTTAAGAAGGAAGGGGCCGGCGACATTCTCGTGGTGTGTGGCGGTGTCATCCCGCCGCGCGACTACGATTTCCTTAAAAAGGCTGGGGTCAGCGCGATCTATGGCCCCGGCACCAACATCCCCTCCGCCGCCGCCGAAATTCTGTCGCTTATTCGCCAGCACCGTCTGGCGGCATAAACAAACGTAAGTAAACTTCAGCCGCAATCCCGATAAGGAACCCAGCCATGCCCGTAAAAATTCGCCAGATCGGTCCGTGCTTTGCCGGCGAGGTCGAAGGCATTGATATGCGCAAACCGCTTTCACAGGCGGAAGTCGCGGATATCCATGCCGGCATGGATAAATACGCGGTGCTCGTCTATCGCATCAGCATATCGATGACGAGCAGCAGCTTGCCTTTACCCGCAGCCTCGGCGAGATCGAGTTGGCGATCGGCGCCAGCCTGCGCGCGCCCAGCGAATACCGCCTACCCAACACCTTTGCCGATGTTTCGAACCTCGACAAAAATCACCAGCCGTTCGCGCGGGACGATCGCCGCCGTCTGTTTGCGATCGGCAACCGCCTCTGGCACTCCGACAGTTCGTTCAAGGTGACGCCGGCCAAGTACTCGTTATTGCATGCTCGCATTGTTCCCGCGAAGGGCGGCAACACAGAGTTTGCGGATATGCGTGCAGCGTATGATGCGCTCGACGACGAAACCAAAAAAGTCTGCGAGAACCTCGTTTGCGAACACAGCCAGATCTATTCGCGCCAGCAGATCGGGTTTTTCGACCTGACCGATGAAGAGCGTGAGCGTTTCAAGCCGGTGCGCCAGGTATTGGTGCGCACCCATCCGGTACACGGCCGCAAATCGCTCTACCTCGCCTCGCATGCTGGCAGCATCGTCGGGTGGCCGGTGCCGGAGGCGCGCGGCTTTCTGCGCGACCTGATCGAGCACGCGACGCAGCGCGAGTTCGTCTATTCGCACAAATGGGCGGTGGGCGATCTGGTGATGTGGGACAACCGGCAGACGATGCATCGCGGCCGCGCCTTCCCGGCCGATCAAGTGCGCGACGTGCGCCGCACGACGCTGATGGGCGATGCGCCCACCGTGGCGCAAGAACAGGCAGCCTGACCCGATATTGGCCAGACAGGACACTGCAGCGGTGGCAGCGCATAACCGCCACCGGCCCTTCAAAAGACCGCCGCACTGCACCGATTTGGGCGAAGCTTCGATATAATAAACATTCGTTCGGACTAGATTTTCGTATGCCTATTTAGGACGCAACGTTAGGCAATGCTTTCATGGTGCTGCGGGCGGTCAACCTACCGTCTTGTACTTATCCCCCTATTCTGTGTTAGATTGAAAAACTTCGAATAGGGGGCGGAAATGGCCGCTGACGCAAAATATCAAGGCAATTATCCTCATCTAGTCACCAAAATTATCGCCAGTTACGTCTCGCACCATAATGTCGCCCCCGAACAGATCCCGGAACTGATCAGCTCGGTACACCATATCATCGACAATCTCGGTAAGCCGTCAGAGCCGCAAGGCGTATTGACCCCGGCGGTTCCCGTGCGCCGTTCGGTGCAGCGCGATGCCGTCGTTTGCCTTGAATGCGGTTGGAAAGGCAAAATGCTGCGGCGTCACCTCAGCACCCGCCACGGCCTCGCCGGCGAGCAGTATCTGAAGCGTTGGGGCCTGCAAAGCGACCACCCACTGACCGCGCCGACCTATTCGGAACAGCGCTCGAGCCTGGCGAAGGAATTAGGTCTCGGCCGCGGCGGGCGCCAGACAGCGCCGGCACCGGTTCCCGCGGAGCCGCCACGGAGGCGCGGCCGGCCGCGCGGCAGTGGCCGTCCCGCGGGGGCGGTCGAAGGGCGCAGCGACGGCTAAGCCGTAGCTCTAATATTGCGGTTCGACATCGAGCCGCACCGCCAGCCCCTCTAGCCCGGGCTTTGCGACGGGATAGCGTTGCAACACCAGCGGGTCGTGACCGGGCACGACGTGCTTTTCCGAGCTCGCGAGCTTTTTCAGCGTCGC
>DATAUE010000071.1:0-1589 GCA_036268425.1 Allostellaceae bacterium
GTGGCGGGGATGACGCCGTCGCCCTCGCCGTCCAGCGTAATCGCGGGGACGGCGATCGCGGGCAGCTCCGCCAGCCGGCGTTGCAGCTCGGCATAGTGCGGATCGCTGTCGGCGAGGCCGTAGCGGTGCCGGTAGCTGTGAATCACGACGTCAACATAATCCGGATTGTCATGCGCGATGGCGCCACGCTCGAAGCACGCCTCGTCGAAATGCCAGTTCGGCGACCATTGCTGCCACAACAGTTTTGCGATCCCGCGCCGGTTGGCCGTTAACCCGGCCCGCCCACGCTCGATCTGGAAATAATACTGGTACCAAAGCGCGGCCTCGTGTTCGGCTTTCGCCGGCTCCATGGATCGCGCGATATTCTGGATGTTATAGCTATTGACGGAGACAAGCCCGATGCAGCGCTCCGGCCATAGCGCCGCGACGATGCAGGCGGCGCGGCCGCCCCAGTCATAGCCCGCGACCACCGCGCGCTTGATGCCGAGCGCATCCATCAGCGCCTTCAGATCCGCGCCGAACGCGGCCTGCTCGCCCGAGCGCGGCGTCGCCGCGTCACGAAACCGGGTCGGCCCGTAGCCGCGCATGTAAGGCACGATGACGCGGCAGCCATTTGCGGCGAGCTGCGGCGCGACGTCGACATAGGAATGGATGTCATACGGAAAGCCGTGCATCAGCATCACCGTTGGGCCGTCCTTTGGTCCGGCCTCGTAATAGGCGATGGTGAGCGCGCCGGCGTCGACATGACGCAGCGGTTCGAGCCGCTTTGAGGAAGCCGCCCGCGCCGGTCCCGACGGTTGTGCCGAAGTCGATTCCATCGCGGTTCCTCCATGGCAAACCGCGACCTGAACACTGCGGCGGCTGACGATCTGTTGATTTCGGATATGATAGTGAGCTCCGCCGTTCGGCGATACACTATCCTTTCCGGCATCATCGGAGGCGGCAGCTGCCATGTTGCGATCGCTTTTCGCCATTTTCGCGTTGCTCGGCGTGTGGCCGATGCCGGTTGCCGCGCAGGAAGCTCCGCGCAGCGAATGCCTGGCGATGGCGAATGCACCGCCGCGCGCGACGCCGGTGGCCCTGCGCCGCGTCGCCGCCAAGGCCGACGAAGTCACCATCACCTATGCCGGCCATTCGACCTATTTCATCGACACGCCCGGCGGGGTGCGGATCGCGACCGACTATAGCGGCGCCTACCAGATCGGCCGATTGCCCGACGTCGTCACCATGAACCGGGCGCACTCGACGCACTACACGCTGTTTCCCGATCCGCGCATTCCCCATGTGCTGCACGGCTGGAGCGATGACGGCCAGCCCGCGCGCATCAACCAACAGATCGGCGACGTACTGATCCGCAATGTGACGACCGACATCCGCCGTTACCGGGGCGAGGATTCCGGCGGCGAGATGATCCACGACGGCAATTCTATCTTCATCTTCGAGGTCGCCGGCCTTTGCATCGGCCATCTCGGACACCTTCATGTCCCGCTCGACGACAGCCATCTGGCGGCGATCGGCCGGCTAGACATCGTGATGGTGCCGATCGACGGCACCTACACCATGTCGCTGGACGGAATATCCGACATCAC
>DATAUE010000072.1:0-2020 GCA_036268425.1 Allostellaceae bacterium
CGCTCCCGCGCCGTCAAGGACCCGCGCGGCGTGCTGGCCGATTTCGGCGTCAGCCTGCCCAGGGAAACCGAAATCCGGGTCTGGGACTCGACCGCCGAGACGCGTTTCCTGGTGCTGCCGATGCGGCCTGAGGGTACCGAAGGCTGGAGCGAGCAGCAGCTTGCCGAGATCGTCACCCGCGACTCGATGATCGGGACCGGGTTTCCGAAGACGCCGGGTGCGCCGTCATGAACGGCGTGCACGACATGGGCGGCATGGACGGTTTTGGCAAGGTCGAGGCCGAACCGAACGAGCCGATGTTCCACACCGAATGGGAAGGCCGCGTGCTGGCCATGGTGCGCGCGATGGGCGCCGCCGGCGCTTTCAACATCGACACCTCGCGCTACTATCGTGAGGCGCTGCCGCCCGATGTCTACATGACCAGTTCCTACTACAGGAAATGGTTCCTTGGGCTGGAGCAGAACCTGCTCGCGAAGGGCTACATCACGCCGGAGGAAGTCACGGCTGCCCATGCCGTCGAGCCCGCAAAGCCGCTCAAGCATGGCAAGTTCACCGTCGACCAGGTCGAGCGCATCATGGTGCGCGGCAAATTCGGCCGCCCGCCGACGACACCTGCAAAGTTCAAACCCGGCGATCGGGTGCGCGCCAGAAACATCCATCCCGCCACGCATACGCGGCTGCCGCGCTATGTCCGTGGCCATGTCGGCGTGGTCGAGCTCAATCTCGGCTGTAGCGTCTATCCGGATTCCGCCGCCAACGAGGCCGGCGAAAACCCGCAATGGCTTTACACCGTCGTGTTCGACGGCGCCGAGTTGTGGGGGCCGGACGCCGATCCGACCGTGAAAATCTCGGTCGATGCGTTCGAGCCCTATCTGGAGCTTGCGTGATGGACGCCCTCGCGGCTGCACGCGCGACCGGCGCCGTCCCCGGTATTCCCTGCGACGCCGAAGGCCCGGTGTTTCGTGAGCCCTGGGAAGCGCAGGCGTTTGCGATGGCGCTCGCCCTGCATGAGCGGGGGTTGTTCAGCTGGACCGAATGGGCCGCCACGCTATCAGACGAAATCAAGCGGGCGCAGGCCGCCGGCGATCCCGACACCGGCGAAACCTATTACCGGCATTGGCTCGCCGCGCTGGAGCGGCTGATCGCGGTCAAGGGCGTGACGACGTCCGAAACCCTGCATCGTTATCGCGACGCCTGGGACCACGCCGCGGACCGGACGCCGCATGGCTTGCCGATCGAGTTGCAGCCAGAAGATTTTGCGTCGTAAGGCGCTTACGCCTGTTTTGCCGCCGCGTATTCGTTCCAGCCCCTGGCGCGCAGCGCGCAGGCCGGGCACTCGCCGCAACCGTAGCCCCAGTCATGGCGCGCGCCGCGGTCGCCGAGATAGCAGGTGTGCGAGCGATCGCAGATCAGGTCGACCAGCCCTGCGCCGCCGAGCTGTTCGGCAAGCTTCCAGGTCGAGGCCTTGTCGAGCCACATCAGCGGCGTGTGCAGTTCGAACTTCCTGTCCATCCCGAGGCTGAGTGCGGCCTGCAACGCCTTGATGGTCTCGTCGCGGCAATCCGGATAGCCGGAATAGTCGGTTTCGCACATGCCGCCGATGATGTGAGTAATACCACGCCGGTAGGCCAGCGCCGCCGCGAACGTCAGGAACACCAGATTGCGGCCGGGAACGAAGGTGTTGGGCAGGCCGTCCGCGCCCATCGCAATCGCGACATCGCGGGTCAGCGCGGTATCGGAAATCACCGATAGCGTCGGGATCGCCAAGGTGTGGTTCTCGCCGAGTTTGGCCGCCCAATCGGGCCGCAGTGCTTTCATGCCCTCACGCAGATCGGCGCGGCATTCAAGTTCGATGGCGTGGCGCTGGCCATAATCGAAACCGAGCGTTTCGACCCGCGCAAAACGCTCCAGCGCCCACGCCAGACAGGTCGCGGAATCCTGACCGCCGGAAAACAGCACCAGCGCGGTCTGGTCGCGGAACCGGTCGTTGGATTGGTCGCTCATCACGTTGGCCATAGCA
>DATAUE010000073.1:0-1815 GCA_036268425.1 Allostellaceae bacterium
TCGGCAACCAGACCAGATCATGAGCGCACCGAATAACCTCATCCAATCCGCAGAAAACCTCGAGGTCGAGGTGGGGCGGGACAAGCGGTTGGCCCTCTGGGACCAACTGCGCGGTGCGGTGACGAAGCGCTTCCAAACCGGGCCGACCGCCTATTCGCTCGCCCCCTATGGCTGGCTGGCGTTGCTGATTGTCACAAATGCGGCGGTGAGCACGCTGTCGAGCGCTCATGATGCGGCGCAGCGGGGCGCGCCCTACGCGCTGCTCCGCCCCGGCTATTTTGAGGTGACCGGCGGCCTATGCACATTGTTCATGTTGCCGCTGGTCCGGCGTGGCATTCATCTGGTGGCGCGCTGCCGGGGCTGGATCACGAGGCTTGCCCTGGCGTCGTTGGTCGCCTCGCTCTACGCCGTCGCCCACATCGCCATCCTGATCCCGATCCGGAAACTGAGCTTTGGCATTGTCGGCGGGTCCTACACGTTCAACTGGCTGACCCAGGGTCCGTATGATTTTCGCCGCGAAATCATTGCGGCGATGGTGTTTGGCGGCGCATTCTGGCTGTTCGACCGCGCAACCGCCGAGCCCGGCGCCGTACCGGCCCCGGTTGAAGCGCCGCCGGCGGAGGAGCCGCATCTCTGGCTTCGCGACGGCACCATGTCTGTCCGCATCGATCCGCGCGCGATCGTGACGGTTTCGTCGGCCGGCAACTACGTCGAATTCAGCCTGATCGACAAAAGCTATCTGATCCGCGCCACGCTCGCCGGCGAACAGACGCGGTTGCGGCCGTTTGGCGTCAGGCGCGTGCACCGGACCCGATTGGTCAATTTCAATCGCGTCGTCGCGGTCGAGCCGCGCCCCGGCGGCGATTTCAATCTTCGCATGGACAATGGCGAGCAGATTGCCGGAAGCCGGCGATACAGGGATGCGGTGAAGTCGATGACGGCTGCGGCGGGCGCTTGAGCGGCCGAGATGCGATGTGCGCCACCTCACATCGCGAGCGCGTGTTTGTTGCTAGCTTGACAAGATAACCCGTGAGGAAACCATGGCCATTTTTCCCTTCATCGTCATTTTAGTCGCGGTCTACGCGCTCGCTTCGCTTCGGGTGCTGAAGCAATATGAGCGCGGCGTGGTGTTCTTTCTCGGCAGGTTTGAAGGCGTGCGCGGTCCGGGACTGACGCTGATCTTCATGCCGTTCCAGCAGATGGTGCGGATCTCGTTGCGCACCGTCACCATGCAGATCCCGTCGCAAAAGATCATCACCAAGGACAACGTCTCGATCGATATCGCCGCGGTCGCCTATTATCACGTCACCGATCCCGAAAAGGCCGTGATCGCGATCGAAAACGTCTACAACGCGATCAGCCAGATCAGCCAGACCACCGTGCGCAACGTGGTCGGCCGCTTCAGCCTCGACGAGCTGCTGTCCAATACCGCGGGGATCAACGAGCAGATCAAGAACGTCATTGACCTCCATACCGAGCCGTGGGGCACCCAGGTCACCGCGGTCGAGATCAAGGATATCGAGCTGCCCGACAACATGCAGCGCGCGATGGCAAAGGAAGCCGAAGCCGAGCGCGAACGCCGCGCCAAGATCGTCGCCGCCGAAGGCGAGTATCAGGCTGCAGTAAAACTCGGCGAGGCCGCCGATATCATCACCGCACACCCGGTCGCGCTTCAGCTCCGCACCCTGCAAACCATGGCGGAAATCTCGGTCGAGAAGAATTCCACCATCATCTTTCCCGCGCAGTTCATGACGACGGTGCAGGAGGCGATGAAGATGCTGGGCAAGGACTCCGAGCCGAAATAGGCTAGTCGGT
>DATAUE010000074.1:0-246529 GCA_036268425.1 Allostellaceae bacterium
TCACCAGCGCGTCAGGATGATATTGCGAAATACGGTGCGCCTTCGCTGCCGCCAGAGCCGTGGCGCAGGCTAGCGGCGAATCGCCGGCGGCAAGCATCGCGCGTTTGACGGCACTTTCATCGATCGATGCCGGTTCTACCGCAAACGCCACGCCGGCCTCTCGCAGAAGGGCCGCTCGCGACGTGCTTGCCGAAGCTAGAACGATTCGCTCAGGCTTCGCCGCCATCACGCCGGACCAGTAATCGGTAGATTGACGATGCGGTTTCCTCGATCGAGCGCCGGGTAACGTCGATCACCGGCCAATGATGCTCGGCAAAAATCCGCCGTGCCTCGCGAACCTCGGCCTGCACCGCCTCGACATCAGTGTAATCGGTCGCATCATTGTTATCGAGCATGCTCAACCGATTGCGGCGCAGTTGTATCAGGCGTTCGGGATCGTTGGTCAGCCCGACGATCAGCGGCCTTCGCGCTGCCAGCAACTCCGCCGGCAACGCCACCCCCGGCACAAACGGCACGTTTGCCGCCTTGACGCCGCGATTGGCAAGATACAGACAGGTCGGAGTCTTCGACGTCCGCGAGACGCCGACGAGGCAGACATCGGCGTCATTCAGGCCCCAGGTCGATTGTCCGTCATCATGGTTGATCGCAAATGTCATCGCATCGATGCGGTTGAAATATTCACCGTCAAGCAGGTGCTGTTTACCGGGTAAACCTCGGCTTTCGCGGCCAAGATGCGTCTTAAGCCCTTCGATGACCGGATCAAGCACCGGAATCGCCGGAACTTGCAGCTGCCGACACCCCTCGACCAGCGTCTGGCGCAGCGCATTGTTGACCATCGTGAACACGACAAGCCCGCGATTTGCTTCGATGCCCGACAACACCCTGTCGATCTGGACGCGGGTGCGCACCATGCTCCACACATGCTCGATGGCTTCGGCGTCGTCGAACTGCACCAGGCAGGCGCGCGCGACCGAATGCACCGTGTCTCCCGTTGAATCTGAGACGAGATGCAGGTGAAAGCGCGTCAAGGGCACTCCAGCCTCCGCCTTCGGACCGGCGGCAAGCCCTTGTGGATCACATACCGCAAACCCTGCACGACCAATGCATTTTTCCCCGATGCAACGGATTATCCCCGATCCGCACCATTGAACCCGGGGTTTTCAGCCCGTGCAATATCATTATCCCGGGCCGTTGCAATCCGCGGCAATTTTTTGGTCATCTCTGCTTTTGCCCGCTATTATACACCAGACATTCTCACCCATCCCTTTGACCTGCGCCGGTTTTTGTTTTTCTACCGATTTACGGCGATGAGCGTCGCAAGCCGAACGGAATGCCGGATAACCCTGGGGATCACTCCCGATCCCCGCAATCCACCGCCATCTTCTACAATCTCATTCTTTCCTTAAGACTCTTATGATTGATAGAAGTGGAGCGATGGCAGGTGGATCAACCCGACGGCTCGTCCGCGCTTTGCGAGGTGAAACCCTACGTCAGCCTCCTTGGTGGCTGATGCGGCAGGCCGGGCGCTACCTCCCGGAATATCGGACGTTGCGGGCACAGGCCGATAATTTTATCGATTTCTGCCTGACGCCGGCCTTGGCCGCGGAGGCGACGGTACAGCCGATCCGCCGTTTCGGTATGGATGCTGCGATTTTGTTTGCCGACATTCTGTTGATCCCGCGCGCGTTGGGCCAACAGGTCGGCTTTGGCGATAATGGTCCGGTGCTGCAGGCGCTGGTCGAAAATACCGGCATTGTCGGCCTCGGTATTTCGGGGCTGTCGGTGTTGGATCCGGTTTACGAGACGATTGTGCGCAGCCGTTCGATGTTGCCGCCGGAAACCGCACTGATCGGTTTCGCCGGCTCGCCGTGGACCGTCGCGACTTATATGGTCGAAGGTGGAGCGAGTCGCTATTACCCTCGCGTCAAAGGCTGGGCTTACCGGGACCCCGCTGGATTCGCCGCCCTGATCGAACTGCTCGTCGAAGCGACGGTCGCGTATCTGACGGAGCAGGCCGCCGCCGGCGCCGATGCGGTGCAGTTGTTCGACAGTTGGGCGGGCGTGTTATCCTCAGCCGAGTTTGAGCGGTGGGTTGTCGAACCGACGCAGCGGATCGTGAAGCGGGTCAAAGAGCGGTTTGTTGACCTGCCGATAATTGGTTTTCCGCGCGGCGCCGGGATGTCGATCGAGCGCTACGCAGCGGCAACAGGGGTTGACGCCGTGGCGTTGGATACATCCGTATCGCCGGCCTTTGCACGTGACCGGCTGCAAAATCGGATGGCGGTGCAGGGTAATCTTGATCCGATCGCCTTAATGGTCGGCGGTCGAGCAATGGAAGATGCTGTTCGTCGGATTGTCGCGGACCTCGCGGCAGGTCCGTTTGTCTTCAATCTAGGGCATGGAGTATTGCCACAAACGCCGCCGGCGCATGTTACCGCTTTGGCTGGTTTACTGCGTGACATTGCAGACGGTGGCTGAGGTTATGACGCCGCCTGGTCGGTTAGCGGTCAGCTGTTGAGAAATGCGGACGGCGATTGTCCTGATGAATCTCGGCGGCCCGGACAGATTGTCTGCGGTGCGGCCGTTTCTCTATAATCTGTTTGCGGATCCCGCGATTATCAGGCTGCCCGCGTGGTTGCGGCTGCCGTTGGCACAGGTAGTCGCTTGGCGGCGTGCCGAGACGGCACGCGAGATTTATGCGCAGCTCGATGGTGGGTCCCCGCTATTGGTTAATACAGAGGCGCAGGCGCAGGCGCTCGAACAGGCATTGGGGCCGAGTTGGCGCTGTTTTATCGCAATGCGCTACTGGCATCCGCTGACACCCGAAGCCGTTGCCGCGGTCAAAGCATGGCAACCAGAGAAGATCGTTCTGCTGCCGCTTTATCCGCAATATTCGACGACGACGACAGCGTCGTCGCTGGCGACCTGGCACCGAGAGGTCGGTCGCCAAGACTTACGTGTTGTGACGACGGAAATACGATCCTACCCGCAAGCGCCGGGGTTCATTGCGGCGCAGGCGACGCTGATTTCCGCAACTCTCGCTCGGGAAGCCGGTCAGGCAGGCGCGGACTGTCCGATGCGGTTCCTGTTCAGCGCGCACGGTTTACCGCTCAAGATCGTCGAAGCGGGTGATCCTTATCCCACAGAAATCCAGCAGACGGCCGATGCGCTCGCGGCGGCCGTGATGTCGAGGAGCTTCGACTGGGTGGTGTGCTATCAGAGTCGCGTCGGACCGCTGGCCTGGCTTGGGCCTTCGGTCGATCAGGAATTGCGGCGAGCCGCCCGTGACCGCGTTGGGGTGGTTGTTGTACCGGTTTCCTTTGTGTCGGAGCATTCGGAGACGCTGGTCGAGCTTGATCGTGATTATCGACGCCTCGCCGAGCGGTACGGTGTCCCGTTTTACTGGCGAGTGCCGACGGTCGGCACCGAGCCTGCCTTTATCGAGGCTTTGGCGGGACTGGTGCGAGCCGCCGCGGGCAGCGCAACGTGAGCGGCTGGCTTGCTGCGGCTTATCCGTGGCTGAAGGCATTTCACATCGTGTCGGTGATCGCCTGGATGGCCGGTTTGCTCTATTTACCGCGCCTCTTTGTTTACCACGCGGGCGTACCGAGCCGGTCGAATCGGGCGCTGATGCTGCAGATCATGGAGCGGCGTTTGCTGCGCGGCATCATGCTGCCGGCACTCGTGATGACCTATGGGTTTGGGGCCGCATTAGCGGCGACGCCGGGCATCATCGATTGGCATCGCGGGTGGATTTGGGGCAAATTGGTCCTGGTAGCGCTGTTGACGCTGTTTCACATGTTATGTGCCGGCTGGCGGCGCGACCTGGCGAGCGAGAGCCCGACGCACCCGCCGCGATTTTATCGCATCGTCAATGAGTTGCCGACGCTGGTGATGATCGCAATCGTTCTTCTGGTGGTACTGAAGCCGTTTTGATTGCGGCGTTGACCGCCGCTCTGCGGCAGGACTGTGAACCAACCCTCTTGTAATCGCGTTTGACTTGCATATCTGCTTTCGGTAAGGGAGCCGTATACCGCCAGCCGGTAGCCTTTTCGTACTCTCCTGATAAATCCAGACATCTCCCTGACGGCCGCGGATAGTCCTCGCGCACGCTTCTCATAACCCGCCCGATCTCCTTCATCGTGACAGCCATCCATGCATCTCGAAGAACTCAAGCGGAAAACTCCTGCCGAGCTGCTCGCCTTTGCCGAAGAGCTCCAGATCGAAAACGCGTCATCCCTGCGGAAGCAGGACATGATGTTCGCCGTGCTGAAGCAGCTGGCGGAAAATGACGTGCCGATTCAAGGTGATGGAGTGCTCGAAGTCCTGTCGGACGGGTTCGGCTTTTTGCGCTCGCCGGAGGCGAATTATCTACCGGGACCTGACGATATTTACGTCAGTCCAAACCAGGTGCGTCGTTTCGGGTTGCGCACGGGCGACACAGTCGAAGGGCAGATTCGCTCACCACGCGACGGTGAACGCTATTTCGCGATGCTCAAGGTCAACGGCATCAATTTTGAGGAACCGGACCGGCTGCGCCACCGGATCAATTTCGATAATCTGACGCCGCTTTATCCGGAAGAAAAGATCGAGCTTGAGCTTGACGATCCCACGAAAAAGGACTTGACCACCCGGGTGCTCGATTTGATCACGCCGCTCGGCAAGGGCCAGCGGGCACTGATCGTGTCGCCGCCGCGCACCGGCAAAACCGTGATGCTGCAGAACATCGCGCATGCGCTGGCCAAAAACCACCCAGAAGTCTACCTGCTGGTGCTGTTGATCGACGAACGGCCCGAAGAAGTCACCGATATGGCACGCTCGGTCAAAGGCGAGGTCATCAGCTCAACTTTCGACGAGCCGGCGACGCGCCATGTGCAAGTTGCCGAGATGGTCATCGAGAAGGCGAAGCGGCTTGTCGAGCACAAGCGTGACGTGGTGATCCTGCTCGATTCGATTACCCGCCTGGCGCGGGCCTACAACACCGTAGTGCCGTCATCCGGCAAGGTGTTGACCGGCGGTGTCGACGCCAACGCCTTGCAGCGTCCGAAGCGTTTTTTTGGTGCGGCGCGCAATATCGAGGAAGGCGGCTCGCTGACGATCATTGCGACGGCGCTGATCGATACGGGTTCGCGGATGGACGAGGTTATCTTCGAGGAATTCAAGGGCACCGGTAATTCGGAAATCGTGCTCGACCGCAAGGTTGCCGACAAGCGCACGTTCCCGGCGCTCGACATCACCAAATCGGGGACCCGCAAGGAGGAGTTGCTGGTCGATCGCGGTGTCTTGTCAAAGATGTGGGTGCTCCGCCGGGTCTTGATGCCGATGGGCACGGCCGACGGCCTCGAATTCCTGATCAACAAGCTCAAGGAGTCGAAGAATAATTCTGATTTCTTCGACGCGATGAATACCTGATTTAGCAATGTAGGGCGGATAAGCGCAGCGGCATCCGCCGTCTTTACAGCAATCACGGCGGCTTGCGCTGCGCTTGTCTTCCTACGACTTTACACGGTGAAGACTGTTGAGCCGGTGGTTTTGCGGTCTTGCAAATCGCGATGGGCTTGCGCGGCATCGCGCAATTTATAGGTCTGGTTGATCGCTAATTTGACGGCGCCGCTCTTGACCGCATCGAACAATTCGCCTGACGCCGTCAGCAGATCCTCACGCGACGCGGTGTAGGTGTTCAGTGTCGGGCGGGTAATAAACAGCGACCCCTTGCCAGCCAGGATCCCAAGGTCAAACGGTGGCACCGAGCCGGAAGATTGCCCGAACAGCGCCAGCAGCCCCAGCGGTGCCAGGCAGTCGAGCGATTTGGCGAAGGTGTCCTTGCCGACGGAGTCGTAAACCACCGGTAATTTTTTACCGCCGGTAATCTCGCCAACCCGGGCGACGAAATCATCCTTCCGGTAGTTGATCGGGTGATCGCAGCCATTCGCCTTGGCGAGCGCGGCCTTTTCGTCGTCGCCGACAGTGCCGATGACCGTAGCGCCGAGATACTTCGCCCATTGGCAGACGATCAGCCCGACCCCGCCGGCCGCGGCATGGATCAGGATCGTGTCGCCGCGCTTTACCGGGTAGGTCCGCCGGATCAGATACCAGGCGGTCATGCCCTTCAGCATCATTGCCGCGGCTTGCTGGTCGGTGATGCCGTCGGGCACAGGCACCAGCCGATCGGCCGGCATCACCCGTTCGTCGCTGTAGGCGCCGAGCGGGCCACCGGCATAAGCGACGCGGTCGCCGGCCTTCAAGCCGTTTACTCCGGCGCCGACCTCTTCAATGACGCCGGCAGCTTCAGAGCCGAGACCGCTCGGCAACGGCATCGGGTAAAGACCGCTGCGTTGATAGGTATCGATGTAGTTGAGCCCGACCGCGGCATGGCGCAGCCGGACCTGTCCATCGCCCGGTTTGCCGACTTTGACGTCCTGCCACTCCAGCACTTCCGGGCCGCCGGTTTTGGCAAAACGGATTGCGTGAGCCATCTATCCCTCCCATGAGTTGATGGGCGACGATAGCGGCGCCGGCCGGTCGCGTCACGACGGCAATCGTCAGGCGGCTTTCAGCATCACGCCTTCAAGGCTGAGCAGCAATTCCTTGGTCGGCAAACCGGTGCCGCCGCTGAAACCGCCAATGCCGTGTCGCGCCAGGATGCGATGGCAGGGCACAACGATCGGGATCGGATTGCGCCCGCACGCGCGGCCGATGGCGCGCGGGCCGGAATCGAGATCATGCGCGAGGTCGCCGTAAGTTCGGGTTTCGCCAAACGGGATTGCGCTCATCGCCGCCCAGACGCGCTTTTCAAAAGACGTGCCGGCGGCGGCCAACGGCAGGTCGAACCGCATCCGGCGCCCGGCAAAATATTCCTGCAACTGCCCGACGGCATCGTTGAGCAGCGCGCTGCCGTTGCTGCCGGCCGTATCATCGGCCCAGCGGATTGCAACGATCGCCCCGTCGCGTTCATCGATCGTCAGATGCCCGACAGGGGTTGATGTGGAAATTGACGGCATCTTTGCCTCACGACGGAACAATATAAGAACATTATCGCAAATCAGCGAGGGTGGCGGCAAGGGCTTGCGGATCGGTCAGAGGCAGCGAGCATACCGGCCCGTCGCAGACATAGGCGGCGGCATGGTCTTTCACGAGCCCCTTATCCTCTGCCGGATGGCCTGGCGGCAGGTTTGTTCCGGGCCGTATCTCCAAGACCACGCGATTGGGCAGCGAGGCGCCGTAAACAACCCGCTGAAGCGCCAACAAGTCTGGGTCTTCATCATTGCCGACGAGGACGATCTGTACGGGCTTGCCGGCCAACTCGGCATTGTTGAGCAGCGTCGCCAGCGGAAAGAAATTGCGGGTTACCTCGCCGGCAAAGGTCGTGATGATCGCGTCGGCTCGCACCCGATATGCGTCGTTGCCGGTCAACAGGGCGAACCGGGTCAAGACGCCGACCATTGTGCCGTTGCCGGACGGCACCGCCGCATCGGCAGCGGTTTTGACTCGGGCGATCAGATCGGTCGTGTCATCGGCGGCAAAGAAATAGGCACCGCCGGCCGCGTCCCAGTAATGCCGGTCGAGCACCGCAACCCAATCGCGCGCCTGTGTCAGATAGACGGCGTCGCCGGTTGCTTCGAACAATACGAGCGCGGCACGGCAAAGGTTGGCGTAGTCATCGACGCTCGCCGGGTGACGTGCATCGCCGGCGCGCCAGCTATGCCGCAGCCGCCCGTCCGAACCGGTCATTTCGGTTTGGACAAAGGCAAAGGCCCGCTGTGCCAGCTCGACCCAATCCGCACGGCCGAACGCCAGTCCGGCTTCGCCCAGGGCGGCGATCATCAACCCGTTCCAATCGGCCAAAATCTTATCGTCGAGTCCCGGCCGGATCCGTGGCTCACGTGCCGCCAAAAGCAAGGCG
Organism: Allostellaceae bacterium; assembly: GCA_036268425.1. Taxonomy (GTDB): domain Bacteria; phylum Pseudomonadota; class Alphaproteobacteria; order ATCC43930; family CGMCC-115725; genus DATARH01. Next base: position 7,904 of record DATAUE010000074.1, read on the forward strand.
CGACATTCGGTTAGTTCGTTTTCTGTGGTTGCATCGCCGGATGCGGGATGGGCCAACCGGTTGAGGATCGTGTGGCCCTCCCAGTTTCCTTCCGCGGTTACATCGAAGAAGCGCTTGAACAACGGTGCCCGTTCCCCGAGAACGGCGGCGATCTCGGCTTCCGACCAGACGTAGAATTTGCCTTCCTCGTGCTCGCTGTCGGCGTCGAGGCTGCTGTAGAAGCCGCCGGCCGGGTCGGTCATCTCGCGGGTCAGCCAGCCGATCGTCTCGGCGACACGCTGGGCATAAAGCGGGTCGCGGGTTTCCTGCCATACCAGCGACAGCAGGCTGATCAGCTCGGCGTTGTCGTACAGCATCTTTTCGAAATGCGGCACCAGCCAGCGCGCATCGGTGGCGTAGCGGGCATAGCCGCCGCCGAGGTGATCGTAGATGCCGCCCTGCGAAATCGTCGTCAGCGTGCGCACCACCGCGTCGCGATACGGCTCGAGCCGGGTGCGCTTCCAACCGCGCCACAACAATTCGAAGATACCGCATTGCGGGAATTTGGGTGCGGTGCCGATGCCGCCGTTGAGCGGATCGATTTCGCGCAGCAGGCGCTCGGCGATACGGTCGAACAGGTCTGGCGCAATGCCGTCGCCGTCTTGCGGCTGGCCGAGTTTCCGCAGCCCTTCACGCAAGGCGGTGACATTTTTGACGATGCTGTCGCGATCGCCGCCATAGGCGTTGGCGAGTGCGTTGAGGACCTGCGGAAAACCGGGGCGGCCCCACCGTTGTTCGGGCGGAAAATAGGTGCCGCCCCAGAACGGCTCACCCTCGGGCGTCAGAAACATCGTCAGCGGCCAGCCACCCTGTTCGCCCATCAGCGACAGGGCGTTCTGATAGATCGCGTCGAGGTCCGGCCGCTCTTCGCGATCGACCTTGATGTTGACGAAATGTTCGTTCATCAGCCGCGCAATGTCGGCGTTTTCAAAGCTTTCATGCGCCATGACGTGGCACCAGTGGCAGGCGGCATAGCCGATCGACAGCAGGATCGGCTTGTCCGCTGCGCGGGCCGCCGCCAGCGTCTCGGCGTTCCAGCCCTGCCAGTGGACCGGGTTGTCCTTGTGCTGTTGCAAATAGGGGCTGGTTTCCTCGCCGAGGCGGTTGCGATCCATGCGATACGTCCTATGAGCTATGCGGACGGGCGGGTTGCGCCCGGATTTGTTGCCGCGGGCGGCGCAACGGGTTAGGTTTGCCGCCCATCATAGACCGAGAACGGCGGCTCGCCAGAGACGCTCCGCTGACCTCTCATTGATCCGGAGACCAAAAAGATGGCAGATGCCTCCGCCGATCCGAGCCTGTTCTACGAACACCACGTCTTCATGTGCACCAATGTGCGGCCCGAGGGTCATCCGCGTGGCTGCTGCGCCGCCGGCGGCAGTGAAAAGCTGCGTGGCTATATGCGTGAGAAGGCACGGCAACTCGGCATCGAGAGCATCCGCTGCAACGCTTCGGGCTGCCTCGACCGCTGCGAACTCGGCCCCAATATGGTGATCTATCCCGAAGGCGTCTGGTATCATTTCGAGAACCAGCAGGACATCGACGAAATTCTCGAAGTCCATGTCAAGAATGGCGGCCGTGTCGAGCGACTGATGCTGCAGCCCGACCAGAAATAAGCCTGCGTTGAACCCCGTCCGGCCGGCGCCGCCTGCGCCGCCGGAGACGATCTATGCCCCGGCCACCGCGCCGGGACGCGCGGCCATCTCAATTATCCGCATGTCCGGACCTCAGGCAGGTCCGGCACTGGCTGCGCTGGTTGGTGGTTTGCCGCCGCCGCGGGTTGCGCGGCATGTCCGGGTATGCGATCCCGATAGTCGCGAACCACTCGACGATGCTTTGGTGCTGTGGCTCCCCGGCCCGGCCAGCGCAACCGGCGAAGACGTCGCCGAACTGCACTTGCATGGCAGCCGCGCGGTTGTCGTCGCGATCATGAGTGTCTTGGGCCGGCAGGGACTGCGCCTCGCCGAACCTGGGGAGTTCACCCGCCGCGCTTTTCTCAACGGCAAGCTCGATCTGGTGCAGGCGGAAGCGGTCGCCGATCTCACTGCCGCCGAGACCGAGGCCCAGCGGCGGCAGGCGCTGCGGCAGCTCAACGGCAGCTTGGGGGCGCTTTACGGCGATTGGAGTAATCGGCTGTTGCGCCTCTTGGCGCATCTCGAAGCCGCCATCGATTTTCCCGACGAGGACTTGCCACCGGAAACCGAGCAGCGGGCGATGGCCGACACGGCGGCGCTAACCGAGGCGATCGCGGCACATCTGGCTGACGGCCATCGCGGTGAACGGCTGCGCGACGGTATTGTGATTGCCATCCTCGGTCCTCCCAATGCCGGCAAATCGACGCTGCTCAATCATCTGGCGCGGCGTGATGTCGCGATTACCTCGCCGATTGCGGGCACGACACGCGATATCATCGAGGTCGCAGTCGATCTCGCGGGGTATCCCGTGGTCCTCGCCGATACGGCGGGGTTGCGCGACAGCTGCGATGCGATCGAACAGGAGGGGCTGCGCCGGGCACGGGCACGGGCACAATCCGCGCAACTGCGCCTGTTCGTGTTTGACGCCGTCCGGCCAGAAGATGCGCAAGGTGCCACGGCATGGCCGGGACCTGACACGTTGACGGTGGCGAACAAGATCGATCTGCTGGAAGACACTGCGGTGGTGCCGGCGGGAGCGTTTGGCGTCTCGGCGGTGAGCGGCGCGGGAATGCCGGAATTACTCGGCGTGCTCGCGGCGCGTATCGCGGCGGATTATGACGGCGTCGCGCCGTTGTTGACGCGGGCACGGCATCGCGAGGCCCTCGAAACGGCTGCTATGGCGTTGCGGCGGTCGCTCGGCCAATCGCTGGTGGAATTGCGCGCCGAGGATTTGCGACTGGCGTGGCGCAGCCTCGGGCGGATCACCGGCCGAGTCGATGTCGAAGACCTGCTCGACGTGATTTTCGCCGATTTCTGCCTCGGCAAATAAGCGCTCGGTTGCGTCATCACCGTTCTCCGGCGGGGCTTGCCGGGGGCGCTCCTGGCACCGATAGTGCGCGCCGCGCGATTTGCGGCCGGGTTTCGCTCTTAAGCGGTCTTCCGGCAAAGGGGGGAATGTGATCGGCACACGGTTTTGGGGAATGATCCGGCTGGCGATACTTGCAGCCGGTGCGGTTGGGCTGGCGGCGCTCGGCGGTATGCCGGCCAACGCCGAAACCGTCTGGGACATGTACGTCAATCAGGCCGTTGCGACGACAATCAGCGCCCAGGGCGAAGTGGCGATGATCGAACGCATCGAAAAGGAAACCGGCGGCGATCTGAAAATCAAGTTCCATCTCGCGGGGTCGCTGCCGATCAACGTTACGACAACGACGCAGGCGGTTGCCGACGGTGTCGTGCAGTTTGCCGATGACGGATTTTTTCAGGGCAACATTCCGATCGGCGGCTTGCTGCGGCTGCCGATGCTGATCCAGACTCGCGAGGAATTCGACAAGGCGCTGGTAATCTCCCGGCCTTATCTCGACGCGGCTTTTGCCAAAAAGGGCGTCGTGGTGCTGGGCGAGTTTACCTATCCGCCGCAAGTCGGGTTTTCGCGCAAGCAACTCACGTCACTTGCCGATTTCAAGGGCCAGAAGCTGCGGGTGACATCGCCCGAGCAGGGTGAGTTGGTACGCCGTTTTGGTGGCACCGCGGTGACGCTCGGTGCGGCGGAGGTGCCGGCGGCGCTGGATCGCGGCGTCATTGAAGGGGCGTTCACGGCGGCATCGGGTGCCGGCTACACCTGGCGCGACCTGATAAAGTACAATTACAAGATGGGCCTCAATTATTACGACGCCTATATTATCGTCAACAAAGATGCGCTCGACAAACTGTCACCGGAAACCCAGAAAAAGCTGCGCAGCATTGTTGCGGAAACCATCCCGACCTTCAGCGATAAGATGCAGAAGGAAGACGATGAGTTGACGCGCAAGATGGTCGCCGAAAACGGCATGATCCTGACCCAGCCAAAGCCCGAGGAAATTGCCGAAGCGACCAAAACCATCGAATCCTATTGGGATGTCTGGGCCAAATCGCACGGCGCGGATTCGGTCGCTGCGCTGGCTAAAATCCGCGCGATGCTGGGACGCTGAGGCGATGGCGGATGCGCCGGAACTGCTCGCCGAGAGCGGTAGCGAACAGCGATTGCATGGTGTCGATGCCTGGACCCCGCCGGAAACATTGGCCGAGCGTTTGTGTGCGCGGGCCTGCGCTTTGGCTCTGGTCATCAGCGTCGTGATGATCGCGGCAGAGGTAATCTCGCGGGCCGTGTTCGACTTTTCGTTCCAGGTGACTGACGAGATCGGCGGCTATCTGTTGGTGCTTGTGTCGTTTCTCAGCCTGCCGGTGGCGCAGGTGCATCAGGGGTTCCATCATGTCGAATTCATACAAGCACGCCTGACGCCGCGAGGTCGCGCCATCTCGCGGCTGATCTTTGATCTGATGTGCCTGTTCTGCGCCGGGATCCTCCTGTGGCAGTTGGCGCGGTTCGAGTGGACGACGTGGAACTCGGAGGATGTCGCGCCGACCAACCTCGCGACGCCGTTATGGATTCCACGGCTGATGATGCCGATTGGTATTGCGGTGCTGACGGCGACACTGCTGCGCACGCTGGTTGGTGATGTCAGGCGGATCGCAGCGGCCGGGCGGCATGCCGCGGCAGTCTTGCCGGCGAGGGCGCGATGACCCCGGAAGTCCAGATCGTCTTCGTTTTCGGGGTGTTCCTCGTGCTGCTGGCGGCGGGCATGGCGGTGCCATTTGCGATTACGGTCCCGGCATTGCTGTATCTGCTGCTGCAGGGTGGGCTGGTGTCGCTGAAGGGGCTGGGCCTTGTCAGCTGGGGCAGCATGGACAGCTTTACGCTGACCGCGGTGCCGCTGTTCATTCTGATGGCGGAGATACTGCAGGCGAGCGGTCTCAGCGCCCGCATCTATCGCGGTCTCGCCAAACTGGTCGCGGCAGTGCCGGGTGGGTTGTTGCAGACCAACATCGCCGGGTGTGCCGTGTTTGCCGCGATCAGCGGTTCGAGCGTGGCGACGGCGGCCTCGATCGGCGGCGTCGCACTGCCGCAACTGGTCGAGCGGAACTACAACAGGCCGATGGCGGCGGGGTCTCTGGCGGCCGGCGGCACGCTCGGGATTCTGTTTCCGCCAAGCCTCGCGATGATCATATACGGCGCGTTCACAGAAACCTCGGTGGCCAAGCTGTTTATGGCCGGGGTCATCCCCGGCTTCATCCTGACCGGCATGTTTATGACCTATATCGCGACCCACGCCCTGCTGAAGCCCGGTGTTGCGCCGCGCGAACGGGGGCCGCGCTCGATCGTCGAGGTCTTGACGGCTATCGGTGAGGTTCTGCCGTTTCTGTTTCTGATCTCCGGCACGCTCGGCCTGATTTATATGGGTCTGGTAACCCCGACCGAGGCGGCGGCGGTTGGCTGCCTCTGCGCCGTCGTGATTTCCCGTATCTGGGGCAATTTGACGTGGCGCGTCTTCAACGACGCGCTTACCCGCACTGTGCGGCTGCTCGGGAATCTGCTGTTTATTGTTTTCGCCGCGTATGTGTTTTCCTACGCCATCAGCTTTGCCGGGATCGGCGAGGAAGTGACCGGTTTTCTGGTCGGGCTGAAGCTCAACCGCGCCGAGTTTTTCATCGCGCTGTTCATTCTCTATACGGTGCTCGGCTGCCTGGTCGAAAGCGTCGGCATGATTGTCATCACCGTGCCGCTGCTGTTTCCGGTCCTGGCCGGGTACGGTATCGACCCGGTGTGGTTTGGCGTGTTGCTGGTGTTGTTTATCGAGTTGGGCCAGATATCGCCGCCGATCGGCATCAATCTGTTTGTGATCCAGAGCATCTGGAGCGGCAAGCTCAGCGAGGTCGTGGTCGGCACGATCCCGTTTCACCTGATCATGCTGGTGCTGCTGATTATGCTGATGCTGTGGCCGCAACTGTGCCTGTGGCTGCCGATGCATATGTCGTGACCGCGTGTATGTGGTGATTGGGCGATGTTTCACGTGAAACATCGCTGGTAAACGGCTGCTGTCTCGACAGCAAAGGGCGCGCTCCATACATTCCGCTCCATGAAGATCGAGAATCAGCGTTTTGATGTCATCGTTATCGGTGGCGGCCATGCCGGGTGCGAGGCGGCCGCTGCGGCCGCCCGCTTTGGCGCCCGCACCGCGTTGTTGACGCACCGCCGCGCGACGATCGGCGAGATGTCGTGCAACCCGGCGATTGGTGGTCTCGCCAAAGGCCATCTGGTGCGCGAGATCGATGCGCTTGATGGCGTTATGGGGCGCGCGATCGATCGTGCCGGCATCCAGTTTCGTCTGCTGAACCGCAGCAAGGGTCCAGCGGTGCGTGGCCCGCGGGCGCAAGCCGATCGCAAATTGTATCGGCAGGCAATGGCCGAATTGCTCGCGGGAGACGGCAATCTGGCGATAGTCGAAGGTGCGGCCGAGGATTTGCTGCTTGATGCCGCCGGCCATATCTGCGGCTTGGCGCTTGGCGATGGCGGGCATCTGGAGGCCGGGCGGGTCGTGCTGACCACGGGCACTTTTCTCGGCGGCCTTATTCATATCGGCGCCGAAAAAATACCGGCTGGCCGGGTCGGCGAGGCACCATCGCTCGGTCTGTCGCATACCCTGCGGCGCTGCGGCTTTGCCCTCGGCCGCCTCAAGACCGGCACACCGCCGCGGCTCGACGGCAAAACCATCGATTTTGCCGGTCTCGACGAACAGCCAGGCGACGAGCCGCCGGTGCCATTTTCATTCCTGACGCGGCAGATCACGACGCCGCAAATCGTCTGCCACCTCACTGAGACCAATCCGCGGACCCACGCCGTCATCAACGCCAATCTCGATCGCTCGCCGCTTTATGCCGGAGATATCACCGGCATTGGCCCGCGCTATTGCCCTTCGATCGAGGACAAGGTTGTGCGTTTTGCCGAGCGCGAGCGGCACCAGATTTTTCTCGAACCCGAAGGTCTCGACGACGACACGATCTACCCCAACGGCATTTCGACCTCGCTGCCGCATGACGTGCAGGCGGCGCTGATCGCGACGATACCCGGCCTCGAACACGCGGTGATGCGGCGCCCCGGCTATGCCATCGAATATGATTACGTCGATCCGCGCGAGCTGCATCCGACATTGGAAACCCGGCGGGTGCCTGGCCTTTATCTCGCGGGACAGATCAACGGCACGACGGGTTACGAGGAAGCCGCGGCGCAAGGGCTGGTCGCCGGGATCAACGCGGCGCGCGCCGCCGGCGCTAGCGACGCGCTGATCTTCGACCGGGCCGATGGCTATATCGGTGTGCTGATCGACGATCTGGTGACGCGCGGCACCAGTGAACCTTACCGCATGTTCACGTCGCGCGCCGAATACCGCCTCACGCTGCGCGCCGACAATGCCGATCAGCGCCTGACGCCGATCGGCATCGCGTATGGTGTGGTCGGCAGTCCGCGCGCACAGGCGTTTGCGGCGAAAATAGCGGCGCTCGACGCAGCGCGGCGGCTGGCCAACGAATTGCGCATGACCCCGACCGCGTTGCGCCGCCATGACATCCCCGTCAATGCCGACGGCATCATGCGGTCGGCCGCTGATTTGCTGGCGCATCCCGATATCGATGTGGTGCGGCTCGCCGCGGTATGGCCGGAACTCGGCGGCCTCATGCCGGAAATCGCCGAGCAGTTGGAAATTGACGCACGCTATGCCGGATATCTCGAACGCCAGGCGCACGACATCGCTGCGTTTCGCCGCGACGAGGCGTTGCTGCTGCCCGAGACGCTGGACTACGCCGCAGTCGGCAGCCTGTCGGCGGAAATCCGCAGCAAGCTGACCGCTGCCCGGCCGACGACGTTGGGGGCGGCGGCGCGGATTTCGGGTGTTACCCCGGCGGCCCTGGTCGCGCTGCTGCAATATGTCAAACGGCGGCCGGAGACACGCGCCGCGTGAGCGCGCCGCTTGACGCCGCGGGCTTTGCCGCTGCGGCCAATGTTTCACGTGAAACACTCGCCCGCCTGCAGGCCTACGCCGATCTGCTGGTGCAATGGTCGCCGCGCATCAATCTTGTCAGCGCCGCGACGCTCGGCGATTTGTGGCGGCGGCATTTTCTTGATTCCGCGCAACTGTTCCCCCTTATCCCGGAAGGTACGGACAGCCTGGTCGACCTCGGCAGCGGCGCCGGGTTTCCCGGTCTCGTGCTGGCCATTCTCGGAGTCTGTGGAGTCGAATTGGTCGAGAGCGATGCGCGCAAATGCGCCTTCCTGCGTGAGGCGGCGCGCGTCTCCGCCACGGCGGTAACGATCCGCAATGCGCGAATCGAGCAGGTTGCGCCGCATCCCGTTTCTGTAATCACCGCCCGCGGCTGCGCGCCGCTGGAGCGGCTTTTCATTTGGGCTCAACGGTTTGCCGGCCCTGAGACAGTGTACCTCTTCCCAAAGGGCGAACAGGCGGCGCAAGAATTGGCAGCGGCGCAAACCGCCTGGACGATGGACGTCACCAGCCACGACAGCTGCACCGATCCGCGGGGGGTCATTCTGTGCGTAAAGCGGCTCGATCGCCGGAAACCAGCGCCGCCGCGGTCGCCAAGCTGACCGCGCGGCTCGCTGCCAAGCGGGCGCGGATCATCGCCATCGCCAACCAGAAAGGCGGCGTCGGCAAAACCACGACAGCAATCAACCTCGCGACCGCACTCGCCGCCGCCGGCCACCGCGTCCTCGTTATCGATCTCGATCCGCAGGGCAATGCCAGCACCGGGCTCGGGGTTGGGCGCGATGCCCGCAGCGTCACCACCTTTGACCTGTTGCTCGGTGAGGCTGAGGTCGAGGCGGCCAGTGTCGTTACGACCGTGCCGCGCCTGTCGCTGGTGCCGGCCTCGCAGGACCTTGCCGGCGCCGAACTTGAATTGAGCAGCCGGCCGCATCGCGAGTTTCTGCTGTCGCGCGCGATCCGCAGCCAGATCGCGCAATACGACGAAGTGCTGATCGATTGCCCGCCTTCATTGAACCTGTTGACGATCAATGCGTTGGTCGCTGCCGATCGGGTGCTGGTGCCGCTGCAATGCGAGTTTTATGCGCTCGAAGGTCTGGCGCAGTTGATGCGCACGATTGAGCGGGTGCAGCAGGCGCTGAACCCGCGCCTTGCGCTGCAAGGCGTGCTGTTGACGATGTATGACCGGCGCAACAATCTGTGCGATCAGGTCGCCGCCGATGTACGCGGCCATTTCGGTGACAAGGTTTACGAGACCGTGATCCCGCGCAACGTGCGCATTTCCGAGGCGCCGTCGCATGGCATGCCGGTGCTGATCTATGACCATCGCTGCGCCGGGTCAGAGGCCTATATGCGGCTCGCTGCTGAAATGCTGCGACGCGGCGCGGCGGCATGAGCGAGTTGTGATGAGCGACGACAGCAGCACTAAAAACAAGCGAGCGCCGCTCGGCCGCGGGTTGTCGGCATTGTTTGGCGAAGTCGGGGCGCGGCCGGCGGTCGATAGCGGCGGCGCCCGCACGGTGCCGATCGAGGCGATCCGGCCGTCGGCGTTCCAGCCGCGGCGGGTTTTCGCCGAGGCCGAACTGGAGGCGCTGGCGCAGTCGATCCGTGAAAAGGGTATCGTGCAGCCGCTATTGGTGCGCCCGGTTGCGGAAGCGACAGCGGATTTCGAACTGGTCGCCGGCGAGCGGCGCTGGCGCGCGGCCCAGCGGGTCGGGTTGCACGAGGTGCCGGTCGTCATCCGGTCGCTTGGTGATTCCGACGCGCTCGAAATTGCCCTGGTCGAGAACCTGCAACGCGAGGACCTGTCGCCGCTTGAAGAGGCCGAGGCTTACAGCCGGCTGATGAAGGAATTCAACCGCAGCCAGGCGAGCCTCGCCGAAGCCGTCGGCAAAAGCCGCAGTCATGTCGCGAACACGCTGCGGCTGTTATCCCTGCCCGATCCGGTACGGCGTACGCTCGAAACCGGCGATCTGTCGGCCGGCCATGCCCGCGCTTTGCTTGGCGCGCCGGACCCGACGGCGCTCGCCGCCGAGGTCGTGCGGCGTGGCCTTAATGTCCGCGCGACCGAAAAGCTGGTGCGCCGCCGCGCCACCGCCAGGCCCCCGCTACCGCGGCGCCTACCCGACGCCGATACCCTGGCGCTGGAACATGAACTTGCCGCCGCGTTGGGGCTGCGCGTGTCGCTGGCGCCCAAAAGCCGCGGCGGCAGCCTGACTTTGCATTACGCCAGCCTCGATCAGCTCGACCGCCTGCTCGCGCTGTTGCGTCGAGGGTAGATCATTCGCCGCATCAACGACTGCGGGCGTCGCGAGCAGTGGCGAGAAGGGCTTCGCGGCACAGCGTTTCCGCCGGTGATCCGGTCAGCTTCATGCGGAATTCTGCCTCGGCCGCGCGATCCAGGGCGCGGCGCAAACGCGGTTCGCTCCAGCGCGATAACTGGCGGCGATAGCTGTCCTGCTGTTTGAAGAAGATCGGTGGCCGGGCGCCCCGGACCACGTCATCGGGCGAAGCGCCGCCGGCCACGCGAGTCGCAAGCAGGTGCAGTCGTTGCAGATGCCGCAACAGGGCGCGCACTGCCGTCACCGGTGACTCGCCTTCCTGAAACACGCGTGCCAGAGCGCGGTCGAGCGCTGCGGCATCGCCTTCCGCCGCGGCCATGATCGCATCGTCGAGCGACAGGGCTGCGCTGTCGGCCAGCACGGCTTGGGCGTCGGTCAGTTCCAGCCGTCCGCCGTCGCCGGCATAGAGGGTCAGCTTTTCCAGTTCGGCACGGGTCAACATGCGGTCGCCGCCGAGGTGCTCGACGAGAAAATCGAGGGCGTCGCGGCTGATGGCGATGCGGTGCGCCGCGCAGGTGTCGCGGATGACCCCGGCAAGGTCGCGCGCTGTGTCGGGATAGCAGCCGATCGCCGCGCCGCGCGCTGCATCGTCGAACGCTTTGCGCAAGGCCGAACGCCCCGGCAGGTCACCGGCCTCGACGACAACGAGGCTATCGCCTGCAGCGTCCGTCAAAAACCGCGTGAACAGCGGCGCCAGCGAGTCGCCAGCCTCGCGCACACGAATGACGCGCCGCCCACCCATCAAGGTAATCTGCGCCGCCTCGTCGAGCAGGCGGGCCGGATCGCTCGCCAGCGTCGCGGCGGTCAGGTCGGCGACCCGAAACGGATCATTCAAATCGGCGCATATGGTGCGCGCTGCGGTTGCCGCCCGTTCGCGCACCAGGCCGGCATCGGGGCCGTACAGCAGCACGGCGCAAATACCGGGGTCGGGCCGTCGCAGAAAGGCGTCGACCCGGCTCGCCGGCAGTCTCATCGGAGATTGCTCAGAGGCCGCCGCTGCGCGGCATGCCTGTCGGGGGGACCACCGGCGGCAGGATCCGGGGAGGCGGGGTTGCCGCGGACGGGGTGGCGACGGGCGCCGCGCCGGCAATACGGTATTTCAGGAAAATGGTCATGCGGTTGAGGAGATCGAGGCGCAATTCCTCGACGGCACGCGTATGTGAATCTTCCTCGGCGACGGTGTTCGAGTACTGGTTCGCCAGAATGTCGAACGATTCGGCGACATGGCTGGTGCCGGCGATCAACTGCGTGCTCGTGGCGCTGTCGGATAGGTAGTAGGTGGCGTAGACATCGAGCCGGCCGCGAGTGCCGAGACCTTGCGTCTGCACGCCAAGATCGAGCCGGACGACCTGCAACGTCACCCGCAGCACATAGCGCTGCTTGGTGGGGATGCCGGTGGGGTTGAACGAGTTGCGCAACGCCAGCTCGAGCTTTTGGCCGATGCGCTCGGAAATCGGGGCGACGGTGATCGACCGTAATTCCGCATCTGTCGGGCCCGCTTCGGCATCGGCATAAAGCGGTTCCCAGCCGCAGCCGCCGAGCGCGGCGGTGCCCAACATCAACGGCAGGCCGAACGCCAGGCGAAGCCGGCCGCGCCGTTGCGGCCTCATGCGACGACGCTGACGATGCGGTTCGGAACGACCACGATTTTGCGTGGCGGCCTTCCGTCGAGCAGGCGCGACACCGCCGGCAACGCCAACGCCGCTTCTTCGACGTGTCCCGTTTGAGCATCGCGCGGCAGATCAATCGTCCCGCGTAATTTACCATTGACCTGCACGGCGATCGTGACTTGCGCGTCGCGCGCCAGATCGGCATCGGCAGTGGGCCATGCGGTTTCGGCGACCAAGCCGGAATGGCCGAGTTCCTGCCACATCTCTTCCGCGAGATGCGGCATCATCGGGCCGATCAGCTTGGTGGTCGCCTCCAGCCCCTCGCGCAATACGGCGCCGGCTGCCGCGTCGCCAGCCGGCAGGCTTTCCAGCGCGTTGGTCAATTCGCGGATGCGGGCGACGGCGCGGTTGAAGCGGAATTTGTCGAGATCCTCGGTCACCGCGGCAACCGTCTTATGGAGTTGCCGGCGCAGCATATCGAGCGCCGGCGGCAGCGTTGCCGGTATCGCGGTGCCGGGCGCCGGCAAGGTGGCGGCAGGTTCCGACACCATGCGCCACAATCGGTTGACATAACGCCAGATGCCCTCGATGCCGGCGTCGGTCCATTCGAGGTCGCGCTCGGGCGGGCTGTCCGACAGCAGGTACAGCCGCGCGGTGTCGGCGCCGTAGGTATCGACGATGGTTTCGAGCCCGACCACGTTCTTTTTCGACTTGCTCATCTTTTCGAGCCGGCCGGCAATCACCGGGTGGCCGGCGCTGTCGGTTAACGCCCCCGAAGCGTTCGCTGCCACCTCTTCAGGGAACAGCCATTCGCCGCCCTCGGTCTGGTAGGTCTGGTGGCAGACCATGCCTTGCGTGAACAGCCCGGCAAACGGTTCGTCGAGATCGAGATAGCCGCAGCGCTTCAAGGCCCGCATAAAAAAGCGGGAATACAGTAGGTGCAGCACGGCGTGTTCGACACCGCCGATATACTGGTCGACCGGCATCCAGTATTCCGCCGCCGCGCGGCTGAAGGCGATCGGTGCCCGCGCTGAGCAGAAGCGCAGGAAATACCACGACGATTCGAAAAACGTATCGAACGTGTCGGTTTCGCGTGTCGAGGGGCTGTTGCAATAAGGGCAGGCGACGTGTTTCCAGGTCGGATGTCGGTCGAGCGGGTTGCCGGGCCGGTCGAAGGTCACGTCCTGCGGCAGTTCGACCGGCAGATCGTCTTCCGGCACCGGCACGACGCCGCAATCCGGGCAATGAATGATCGGGATCGGGCAGCCCCAATAGCGCTGCCGCGATACGCCCCAGTCGCGCAAGCGATAGGCGATCGTGCGTGTGCCGCGGCGCGATTGTTCGAGCCGGTCGGCGACTGCACGCTTGGCGTCGGCAACCGATAGCCCGTCCATGAAGTCCGAGTTGAAGATCGTCCCGTCATCGACATAGGCCGTGTCGCCGACCGCGAATTGCGCCGGGTCCGCGCCGGCCGGCAACACCACAGGCACCACCGGCAGCCCGTATTTGCGGGCGAAATCGAGGTCGCGCTGATCGTGTGCGGGGCAGCCGAAAATCGCGCCGGTGCCGTATTCCATCAGCACGAAATTCGCGACATACACCGGTACCCGCCGCGCCGGATCGAGCGGGTGCACCGCTTCCAGTGCGGTGCGATAGCCGCGTTTTTCGGCCGCCTCGATCACCGCCTCGCTGGTGCCGAGCCGGTCGCATTCCGCGATGAACTCGGTCAACGCGGGGTCGGCCGCGGCGAGGCTCTGGGCCAGCGGATGATGCGGCGACAACGCGACGAACGAGGCGCCGTACAACGTATCCGGGCGGGTGGTGAACACCTCGATCGTCTCGTCGCGCCCGGCCAGCCCGAACAGAACGCGCGCGCCTTCCGAACGCCCGATCCATTTCTCCTGCATCAGCCGGACCCGATCGGGCCAGCGATCGAGGCTTTTCAGCGCGCCGAGCAATTCGTCGCTAAACTCGGTGATGCGCAGAAACCATTGCGCCAACAGGCGCTTTTCGACGAGCGCGCCGGAGCGCCAGCCGCGCCCGTCGATGACCTGCTCGTTGGCCAGCACGGTATTCTCGACCGGGTCCCAGTTGACCCAGGATTCCTTGCGATAGGCGAGGCCCGCCGCGAGGAAATCGAGAAACATCTTCTGTTCGTGCCGGTAATATTCCGGATGGCAGGTCGCAATCTCGCGCGACCAGTCATACGAAATACCCATCTGCTGCAACTGGGTGCGCATCGTCGCGATGTTTTCCCGGGTCCACACCGCGGGATGCACGTTGCTGGCGATCGCCGCATTCTCGGCCGGCAAGCCAAAGGCGTCCCATCCCATCGGGTGCAGCACGTTAAAGCCGCGCGCCCGCCGATACCGCGCCACGAGGTCGCCCATCGTGTAATTGCGCACGTGCCCGACATGCAGCTTGCCGGAGGGGTATGGGAACATCTCAAGAACATAGTATTTCGGTCGCGCGGCATCCTCACGCGCCTCAAAGCAGCCGCGCTCGTCCCAGACGCGCTGCCATTTCGCTTCGTTTTCCCGGAAATTGTACCGCGACATGCCCCGTTCCCAGCGCGCCGGTATCGGCGCTGATGTCCAGCCGATGCTGGCAGAGGTTAATTGTACATCGTACCCCGATAACGTTCGGAGTGGATTTGCCGTGCGCGTTGCAGGATCGCGTTTTCGAGACCCTCGCCGACTTCGCGATCAACCGGTGCGTCCTGCCACTGGCCGGGTCCGGAGCGGGTCTGGCGTTCGATCGTCACCGACAGGGAATCCGAGCGCAGCGCCCGCGACAATATGAACACGCTGACGCGCAGGCGCTCGTTCGGCTTGCCGGGCGGCGAATACCAATTCGTCACAAGCAGGCCGCTCATCGCGTCTTCCGACGTGACGCCGGTGAATTTCAGCGCATCGTGCGCCGCCTCCCACAAGATCGGGCTGACTTTCGCTCCGGTCTGCGGCCCGATGCTACGCTCGCTGTCGCGTTTGGCGAGACCGAGGACGGTCCAGATCGTCTCGTCGCTATTGTCGGAATTCTGTGCGGCTTTCCGTGCGGCCAGCACCGATGCGGGCACCGCCCCGGTTGCCGGATCGAGCGCTTCCGCCGCCGGGCTGCCTGATCCACACCCGCTGAGCGACAAGGAAATGCTTGCGGCAACGCCGAACAGCAGGCCGTAATGGCGAACGAACATGGCAACACCTTCGGCGGCGCGCCATATCCGGTCAACGCCGTATCGGCAGCCTTGTGCCAGGAAAGGAGCGGTTATGGAAGAGTCGATCGCCGCCAATCTGGCCGCGGTTTGCGGCCGAATAGAGGCCGCCGCGCTGGCGGGCGGGCGTCCGCAGGGCAGCGTCAACCTGATCGCAGTCAGCAAAACCCACCCGGCTGCCGCGGTGCGCGCGGCGCTTGCGACCGGACAGCGCATCTTTGGTGAAAACCGGGTGCAGGAAGCGCTCGCCAAGTTTCCAGGGTTGCGCGAGGAATTTCCCGACCTGATTCTGCACCTGATCGGGCCGCTCCAGACCAACAAGGTCAAGGATGCGGTGTCCTGTTGCGACGTGATCGAAACGCTCGACCGGCCGCGCCTCGCCGAGGCTCTGGCGCGTGAGATGGAACGCAGCGGCCGTCTCCTGCCGTGCTACGTCGAGGTCAATACCGGCGAGGAAGCGCAGAAGGCCGGCGTGCTGCCCACGGCAGCCGACGACTTCATCCGCGATTGCCGCGACCGACTGGGCCTGTCAATCGCCGGGCTGATGTGCATACCGCCGGCGGATGAGGAACCGGCATTGCATTTCGCGCTATTGCGCGAGATCGCCAGGCGCAATGGCATCGCCGATCTCAGTATGGGCATGAGTGCCGATTTCGAGACCGCGATTCGTTTTGGCGCGACGCATGTCCGGGTTGGGACGGCAATCTTCGGGACGCGACAGGCTTATCCGGCTGCCGCAGCAGAGTAATTTCAGTAAAATACTTTTACGCGGCGGCCCGCGCGGCGCTGTCGCGCACGCGGGCGGGAACCCGTGCAAGACAAGCGTCAAGATCGGCGGGCTTTACCGGCTTGGCGACAAAGTCGTTCATCCCGGCGGCAAGGCAGCGCTGCTGATCTTCGGCAAACGCGTTAGCGGTCAGCGCCACGATCCAGGTATTGCGCCGTTCCGGCTGCGGCAGCGCGCGGATCGCGGCGGTGGCGGCGAGACCGTCCATTTCCGGCATCTGCACGTCCATCAGCACGATGTGATAGGGCGTGCTGAGCACCGCCTCGACAGCGTCCCGACCGTTGCCGACCGCCTCGACCTGACAGCCGAGTTTTTCCAGCAGTTTGCTGATGACGACCTGGTTGACGGCGTTGTCCTCGGCGATCAGGACGCGCAATCCTTCGCCGCGCAATGCCGGTTGCGGCGCCGTCGAGGGCATGCCGGCGGCGCTGACCGCCGCCGCGGCCTCGCCGGGCACCAGCGCTGCATAGATCGCGGCTGGCGAGCACGGCTTGATCAGCGTCGCAGCAAAGCCGGCGGTTGGTGCGTCCGGCCGTGAACCCACGATTGTCGGTGCCGCTGCGAGTACGAGACGGGTCCCGGCAAGGATTGGTTCGGCGCTCACGGCGGCGGCGATCGCCGTGGCGTCGAAGCCGGGCAGCGCCTGATCGATGATTGCGGCCGCGAAACCCTGACCTGCCGCAACGGCACCGCGCAACGCCGGTACGATCGACGCCGGGTCGATGGTGCTCTCCGCCACCGCCCCCCAAGCCGCGAGTTGTTGCGCCATGAGTTCCCGTCCCACGGGGTTGGCGCTTGCCAGCAGCACCCGCTTGCCGGCGAGGCCGGCGCGGTCCGGCGCCGGCTGTACCGTGGCCGCCGGCGCCAGCGCCGCGGTGAACCAGAACTGGCTGCCGTGGCCTTCCTGGCTGGCAACGCCGATCGTGCCGCCCATCAAGGCGGCGAGCTTGCGCGAGATCGCCAACCCCAAGCCAGTCCCGCCGTATCGCCGCGCGACGCTGGCATCGGCCTGGCTGAATTCCTCGAAGAGGTTCGGCAGCACGTCTTCTTTGATGCCGATCCCGGTATCGGCCACATCGAAGCGCACCACCGGGACCCCATTGCCGTTGCCGCGGACGGCGGCGGGAGCGACCGAGATCGCGACACCGCCTTCCCGGGTGAATTTGACGGCGTTGCCGACGAGGTTGTAGAGCACCTGACGGATCCGTCCGGCGTCGCCGCTGACGAAATTCGGCGTGCCCGGCGCCACATAAAAGCCGAGGTCGAGCCCCTTGGCGAAAGCGTGCGGCGCCATTGCGTCGCACACGCTCTGAACCAGCGGCTCGATCGCGAAATCGGTGGCGTCGAGTACCAGCCGGTCCGCCTCCAGCCGCGAAAAATCGAGAATATCGTTGATCACCGAGAGCAGGTGATCGGCCGAATCACGCACGATCTCGGCATAGCGGCGCTGCTCCGGCGCCAACGGCGTTTCCAGCAGCAGCCCGCTCATACCGACGACACCGTTCATCGGTGTGCGGATTTCATGGCTCATTGCCGCGAGGAACTGCGATTTGGCGCGGCTCGCGTCCTCAGCTTGTTCCTTGGCGGCAACAATCTCGCGTTCGAAGCGCTTTCGCTCGCTGATGTCGCGAATGATGATCGCGGCCTTGCGGCTGCCGGCGTCGCTGAAATCGGCAAAGCCGACATCCATGTCGAAGGCGGTGCCGTCGGCCCGCCGACCGCGAAATTCGCGCGCCCCTGCAGAAGCCGACAGGAAATTGCGCAGGCGGGCCGGGTGTTCGGTCACCAGTTCCGCAACGTTGCGGCCGTGCAGATCACTTGCCGCGTAGCCGAAGATGCGGCTCGCGGCGGGGTTGGCGACGTCGATCGTGCCGTCATCGTCGGCGGTGAGGATCGCGTCACGCGCAGTATCGATGATGGCGCCGAACCGGTCATTGCTGAGCTGTAGCGAATCGAGAGTCCGGGATAAGCGCTCGCGTTCGCGGCGCAATTCGCCTTCGCGCGACGCCAACGCCGCTTCCGAGCGCTGGCGCCGGAACAGCTGGCGTACCAGCAGCGCGGTAAAGGCAAAGGCGACTACCATCGTGCCGCCGGCGATCGTCAGGAGCCGCGACCGGCTGGCGTCGAATTGCGCAAACAGGTCGCTGTCGGACAGACCGACGCCGACGATCAGCGGATAGTCCTGCAACACGCTGTAGCTGACGACGCGCGAGACGTTGTCGAGCGCGCTTTGCACATGCAAGCTGCGGTCGCGCGCATCGGCAGTCAGTTGCAGCGTCACCGTTTCGCCGATGGTGATCTGTGGCTTGTAGGGGCCATCAGGAGCTGCGCGGGTGAACGATACCCGCGCCCGCACGATGCCGTCGCGACCGACCAGCATGACCGTCCCGCCGGGGCCGAGGTCGACCGTCTCATAAAAGCGCGCGAGATAGGATGGGTCGAGCGAGACGATCAGCACCCCGGCAAAATTTCCGTCCGGGGTGTTGAGGCGGCGCGACAGCGGCATCAGCCAGTGGCTGCCGCGGCCCTGGATCGGTCGGCCAAAATATAGCGACCCGTCGTTATGCGCAGCGTGATAGACGAAATAATCCTCGTTGCGCACCGATACGGTAATCGACGCCGGACCTTCGGTGGTGCCGACGAGGTTGCCGTCGCGATCGGCCATGGCGATCTGTACCGGCAAGTCCTGCAACAGCAGCTCCTTGCCCGGCCATTCCCACAGCGCAAAGCGCGCCGGATCGCTCTCATAGCCGCGTTTCAGCACCAGCAGGGTCTGGTCGACCTCCTTGACGGTGCGCCGGATATGCTCTTCGAAGGCCCGCGCGAGGTTCGACGTGTGCTTGCGCGCCTCGCCGAGGATCGCCGTGCGCTCGCTGTTGAGCTGCAGCCATACCGTGCCGACGATCATCAGGATGACCAGCATGCCGAACAAGGCGATCGCCAGCGGCAGCACTGACTGCGCACTGTGCTGCGCCAGCCGCTGCACCAGAGACCGAGCGGCCGCTTCGCTTTTCGCCCTGTCGGAGGCGGATTTGGTCAGGGCACGTTCTGTCCGCACGGCCGACTTTCGTAAGGCCGGCATCGCGGGGGCTGGCTTTTCGCGAGTCCGGGCAGAGGTTGATATGTTGCGGGCTTTATATAGCCCGAACCTGACGTTCAGCCATTCTAAACCACGATCCGCTAGTCTCGGCGCGTGCGAAAGGAGGATGGATGACGGCTAAAGCACGCCTGCTGCTGGTCGAGGATACGCCGTCGATCGTGCGGCTCTACCATGAAGTGCTGAAAAAACTCGATGTCGAGCTGCTCGACGCCTCTACCGGCGCGCAGGCGCTTGCCCAACTGGGGGAGGCTGCGCCCGATATCGTGCTGCTCGATCTGGAACTGCCGGATGCCAACGGCGTCGAAATTTTGCGGACGATCCGCCAGCGCGGGTGGCCGTGCGCCGTCATCGTTGTCACGGCGCATGGCTCGGTGAAGATCGCGGTCGAGGCGATGCGCGAAGGCGCCTACGATTTTATCGTCAAGCCGTTTGCTCCCGACCGGCTTACTGTCACGGTGCGCAACGCACTCGAACGGCGCCGGCTCGAAACACTGGCGGCGGCGAGCGACATCGCCAGGAACGGCCGCTTCTGCGGTCTGCTCGGCGCCTCGCTGCCGATGCGCGCCGTTTACAACGTCATCGAAAACACCGCAAAAAGCCGGGCCACCGTGTTCATCACCGGTGAAAGCGGCACCGGCAAGGAATTGTGCGCGCAGGCGATCCATCAACTCAGCCCGCGCTGCAATGGCCCCTTCGTTGCGGTGAATTGCGGCGCCATCCCGCGCGACCTGATGGAAAGCGAGATGTTCGGTCATGTCAAAGGCGCCTTTACGGGCGCCGCGACGATGCGCGAAGGCGCCATTGCGCAGGCCCGTGGCGGCACGCTGTTTCTCGACGAAATCGGCGAGATGGACCCGTCGTTGCAGGTCAAATTGCTGCGGGTATTGCAATCGGGGGAATACACAAAGGTTGGCGGCAGCGAGGTCGAGCACGCCGATCTGCGCTATGTGTGCGCCACCAATCGTGATCCCTGGGCCGAGGTACAGGCTGGCCGGTTTCGCGAAGACCTCTATTACCGGCTGCACGTCGTACCGTGCGCGATGCCGCCCTTGCGTGAACGCGACAGCGATATCCTGCTGCTGGCGCGGCATTTTTTGGCGCTCTACGCCGCCGAGGAGGGCAAATCCTTCACCCAGTTCGATGCGGCGGCGGCTGAGATGCTGCGCTGCTACGGCTGGCCCGGCAACATCCGCGAATTGCAGAACCTGCTGCGCAATGTCGTGCTGTTCAACGGCGGCCCGGTGGTGACGGCAACAATGCTGCCGCCGCTCGAATTGGCTGCCGCGCCGGCAATGTCATCTCGGCCAGCGGCTCGGGCGACTCCGGCACCGCCCGCCACAGTGCAGCCTTTGTGGCAGGTCGAAAAAATAGCGATCGAGGCGGCGTTGGCGGCCTGCGGCGGCAACGTTCCGCGCGCCGCCGCGCTGCTCGAAGTCAATCCGTCGACCATCTACCGCCGTAAGGCGGAATGGCAGAAAGACCGTCTCGCCGCGTCGGCGTAGTCTTGCGGGGGACGGGCCGCTCGACGTACTACGCCAGCGGCATTCCATTCGCCCGAGAGGTCCCGTCATGCGCTCGATGCTGTTTGTGCCGGCCGATAGCGAGCGCAAGCTGGCGCGCGGCCTCGACTCCGGTGCCGATGCGCTGATCCTCGACCTGGAAGATTCGGTGGCGGCGGCGAACCGCCCGATCGCCCGTCGGCAAGCCCGCGAGTTTCTCGCCGCGCACGGGCCGGATCGCATCCGCCGTTACGTCAGGGTCAACCCGCTCGGCAGCGGCCTTGCGCTCGACGATCTGGCCGCCACCGTCGCGGGCCGTCCTGACGGTATCCTGCTGCCGAAATGCGTGCCGGAAGACGTGCGCACGCTCGACCATTACCTCTCGGCGTTCGAGGCGGCGGCCGGCCATCCGGTCGGCGCAACCCGGATCATTGCGATTGCGACCGAAACCCCCGCCGCGGTGTTCGCGCTCGGTGGCTATGCCGGCAGTTCGCCGCGGCTGGAGGCGATCACCTGGGGCGCCGAGGACCTTGCGGCTTGCGTCGGCGGCAACAACCGCGCGATCGACGGTCTTTATGACGGTCCGTACCAGTTGGCGCGCTCGCTGTGCCTCCTGGCTGCGTCGGCGGCCGGGGTCATGGCGCTCGATACGATCTATACCGATTTCCGCGATCTTGCGGGGCACCGGGCCGAGTGCGTCGCGGCGCGCCGCTCCGGTTTTGCCGGCAAGATGGCGATCCACCCGGCATTGCTGCCGGCGATCAACGAAGCGTTTTCGGTCAGCGCCTCCGAGCGCGAATGGGCCGAGCGCGTCGTCGCGGCATTTGCCGCGCAGCCTGAGGCCGGCACCCTGGCGCTCGATGGCAAGATGATCGACAAGCCGCACCTGGTTCTGGCGCGCCGCCTCCTCGGCCTCGCGCCGGCCGGCTGAGCGGCGCGGTATAGGAGCGTTGCGGCGGCGGCGGTGGCGCCGCGTAACATGGCACACTAAGTCAACGCGGCCTTCACGTCGCGACGCAACACATAAAACCGATGAACTCCGCGGAAGACGGGCTTCCCGTTCCCCAGCGCTATTGGGCCATTCTGACCCTGATGATTGGGTTGGCGATGTCGTGCCTCGACACCGCGATCGTCAACGTCGCGCTGCCGACGATCTCGCGCGACCTGCATATCCATCCGGCCGATGCAATCTGGGTCATCAACGCCTATCAGCTCGCGGTGATGGTGTCGCTGCTGTCGTTTGCCTCGTTTGGCGACATCTTCGGCTATCGCCGGGTCTATCGTTTCGGCATCGTGCTCTACACTGGAGCGGCATTCATCAGTGCCACCGCCGGTTCGCTCGAAATGCTGGTTCTCGGCCGCCTGTTGCAAGGGCTGGGCGCTGCCGGGCTGATGAGCGTCAACACCGCGCTGGTGCGCCATACCTATCCGGCGCGGCAGCTTGGGCGCGGCATCGCGATGGCCTCGCTGGTCGTCGCCACGTCATCGGCGGCCGGTCCAACCGTTGCGGCGGCGATCCTGGCGGTGGCACCGTGGCCGTGGCTGTTCGCGGTCAACGTGCCGATCGGCATCGTGACCTTCATCCTGTCGCTGCGGCTGCTGCCCTATACGCCGCGCAGTTCGCACCGGTTTGACCTGGTCAGCGCCGGGCTGTGCGCTGCGATGTTCGCGACGCTGATCTGCGGCATCAACGGCATCGGGCACGGCCAGGCCGCGGCGGCAGTCGTCGCCGAATTTGCGGCGGCGCTCGGCACCGGGTTTCTGCTGGTGCGGCGGCAGCTGACCTTGCCGATGCCGCTCCTGCCGGTCGACCTCTTCCGCCGGCCGATCTTCGCCCTGTCGGTGACCACGTCGGTTTGCAGCTTTGTCGCGCAAGGCATCGCGTTCGTGTCGCTGCCGTTTTATTTCCACGACGCGCTGGGAGCCTCGGCGGTGACGACCGGGCTCTATATGACCCCGTGGGCGGTGATGACGGCGATCATGGCGCCGATCGCCGGACGGCTCGCCGACAAGCACCCGGCCGGTATTCTCGGCGGCATTGGCCTCGCGGTGCTGGCGACCGGCTTTGTCACGCTGGCGCTGATCCCGGAGCATCCGACGACGATCGAGGTGCTGTTGCGGGTGGCGCTGTGCGGCATCGGGTTTGGCCTGTTCCAATCGCCGAACAACCGCTCGATCGTGGCCAGCGCGCCGCGCGAGCGCAGCGGCGGCGCCGGTGCCATTCAAGGCACCGCGCGTCTACTCGGCCAGTCGATCGGTGCGGCGTTGGTCGCCCTGGTATTCGGGTTCAGCGGCAGCGGACATGGCTCGGCGACGGCGATCCTGGTTGCTGCCGGTTTTGCCGCGATCGCCATGTTGACCAGCGTCACCCGCCTGTTCGACGCCGTCCGCACTCCCCGCCCCACCGCCCCGCCAGCCGGCGATGGGTTGCGCGGGCCGGCAGAGTAGGGTTGTCGGGTAAACTCAGCCGCGATTGAAGGCCGGCATTACGTCCTTGGCGAACCAGCGCAACTGTTCGATGAACTCGGCTGGCGACAGCCCCTCGGCCCAGTGGATCATAAAATCTTCGAGGCCGGGATATTTCGCCTCGATCGACTTGATGCCGTCGATCACGTCCTTGGGGTTGCCGCAGAACCAGGCCATCTGCTTCACCCCTTCGCGCAGGCTCGGCACGGTCGAGGGCGCGCCCGGCGTGCCCCATGTGCGGCCATTCTCGTCGGCGTAGCGTACAAAGCCGAACGGCGCGAACCATTTGAAGCGCTCGTCATGCGCCGGCTCGACCTTGCGGATCGCTTCCTCCTGGGTGTCCGCAAGATAAACGCCGGCGCCCCAGATCATGTCTTCGCCAAGCTGCACCTGGCGGCCGTGCTTGAGGCAAGCCTGGTGGAACGCCTGCATGACATCGTCGAGAATCTTTTCGCCGTTCAGCGTCACCATCGCCTTGAGGCCCTTCCTGGCCATCAGGTCGATCGTGCGGCCGCTGGCGATCGGCATGACGATTTCGACCGGCAGGTGTTTTGGCCGCGGTACGCAGGTGATTTCCTTCAGGTCGT
This sequence comes from Allostellaceae bacterium, assembly GCA_036268425.1. Classification (GTDB taxonomy): domain Bacteria; phylum Pseudomonadota; class Alphaproteobacteria; order ATCC43930; family CGMCC-115725; genus DATARH01. The sequence continues at coordinate 31,550 of DATAUE010000074.1, forward strand.
AACCGCGATAAGGGACGTTCGGCGGACACTCGAAAAACCTGCCCTTGTGGCTGAAGCTTTCCTCGTTAAAGCATTTCAGCATCACATCGAGGCCTTCCTCGAAAATCTCGCGGTTGGCGTCGGTATCGAGCAGCGGCCCGCCGAGAGTTTCCACTTCGCGCGTGTGGTAGCCGCGTCCGACCCCCAGCACCACGCGACCGTCGGTCACGATATCAGCCATTGCATAGTCTTCAGCGAGCCGGATCGGGTGCCACATCGGCAGGATGTTAAAGCCGCAACCGAATTTGAGGCGCTTGGTCTGGGTCGCGAGCCATAGCCCCCACTGGATCAGGTTGGGGATGCACTCATAGCCTTCGTGCTGAAAATGATGCTCGGCCGCCCAGAAACAGTAATAGCCGAGTTCGTCCATGACCTGCGCAACGCGCTTTGACGTGTCGAAGATTTCCGACAAGCGCTCGTTCGAATAGCGCCGGTCATTGGCCGGGGTGCCGTTCATCCCGACATTGTCGAGATCGATCTGGCCGACATAGAGCGAATGAAACCGTTTGATCATGGCGCGGGCAAGCCTCCGTCACGCGGGCTGATGCAGTTCTGAACGTCGTTCAAGGAGCACAGAAGACAAGACCAGCCGGTGGCGCGTCAATCCCGCGTGCCGCTTTTCTCCGCGACGATTTCCCGGGTCAGCCCGGTGACGCGGTTGGTTGCCTCGATCAGCAGGCGCTTCAGTTCGGGTAATTCCCGCTCGAACCGGTCGATCGGTGCGCCGACCAGCAGCCCCGCGGCAACGCTGCCGTCGGCGTTGAAGATCGGCATGGCGATGCCGGCCGCGCCCGGCACCGTTTCGCCGAGGCTGATCGAAAACCCTTCCCGGCGGATGGTGGCGAGCCGCTCGCGCAGCTGCTTCGGGTCAACGAGGGTGCGCGGCGTCAGCGGCTCAAGCCGAGTGGTGCGGATGTACGAGTCGATCCAGGCCGGCGGCTGATACGCCAGCAGCAACAGGCCGCCGGACGATGCGTAAAGCGGTCGGCTGGTGCCGGTCGGCACGGTGTAGCGCACCGGGTTGCCGCTATCGATCACATCGGCATAGCTGACCCGCTGCGCCAGATGGTCGAGCACCACCAGAAACGCGGTCTCGCCGCTCCTCGCTGCAAGTTCCTGCAGGATCGGCCGTACCAGGTTGGGAAAGCGTCGGATCGCCAGGATATCGGCGGCGAGGCGAAACGATTTCGGCCCGAGACGGTAAAGCCCGTGCCCGTGCTCCATGTAATCGAGCGCCACCATCGAGCGCAGGATGCCGAGCAGGCTGCTTTTCGGCGCGCTGATCGTGACGCTGAGTTCCGCGAGGCTGACACCCTCTTCCGATTTTGCCAGCGCCTCGAACAGCGCGACAAGCCGTGTGGCGGATCGGGCAAACGACCCCTCCGCGCCGGTCGCGGTTTCAGCGCCTTGTTCGGCGGTCGTATCGTCCGCCGGCGCGCGGCTCGTGCCGCGGCGCCCTGATCTTGTCCTCAACAGGGGGCGTTCCCTCAAAATGTTGCATTAAAGTAGGGATTGGCACCCTACCGCTTCAACTCGGCGTGCATCTTAACCGGTGCGGCTCAATCGCGGCAGACGCGGCTTGATGGGGCTGATACAATTTCGCATCACCTGCGGGAGGATAGGATGACCATCACCGCCGACAACGAACCACGCTCCGATACGCGCCCGCAAGTGCGGGTTGAAGATGTCGAATATCAGCGCCAGAACGGCAAGGCGATGCTGGCGCGGCTGTACCGCCCGGCCGGCACCGGGCCGTTCCCGGCGGTGCTGCAGATACATGGCGGCGCCTGGGTTCACAAAGACCGCACCGATAATGATTTTATCGCCCGCGCTTTTGCCGAAAGCGGCATTCTCGTCGCCTCGATCGATTTTCGCATGCCGCCTGACGCGGCATATCCGGGGTCGCTCGCCGACATCAATCTCGCGACGCGCTGGCTGAAGGCGAAGGCGCGGACCTATGGCGGCCGCCCCGACTGGGTCGGCAGCATGGGCACATCGAGCGGCGGGCACCAGGTGCTGCTGGCGGCGATCCGGCCCGACGACGCGCGCTATTCGGGGCTGCCGCTCGCCGAGGCGCCGCAGACTGACGCGCGCCTCGCCTTTGTCATTTCGGGCTGGGGGGTGCTTGACCCGCTGTTGCGCTATCACCTCGCGAAAAAGGCCGGCAACGGCGACCTGCTGGAAAATCATCACGCCTTCTGGGGCGACGAAGCCACGATGAGTGAGGGCAGCATTCCGGCGATCCTCGACCGTGGCGAAAAGGTCTACCTGCCGCCGGCCCTGATCTTCGGCGGCGATGCCGACGAATGGGTGCCGCTGGAAACGATGCAGCGCACCGTCAACGGCTGGAAAAAAGGCGGCGGCGAGGTCGAGCTGCAGCTCTATCCCGGCGCCGATCACGGCTTTATGACCGGCAAGCCCAATGCCCCCTACGCCGCCCCGGCGATCGAGCGCATGAAGCAGTTCATCCGCAAGCACACCGGCTGATAATCAGGCGAGGTCGTCAAAACGGGAGGACGGAAGATGCAGGAGAACCGCGTCAAACGCATCCTGGGCCAGGGCGGCCTCGCGCTCGGCACGCATGTCGGCGGCATTGCCGATCCGCAGATCGTCGAGATCATCGGCCATGCCGGGTTCGACGCCGCGTTTATCGACATGGAGCACACCAGCTTCGACCTGCATGACGTGCAGGCTTGCGTGATGGCAGCAGAGCGGGCCGGCGTGACGCCGATTGTGCGTACGCCGGGGTTCGATCCGGCCTTTATTCTGCGTCTCCTCGATATGGGGGTGCAGGGCGTCCAGGTGCCGCATGTCTCCAGCCCCGAAACCGCGCGGGAAGCGGTGGCCGCGGTGCGCTATCCCCCGCTCGGCGAGCGCGGCATGGCGGCCGGGAGCCGTGCCGCCAATTTCGGCAAAACGCCGCTGCTCGACCATATGGCGCAATCCAACCGCGAGATCATCCTTGCCTGCATGATCGAGGACATGGAGGCGGTCGAGCGGATCGACGAGATCGCCGCGGTCGAAGGCGTCGACCTGCTGGCGGTCGGTCCCTCCGATCTGTCGCGCTCACTGGGGGTCAGCGGCCACCCCGATCATCCGCGCCTTGTCGCGGCGATCGACCGGGTACGCGCGGCGGTCAAGAAAGGCGCCGGCTGCCGCCTCGCCATCCCGCTCAATCACGGCGCCTTCCCACGCAACGCCGCGCAACTCAGGGAACTCGGCGTCGGCTACACCAACTGCGCCCCGACTCCCGAAGCCCGGCTGCTGCGTTCGATGCGCGAACAGGCTGAGGCGCAGCGCAAATTGCTGGGGTAGCGGCGCGGAAAGGCCATCATCCCAGTGCCGGTTGAGATGCCCGTTATGCTGCACGGCGACGCAACACCTCAGTGGGAGCCGCCGCTTCACCATCCCCCATCCACGCCGATCGCCTGCCCGGTGACGAAGCCGGCTTCGTCGGAGGCGAGGTAGGCGATCATCGAGGCCACTTCGTCAGGCTCGCCAAAGCGGCCGACCGGGATTGCCTTTGAGCGCTCGCGGAAGCCGGTTTCGAGGTCGTCGCCGTATTCGCGGCGGTTGGTGCTGATCGCGCGGGAGGTGCGGATCGGGCCGGGGCAGACGGCGTTGACCGTGATCCCGAGCGGTGCCAGATCGAGCGCCAATGATTTGGTAAAACCGATGATCGCGGCTTTCGATGCCGCATAGGTCGCGCGGTTTTTGCCGGGGCGGAATGCTGCCTTTGACGACACGCAGACAATGCGGCCCCATTGCGCCTTGCGCATGACCGGTACCGCGGCGCGCGACATCAGAAACGCGCCCTTGGCGTTGACGCCCAGCGTCAGATCCCAGGCGGCGACCGGCACGTTTTCGATTTCATTGCGGTCGGCGCCCTGCGGCGCGCCGGCGTTGTTGACGAGAATGTCGAGCCGGCCATAGCGCGACATTACCTCGCCGACCATGCGGCCTGCATCGGCTTCCTGGCTGACATCGCCGAGCACCGCCGAGGCCGTGCCGCCACTCTTTACGATCCCTTCGACGAGGCTGTCGACCCCGCCCCAGTTGCTGTCGGTGTCGCCGGGTGCGTTGAATTCGTTCGCGACCCCGGCCGGCCGGACATCGGACACCACCACCGTCACGCCTTTCGCGGCGAGCAGCCGCGCCGTCGAATTGCCGATGCCGATCGGCTTGCCGCACCCCGTAATCAGCGCGACCCGCGCGGAATGAGCCATCGAATTCCTCCTTTTCTTAAGGCGAAACCAGTTCGTCGCTTACGGAACATATGCTACAATATCTACGACGGCCGGTAGCGGCTCTAGCGTCAATATTGCTCTACGAATTGAACGATAATCGTCCTTGGGGACTTCAATGTAATCATCTTCGTCCGTCGGCTGAAACAAGCCCTGAGGCATCTTAGTGGTGTTCATTAATTCCACATAGCATCCATAATCAATCTTATATACATCATATCGCACGCCGGGCTGATCATGTGACGATACATTCTTTCTCAAAATGTGTAACAGTCTCGAATCGAACAGTTGCTCGATTCGATGGTCTCGCGACGAGCTCGAAAACAAAAACGCTCGCGCTCGTCTATTGCCAATGATTTCATCGATAATTCGTTGCAGTAAGTCGCTTAAGACGGAATTTTCTCTAATTAAATTTGCTTTATCTTGCTGATACCAATCACGCGCAGCCGCTCTCACATCGTTCATAGCAATTTTTTGGCCAAAGCTTTTAGTTACTGCTTTACCAATAAGGTTCAACGCGTCGCGAGGAACGCCTTCGACGGCTCTTACGAACTCATCAAACACGGGGGACTGGGTAAACGCTACTCGGATTAGCTGTTCCGGCGATGTAATTTCGCCAGATAAATCCTCGCTCTGATAATGTTTAAAAATAAGACTCTTGAAAAACTCTACTGCCTTACTCTGATTGTTGTCAAAAACTAAGAAATCGTCTAGATTCAGGTCAGCAGAAATATCAGCACCAAGCTCGAGACCCGTGTATTCGCCGTGATTTCGCAGAATGTTAAATTGCGACCGATGTTCTATCGAAGCAATTTTCACAGTGATTTCGTTGATGGGTAAGATCGTTCTCCGAATCAAGTCTGCTAAATATGCTTGTAAATCAATCGGAATTTCACTCCACTCGTCAATTAATAGCCAAATGCGCGGCGAATTTACCACACGTATTAATCCAGATAATGCAACATTTATGTTACCAAAATCGAGATGTATACTTTCGTCGCCCGACTGCTTTTTTCGATATTTAAAGCCGTCATCGTTCTCCTTAGACACTGATATCTTTGCCCCAGCAGATGTCTTGCTGCCGCCAGAAAGTCCCATTTCCAAATCCACTTTACGCGACCCAGATACGGTATTCTCCCTTTCTTCTTCAATTGAGCCACGAATGCGCACTGCGGTAACAGCCCGGGCAAGATCGTCAATGCGATTTGTCACTTGTTCTGGATTTGGGGTCTTGTCAATCATCGATATAGCAATATTAAGTAACTCGTCGTATACTGCTTGTAAAACATCTACAATAAGCGTCGACGCGCGATCTGCCAGCGTGCGTGTTGTGTCACTGTAAATGGAGGTGTTCGATCCTATCGAGCGTAGATCGATATAAACTGCATGATCTCCAGCATTGCCGACAGTCTCTGCAAGATACTTCAGAGCATGCGTTTTGCCAGTGCCACGCCTTCCGTATATAACTTGGTTATTCTGTGTTGATAAAAGGTCAAATAGTGGTTCGGAGTCGACGAAATTGCTCACTAATATCTCGTTGGAGGCTCGCTCAGCGCGCTTATTGAGATTAATTAAAGCTCTGTGAAGTTTCTTCAGGGTATCAGCATCATCGGTCATAGCGCGATTCCCAACCGTGTGTGCTTCTGGTAGTGGTATACGCTACTGAGCGTCGACAGGAAGCGTATGGCGCTCCCCGATAACTATGCAAGTAACGTCTTCAGCTGATAGATTAATTCGAGTGCCGCGCGCGGGGTGAGTTCGTCAGGGTGGCTGGCGCGCAGCAGGTTTTCGGCGGGCGAGGTTCGTGCCGTCGCCGCCGGCTCAGGCGTGGGACGGCGGGCGGCGCGGAACAGGGGCAGGTCGTCGGCGAGGCGAGTCAGGGCGCCGGCTTCGTCGCCCTTTTCCAAAATCTCCAGCACTTCTTCGGCGCGCGCCGTCACGGTGGGAGGGAGCCCGGCGAGCTTGGCGACGTGGATGCCGTAGGAACGGTCGGCGGTGCCGGCGGCGACCTCGTGCAGGAATACGACATCGCCCTGCCATTCCTTGACGCGCATCGTGTGGCAGGCCAGCGCTGGAAGCTTTGCCGCCAGCGCCGTCAACTCGTGGTAATGCGTCGCGAACAGGGCGCGGCAGCGGTTGATCTCATGCAGATGTTCGAGCGCTGCCCAGGCGATCGACAGTCCGTCATAAGTCGCGGTGCCGCGGCCGATCTCGTCGAGGATGACAAAACTCTGTGGCCCTGCCTGGTTGAGGATTGCCGCAGTCTCGACCATCTCGACCATAAAGGTCGAGCGGCCGCGCGCCAGATCGTCGGCGGCGCCCACCCGGCTGAACAGCCGGTCGATTACCCCGATGCGGGCCGTTTGCGCCGGTACGAATGAGCCGATCTGCGCGAGGATCGCGATCAGCGCGTTCTGACGCAGAAAGGTGCTTTTGCCGGCCATATTGGGGCCGGTCACGAGCCACAGGCGGTCGTCGCCGAGCGCGCAATCATTGGCGATAAAGCCGCTTTTGCCGGCGAGCGAGGCTTCGACGGTGGGGTGCCGGCCGCCTTTTACGTCAAAGGCCGTGCTATGCTCGATCTCGGGCCGGGTCCAGCCACCTTCGGCAGCGCCCTCGGCGTGCGACGCGGCAAGATCGAGGATTGCCAGCGCGGTAGCGGCGGCGGCGATGTCGCTGCGCCGCGCCATGATCTCGCCAACCAGATCGTCAAACAGCTGCAGTTCCACGGCCAGGGCGCGGTCGGCGGCACTGGCGATCTTGCGTTCGAGTTCGCTCAACTCGACGGTGGTATAGCGTTGCGCCCCGGCCATTGTCTGGCGGTGGATGAAGTCCGGCCCGAGCTTGCCGCCATTGGCAGCCGACACCTCGATGTAATAGCCGATGACGTTGTTGTGGCGGATGCGCAGTGCCGCGATCCCGGTGGCGGCGGCATAGCGCGCCTGCATCTCGGCCATCGAGTGCCTACCGCCGTCGCGCAGCCGGTGCAATTCGTCGAGCTCGGCGGCATAGCCCGGCGCGATAAAGCCGCCGTCGCGCGCCAACAGAGGCAATTCCTCAGCGAGGGCTCGGGTCAGCCGGTTGACGAGCACGGTGTGTTCGCCGAGCGCGGTTTCGGCGCGGGTCAGCAAAGGCGGCAGCGGAACAAGGCCTGGCGCGGAAAGAACGCCGCGGATCGTTGCGGTTTCGCCAAGCGCGTCGCGCAACGCAGCGAGGTCGCGCGGGCCGCCGCGCCCGAGGCTGAGGCGGGTCAGCGCGCGCTCGATATCGCCAACGCGCCGCAGCCGTTCGCGCAGCGCGTCGCGGGTATCGCCGCGATCGATAAAGAACTGCACGCCATCGAGCCGAGCCCCGATCACCTCCGGGTTGGTCAGCGGCGCCGACAGATGCTCCGCCAACAGCCGAGCACCGGCGCCGGTCAAGGTGCGATCGATCGTGGCAAGCAGGCTGCCGCGGCGCTCGCCCGACAGAGTCTGGACGAGTTCGAGGTTGCGCCGCGTTGCGGCGTCGATCTGCATGACCGAGCCGGCTGCGACGCGCTGCGGCGGCGCCAGATGCGGGGCGCCGCCCTGCTGCGTCAGCGCAACGTAATCGACGAGGGCGCCGCCGGCTGCTATCTCGGCGCGGCCGAAATTGCCAAAACCGTCGAGCGCCGCGACACCGTAAAAGCTCTCGAGCCGCCGCCGCGATGTCTCGCTGTCAAACCGCGGGTTGGCGAGCGGCGTCAACGCCGGTTTCCAGTCGCCGAACACCTCGAACAGAGCGGGCCGTTCCAGCAGCCGCTCGGGCACCAGGATTTCGCCGGGCATGATGCGCGCGAGATCGGCGGCCAGCGCGGTTTCGCTGGTGGCGGCGAGCGAAAACGCGCCGGTTGACAGGTCGAGCCAGGCGAGGCCCATCTCGCCGCCGGCTTCCGCAATGCCGGCGAGATAATTATGCCGGCGCGCGTCGAGCAGCCCGTCCTCGGTCAAGGTGCCGGCGGTGACGAGGCGCACCACGGCGCGCTTGACCGGCCCGCGATTGCCGCGCCTGCGCGCTTCCGCCGGGTCTTCGATCTGGTCGCAGATCGCCACCTTGAACCCGGCGCGGATCAGCTTGGCGAGATAGGCGTCGACGGTATGCACCGGCACGCCGCACATCGGACTGTCGGCGCCGTCATGCCGGCCGCGTTTGGTCAGCGCGATGTCAAGAGCCGGCGCGGCCGCCTGCGCGTCTTCGAAAAACAATTCGTAGAAATCGCCCATCCGGAAAAACAGCAGGGAACCGGGATAGGCGCTTTTGATCTCGTGGTATTGCGCCATCACCGGCGACGCGGTCGCCGATGCTGGCGCGCCGGTCGAAGTGGCTGGGGCCGATGGCGCCGCAGGCGGCGGATTACGATCGCGAAGCGGCGCTGCTGGCATGGGCGGCAGGCAATAAACCGGACGTTGGGTGGACCGGGCGGCGCGCTCCGGGCGTTTATGACGTTAACACGGTGCAAGGCCCCCGGACAGCCCGCGCGGCTTTCCCGGCACGGGCGCTTGAGGGAGTTCAGATGAGCACAGCCGCATCCTTTCCGGTGATCCGCGAGGCCGTCGCCTCGTTTCCCGATCGCGAGCATTTCCGCAACGCCGTCTCGGCCTTGCTGGCTGCGGGTTTCGAGGCAACCGACCTGTCGGTGCTGGCGTCGCACAAACCGCTGAGCGCCGCCGATGAAAAGCCCGACGATCTGGTTGCGGCGGGTCTTACGGGGGAGATCAAATACATCGGGCCGTTGACTGTGGCCGGCATCATTTTGATTTCGGGCGGTCCGATCGCGGCGACCATCGCCGCCCTGGTCGGCGCCGGGATCGGCGGCGCGGCGCTGAAAGAACTGTTCGACGATTACACCGCGGCGCCGCACCGCGAAGAATTCACCGGCGCGCTGGAAGCCGGTGCGGCGCTGTTATGGGTACGCTGCATCGACCCGGAGGTCGAGTTGCGGGCGACAAGGCTGCTCGAAGAGGCGGGCGGGCGGCATGTCCATGTGCATGGACGACCGGATGGCGATCCGCCTAAAGGCGTTGTCGGAAGCGGCGCTGCGCCGCGTAGCTAAGCCGAGGACCGGCCGGGTGCTTTACACCCGTTGCGTCAAATCGGCGTTTTGCACCCGGTCGCTGCGGCCGGCGCCAGCTCCAATCCGCCGGCATGATTGGGGACCGGCGTGGCGGCTTGATGGCCGTGGGCGAAACCGTGGCGTTGCACCTCTCGTGCATCCTTTGGCGCCAGACCTAATGCCACCATTGTCGGGTCGGCGTTGCCGCCGATGCGCTGCCGGCCGTCGGCTTCTCGCACCGGCTGGCCGATCGCCGTATTGCACGGAATCGCTGCCGCCGGCAGCGGAGCGTACCCGGTGAATTCCGCCGCGCCCGGCAGGTTAAGGCGGCGCTGGGCCGCGACTTCGGTCAGCAGCTGTTCGGCGCGTTCGACCGGGGTTTGCGTCAATCGCATCGTCGCAAGGCGGGTCGTCGAGCGAATCCAGCCGATCGCCAGTTCAACGCTGTCCGGCATCGAATCGTAGCAGCTGTTGCGGTCGGCGCGAACGGCTCGCACGAAGGTCGGCTTGGCCTGGTGGCACAGGCCGAGCACATCTCGCTTCAGCCCGTTGACCGGGTACATCTCGTTATAGAGTTCGCGAAAATCGACCGAGTGCAGCGTCAGCGTCGCGACGATGAGCGCGGTCGCGGCGATGCTGGCTTTGACGAGCATGGATTCTGACTCTCTCCGTGAGTGCCCTTATCATATACGAAGCCGGCGCATCGCGGCAGCCGGTTCGCACTGAAAGCTGAAACATTAACCCTTTATCTGCGAGCCGAAACTGGTGCGGTGCCCGCCGGAGCGGCTCTGATCCGCACGATTATCCGATAGATCGGAAGTCGTCGTCCGAACGCAATGGATGCGACGTTTATTGACATTTTTCACCCACGATTTTGCGCCACGATTTTGCTGGCGATCGACCGCCATGCCGGGAAAGCGGGCCGGCACCGTGTAATCGCGAATTGTCAACTGCGTCGTTCGGGTGTTGACTCCAGTAATTCAGTTGATTCCGGTAATTCAAAGGATGGGAGGGTCGGAAGTTGGTCCAAATCCGCCAGATGGGTCCGCAGATCGGCGTCGAAATCAGCGATGTCGACGTTAAGACGATGGATGAAGCCACCTGGAACAAGATCTACCAAGCATGGCTCGACCACAACGTCATGTGCGTCCGCGATCAGGATCTGACGATCCCTGACTTTGTTCGCTACAGCGAGCGTTTCGGGCCGGTGACGCCGCACCCGTCGAAATCGACACGGCACCCGGACCATCCGAAGATCACGATGCTCGGCATCAACAAATATGACGCGCAGGGTCAGTTGCGCCCCGAAATCTACCGCCGCGGCGCGGAGGGCTGGCACACCGACGGCGCCTACAACCAGGCGCCTTTCAAGGCGACGCAGCTTTACGCGCTGGCAATCCCGAGCCGCGGTGGCAATACGATGTTCGCCAATGCCTACGCCGCCTATGACGTGCTGCCGCAACGCCTGAAGGACCGGCTCGAGGGCGTTATCGGAGCCTTTGCCTATGGCGGTTCGCGTGGCGGCTCGCGGCTGCTCGATTCAGCCGACCGCGACTGGAAGCCGGTGTTCCATCCGATCATCCGCACCCACCCGGAAACCGCACGCAAGTCGTTGTATTTCGATCCCGGCAAAATCTGCTACTTCGTCGGCGTTGAGGAAAAAGAAAGCGCCGAGCTGATCGCCGAACTCAAGGAGCGGATGGTGGTGCCTGACGCCGAATACCATCACGTCTGGCGCAAGGGCGACATTGTGATCTGGGACAATCGCTGCTCGTATCACCGGGCCGCTGGTGACTACCCGCCCGAAGAAGACCGCATCCATTGGCGTGTTTCGATCAACGATTACGGCGTCGAGGTCGCCGAGGCAGCGGAGTAACCGATATGACTGTGCAAGTAAGCCCCTTCGCCGCCGGTCTCGGCGCCGACATTTCCGGCGTCGATATCCGTGAGCCGCTATCGACCGACGATCGCGATGCAATCCGCAAGGCGTGGCTCGACAATCTGGTGCTGCGCTTCCGCGAACAGCCGATGGATGACGCGCAGCACATGGCGTTCACCGGCCAGTTCGGCGATCTCGAATTCAACCCGGCCAAGTTGATCGAGATGAAATACGGGATCAGCACTCAGACCGATGGGCGGCAACGCGAAATCCCAGCGGAAATATCGGTGATTTCGAACATCATTGAAGACGGCAAGGCGATTGGCGGTCTTGGCGACGGCGAGGCCTTCTGGCACACCGACAGCTCGTTTGTCGATGTGCCGCCGGCCGCCAGCCTGCTGCGCTCGCTCGAATGTCCGCCGCCAAGCGCCGGCGGCGCGACCGCGTTCCTCAACTGCTACAGCGCCTACGACACGCTGCCCGAGGATATGAAAAAGCGCATCGACGGCATGACGATGATCCATGCCGCGACGCATTCGAGCGGCGGCAAGGCGCATAAGGGCTTCGAGACCGTCGAGGACGTATCGAAGGTGCCGGGCGCCCGCCAGCCGATGGTGCGCACCCACCCCGAGACCGGCAAGAAATCGCTGTTTCTCGGCCGCCGCATCAACGCCTATGTGCTGGGGCTATCGGTGGCCGACAGCGAGGAACTGCTCGACGAGTTGTGGGGCCACATGGTCCAGCAGAAATTCACCTGGACCCAGGAATGGAAAGTCGGTGACCTGATCTGGTGGGACAATCGCTGCGCCATGCACCGCCGCGATGCGTTCGACCCCTCGATGCGCCGCCTGATGCACCGCACCCAGCTTAAGGGCACCAAGCCGGTCTGATCATCCTGCTAGAGCCGGCGCAGCGTGTCTTCCGAGACGCTTGCTGCGCTGACCCTCGGAAGGGCTGGACATAAACTTATATTTCAGCGCGCTACGCCGGGCATTCCCGCGAGGGTAGAATGCCCGGCCGGCAGTTCTGTGTTAATTATCGCCCATGCGCAGCGCGGCGATAAAGGCGGATTGCGGGATGTCGACCTGCCCAAACTGGCGCATCCGCTTTTTGCCTTCCTTCTGCTTTTCCAGCAATTTGCGTTTGCGGGTGATGTCGCCACCATAACATTTGGCGAGCACGTCCTTGCGCAGGGCCTTGACGGTTTCTCGGGCGATAACCCGGCCGCCGATCGCCGCCTGGATCGCGATCTGGAATAATTGCCGCGGGATCAGATCCTTGAGGCGTTCGCACAAGGCGCGGCCGCGACGGTCGGCCTCGGTGCGATGCACGATGATCGACAGCGCGTCGACCGGCTCGCCGTTGATCATGATGTTCATCAGCACGAGATCGCCGGTTTCGTACCCCTCAAGCTGATAGTCAAAGCTGGCATAGCCGCGGCTGACCGATTTGAGCCGGTCGTAGAAGTCGAACACGACTTCGTTAAGCGGCAACCGGTACACCACCATCGCTCGGTTGCCGGCATAAGTCAGGTCGAGCTGCACGCCGCGCCGTTCCTCGCACAAGGCCAGCACGGTGCCGAGATAGGTGTCGGGCACCAGCACCGTCGCCTTGATCCACGGCTCCTCGATATGGTCGATCTTGACCGGGTCGGGCATATCGGCCGGGTTGTGCAGGTCGAGCACGCGACCGTTGGTCAGATGCACCCGGTAGACGACCGACGGCGCGGTGGTGATCAGGTCGAGGTCGAATTCGCGCGACAACCGCTCCTGGATGATTTCCAGATGCAGCAACCCGAGAAACCCGCAGCGAAAGCCGAAACCGAGCGCCGCCGAGGTTTCCGGCTCATACAGAAAGCTGGCGTCGTTGAGGCGCAGCTTTGCGAGGCTGTCGCGCAGCCGTTCGTAATCCGCTGAGTCGGTCGGGAACAGGCCGCAGAACACGACCGGCTGCACCGGCTTGAAGCCGGGCAGCGGGGTTTCGGCCGGTCGGCGGTCTTCGGTGATCGTGTCGCCGACCTGGCAATCCGCCACCGTCTTGATGCCGGCGGTGATAAAGCCAATTTCCCCCGGCCCCAGTTCCGGCACCGCGACGCCTTTTGGCGTGAACACGCCGACGCGCTCGACATTGTGCGCGGCGCCGGTCGCCATCAGGCGGATTTTCTGGCCAGCGACCAGCTTGCCTTGCTTGACCCGCACCAGCACGACGACGCCAAGGTAAAGATCGTACCAGCTATCGACCAGCAGGGCCTGCAACGGCGCCTCCAGATCGCCTTGCGGCGGCGGCAGACGCGTCACCAGCGCTTCGAGCACATCTTTGATGCCGATGCCGGTTTTCGCCGAAATCAGGACGGCATCCGAGGCGTCGAGCCCGATCACATCCTCGATCTGTTCCTTGACCCGGTCGGGTTCGGCGGCGGGCAGATCGATTTTGTTGAGGACCGGCACGATCTCATGCCCGGCCGCCACGGCCTGATAGACGTTGGCGAGAGTCTGCGCCTCGACGCCCTGGCTGGCATCGACGATCAGCAGCGACCCCTCGCACGCGGCCAGCGAGCGGCTGACCTCGTAGGCGAAATCGACGTGGCCCGGCGTGTCCATCAGGTTGAGGACATAATTTTCGCCGTCTTGCGCACGGTATTCGAGCCGTACCGTCTGCGCCTTGATCGTGATGCCGCGCTCGCGCTCGATCTCCATCGAATCGAGCACCTGCTCACGCATCTCGCGCGCTTCGAGGCCGCCGCAGGTCTGGATCAGACGGTCGGCCAGCGTCGATTTGCCGTGGTCGATATGCGCGATGATCGCGAAGTTACGGATATGGCTGAGGGGTGTCATGGCTGGTGCGGAACATAGGGACGGGGGCTGCCGGGATCAACGCGGCTGATCCGCTGGTCAGGCACCCGCACACCGGACCGCTCGGAGAAGCGCTCAGACCTTGCCTCCGAGGGCGCGATGCCGCAGCAGATGGTCGGCGAGGACGCAGGCCATCATCGCTTCGCCGACCGGCACGGCGCGGATCCCGACGCAGGGATCGTGGCGGCCGTGCGTGGCGATTTCCGTGTCGTTGCCTTCGGCATCGACGGAGCGCATCGGGTGCAGGATTGAGCTGGTCGGCTTGACCGCGAAGCGCACGATGATGTCCTGCCCGGTCGAGATGCCGCCGAGAATGCCGCCGGCATGGTTCGAGAGGAACTCGACCTCGCCGTTGCGCATCCGCATCTCGTCGCCGTTTTCTTCGCCCGACAAGGCCACCGCGCCGAAGCCGGCGCCGATCTCGACACCTTTGACGGCATTGATCGTCATCATTGCGCGGGCAAGGTCGCCGTCGAGCTTGTCATAGACCGGCTCGCCAAGCCCGGCCGGTACACCGCTCGCGACGAGTTCGATGACCGCGCCGGTCGATGAGCCGGCTTTGCGCACGCCGTCGAGATAGTCGGCCCAGCGCGCCGCCATCGTCCGGTCCGGGCACCAGAACGGGTTGTCGCCGGTCGCGTGCCAATCCCAGGCGGCGCGGTCGATCGCGTGCGGCCCGATCTGCACCAGCGCGCCGCGGATTGTGACGCCGGGGCCGAGCATCTTGCGCGCGACGCCGCCGGCCGCGACCCGCGATGCGGTTTCACGCGCCGAGGCGCGGCCGCCGCCGCGGTAATCGCGGATGCCGTATTTTTTCCAGTAGGTGTAATCGGCATGGCCCGGCCGGAAGCGGTCGGCGATGTTGCGGTAGTCCTTTGAGCGCTGGTCGACGTTTTCGATGATCAGTTGGATCGGGGTGCCGGTGGTCTGGCCCTCGAACACGCCGGACAGGATTTTGACCTGGTCGGGCTCCTGGCGCTGCGTCGTATAGCGCGACTGGCCCGGCCGGCGCTTGTCGAGCCATTGCTGGATATCGGCTTCACCGAGCGGAATCTGCGACGGCGCGCCATCAACCACGACACCAATCGCCGGCCCGTGACTCTCGCCCCAGGTGGTAAAACGAAACAGCGTTCCGAAACTGTTGCCGGCCATGATTCAGCAAAAACCGAACGTTGGCTTCATCACACCGTCGAGATGTCCGGTGCATCGACAGCTTTCATGCCGACGACATGATAGCCGCAATCGACGTGGTGCACCTCGCCGCTGACCCCGGAGGATAGATCGCTCAGCAGGTACACGCCGGCGCCGCCGACATCCTCGATCGTGACGTTGCGTTTCAAGGGTGCGTTGTACTGGTTCCATTTCAGGATATAGCGGAAATCGCCGATGCCGGAAGCGGCCAATGTCTTGATCGGACCGGCGGAGATGGCGTTGACCCGGATGTTGTCGCTGCCGAGATCGACCGCGAGATAGCGCACGCTGGCTTCCAGCGCCGCCTTGGCGACCCCCATTACGTTGTAATGCGGCATGACCCGCTCGGCTCCGGCATAGGTCAGCGTCAACAGGCTGCCGCCGGCGGTCATCAGCGGGGCGGCGCGGCGGCAGATATCGGTAAACGAAAAGCACGAGATGTCGAGCGTGCGCAGGAAATTGCCGCGCGACGTGTTGAGGTATTTGCCGGTCAGTTCGTTCTTGTCGGAGAACGCAATCGCGTGCACCAGGAAATCGAGCCGGCCCCAGCGCTCGGCAAGGTTTTCGAACAATGCGTCGAGGCTGACCTCGGAGGTGACATCGGCCTCGATCACGAAATTGCTGCCGACGCTTTCGGCGAGCGGCCGCACCCGCCGGCCGAGTGCTTCACCCTGATAGGTAAACGCGAGATCGGCACCCTGCGTGTGCAGGGCCGCGGCAATGCCCCAGGCCAGCGAGCGGTCGTTGGCGACCCCCATGACCAGCCCTTGTTTCCCGGCCATCAGGCCCATTCTCGTTCCCCTGTGCCTTGACGCCGGCAGGCTGGTCCGCACTTCGTCATATAGTTTACACGAAGCCGCCTCTGGGGGCGAGCAGGAGGGCCGGTTCGGCGAAAAGGCCGGTTCAGGCGGCGCCGGGGTAGATGTGATTGCCGTAGACTCGCCGGATATCGGCAAGCAGCGCCCCGGCGGGCGGTGCGTAGGTCAGGCGCTTGCTGGTGAAATGCCCGGTCAACTGCCGCAAGCTGGCGGCCAGTTCCCCAATTTTGACGAGCGCGATCATGCCGTTGACCACCGGCGCGTTATCGACCTCGTGCACGCCGGCTTCGGCGAGCAGGGTCATCACGATGCCGCCGGCGGGGATCACCGTCTCGGCGCCTTTGGCGAGACCCTGGCGGGCGGCGGTGCGGAATTGCTCGATGACGTCGTCGCGCACCGCCTCGTCCTCAAAGGCGCGGTCGAACATCGCCGGACGCTCGACGGTCATCTGGTCGATCGAGACAAGGCGGCTGGCGAGGCCGTAGCTGGCGATGTTCTCGCTGACGCGGCGGGCAAATTTCGGATTGACGTTGACGACGGAAAAGCTTGCCCCCATCAGGCAGGCAAGCATGACCGAGGCCTCGCACAGCCCGAGCACGGGAATGTTCAGCAATTCACGCAGCGCATGCATTCCCGGCTCGAAGATATTGCCGAGCAGAAACGCGTCGTATCCGTTGCGCTCGGCGGCAAGGCCGTTCTCCAGGATTTCCGCGGTGTCGAGATATTCGAGATAGCGGTACTGGTCGGCGATCGCCCGGCCGGGGCTGAGGCCCTGCAACTCGATCTGCGTGCCGGGCGCGGCGGCGCCCGCCAGAATCGCCGACAGGCGCTGGGCATAATCGCCCGATGTTGAGCGGCGCGTGACGCCGAGGCTCTGATAGAGAAGGCGCATGGCTCAGGCCCCGAATGTAAAGCGGCTGCCGGTGTTCGACAGCACGACCCGGTCGGGCATTTCGCGCGACACCCCGGCGATAAAACCGCGACCGCTGCAATGCATCGGGATTACCACATCCGGGTCGAGCGCTTTCAGTTCGGTGATCGTGTGCTCGATATAATCGGGCGGCGCGATGCCGAGGTGAAAGCCGCCGAGCACCGCATGCAGTTTGCCGACATTGGATACCGCCATCGCGGTCTTGATCGTGTTGATCAGCCCGCAATGGCCGCATGACGAGATCACCACCAGTCCTTTGCCCTGTACGACATAACAGGTCGCGTGCTCGTCCGGGTGGCGGTCGGGGACGAGCCGGCCGCGCCGCTCTTCGTCGCTGTAATGATCGGCCGTCGTCGGTTCGATCATCGTGTTCGGTAGAACGCGCTCAAAGGATTGCCGTGCGATATAGCCGGAGGTGAATGGACCGTGCAGCGTGTGCGCCGTGTCGCAGCATACGGTTTCGACATGCGCCGCCTCGAGCGCCGCGGCATCGAGCGCACCCCACGACGTCGGCTCGGAATCGCGCGAGCCGATCCATTTTTCGCGAAAGCTCAGATCCCCGCCGGTGAACAGTTTGAGGTCATCGCGCATTGCCGGCCGGTGGTGTTCGACAAAGCCGACCATGCCGCCGTAATGGTCGCGATGCGAGTGGCTGAGGATCAGGCCGTCAAGCCGGGCAGCATCGATGCCGAGCAGATCGAAATTGCGCAGCAGGATTTCCGCGGTGTACCCGAAATCGAGCAGATATTGCCCCGGGGTCCCGGTGGTCGTCGATGCGAGATGCAGCGACAGGCCCCATTCTCCGGCCAGGGTCGAGGTCTCGCGCCCGCGAATGCGGTTGACATGCTCGATTGCGACATGCGGGTGAGTCGCTTTTGGCATGAACTGGTCAAAGAACGAATCGACAACCACCCGCACCGATAGCGAATCGACGGTCGGCGCCCGGAACGGTTCGGCGAGTGCGAGGGTCATGGGTCTTCCTTTGGCTATGCCGTAAACGCTCGCCGCATCGGCGCGGCGCGTCAAGCTCTGGCCGGCGGTTTAACGGCTCAGCGCGGAGATCGCGTCGACGACGGCGCCCGGTGTTTCGCGCGGCAGGAAGTGACCGGCAACCGGGATGATGCGGCTTTCGTATTTTCCGGTGAAGAGATCGCTTGGCCGTCGGGAAGCGGCGGGCGGGCTGACGCCGTCGCTTTCGCCGTGCAGCTCGATCGTCGGCACCGTAATCGCCGGCTGCAGCGCGAGCCGCGCTTCGATGTCGTCCAATGCCGGATCGCCCGGTGCGTTGCCGTAGCGGTGCCGGTAGGATTGGATCACGACCTCGACAAAATCGGGATTGTCGAACGCCGCCGCCGTCATGGCATAAGTGGCGTCGTCGAACCGGTAGTTCGGCGACCATAGCTGCCACAACAGGCGACAGAACGGACCGCGATTGGCGGCCAGCCCGGCCCGGCCGCGCTCGGTGTGGAAATACCATTGGTACCAATAGCGGTGCTCGGCCTCAGGCGCGGCCGGTTGCACTGCATTGGCGATGTTCTGGATGTTGTAGCCGCCGACCGAAACCAGCCCGGCGACGCGTTCGGGCCATAACGCGGCGACGACGCAGGCCGCGCGTCCACCCCAATCATAGCCCGCGAGTAACGGCTGCTTCAGCCCCAGCGCCTCGATCAGATCGAGCAGATCGCGGCCGAGCGCCGCCTGCTGCCCGGAGCGCGGCGTTGCTGCGTCGCGAAACCGCGTCGGGCCATAACCGCGCAGATACGGTACGATGACCCGGTGGCCAGCCGCCGCGAGCGGCGGCGCGACCCCGTCATAGGCGTGGATGTCGTCGGGAAAGCCGTGCAGCAGAATGACCGGCCAGCCGTCTGCCGGACCGCTTTCGACATAGGCGATGTCGAGCGTCGCGGTCCTGGCGATGTTCATCGGGCGCCAGCCGGCACGCCGACGCGGAACCCGGCGAGACCGTCGCGGGCGATTTCGCCCGGCAGTTCGGTTTCCCAGCGCAGATAGGCGCGCATCGCATCCTGGTTGCCGGCGTGCCGGTCGTGGTTCCAAAACAGGTAATCGATACGTTCCCGGTCGGAAGGCTGGTCGGGTGAGGCGACGACCGGCAGCCCTGCCTCGCGCCATGCCGGGCCGCCGCCGCGGACGATCGCGAGCCGCGCCGACGACAGTTCGTGCAGGTCGATCGCGGCGAGCTGTGCCGCCGGTGCGTTCTCGGCAAACAGCAGAATCTCAGGCGCTTGCAGCACCTCGGCGGGCAGTCGGTCGAGACGCGACCGCATCGACCAGACGGCGCCCGCCGGGTGCCCGGTGCGATAATCGGCGCTGCTGTCGAGCGACACCGCGGCGGCGCCTTCGGTCAGGCGCGCTGCGGCGGCATGCGGGTCGAGCAGCGCGAGGCTCGGCAAATCCGGCATTTCGGGATCGGGCGCATCGCCGGTCGCCAGCGCCGCGCCGGTAAACGGCCGGTCGAGCACGACCACGTCCCACCCCATCTGCAACAGCCATTGCGCCGTCATCACCGCGCGCGCCATGACGTCATCAACCAGGACGATCCGCGAATTGCGCGTGCCGACCCAGCGGTCGATCGCCTGCACCAACTGTCCACCGGGCGCTGACAGTGACCCCGGCAGATGGCCGGCGGCATATTCGGAGGGCGTGCGCACATCCAGCACATAGGTCGTGCGGTGCTCGGCGTCGCCCTGCCACGAGGCCAGCGTCGCGGCATCGATCGTCCGCACACCGTAGCGTCGCGCTACCGCGTCGCTGCGCTGCCGAGCCGCAGCGATTGCTTCGCGGCTGGCCGGATGCAACGCCGTCGTCATGCCGCGTTCGAGATCGAGCCCGGCGAGCCGCCAGGCCTGTGTGCCGCCTTCGAGCGACATGATTTGGTTCGGCACTCCGGCGGTGCGCAGCGATTGCGCGCCGATAATGCCACGGGTGCGCCCGGCGCACGACACGACAACGACGGCGTCCGGATCGGGCACCAGATCGGCGAAATGCAACACCAGCTCGGCGCCGGGGCAGGTGATCGCTCCCGGCACATGAAAGCGCTCGTATTCGTCGAGCGGCCGGCTGTCGAGCACGACGATGTTTTCGCCGGCCGCGCGCCGTCGGTTGAGTTCGGCCGCGGTGATTGCCGGCGTGTGGTAATCGTGCTCGACAAGTTCCGCAAAGGCCTTGCTCGGCACGTTGGTGCTGGGAAACAGCGGGTAACCCGCCGCTGCCCACGCGCTAACCCCACCCTCGAGGATATGCACCGCGCCATAGCCGAAGGTCGCCAGCCGCCGCGCTGCTTTGCCGGCGAGGCCGTCGCCGTCGTCGAGTAGCACCACGCGGCAGGAACGCCGCGGCACCAGCGCGCCAATCGTCAACTCGAACTTGCTGTAGGGCACATTGACCGCGAGCAGCGGATGCCCGGCGCCGTGCTGCCCTTCTTCGCGGACATCGACGAGGGCGATTTCAGCACCGTCTCCGAGCCATTGCCGCAGCGTCGCGACATCGATGGAATTTGCCTGCGAAGCGCTCATCCCCAACTCCCTCCGATTGTCGGACGCCTGCTCAGAATGGGCCGTCAGCTCAGAAACTGCTCCTTGAGCACGCGCTCCTCAAGATTGGCCTCGGTGTCCGACAGCACGGTGACCGCGATCTCGAGGCATTCGCGGATTTCGACCGCCACGATATCGCGGACCTCGGTGAAATCGGCGACGGCGCTGACCGGGCGCTTGTCGGTTTCCAGCGCGTCGAGCCGCACCATGGCGCCATGCGGCAGCAGCGCGCCGCGCCAGCGGCGCGGGCGAAACCCGCAGATCGGGGTCAACGCCAAAATGCCGGCGCCGAGCGGGATGATCGGCCCGTGCGCCGACAGATTGTAGGCCGTACTGCCGACCGGGGTGGACAACAGGATACCGTCTGCCATCAATTCTTCGAGGCGCACGACGCCGTCGACCGTGATGCGCAGTTTCGCCGCCTGCCGGGTTTCGCGCAGCAGCGACACCTCGTTAAAGGCAATCGCGCGGTGGCTCGTGCCGTCCATACGCCAGGCGGTCATTTCCAGCGGGCGCAACTCGACCGGCTGCGCTGTCTCCAGCCGCTCGAACAAGGCTTCCGGATGATAGGAGTTCATCAGAAAGCCGACGCTGCCGCGATGCATGCCAAAGATCGGTTGGCCGCTTTCGACATAGCGGTGCAGCGTTTCGAGCATGAAACCGTCGCCGCCGAGCGGCACGATGATGTCCGCGTCGGCCGGGTCGACGACACCGTAAAACTGGCGCAGCTCTGCCAGCGCCTGCTGCGCCCCCTCGGCGTCGGAGGCAAGAAATGCGACGCGCACTGGAGCGAAAAAACGCTGGTCTGCGTCAGCCGCCGGTCACGCTCATATGCCGGGCGACGGCAGGAGCGTGATGGCGGCGGTCGATGATGAAATCATGCCCTTTGGGTTTGCGCGCGATTGCCTCGCGAATGGCGGCTTCGAGCGGCTCGTTGCTTTCCGACTGCCGCACCGGCGTGCGCAGATCGGCGGCGTCTTCCTGGCCGAGACACATAAACAGCGTGCCGGTGCAGGTCAGCCGCACCCGGTTGCAGCTTTCGCAGAAATTATGGGTCAGCGGTGTGATAAAGCCGACGCGGCGACCGGTTTCGCGCACCGTCGCATAACGCGCCGGGCCGCCGGTACGGTAGTCGCTGTCATCGAGCGTCCAGCGCCGTTGCAGGCGCGCCCGCACCAGCGATAGCGGCATGTACTGGTCGAGCCGGTTTTCGTTGCCGATATCGCCCATCGGCATGACCTCGATAAAAACGAGGTCGAACCCCTCACGCCCGGTCCAGGCGACGAGGTCGTCAAGCTCTTTCTCATTGACGCCGCGCAACGCCACGGTATTGATTTTGACCGCGAGTCCGGCACGCTTCGCGGCCTCCAGCCCTTCCAGGACGCGGTCGAGGTTGCCGCGCCGCGTGATCTCGGTGAATTTGGCGGGGTCGAGCGTATCGACCGAAACATTGACCCGCCGCACGCCGCATTCGGCCAGTTCATCGGCGTAGCGCGCGAGCTGGCTGCCGTTGGTGGTCAGGGTCAATTCATCAAGCACGCCCGATTTGAGGTGCCGGCCGAGCGAGCGGAACAGCGACATGATGTTGCGCCGCACGAGGGGCTCGCCGCCGGTCAGGCGTAATTTTCTCACCCCCATGCCGATAAAGGCGGTGCACACGCGGTCAAGTTCGTCGAGCGTCAGCAACTCGGCCTTGGGCAGAAACTGCATTTCCTCCGCCATGCAATAGACACAGCGAAAGTCGCATCGGTCAGTTACCGATACGCGCAGATAGCTGATATGGCGTCCAAACGGGTCGATCATCTTGAATAACTATATAGGACCGGATCGGTCCGATGTCGCCCCCGATGTGGTCAGCGTTCGGCTCATGGCAAGTCCGCGCTATCCTTCGGCTCGGCCGGAAACCAGTCGCCAAGCACCTCTGGTGCCAGTAGGACCGCATCCGTAATGCCGCCGCTACCGCCGTAGCGATTTCCGCATCGTCCTGCAGATCGGCTATCGCAAGGTCGATCGCGGCCGGCGTCATATCTGCGATATTTTGTGCCAAATCCCGCCGAAGGCTCGGGTTCTCGCCCCGTACTACTCCGGCGGCTTCTTTGGAAACCAATCGCTCGTGATTTGCTCCGGTGTGTAACCCTGGCGCGGATGCGTGCGAGCAGCCCAGGGTCGATTTCGCCGTGGTTTCCCAAGTCGTTGATGGCTTGGCGCGCGCCTCGCCGCAACGCGCCGGTAATGGCAGCTCCTAGTTCACCCCCCAGGCTCGGGCTGGTTTCGCAAAGCAGGTCGATTTCGCCGCGGGCATCGTTGATCGACTCGATCCAGCCGCGTCTCGGTTCAGTAGCCTGTGAATATTCCAGCTTGAGCAGGTGGCGGACGATGCGCTGAAGCTGGCTTGCCAGACTCCGTCGTTCCGCGGCGCCCAAACTTTCGATCTCCTCCGCGAGATTCTGCCAATCGAGAGCCTGGTTCGAGCCGGTACGGGCGGCCGCGCGCAGGGCGTCCGCCTGCTGTCTGGACCATGCAAGAAAATCCGCATCGTATTGCTGCTTTACTGCGGTCATGCGGCGAGCTTTCCGAATTCGCTCTCAGGAAGCTATACATAGGCGCGAGGTTCGCGAACAACAGCGATCCTGCGGCAGTCTTGAAGCCGGCTGCTTGCGGCGACGCCAAGGGCAGCCCATCATCATTATATGCTCGATCATCATCGCCTTGCGGAATTTGCGGTGCAGCCGGATCCAGACGATCCGCGCCTGACACGGCGCGTTGAAGGGATCGACCAGGACGGCAATCCGATCGAAACCGCCGTCGTCACCGAACGGCCGCTGACGCTGTTCCTGAACGGCCGCGAGATCGTCACGATGATGACGATCGGCGACCATCCGAATTATCTCGCGGTCGGCTATCTGCTGAATCAGAACATGCTGCGGCCCGACGACCGCATCATCGCGGTGGATTATGACGACGACATCGAAACCGTCGTCGTGCGCACCGAGCGCGAAACCGATTTCGAGGACAAGCTGAAAAAAAAGACGCTGACCTCGGGGTGCGCTCAAGGGACTGTGTTCGGCGATCTGATGGAGCGGTTCGATGAGGTGCAGCTCGACCGCGCCGCGATACTGCGCACCTCGTGGCTTTACGCGCTGACCCGCAAGATCAACACCGTGCCGAGCCTTTATCTAGCGGCCGGGGCGATCCACGGCTGCGTGCTGTGCGAGGAAGACCGGCCGCTGCTTTATATGGAGGATGTCGGCCGCCATAACGCGGTCGATAAGATCGCCGGCTATATGCACCTCAACCATGTCTCGCCGGCCGGCAAGACCTTTTACACAACCGGGCGTTTGACCTCGGAAATGGTCATCAAGACCGTGCAGATGGGCATACCGATTTTGATTTCGCGTTCCGGATTTACCGCCTGGGGCGTCGAACTGGCGCGACAGGCCGGCCTGACCCTGATCGGGCGCGCCAAGGGCAAGCGCTTTGTGGCGCTTGCTGGCGCCGAGCGCATCGTTTTCGATCTTGACCCGCGATCGGTAGCCGACGAGCCGGCACGGCTGTCACGCAAATCCGGCCGGCCCGCAGAAGCCGCCAAGGACGCGGCCGCGTGAGCGTTGTCGGCTTGCTGTTGGCGGGCGGGCAGTCGCGGCGCATGGGCGGTGGCGACAAATCGCTGCGGCAACTCGGCGATCGCACGCTTCTCGAGCATGTCGTCGATCGGTTGCGGCCGCAGGTGACGGCACTGGTGCTCAACGCCAATGGCGACCCCGCGCGCTTTGCCCGGTTTGGGTTGCCGGTGGTGGCTGACAGCGTGCCGGATTTCGCCGGGCCGCTTGCCGGGGTTCTTGCTGGCCTCGACTGGGCGGCCGCGCAGCATCCCGATTGCGACATGGTCGCCAGCGTCGCGACCGATGCTCCCTTTCTGCCGACCGATCTGGTGGCGCGACTGCGGCAAGCCCTCGACGCGGCCGGCGCCGATCTTGCCTGCGCCGCGTCGGGCGGACAGGCGCACCCCGTGATCGGGCTGTGGCCGGTGCAGTTGCGCGAGGCATTGCGCCACGCTGTGACAATCGACGACATCCGCAAGGTCGATCGCTGGACCGGGCGATATCGGTTGGCAACCGTGCCGTTCGATGATGAAATCACTGGCATGGACCCGTTTTTCAACGCCAACCGGCCAGAGGACCTCGACCGTGCCGCCGCGTTATTACGGCAACGCACGGCTTGACCGTCCGCGGACTCCCAACCGCGCGTTGCTGCGGCGGCACGTCCGTGCCAGCATACGGCAATGACCGGCCCTATTGACCTGCGTATTATCGAACTGATCGCGGCACGGCTGTGCCACGACCTGATCGGCCCGATTTCAGCGGTCAATCACGGCGTCGAACTGGTCGACGACGAATCTCCTGATTTTATTCGCGATGCGGTGGCGTTGGTTGCCGATAGCGCACTCAAGGCGACCCGGCGTCTGCAATTCTATCGTTTTGCCTTTGGCTACCGCGGCGGGGGCCTGGCGGGATCGGCGCCCCATATCCTGGCGACGGATTACTTTAACGGTACTTCCGTCGCCTGCGATTATTCCGCGGAAGCGCGCGAAATGCCGCTTGAACAGCAGAAGCTGGCCTGCGTCATGCTGACGCTTGCCGCCGAGGGCTTGCCGCGTGGCGGCAAACTGGTGCTCGGCGCCGGTGCGGATGGGCCGCAGATCGATGCCGCCGGCGACGGCACCGGGCCGTCGGCGGATGCGCGTGCGGCGCTTGCGCTGACCGCACCGGTCGACGACCTTACCTCCCGCACGGTCGGCGGCTATTTTGCCGGGCTGCTTGCCGACCGCCTTGGCTGCCGTTTGGTTGTCATCGACCGGTCCGGCGGTTTCAGCCTCGTGACCGAACCGGCGTAGCAGGCAGCTTTTAAGAGGGGTGGCGGAAGCGCAGGATGAACCCGGCGGCGCCCTTGGAATGATCGCCGAGCGCGGTGAACAATTCGTCGCGGGTCAAGCCGGGCTGCAGTGCCTTGGGGTCGAGATCGGTGGCGATCAGCGTCAGCGTATAGTGGTGCCAATCGCCCGGTGGCGTGCACGGACCGAAATACGTCGCCAGGTTCATGGTGCTTTTGCCGCCGACATATTTGTCGGAGGGCTTGCTGATCTCACCCTCGGCAAAGCCGGTGACCGAGGCGGGGATGCCGTAAAGCACCATGTGCGATACGCCGAGGCCGCGCCGTCCCTCGGGATCGAACATCAGTAGCGCGTAGCTTTTGGTGCCTTCCGGCGGGTTGGCCCAGGCAAGCGGAGGCGAGATGTTCTCGCCGACACAGTTCGGGCTTTGCTTGTTGTTGCCGGCGCTTTTGACGGCGAGCGGCGCATTATCTTGATAGGCCGGCGAACTCAGCGTGAAATCCGCCGCCTGAGCGACGGGTGCCGCCAGGGCAAGCGCGCCCGCGATCAGCATGCCTCTACTGTATTTCATGGATTTTCCTCCCGGCGCCGATTTTGGTTTAACCAATGACGCAGTGAGAAGTTTTATTGTTTCGTACACGACATCGACTTCCGATCTCGCCGGATGAGAAAACTCGATATCGGACACGAAACGACAAATCACCTCTTCTCACCGTCTCACGGCCTCGTTGTGAAACCAACTACTCCGCCGCGATGCCGGGAGTGAACGCGGCCGGCTCGGCGCGTTCGGTACGCGCCATCGGCTGCGGCCACCATTTGTCTTCCCATTCGGGGAACAGACCCTGGAGCCGCGGCATGACCTTCTCGGCAAACAGCTTCGTGTTGTACTTGGCGAGGTCCTTGCCCATGTTGCCGAACTGCAACAACATCATCAGGTGGCCGACATTGAGGCTGGTCGCGACCTCGGTGAGCTGTTCTACAACCTCGTCGGGAGAGCCGATAATCACATAGCCGCGATCGACGATATCGGCCATCTCGGTAGTGGCGCGCGCCTTGAGTCGGGCATCGTTGCTGGCGGCGCGGCCGATCTGGCCCTGCACGCCGGCGCGCTGCGTCGCCTCGGTGACATAGCCCGGCGGCATCGCCCATTTCGGATCGACCCGCAGGCATCTTCCGTAGAAATACTCGGCCGGTTCCGCATAAAGCTGCATCGCCTGCTCACGGCTTTCTGCGACGCCGACAAATTGCAGAAAGCCGGCACGGTACGGGTTCATGTCCTTGCCGAGCCGCTTCATCTCGTTCCAGAAGCCGGACATTGTCGCCTGGCCCTCCTTGAACCCAAAATAGGAGAGGTAGGCGTAGACGTAATCCATCTTGGCGCACCACTGCCACGTTTCGACCGAGCCGCCACCCGGAATCCACACGGGCGGATGCGGCTTCTGCACGGGCCGCGGCCAGATGTTGATGTAGCGCTGCTGGTTGAAGCGGCCGTTGAAGGCGAACGTGTCCTTCTCCTGCCACGCGCGCATCACAAGGTCGTGCGCTTCAAGATATTTCTCGCGCAGCATCGACGGGTTCTGCCCATAGGCAAAACAGGTGTCCATCGGGGTGCCGACCGGGAACCCCGCAATCAACCGCCCGCCCGAGATCACGTCGATCATCGCGAATTCTTCGGCAACCCGGGTCGGCGGGTTGTAGAGGGCGAGGCTGTTGCCCATCACGCAGATCGCGGTGTCGAGCGTACGCCGCGCCAGTGACGAGGCGATCAGGTTCGGGCTGGGCATCAGCCCATAGCCGTTAGAATGATGCTCGTTGACGCAGACGGCATCGAACCCGCATTCGGCGGCGAATTCGAGTTCGTCCATAAAGTCGTTGTACATGTGATGCGCGCGGCGCGGATCGAACAACGTCGAGTGAATATCGACCCAGACCGACGGGTGCTTTTCCCGGAAATCGTCGGGAAGCTCGGTATACGGCATCAGGTGGAACCACATCAGCTTCATGGCGACTCTCCACGACGGAACAGCGTTCAGAAAACCATTAAGGCAGCCTGATCGCTGGGCAAGCAGTCGTCAACGGCGCCGTGGCTCACACTCCAGGCCCAGGGATGTTGTCATACCGGCGAAGGCCGGTATCCACGTCTGCGGTGGGTCCCGTCTTCGCATTACCCCACCGATTTTTGGCCAATCCGACAGCGCCGTTTCACTCCACCGTGACGCTTTTCGCGAGATTGCGCGGCTGGTCGACGTCGGTGCCTTTGAGGACGGCGACGTGGTAGGCAAGAAGCTGTACCGGGATCGCGTAAAGCAGCGGCGCGACGAACGGGGCGCAATTCGGGATCGTGATCCCGAAAGCGAGGCGGCCTTCGAGGCGCGCGACGCCCGCCGCATCCGAGATCATCACCACGCGGCCGCCGCGCGCCATGACCTCCTCGACATTCGACAATGTCTTCTCGAACAGCGCATCGGGCGGCGCCAATACGATAACCGGCACGTTGTCGTCGATCAGCGCGATCGGACCGTGCTTCATCTCGCCGGCAGCATAGCCTTCGGCGTGGATGTAGGAAATCTCCTTGAGCTTTAACGCCCCTTCGAGGGCCAGCGGGTAGGCGGTGCCGCGGCCGAGATACAGCACGTCGCGGGCCAGCGCGATTTCCGCCGCGATCTCCTGGATGCGTTCGTCATGGTTCATCACCTCGATGGCGCGCGACGGAATCTCGGCGAGCTGCCCGGCCAGCGCCGCCTCCCTATCGGCGTCGATCGTGCCGCGCGCCCGTGCCACCGCGACGGTAAACGCCGCCAGCACCGCAAGCTGCGTCGTAAACGCTTTGGTCGAGGCAACGCCGATTTCGGGGCCGGCAAGCGTCGGCAATACAATGTCGGCTTCGCGCGCGATCGTGCTTTCCGGCTGATTGACGATCGCGATGATTTTCTGGCC
Source organism: Allostellaceae bacterium (assembly GCA_036268425.1). Taxonomy (GTDB): domain Bacteria; phylum Pseudomonadota; class Alphaproteobacteria; order ATCC43930; family CGMCC-115725; genus DATARH01. The sequence continues at coordinate 59,957 of DATAUE010000074.1, forward strand.
GGCTTCGCGGCAATAGCGCAACGCCGCCAACGTGTCGGCGGTCTCGCCCGATTGCGAAATAAATACGGCGGCGCCGTCGCGCGGCATCGCCGGCGCGCGGTAGCGAAATTCCGAGGCGATATCGGTCTCGACCGGGATGCGCGCAATGCTTTCGAGCCAGTATTTCGCGACGAGACCGGCGTGGTACGAGGTACCGCACGCAATGATCGTGACCTTGCCGAGATCGCCGAGGGCAAACGGCAGATTGGGCAAATGCACATCGCGGCTCGCCGGGTTGATCAGCGCGTGCAGCGTGTCGCCGATCACCGCCGGCTGCTCGAAGATTTCCTTCTGCATGAAATGCCGGTGATTGCCTTTGCCGATCACCGCCCCGGTCAGCGCGGTCTCGCGTACGGCGCGCTCGACCCGCTGATTGGCGTGGTCGAAAATTTCGACCTGGTGTGAGGTCACGATCGCCCAGTCACCCTCGTCGAGATAGGTGATGCGGCGGGTCAGCGGCGCCAGCGCCAGCGAATCCGAACCGATGAACATCTCGCCGTCGCCATAGCCGATTGCCAGCGGGCTGCCGCGCCGGGCACAGATCAGCAGATCGTGCTCGCCGGCAAACAGGAAAACCAAGGCGAAAGCGCCTTCAAGCCGCTCCAGCGTGCGCGCCACGGCTTGAGCCGGCCGCAGACCCTGCTCCAGATAATGCGTCGCGAGGATCGTTACCGCCTCGGTGTCGGTCTGGGTGTGGAACTGATGGCCGAGGCCGGTCAGCTCGCGTTTCAGCGCCTGAAAATTCTCGATGATGCCGTTATGGACAACGGCAACCCGGTCGGTCGCGATCGGATGCGCGTTGCCCTCGGTCGGCAGGCCGTGCGTCGCCCAGCGCGTGTGGCCAATGCCGATCGTGCCATGCACCGGCTCGCGTTCGAGCCGTGCCGCGAGGTTGACGAGCTTGCCTTCGGCGCGGCGGCGTTCGATGCGGCCGTCGATCAGCGTCGCGATTCCCGCCGAATCATAGCCGCGATATTCGAGCCGGCGCAGCCCCTCGATCAGCTCCGAGGCGACAGGCCGCTTGGCGATAATCCCGATGATGCCGCACATGGCTCACTCTCCCGACATGGGATGACGAACGAAAACCCGGATGGCGAACACAGAATCGGTCGCGGCGGAAAGCCGTCAGCGCTTTTTCTGTTGCAGCCGGGCACGCAATTCAGCGGCGCGGCCGGGCTTATCGACCTGCTGGCCGCGGGCGATGGTGAGGGCGTCGGCCGGCACATCATGGGTTACCACGCTGCCGGCCGCGACAATCGCGCCGTCGCCGACCGCAACCGGCGCCACCAGGGCGGTGTCGGAGCCGATGAACACCCGCTCGCCGATCACCGTGCGGTGCTTGTTGTAGCCGTCGTAATTGCAGGTGATCGTGCCGGCGCCGATATTGGTGCCGGCCCCGATCTCGCTGTCGCCGAGATAGGTCAAATGGCTCGCCTTGACCCCGGCCCCCAGGCGCGACGCCTTGACCTCGACGAAATTGCCGACATGCACGTCGGTTTCCAGCACCGCGCCAGGGCGCAGCCGGGCGAACGGCCCGACAATCGCGCCGCTGGCGATCACGGCGCCCTCGATATGCGAAAAGCTGCGGATGCGGACGTTGTCGGCCAGCGTGACGCCAGGGCCGAAAACGACGTTCGGCTCGATCACGACATCGCGGCCGAGCCGGGTATCGGCGCAGAAAAACACGGTTTCCGGAGCGATCAGTGTCGCGCCGTTCTCCATCGCCCGCTGCCGCAGCCTGCCTTGCAACACAGCCTCGGCGGTGGCGAGTTCGGCGCGGGTGTTGACGCCGAGCAAGTCCTCCGCCGGCAAATCGGCAACCCGTGACGCAAGGCCGTGCTCCCGCGCAATCGCGACGATATCCGTCAGGTAGAATTCACGCTTGGCATTATCGTTGCCGATTCGGTCCACCAGCGCAAAAGCGTGGCGTGCATCAATCGCCATGATGCCGCCGTTGCACAGTCCGATTGCCCGTTCGTCATCGTTGGCATCCGTGGCCTCGACGATTCGTACCAGCGTGCCGTCGCGATCGATGATGAGACGCCCATAGGCCGCCGGATCGGCCGGCCGCATCCCGGAAACGGCGACCGCCACTTCCGGCGCCGCATGGCGTGCCGCAAGCAGCGCCGCGATCGTCTCGGTGCGCAGCAACGGCGCATCGCCGAACAGCACGATGACATCAGCAATATCTTCAGCGGCAAGCACGTCCGCCAGGGCCGGCGCGGCGGTGCGTACCGCGTCGCCGGTGCCGCGTCTTGGGATTTGCGTCACGGTGGCGGCCGGGGCCACCGCCTTGGCGACGGCAGCCATGTCGTGCCCGAGCACGACCACCGTTGCTGCCGGCTCCAGCGGCGCCAGCGCGTCGATGACGTGCCGCACCATCGCCTGTCCGGCAATCTCGTGCAGCACTTTGGGACGCGCTGATTTGAGGCGGGTACCCTCGCCAGCGGCGAGGATGATGGCAGCAAATCCGGATCGGCTCATGGTACGGCTCGCAACGGTTAGGACGAACGAAACACGATCATCGCGCCAACGGTGCGCTCCCGCAAACCACCTGCCAACACACAGATTGTTGCGAACTATGACGGTGGCAGGGCACAGTTGCCGACGATGACGAATTTTCTCCTGCTCTTCGATCTCGACGGCACGCTGATCGACAGCGTTCCAGATTTAACCAGCTCGCTTAACGAAGTGTTGCGCGAGCACGGCTATTCGCCGCTGTCGCGCGACGAGGTCGCGCCGATGGTCGGCGACGGGGTGCCGATACTGGTCGCCCGCGCCTTCGCGGCGCGCGGCGGCAGCGCCGAGGAGGCCGCAGCGACCCTGCCGCACTACGTCAAAGTCTACGAATCGAAAGCGACCGAATTGACCCGCCCGTATCCCGGTGTGCGCGACACGCTGGTCGAATTGCGGCGACGTGGCTATCGCTGCGCGATCTGTACCAACAAGCTGCAGCAGGCGACGCTGCGGGTGCTGGGGGGGTTGGGCCTCGCAGACCTCTTCGACGGTATCGCCGGCGGCGACCATTACCCCGTCCGGAAACCCGACGGTGGTCATCTGACGCGTCTCGTCGACGAGCTTGGCGGCGAGGTGGCGCGCTCGGTGATGATCGGCGACAGCGAAAACGATGCCGCGGCGGCGCATGACGCGAGGGTGCCGGTCATCATGATGCGCTATGGCTATGCGCGAATCGATCCGGCGACGCTCGGTGGCGTCGCGCTGCTCGACCGCTTCGATGAACTGCCCGCGGCCCTCGAACGGCTCGGGTTTACTCCATGAATTTGAGGTTGACGCCCCGGCCGTGCACCTCGGCAAGGTAGCCGTCGATCGTGCCGAGATGCGTTTCCAGCTTCATCCGCACCGGCACCATGGCGTCGCCTGGCAACAGCTTGGCATACCACAGCGTTCCCTGATGCGCTCCTTCGCTGATTTCGGGATCGCCGGGCGGCATCCGCATCTGGCGCATCATGTGGCAGGCAATCGTCGAACCCGAGAATTGCTGGCTACTCGACGGTGACAGCTGCTGCTGCCCAGCATCCGTGAAGTACAGGTCAAAACGATGCCGGCCGTCGAACACCGGCACCGCCAGATTGCATTTGCCGGTACGCGCGAGCTGGCGTTCCAGCATGAAATATGCCGTCAGGTCATCGACGGTGCCGTGTGCCATTTCGGACGTCACCGGCACCGGAAGCGGCGGCTCGGAACTGCCTTTGACGACGCTGTTGGGATAATAGTCGATCCGCTCGCGACGCTCGGAGCCGTTGCGCTTGATATCGCTGCGAAACGATTCGGGCATCGCCGCCACGCCGGCCAATAGCCCATGCACCTGGGTGCGCGTCGACAGATCGACCATCAGCCCGGCCACGCCCGTCGTCGCGTAATCGGCGTTGATCGCATAGCGATTGCCATTCTCGTCGAGATAGCTGTGCAATGTCAGGACATGCGCGCCAGCGAGCCCGTACATCTCCAGACGCAGCGCGATCCGGTCGTCGGCTTTCGCCGGAAACGCGAACAGCGCCGCGACCATAGTCAACAAGGCGCCGAGCCGGTGCGGCGACCGGCAATTCGACAACCAGCGAGCGGATAACGATCGGGCAGAAGCGGCCATACATCAAATCGTCGCAAACCAAAGGCCGGTCGTCCAGCGGCTCGCCCTGCCGGCGCCTTGCCTTGCAGCCTCTCGCTCGCTTGACAGGGTGCCGGACGCCCTCCTAAATGCCGAAGGCCGGCAAGCGGTTCCGGGCGGGCGCGTAGCTCAGCGGGAGAGCACTGTCTTCACACGGCAGGGGTCGCTGGTTCAATCCCAGCCGCGCCCACCATTCCCGGCCACTTCAATCGACGAGAGAAATCCACGGTTGGGTTGGCCGCCGTGCAAGACCCCGACCGCCTCCCGCCGCCGCCGTTCTGGCGGACTTGCTCTCGATGTCTTGACGCGGCGTGACTATCTCGATCCCATTGAAATTCTGCGGGTATTGAGAACGCCAGACCGGCGCGAGGTGCAAGCAGACGGGCGAATTCGTTTGTGGGGTTATTCGCCCACGCTCCAAGGCTATCTCCGCGTGGTGGTACTCTCGGACGGTGAGACCGTACACAATGCTTTTATCGACGAGGATTTCGGATGAATCTGTCCTATGACAAATCCACCGACAGTCTCTATATCGAGTTGCGGTCGCTGCCGGCCCGGCGCACCCGCGAAATCGACACCGACGTCATGCTCGATCTTGGTGCGGATGGCGATCCTGTTGGGTACGACATACAGCACGCCTCAGGTAAAGGTGCGCTGATACTGTCGATCATCATGGCCGACGCACCGCAGATTGCCGCCGAATAATCTCCGGGGAGGAGAATCATGCGCCACGCCGTCATCGTTTCCACCGCCCGCACGCCGATCGGTCGCGCCTATCGCGGGGCGTTCAACGATACGCAAGCGCAGGCGCTGGCCGGGCACGCCATTGCCGAGGCGGTGAAGCGCGCCAGGGTCGATCCGGCGGAGATCGAGGATGTGATCATCGGCGCCGCGTTGCAGCAAGGCAGCACCGGCTCCAACATCGCGCGGCAGAGTGCGTTGCGCGCTGGACTGCCGGCGACGGTGGCGGCGATGTCGCTCGACCGGCAATGCTCCTCGGGAATGATGGCGATCGCCACGGCCGCCAAGGAGATCATGCATGACGGCATGCAGATCGCGATCGGCGGCGGTGTCGAATCGATTTCGCTGGTGCAGAACGACCATCTGAATCGCTATCGCGGTGAAGACCCGGAACTCGTCGCCAATATACCGGCGCTGTACATGACAATGATCGAGACGGCTGAGATCGTGTCCGACCGCTACGGCGTGTCGCGCGAGGCGCAGGACGAATACGCGCTGCGTTCGCAGCAGCGCACCGCCGCGGCGCAGCAGGCCGGCCGCTTCGACGACGAGATCGCGCCATTGCCGTCGACGATGCTGGTGACCGACCGCAACACCGGCGAAACGTCAAAAAAACCGGTGATGCTCGGCAAGGATGAAGGCAACCGTCCCGACACCAATCTTGACGGGCTGGCCGGTCTGAAGCCGGTGTTCAAGGACGGTCAGCGCATCAAGGAAGGCCGTTTCATCACCGCCGGCAATGCCTCGCAACTATCGGACGGTGCTTCGGCCGCGGTCCTGATGGAGGAGAAAGAAGCCGAAAAGCGCGGCCTCCCGCCGCTTGGCATCTATCGCGGCATGGCGGTCGCCGGCTGCGACCCGGATGAGATGGGCATCGGCCCGGTATTTGCCGTACCGAAACTGCTGGCGCAGCATGGCCTCAAGATTGACGACATCGATCTGTGGGAATTGAACGAGGCGTTCGCCTGCCAGGTCATCTACTGCCGCGATCGGCTCGGCATCCCGCACGACCGGCTCAACGTCAACGGCGGCGCGATCTCGATTGGTCATCCTTACGGCATGTCGGGCGCGCGCATGGTCGGGCACGCGCTGATCGAAGGAAAACGCCGCGGCGCCAAACTCGTCGTCTGCACGATGTGCGTCGGCGGCGGCATGGGTGCAGCCGGCCTGTTCGAGGTGGCTTAAGCTGCGGGCTCAGGCCGGGGCTTCGATGTGGCGGTAAAAGGCCGCGAGAAAATCGAAGAACGCCGAGGCGCCGAATGACAGCGCAAACAGCAGCAGGATGATCCAGCCATAGGCGGTGTGCCGCAGGTGCTGTAACAGGCCGCCCAGCTCGTGCGCCTCCGCCGGGTTGGCATCAAAAGCGGCGCTGACGAGATAAAACCCGATCAGCGCCAATGCGACGCCGCGCCCGCTGACGCCATAGCGGCTGACCGGGTTGGTCATACGCTTTTCCTTGGGCGCCAGGTCGAGCGGGGCCGCGACATTGCCGGCCCATGCCCAGACAACCAGCCCGATTCCGGCGCAGAAGAGGCCGATGCCGACGAGCCCGACCAGCCAGCGGCCTCCGGGGCTGCTGAACAGCCAGGCGACCCAGCTGTGCAGGCCATGCTCGCCGCCAGCCCGCCGGCCGAGCAAAAGCCCGAGCAGCAGAAACATGAACCCGGCGTAAAGCAGCGCATCGCCGAACCGCCCGATCGCCAGGAGCCAATGCCGTGGCTCTCGCCGGCGGGAGCCGTGGATGACGGCTTCGACTGCCAGCCAACCCACAAAGCAGCCAAGGCCGATCACGATCCCGACCACAACGAGACTGCCGAAGGGCTTATGCAGCACCGCCTGAGCCGCCCCCGTAAAGCCCTGCGGTGACTGGTTGGAGCGGAATGCGGCACCGGTCGCGAAACCGCCGATCAGCAGGTAGATCAGGCCGCGCGTCGCGAACCCCACCCGCGCCAGGATCGTCATGATTTGCCGAGAGGGCAGAGAAAGGGTCGTCAAGGCATCGCAACCCGAGCAGCCGGCGTTTATAACGCCAATATTGGTAAACAGCGGGCGCCGGACGATGTCCCGCTTCGGTTGAAGGAACCTGTCGATGACCATCCTCCAAGGCATTGCCGAGCGGATCGGCGCCATCACCTACGCCGACCTGCCGGCCGAGGCGGTGCATTGGGCGACGATGGCGATCCTCGATACGGTCGGCGTAACGCTGGCCGGCGCCGCCGAGCCGTGCGCGCAGATCACCGAGCGGGTGTTGGCCGGCAGTGGCGCCGGCGACAGCCTGATCTTCGGCGGGGCCCGGCGCGCGACGCCGCTCGATGCAGCGCTGATCAATGGCACGGCCTCGCACGCGCTCGATTTCGACGACGTCAGCAATTCGCTGGGTGGGCACCCATCGGCGCCGATCGTGCCGGCGCTGTTCGCGCTCGGCGAGATGCTCGACCGTACCGGTCGGCCGATCAGCGGTCGCGACTTCATCGCTGCTTACGTTGCCGGGTTCGAGACCGAAACGCGCATCGGTCGCGGCGTGCATTTCCACCATTACGAAAAAGGTTGGCACCCGACCGCGACGCTGGGTGTGTTCGGCGCGACGGCGGCGTGCTGTCATCTGCTCGGCCTCGACACGGCGCGTACCGCGCAGGCGCTGGCGATCGCGGCCTCTCTGGCCTCCGGCATCAAGGCCAATTTCGGCACGATGACCAAGCCACTGCATGTCGGCCACACCGCGCGCAACGGCCTGTTTGCGGCGCTGATGGCGCGCGACGGCTTCACCGCCAACCCTGGCGCCCTGGAGCACAAGCAGGGCTTTCTGATGGTGTTCAACGGCGCCGGCAATTTCGACGCCGACAAGATCCTGAAGGATTGGGGGAACCCTTACGACATCGTCCGCCCCGGCCTTGCAATCAAACAGCATCCGTGTTGCGGCAGCACCCATCCGGCAATCGATGCAATGCTGCTGTTGCGCGGCGAACACGACATTCCGGCCGATCGCGTCGTGCGGATCGACTCGTGGACGCATCCGCGCCGCCTCGCCCATACCGACCGGCCCGATCCGCAAAGCGGCCTCGACGCCAAATTCAGCGTGCAATACTGCCTGGCGAAGGCGCTGATGAACGGCCGCGTCGTGCTCGAAGATTTCGAAGGCGATGCCTTCCGCGACGGCGCGCCGCGCGCCTTGATGCAGCGCATCCACGCCGCCCCGCACCCTGAAATGGGGCCGGCGAGCGGCGAGTATCTCGGCGCCGAAGTGCGGGTCACCTTTGACGACGGCCATACCATTGCCCGCAAGGTTGGGGCGGCGCTCGGCCGCGGCCCTGACGATCCGCTGCCGCCGGAGGCCTTGACCGGCAAATTTGCCAACTGCGCGTCGCGCGCTTTGCCGCCCGCACAGGTCGCGCGATTGCAGGCGCTTCTATTGCAGCTCGATCAGGCGCCGGGCCTCGGCGACATCATCGCGGCGATCGAAGTTTCGGGAGCGGAAAAGCTGGCGCGTCGCGCCTGATCGGTTGCCGCGCCGTCAGTCCGCGGCCGCGAGAAACGGTTCGACGAGACCGAGAAACGCGCGTGGCTGCTCGGCGTGCAGCCAATGCCCGGCATTGGCGACGCGGGCGATCCGGGCATTCGGGAACCGGCGCCCGATCGCCGGTTCGTATTCGGGGAGCAAATAGTCCGAGCGCTCCCCGGCCAGAAACAGCGTTGGGCCGGGATACGAGGCGCTGTCCGATGCCGCCGGGAATTCACCGAGGATGGCCATCTGCGCTTCGATCGCGGCGAGATTGAGCCGCCAGCGCACCTCGCCGGCGTCGAACAGCAGATTCTGCAGCAGAAAGCCGCGCTCTGCCGGATCGGGAACATGCGGCGCCATCAGGGCGTCGGCGTCGGCGCGCCGTTTGACGGCACTGAGGTCAAGTCCGCGCATCGCCCGGACAAGCCCGAGATGATGGGGCTGATAGGGCACCGGCGCGATATCGACGACGATCAGGCGCTCGATCTCGCCGCCGTGCACCAGCGCCGCAATCATCGCCGTCTTGCCGCCCATGCTGTGCCCGAGCAGCGCAAACCGGCGGTAGCCGCGCGCCAGCAGCGTCTCGCGCACATCGTCGGCCATCTCCCGGTAATTCATCGTCTCCGCCCAGGGTGAGGCGCCGTGATTGCGCGCATCGAGCGTGATGACCCGGTTATGCACGCCGAGGCGCTGGGCGATCGACATCCAGTTGCGCCCGGAACCGAACAGCCCGTGCAGGATCGCCAGCGGCGGTCCCTCGCCATATTCGGTTGCGGCAAGCGGAAACGTCATTGCAGTGGCCTGTTTGTCTAAGGCAGCGTGTCACGATACCGGCGAAATGCGCCATTTGCGACCAGCAGAGCCTGCAATGGCGCAAATCAGCGTGGCAACCTCGGCAAATCGGCTAATTTTTTGTCCGCGAGGGAATGTCCACAGGCGATTTTACGTTGTCGCAGCGCGTTAGCTAATCCGCGATTGATGAACTTGCGATGCAAGATTCACATAGCAGAAAACTCCAACAATGCGACCGTAAACCGCCCATTGATTAACCATCTTGCCGGATCTTGACATGCTTGAGTTTCGTGTTAGCCGGCATAATTTTTGCTATCGTACACTGCATATTATGTCTGACAGACCTGCGTGCCGATCGCTAGTGGTTTCTCATAACAGCGATCCAGTTGGGAGGAGCGCTGCTCCCTGCATTCCTTGAGCTAAAGTGGATCGTAATGGTGTCTGAAACATTTCCTCCCAGCGTTGGATCGATGCCTGCCGGTATCGTAGACCTTCTTGCTGACAGCAATGTTTCGCGCTGGGCCCGTGATTGCGCGTGGACGCCAGGTACGGGGCATTGCCGGAACCAACCCTGTAACACCGCCTGCTCATTCCGCGCCCAGCGCGAGGCGGAAATGCAGCGAGTCATCCGCGCGCGCCAGCGGCGACGGACGGTGCAGCAACAGCCCGTCGAGCGCCTGGTCCGGCGTCTTTGGCTTCTGGCCAGCGCATTCATCTAATGGCGAACTGCCGGTAATTCTACGTTAGAATATGACGCATGACATATTTCCACATATTTCAATTGATATTTGGCAATTAATATAAAGACAATATGTGCAACGTCCCGCAGCACACTTGTTCTGCTGTTGTTATGGTCGCACCCGTGTACAGATTGATCGGTGGCGCGGGGAGGACGGGACGCCGGACAGGATTGTCGTAAGCAACCCCAACTCAATCGAAACGGCTACCGTTGCGATTGATCAGTGCCCGGCGCCGTTGCGGCCGGGCAGCCCGGCGATCATTTGCCGGATTTTGGCTGACGGTCCTCTCGGCATTGAACGCCAGCGCGATGCCGATGTGTGATTGCGCCGTTGTGCCGCTCGATCCCCGCGCAGGATGTGGCGGCGGCCTTTGTCGTGAACCCAACCGGGCGCTGTGTTAACCATCTGCCAACGATAAGCTGGTTTATTTCCGCGATGCCAAGATCAGCATTCGCCGCAACCGGGACCGCTGCGTCGTCGCGCAGCATCCCCCCTGTCATTAGCGCGATTGCGCTTGTCGCGGCGCTCTATGCCTGGGCAGTGATCGCTTTGACCCCCACGCATCCGGGCTCGATCGGCCTCAATCTGAACGCGCTCGGAACCGACTGGATGGTCTTCTGGGGCGGCGCCCGATGGTACTTTGACGGGAACCTAGCGGCGCTATTCGACGGCAACCGCTTCACCGCCTATCTGAACACCGCGTTCGCCGGCTGGCTATCGCAGCCGATGCCCTTTCGCCCCTGGGTGTACCCACCGACCTATCTGCTGATAATGCTGCCCTTCGGCTCCCTGCCGTTCACCGCCGGCTACGTCGCGTTCCAGGTGGTGACCGCGGCGCTGCTCGCTGCTGCCCTGTGGTTCCGCAGCGATTGCCCGAAGGCTCGCGGCATCGTCCTCACGGTAGCGCTTGTCGGACCGGCTGCGGCCTACAATGTCGGCGTCGGACAAAATGCCTTTTTGACGACCGCATTGCTGGTCGGCGGATTCCGCCTTTTGCGGACGTGGCCGGCGCTCGGCGGTATTCTTCTGGGCTTGTTGACGCTGAAGCCGCAATTCTGGCTGCTCGTGCCGGTGGCGCTGTTTGCCCTGCGAGCATGGAAGGGCTTTTTTTGCTCGATTGCGACAGCAGTCGCGCTTGTGCTCATAAGCGCAGCCGTGTTCGGCGTCGATGTCTGGTGGAATTGGATTGAATTCGCTCGCGGCAACTATGTCGACGCGCACGGCCAGTGGGTCGAAATGGGCCGGCTTTGGGGCGTCAGCCTCTATGCCTGCCTCGTTTCCGCCGGCACCTCGCAGAGTGTGGCCAATGTCGTGCAATTCCTGGGCGTGGTGCTCGGGATGGCGCTGGTTTATGTCGCCTACCGGCGGCCGCTATCCGACGATCGGAAACTTGCCGCCTTGCTCGCCTGCACCTTTTTCGCCGCGCCGCATTCGTCGCTGCATGACATGGTTTTTCTGGCGACAGCCGCCGCGCTGTGGACTGCTGAGGCCGCAAACCGGGATAAACCGCTTGCACAATGGACGCTGGCGCTGGCGATCTGGCTGGCGCCGCTGATCAACCCGCCCCTTGTGTCGTTGCCGGGGCGGTTTACACCGCTGCTGATCCTTGGTTTTGTCGCGATGACGCTGACGAACCGCTCAACCGAGGATCACGACATGCCGCGGCTCGGGAGCCGGGCGGCACCCGTCCCTGCCGTTTATCTCCGAGAATCAGGCAAATGATGCAGACCGCACGCGGCTGGGCAGCGCCGCGATGGGACCAGATCGTGCCGTCTTGGCCATTCATCGTCGGGTTGGCGATGTTTGGCCGGCTGCTCGTCGAAAAACGCGCCCTGCTCAACGACCCCGACACCTATCTGCATATCGCCGCCGGCCGGTGGATTCTGGCGCACTGGGCGTTGCCGGTGCACGACCCATTTTCGCACACCATGCCCGGCGCGGTCTGGATATCCTCCGAATGGTTGGCGCAAGCGGCTTTTGCCGCGGTCTATGACGCGACCGGCTGGAGCGGCGTCGTCCTCCTGTCGATTACCGTCATCGCCATTGCGATCGGGCTGATGATGCGGTTCCTGCTGCGGCAGTTGCCGCCGCTGCCGGCGTTGATTGCAACAATTGCCGCGGCGGCGCTGCTGCTGCCGCATATGTTGGTTCGACCGCATGTTCTTGCCCTGCCGCTGCTGGTCGTGTGGACCGGTTCGATTATCGGCGCCCGGGACGCCGGACGGCCGCCGCCATTTCTCGTCCTCCCGATCATGGCGGTATGGACCAATGTCCACGGCAGCTTTCTGGTCGGTATTGCGCTGGCAGCTTACGCTGTGTGCGAAGCGGTATGGCAGCCGCGCCCCGGCCGCACCCGCACGGCCGAAGCACTCTCATGGGGGGCATTCGCGCTGGCGGCGCTGCTCGCGGCGTTGGTTACGCCAAACGGCCTGGCCGGTCTCATTCAACCAATCCGGCTGGTGCGGATGCCGGCGCTGCAATCCATTTTCGTCGAGTGGATGAGCCCCAATTTCCAGCAATCGCCAGCCCTCGACATGTGGATGCTCGGCCTTGTGTTTGTCGGCTTCAGCACCGGCGTTCGACTGCCGTTGCCGCGTCTGGCGCTGGTCGTCGGCCTCGTTCACATGACACTGCAGCATGCCCGCCACGGCGATGTGTTGGCGATCGTCGCGCCGTTGGCGTTGGCACTGCCGCTCGCCAGCGCGTTGCGCGATCTCACCGCAGCGCAACCCCCATCGCGTCTGCTCGCCTGGACCACCCGGCTCGATCGCCCGGCTTCGGTGCCGGCGGTCGTCGTGACGGCCGTGATTGCGTTGATAGCGGCTCTACCGACCGCGCTTTATCCGATCGTACGAACCGACGATGCGGTGACGCCCGGCGCGGCGCTCGCCGCAGCCCAGCGGCTTGGCCTGACCGGGCCGGTGTATAACAGCGAAGCATTCGGCGGCTATCTGATCTTTCGCGGCGTACCGAGCTTTATCGACGGTCGTGTCGAGATGTACGGCAACGATGTTATTGCGAAGGATTATGCCGCAGAGGAAGGCAGCGAAGCGGCACTCCATGAGTTGCTGCAGCAGCACCCGGTTACCTGGGCGTTGCTGCTGCCCAATATCGGCGCGGCAGCGGTATTCGCCCGCCTGCCCGACTGGAAAAAGGTTTACGCCGATGACCGCGCGGTGGTTTTCGCGCGCACCGAGCCGTCTGCCGGTCAAGAACGGCCGCGCAGCCCGTAAACGGGCCGGCGCGGCGGCGGCTCGCGATAATGGATCGCCGTCCCCATATCAGCGATCTTGAATAAAGCCGTCGGCAACCGCCACAATCGCCCCATGCAGACCACAAACGATATCCGCACCGCGTTTCTCGACTATTTCGCCCGCAACGGTCACGAGATCGTGTCGTCGAGCCCGCTGGTGCCGCGCAACGACCCGACCTTGCTGTTCACCAATGCCGGGATGGTCCAGTTCAAAAACGTCTTTACCGGCGTCGAAAAGCGCGCCTACCAGCGTGCCACGACAGCGCAGAAATGCGTGCGCGCCGGCGGCAAGCACAACGACCTCGAAAACGTCGGCTATACCGCGCGGCATCACACGTTTTTCGAGATGCTCGGCAATTTCTCGTTTGGCGACTACTTCAAGGACCGGGCGATCGAACTGGCCTGGAACCTGGTGGTGCGCGAACTCGGGCTGGATCGCGACCGGCTGCTCGTCACGGTTTATTCCGAGGATGAAGACGCCGCGGCCTTATGGGCCAAGATCGCCGGCCTGCCCGACCAACGGATCATCCGCATCCCCACCTCGGACAATTTCTGGGCAATGGGCGATACCGGCCCGTGCGGGCCGTGCTCGGAGATTTTTTATGATCACGGTGATGCGATCCCCGGTGGCCCCCCAGGCAGCCCGGACCAGGATGGCGACCGGTTTATCGAGATTTGGAACCTGGTCTTTATGCAGTTCGAGCAGCTCCCGGGAGAGCGATTGGCGTTGCCGCGTCCGTCGATCGATACCGGCATGGGGCTCGAACGCATCGCCGCGGTCCTGCAGGGCAAGCACGACAATTATGATATCGACCTGTTTCGTGCGCTGATCCTTGCATCAGCGGAAGTCTCGGGGGTCGCGGCCGATGGCCCGCACGCCGTGTCGCATCGTGTCATCGCCGATCATTTGCGGGCCTCCGCTTTTCTGATCGCCGATGGCGTGCTGCCGAGCAAGGAGGGCCGCGGCTATGTGCTGCGCCGCATCATGCGGCGGGCGATGCGGCATGCGCAGATCCTGGGCTGTCGGGACCCGCTGATGTGGCGGCTGGTGCCGGCGCTGGTGCAGCAGATGGGCGCGGCCTATCCCGAATTGCTGCGGGCCCAGGCGCTGATCACCGAAACGCTGCGGTTCGAGGAGGAAGGGTTCCGCCACACGCTCGGCCGCGGATTGGCGCTGCTGGACGAAATGGCCGAAGGGAATGGTCTGAAGCCAGACGGTAAAACGCTGGACGGCGGCGTCGCATTCACCCTTTACGACACTTACGGCTTTCCGCTCGACCTGACGCAGGACATTCTGCGACCGCGCGGCATCGATGTTGATGTCGATAAATTCGACCAGGAAATGGAACAGGCTCGTGCCCGTTCCCGCGCGTCCTGGGTCGGGTCGGGTGAGGCGGCGACGGAAACGACATGGTTCGCCCTGCGCGACGACGTCGGCGCCACGGAATTTCTCGGCTACGAAACGGAAATCGCAGAAGGCATCGTTCTCGCGATCGTGCGCGGCGACCAGCGTGTTGTCGAGGCAGGCGCCGGCGCGGAAATCGGCCTCGTCGTCAACCAGACGCCATTTTACGGCGAGTCCGGCGGACAAATGGGCGATACCGGTGCGATTTTTTCAGCCGGCGGCGGCGAATTCGCGGTAGCCGATACGCAACGCCAGGCAGGGGACGTTTTTGTCCATCGCGGCAGCGTCGTTCACGGCACGCTGAAGGTTGGCGACGCCGTTGAATTGCGCGTCGATCGCGAGCGCCGCCGCTGCCTGCGCGCCAATCACTCCGTCACGCATCTCCTGCACCAGGCACTGCGCCGGCGGCTCGGCGAGCACGTCACGCAAAAGGGATCGCTGGTCGCGCCTGACCGGTTGCGTTTCGATTTCAGCCATCCGCGCCCCCTGACCGCCGAGGACATCGGCATCATCGAACGCGAGGTCAATGACCGGATCCGCGGCAACAGCGAAGTCGGAACCCGGCTGCTGACTCCCGAGCGGGCCGTGGCTGAAGGTGCGCTTGCCTTATTCGGCGAGAAATACGGCGATGAAGTACGCGTCGTCGCGATGGGCCGCGGCGCTGACGAGGAGCCGCCTTATTCGGTCGAGTTGTGCGGCGGTACCCATGTGCGCCGAACCGGCGATATCGGGCTGTTCAAGATCAGCGGCGAAAGCTCGGTCGCCTCCGGCGTACGGCGCATCGAAGCGCTGACCGGTGCAGCGGCCGAGGCTTACCTCGCGGCCGAAGAAGACCTGCTGCGGCACTCCGCCGCGGCGCTGCGTACCAGCCCGACAGAACTGCCCGCCCGCCTGGCGCGCCTTGTCGAGGACCATCGCCGTCTCGAACGCGAATTGGCGGATGCGCGGCGGGCGCTTGCGGTTGGCGGCGGCCAGACGATCGCGGGCTCAGGAGCGGCGCATGCCGCGCCGCCGACCGGCATGCGGATCGGCGACATTGCGTTCGACGGCCGGTTGGTCGATGACGTTCCAGGCCGCGAGTTGCGGTCTCTCGCCGACGATCTGAAACGGCGCATCGGCTCGGGCGTCGTGGCAGTGGTGTCACGCGCCGAGGGTAAGGCCGCAATCGTGGTTGGCGTAACGGCAGACCTGATCAGCCGCTTCAACGCAGTCGAACTGGTGCGCGCCGGCGCTGAATTGCTCGGGGGCAAGGGCGGCGGCGGGCGCGCCGACATGGCACAGGCCGGCGGGCCTGACGCCATGCGCGCCGAAGCAGCACTCGCAGCCGTCGAGCAGGCCTTGCGCAAGCAAACACAATCCGCACCGGCCGCAACTGCGGCCGAAAGCTGAGAGCAGCAGCGACGGTAGCGGATTCGCCTGGCGGTTGCACATCATCAGGCGAACGGCGCCGGAGTACGCGACCTAAATAGTTGTGATTACCGAGATAATCATTGTACCATTAACGTAATTGCCGCGGCATCGCATGATGGTGCAAGGGCACGAGCGCGCGGTTGCGCCGCTGCCGGGCGATGGAGTCTGTGCGCACAGCATGAAACGCTTCGACACGGCCGCATTCCTACTTTTCGCATTCGGTCTGATCGCGCTTACGGGGTGCGAGGACTCGCCCTGGCACATCGACCCGCTCGACACCAATGCGCGGGATGGCGGCGGCCAGCCCCTGAATTATTCGACATTGATGCGCATCGGCGCGGCGGCACATGCCGGCGGCGATCTCGCGACAGCCGTTGGACTGTATCGCCGCGCGTCGGCTGTCGACAGCCATGCCGCCGCACCGCTGGTGGCGTCCGGCAACACCTTGCTCGAAATGGGCAAGATCGACGAGGCGATCGTTGCGTACAATTCCGCCCTCGCACGCGAGCCGCATGATCCGGAGGCGCTGCGGGGGCTGGCTCGTGGGTATTTGATGACCGGTAAACCGGAACTCGCCGGCCAGCCGCTCGCGGTTGCGTTTGAAGCCACGCCCGACGATCCAAAGCTGCTCTTGTTGATCGGTGTTGCCGACGATTTTGTCGGGCAGCACGAAGAAGCGCAGGCGCGGTACCGCCGCGGGCTGGAGCTGGCGCCGGGCGATTCGGGATTATCGGTCGATCTGGCGCTGTCCCTGGCGCTGAGCGGGAACTATCCCGAGGCGATCAATGTGCTGCGGCCGGTCGCTCAGATGACAACGGCTGGTCCACGCGAACGGCAGACCTTGGCGCTGATCTACGGGCTGCAAGGCAATTCGCGCGCGGCGCAGCAGGTCGCTCGGGTCGATCTCGATCCTGCGTCGGTACAGCGCAATCTAGTATATTACGACAATTTGAGGCGTCTTTCGCCTGAGGCGCGCCAGCGCGCGATCCAGTCCCTGACGATGCAAGGCTCACCGCATCAGTTCTGAGGCAACTTCCTCGGCAGAGCCGTCGCTTGTTTTTATCTTAAGCCGTCGCTCGTATCGCGTTAGTTGTGGGGACCTTACGCGATATCCTGACTGTCGCTCGCGGTCGGCAGCGGATTACCGACCACGACAAACGGCGCGTCGATCGACGCGCGCCGGCCGGAGAACGTGTCCATAACACTAAGCGCTGCCGGACCAAGCAAGACGATAAACAATGTCGGCAGAATGAACAGAATCATCGGCACAGTCAGCATCGCCGGCAACCGAGCGGCCTTTTCCTCCGCGCGTATGATACGGGCTTCACGAAATTCCGCGGCCAGGATGCGCAACGATTGCGCCAGCGGTGTTCCGAACTTGGCGGTTTGCAGCAGCGTGTTAACGACGCCACGGACGGACGCCATGTTGGTTCTGCCGTTCAGGTTATCGAATGCGAGCTTGCGTTCCGGCAGATAGGTTAACTCGGCTGCCGTGATGCCGAACTCCTCGCTGAGTTCCGGCCATGTGCTTTCAAGTTCGCGAGACACGCGCAACAACGAGGCATCGAGGCTGAGTCCGGCTTCGGCACAGATCACAAGCAGATCAAGAGCGTCTGGAAGGCCGAGTTCCATCTGGTGCGCCCGCTTTTTTATCAGATTATTGATAAAAATCCCGGGCGCGAAGAAGCCGAGAACGGCCGCGAGCAGCGCGGCGATCGTTCGGCCGCTTTCGGGGATCGGCAGCAGGTGCGGGCCGTAATTGTCGGCAACGACAATCGCACCGAACACAAAAGGCATCGCCAAGCGCGCAAACAGGTAACGGATCATCGCGTCGTTGGACCGTATGCCGGCGCGTGCCAGCACCATTCGCGCTTCGTACGCGTGTTCCGAGCGCAACAGGTTGAGGCGGGTGACGACCTGACTCATCAGGCTGGCTGCGGTCAGTCGTTGGCGCCGCGTCCGCTTGGTATCGAGCGCCACGACGCGCAAACTTTCGCGCCGCTGCACGACCTGTTCATAACGTCGCGCATAAGGATCGCGTGCCCGCAACGCCTGCCACACCGCGAGAAAGACAATCAGTACCGAGATGGCAGCAAGAGCCGCGATCAGATCATTCGGACCGATCCAGTAGGGTAGCCAGTCGTCCAGGCGAAAATCGGAGACGCGAGTACTGTTCATATCTCGAACCGGGCCATTTTGACCATGATCAGAATGCCGAACGCCAACATCCCGAGCGCCACGCCAACCAGCATCAGCCCTCGGATATCGGTAAACAGCGGCATGATGTAGGTCGGTGAGGTAATGCTGAGGATAACCGTAACCAGCACCGGCAACGAGCCGAGAATCGCAGTGCTGGCGCGCGCTTCGCTGGCCATCGCCCGAGCCTTTGCCCGCATCGCCCGCCGGCGGCGCAGCACATCGGAAAGGTTGTTTAATGTCTCAGCGAGATTGCCGCCGGTTTCTCGCTGTACATTCAGGGCGATAATGAAAAAGCGAAATTCCGGCGCCGGAATGCGCTTGCTGATGTCCCACAGGAGGCTGTCGAGATCGCGGC
The DNA here is from genome assembly GCA_036268425.1 of Allostellaceae bacterium. Lineage (GTDB taxonomy): Bacteria > Pseudomonadota > Alphaproteobacteria > ATCC43930 > CGMCC-115725 > DATARH01. Next base: position 78,516 of record DATAUE010000074.1, read on the forward strand.
CCAGCCGCATGCCAGCCTCGATGCTACGGAACTCGGTGCCGACCGGGTCGCCGATTTCCTGCCCGGCGGTTACGATGGCTTCGCTGATCGGCAAACCGGCGCGTAAGGCCCGCACCATCAGATCGATAGCTTCCGGAAACAGGTTGAGAAACAGAAAGGTTCGCCGCCTTCCCATGCGCCCGATGAAATAATGCGGGAACAGGACGCCAAACGCCGTCCCGAGCAACAGGCTCGGCAACAAGCCGATGTGCACGAATATGACGATCGCCAGGGTCAATATGCCGATGATGGCGAGCGTTACGATCATGTATTGGCCGACACTGATGGTTCGGCCGGTTCGGGACAGCCGTTCCATCAGGATTTCGCGCCGCGGCAGCAACCGGAAAATCCGGTCAATCCCCGGTGTCGCGCTTCCCCGCCGGGTCAATGTCCGTGCAGCCTGAGCGCGTGCGCCCTGGCCGGCAACGCCGCTGGCACTCAATTCCTTGCGGTCGGTGACGGAGCGCAAGCGACGGGCATAACGCCCGGATCGGGCACTGGAAAAAACGGCCGATCCAAGAAGGATCAGCGCTCCCACCATCACCCCGATAACCAGGGCGAGTTCGGTCGCCGGATCGAGAAAACCGATCATGGCTCAGATAACCTCAAGCAATGCCCGGTCGAGGCCGTAATATTCGGCACGCGGCAAAAACGCCGGGCGAATGCCGCTCGGCTGAAAAATGCCGCGCAGCTTGCCATCGGCGTTCTCGCCCTGAAACTGGAAGCTGAACAGGTCCTGGGTGGTGATGATGTCACCTTCCATACCGACCACTTCGGTGACCTGCGTCACGCGGCGATGGCCGTCTCGCATGCGGTTGACCTGACAGATCAGGTGCACCGCCGAAGCGATCTGTGTTCGCATCGCCTTTGACGACAGATTGATGCCGCCCATGCCGATCATGTTTTCGAGGCGGGTCAGCGCCTCGCGCGGGTTGTTCGCGTGGATCGTGCTCATGGAGCCGTCATGGCCGGTGTTCATGGCCTGCAGCATGTCGAGCGCCTCTTCGCCGCGGCACTCGCCGATGATGATCCGGTCGGGGCGCATCCGCAGCGCGTTCTTCAGCAGATCGCGCATGTTGATTTCGCCGGTTCCCTCAAGGTTTGCCGTGCGGGTTTCCAACCGGACGACATGCGGCTGCTGCAACTGCAGTTCCGCCGCATCCTCGATTGTGACGGTACGCTCGCCACTGTCGATCATGCGCGACAATGCATTGAGCAGGGTCGTCTTGCCGGAGCCGGTACCGCCGGAAATCAACACGTTGAGGCGGCAGCGCGATGCGATCTTCAACAGCGTCGCCATTGGCGGCGAGATGCTGCCGTTTGCCGCCATCGTATCGAGCGTGATGGTTTTCTTGGAGAATTTGCGGATGGAGATCGAAGCGCCGTCGATCGCCAAAGGTGGGATGATGATGTTGACGCGGCTGCCATCCGGCAACCGGGCATCCACCAGCGGCCGCGATTCATCAATGCGCCGGCCGATGCGCGTGACGATCTTGGTGCAGATGTTCATCAAATGCTGGTCGTCGCGGAAGCCGACATCGGTCAATTCGAGCTTGCCGCGGCGCTCGACATACACCTGCTTTGGTCCATTGACCATGATGTCGCTGATCGTTTCATCAGCGATCAGCGGCTCGAGAGGTCCGAGCCCGAGCATGTCGGCGATCAGCGATTCGACGAGTTCGCGCTGCTCGGTAAAATTGAGCTGAATCTTGGTTTCGGCCAGCAACTCCTTGACCCAGCCGGTCAGCTGCGCTTCGAAGGCCGGACGCGGCATTTCTGCAGCGGCGGTAACATCCATATGCTCGAGAACGAGCGGTTGAATCTGTGCTTTCGCCGCCTCGATGGCCGCCTTGTGGGGGTTGCGTCGACTGCCGTTATTGTCGGTCGTGCCTGGAATCAGCAGCGTCTGCATGATGTCGGTGACGAGGTCGCGACGCGCCAGCGGGTTCGCTTCTATTGTGTGGCGGACGAAATATGCCTGCACTGCCGCATCGACGATTTTGGCGAGATCGGCACGACTCAGCAACGCGCGCCGCTCCGACCGGATCTCGGCGCCAAGCCGGGCGCTCAGTTCCTCGCGGGCGATCGACAGCCGGTCTTCAATCGACGATTCCGGTTCCATCATCGGGACCGGCGCCACCATTTTCTCCGGCGGCGGTGCGTTCGCCAGCGTCGTATTGGTATCGACCCTGGCCCGTCGCGCTGACAACTCCGCGATACGGGCGTCGAGCCCACCTTCGGTTCGTTGGCGTCCGAACATTGTTACCATGGCGAAAATCCGAAGAGCCTGCGTTTCTGCGTTTCGCCGGGTCCGGCGAATGAAGCGATCAACTGGTCGATTTCACGGACGATCGCGCTGCGTGGAGCCGCGACCGGTAATGGTTGCCCGGAATTCGTCGCTGCACCGGTCGACTTGGTATCGTGCGACAGCGACAGATCGAGACTCTTTCCGACAGCCTTTTCAAACTCGGATTTGCCGACAGTCGCCCGCTCGCCACAGGCACCGGCATCGACCAGCAACACCTGGGTCTGCGGTGCGTGCTCGCGCATCAGCGTTTGCAGCCGGATCGTGTCGCGCAGACCGGCAAGGCTGCGCTCGCACATGATAACGACCTTGCTCGCGGCGCCCAGCACGACTCGTTGGGTCGGCGACACCCAGCGCGGCAGATCGATGACGATCCAGGTGAATTTGCGGCGCAGTTCGTACAGCAGCACGTCGATTGCGCCGGCGTCGATCATCAGCGTTTCGGCGACCGCCGCTTCCGACGCAAGGATACGCAGCGTGTCCGATACCTTGACCGTGGCCCGGTCGACAAACAGCGCATCGATGCGCGACGGTTGCTCCAGAGCCTCGCACAAGCCGCTTCCGGGGTCGCTGTCGAGGTTGAGCGCGACCGTACCGAAATGCAGATCGAGATCGAGCAGCGCCGTATTTTCCTTGTGCTTATCGGCCAGCAACCATGCGCACGAGACCGCCGTCGTCGTCGTGCCGACGCCGCCGCGGCTGCCGATAAAGGCAATGACCTGGCCAAGTCCTGCACCTGGACCGCCGCCGCTGCCGCCGCCACGTTTTTCAAGGCCGATCGCGAGCGCCTCGCGGCTGATCGGCTTGACCAGGTAATCCGACGCACCCGCGGCCAGAAGGTCGCGAAACAATCCAACGTCGTTGACCGTTCCGAGCGCCAGGATTTTCAAATCGGCGCCGCCCACTGATCGTGCCGCGCTCAACTCGGCGATCGGCGCCGTCGATTCCGAGACATCGATGATGAAGACCCGCGGATTGGCGCCTTCGCGGATGCGCCGCAGCGCGGCATCGAGGGTCGGGTCGAGATTCAAGTCATCATCAAGCTGCAATTCGCGAATGATGCCCTGCACCCGATCGAGCGTCGGCTGATCCTGCAGGACGGCAACGATGCCGTCGCGGTCAGGTTTTTTCGCAGCCGGAGGTGGCGCACTCGCTGTATTTGTTGCTCTCATTGTGCACTCCCGCTCGCACCGGTGCCACCGGGTGCTTGCGTCGAGGTAGACGAGATTGGCCCAACGGTGGCGGCGGTCGGCAGGATGACCTTGTCGGCCTCATAGCGGTTAACCGCGGCAGCGGCGGTTACTCCGCTGGCAAGGCCGATCGGTCGTCCTTCCGCCAGATCGGCAGGATTCCACACCATCTGCCCCAAATTTGACGCTGTCGAGCAACCGAAATTGCTCGACAGCGCATTGCCGTAGTCGAGCTGCGCCGGTTTGCTCCAGTTTGGGCAAGGCGGGGTCGTGACGAGGTATCGCCCGGTATAGAGAACCGCCACGTTCGCCGGTACGCCGCCGAACGGGCGTTCGCTCGAAATGATGCGGTATCGCAGCAATTCGTTGGCAATGGTTTGAGCCCGCGCCGATGCCAGGCGCGGCGGCCCGCCGGCAGCGATGCTGACCCTGTCGGAAGGAGAAATGCCACCGCTGGCCGCCATCGCGCGCAGCCGGGCGGCATCGGCCGGCAGCAACCGGCTCGAACCGGCGGCAAAGCGCAGATTGACCAGCCCCGAAACATTATCGAGCGTCAGGTTTTTCGGTGCTTCGGCTTCGGTATACTCGGCGGCTCCGGGACGGCAGGCGGCCAGCGCGAGGAGCGCGACAACCGCGAGCAGAGAGGGATGCAGCTTCATGTTCTGTCTTTCCCCTTAATCCAAGCGGAACCCGGCAGTACCGACGAGACCCCGGCCGCCGGCGCCGACCGGACCTTTGGCGGGACCGGGCAGCGTCTGCCGGTAAGTACCACCGGAAATGATCTGCTGCGCATCGTGCGGCGCGATATAGCCGTCAACCGGGGTTGCGAGGCTTGTCACAGTCGGCTTCACCAGATACGGGGTAACGATAATGACCAATTCGGTCTCGTTGCGCTGAAACTGCTGCGAGCGGAACAACTGCCCGATGATCGGGATGTCGCCGAGCGCCGGAACCTTCGAGATGTTCTGCGTCGCTGTGTTTTCCAGCAATCCGGCCAGCGCAAAACTCTCGCCGCTGCCCAGTTCGACCGTCGTTTCCGCGCGCCGTACGGTCAGCGCCGGGATCGAGAAGCCGCTGATCGTCACCGCGCCCTGGCTGCTCAGCTGGCTGACCTCAGGCCGTATCCGCAGGTTCAGATGATCCGCGTCAATGATCGTCGGCGTAACGTCGAGCGACACACCGAACGTTTTGAATTCGATCGAAATCGTGGTCACGCCGGAACCCGGGCTTACCGCGACCGGGATCGGGAACTCGCCGCCGGCCAAAAACGTCGCCGGCTGCCCGTTGGTTGCCGTCAAATTCGGTTCGGCGAGCGTCGTCAGCAACCCTTCCTGCGCCAGCGCGTCGAGCGTCGCTTCGATGCGCGTCCCGTTGCTGCCCGGCACAGGTACGGCGTATTGCAGCAAATTCGACGTCAAAATTTGACCGCCGGTAACCGGATTGTCGGTGTTGAACTGAAATTTTGACCCCGAACCGCCGTTGTTCCAGTTGATACCAATCGCCTTCAGCACGTTTCGGTCGACTTCCGCGACCTTGACGCGGATGTTGACCTGGTTCGGCGTCGCGACTGAGAGCCGGTTGACCACCGTTCCCTTTGTCGCCCCGACAATCGAGGCGGCGAGGCTGCGCACTTTTTCGGCGCGGCCGGCACTCGATACATTGCCGCTCAAGACCAGTGAATTGTCGACCGAACTGACCTGAACATTCTCTCCCGGCGCGAGTGTGTTGATTGATTGCCGCACCCGCGACAAATCGTGTTCCACCCGTACCGGTGCGTTTAGCAATACTCGGTCATCGGAATCGACTGCGTACAGGGCGGTTTCGCCTGGTGCCTTGGCACTCACATAGATCAACGAAGGTGATTTGATCTGCACGTCGGCGATGTCGGGGTTGGCGATGAAGACGGTGCTCGCCGGCCGCGGCAGGCGGATCAAGGTGCCCCGTCCTGCTTCGAGGAGGATCGGCGGTCCGTTGGCGGGAACCTGCCCGACGCGACCGGCAGGGGAGCTGTCGGTTGGCGCCGGCGTCGGCGCCGCGGTCGCTGCGGGCTGGGCCGTCGAGCCGCGGACCACGGTGGGTCCGGCGTTTTGCGCGACGCTCCCGGCAGCAGCCAGTACCAACGCCGACGCGGCTGCGGCAATGCCGAGTAAAATACGCATCACGAACCCTTTGCCCCGGTATCAGGATTGATAGATTCGCTCCCTTTTCCACCGCCGCGCAAGATCGTGACGATATCGCTGTTGCCGCCGCTCTTTTTCTGGGCATCTTGCGGCACCAGCGGGCGCAGGAGCGAACTGACCTCGCTATCAACCGTATAAGTTGCGTTCAATGGATTTGCCGAATCGGGCAGCGGTGCATGGTCGTCGCCGAGCGATTCATTTGTCGCCACTTTTGTCGGCTCGTCTCCAGCCAGCTTTGAATTGTCGGCGCTCGGCACAAGACTGCGCAGTGTCAAGGATAGTTTTCCCATTTCATTGGCGAGGGCAACGACCTCGCCTTGCTTCGGCGTTACCTCGAGTGTCGCGGTGTGTGCCGGAAGCGCCTCGCCGGGCTTGCCTTCCATCCGCTGGTCGATCGCAATGACGCGCAGATCGTGCAGCACGGTCTCGGCGACCTTATGTTCCGGTGCCTGTTGCTGCTGTCCCTGCTTTGGGTTTTCGACCGGCGTGACGGTGTAGGTGATCATCAGGTCGACCTGATCGCCGGGAAAAATGAAGCCCGCGCCGCCGGACGTGGCGGTCACCGGCACCGAAATCGCCCGCATGCCCGGGCGCAGCACCGCGGCCAGAAAGCCGCGATTGCCGGGCGCGATGATCTTGCTTTCGGTGATCGGCTCGCCGCCGCTGATCGGGTTGCGGGCGACCCAACCGGCAAACGCTTCCGGTTTCTTGCTGCCGATCACGATGTAGTTGCGGTCAACTCCACCTTCGGGCCACACCTGCCAGACCATGTCTTCGGCCCGCAAGATCTGGCCACGCTTGATCTCGTTGCGCGCCACCAGCACCGATTTCGACGGCGTCGGCAGCGCGACCGGGGTCGCCTCGGCGATGTCCCGCGAACGTTGGGAGGCCAACCAGGTGCGGGCGAGAAGCGCCGTCCCCATTGCGATCAGGACGGCGACGAACAGCAAAACCACAGTGCGAGAGCGCATGGCTTGTTCAACCGAAAAAAGGTGGAAGCGTTACGATCATTGCGGCGCCGGCAATGGCGATGCCATAGGGCATCGGCATGGCAAGCACACGTTCGGCCTGAACTGTATTCTGGCCCATTGCCCTGCGGATCGCGCCCGCGAGTTTGCGCCCTTGCGGGATCAGGAAAAACAACGCGATCGGGCCGCCGAGCAATACCGTTACCATCAGCAGGTCCAGGGTGCCGCCGGGCCCGACCCACAATGTCGCAGCGCTCAGCAGCTTTACGTCCCCACCGCCGAGACAGCCGCACCGGAACAGGATCGCGCCGCCGCAAAACACCGCCGCCGCACAGGCGACGGCAGATCCCGCTCCGTAAAAGGTCGGCCCCGTGGCCAGCAAATACAGCGGCCACACCGCGCACAGGATGATTGGCAGCAGGTTGGGGATGATCTGGCGGCGAAAATCTTCAAACGCAGCCGCCACCATCACGGCCGTGAACGCTGCAAGAGCAAAAGCCTGGAGATAGAAAATCATGGGTTGCGGCGGCGCCTCCGGTGAAACCACCCCGCAACTTAGCCCGCTGAGACGATTCGCAGCGGAAACTACGGAGCGCAGAACCGGCCTCTCATAGCGGTCGAGAACACGGTGTAGATACCATGCCAACGAATGATTAATAAAGGAATAATGCCGGGGAATCGGCGGTGGTTGGGGCCGCCGACCACGGTCCGGGCGGCCCGCGAACGCGCGACGGCTGTGGTGCTACGGCCGTCCGGCGATGCGGTCGATGATGCCGTCGCGACGCAGCTTGGCGATCCGGTCGTCGCTGTAGCCGAGTTCGTCGCGCAATACTTGTGCTGTGTGTTGCCCGAGCGTCGGCGGCGCGGTCGACGCGCGCTGTGGCGCTCCCGGAAATTTGATGGGCCGCCCGGCGAGGCGGATGCTGCCGATCGTCGCGTGCTCGGCCGTAACCACCATGTCGCGCGCCAGCGCCTGCGGGTGGCTGAGCGCCGCGGTCATGCCGAGCACCGGCGCGTGCGGCACGTCGAACCGGGTCAGCCGTTCCTGCCATTCGGCAACGCTGCGGGTGCGCGTGACGTCAGCGATCGCGGCATCGACCTCGTCGCGGTGGTCGCGGCGGCCGGTCGGCGTCGCAAAGCGCGGGTCTGTCGCCATATCCGGGCGCTCCAGCGCCTCGCACAACTTTCCCCAGAAACTTTCCGATAGAATGGCGATGATGATCGAGCCGTCCGCCGCCGGAAAGCTACCATACGGCACGATGTTGGGGTGGCTCGACCCCATCGGCACCGGGTCGGCGCCGGTGACAAACGCGAGCTGTGTGAAATAGCCGAGCATGCCGATCAGCCCGTCATGCAGGCTGATATCGATCAGGCGGCCGCGCCCGGTCTGGGTGCGTTCGTGCAACGCGGCGAGGATCGCCATCGGCCCGAACACGCCGCCGACCATGTCGCCGAGCGGGATGCCGAGCTTGACCGGCATGTGGCCGCGCTCGCCGTTGATGCTGAGCGCGCCGCTCAATGCCTGAGTAACGATGTCGAAGGACGGCTTGTCGCTAAGCGGCCCGGTCAGGCCGAACCCGCTGATCGCGCAGTAGATCAATCGCGGGTTGATCTCGGCCAGATGGTCGTAGCCGACGCCGAGGCGCTGCATCACTCCCGGCCGGTAATTCTCAACCAGAATATCGGTCTTGGCGACCAGCGCGCGCAGAATGTCGGCGCCTGCCGGCTGCTGCAGATCGATGACAAGGCTTTTCTTGTTGCGGTTGATGCCGAGAAAATAATGGCTCTCGCCGGAGACGAATGGCGGGAAACGGCGCGTTTCATCGCCGCCGTCGGGCGGCTCGATCTTGAGCACCTCGGCGCCGAGGTCGCCGAGGCTCTGCGTCGCAAACGGGCCGGCAAGAACCCGGGTCAGATCGATGACCCGCAGCCCGTGCAGCGGCCCGGCCCACTCGGGCGCCGGCGGGGTCTCGCTCACCGGTTATTTCGCGGCTGTGACCATGATTTCGACCAGCACTTCCGGCCGTGCCAGATCGGCCCGCACGCAGGCGCGTACCGGCGGGTTCTGCGGGTCGACCCAATCGTTCCAGATCGCGTTCATCTGCGAGAACAACGCCATGTCCTTGATCCAGAGATTGGCGGTCAGGAGATTGGATTTCGATGTGCCGGCTTCGAGCAGGTAATGGTCGATGCGCTCGAGGATCTGACGCGTCTGGCCCTGGACGTCCTGGCTTGTATCGGCGGCGGTCAGGCCGGCGAGATAGACCTTGTCGCCATGCACGACGGCGCGGCTCATGCGCGGTCCGGGGGGCTGCGTAATGTCGATGCGCCGAATGTCTGCCATGATTTGCTCCCTTACTGCGCGCGCTGCGGTTGTCAGGTCGGTTTGCTGTCAGGTCGGTTTGCTGTCAGGTCGATTTGTCAGGGGCCAGTGTGGCCCGGCCGCTCGGCGAAGAAAAGGGCCTGGACCACCGGGTCCGCCACGGCACGTCGTTCGCGGGCATAGGCGGGTCGCCGCCGTTCGGCTATACTGGTGCCGGTGCGATCCGCCTGGTTTGCGATTTGATGATTTCCCGCATCGAGCAGGTGTGTCTCGACAAAGGCTTGAAGATGACCGATCAGCGCCGGGTCATCGCCCAGGTGCTGTCCGAATCGGAAGACCATCCCGATGTCGAGCAAGTATACCGGCGAGCGACCGCCATTGACCCGCGCATCAGCATTGCGACGGTCTATCGCACCGTGCGGCTGTTTGACGAAGCCAACATCATCGCGCGCCACGATTTCGGTGACGGCCGCGCGCGCTATGAGGAAATGCCGAGCGCGCATCACGACCATCTGATCAACCTGCAGAGCGGCCAGGTTGTCGAATTCCGCAATGAGGAGATCGAAAAGCTGCAGCACTTCATCGCCGAGCAACTGGGCTATGAACTGGTCGGCCACCGCCTCGAGCTTTATGCCGTGCCGCGGCGGTCCAAGCCGAGGACGGACCCGGAGTGACGGCATGATCACCGGCGCCGCGGCACCGTCCTCCAGACGGCCGATCGAGCCTGCCGGCGTGTCACCACACGAAGACGGTGGGCGGGTTGTCGATATCGCTTCCGGAACGCTGCAGGTCCGCCTTGCGGAAAGCGCGGCGGACATCGAGGCGGCGCAGGCGCTGCGCTATCGCATCTTTTACGAAATCATGGGCGCCCGTCCGCTGGCCGGCATGGAACAGCAGCGCCGCGACCATGACGGCTACGACAAGCTGTGCGACCATTTGCTGGTGCTCGATCATAGCCGCGGCAGCGGCGCCGCCGCGGTGGTCGGCACCTATCGCCTGATTCGACGTTCGGCGGCGGCGCGGTTCGGGGCCTTTTATTCCGAGGCGGAATACGACATCTCGCGGCTGGCGGCCTATCCCGGCGAAATTCTCGAACTCGGCCGGTCTTGTGTCGATCCGGAATACCGGGCGCGCCCGGCTATGCAGATGCTGTGGAGCGGCATCGCCACCTATGTGATGCATTATGACATCGCGCTGATGTTCGGCTGCGCCAGCTTGCCCGGCACAGACCCGGCCGCGCTCGCGGCGCCGCTCTCGTATCTTTACTATCACCATCTGGCGCCGCCGGCCTTGCGGCCGCGGGCCGTGCCGGCGCGCTATATCGACATGCGCCGCCTCGATCCGGCGGCACTCGACCCGGTGCGCATGCTGGCCGCGCTGCCGCCGCTGATCAAAGGCTATTTGCGGCTCGGCGGCTTTGTCGGAGACGGCGCGGTGATCGACGAGCAGTTCAACACCACCGATGTCTGTATCGTGGTCAAGACCGATCTTGTCGCCGAGAAATATTCGCGGCACTACGAACGGCAATCAAAAGAGACATGGACGGCATAGAACGCATGGGCTCGTTGACGCTCCGGATGTCGCGGCTGTCGGTCTATCTCGTCTGGACTCTCCTGTTGATGCCGGTGCAGGCGATTGGTGTGATGCTGGGCTGCCGCTGGATGGCGACCTTCCCGCGGTTTTACCACCGCCGCTGCTGCCGCATCCTCGGGTTGCGGGTACGCCGTGTCGGACATCCGGCGAGCGGGCGGCCGGTATTGTTCGCGTCGAACCATGTGTCGTATCTCGACATCACCGTGCTGGGTTCGCTGTTGCCAGCCTCGTTCATCGCCAAGCGCGAGGTTGCCGGCTGGCCGCTATTCGGTTGGCTGGCGCGGTTGCAGCGATCGGTCTTTATCGACCGGCAGGTGCGCAGCACGGCCCGGCAGCGCGACAGCATCGCGCGCCGCCTCGCCGACAAGGAAGCGCTGATCCTGTTCCCGGAGGGAACCAGCGGCGACGGCAACCGGGTCTTGCCGTTCAAAAGCGCGCTGTTCAGCGTCGCCGCGGGCGGATCATCGGCAGCGCCGGCGGCGCCGGTCCTCGTGCAGCCGGTATCGATTGCCTATACCCGCCTCGACGGGCTGCCGATCGGGCGGCGCCTGCGACCGCTCTTCGCCTGGTACGGCAGCATGGCGCTGGCGCCGCATCTGTGGACGATGCTGGGGCTTGGCACGGTCGAGATCGTCGTCGAGTTTCACCGCCCGACGACGCTGGCCGAGTGCGGCTCACGCAAGGCCCTGGCGCGGTACTGCGAGGAGCGCGTCGCCAGTGGGCTTGCCAGCGCGCTGAGTGGCCGCCGCCGGCTGCCTCGCGATGTCAGGCGCCCCCGCCGCAAAGGCCGCCCGCCATCACCGGCGGCCGATGCGCCCGCGCCGGCACTCGGATGAACCACGCTGCCTCGGCGTTACCCCCGCATCGTTGCGCCATCGTTCCGCTCCTGCCATCGCCCCTGCCGTCGCCCCTGCCATCGCCCCTGCCATCGCCCGGACTCGAAATCCATGACTGAACCCAGATGACCAAACGGCTCTTTATCAAGACCTATGGCTGTCAGATGAATGTTTATGATTCGGCGCGCATGACCGAACTGGTGGCGCCACTGGGCTATGCCCCGTCATCCAGCCCGGATGGCGCCGATCTGGTCATTCTCAATACCTGCCATATTCGCGAAAAGGCGGCCGAAAAGGTATTTTCCGAGCTTGGTACGATCGCCCGGCTGAAAACCGCCCGCGCCCGGCAAGGCGGCCGCATGGTTATCGCGGTCGCCGGCTGCGTCGCGCAGGCCGAAGGCGCCGAAATTCTGGCTCGCGCCCCCTATGTCGATCTGGTCTTCGGGCCGCAGGCCTATCACCGCCTGCCGGAAATGCTGGCGCGGGCCGAGCGGGCAACCGGCGATGGAATTCTCGACACCAGTTTTCCGGCCGAGCCGAAATTCGATTCGCTGCCCGACGCCTACCTGCCGGGCTCGGGGACGTCGCCGGGGGTCAGCGCATTTCTGACGGTGCAGGAAGGCTGCGACAAATTCTGCACGTTCTGCGTCGTGCCCTATACGCGCGGCGCCGAGTATTCGCGGCCGCCGGAGTCCGTTATTGCCGAGGCACACCGGCTGGTCAGTGCCGGGGCGCGCGAGATCACGTTGTTGGGGCAGAATGTCAACGCGTATCACGGCGCGTCCGAAGAGGGCGTCTGGGGCCTTGGAGACCTGATCCGCGCGCTTGCCGAAATCCCCGGTCTGGTGCGGCTGCGCTATACCACTTCGCACCCAAGCGACGTCGATGACGGCCTGGTTGCGGCGCATCGCGACGTCGCGGCGCTGATGCCGTTTCTGCACCTGCCGGTGCAAAGCGGCTCCGACCGCGTTCTCGGAGCGATGAACCGGCGCCACACGGCGGATGAGTATTGCCGCACCGTCGAGCGCTTGCGGAACGCGCGGCCCGATCTTGCCCTGTCGTCCGATTTCATCGTCGGCTTCCCCGGCGAAAGCGACGCGGATTTCGCGGCGACGCTCGCTCTGGTGCGTGAGATCGGCTTTGCCCAGGCTTTCTCTTTCAAATACTCGCCGCGCCCTGGCACTCCGGCTGCGGCAACCGCGTTGCAGGTGCCGGATAGCGTCAAAAGCGAACGGCTGGCCGAATTGCAGGCGCTTTTGCAACAGCAGCAGCAGGAATTCAACCGGGCCTGCATTGGTCGCACCTTGCCGGTGCTGTTCGAAAAACCCGGCCGGCATCCCGGCCAACTGGTCGGGCGCAGCCCCTATCTGCAAAGCGTCCATGCCGACGCGCCCGCCGGGTTGATCGGCGAGGTCGTGATGCTGACGATCCACGACACGCAGCCGAACAGCCTCGCCGGCATCATGCCGTCCGCGATGTCCGGCGCCATGCCGCCTTACACCCCACCTGAGCAGCCGGCGGCCGAGGCCGTCGCGTGAGCGGCGTGCCGCCGGCCATCGCCGCCGAACTGGCGGCGGCTGGGCGCGGCCAACTCGAATTCGACGACAACCTGCTGCTGCCGCAGCTCTATGGCGAACGCGACCAGCATCTCGACCGTATCGAGCGCCAGCTCGGTGTGACGCTGGTGCCGCGCGGCAACCGGCTGTCGATTGCCGGGCCGGCCTCAGCCGCGGACATCGCAAGACTGGCCTTGTCGCGGCTTTACGACCGGCTGAAGCGCGGCCAGGACATCGACACCGCTGCGGTCGAGGCCGCCTTGCGGCTCGCACAAGCCGAGACCGAGGACAAGAGCCTCACCCTGTGGCGTGACGATGTCGGGTTCCGCACTCGCAAACGGCGCATCGAGGCGCGCTCGGCGGCTCAGGTCTCTTACGTCAAGGCGATGCGCGAGCATGAGCTGGTGTTCGGTCTCGGGCCGGCGGGCACCGGCAAGACCTATCTGGCGGTGGCCGCGGCGATCGACCTGCTGATGGGCGGCAAGGTCGAGCGCATCATCCTGTCGCGTCCGGCCGTCGAAGCCGGTGAGCGGCTCGGCTTTCTGCCCGGCGATCTGCGCGAAAAGGTCGACCCTTATCTGCGGCCGATCTTCGATGCGCTGAACGACATGATGCCGGGTGACCAGCTCGCCAAGCGCCTCAACAGCGGCGAGATCGAGGTGGCGCCGCTCGCGTTTATGCGCGGCCGCACGCTGGCGCGTGCCTTTGTCATTCTCGATGAAGCGCAGAACACGACGTCGGTGCAGATGAAAATGTTTCTGACACGGCTCGGCGAGGGGTCCCGCATGGTCGTCACCGGTGACCCGACCCAGGTCGATCTGCCGCGCGGCACTCGCTCCGGACTTGCCGACGCGCTCGAAACGCTGCGCGGCGTCGAAGAAATCGGGGTCGTGCGCTTTACCGAAAAGGATGTGGTACGGCATCAGCTGGTGGCGCGCATCGTCAGCGCCTACGAAGCCCGCGACCGCGCCGGGCGAGGCGACGATGTGCCCGACTAATCGCCGTTGCCCCGACAGGCGCAACAGCACAGCACCTTGACGATGGCCAAGACAACAACGATCGAAATATCGGTTGCCCGCGAAACCTGGGTAGCTGCCTGCCGCGACATCGAAACCATGATCGAGACCGCGGCGCAGGCGGCTCTGGCGCATGAGGTCGCCACTCCGGTGATCCACGATGCAACCGGCTCCGTCATCATCGGCATCACGCTGACCGACGATGCCGAGCAGCAGGCCCTCAACCGCACCTATCGCGGCAAGGACCGCCCGACCAATGTTTTGTCGTTTGCAACCGGAGACCCGGCGACGGTTTTGCCGCCCGGCGCGCCGTTATTGCTCGGCGACCTCGTTCTGGCGTTCGAAACTGTCGCGCGCGAGGCTGCGGAGCAGCACAAGCCTCTGGCCGATCATGTAAGCCATCTCGTCGTGCATGGCGTGTTGCATCTTTTTGGGCTCGATCATCAAAACGACACCGAAGCGGATATCATGGAAGGCTATGAGGTCGAGATATTGGCCGGATTGGGGGTGTCAGACCCCTACCGCGTCACCATGTGAACCAACGGATCCGAGCAGCCTTATTCCATGAGCGACTCCGCGCCGCCCGCCAGCGACGGCCAGTTAGAGGACGGTAAACCGCCAGGCCGGGCAGGCTCCCTGTCGCGTTTTCGCACATTGCTGCGCCTGCTGCGGCGGCCGCGCGGGCCGCGCGTATCGCGCGAGACGATGGATGCGCTGATCGCCGCCGCCTCGCTCGACGGGCTTGCTCCGATCACACCGCAGGAACGCACCCTGATCGGCAATATCCTCAAGGTGCACGAACGCAGCGCCGTCGATGTCATGGTGCCGCGCGTCGATGTCATCGCACTCGACGTCGAGCAGCCGTTTTCTGAAGTCGTCAAATGCATGGTCGAGCAGGGGCATTCGCGGGTGCCGGTGTACCGCGAGACGCTCGATGACGTAATCGGCTTTGTGCATGTGAAAGACGTGCTGGCGCCGGTGGCCGACCGCCGCCCGGCGCGGCTCGAACGGCTGCTGCGCAAGGTGCTGTTTGTTGCGCCGTCGCTGCCGATCCTCGATTTGCTGCTGCAGATGCGGCAGGCGCGCACGCATATCGCGATGGTGGTCGACGAGTTCGGCGGCATCGACGGGCTGGTGACGATCGAGGACTTGATCGAGGAGATCGTCGGCGAGATCGAAGACGAGCACGACGAACCCGAGGCGCCGACTCTGATCGAACGGCCGGACGGCAGCGTCATTGCCGACGCGCGCCTGCCGATCGATGCGTTCGACGATCAGCAGGGGACAAAGCTGCGGCCCGACGGCGAGGACGACAACGTCGATACGCTGGGCGGACTGGTATTCACATTGGCCGGCCGGGTGCCGAAGCGGGGCGAAATCATCGCCCATCCCGACGGATTCGAGTTCGAGGTGCTCGACGCCGACCCGCGCCGCATCAAGCGGCTGCGCGTGCGCGGTTTGCCGGCCGGCGCTTCGGGCAAGGGAACCGCGAGTGCCTGAGATTGCCATGCTGCTGCGGGTGCAGCCGGGTGGCCGCACCGAGACGCCGCTGTGCCGCCTCGCGCAGGAACTGGGCGCGCTGACCGGCTGGCGCCGTTACGGCCTCGCGCTGCTGCTCGGCATCGTGTTAGCCGGCGCCATGCCGCCGGTCGATATGACGCCGCTGATCTTTATCGCCTTTCCCGGCCTCTTATGGCTCGACGAAGGCAGCAGCAGCGCGTGGGCCTCGGCACGGCTCGGCTATGTCTTCGGCCTCGGCTTTTTTGTTGCCGGGCTGTACTGGATTGCGGCGGCGCTGTTTGTCGATATCGCACGCTTCTGGTGGGCCTTGCCGTTCGCGGTCCTCGGCCTGCCGGCCGCGATGGCGGTTTACAGCGCCGCCGCGCTCGGCCTGACGCGGCTCGCGACCGTCAGGTTCGAGCTGCCGGCGGTGGCGCGGCTTTGCCTGTTCGCCGTGGCCTGGAGCGCTTCGGAATGGGCGCGCGGACATTTCTTTACCGGGCTGCCGTGGAATTTGACGGGGTATGTCTGGTCCGGCGCATTTCCCGGCTCGCTGGCGATGCTGCAAAGCGTGGCCTGGATCGGGATTTACGGGTTGAGCCTCGCCACGGTGTTTACGGCAGCGTTGCCGGCGCTGCTCGGCACGCCGCTATTGGTGCCGATGACGACGCTGCGCCGGGCTGCGCCGGCGATCGCGACCGTGCTTTTGCTCGCCGTGCCGCTGCTGGCTGGTGCGGCGCGGCTGCTGCTGCTGCCGCCGAGCGAAACGGACACCTGGCTGCGGCTGGTGCAGCCATCGATCCCGGAAACGCTGAAATGGGACCCAGCCGCTGCCGAGGCGAATTTTCGTCGGCTGATCGAATTGAGCAGCGCCAAACCTGAGCATCCGCTCGCCGCGGTGCTGTGGCCCGAGGCGGCGTCGACCTTTTTGCTCGACCGCGACGCCAGGCATCGTGACGCGATCGCGGCGGTGGCGCCAAAGGGCGGCTATGTCATCACCGGCGCCTTGCGTGGCAGTCCGCCGCCCGGACCCGTCACAGCGGTGTGGAACAGCGTCGAGGCAATCGACCCCGGCGGCTTGATCCGCGCGCGTTACGACAAGGCGCACCTCGTGCCGTTTGGCGAGTATATGCCGCTGAGCGACGTGCTGCCGATCAAGAAAATCACCCCCGGCAGCATCGATCTGAGCGCCGGGCCGGGACCGCAAACCGTCTCGCTGCCGGGCCTCGCAGCATTTTCGCCGATCGTCTGCTACGAGGTGATCTTTCCCGGCGCGGTCATCGACGCCGCCGCACGCCCGGCCTGGATCCTCAATGTCACCAATGATGCGTGGTATGGCCGCAGTTCCGGCCCATACCAGCATTTTGCAATCGCCCGCGCCCGGGCCGTCGAGGAAGGCCTGCCACTGGTGCGGGTCGCCAATAACGGGATCAGCGGCGTTATCGACCCGGTCGGCCGGGTCGTGGCGCATACCGGCCTCGATGCGATCGGCTACGCCGATGTGGCGCTCCCCGCCGCCGCCTCGCCGACGCTTTACGGCGCCGCCGGCGACTGGATTTACCTGGCGATGCTGCTGCTGGGGTTGGTGCCGGCATTACGACGCTGGCGCTAGATCGATCGGAAAACACCGCGATTTGCAGCACCTTCGCCTATCGCAAGTTGCGTCGCCGCATTGACCGAATACCAATGTATGCGATATCACGCCCTCGCTTTGCAGTTGCGCATGGGCGTGAATGGCAATATCGCGATCGACCAAGCGGCCCGGACGCCGCAAAACCGAGGTGCCGAACCCGATCGACGTTCAAGTCGGTTCGCGCGTCCGTTTGCGACGCAACATGCTGGGGCTGAGCCAGGAACGGCTCGGCGAGGCGATTGGTCTGACGTTTCAGCAGGTGCAGAAATACGAGCGGGGCGCCAATCGCATCGGGGCCAGCCGGCTGCATGAATTGAGCCGAGTGCTCGATGTGCCGGTCGCATTCTTCTTCGACGATGTCGACCCGGTGCGCGCACCGGCTATCCCCGGCGGCTTTGCCGAGCCGCCAACCGAGGCGTTCCAATCCGATCCGCTGCGCCAGCAGGAAACCGTGGAACTGGTCGAAGCCTACTATACGATCGAAGACCCGGCTCTGCGGCGGCGGCTGTTCGAGCTCGCCAAGGCGCTGGCTATCGAGAGCGAGCGGCCCGGCGCGAAGCCCGCACCCGCACCGGTGAAACGCGGCCGGCGGCAAGATCGTACTTGACGCCTGCGCCGCAGCATTCGACAAGAACCCCGATCAACGCCTGGGGCGGCGCTCCCTGTTTCAAACATCCGACACCACCGGCTTTACGCTTGCACCGCTGGAGGAGACCGTACGTTGTCGAAAAAGGATTTCGTGTTTACCAGCGAGTCGGTGTCGGAAGGGCATCCCGACAAGATTTGCGACCGCATCTCCGATGCGATCGTCGATACCTATCTGACCGCCGAACCGCAATCGCGCTGCGGCGTCGAAACGCTGGTGACGACCAACCGCGTCGTGCTGGCCGGCGAAACTCGCGGACCGGCCTCGATCACCCCTGACCTGCTGATCAACGTCGCGCGCAAGGCGATCCGCGAGATCGGCTACGAGCAGGACAATTTCCATTGGGAGCGCGCCGCGGTCGACTGCTTTATCCACAACCAGTCGAGCGATATCGCGCAGGGTGTCGACGCCGCCGGCAACAAGGATGAAGGCGCCGGCGACCAAGGCATGATGTTCGGCCACGCCTGCGCCGGTACGCCCGAATTGATGCCGGCCCCGATCTATTACGCGCACCTGATCCTGCAAGGCCTGTCAGAGGCGCGGCATGCCCGCAAGACGCCGTTGCTCGGGCCCGACTCGAAAAGCCAGGTGACGCTGCAATACGCCAATGGCAAACCGGTCGGCGCCACCAAGGTCGTCGTCTCGGTGCAGCATGCGGACAAGATCGAGCAGCAGGAAGTGCGCGAGATCGTGCGCCCCTATGTGCTCGCCGCCCTGCCCGATGGCTGGATGTGCGACGAGCCGAATTTTCTGGTCAACCCGACCGGACGCTTTGTGATCGGGGGACCGGACGGTGACGCCGGAGTCACCGGCCGCAAGATCATTGTCGACACTTACGGCGGCTGGGCACCGCATGGCGGCGGTGCGTTTTCCGGCAAAGACCCGACCAAGGTCGATCGTTCCGGGGCGTATGCTGCGCGCTATCTGGCGAAAAACGTCGTCGCTGCCGGCCTCGCCGACCGCTGCACAATCCAGATTGCCTACGCGATCGGCGTGGCGAAGCCGCTGTCGTTTTATGTCGATACCGAAAGCGACATCGACGAAGAAAAGCTCGGCCGCGTGTTGCAGGATTTGATGGATTTGTCGCCGCGCGGTATCCGCACCCATCTCAGCCTCAACCAGCCGATCTACACGCGCACCTCGTCCTACGGACATTTCGGCCGGCCGGCCGAAGCCAATGGCGCCTTTTCGTGGGAACGGACCGACCTCGTTAACGAACTGCGCCGCGCGTTCTGATTGGATCGATCTGACGGCGGCGATGCGGGGCCGGTCACCGAGCGGCAGTTGACCGACCCGCCTGCGTCGCCCGTCCATCGGATATACGGGCGCCGCCGCGGGCGCCCGTTGCGGCAAGGACGGCAATACCTGCTCGAAGATCTGCTGCCGCAGCGCGCGATAACGCTCCCGGATGCCGGCACGCTTGACCCGAAGACCCTATTCTCCCGCACGCCGTCGGCTGTGTGGCTGGAAATCGGCTTTGGCGGCGGCGAGCATCTCGCGGCGCAGGCGGAATATTACCCGGATTTCGGCTTCATCGGCAGCGAGGTGTTCGAAAACGGCGTCGCCCGCCTGCTCGGTCATATCAACGAGCGCAATCTCGGCAATATCCGTGTCTTTCCCGATGATGTGCGCCTGCTGCTCGACTGTCTTGCGCCGGCGTCGATCGGCGGGATTTTTATCCTGTTCCCCGATCCCTGGCCGAAATTGCGTCACCACAAGCGCCGGCTCGTCGCGCCGGCGACGCTCGACCGGCTGGCGGTCCTGATGCAAGCGGGCGCCGAACTGCGCCTCGCCACCGACGACCGCAATTATCTTGCCTGGATGCTGGAGCATGTCACGGCGCATGCCGCCTTTACCTGGCTGGCCCGCAGCGCCGCCGACTGGCGCGAGCGGCCAGAAGATTGGCCGGCCACCCGATATGAAGAAAAGGCCCGCGCCGCGGGGCGCAAGCCGGCGTTTTTGCGCTTTGTGCGGAATGGCGCATAGCGCGATTGCTGCCGCTTTGCCTTGTCAGGATGCCCTCTTTCACTTATATGGCGGACGAAGTCCGATAGGGTCCGGTCAAACAAATTCCTTGATCGGATTGGTTCGCAGAGTGGGCCCGGCGGCCCATTTTTCGTTTCAGGTCCGACCTGTGTAAGATTCTCTGGCGGGATAGGAACCGGTTGCCGATCGATACGAACCAGCTTGCGGGCATCATCGAGCCATCGCTCGAAGCAATGGGCTATCGCTTGGTGCGGGTGGCGCTGACCGGGTCGGGCCGCACCACGGTGCAGGTGATGGCGGAACGCATCGACGACGGCCCGATGACCGTCGATGACTGCGCCGATATCAGTCGTTCGATCTCGGCTCTGTTCGATGTGGCGGACCCGATTGCCGAGGCGTACATGCTGGAGGTCAGCTCGCCGGGAATCGACCGGCCGCTGGTCCGTCCTGAAGATTACGATCGCTTCGCCGGTTTCGAAGCCAGGATCGACATGCATGCGCCGGTCGACGGGCGCAAGCGGTTCCGCGGGCGGGTGCTCGGCCGTACCGCCGAACATGTGCGCCTTGTCGGCGAAGCCGGCGAAGTGCTGTTGCCGCTCGCCGGCATCATCCGGGCAAAGCTCGTTCTGACCGATGAACTTATCGCGGCGGCTCAGCGCAAGCCGGCGCAAACTCATTGACGGGAATACGATGGAAACCACGACCTACGCCCGCCCCGAATTGCTGCAAGTCGCCGACACCGTCGCGCGCGACAAAGGCATCGACAAGGACGAGGTCCTTGAGGCGATGGAACAAGCCATCCAGAAGGCCGGGCGCTCGAAATACGGCCAGGAATACGATATCCGCGCCGAGATAGACCGGCGCAACGGCGAAATCCGCCTGCTGCGCTTTCGCGAGGTCGTCGAGACCGTCGAAAACGAGGCGACCCACATCCCGCTCGACGCGGCGCAGCACCTCAACCCCGATGCCGAAATCGGCGATTTCATCACCGACCCGCTGCCGCCCATCGATTTCGGTCGTATCGCGGCGCAGACCGCCAAACAGGTCATCGTGCAGAAGGTGCGCGATGCCGAGCGGCAGCGCCAATACGCCGAGTTCAAGGATCGCATCAGCGAGATCGTCAACGGCCTCGTCAAACGCGTCGAGTTCGGCAATGTCGTGGTCGATCTCGGCCGCGCCGAGGCGATGCTGCGCCGCGACGAATTGCTGCCGCGCGAGAGCTTCCGCCAGGGCGAACGAGTGCGCGCCTACATCTACGACGTGCGCCAGGAAACCCGCGGGCCGCAGATTTTCCTGTCGCGCACCCATCCGCAATTCATGGCCAAATTGTTTGCGCAGGAAGTGCCGGAAATCTACGACGGCATCATCGAGATCAAGGCGGTGGCGCGCGATCCCGGCAGCCGCGCCAAGATCGCGGTGATCTCGCGCGACAGCGGCATCGACCCGGTCGGCGCCTGCGTCGGCATGCGCGGCAGCCGCGTCCAGGCGGTGGTCGGCGAATTGCAGGGCGAGAAGATCGACATCATTCCGTGGTCGTCCGATCCGGCGACCTTCGTCGTCAACGCGCTGGCGCCGGCGGAAGTCTCCAAGGTCGTGATGGATGAGGAGCAGCGCCGCATCGAGGTTGTCGTGCCGGACGACCAACTCAGCCTGGCGATCGGGCGGCGCGGCCAGAATGTGCGTCTCGCGTCGCAGCTGACCGGCTGGGATATCGACATCCTGACGGAAGCGGAAGAGTCGGAGCGCCGCACCGAAGAGTTCCGCACCCGCAGCCAGATGTTCATCGACGCCCTCGACATCGACGATGTCATCGCCCACCTGCTGGTGACCGAAGGTTTCGGATCGCTCGAAGAAGTGGCCTTTGTCGCGGTGGAGGACCTCGCGGAGATCGAAGGCTTCGACGTCGATATTGCCGGCGAATTGCAGGAGCGCGCCCGCAACGCGCTGGAACGGCGCGACCGTGAATATGAGGAGCGTTATGTTGCGCTTGGGGTCGAGGACGATCTGATCGCGTTTGAAGGGCTGAGTGCCGGCATGCTGGTGACGCTCGGCGAAAACGGCATCAAGACGCTCGACGATTTTGCCGGGCTGGCCGGTGACGAACTGGTCGAGATGCTGGCCGCCTCCGACAAGGGAGGCGCCAAGCTCGAACTCGACGAGGCGAACGCGCTGATCATGGCGGCACGAGCGCATTGGTTCGACGAAACCGAGACCGCGCCCGCGGAGAAGGAGTAAGCGATTACGGCTCGCCGCGGCCCTCGTCCGACAGCTTCCCCGCCGCCCTCTACCCTGGCGCCGGCCGATGCGGCTACGCCGTCGCCGCCGCAACGACGCTGCGTCGTCACCGGCGAGACCCATGATCGTGCGATGCTGCTGCGTTTTGTCGTGGGGCCCGACGGGGCGATCGTCCCCGATATCGAGGCACGGTTGCCGGGACGGGGTTTGTGGTTGCTGCCGCGGCGGGATATAGTTGAACGGGCTGTCGCAAAGCGGGTTTTTGCGCGGGCGGCGCGGCGCATGGTGACGATGCCCACTGAGCTGGCGGAGCGCATTGAGGGGCTCCTGGCACGCCGGTGTTACGAGTCGCTGGGTCTCGCCCGCCGCGCCGGGGTTGCGGTGGCGGGGTTCGACCGGGTCGACGAGGCGGTGCGCCGCGGCGGCGCGGGGCTGTTGCTGGCCGCGCTGGACGGTGCGGAGAACGGTCGACACAGGCTTGCCGCGCTCGGGCGCGATGTGCCGGTGGCGACCGTGTTGACGGCGGACGAACTGGGCGGCGCCTTCGGGCGTGACCGGATCGTCCATGCGGTGGTCGCCAGAGGCACGCTGTGCCGGCGGCTGCTGTGCGACCTGTCGCGCCTCGCCGGCTTTCGCACGGGAGCGGCGCTGGAGTGCAAGACGGCAGATCGCGAGATGGAATTCGCGCCGGCGGCGTCGGCGGCAAAGGATGGCGGTAACAGAGCGCATGACTGAAGTGAACGAGCAGGAAGTCAACGACCAAGAGCAGAAGCGGCCGCTGTCCCTGACGCGGAGCGGCGGCAAGCTCGAACTGAAGCGGGGTGTCGAAACCGGGCAGGTCCGCCAGAGCTTCTCGCATGGCCGAACCAAGACCGTGACGGTTGAGGTGCGCAAGAAGCGTACCATGCTGCCGGGTGCGGCGCCCGAACCCGTGCGCCCCGAACCGGCCGCCGGATCGCCCACCACCGCGCGCGCCCAGCCGGCGATCGTCCCCGCAGCCCCCGAACCAGTACGCCGGCCGGTGGCATTGCCGCGCGCGCTGACCGCAGAAGAACGCGCGGGCCGCGTCCGCGCCTTGCAGGATGCGCGCAAGGCCGATGAGGAGTCGCGGCACCGCGCCGCTCTGGCCGAGGCCGCCCGGCTGCGCCGCGAAGAAGAAACCGCCGCTGAAGAAGCCCGCCGCCTTGCGGAGGAAGAAGCTCGCCGCAAGGTCGAGGAGGAAGAGGCGCGCAAACGCGCTGAGGAGGAAAACCGCAAGCGCGCCGAAGAAGACGAAGCGCGCCGCAAAGAGGAAGAGAGCCGTCGCGAAGTCGCCGAACGCGCCGGCAAGGCCGCCGCCGCCAAGGTCGCCGCGCTCACCGCCGCCGGCAAAGTCGCCGCGCCGGCCGAAGAAGAGGAAGAAGCGGCGGCGCAGGCGCGCCGGCCGGGCACACCGGCACCGCGCCGGCCGCTGGTCCCGGCGCGCCGCGACGAACCTCGCCGCCGCACTGGCAAGCTTACCGTAACGCGCGCGCTGACCGCCGAAGAGGAAGGCGAGCGCATGCGCAGCCTCGCCTCGGTGCGCCGCGCCCGCGAGCGCGAACGCCAGCGCATGCTGCGGCAGGATCAGGTCAAGATCGTGCGCGAAGTGGTCGTTCCGGAATCGATTACCGTGCAGGAACTGGCGAACCGCATGGCCGAACGCGGTGTCGACGTCATTAAGGCGCTGATGCGCATGGGCGTCATGGCGACGACGAACCAGGTTATCGATGCCGACACGGCAGAGCTGATCGTCAGCGAATTCGGCCATCGCCTGCGCCGCGTCGCCGAATCCGATGTCGAGATCGGGCTGCGCGGCGAGGTCGACGAGCCGGAGCTGCTTGAACCGCGGGCCCCGGTCGTCACGATCATGGGCCATGTCGATCACGGCAAGACATCGCTGCTCGACGCGTTGCGCGAAACCGATGTGGCGGCCGGCGAAGCCGGTGGCATCACCCAGCATATCGGCGCCTATCGCGTGCAGCTCAGCGGCGGCAAGCAGATCACCTTTATCGACACGCCGGGCCATCAGGCCTTTACTGCGATGCGCGCCCGCGGCGCCAACATCACCGATATCGTCGTGCTGGTGGTGGCGGCCGATGACGGCATCATGGAGCAGACGGTCGAGGCGATCCGCCATGCCAAGGCCGCCGATGTGCCGATCATCGTCGCGATCAACAAAATGGACCGGCCCGAGGCCAAGCCCGAACGGGTTCGCCAGGAATTGCTGCAGCACGACCTCGTCGTCGAGCAACTCGGCGGTGAAGTATTGAACGTCGAAGTGTCGGCGATCAAAAAGCTCAATCTCGACAAGCTCGAAGAAGCGATCCTGCTGCAGGCCGAACTGCTCGACTTGCACGCCAACCCCAACCGCAGCGCCGAAGGCGTCGTGCTCGAAGCCAAGCTTGAACGCGGCCGTGGCCCGGTGGCGACGGCCCTGGTACAGCGTGGCACACTGCGCGTCGGCGACATTTTTGTCGCCGGCAGCGAATGGGGCAAAGTGCGCGCCCTGGTCGACGAGCGCGGCCAGAATCTGCGCGAGGCTGGCCCATCGACCCCGGTCGAGGTGCTCGGCCTCAACGGGCTGCCGCTTGCCGGCGATGATTTTGTCGTCGTCGAAAGCGAGAGCCGGGCGCGCGAGGTCACCGAGTTCCGGACACGCCGGCGGCGCGATACCGCCGCCACCGCAGGCGGGCGCGGCACGCTCGAGCAAATGTTCTCGAAAATCGCCTCGGGTAGCGCCAAGGAATTGCCGATCCTCGTCAAATCCGATGTGCAGGGGTCGCTGGAGGCCATCGTCGGGTCGCTGGAAAAACTGTCGACCGACGAGGTGGCCGTGCAGGTCATCCATTCGGCAGTCGGCGGGATCACCGAAAGCGATGTAATCCTCGCCAAGGCGACCGGCGGGCTGATCATCGGCTTTAACGTCCGCGCCAACCCGCAGGCGCGCGAATTGGCGCAGCGCGACGGCGTCGAAATCCGCTATTACGCGATCATCTACGATCTGATCGACGATGTGCGGGCAGCCTTGTCGGGCATGCTGTCGCCGACCTTGCGCGAGCGTTTCCTCGGCAATGCATCGATCCGCGAGGTGTTCAACATCACTCGCGTCGGCAAGGTCGCCGGCTGCATGGTGACGGAAGGCGTGGTGCGGCGCGGCGCCAAGGTGCGGCTGTTGCGCGACAACGTCGTCATTCACGAGGGCTCGTTGAAAACGCTGAAGCGCTTCAAGGACGAAGTCCGCGAGGTACGCGACGGCTATGAATGCGGCATGGCCTTCGAGAATTACGAGAACATCCAGACCGGCGACGTGATCGAGTGCTTTGAACTCGAAGAAGTCGCACGCACGCTGTAGGTCTGCTGTCGTTCTCGCCCCTGCGAAATCGCAGGGGCCAAGGCTTGCCTTTTGACAAGGCCCGCCCTCGAATAGCCGGCCCGGATTTCCCGCGTTTTGCGGGCTCGGCGATTTCCGTTGATCGAAACTCACGCAAGCAAATGCCCCGGCGACGCGAACACGAACATCGAAACCGGCCGCGCGCGGCCAGCCAGCGGCAGTTGCGGGTCGGCGAGGAACTGCGCCATGCCCTGGCCGAATTGCTGCGGCCGGGCGAATTGCGCGACCCGGCATTGCGCGACGCCAGCGTCACCGTGACCGAGGTGCGAGTCAGCCCGGATTTGCGCAACGCGACGGCCTTTGTGATGCCGCTCGCCGGCGAAAATGTGCCGGAAATCATGGCCGGACTGCAACGCAGCGCGCCGTTTCTGAAGACGCGAATCGCCCGTACTGTCGAATTGCGCATGGCGCCGAATATCGCGTTCGCGCTCGACGACGCCTTTGACAGCGCCGCGCGGATCACCGAGTTGCTGGCGCGGCCCGAAGTCGAACGTGATCTGCACCCCGAGACGCCGGCCTCCGACGCCGTAGGCCTCAACCAGCCAGACGATGCGGAAACCGGGTAACACCGCGCTGCATGGCTGGGTGATCGTCGACAAACCCGCGGGCGTGACATCGGCCCGCGCGGTCGCGTTGCTGCGGCGCGCGACGGATGCAAAAATCGGGCATGCCGGGACGCTCGATCCGCTCGCCACCGGCATCTTGCCGATGGCATTCGGCGAAGCCACCAAGACCGTACAGTTCGCCAGTGCCGGCGAAAAGCGCTACCGGTTTCGCGTTCGCTGGGGGGTCGCCACCGATACCGATGACAGCGAAGGAACGGTTGTCGGCGAAACCGCCTCGCGTCCCGACGGCGCCGCGATCGTCGCGGCGCTGGCCGCCTTTACCGGCACGATTCAGCAACGGCCACCGGCCTTTTCGGCGATCAAGATTGCCGGACGACGGGCCTATGCGCTGGCCCGTGCCGGCGCCGCGCCGGAAATGGCCGCGCGCCCGGTCGAGATCGCTGCCTTGCATCTCGTGGCCGCAACCGACCTCGACCACGCCGATTTCACAGCAACGGTCGGCGCCGGAACCTATATCCGCTCGCTCGCGCGCGATCTCGCCGTCGCGCTCGGCACGCTCGGCCACATCGTCGAACTGCGCCGCATCGCGGTCGGCCGCTTCACCGAGGCGCAGGCGATTTCACTGGATTCGGCGGTGGCGCTTGGGCATAGTCTGGCCGCCTCCGAGCATCTGCTGCCGATTGAGACGGCGCTGGACGACATCCCGGCGCTCGCCGTGACGGCAGAGGAAGCAACTCGGTTGCGCCACGGTCAGCGGCTGATGCCACAGGACATGGGCGAGTGGGGGCAGATCGATCCTTACGAGGACGGCACGATCATCGGCGCATGCCTCGATCGGCTGCTTGTCGCCTTGGCCCGGATCGAAAATGGCGGCCTGCGGCCGATACGCATAATCAATCGTTGAAGGAACGAGCCCGATGTCGATTACTCCCGAGCGCAAGCAGGCGCTGATCGGCGAATACGCAATGAAGACGGGCGACACCGGCTCGCCTGAAGTACAGGTCGCCATCCTGTCGGAACGCATCCGCAACCTGACCGACCATCTCTCGACCCACCGCAAGGATTTCCACTCGCGGCGCGGCCTGTTGGTCATGGTCGGGCAACGCCGCCGGCTGCTCGACTATCTCAAGCGGTCGGATGCCAACCGCTACACGACGCTGATCGGCCGGCTCGGATTGCGCCGCTGACGACAGATCGGCGCGCAGGCCCCCACCCTGTTTCAGATCGCCGGCCGGATTGCGGCTGGCGCAAGAATTGCCATATGCGTGGGGGTATGGTGCTGACGCATATCGCGGCGAGGATCGCCGCCGGACAGTGCACGCCCGGGGATACGCCTCGGACGGCGCTGTCGGTCTGTTTGGAAGGATAAAGACGAATGTTCCAGGCTTTTCGTAAGGAGCTGATGTGGGGTGGCCGCCGTCTCGTGCTGGAGACCGGCAAGATTGCGCGCCAGGCTGACGGCGCGGTGCTGGCAACCTACGGTGAAACCACTGTTTTATGCACCGCCGTCGCCGCAAAATCGGCGCGCCCCAATCAGGATTTTTTCCCACTCACCGTCAATTATCAGGAAAAGACATTTGCCGCCGGCAAGATTCCCGGCGGCTTTTTTAAGCGCGAAGGCCGCCCCTCGGAAAAGGAGACGCTGACCTCGCGATTGATCGACCGGCCGATCCGGCCGCTGTTCGTCCCCGGCTTTCTGAATGAAACACAAGTCGTGTGCACGGTGCTGAGCCACGATCTGGAAAACGATCCCGACATCGTGTCGCTGGTCGGCGCCTCCGCCGCGCTGACGCTGTCGGGCATTCCGTTTCTCGGGCCGATCGCCGGTTGCCGCGTCGGTTACATCAACGGCGAATATGTCCTGAACCCGACGCTCGACCAACTGCCGCGTTCGCACCTGGAACTCGTCGTCGCCGGCACCGGCGAAGGCGTGCTGATGGTCGAATCGGAAGCCAAGGAACTGCCGGAAGACGTCATGCTCGGCGCCGTCATGTTTGGCCATCGCGGCTTTCAGCCGGTCATCGAGGCGATCATCGAGCTGGCCGAAACCTGCGCCAAAGAGCCGTGGAACATGGCCGGCCCGGCCGCCAACAAGGCGGCGATCGAAGCGCGGTTGCGCGAGACCGTCGGACCGCAGATCGACGCCGCCTATCGCGAGCGCGGCAAGCAGGAGCGCAGCAATCAGCTCGATGCCGCCAAGGCCGGTGCCGCTGGGCTGTTTGACGATGAGGCCGAGCGCACGATCGCGCTCAAGCTGTTCAAGGACATCGAAAAGGACATCGTGCGCGGTGCCATCCTGCGCGACGGGCAGCGCATCGACGGACGCGACACCAAGACGGTGCGGCCGATCGATTGCCAGGTCGGCATCCTGCCGCGCGCCCACGGATCGGTATTGTTCACCCGCGGCGAAACCCAGGCATTGGTTGTGGCGACGCTCGGCACCGGCCAGGACGAGCAGATCATCGACGCGCTCGAAGGCGAATACCGCGAGAACTTTCTGCTGCATTACAACTTCCCGCCCTATTCCACCGGCGAGGCCGGGCGGATGGGGTCGCCGGGGCGGCGCGAAATCGGTCACGGCAAGCTCGCATGGCGGGCGGTGCGGCCGTTATTGCCGCCAAAGGAGAGCTTCCCCTACACGATCCGGGTGGTCTCCGAGATCACCGAGTCGAATGGCTCGTCGTCGATGGCCTCGGTGTGTGGCGCGTCGCTGGCGCTGATGGATGCCGGCGTGCCGTTGCCGCGGCCGGTTGCGGGCATTGCGATGGGTCTCATCAAGGAACCCGACGGGTTTGCGGTGCTGACCGACATCCTTGGTGACGAAGACCATCTCGGCGACATGGATTTCAAGGTGGCCGGCACCGAGAAGGGCATTACCGCGCTGCAGATGGACATCAAGATCACCTCGATCACCGAGGAGATCATGCGCGTCGCGCTCGATCAGGCACGCGACGGCCGCCATCACATTCTCGGCGAGATGGCCAAGGCGCTGACCGGAGCGCGCGACGATGTCAGCGACAATGCGCCGCGGATCACGACGATCTCGGTGCCCAAGGAGAAAATCCGCGAGGTCATCGGCTCCGGCGGCAAGGTCATCCGCGAAATCGTCGAGACCACCGGCGCCAAGGTCGACATTCAGGATGACGGGACGATCAAGGTCGCGGCGGTCGACGCCAACGCGGCAAAGGCGGCGATCGAGTGGATTCGCGGCATCGTCGCAGAGCCGGAAGTCGGTCTGATCTACCCTGGCAAGGTGGTCAAGGTCGTCGATTTCGGCGCCTTTGTGAACTTCCTCGGATCGCGCGACGGGCTGGTCCATATCAGCGAGCTGGCACCGCAGCGCGTTGCCAAGACCGCCGATGTCGTCAAGATGGGTGATCAGGTCAAGGTCAAGGTCCTTGGCTTTGACGACCGCGGTAAGGTCAAGCTCAGCATGCGGCAGGTCGATCAGCAGACCGGCGAGGATCTCGGCGCGGCGCGGCGGCAGCAGGAGCCGGCGCAGGCCACCGTCTGAGTGGCCCCGAAGCTGCCTGGATCAGCCGCGCAGATCGCAGCAACTCGTCATCCCGGGACGCGAGAACCGGGATGACGGTTAATGCATCACCCTTGATGTGACCACGCGCGCTCCGGCACTCCCCACCGTCATCGGCCATCGCGGCGCCGCTGCCTATGCGCCGGAAAACACGCTGGCGAGCTTCCGCCGCGCCAAAGCGCTGGGGTGCCGGTGGGTCGAGTTTGACGTGCGGCTGAGCGGTGATGGCATGCCGATGGTGTGCCATGATTCGCGGCTCGACCGTACCACCGACGGCAGCGGCGTCATTGCCGCGATGCCGCTGGCGGCGATCCGTAATTGCGATGCCGGCGCCTGGTTCGATCCGGGCTTTGCCGGTGAAAAAGTGCCAATCCTTGACGAGGTCCTGATTCTGGCAGCCGAACTTGGCCTCTCGACCAATATCGAGATCAAATCCGATCGCGGCCGCGAATACGCCACCGCGGCGGCGGTCGCCAGGACGCTGACGCGGCATCGCCCTGTTGGCATCCTGGTATCGAGTTTTCAGCGCGCTGCCGTCACCGCGATCCGCGACCTGGCGCCGCATATTCCGCGCGGCGTCCTGTTCCGTTTGGTGCCGCGCAACTGGGCCGCGATCGCGCAACGGCTCGGCTGCATCGCGATCGGCGCCGATTACCGCTATTTACGGGCGCGCCGCATCGCCGCCATCCGGGCCGCCGGTTATGATCTTCTGTCGTACACGGTCAACAGCCCGGCGCGCGCGCGTTTACTCCTTGGTTGGGGGGTGACTTCCGTTTTCTCCGATGCTCCGGATATAATTATCAAGACCAGCGCAGGTCATGGCGCGGTCATGGCGCGGCAGGGGACGCTTCGGTGAAGCTCAATCCGATCGTAATTTCCGGTCGCGAGGTCTTGCCGCTCGTCGAAGGCGGCAAAGGCATCTCGATCTCAAACGGCGAAAGCTCGGGCGCCTGGGCGGCGTCTGACGGCGTCGGCACGTTTTCCGGCGTCAACGCCGACAGCTACGGCGAAGCCGGCGAGCGCATTCCGCAGCTCTATTACGGGCGCACCCGGCGCGAGCGGCACGAAGAACTGGTCGCCTATGCCATCGCCGGCGGCATTCAGCAGGCGCGCGTCGCACACGAGCGGTCGAACGGCGAAGGCCGTATCAACATGAATGTGCTGTGGGAGATGGCGGCGGCCGAGCGGGTTCTGCACGGCGTGCTGGAAGGCGCGCGCGGGCTGATCCACGGCGTCACCTGCGGCGCCGGCATGCCCTATCGCATCGCCGAGATTTCCGCGAGCTACGGCATCTACTACTACCCGATTGTGTCGTCGGCGCGGGCGTTTCGCGCGCTGTGGAAAAGGGCTTACCACAAATTCTGCGACTGGCTCGGCGGCGTCGTCTACGAAGACCCCTGGCTTGCCGGCGGCCATAACGGCCTGTCGAACAGCGAAGACCCGCTGGTGCCGGAGGCGCCGTATCCGCGGGTGCGTGAACTGCGCAGCCTGATGACTGAATTCGGCCTCGCCGACATCCCGATCTTCATGGCCGGCGGTGTGTGGAACCTGCAGGAATGGACGGACTGGATCGATAACCCGGAACTCGGGCCGATCGCATTCCAGTTCGGGACGCGGCCGTTACTGACCCGTGAAAGCCCCATTTCAGACGCATGGAAACGGCGCTTGCTGACGTTGCAGGAAGGCGACATATCGCTGAACCGGTTCAGCCCGACCGGGTTTTATTCGTCGGCCGTGCGCAACGACTTTCTGTACGAACTGGAAGAGCGCTCCGAACATCAGGTCGCCTATTCGATCGAGCCGGTCGGCGAGCATACCGCGCCGTTTCATGTCGGCGCGCGCGGCCGGCTGGTCTATCTGACCGCGCATGACCGCGAATCAGCGCAACGCTGGGTTGCCGGCGGCTTTACCGAGGCGTTGCGCACGCCGGATTCGACACTGATCTTTGTCACGCCGCCAAGGGCGCTTGAAATCCGCACCGACCAGATCAACTGCATGGGCTGCCTGAGTTCCTGCCAGTTTTCCAACTGGGCGCAGAACGACAACGCCACTACCGGCAAAAAGGCGGACCCGCGCAGCTTCTGCATTCAAAAGACGCTGCAAGCGATTCGGCATTCCGACGATGTCGAGTTTCAGTTGATGTTCGCGGGTCACAACGCCTATCGCTTTGCTTCCGACCCGTTTTACGCCAACGGCTATGTGCCGAGTGTCAAGGAATTGGTGGATCGCCTGCAAACCGGCAATTAAACGGTTCTCGATAAACGGGTTCCGGGTGGCCTGCGCTTTATTTTCCCACCGGTGCGCTCTATATGTCGGTCATGGCAATTTTGCAGCCCTTTCCTGATATCCTCGAACGCCTGCGGGCGGCGGGCTTACGGCCGACGCGCCAGCGGGTGGCTCTGGCCGGGCTGCTGTTTCAGCAAGGGGACCGCCATATCACGGCGGAAAACCTGCACGGCGAGGCGCTCGCACAGTCGATCAGGGTGTCGCTGGCGACGGTGTACAATACGCTGCACCAATTCACCACGGCCGGTCTGCTGCGTGAGGTCGTGGTCGAGCCGGGGCGCTCATATTTCGACACCAATACGCAGGACCACCACCATTTTTTCTGCGAGTCGAGCGGGCTGCTGCAAGACATTCCGGGTGACGCCGTCATGGTCGGGCAGTTGCCGCAACCGCCAGCCGGCACCGAAATCCGGCGGGTCGATGTCATCATTCGTATTCGGCATGATGCAGCGGCGTCATAAATTAGAACGTTTCTAAACAACATTGACACCGGTCGGAACCGTACCTATTAAAGGAAGGCGGGTAGCCAGTGCGGCTCATGGCAGCCGCCCGCCCCGCAGATGGAGGATTGGATGGCGTCTCTGAAAGGTTCGAAGACCGAAGACAATTTGAAGGCTGCGTTTGCCGGTGAAAGCCAGGCGAACCGCCGTTATCTCTATTTTGCTCAAAAGGCCGACGTCGAAGGCTTTAACGACGTGTCCGCCGTGTTCCGTTCGACCGCCGAAGGCGAAACCGGGCACGCCCACGGCCATCTCGAATTTCTCGAGGAAACCGGCGATCCGGCGACCGGGTTGCCGATCGGCGGCACCGCCAACAATCTGAAGGCCGCGGTGGCTGGAGAGACGCACGAATACACCGATATGTATCCGGGCATGGCGCGCACCGCTCGCGACGAAGGCTTTGACGAGATCGCCGATTGGTTCGAAACCTTGGCGAAGGCTGAGAAGTCGCATGCCGGCCGGTTCCAGCGGGCGTTTGACACGCTGGCGTAAGCCGCCGCCTAATGGCACTCGACTGATAAATCGATACGAATAATCGGGGCGCGAGGGCGATA
Source organism: Allostellaceae bacterium (assembly GCA_036268425.1). Taxonomy (GTDB): domain Bacteria; phylum Pseudomonadota; class Alphaproteobacteria; order ATCC43930; family CGMCC-115725; genus DATARH01. Next base: position 111,372 of record DATAUE010000074.1, read on the forward strand.
GCTTTCGCGCCCCATCCATTTTTTAGAAGCGCCAGGGCATGGTCCCGGCGCAAGAGGTGGCTGCATGGCTGAAGGCAGTCTCGAAGCACCGATACGTCATGTGCTGGCCTGGGAAGATCCGGATTTTGCCGACCGCGCCAAAACCGAAGCGGAGATGCATCGCATCTTTGACATCTGTCATACCTGCCGGCGTTGTTTCAATTTATGCGACTCGTTCCCGCGCCTGTTCGATCTGATCGACAATTCGGCGACCGGTGAACTCGACAGCGTGCCGGTCGCTGATTTCAAGCCGGTCGCCGATGCCTGCACGCTGTGCGACATGTGCTTTATGACGAAATGTCCGTATGTGCCGCCGCATGAATTCAACCTTGATTTCCCGCACACGATGCTGCGCTACCGCGCCGTCGAGCTGAAGGAAAAGCAGGTGCCACTGGCGCGCAGCGAGCTGGGAAAAACCGACCGCAACGGCGAACTCGCGAAATACGTCGCGCCGCTCGCCAACTGGGCCACCAAGCGCGAAAACACGGCGACACGGCCCTTGATGGAGAAGGTCGCGCAGATCGACCGCAAGGCCGATCTGCCAAAATTCGTCGGCCGCACTTTTGCGACGCGGGCACGGCGCGCGCCGCCGGTGGTTGACCGCAATGCGCCGGCGGCCGGTCGCAAGGCCGTGCTCTACGCCACCTGCTTCGTCAACTACAACAATCCGAATATCGGCGAGGCGGCGCAGGCGGTGCTGGCGCGCAACGGCGTCGAAACTGAAGTCGTCTACCCACAATGCTGCGGCATGCCGCAATTCGAGGCCGGTGATCTCGCCAAGGTTGCCGCCGCGGCGCGCAACGTCGCGGCGACGCTCGGCCCCTATATCGACCGGGGCTACGACATCATCGCGTTGGTCCCGTCCTGCGCGCTGATGCTGAAATTCGAGTGGCCGCTGATCGTGCCGGGCGACGACGCGGTCAAGAAACTGTCGGGCGCCACCTTCGACATCGCCGAATACATCGTCGATATCGCCAAGAAAGAGGGGCTGGCGCCGGGCCTGCAGGCGCTCGACGGCGGCGTCACGCTGCACATCGCCTGCCATGCCCGCGCCCAGAATATGGGGCAGAAATCGGCCGAGATGCTGCGCCTGCTGCCGGAAGCTCAGGTCAACGTCATCGAACGCTGTTCCGGGCACGGCGGCTCGTGGGGCGTGATGAAGGAAAATTTCGAGACCGCCATCAAGATCGGAAAGCCGGTGGCGCGACAGGCAATGCGCGACGTAACGCCGTATCTCGCGTCGGAATGCCCGCTTGCCGGGATGCATGTGCTGCAAGGCATGGAATTGCTTGCCGAAAACAAGACGTTGCCGGACCGGTCGCATCACCCGATCGAACTTGTCGCGCGTGCCTACGGCATCGCCGCCGGTGCGTCGTAAGCCGCCAGGAGCCAGCCGCATGAATACCACCAGCGCCAAACGCGAAATCACCCGCGCCGACATCCTGCCGCTCGACGAATACGTCAAAACCCGGCGGCAGCGACGCAGTGAAATCAGCGCGATCAAAAAGCGCCGCCGGGTCGAAGTCGGGCCGGTCGCGACATTCTATTTCGAGAATTTCGCCACGATGTGGCAGCAGGTTCAGGAAATGCTGTACATCGAAAAAGGCGGCGACGCACAACTCGCTGATGAGCTGACTGCCTACAATCCGCTGATCCCGCAAGGTCAGGAACTGGTTGCGACGGTGATGTTCGAGATCGACGACCCGGTACGCCGCGCCCGCATGCTGGCGCGGCTCGGGGGAATTGAAAACACGGTGTTCATCGAAATCGCCGGCACGCGCATCGCCGGCGAACCCGATCCGACGCGCGAAAACAGCACTGCAGACGGCAAAGCGTCGTCGGTTCAGTTCATCCGCTTTCCCTTTGCCTCCGAGCAGATCGCCGCGTTCAAGGCGCCTGGCGCACGCGTGATGGTCGGTTTCGATCACCCGAATTACGGGCACGTCGCGGCGATGCCCGAAGCGGTCCGTACTGCCCTCGCCGAAGATTTCGACTGATCCGGTCCATCCTTTGCCGCCGGGACGACGGGTAAATATTGGCAAGATCACCAATAACAAGCCGCAATCGGGGGGGATGCCGTGAAGTTCGGTTTTTGCGTCATGGCTGATATCGACGAGATCGGCTTTTTCCCGCATGCCGAAGCACTCGGCTACGATTCAGTGTGGGTGGCTGACAGCCAGATGCTGTTCTCCGATTGCTACGCTGTGCTCGCGCTGGCGGCGCGGCAGACGACCCGGCTGCGCATCGGCCCCGGCACGGCGATCTGCGGCACCCGCATTCCGCCGGTGCATGTCGCGGCGATAGCAACGTTGAACCGCATTGCGCCGGGACGGGTGTTTCTCGGCATCGGCACCGGCAACACCGCGATGCGCAGTATCGGGCAGCGGCCGATGCGGATCGCCGAGTTCGCCGATTATCTGCGCGTCCTGGCGGCGTTGTTACGCGGGGAGGTGGTCGATTATGCGTTCAACGGCGTGCCGCGGCCGATCAGGATGCTGATGCACGAACGCGCATACATGAACCTGGAGCCTAAGATTCCCCTTTTCGTTTCCGGGTTCGGACCGCGCGCGATGGCGCTTGCCGGCGAATATGGCGACGGCCTTGTCTTCGCGATCCCGCCGCGCGGCATCGCACCGTCGCAGGCGATGGCGCATGCGCGCCAAGGCGCCGCCCGCGGCAGCCGCGACCTCGCCGGCTTTGCCAACTGCGCGCTGACCAATGTCGCCGTGCTCGAACCCGGCGAGCGTGCCGATTCCGACCGCATCAAGGCGACCCTCGGCCCCAACGTGATGGCCAGCGTCTATTATTTCTACGACGAGGTGCACGAAAAGCGCATCGACCCGCCGGCTTTCCTCGATCGCATCTGGAAGCGCTATTGCGCCTTGGTCGCGGCGACGCCGCCGGAGTACCGCCATTTCCGCACGCACGAATTCCATTACACGCGGCTGCACCCGGGCGAAGCGGAACTGATCGACGAGCAGCTCATCCGCGACACCTGCCTGATCGGCACACCGGACGAGTTGATCGAGCGCATCCGCGAACTGGAGCAGGACGGTCTCGAAGAATTGATCTTCGCCACCGGCAACAGCACCAAATGGCGCCTCGCCGAAGATTTCTCCCGGCAGGTGATGGCACTGCTGTAGCCGCCGCCGCAACGCTGTGTCGTACCGGTGTCGGTTGCGCGCGTTCGTAAGCCAGCGGTAGGCTTCTCCGAACACTCAAGGGAGAAGCGCAGATGACGACGTTGATTATCGGCGGCACCGGGTTTATCGGGCGGCGGCTGATCCCGCTCCTCGCGCAACGCGGCGAGGATTCTGTCGTCATGGATATCAACCCGCAGACCGCCAATTACAGCGAACTCGCCAAAGTGCGGGTGCTGCGCGGCGATATCAGCCAGTTCGACGATGTCATGGCGGTGATGACCACGGTAAAACCCGACCGGGTGATCAACCTCGCCTATTACATCAGCAGCGACATCCCGCCGCGCGTCGCGTTCAAGCTCAACATCCTCGGCATGGATAATTGCTTTGAGGCGGCGCGGCTTGCCGGGTGCAACCGGGTGGTCTATGCCAGCTCGGTCGCGGTCAGCGGCGAGCAGAAATTCTATGGCGAACGCATCGTCAATGAAGACGATTTCAAGCACGGCCATGTGCAATACGCGATGCACAAGATCTTCAACGAGTGGCAGGCGCAGGATTACCGCGAAAAGCACGGCATGGAGATCACAACGATCCGTCCGGCCAATGTGACCGGGCCCGACAAGGTCGTCGGCTCGGTCGACCACGTGTTCTGCATCACCAACCCGGCGCGTGGCAAGCCGGTCAGTTTTCCCTACAAGGATACAATGCGGGCACCGATCCATGTCGATGAGATCGCCGAAATCTTTGCGCGCGTCGTGATGAAGGACAAGCCGGAGCACGCGATCTACAACACCGGCGGCCACACGATCAGCCTTGGCGAGTTGGCCGATATCGTTCGCGAATTCCTGCCTGACGCGCAGATCACCTTCGACAAGGATACCGGCGGCCGCGAGCGGTCGGGCAACTTCATGATCGACAACAGCAGGGTGGTGCAGGAATTCGGCATGCAGTTCCGCCCCTATCGCGAGCGGGTGCTGCAGATCATCAACGAGGTGCGCCAGGAAGAGGGCAAGCCGCCGATCGCCGATCGGTAGCCCGCCGCCCCGGCGGTTAAAGCACTGCCCTTACCACTTTGGCCGGGCCTGTCCCGGCGATCTATCGACGAAACGTCGGCGAGGATTCAAGGACCGCCGGGTCAAGCCCGGCGGAGGCGGTTCTTGAACGTCGTCGCGCACCCGGATCACGCTCCAAGCTACCCGAGGCCGTAAAGCGCGGCGGCATTGTCGTAGGTCAGCTTGCGGCGCATTTCGGGCGGCAGGCTTTGCATCTGGCGCTCGATGGCGCCGCGTGAATCCGGCCAGACGCTGTCGGGGTGTGGATAATCCGACGCCCACAGCAGATGCCCGTCGCCAAAAAACGGGATCAGCGCCATTGCCGCGTAGTCTTCCTGGAACGTCGCATAAATCTGCCGCTTGAACAGTTCCGACGGCTTGGTTTCGAGCGCGATGCCACCCTTGTCGGCCCAGAACTCCCTGGCTTCCCACAACCGCCAGTGGCGGTAGTCAAGTTCTTGCACCAGCCACGGGAGCCAGCCGGTGCCGGCCTCGGCCATCACCATCTTGAGCTTGGGGTGGCGTTCGAGAATGCCCCAGGCGAACAGATCGACAAACGGTTCGAGAAAATTCGCCATGAAGAATTTGGTGTTCTCGAACACGGCGGCGGGCTTGCCGGCGACCCGGTCGCCCGGCTTTCCGACAAACACGGTGATGTGCCACGACAGGATGATGCCAGTGGTTTCGAGCGCGTTCCACAAGCTTTCCCAGGCCGGATCGTCGAGCTTTGGGCTGATGTTGGCGATCATCAGCGTGACCTGCCGCACCCCGCCTCCGGCGGCGAGGCGCCGGAGTTCTGCGGTCGCCGCCTCGGGGGTTTCGGGCAACATCGGCACACCGATCAGGCGCTCTGGTGCCGCCGCGCAAAATTCCAGCAGCCAGTCGTTGTACACGCGGTAACAGGCTTCGCGCAGGGTCGCGTCATCGGTCGAAATCTGAAAGATCGGGCCGAAAATCACCTGGGTCCGGACGCCGTCGCGATCCATGTCGGCGAGACGCAGTTCGGCGACCGCCGGGCGGCGCTGGCTCTGGTCGTGAATGCCGCCACGGTCGAACGCGTTGTACAGCGGCTTGACCGCCCGCCTGGCGCCGGTGGCGGGCGGCTTGCCGTTCCAAGTGCCCCATACCTTGCCGTCGCAGATCCACACCGCCTGCCCGTCGCGCTCCTCGACATGCGGCGCCCGGTCACGCAATGCTGCCGGCAGCCGCCGCTCCCACAAATCAGCCGGCAACTGGCCTAGGTCCATGTGGTCGTCGCACGAAATCAGCGTATCGGCCATCGAGCCCTCCTGTGGCGATGCCCTGCAATTATAGCAGGTCGGACGCGCTTCAGTGAGGGTGCTGACGCGACGCTAAAAGCTGAGGCGTGTGTTGAAGACCAGCGCCGCGTAAAAGGCCAGTTCGGAATCGAGGCAGCGCTTGATGTTTTCGGCCCGTCGAAAACCGTGCTGCTCGCCGGCAAACAGCAAATAGCCGACCGGAATGCCCCGGCGACGCAAAACGTCGACCATCATTTCGGTCTGATTGGGCGGCACCACCCGGTCGTCGGCACCCTGGAAAAAGATCACCGGACAGCGCAATCCGTCGGCATAGGTCAGCGGCGAGCGCTCGCGATAAAGATCGGCGCGTTCGGGATAAGGCCCGATCAGCCAGTCGAGATAACGCGACTCGAATTTATGGGTGTCGCGCGCCAGGGCGGCGACGTCGCTGACGCCGTAATAGCTGGCGCCGCCACGGAATACATCGCGCCCGGCGAGCGCTGCCAGTACGGTATAGCCGCCGGCGCTGCCGCCGGTGATGACCGCGCGCTCGCCATCGGCGAGACCCTGCGTCACCACGTGCCGGGTGGCGTTGACGCAATCATCGACATCGACGACGCCCCACATGCCTTTGAGCCGCTCGCGATAGGCACGGCCATAACCGGTGCTGCCGCCATAATCGACATCGAGCACCGCGATGCCGCGGCTCGTCCAGTACTGGATGCCGAGGCTCAGCGTCGTCGAGGCGGAGGCGGTCGGGCCGCCGTGGCATTTGACGACAAGCGGCGGCTTTTCACCGGGCGGCGGCGCGAAATCCGGGTTGGCCGGTGGATAGTAATGCGCATGGGCGGTCAGGCCCTGCTCGGTCGGGAAGGCAATGTGCCGCGGCACTGAAAAGTATCGGCGCAACCCCTCCACGGAGGCGGCCGGAGCCGATTGCCGCAGGATTTCGACTGCCCCGGATGCAGCGTCGATCGCAATGATTGCAGTCGGTTCTGTCGGCGATGCGGCGCGGCATAAGATGCGGCCGCCGGCGACGCGAATACCGCCGAACGACGTATAAGGCAAGTCGAGCGGCGCGAGACCTCCGCTCGCCATATCGAGCCGCGCCAGCACGCCGCGCCCGTCATCGTCGTAGGTGCAGACGAGATGCTCCGGCGACAGAAACGCGTAGGTCGATTGTCCGAATACCCATTGCGCTTGCCCGAATTCCGCGTCGCGCGGGCATAGCGGGCGGATGCCGCCGGCTTCGGGATCGCAGCGATAGAGGTTCCACCAACCGGTCCGGTCCGACACGAAATACAGTACGCCGTCCGGCGACCATTGCGGCTGAAACACCGACTCGGCGTCGGCGCCGGCGACGAGTCGCGGAGTCGCCAGCGTCCCATCTGCGGCGATTTCCGCGAGCCATAATTCGGTACCTACCCACGGCATATTCGGGTGGTCCCAGGTCAGCCACGCAAGACGGAGGCCGTCCGGCGACAGCTTTGCCGAAGCATAGAAATCGTGGCCGTGCGCCAGAATCCGGCCGGGCTGTGGCCCTGACGCCTCAAGATCGAGCGCGACCAGCGTGTTGTTGACCACCCCATCAGCGGCGTGTTCTTCGCGCACCCCGATCCAGCGCCGCCGCCGCGTGTCGAGCACGCCATCGGCATAGCGGTGGCGGGTGCCGGGATGCTCATGGTCGCCGGCCGGGGTCAGCGGCACCGGCGCCGCGCCGGCAGCTTGCCGATACAAGCGCTGGTCGGCGAAGCTGGTGAAGTAGACGATCCCGTCCCGCACGACAGCGCTGCCGCCGCCGTATTCATGCACCCGTGAGCGAGCGCTGAACGGGCGCGGCGTCACATCCTCGGCGCTGCCGCTCGGCCGATGGCGGACGATGACGTTGCGGCCGGCCTCGCCGGGCCGGCTTTCGATCCAGTAGATGCCGGCGCCGTCTACGAGGATATCGCCGAGACCGATCGCTTCGCCGACGATCAGGTCGGAGGTGACCGGCGAGCGCCACGCGCCGTAAGGCAGGATTTCGGTCATGCCGCAGCCGCCGGGAGATCGACCGCGGCGCCGCCCCTGTCGGCGGATTGGGCAATGGCCTCGAATGCGGCAACGACCTCGACGATATGCTGCGGCGTGATCGGATAGGGCGCGATGCCGGCTACCGCATCGGCGAACGCTTCGAGATTCTCGCGCACCGAATCGTTGGCCGGAAATTTGCGGTGCTGTGGCTCGCTGCCGCTTTGGCGCAGGATCAGCTCGTTGCGGCCGATCACTTCGGCCGAGCCTTTGCGCCCGAACACATGCAGCCGCAGAAACATCGGCGTGCAGCGCACCGCCGCCAGCATGCCGCTGACCCCGGAACGGAATTCCATCACGATCGAGATCGAATCGAGCGGGTCGGGCGGCGGCTTGAGCGATAGAAACTGCGCGCGGGCGCGGCGCACCGGCCCGGCCACCCGGATCATCGAGTCGAGCACATGAATGCCGGTGCCGGTCATGCCGCCGGCCGGCGATTCCTCCGCAGAGTCGCGCCACGCGGAAAACTGCAGCGCGGAGACTTCGTTGCTGAAATTGCCTTCGACGTGGAGGACACGGCCGAGTTCGCCAGTGGCGGCGAGGCGCGCCGCTTCCTGCATCGCCGGGAAATAGCGCTTGTCGGTGCCGACCCCGAGCACCACGCCGGAAGCGGCGCACGCCGCAACGGCGCGTTCCGCGTCTGCGCGGGTCAGCGTCAACGGCTTTTCGCAGAACACGGCCTTCCCGGCCGCGGCGGTCGCCAGGATTTCGCCGAGATGCTGAGAATGCGGTGTCGCCAGCACGATCGCGTCGAGCGCCGGATCGGCGAGCGCCTCGTCGAGAGAGCGGACCGGCTGCATTCCGTGCCTTGCGATGAAATCGCCCGCGCGCGCCGGGTCGCGACTGACCGCAGTGGCAAACCGCATCTTGTTGCTTTTACCCTGCACCGAGCTGACGAGCGTCTGGCCCCAGCGGCCCAGCCCGACGATTGCCGCATTGATCACAGGCTGCCTTCCCCGCTACAGCAGTTTGTAGAGAAAATCCGGGATGTAATTGGTGCGGCGGTTCAATACGGCGCCAATCACCTGGCCGCCGGCCTGTTGCACGATGTCCTTGGCGCGGCTGATAACCGCTGGCCGCGTCTTTTCCGCCTGGACGACGAGGACCACTCCATCGGTCGCCTCCGGTAACAAGTGGGAATAGACGTCGCCGCCGACCGGTGGGCAATCGACCACCACCAGCTCGAAATACTCGCGGACCCGACGATAAGTTTCACGCAGCGTATCGGCGTCGAGCGATGGCGGCCCGTTTTCGCCGACCAGGCGGGCAACGCTGAGCAACGTTCCCGGAACCTGCTGCAGCGCATCGAAATCATTGGCGCCGCTCCACAGAAATTCGACGACGCCTTGCGCCTTGTCGCGGCCAAAGGCCCTCGCGGTCTGCGGGTTTGCCCGATCAGCGTCGATCAACAGCGTGTGCCGATGGCCGTTCGTGCCGGCGAGCAGGGCAAATTCACGGGCAATCGTCGACGCGCCTTCCCCGGCGGTTGCGGCAACGACGTGGAGAACGGCGCCCTGTGTACCGTCGAGCAGCGGTCGGATCGAGGCGAGGAGGGGACTGAGCGGTACCGCCATCGCCCCTGGCGATGCGGTTGGTTCCGCGCGTGGCGGCACCGCAACCGAGGGATCGGGATCGGTGACGCGCGTCGCCGGCCGGCGCGTCGGGATGAGGCTGTTGCCGCCCCGTCTTGCCCGCTGCAAGGCATCGTAGACGCTGCTCACCCTGGCACCACCTTCCCGGCTTCCACCGCCGTGGCACACAATCTGCCGCGCGGCCCGCCTCGCCTCCTGTGAGGTCGAGACTAGAGAACACGGCCAATAAAGTCGATAGAGGGTCTAAAAGTGGTTAACGCCCGGTCATTAATGCCCGCTCGTTACACCCTGGGTGGCAACATCCGGCCGATGACACCGACGGGCAACGCCCGTCGGGTTAACGCGAACCGCGGAATTCCGGACGCCTCTCTGCTGTCGACAGCAGGCCGGATCGCACCCGAGCCAGCGCCGGCCATTGCGACGCGGTGCCGGCGGTACGCAGCGCGGCCGGCGTTGCAGCGGCAAAGCCATTGCTGCGGACCGACATGCGGGGCGTCGCTGGCTGTGGCGCAGGGTCGGCCGCGGGCCGGATTTCCGGCGGGGGCTGTTCCTGGATCGGCGGTTGCGATGGAGCGGCCGGCATCTCGCCGAAACCGATAAAGGCGGCATCGTCGGGAGCCGGCGCGATGATGCCGATGTCCTCGGCCGCATCAGCCAATCCGTCGGTGACGGGAAGCGAGGTCGAGGCCGTCATGTCGCTTTCGGCCAGAGGCGCCACCATGACCAGGCCTTCAATCGATACCGGCGACCCCGTAGAAATGCGCGCCGCGCGCCGATAACCGTCGCGCGGCGATAGCCGCCTGAACACCCGGCGCGGCCTGGAATCATCCGAGGGCATATCATTCGGCAGGCGCAGCACAACCGGCGCGGCCGCAATCTCGTCCGTCGCTTCCGGTGTCACCATGACGAGGTCGTCCGTCGAGACCGGCACCCCGTCCCTGTCGGGCGTCACCAGCGCGGCCGGCAGCGTTGCGTTCGCGATTGCGGATGTCATTGACGGCGCTGCGACCGCGTCGGGCATGATCTCCGGCGTCGGAGGAGGCGCGATCGGATGCTGCGGTCCCTCGCCATCAGGTGGCGGCTCGGAGAGCGGCTCGACAATCGTCGTCGGCGTCTCCGGCAGCGGTGTCGCCGGAACGGCAGGAATGGAGGAGGTCTCCGCCTCGGTAGCGGCGGCATTCTCCGCCGGCGGCGCGGCGGCAGACGGCATAGCCAAAGACGGTACGTTCGCTGGAGTCGCCGGCGGCGGCCGGGTGATTTCCGGTGCTGTGATGGAGTGTCCGCCGGTCGCTGTAACGACGACAACACCGCCCGGCTCGTGCTTTTCGCGCACGAGGGCGCTGCGCAACCGGCGCGCGGCGCGCCATCCGGCGCCCAGACGTTCCGGCACAACCGGCTGGATGGCAGGACCGGATTTAGCGATGAAATCGCGGATCGTTATGCCAGCCAAATGGCTGCCGAGCGGTCGCTGCGCCGCCCCGAACCCGGCGATCAGGGCATTGTCGGCGAGAATGTTGACGACACGGGGGATGCCGCCGGCAGCTTCGGCGATCTGCCATGCCGCGGTGGGCGACATGACCTGCGCGAGGTCGGCGGCACCGCATACCCGCAGGCGGTGATCGATGTATTCGTAGGTTTCCTCGATGCCGAGCCCGGGCAGCCGGGCCCGCAGTGCGACCCGCTGGGCGACTTGCCGCATATCCTGCCGCGCCAGCATTGTGTCGACTTCCGGCTGGCCGACCAGCACGATCTGGATCAGCTTTTCGGTATCGGTTTCAAAATTGCTGAGCAGGCGCAGAAATTCCAGTGTTTCCGCCGGCAATAACTGCGCTTCGTCGATCATCAGCACGACGGTGCGGCCGCTTTCAAAGATTTCGAGCAGGCCGAGCTGCAGTTGCGGCACCGCCGCGAACACGCTGTCGGGCTCTTTTAGCCCAAGTTCGCTGCAGATATATTTGGCGATTTCGAGCGGCGTGACCTGCGGCGTGAAAATGTAGATCAGCTTGACCGCATCGGGTTGCAGCTGATCGAAAAACGCCCGGATGATCGTACTTTTGCCGGTACCGACTTCGCCGGTGCAGACGATAAAGCCTTTGCGCGTCTCGACACCGTAAATGATCGTCGCCAGCGCCTCGCGGTGCACCCGGCTCATAAACAGCATCGACGGGTCCGGCGTCACCGCGAACGGTGTGCGCGACAGCCCGTAGAACTGTTCATACATAACCGGAAATTCGCCTCAAATCGGCGCCGAGGCCGAGGTAGCTGAAGCCGCGTTGGTCGCGGCCCACTGTGTCGAACCGTCGCGTACAGCCTGGGTCACGCCGCCCTGCGGCGGTTGTCGTTGTCAGGCCGGCGCGAATTCGGCACCGAGGCCAGCACCGGCACGCCGATGATACGCTCGACGCTCTCGACCGTAATCAGGGTCTCGCGGAACACCAGCAAGTAGATCAGCACACCCGAGGCGCCGACCAGCCCGATCAGGATGCCCGCCAGCGCGAATGGCAGATGGCGCGGCCCGGCCGGCTGCTCTGCCGCCGCCGGGCTTTGCAGGACGCTGACGCTGATGACATTGTCGCGGTCGAGGTTTTCGCTCATCCGCGCCGCTTCATATTGCGTGCGGTAGGTGTGGACCAGTTCTTCAAGCGTACGGCGTTCGCGCTGCGCATCGTCGAGCGCCTTGGCGCCGTCTTCGAGACTGCGCAGCCGATTTTCAGCCGCTGTTTCCTGCTGTTTGCGCAACACGATCTGCTGGTCGAGCGGGGCTGCATCGGCCAGCGCGCGGTTGAGCGCCACCGCCATGTCGTCGTATGCGGGATTACGCTGCGACGACGATTTGCGGTTGGCGCTGCCGGCGCCGTTGAGGAGTTGCTTCAAGCGGGCGATTTCCTGCTCGGTATCCTGCAACGGCTTGACGTCACCGACATAGCGCTCGCGCAGCTGCTGTGCCTTGACCTGGAGGTCGAGCATGCGTGCCTTGGTCTGCTCGACGACATCGGCCTCGGTATCGCCGCCGACCACCAGGGTTGGCGTGGTCCTGAGCCGTGCCGTCAGAAAATCGATGCGCTTGTGGGCGTCGACCGCCTGGCTTTGCAGTTGCTGAAGGATCGTGTTGGTCGCGGCGCGGTCATCGATCAGCTTGGCGCGCTGCGCGTCGATATCGAACAGCGATTTCGAATTCTTGATGTCGGTGACCTTGCGGGTCGCCGCGTCGAGTTGGGTCTCGTATTGCCGCGTCTGCTGTTCAAGAAATTTGTAGCGCGGGTCGCTGAACATCTCCGCGTGCTTGCGCTGGTACAGCTCAATCAGCGCGTTCAGCGCCTGCACCGCGACATCGTGGTTCGGATTGCGGTAGGTGACCTCGATGACATCGGCCAATTCGACCGGCGACACCTTGAAATCGGCGTAGAATTTGCGCAACGCCACATCCATCGCGCCGGCATCGGAGCCGAACCAGCCGCCGCTGCCGGGGTAAAGACGGTCGGCGCCGACCTGCTTGATCACCGCCACGACCAGATCGCGGCTGGTCAGGATCTGGATTTCGGAGTTGACGACTTCCTGCTTGGTGTTCGACGGCACCGAAACGACCGGCTGGTTCGGGTCGGACCGGACCTGGAATTCGCGGCCGCTCTTTACCAACAGCCGGGACGATGCTTCGTAATACGGCGTCATCGTGTAAGAGAACCCGATGACCAGCAGAGTCAGCCCGAGAAAAACCCCGATCAGCTTGCGGCGTTCCTTGAACAGAATGCTGAGGACTTCACGCGTTGTCAGGTCGTAGGGGTTCGCGGCCATTCCGGTTGTCCTCGCGCGGCGATAGCTCTGCCGGGCAATCTGCCTCGATGATTACTGCACCGTGTACTGGAAATAAAACGGCACGTTCTTGATGTAGTTGACCAGAAAGTCGTTCAGAGACGCAAAGACCGTCTGCGGAACATAAACGACATCGTACGATTTGAGGAGCGGGTCTTCACCGCCGGCGCCGGCATAATTACCCAGAGCGACCTCATAGTAGTAGGTCTTTCCATCGGAGCCCCGCCGCAGGATCAGGATGTCGTCGGTGTGGGCGCCGCTCTTGGCGCCGCCGGCCTGTGCCAGCGCCCGTGACACGGTCAGCGGCACATCGCTGCGCACGAGGCCGGGATTGTTGACCCAGCCGTCGACATAAACCGCCTGCGGCGCATAGGCGCGGATCGTCACCGTCGCCTGCGGATCGTGAATTACCTGGGCATAGCGCTCATTGATCAGCTTGGTGGCTTGTGCCACGGTCAGCCCGCCGACCGCCACGGTGTTGACCATCTGCAACGACAGGCGGCCGTCCGGCCCGACCACCACCCGGTCGTTGAGATCGGGGTAAAACGGAAAGCGCACCTCGATTTCGTCGCTCGGGGCCAGCGTGTGCTCGTCGGTAAGCGGCACGCCGCCGGGAAACGCGCCAGGGCCGGACAGGCTGGGGCCGCCTGGTGTGCAGGCGGCCAGTGGCGCGAGCAATAGCACGGCAATCGCCAACAGCCACGCAAACCTCACCAGAAAGCCCCCGCTTTACCCGTCGCGACGCATGACGCATTCAACCGGCGATACAAAAACCGAGCGACGGTTTCCATGCCGAGGGGACTATCACCGAAGTTGATGAGAGGCCGCAAGCCGGTTGCTGCGGCCTCGATCGGGACCTGTTCGAGCGTTGCGCGAAGAACGTCGCAGGAAGAACGCGGTTAGTAGGCGTGGCGCTGCCCGAGCACGATCTTCAAGGTGCCGAGGATGATCCGCAGATCGAACCACAGCGACCAGTTGTTGATGTAGTCGAGGTCAAAGCGAACCCTAGCGCGCAGTGCATCCTCGGTCGCCACCGGACCGTGAAACCCGTTGATCTGGGCCCATCCGGTGATGCCGGGTTTGACATGGTGGCGCATCGCGTAATCCGGCACGATGTCACGATTCGGCCGCTCTTCGACGACCATGCAGATGGCATGCGGCCGCGGCCCGACCAACGACATGTCGCCGCGCAGCACGTTGAGCAGCTGCGGCAGTTCGTCGAGGCTCCAGCGCCGCAGGAAGTGGCCGATGCGGGTGACCCGCGGATCGTTCGGCCGCGACTGCGTCGTACCGTCAAGGTCGGCGGTTTCGTGCGTCATCGTGCGGAATTTGAACACCCGGATCACCCGGTCGCCAAAGCCGTGGCGGTTCTGCCGGAAAAAGACGGGGCCGCGCGTGTCGATCTTGATTGCGAGCGCCAGCGCCAGCAACACCGGCGCGCCGACCACCAGCGCCAGCCCGGCGAGCAGCTTGTCGACAACCCCCTTGATCAGGACCTGCCCGAATGTCAGCGGCTGTCCGTAGACGCCGAGCAGCGGCAGCCCGCCGAGATCGTTGGGTTCGCGGTGTGGCAGGTTGAAGCCGACCATATCCGGAGCGAGGCTGATCTCGACCGGCATGTGACGCAGTTTTTTCAGAATTTCGACGACGCGATGTTCGGCGGCATGCGGCAAGGCTACGATCACCTGATCGATATCCCGCCGGCGCGACAGTGCAATCAGATCGTCGGTGGTGCCGAGCGCCAGACTGCGCAGGCCTGGGCTGGCAATGCGCCGTCGGGCACGATCGTCGAACACGCCCACCAGCTCGATCGTATCGAGCGCCGAGTCATGCAACCGGTCGAGCAGCCGTTCCGCCAGTTCCCCCGTGCCGTAAATGGCGACCGATTGTTTCAGGTGGCCGTGGCGCCGCCAATAGGCGATCAGTCCGGACAGAGCGAGCCGGATCGCCGCGACGCTTGCGACGGCGCCCATCGCCCACAAGGCCAGCCAATGCGCCAGCGGCGCCCGGAGCACGTCGTTCAGCGGGATCAGCGCCGCCAGCACCAGAAAGCTGCAGACAAACGGCAACAGCGTGCGGCAGGCGCCGTGCGCCAGACGGCGCGGCAACGGCCGGCGCAGGTAGTCGTGCAGGTACCGGCTATCGGCTTTCGGCGCACGTCCGAGCATCGCCATGATCGCAAGCGCTGAAAACGCCGCGGTCGGGTTGAGCGGCCAGTGCACGTTCGGCTGCAACCAGTATGTCGCCGCGCCGGCCAGCGCGACACATACGGCGTCGGAAAACCGCACCGCCAATGCGACACCGCGCGGATCGACGCGCGCGCGCGGCGGCGGCGGCGCACGCCGGAATGCGTTGGCGCGCCCGAGTTGCGGCGCCTCGAGTTCGATGACGTTGCTGGTGACCAGCGCGTCGTTATCCGCCGGCGCGGGAAGTGCGGAACTTGCCAGGCTCATCGTCGGATCGTCGACGTCCTCTACAGTCACGCCGCTTCGCGGCGGCAGCGGCCGAGCCGGCTTCGCGGCCCCGCTGGCAGCGCCAAGATCGGCAATCGAGGAAGACATTACTAGGTTCGCCTTTTACAAGCAGCGCATAAAACTGGAGCCTGAGCCACCTTCACCACAACGCTGCCGACGCTTCCGATAAGTTAGTATGGACGTTCGACATTCCGACACCCGGCGCTGTTTGTCGCGGGCCGACGCACGGCGTTGCGCACCGCCCATTCAGGGCGCGCGGGCGCCAACGGGCAACCGCCGCGCGTCGCGAAACTACTTTCGGATTGCAACAAATGCATGACGATTCATGGTTAAATGTGCAGCGTTTACCATATTTTCATCTAATGCGTCAGCGTCATCGATAGTGGTACGCCTCAAACTTCTTGGCAGCATATTTAACCCGCGATGGTAAAAGCTCTCTTAATCGCTATTGCGATCGTTTTGACTGCAACGGTTTCCTCTTTGGCGGCGGCGTCTTCGTTGGCCGAAGCGGACCACGGCATGGTGGTTAGTGCTCAGCACGAGGCCACCGAAGTGGGCCGGCAAATTCTTGCCGCCGGCGGCAACGCCATCGACGCCGCCGTCGCCGTCGGATATGCCCTGGCCGTCGTCGACCCATGCTGCGGCAATATCGGCGGCGGCGGCTTCATGCTGATCCACCGGGCCGACGGCCGTGACAGCGTGATCAATTTTCGCGAGACCGCGCCGCACGCCGCGAATCGCGACATGTTTCTCGATACCGCCGGCGCCATCGAGCCCGGCGCCAGCCTTTACAGCTATCGTGCGGTCGGGGTTCCCGGCACCGTCATGGGCCTCGACCATGCCCTTTCGGCATACGGCCGCCTCGGCCGCGGTGCCGTCATGGCGCCGGCCATCGCGTTGGCTCGCGACGGGTTCGCACTGGGACCGGCCGACGCGGCAATCCTCGCCGCCAGAACCGACCGTCTGGCGGCCGATCCGGAGGCGGCGCGCATCTTCTTGCACGCCGACAAGACGCCCTATCGCGCCGGCGAACGGTTGGTACAGCCCGATCTCGAAGCGACCCTCACGCTGATTGCCGAGCATGGCCCCGATGCGTTTTATCGCGGCCCGATTGCGGTGGCGGTCGCACAAGCGGCAGCCGCGCATGGCGGCCTCCTCACAACAGATGATTTCGCCGATTATACGGTGGCCGAAACGCCACCGTTGTCGTGTCCCTATCGCGGCTACACCATTTTGTCGGCGCCCCTGCCGAGTTCCGGCGGGACGATCCTGTGTGAGATGCTGAACGTTCTGTCCGGTTGGGATCTGGCCGCGACCGGCGCCGGATCGCCCCAGACACTGCATCTGATGGCGGAAACCATGCGCCACGCCTATGTCGACCGCAATACCACTCTCGGTGATCCGAATTTCGTGCCAGACCACCACAAACGGCTGCTGTCTGCCGAACATGCGGCAGCGATCCGCGCCGCCATTAACCCGCAGCAAGCGACGCCGTCGAGTGTGCTCGGCCGCGGAACAGCACCGCACGAAAGCGCACAGACCACGCATTATTCGGTCGTCGACGGCGAGGGAAATGCTGTAGCGGTCACTTATACGCTCAACGGAAATTTCGGTTCTGGGCTTATTGCTCCCAAGACTGGCGTATTCCTTAATAATGAAATGGATGATTTCACGTCAAAATCCGGAGCCCCAAATCTGTTTGGCTTGGTGCAAGGTGCCGAAAATGCCATTGAACCGGGTAAACGACCATTGTCATCGATGGCTCCAACTTTTATCGAAAAGAATGGCAAGCCAGTTTTTGTATTGGGCAGCCCCGGCGGCCCACGGATTACCACCGCAGTACTCGAAACTGTGACTAACCTGATTGATTTTGCAATGGCGCCTCAGGATGCCGTAGCGGCGCCGCGCTTTCACCATCAATGGATGCCGGATACTTTGTTTTATGAGCGCGGCGGCCTATCGTCGGAGACCGTCGCGGCTTTGACCGAACGCGGTTACCACCTTGCCGAGCAGGCGCCGTGGGGCGCCGTTGAACTGATTGCGATCGGTCCCGGCGGGCACCTTGTCGGCGTCAACGATCCTCGCCGGCCGGCCGGATCGGCCGCCGGCAACTGATAACAACGAGGGAAGAGCGGGATGCGCTATTCGCCTCTCGTCGCCCGTATCGGTGGTGCCGGAGCATCGGCCTGGGCGATCCATTTCGAGGCCAGTCGTCGCCGCGCCGCCGGTGACGACATCATCATGCTGACGGTCGGCGATCCCGATCAGGACCCGCCTGCCGTGATCATCGAGGAAACCATCGCCTCGCTGCGCCGCCATCGCACCGGCTATGCGCCGATCATCGGCTATCCCGCGGTGCGCGAGGCAATCGCCGGCCGCACCGCGCGGCGCAGCGGACAGCCCTGTGGCGCCGATAATGTCGTCATCGTGCCGGGCGCTCAGGGCGGCATTTATTGCGCCGTGCAGTGCCTCGCCGGGCCGGGCGACGAAATCATCGTCATGGAACCGGTTTATGCGACTTACGGGCGAGTCATCGAGGCCGCCGGGGCGCGCATGGTCAGCGTGCCGCTACGCGCGTCAACCGGGTTCCACCCCGATATCGACGCGATTGCCGCGGCAATCACGCCGCGCACCCGAATCATCTGGATCAACACACCGCACAACCCGACCGGCGCCGTGTTCACCGCCGCGGAGGTTGAGGCCATCGCCGCCTTATGCCGCCGCCACGATTTGTGGCTGCTGTCGGATGAGGTTTACGAAGACCTTGCCTTTGTCCGGCCGCATGTCGGTGCCTGGTCGCTTCCCGGCATGGCGGAGCGTACCGTAATCGTGTCGAGCCTGTCGAAATCGCACGCGATCCCCGGCTTCCGGCTCGGCTGGGTGATCGGGCCGCCGCTGCTGTCGCAGCACATGTTCCACCTGCTGCTGGCGCTGTTTTACGGCGGGCCCGGTTTTATCCAGGATGGGGCGCTGGTAGCACTCCGTCAGGAGTTGCCGGAAGTCGCGGCCTTACGCGAGGCCTATCGCGGGCGCGCCGCGATGCTGTCGGCACTCTTGCGCGAGGCGCCGGGCTGCCGCGTCGTGGAGCCGGAAGGCGGCATGTTTGTGCTGCTCGATGTCGGCGGCAGCAGGCTCGACGGTGACGCCTTTGCGCACGCGCTGCTCGACCGTGAAGCCGTCGCCGTGCTGCCATGCGGCGGCGGTTTCGGCCCCAGCGTCGCAAACCATCTGCGCATCGCGCTCAGCGCCCCGGAACCGCGTCTGTGCGCCGCCGGCGAGCGCATCGTGCGTTTCGCCCGCTCCCTTGCGACGGGTTGAGACCGTTTGCTCAGTGCGCGCCGTCGGCCGGCATTTCGGCGAGTTCGAAGAGGATGTTGCCGGTCGCCTTGGGGTCGAGGAACGCAATGCGGCAGTTGCCGTGGCCGAGCACCGGCGTTTCATTCAACAGCGGCGTGCCCTTGGCCTTCAATTCGGCCAGCGCCGCATCGATGTCCTCGACCTCAAAGCAGATGTGATAAAGGCTCTGGCCCTTTTCGGCGACCCACTCCGCGGTGCGCGTACCCGGAGTCAGGCTCTGCAATAGCTCGATATAGCTTTCGCCGACCGGCAGCATGGCAAGACGGGTGCGGTTCGGCCCGAGATCCTCGGCGTACTCCATCTCGATCCCGAAATTGTCGCGCATCATCCTGGCCATGCCGTCGACGTTTTCCACGGCGATGGCGATATGCTCGATCCGCTTGATCTTCATGGCTGCAACTCTCCTGTCTACTCGGCGGGCTCCAGCGCTCCCCGGCCGCCAATGCGCCGGGATGCCGGCACACCGATTAAGGTCACCACCGCGGCAAGCAACACGCAGGCTCCCATTGCGTAGAGGCCGCCCTTAAACCCGCCGGTCATATCGGCGATCCAGCCGACGATGGTCGGTCCGAACCAGCCGCCGATATTGCCGACGGAGTTGATAAAGGCGAGCCCGGCTGCCGCCGAGGCGCCGGTCAGGAAGGTGTTGGGCAGCGACCAGAACGGCCCTTTCGACCCGTAGAACCCGACCGTCGCCAGACACATGCCGACAACCGCCCAATAGGTCCCCACCGTCGCACCGGCGATGATCAGGGCGATCGTTGCGACGATGCAGCCGGCAAACAGGTTCCACCGCCGCTCCCGCATGCGGTCAGACACATGCCCCCAGATGATCATCCCGGCGACCCCGGCGATATAGGGGATCGAGGTTACAAACCCGGTCGCGAAATTTGACAGGCCGGACTGCTTGATGATCTGCGGCGCGAACAGCACCAGCCCGACGCTCGCCGTGACAATGCCGAAATAGATCACCGCCATCGCCAACACGCGCGGATTGCTCAGCGTCTGCCACAAGCCCATTTCGCCGTGCGGGCTGACTTCGCGGCGCTCGCGTTCCATCTCGGCGGCGAGCCAGTCTTTTTCTTCGTCGGTCAGCCATTTCGCCTTGGCGGGCGAATCAACCAGGTAGAACAGGCACACAAACCCCATGACGATCGCTGGCAATGCCTCGCCGACAAACAGCCATTTCCATCCGGCAATGCCCCAGGCGCCGTCGAGCAGCATCAGATAGGACGAGATCGGCCCGCCGATCGCCACGGCAAACGGCGTCGCGACGCCGAACCAGGCCACCATCCGGGCGCGGTGCGCCGCCGGGAACCAGTAGGTGAAATACATCAGCATGCCGGGGAAAAACCCGGCCTCGGCAAGGCCCAGCAGAAAGCGCAGCGAGACAAAGCTCGTCGTGCTCCACACGAACGCCATGCACATCGACAGGACGCCCCAGCTGATCATGATCCGCGCGATCCAAAAGCGCGCCCCGACCTTGGTCAGAATGATGTTGCTGGGAATTTCGAACGTGCAGTACCCGGCATAAAAGCAGCCGGCACCAAACCCGAACGCGGTCGCGCTGAGCCCGAGATCGCCGCGCATCGTCAACGCCGCAAACCCGACATTGATGCGGTCGAGATAGCAGATGATCATGCACAAGCACCCGAACGGCAGCAGCCGCAGGTAAATCTTGCGCATCGCCGAACGTTCGATGTCGCCGGGCATGGTGGTCTCCGTCCCGTTACTTCTGCTGATGACGACGCTAACCCGAAGACTGCGGCGACCAGCCGCGCAAATTCGGCAGCACCGGCATCGGTTTGACGCTCGCCGCGGTCCGGCCGTATCGTTGGTTGCATGAAAAACGGCTCGAATTATCTCGACCCCGATCGCAATGGCGCCGCGCGGCTCGCGGTCGCCGAAGCGCGGGCATTGGGCGAAGGCGCGCTCGCCCGCATCGGCTATGACGAGGACGATGCGCGCATTGTCGTCGATCAACTGATCGACAATTCGCTGTGCGGCTATCGCTTTGCCGGGTTGCCGCGCATCCTGGCGATCGCCCGCGAGGCGATGTCGCAAAACGCCCGCACGCCGGTCACGATCGTCCATGAGACCGCGACGACCGCGTTGGTCGATGGCGGCAACAATGTCGGTTATGTCGCAGTGTATCGCGGCGCCGAGATCGCAGTCGCCAAGGCACGGGAAAGCGGGGTTGCCTCGGTTGGCGTCTACAACTCGTATTTCAGCGGCCGCAACGCCTATTACCTCGAACACATCGTCGCCGCCGGCCTCGTCGGCATGCACAGCGCCAGCGGCTCGCCGCATATCGTGCCGCCCGGCGCGACGCGGCCGGCGCTCGGCACCAACCCGATCGCGTTCGGCTTTCCGTCGGCCGCCGGGCCGGTGATTTTCGACATCGGCACCGCCTCCCTGATGTGGGGCGAGGTGCTGCTCGCGGCCGAGACCGGCGAGGAGCTGCCCGAAGGCGTCGCCCTCGATGCCGCCGGCCAACCGACCCGCGACGGCAAGGAAGCGGCCAAAGGCGGCGTTTCCGCCTGGGGTGGGCACAAGGGTTACGGCCTCGCGCTGGCGATCCAGGCGCTTGGCCTGCTGGCGGGCGCCGCGATCCCGCGCGGGCAGGCGCAGGATTACGGGTTTTTGTTTTTCGTCGTCGATCCCGGCGCAATGCTGCCGGGCAACCCGTTTGCCGCGCACATGGCCGGCCTGGTCAAAGCCATCCAGGCGACCCCGCGCCAGGACGGCGTCGCGGAAATCCGCATTCCCTCGCAGCGCGCCTTCCGCGAGCGCGAACGGCGGCGCGCCGAAGGCATCCTCGTCGACCGCGCGGTCATCGACGCGCTAAAGGCGCTGTAGCGGGGAGTGCGCTGTAGCCGGCCCCCCGGCAAATACGCTACGGTCAGCGGGCCATTGCACGGGAAGGAAACCCCCATGATCGTCGAAATGCGCACCTACACCTTGAAGCCGGGCAGCACCCCGGATTTTGAAGAGCGCTTTGGCAAGGCGTTGCCGGCGCGGGCCAAGCTGTCGCCGCTCGCCGCCTTCTGGCACAGCGAAGTCGGTCCGCTGAACCAGGTCATCCATGTCTGGCCTTATGAATCGATGGACGAGCGCACCCGCATCCGCGGCGAGGCGACCAAGCTCGAAGGATGGCCGCCCAACACCCGCGAATTCGTCACCGCACAGAAGAGCCAGATCTTCATTCCGGCGCCGTTTTCGCCAAAGCTGGAACCGCGCCAGCTTGGCGGAATCTATGAAATCCGCATGTACACGTTGGCGCCGGGCGCCACGCCCGGCCAGATCGAGCGCTGGGCCGGTGCGATCGGCGAGCGGGTGAAGCGGTCGCCGCTGGCCTTCTGTGGCTATTCCGAACTGGGCGATCTCAATCTGTGGTGCCATATCTGGGCCTACAAGGACGCCGCGGAGCGCTTTGCGGTGCGCGACAAGGCGCGGCGGGACGGCATCTGGCCACCCAAGGGCGGACAGCCCGGCCAGATGCTGCTGCAGGAGAATTCGCTGGTCGTCCCGGCCGCGTTCTCCCCGCTGCATTAACCGGCGCAACGCGTCTGTTCTTGTCATACCGGCGACGGCCGGTATCCACGACCGCCGTGGGTCCCGGCCTCCGCCGTGACGAAGCGGACGGTGGGAATGCGGCATGGCCGCGACCGAAACACCCCTCGAATTCAGGTGGTGCCGCTGATATATCTGCCGTATGACGGAAAGCCGCCGGGGGATGTTGCGAATTAGAGGCCCGATCCTCGGTTGAGGATCGGGTTTTCGTCGTCTTTCGCGTCCATTCCAGGGGCTTTCGATGCCAACGGATTACCGTCCGACCGTTTTCCTGCCCAAGACCGATTTTCCGATGCGCGGCGGCCTGCCGACGCTCGAACCCAGGCTCGTCGAGCGCTGGCAGGCGATGGGTCTCTACCAAAAACTGCGCGATACAGCGCGCGGCCGCGAGAAATTCGTGCTGCATGACGGGCCGCCTTATGCCAACGGCGACCTGCATCTCGGACACGCGCTGAACAAGATCCTCAAGGACGTCATCAACCGTTCGCAGCAGATGCTCGGCAAGGATGCGCCTTATGTACCGGGGTGGGATTGCCACGGCCTGCCGATCGAGTGGATCGTCGAGGAGAAATACCGCGCCCGCAAACTGTCGAAGGACAGCGTGCCGATCGCCCAGTTCCGCCAGGAATGCCGCGATTTCGCCGCCGATTGGGTCGGCAAGCAGAGCGAGCAGTTTCAGCGGCTCGGCGTAATCGGCGACTGGGACCATCCCTATCTGACGATGAGCTTTGACGCCGAGGCGCAGATCGTGCGCGAAATCGGCAAGTTCCTGCTCAATGGCGGGCTGTACAAGGGCGCCAAGCCGGTGCTGTGGTCGGTCGTCGAACAGACCGCGCTGGCCGAAGCCGAGGTCGAATACCACGACCATCGCTCGAACACGGTGTGGGTGCGGTTTCCGATCGTGACGCCGAGCGTGCCGGAACTGGCCGGTGCCGCGGCGGTCATCTGGACAACAACGCCGTGGACATTGCCGGGCAACCGCGCCATCGCCTTCGCACCCGAGCTGGAATACGCCGTCATCAGACCAACGAGCGTTTCAGCGGATGGCCCGAATTTGGGGAGACAACCCAAAGGCGGCTCAGTACACCTCGGCGAACGGCTATTGGTCGCGGTACCGCTGATTGAAGAGTTCGCTCGGGCAGTCGGCGTGGTTCAGCACGACACTGTGGCGACGATCAAGGGCAGCGCGCTGGCCGGCACGGTGGCGCGGCACCCGCTGCACGGCCAGGGCTATGATTTCAACGTGCCGCTATTCGCCGCCGATTTCGTCACTTCAGATACCGGCACCGGCCTCGTGCATATCGCGCCGGGGCATGGCGCGGATGACTGGGAGCTTGGCCAGGCGAATGGCGTGCCGGTGCCCGACACGGTCGGGCCGGACGGCGTTTATCTGTCTAACGTGCCGCTCTTCGCCGGCCGCGCGGTGTATCGCCCGGACGGCAAGCAAGGCGATGCCGATGCGGCTGTCATCGCCGCGGTCGAGGCGGCTGGCGGCCTCCTGGCGCGCGGCACGCTGACCCATTCCTACCCGCATTCCTGGCGCTCGAAAGCCCCGCTGATCTTCCGCAACACGCCGCAATGGTTCATCGGCATGGAGCAGAACGGTTTGCGGCAGAAGGCGCTCAAGGCGATCGACGAAACGCGCTGGATCCCGGCGCAGGGCCGCAACCGCATCGCCGCGATGATCGAGAGCCGGCCGGATTGGTGCGTCTCGCGGCAGCGCGCCTGGGGTGTGCCGATCCCGGTTTTCGTCAACCGCAAAACCGGCGAACCCTTGCGCGACGGCGCGGTCGTCGAGCGGGTAGCGGATGCCGTCGAGCGCGAAGGCGCCGACGCCTGGTACACCACCGACCCGCAGGTGTTTCTCGGCAATCAATACGACGCGGCCGAGTGGGAACAGGTCACCGACATCATCGAGGTATGGTTCGATTCGGGGTCGACGCACGCGTTCGTGCTGGAAAAGCGGCCTGAACTGAAATGGCCGGCCTCGCTTTATCTCGAAGGCTCGGACCAGCATCGCGGCTGGTTTCATTCGTCGCTGCTGGAATCTTGCGGCACGCGGGGGCGGGCGCCCTATGAGGCGGTGCTGACGCACGGTTTCGTGCTCGACGAAGACGGCCGCAAGATGTCGAAATCGCTCGGTAATGTCATCGCGCCGCAAGATGTGATGAAACAAAGCGGCGCCGATATCCTGCGCTTGTGGGTTGTCGCCTCGGATTACGCCGAGGATTTGCGGATTGGCCCGGAAATCTTGAAGCATATGGGCGATGCCTATCGCAGGCTGCGCAATACCTTGCGCTACCTTCTGGGTGCGCTCGCCGGCTATTCCGCTGTCGAAGCCATCGAGCCGGCCGACATGCCGGAACTCGAACGCTGGATGCTGCACCGCCTTGCCGAACTTGACGAGACCGTGCGGCGCTCCATCGACGCATACGATTTTCATGCGATGTTCACCGCGCTGCATAATTTCTGCGCGGTCGACCTGTCGGCATTCTATTTTGACATTCGCAAGGACCGGCTTTACTGCGACGGCATCGACGATCTCGGGCGGCGCGCGACGCGAACGGTGATGGAACGAACCTTTGACTGTCTGGTGCGCTGGCTCGCCCCGATCCTGTGTTTTACCACCGAGGAGGCGTGGCTGGCGCGTTATGGCGATGCGGCCGGGAGCAGCGTGCATCTCGAACAATTCGCCGCGGTGCCGCAATCCTGGCGCGACCCGGATCTTGCGGCGCGCTGGGATGATCTGCGCGACATGCGGCGGGTGGTGACCGGAGCGCTCGAAATGGAGCGTGCCGCAAAACACATCGGCTCCAGCCTGCAGGCGTCGGTCGAGGTGTTTGTGCCCGAACGGCTGCTGCCGGTGCTGCGCGATATCGATCTCGCTGAATTATGCATCACATCGGATGGCACGATTCGCGCCGCTGCTCCTCCCGCCGGCGCCTTTACGCTGCCGGATGTCGCCGACATCGGGGTGCTGGTGACACCGGCGACCGGCGCGAAATGCGAGCGGTGCTGGCGCGTTCTGTCCGAAGTCGGGCATGTCGCGGGACACGATGATCTGTGCCGGCGCTGCGCCGATGTCCTCGACCGCGGCGCGGCGGCCGCGATGGCGGTTCCCGGATGATGCGGACAATCCGATAATGTTGGGGCGCGGACTTGCCGCGGCGTTTGCCGTAACGGCGCTCGATCAAGCCACAAAAGCGTGGCTGCTGTCGCATTTCGGTGAGGTCGGCTGTGGCCGGCACCGGGAAACGGTCACCTCGTTTTTCGAGCTGGTGATCACCTGCAACAGCGGCGTCAGCTTTGGCCTGTTCAACCGCACCGGCGTCAGTTCGCTGATTTTCGCCCTGGCCGCGGCGATGATCGTTATCGTCCTGATGCTGTGGCTCGGGCGAATCCGGGTGACCTTTCTCGCTGTCGCGATCGGCCTGATCATCGGTGGCGCGGTCGGCAATGTCGTCGACCGCCTGCGCTTTGGCGCAGTGATCGACTTTCTTTATTTTCATGCCGGCTCATGGTATTGGCCGGCCTTCAACATAGCGGACAGTGCCATTTGTGTGGGTGTCGCCGCGATGTTGCTTGACGGCTTGCTGTTGCGGCGCACCGCACCGCAAGCAAAGGAGAGGGAAGACCTGTCACCATGACCGATCGTCATCCCACCAGTGGTTACACCCAGGGCAGGGGGCGTGCCACCCTACTTGCGGTTTCTTGTCTCTCGCTGGTATTTGTTCTTCCTGGATGTACCGGTCTTCGACAAGCCATCGGCCTCGACCATACCGGACCGGACGAATTTGCGGTCGAGTCACGCGCGCCGTTGACGATACCGCCGGATTTCGATCTGCGCCCGCCACAGCCGGGGGCGTCGCGACCGCAGGAGGTCACCGCCGCCGAGCGAGCCCGCAAGGTCATCGACACCGCCGGCCCCGGTGAGCCGGGTAAGCAGGCGACCTATGCCTTGAAGCCAACGGCCGATGGGGGCATCACGACCGCGGCGCAAACCGATTCGACGCAGCAGGTCGGCGACCAGAGCCTCGCACAAAAACTGCTGACCAGCGGCGATGGCGGCGCCAATGCGCAAAGTACCGCCACACCACTTGGTGGCGTCCACTGAAGCGTCCACTGAGGGCTGCCGCCGGTCCGCGGTCTGAACGCAGCCGAGTCTAAACGCAGTCTAAAAATCGATCGGGAACCCGGCCGATACCAGGCAATGTTCGAGGATGCCGCGGCCCCGGTCGGGCAGGCGGCGCTCGCGGGCAAAGCGTTCGAGCGCTCCGGTAATCGCTTCGGGGCTGCGCTCGTTGCCAGTCGGCAGGTATTGGATCAGGTTGTCGCGAAACCCCTGCCGCGTCACATAGTAGGTGTCGAGGCCCTGAGCCCGGGCCGCTGCCGCCAGCCCCTCGGCCATTGGCCGCACGCCGCGATTGGTCGCGAAATCGGCCCAGTTGGTGGCGAGGCAGCCGCCCGGCGCCAGTGCCTCGATGCAGCGTGACCAAAAGGCTTCGTCAAGCTGCGCCGGGCCGTGCGAATCGTAGAGATCGACATGCACGATGTCGTATTGCTGCGTGTTGCCGGCAAGAAAGCGCTGCGCCGTATCGATTTCGACCTTTTGACTCAGATAAAACCAGCGTTTGGCGATCGCCATCACGCCCTGGTCGGCGTCGACCAGGGTCGGGGCGCATTCCGGCACAAAGGCGCGCATAAACCGCCACATCGCGGCGCCCCCGACTCCGAGCAACAAGGCCGTCACCGGCCGTTCGCATAATGCAAAGCTCAGCGACATCAAGCGCTCGTAGTGGAACACCAGATGCGCCGGATACATCAAATCCATGCTCGACTGTTCGGTGACCTGCGGCATTTCAAGATTGCCGGTGCCGAAAGACGGACCGAACGAGCCGAAGGTGCGGTAATGCCGGGCGCCGCGGTCGAAATCGATAACAAAGACCGGCGCGCCAAAAGCCGGCGTCGTGCGCAGCACGCGCACCCGCGCCGCGCCGCCGAAATAATCCCCGACAAGCTGCCGCAGCCGCTGGTCGTCGCCGCCCGCTGCCATCACGCCACCGCCCGCTCGGAAACCGCTGCCGCAGCGGCCAGGGCCGCCGCGGCTTCGGCGAACTGCTGAAGGCCGTCGCGGCCGCGATCGGACAACGCGTAGGTGCCGCGGCTTAGCCGGGCGAACCAGCCATAGACATTGCGTTGCAGGATGCCGGCGGCGGTGCCGACTCCGGTCGCCGCGCGCAGATCGCGCAACCGCATCGGCCCGGTGGCGGCCAGCACCTGGGCACAGCGCAGCGCGTCCTGGCGGTATGCCGTGACGATCGGCGTGCGCCGCCGCCCGCCGATATTGGGGTCACCGGCGCGCCGGTCGAACTCGGCGAGCAGACGGGTCAGCCGTTGCCGCGCCGGTCGCGGCCGGTAGGGAACCGGCTCCTCGACGATCGCGACGCTGTCGCGGCCGATGACGATCAGCCCGAGACCGAGGCGGCGGCACAGCCGGCGGACACCCGGCGCCTCGGGGTTGACGCCCCGAAAGCTGCGCGGCGTTCGCGGCACCGCAAGATAGACGCGCTCGCTGAGCGCCAGCCGGTCGATCCCTTGCAATACCAGCGTCAGGCTGAAGCGCAATTTCAGCTCGACGATCAGCGGCGGTTCGTCGCCGCGCCGGCCGACCAGGTCACAGCCGCGGACCTCGCCCTTGACCGCATAGCCCAGTCCTTCGAGGAAATGTTTGACCGGCCCGTACAGCGAGGTTTCGCTGGGCGCTGGTGCAGGAGGTTCGCGAGTGCCGGCCATCGTCGGCGATACAGAAAGCGAAATTCGGCGCCTCTGCCAAGCCCCTCTGTGAGGGGGCGCCGTCGCCGCGGATTATGCCGGCGCTCGCCGGTCAGGCTCAAGCGCGCCGGCGCCGGCTGATTCGCCGAATTCGTGGCAAAAATCGTAGGGTGGATCAGCGCAGCGCAATCCGCCATGATCGCACCGAGGCATGGCCGGCGGATGACGCTGCGCTCATCCGCGCTACCTGATGGTCGGTTAGCCGTTCAGCTTTACATACTCGAAGTCGCCCGGCTTGCCGTCGATGCCGGCGGGGGGCGGCGCGATCCACGAGGCGAAGGCGCCGGGTTCGTAGACCGGGCGCATCAGGCTGGCGACATAGGCGTTGTCGTCGGCGGAGGGCAGGAATTCGTCGCGCCGCCGCTCCCACTCCACCGCGCTCAGCACATTGCCGTCGAGATCGGTTTGGATCGCCGCGAACTCACCGATCTTGCGGTTGAACGCGACATGCGGCAGGCGCAGCCGATAGGCAAGACCGGCGCGCTCGATGACGCGGTTCCACCAGCGGTCGACCCCCGAGGCGGCATCGGCGACGTAATCGTCGCGCAGCCGCATGTTGAGCGCCGACAAGGCCGGCACGTCTTCGCTGACGACTCGTCCGTCGCGCGGCCGTAATACCTGGTACGAGGCATCGAGCAGCCGGTGATCATCGTCGAGCTGGTCTTCGAGATAGCGACCCTTGAGGCCGCTGTTGAACGCGGTGGCGGCATTGGTGCTGATTTCGCTGCCGAACAGATCGAGCGTCAGCGAGAAATGCAGGTTGGCGCGCTTCTGGATCGTCGGCAGGTCGATGACGCCGAGCCGGCGTACCCGCGCAATATCGGTCGGGTCGTCGATGGCGGCCTCGCGCATCGCGGAACAGGTGCGCTCGATGACGCGGCCGATCCCCGACTGGCCGATAAACATATGGTGTGCTTCTTCGAGCAGCATAAAGCGGCAGGTGCGCGACAGCGGGTCGAACCCCGATTGTGCCAGTGCATGCAGCTGCATCTTGCCGTCGCGGTCGGTGAAGAACGTGAACATGAACAGCGCCAGCCAATCCGGTGTCGGCTCGTTGAACGCGCCGAGCAGGCGCGGGCTGTCGCGGTCGCCGGAGGTGCGGCGCAGCAGATCAGCGGCATCCTCGCGTCCGTCGCGTCCGAAATATTTCTGCAGCAGATAGACCATCGCCCACAAATGCCGCGCTTCCTCGACATTGACCTGGAACAGGTTGCGCAGATCGTAAAGCGACGGCGCCGTCGCGCCGAGATGGCGCTGTTGCTCGACAGAGGCGGGTTCGGTGTCGCCTTGCACGACCAGCAGCCGGCGCAGCATCGCGCGATACTCGGCGGGCACTTCCTGCCAGGCCGGCTCGCCGCGATGCGCGCCGAACGGGATCGTGCGGCCTTCGACCTGCGGTGCCAGCAGGATGCCCCAGCGGTAATCCGGCATTTTGACAAAGCCGAATTTCGCCCAGCCCTCGGGTTCGACGCTGACCGCGGTGCGCAGATAAACAAGGCTCGACTGAAATCCCTCGGGGCCGCGCGATTTCCACCAATTGAGGCATTCCGGGTGCCAGCTTTCGAGCGCCCGGCGCAGCCGCGGGTCGGTGTTGAGGCCGACATTGTTCGGGATCAGCCCGTCATAATCGACATTTGTTGCGTCGGACATAGGCCGGCTCCTTTACGTCCCTGGGATAGCGTATCGCCGTCCCTCACACCCGTTCCGCGCTGAAACGGGGGCGCAGGCCGGTACCGTAGCGTTTGAGCGCGCCTTCGTCCCCGACCGCGTTGGGGCGCTGGAAGATCCAGTTCTGCCACGCGGTCAGGCGGCCGAAAATCCGGGTTTCCATGGTTTCCGGACCGGCAACCCGCAGATTGGCTTCAAGCGCGGTCAGCGCATCAGGTGAGAAATTGGCGCGCTCGTCGAGCACGAGGCGCACTTCTTCGTCCCAATCGATGTCGTCATAGGCGGCGGTTATGAGACCGAGCGCTTCGGCGCCTTCCGGCGACAGCGCCTCGCCGATCGCCTTTTCCGCGCGTTCAAGGCTTTCCGGCTCGCCGAGAAAACGGGTCGCCAGCCGGGTCATCCCGTTGCCGGTGGGATAAACACCGAAATTGAACGCCGACAGACAAAGCGTCGCGGTGCCGCTGTTGTCGCCGCGCGTGCCGCTGAACATAAAGGCGCGGTCCGCGGCAAAGACCAGTTCGGCCAGCGTTCCGGCGAAACAGTTTCCGGGTTCGACCAGCGTAATCAGGCTGCGCGCGGTCATGTCGATGCGCTTCAAGACCCGCTTCCAGTAGAGCCGGATTTCGCGCCGGAACCAGTCGTCGGGCATTTCGCCGACGATGGCGTCAATCGCCAGCACCTTGGCCGGATCGCCTTCGCTGCGGAACAGGAGGGTACCGAGTTGCGGCTCGTTGAAGCGCAAATGCAGGATCGCGTCGTCGAGTTCGCGCGCCAGTGCCAGCGGCCAGAACGACGCGCTCACGATATCGGTGGTCGCAGGCAGGGCTTGCGGTCCGAACAGCGTGATCTCGGCGCGCCGCTTCCCGCGATCGAGCGCGATGCGGACATGCCGATAGGCGATCGTCGTGTCGGTGACGGTGCGTTCCAGCGGCGACAGCGCAACACCCTGCACACGTGCCGGACGGTCGGAGGTTTCCGCCAGCATCGCGGCGCGCTCGCGCACCTTATCCGCCCACGATGATGGCGCCGCGATCTCGTCGACCAGCCGCCAGTCGAGCGCCCGCTGGCCGCGCTGCCCGTCTTCGCTGGCGCAGAACATATCGGCGCGGTCGCGCCGCACCTTGCGCTTGTCGGTGAGCCGGGTGACACCGCCGGTGCCGGGCAGGACGCCGAGCAACGGCACCTCCGGCAACGCCACTGCCGAGCGCCGGTCGTCGATCAGCATGATCCAATCGCAGGCCGCCGCGAGTTCGTACCCGCCACCGGCCGCGGTGCCGCTCAGCGCGGCGAGGTAGCGCTGCCCCGAATTCGCCGACGCGTCCTCGATCGCGAGGCGCGTCTCGTTGGTGAATTTGCAGAAATTGACCTTGTGCGCATGCGTCGCCTTGGCGAGCGCCCCGATATTTGCGCCAGCGCAAAATACGTTGTCCTTGCCCGAACGGATGATGACGGTGCGGACCGCCGGATGCTCGAAGC
Source organism: Allostellaceae bacterium (assembly GCA_036268425.1). Classification (GTDB taxonomy): domain Bacteria; phylum Pseudomonadota; class Alphaproteobacteria; order ATCC43930; family CGMCC-115725; genus DATARH01. The sequence continues at coordinate 142,714 of DATAUE010000074.1, forward strand.
GCAGCCGCGTCACGGCGTCGGCCAGCTCGATATCGACGCCGAGGTCGTATGAGTTCAGCTTCAGCTCGGTCCCGGCAAACAGCCCGCCGGCGGGATCGACATCCAGCGTCAGCGTCGCGATGGTACCGTCGGTGGCCAGCCGCCAATGCCGGTAGCGGCCCGGCTCTGTCGCGAAATCGATCTGCATCGTGCGGCTCATCCTTCACCAACACGGGATTATAGCGCTCGCTCCCCCTCTCGCGAGCCTCAGTGAACGCCGATCAGAACCCGCGTCAATCAGGATTGCCGCGATCTGCCGCAGACACGCTAATATGCTGGCAATCAGTCGCGCCGCGCAGACCTTGCCGGCACTTGGAATGACCGCTATCAGGGCAGTTTGGACGATACGTTACGGCAGGGACTGCCGCCCGCCCGAAGGCGAGCGCTGACCCCTTCAAAAAAAAGCGCGACGCTCTCGACAGCTTCGTGCCCAACACAAGGAAGGAAAAACCTGATGACTCAGACCCGCCGCACCTTGCTGTCGCGCGCCTCGCTCGCGATTGCGGGCGCTGTCGCTGCGCCCGCGATCCTGCATTGGCCGGCACAAGCCGCCGCCGAATTCACCTATAAATGCGGCACTGCGCTGCCCGACGGTCACCCGCTGTGCATCCGCGGTCGCGAGGCAGCGGCCAAGATCAAGGAAGAAAGCGGCGGCCGGCTCGACATTACCTTTTACACCAACAGCGTGCTCGGCCAGGACACCGCGATGATTTCGCAGGCCATCGCCGGTGCGCTGGAAATGTATTGCCTGCCGATCGACCTGCTCGCGCCAAAGAACGAGGCTTGCGGCATCTTCGGTGTCGGCTTTGCCTTTGACGGCTACAAGCATATCTGGGACGCGATGGACGGTGATCTCGGCGGTTATCTGCGCGGGATCGCCGAGCAGATCGGATTTCACTGTATCGAGAAATGCCCCGATCACGGCTTCCGCGAGATCACCACAAAGTCAAAGGCGATCAACTCTCCCGACGACCTCAAAGGCATGAAAATCCGCCTGCCGGTCGCGCCTTATCTGATTGCGTTGTTCAAGGCGCTTGGAGCGTCGCCGACCCCGATCAATTTCGGCGAAGTCTATAGCGCGTTGCAGACGGGCCTCGTCGATGGGCAGGAGAATCCGCTGATCCTGATCGACACAGCCAAGCTCTACGAGGTTCAGAAATATTGCAGCATCACCAATCATGTCTGGGCCGGCATTCATTATTCGTTCTCGAACCCGGCATGGAAACGGCTGCCGCCCGACCTCCAGCAGCTTTCGGAAAAGCATTTCAATGCCGCTGCCATTACCGAGCGCGAGGACTGGCAGAAGATGACCAAGGAGGAAACCCAGAACCTGACCAGCAAGGGGATGACGTTCAACAGTCCCGACATCAAGCCGTTTCAGGAGGTACTGAAAAAGGCCGGATTCTATGCGGACATGAAGAAGAAGTCGGGCGACAAAGCCTGGGCGCTACTCGAAAAATACGTCGGTCCTCTAGCTTGATCGCACAGTCGGCCTGATCGCACAGTTGGCCTGATCGCAAAGAGGAGGCGGGTATGAGCCACTCCGCAGCGGAGACCGCGGATATCGGGGTATCGTGGAGCGGCGTACGCCGCTCCGCCTTTCTGATCGACATGATAATCGGCCGCGTCACCGAGGCGATCGGCGCGATGCTGGTGGTCGCAGAAGTTTGCATCCTGTTTGCCGGGGTCGTCTCACGTTACGTGTTTGACAGTCCCATCATGTGGACCGACGAACTCGGAACGTTCCTGTTTCTATGGCTGGCCATGCTCGGTGCGGTCGTCGCGTTGCGCCGCGACGGCCACATGCGGCTGACGACATTCGTCAACTGGTGCTCGCCGGCGTGGAACGGTTGGCTTGGCAGCGTCGCGGCGCTGGTCGTTATTGCTTTTGTTCTCGAAATCATTGTCCCGGCTTATGCTTACCTTCAGGTTCAGGAATCCACTGAACTCATCACCCTGAATATTTCCGACGGGTATCGAGTCGTTGCCATCCTGGTGGGCGCCGGCCTGATCTCGGTCGTTGCGTTGTTGCGGTTGCTCGAAACCACCAATTTTCGCGGCTTCTTGGCGGCGCTGGCGGTGGTCGGCGGCATCGCCACGGCCTTGTGGCTGGCGCAGCCGGTGCTGATCGCAATGGGCTCCGGCAGCCTCATCCTGTTCTTTGTCGTTATTGTCGCGGTCTGCGTTTTTATCGGCGTCCCGATCGCCTTTACCTTTGGCATCGCCACCTTGTCCTACCTCGCGCTGACCACGAACCTGCCGATGACGATCGTGATCAATCGCATCGACGACGGCATTTCCAACCTGCTCCTGCTTGCCGTCCCGATGTTTGTCTTTCTCGGCCTCCTGATGGAGATGACCGGGATCGCCCGCGTCATGGTCAATTTCCTGGCGACGCTGGTTGGGCATGTCAAAGGCGGGTTGTCGTATGTACTGCTCGGGGCGATGTATCTGGTGTCCGGCATCTCGGGGTCGAAAGCCGCCGATATGGCGGCGGTCGCACCGATCCTGTTCCCCGAGATGCAGCGCCGCGGCAGTCATCCCGGCGAGTTGTCGTCGCTGCTGGCGACGTCCAGCGCCATGTCCGAGACAATCCCGCCGAGCCTCGTTTTGATCACCATCGGGTCGGTGGTGCCGGGCCTGTCGATCGCGGCGCTCTTCACCGGAGGATTGCTGCCGGCTCTGGTTGCGGCGTTGGCATTGGTCGCCGTGGCATGGTGGCGTTCGCGCAACGAGGATAAGGGCGCTGGCAAGCGAGCCCCGTTCTCGCTGATGGCAAAGACGTTTCTTATTGCCGTGCCGGGGCTGACGCTGCCGTTTGTGATCCGCTTTACGGTCATCGAAGGCATCGCGACGGCCACCGAGGTGTCGACCGTCGGCGTTGTCTACACCGCGCTGCTCGGTCTCCTCGTCTATCGCCAGTTCGACTGGCGGCGGATCTATCCGATCCTCGTCGAGACCGTATCGCTGACCGGCGCGGTGATGATGATCATCGGCACCGCGACCGCGATGGCGTGGGCCTTGACGCAATCCGGCTTTTCGCTGTGGCTGGTGTCGGTGATGGCGGCGGTGCCGGGCGGTAGCTGGGGTTTTCTGGCGATTACGATTGTCGCGTTCATCATTCTCGGCAGCGTGCTCGAAGGCCTGCCGGCGATTGTGCTGTTCGGACCGCTGTTGTTTCCCGTGGCAAAATCGATGGGCGTACATGAGGTGCATTACGCGATGGTCGTGATCCTGGCGATGGGGATCGGCCTGTTTGCGCCGCCGTTCGGGGTCGGGTTTTACGGTGCCTGTGCGATCGGCCGCACCAACCCCGACGATTCGCTGTGGCGCATCTGGCCCTATATCGGCGCGTTGGTGGTCTCGCTGTTGATTGTTGCCGCGATACCCTGGTTGTCGATCGGCTTCCTGTAAGCCGAGAGATGTAAAATGCCGGATGCCGCCAGCCCGTTCCGCCTCGACGGCAAGGTCGCCCTGGTGACCGGCGCCGGACGCGGCATCGGCCGGGCCATCGCGCTGGCATTGTCCGAGGCCGGCGCGGAATTGCTGCTCAACAGCCGCACGCAAAGCGAACTCGACGCCGTCGCCGCAACGATCGCCGAGCGCGGCGGCCGGGCGCGGACAGTGATGTTCGACATGACCGACAGCACCGCGGTGCGCGCCGCAATCGGCAGCCTGGAGCGGCTCGACGTGCTGGTCAACAATGCCGGGTTCAACCGGCCGCAACCGTTTCTCGATGTCGATGACGAGACGCTCGACCGCATGGTTGCGCTGAACGTCAAATCGGTGTTTGTCGCTGCCCAGGCGGCGGCGCGGCTCATGGCCAGAACCGGAGCCAGCGCGGGAGCCGGAGCCGGAGCGGGCGTCATCATCAACATGACATCGCAGATGGGCCATGTCGGCTCGGAGCGGAACCGCACCGTCTATGTGATGACCAAGCATGCGATCGAGGGGCTGACCAAGGCGATGGCGGTCGAATTGGCGCCCAAGGGCGTGCGCGTCGTGTCGATCGCACCGACCTTTGTCGAGACGCCGCTGACCAAGCCGTTTCTCGACGACCCCGACACCCGCAAATGGATTATCGACCGCATCCCGCTCGGTCGCACCGGCACGGTCGACGAGGTGGCGCATGCCGTCGTTTTCTTGGCGTCGCCGGCGGCGGCCTTGGTGACGGGATCGAGCCTGCTGGTTGATGGCGGCTGGACCGCCTGGTGAGCGCGGCGCGCGCAAATTAAGCATGAGAACACTTGAACGCCGCCGCCGTTTGGCCCAAGACGGCCTCTGCATCACACGCGCTTTGGGATTAGGCGATGCCCAGGCTCACGCTGCGTATCGACTTTGACGACGACCGGGCGATCGGTCCCGGCAAGATCAAGCTGCTCGAACTGATCGACGCTCTCGGCTCGATCTCGGCGGCGGGGCGCCGCATGGGTATGTCATACCGGCGCGCATGGCTGCTGGTTGATGCCTTGAACCGATGTTTCCGCGAGCCGCTGGTCGATTCGCATGCCGGCGGCGCACATGGTGGCGGTGCCGCGCTGACCCCGGCCGGGGTCGCGGTGGTGCGACACTATCGGGCCGTCGAGGCGGCGGCGCATGCGGCGGGCGCGGCGCATATCGAGGCGCTGACCAATGCCCTCGCCGATCCCGACCCGGCCAAACCGCCGGCCGAGGCGGAAGGGAAATCGCTGGCGCGCTCTGCTGCGGGAATGCCGTAGAAGGCAGCCTGGGTGTCAGGCTGCCTGGGTATCAGGCCGCTTGAAAATCAGGCCGCTTGGGCGCCAAGCTCTGGCGAGCGCCGGGCCAGCACGATTTTCTGCGCCGAGCGGCCAAAGAAATGATAGCCCGAGCCGCCTTCGGCCAGGAGGTCGAGAAAAGCGTCGGGGTCGGTGATCTTGACGCAGCCAAGCACATCGGCGCCGCGCGCCAGAAACGCGTCGGCCAGCATGCCGACCGTCGGCCCGACAATCGTCACCCGAGCCTGCGGCCGCACCAGCGCCAGCAATTCCTCCAGCGTGTTGTTGACCAGGGTCGAGCCGGTAATCAGCACGACATCGGCCAACGGCAATACCGTCGCGGCCTGTTCGGCGGGGCGAAAAAACGGCAACTCCTCGGCCTTCAGCGTCGCGGGGTCTTTTTCCAGCACCAGAAACGGCTGTTTGCGGCGCTTCAGTTCCTTGAGGAACGGCACAAAAGCGCCGACCACGACGACCTGCTCGCCCGGCCGGATCGCCGTTGCGTCGAACGCGTCGACGCCGGTTTTGAGTTCGATGTCGGGGTTGGGGTGACGCTCCCAGCAATAATCCGCCAGGGCGTTGACCGCGGCGATCCCGACGGCGCGGCGAATGCCGTGGCTGGAAAGCGCCTCGCGCGCCACCTCGATCGCCTTGCGGCCGGCGAGCTTGCCGGGAAACGGCATCGCCATCGCCGAACTTGGGCAGCACACCGCTTCGGGGATCGTCTTGATCGGCGTGGCGCAGCTTCCGGCGTGGCCGGTGTCGAGCTTGATGCCGGTGAAAAACAGTCCGACGACGGCCCGCTCCACCGTAATCCGCTCGGCTGCCGGGCCTAGTATTGCCTCGATCGCGGCAATCGTTTCGTCAAGGATTGGGCTGGCTTCGAGCTGCTGCATCGTCATCTCCGAAAATCGCTGAGCGGCGTTGACGGCTTTTAGCGCTACGGCGCTATTTCGCGACCATCACATCAGACGCTTTGATCACCGCAATGGCTTCGTCACCGGCTGCAAGGCCCAGTTCCTCGACGGCTTCGTTGGTGATCGACGACGTGACGATCACGCCGCCGCCGATATCGATGCGGATATGCGCTGTCGTCGCACCTTTGCGGACTTCGACGATGCGGCCTTTGAGCTGGTTGCGGGCGCTGAGTTTCATCTGTGCCTCCAGGTTCGGGGAGTTCTACGGAACGCTGCCGCGCGCCGCCCAGGCGGTTGCCGCCATCGAGCGCGGGCCGTCAACTCCGCCTGACAGATAGGCACGACGCACCGCGGCCGACAAGGCGTCAAGCCGGTCCGGCGGTAATCCTTTGACATAATCGCCGACCGGGCCCTGCGCATTCTCGATCGGCGCCCAGTAATCGGCGAAATCGGCGTATTCGATGCGGATCGTCAGCGATGTCGCGCGCACATCGCGCAGCCCGGCTGCCTCGAAAGCGGCGGAGAGCTGTCCCGGGCCGGTCAGCGGGCTCGAATAATGCCGGCCACGCGCCTGGTCCGCCGCCGGGTCGAGCGCGGCTGCGGTATCCCAGAAAATCCGTTGGTAGACGAGGCCGCCGGGAAAATCCCACACCGCCGCGGCGACGGTGCCGCCGGGCTTTGTAACGCGCCGCATTCCGGCGATCGCTGCCCTCGGATCGGACATGAAATTGAGCGCGATCAGCGAATAGGCGCGATCGAAGCCGGCGGGCGGAAAGTCCAGCGCCGTCGCATCCCCGACGACGAACGACAGTCGCGGATCGCTGTTTCGTGCCGCGGCAAATGCAATATAGGGCGCCGCAATATCGATGCCGGTGATCGCGGATGGCTCATAATATGCCGCCAATGTCAGCGCCAGACTGCCGGTGCCACAGCCGACATCGAGCACACGGTCCCCAGCGGCGATGCCGGCGAAACCAATCAACTGCTCCGCCAGCCGGCCGCTCCAGCGCCCCATCAGCCGCTCATAGGCTGCGGCATCGTTTGCCGTATATCGTGACGCCATGCGGCGGCTCGACCTACCGGGCGGTGCTTTTGGTTCGCCCCAAGACGCGATCGAGCGTTTTGATCGCATTATCCCAGCCGGGCGCGTTTTCCGCCTCGGCGGCGGCGAGAAAATCGTAAAGCCGCGCGACGCCCTGATAAATGTCGTGCGAGGCCGGGTTGGCATCGAGGAACGTCGAAATCTCCTCCATCTCGGCGACCCAGCGATAGGCTTTGTCGTACATGCGCGGAATGCCGGCGCTCAGATGCTTGAAGATGTTGGGCTGGCTTGCCGATAATTCGGCAACAAGGGCCTCGGCGCAGCCGAAGCGGGCGGCGCCGAGCATCATCGCCGAGCCAAGCGCGGTAATGCCTTTGGTGATACCGGCATAGGACATCTTGAGGCCGGAGGCGGCACCGACCGGGCCGTCGATGATGCGCCAATCGAGACCCCAATCGCGCAACGCCGCGGTTTCACTGACCGTCGGTCCCGAGGCGTAAATTCCGGGACTATAGCCCGGCCGCGGCGGGCCGCCGATAATGCCGCCATCGACAAAATGTGCGCCGGTCGGCTCGACAATCGCCGCGACCCGGTGCGCCGTTTGCGGGCTGATCGCGTTGCAATCGACATAGACCGGCTTTTTGGCCAACGCCGCCAGCGTGGGCGCCAGCCGCGCCGCCAGGCTCTCCGCCTCGCCCGGCGGCAAAATCGACAGAAAGAAATCGGCGCCGTCAAGCAAGGCATGTTCGTCGGCAGCGGGCTTCATCCCGGCGGTCTTCGCGCGTTCAGCGCTGGCGGTGCTGCGGCCACTCAGCAAAGTACGGACATCGGCGCCGCGTTCGTGGAGCCGCTTGCCGACCCCAGCCCCCATGCTGCCTTGAGCCATCACCGCAACGACAATGCCCATGCCCACCTCCAACGCTTGTTAACCGGCACCGTAAGGCCGGCCCGGCGGGTTGAGCAATTCGATTTGTCGTGGCGTCGGCGGATCATCGGTGGGTTACGCGGTCGCTTACCCACCCTCCAGATTTGTCGTCAACCGTAGGGTGGATGCAGCCACCATCCATCAGCGAATGCCGCGCGCGATCAGGCGGCTTTGCGACGCAGGCCCTGGATGACCTGTTCCAGCGTGGCGAGGCCGAGGCGGTGGCAGAAATCGCCAAATCCTTCGCCGTTATGCCGCGACGATGCGAACAGCGCGAAAAGCGGGTCGAGCGCATCGGCAATGCCGGTGATATCGAGCCGCTCGGCGATCACCTGATTCTGCCGGGTTCCTTCGAAATCACCGCCGACATACAGCGAATAATAGCCGGGGATGCGGCCAACGATGCCGATATCGCCGGTATAGGGCCGGGCGCAGCCATTCGGGCAGCCGGTGATGCGGATGCTGATCCGCTCGTTTTCGAGGCCCCAGCGCTTGAGGCGGCCGGTGATCGCGCCGACGATGTCGCCGCTGACTCGTTCCGCCTCGGTCAGCGCCAGACCGCAGGTCGGCAGCGCCGGGCACGCCAGCGCCCAGCGTTCGGCCGGCAGCAACTCTTCGGCGCGGCGCACATGGTGTTCGTTCAGGATCGCGTCGATCGCGTCACGGTCGGCGGCGGCGATTTCCGACAGGATGATGTCCTGGCTCGGCATCATGGTCGCATTGCAGCCAAAGCGGCTGACGATCTCGCGCAGCGCGGTGCGCAGCCGCGCCTGGGGATTATCTGCGACGGCGTCGGTAATGCGGCCGTTGGTGATCGGCAGGCCAAGAAACCATTTGCCGTCGCCCTGCTCGTGCCAGCCGAGATGATCGGGAACCTGAAGCGCCGGCATCGGGCGGCTCGGTTCCAGCGTTTTGCCGAGCGTCGCCGACATCTGCTCGCGCGCCCACTCCTCGCCGCGCTCCGCGATGACGTATTTGAGGCGGGCATGGCGGCGATTGCCGCGATCGCCGAAATCACGGTGCAGGATCACCGCCGCCTTGGCGGCGGCCACCAGATCCTGCGGCTCGATAAATGCGACGGCCGTCGCGAGGCGCGGATAGGTCTCCGGCTTGTTGTGGGTCATGCCGTGGCTGCCGCCGAGGAAGAGATTATAGCCGGTCAGGCGGCGGCCTTCCGGTGCATCTTCCCACAGCGCGATGATCGCGAGGTCATTGGTCAGGACGTCAATCGTGTTGTCTTCCGGGATCGCGACGCCGGCCTTGAACTTGCGCGGCAGATAGCGGTCGCCGTAAAGCGCGTCAGGCGGGTCGGCGGGCTTTTCGCCGTCGTCCCATTTGGCGCCGTCGACCCAGATTTCGTGATAGGCACCGGTGCTCGGCAGCAATTCGCGCGACAGGAGCTTGGCGTCAGCTTCCATCCTGTCGTACTCGGCGTTGCGGATCGGTGCCGGGGTGGTGGTGACCGTACGCACGACATCGCCGCAGGCGGCGAGTGTCGTCATCAGCGCCGCATTGATCTCGCCCATCGCCGCTTTCAGGCCGGATTTGACGACGCCGTGGAACTGGATGCTCGATCGCGTGGTGACGCGCAGGGTGCCGTTGGCATAGCGTCCGGCAACCGTGTCAAGCGCGAGATACTGAGGAGCGGTCAGCCGGCCGCCTGGAATGCGGACGCGGACCATCATCTGCCACGCCTTGCTGTCGCCGCGCTGTTTGCGCTCGGTGGCGCTGTCGCGGTCGTATCCCTGGTAAATTCCGTGAAATTTGAGCAGGGAATAACCCTCCTTGTCGAAGGGCTGTGCGGTATCGGCGAGGTCGCGTGCAAGATGGCCGCGTAACTGGCGGCTCTGCTGCTTGACGGCCTCGGGTTTGGAGATTGTCTCGAGCTGAGCCACGTCGCGTCCTGTAACGAGCGGAAGGGCCGGCGGATGGCCGGCCCCTGACGTGGTTCAGCTAATTACAACATTCAATGGTCGTCAAATGAATAAATCACCGGATCTGTCATGCTAATTAGCCTTCAGCGCGCGGTCGAGATCGCGGATCAGATCGGCCTCTGCTTCGAGCCCGGCCGACAACCGGACCAGCCCGTCGCTGATGCCGAGGGCGGCGCGAGCCTCGGGTTTCAGCCGCGAATGGGTGGTCGTTGCCGGGTGCGTAACAATGCTCTTCGCATCGCCGAGATTGTTCGAGATATCGACGATCTGCAGCGCATCAAGGAAGCGAAAGCAAGCATCCTTGTCGTCGCCGATGTCAAAGCATACCAGCGTCCCGCCGGCCTTCATCTGCCGCTGCGCCAGCTCGTATTGCGGATGGCTCGGCAGGCCGGGATAGATGACGCGGCTGACCCGCGGGTGCGCTTCGAGAAAACCGGCGAGCGCCGCCGCGGTGCGGCATTGCCGCTCGACCCGCAACTCCAGCGTTTCCAGGCCTTTCAACAAAAGCCACGCGTTGAATGGCGACAGCGATGGGCCGGTATGCCGGTAGAACAGGCCGAGATCTTCCTTGATGAATTTTTCGCTGGCGAGGATTGCGCCGCCGAGCGCCCGCCCTTGGCCGTCAATGTGCTTGGTGGCCGAGTACACGACGACATCGGCACCGAGCGCCAACGGCTTCTGCAATAGCGGCGTCGCGAACACGTTATCGACCACGAGGATGCCGCCGGCGCGATGCGTCAGCCGCGCCACCTCGGCGAGGTTGATGATCTCCATCGCCGGGTTCGACGGGCTTTCGCAGAACGCCACCGCGACACCCGGCGCGAGGGCGGCTTCCCAGGCGTCGAGGTCGCGGCCGTCGACCAGCACGGTCTCGACGCCGTAGCGCGGCAGCAGATCGGTAACGATGTAGAGGCACGAGCCGAACAGCGCGCGGCTCGCGACCACCCGCTGGCCCGCGCGCAGTTTGCACAGCAGCGCGGCAAACACCGCCGCCATGCCGCTGGCGGTGGCGCGGCAGGCTTCGGCGCCTTCGATCAGCCGCAGCCGTTCCTCGAACATCGCCACGGTCGGGTTGCGATAGCGCGAATAGACATAGCGCGACCCCTCCTGCTTGAACGCGGCCTCGGCCTCGGCGGCGCTGCCGTAGACAAAACCGGAGGTCATAAACAGCGCTTCGCTGGTTTCCTCATAGGCGCTGCGTTCGGTGCCGCCGCGTACCAGAATCGTGGCAGCTTCAAACTCGGCGGCAAGTTCAGGGGGCAGGATCGGCTTTGGCATGGCGCGTTCTCCATCACGCGACCCGATACCGGCCGGGCACAAAAAAAGCCCGGACCAGCGCGGGCCAGGGCTCTTACAGACTCCCCGACCTTTTAGCGCTTTATTTAACGTGGCGCGCAAGCCGGTCGGCTCAAATCCCCACGGTGGCGGCGTACTACGCCCGCCCGCCTCGGCTGTCAAGCGGCGTGCTACAGTGATTTGGTCATCGGAAGGGGCCGAGCGATGAAAATCCGCGATGTCAAAATCTACGTCCTCGATGCCGCGCTGGCGGAGCCTTTCGCCTATTCGCAGGCGTGGTACGAGCGGCGCGGCGCGTGTCTGGTGGAGATCGTCGGCGAGGACGGCAATAGCGGCTGGGGTGAGGCGTTTGGTCCGGCGCGCCTGACGGCGCCAATCATCGAGTTCTACAAATCGCTGCTGATCGGCGAAGACGCGCTGGCGACCGAGGCGATCTGGCAGACGCTGTACAACCGGCTGCGCGATCACGGCCAGAAGGGGCTGGCGATCGAGGCGCTGAGCGCGGTCGATATCGCGCTCTGGGATCTGAAAGGGCGGCATCTCGGTCTGCCGGTGCACCGCCTGCTCGGTGGGCCGCTGCGCTCGCGCGTCGAGCCTTACGCCACCGGTTTCTACCGGCGGCGCGGTGGTGACCCGTTCGATTACCTGATCGAGGAGGCGCATCAGCGCGTCGCCGACGGGTTCCGCGCGATCAAGCTCAAGCTCGGCTTCGGCATCAATGAGGATGCGCGGCTGTGCGAAACCGTCCGCCGGGCGGTCGGAGACGATATCGCGATCATGGTCGATGCCAACCACGCCTATGACGCCACCGCGGCGATCCGGCTCGGCCGCCGCATCGAGCCCCTCGACATTGCCTGGTTCGAAGAGCCGGTGCCGCCGGAAGACCTCGCCGGTTATCGCGCGATCAAGGCAGCGCTGACGATGCCCATCGCCGGCGGCGAGGCCGAATTCACCCGCTGGGGCTTTCGGCCGCTGCTGACCGAGCGTCTCGTCGACATTCTGCAACCGGACACCTGTGCCGCCGGGGGCATCTCGGAGTGCAAAAAGATCGCCGACATGGCCAATGCGTTCGGTGTGCGGGTCAATCCGCATGTCTGGGGCACCGGCGTCGCGCTCGCGGCCTCGCTGCAACTGATCGCGGCACTGCCGCACAACCCGCCGGGCCTGCACGCAATCGAACCGCTGCTCGAATTCGACCGTTCGGAACATCCGATCCGCATGGCGGTGCTTGCCGAGCCGATTGAACAGCGTGACGGCTGGGTGGAGATCCCCCAAGGACCGGGGCTCGGCATCGAGATCAATCGCGCCGCACTCGCACGATTTGCTGTTTAGGCCGGCGCGCGCAAGCTCAGTCGGCGGCCTCGGCAAGCCCGCGTTCCATCACCACGAGCCGCGTCGCGGGGAGAGTGACGATCGCATTCGTACCACGGCCGAGTTCGCTTTCGAGGCGGATCGTGCCGCCATGCAGCTGCACCAGGCCGCGGGTGACGCAAAGGCCGAGGCCGGTGCCCTCGATTGCCGCGGACTCGGCGCGCTCCAACCGCTCGAACGGCACAAACAACCGCTCAATACCGTCGGCCGGGATGCCGACGCCGGTATCCCGCACCGACAGTGTGATATCGCCGCGGTCATCCTGCGCGGCGGCGATATCGACCCGGCCGCCTTCCGGTGTGAACTTGATCGCATTGCTGACGAGGTTGATCAGGATCTGCCGCAGCGCCCGCGGATCGGCATAGACTGCTTCGATGTCCGGCGCGACGTCGGTCGAAACGATGATCGATTTGGCTTGCGCCTGCGGGCGGGTCAGAGACCGTACTTCGCCGATCGCTCCGGCGACGACAACGACCCGTTCGGTCAGCTGAAAGCGGCCGGCCTCGATCTTTGAAAGATCGAGCAGATCGTTGATCAACCCCAGCAGATGGTCGGCCGCGGAATGAATCATCCGCGCGAAATCGGTGTATTGCTCATTCTCGATCGGACCGACCGCCTGGCTGTCGATCATCGAGGAAAAGCCGATGATCGCATTGAGCGGGCTGCGCAGTTCGTGGCTGGTTGTCGCCAGGAACATCGATTTGACGTGGGTGTCGTTCTGCGCTTCGTGCAACTCGCAGACCAGAGCGACGGTCGTCAACACATCCATCGCGAGCAGCACGACGAGTGTCTCCACCATCTGCATCGGATTGGCGATCGCATGGTCGTGAAAGGCGCCCAGTCCCGCGACCGTACCAACCGCCGCGACAATCGCCACGAACAGGACCAGCATATAGGCTGAACGCAGCGACACGCGCAGCGCTACCCATGACAGCGGCACGACCAGCAGGAAGGGCGTCATCTGCCGGAACATGTTGAGCGGCATCGGCGGCGTCAGGAACAGGAACGCACTGAATGCAGCCACGCCGAGCCAGACCAGCAGGGCCTGCCGATCGAGCGGGTGCCGCTTGGCAAGGATGTTGTCGGCTCTTTCCAGACCCAGCCACAGCACCAGCACCGGGGCGAGATACAGCGTGCCGCCGGCATCGCACAGCCACCAGCCGACCAGCAAGGTGTGGATTTTCGGGATGCCGCTGAAGGGCTGGCCGATCAGCATTGCGATCGTGCCGCCAATCGCGCTGATCGCCGGGCTCACCATCATCATGCACAGCAGAAAGCGGATCACCCCGCCAAATGAGGTGAACACGCCTTTCTCGGGTCGCATCCGGCGCAGCGCGATGGCGCCGACCACCGGGCCGAGCGCATTGGTGATCGAGATGATCGTCGTGACGTAGATTGGCGCCCCGAACACCAGCGCGTTGGTCAAAAACGATCCGACAAAAACGCCGGGAAACAGGCGCCACTCGCCGGCCATCGCGGCGGCGACGGCCACTGCCGCCGGCAGCCAGATCGGCGCCGGGAAAAAGCCGTAAGCCGAGAAGAACCAGTCGACCAGCGTGCCGAGCGCGAAATAGGCGAGCGCCACCGCAACATTGGCCGGTCCCCAGGCGAACCACCCTCTTTCGTCGAGCGCTCGGCGCAGCGCGGGGGTGAAATCCGGCGGCGCCTCCCCAATTTTCGGTTGTTGCGACACGCGGCTCCTCATCCTTGCTGCGAACCGGGATAGCAACAAATGCCTAATTCATTCTTAGCCGGCGGCCGCAATCTGATACGCCACCGTCAGGGAGCGTGCCACTTTTTCCCGCTTCGACGCCGGCAACAGGCAGCGCAAACGGACGCCGCACCGCTGATGGCTCACCAATGACGTCGCAATCGTCCGTTCCCGCCTCATTTCCGGTGCCTTACGGCACGGCGCCACGGCAATCGTGGCGCGCCATCGCCGGTGCGCTGCGGCACAATGCCCTGGCCGGATTTCCGCCGCATGCCTTCGATGAGATGGTGGTACGGCGCAGCTTTGTCGGCCGGCAGCAGATCATCCTCAATGACCCGGCGGCTATTCGCCACATCCTGATCGAAAACCCGGAGAATTATCGGCGTACCGCCTCAGTATCGCGGCTTCTCGGTCCGGTTGTCGGGAATGGCCTGTTTCTCGCCGAGGGAGAAGACTGGCGGATGCAGCGCCGCGCCGCCGCTCCGGCCTTTGCGCCACGCATGATGAATGCGATCGCCGCGCAGGTGGCGCGGGCCTGCGATGGCTTGGTTCGCGATGTCGCGGTGCTCGACGGCGCGGCTTTCGACCTGTTTGCACGCTTGCAGCTTGTCGCGCTGGAGATTGCCGGTGCGGCATTGTTTTCGACGGACATCGCCGACGGGCCGGCGGTACGCGCCGAGATGGTCGGCTATGCCACCGGAATCGGCCGTCCGACATTGCTCGATTTCACGCTGCCGCATGGCTGGCCGACGCCGCGATCCTGGGCGCGATGGCGCTTTCGCCGGGCCTGGATGCGGCGTATCGCGGATATCCTGGCGGTGCGGCGGCAGATGCCGCCGGCCGATACGCCGCGCGACCTCTACGACATGCTGGCGGCGGCCGGCGCCCACGGCGATGCCCTTGTCGAGCAGTCTGCGACCATGCTGACCGCCGGGCATGAAACGACGGCGGTTGCCTTGTCATGGGCGATGTATGTCGCGGCGGCGGCGCCGGCGGTGCAGGAACACCTTGCCGCCGAGGCCGTCCCGCTCGATCTCAGCCCGGCGGGCGCCGCGGCGGCACTGCCGCGGCTCGTCTACACGCGGGCCGTCATCGATGAGGTGTTGCGGCTTTACCCGCCGGCCTTCTCGATCGTGCGGCAGGCGCGCGGCGCCGACGACGCCGGCGGCGTCGAAATCCCGGCGCGGGCCGCGATATTGATCGTGCCCTGGGTGCTGCATCGCCATCACCGGCTGTGGCACGACCCGGACGTTTTCGACCCCGCTCGCTTTATGCCCGGCGCCGAGCCGCCAGCACGGTTTTCCTATCTGCCGTTCGGCACCGGACCGCGGGCCTGCATCGGGGCGCAGTTCGCGCTGACCGAGGCCGTCCTGGTGGTGGCACGGCTGGTGCAGGCGTTTCGCATCGAGCAGGCCGACGACCTGCCGGTATTGCCGGTCGCGCTGGTGACCCTGCAGCCGAACCGCGCGCCGCCTTTCCGCCTGCACCGCCGGTAATTCCTCCGGCGGCGCAGACGCGCCTGCCGCAACCTTTAATGCTTGACGCTGGAATAGGGCAGGATCGCGTCGCCGGATTTGTACTGTTCCGGCCAGATCACCGTTTCGCCTTTGCCGTCGCGGAAATCATCGACGCTGGTGCCGGCGATGTTCTGGAACTGCACGGTCATCACCCGCGCCTTCGACCACTCGCCTTTTTCGCCGAACGATACGTCGCCGACGACGGTCTTGAACGTATGGCTGTGGATGTATTCGGCGAGCTTGTCCTGGTCGAGCCCTTTGGTGCCTTCGACCGCATCGGCGAGAACCTGCAGATAGGCATAGGCCCACGGCCCCAGATAATAGCCGAGCGGATCGACGCCTTCCTTGGCGGCGCGGTCCTGGTATTTCTTCAGCATGTCCATGACGCCGGGGAATTGCAGTGTCGGTGCCGGCAGCCACCAGTCGAAGGTAATGATGCCGTTCAGCATCGGACCCAGCGAGGTTTTCAGCACGGTGCTCTGCGGCCCGGTCAGATTGCCGCCCAGCACTTTGGTGTTGAGACCCAATTCGTGAATGCTGCGGATGATGCCGACGCTGTCGTTGGGATAGGACGAGATATAGACGACATCGGCGTTGGTCGCCTGGATCGCCCGGACGATCGGGCTGAAATCGGTCGTCGTCAGCGGATATGTCTTGTCGTAGACCACCTGGAGGCCAGCTTTTTTCAGGTTGGTCCGGGCGCCGTCGGCGGTGTTGCGGGTGGCCTCGCCATCGCCGACCGCCAGTGCGATCGTTTTGAGCCCGAGCTTGTCTTTGTTTGCCTTGATCAGGTCGAAAAAGCCCTCGGAGATCGCCGGCCGCGGATCAGGCCCGACCGGCAGCATCGAGAAGTAGCGGTTGTAGTGAAACTCCTCATTGATATCGAGGGCGAACAGGCTGATGAAGTTCATGTTGTGCTGCATCACCACCGGCATCGCCGGGGCGGATACATTCGTCCCATACCCGGAAACAACCAGATCGACCTTGTCGACATCGAGCAGCTTTGTATAGATGCCGGGAACCAGCGACGGGTTGCTCTGGTCATCGTAATACAGGAGCTTGACCGGGCGCCCCAGAATCCCGCCTTTGGCGTTCTGGTCCTCGGCCCAGATTTGCATTGCCAGCAGGCCGCTTTTGCCGTTGACGGCCAGCGTGCCGGTCAGTGCCATCGAAAACCCGATGACGATCGGCTTGCCGCTCGGCTCTTTCGCCGGTGTCTGCGCGCTCGCCTCCGGCACGCTGCCGATTGCCGCGAACAGCAACGCCGCGAACATCGCGCCGACGACGCCGAACCGGCGCCGTTTCCGTCTTGCCATGTTACTCCCCCAACCGTGCTTGCTTCTGTCAGCCGACCCGCGGCAGCGCGCGAGAATATCAGCCTGCAACCATGAGGGAAGCGCAAAGGCGGCGCGGGTAATGTGGCCGGCGACGCGGCCGACTGAGGCGACGGTATACAAACCGGCAAAACCTTGCTTAGCCTTGCAACGTTGCTTTTGGAGAAACGACATGAGCCAGGCGCTGAACGGCCTTCGCGTCATCGACATGACGCACAATCAGGCAGGACCTGCCTGTGCGCAGATGCTGGCGTTTCTCGGCGCCGATGTGATCAAGCTCGAAGAACCGAAGGGCGGCGATGTCGCGCGCACCGTACATGCCGACATCAAGGGCAGCGACAGCCTGTTCTTCCTCCTGTTCAACGCCAACAAGCGCAGCCTGACGCTCAACCTCAAGACTGACGAGGGCAAACGGCTGTTCAAGGAAGTCATCGCCCAATCCGATGTCCTGCTGGAGAATTTCGGCCCCGGCGCGATGGACCGGCTCGGCCTCGGCTGGGAGGTGCTGAAGGACCTCAACCCGCGGCTGATCTACGCGACGATCAAAGGCTTTGGCAGTTACGGCCCCTATGCCGGGTTCAAGAGCTATGAGCCGGTGGCACAGGCGATGGGCGGCGCGATGAGCATTACCGGCTTCCCGGAAAACCCGCCGACGCTGGTGCTGCCGGCGATCGGCGACAGCGGCACCGGCATGCAGATGGCGATCGGCATCCTTGCCGCGCTGCAGCAGCGGCACACGACCGGCAAGGGCCAGCATGTCGAAGTGTCGATGCAGGATGCGGTCGTCAACATCATTCGGGTCAGCCTGCGCGACCACCAGCGTCAGGGACGGCCGATGGAGCGTCACGGCAACCAGCTCGGCCACACCGTCCCGGGCACGACCTATCCGTGCGCGCCGGGCGGCCCCAACGATTATGTGCTCGTCTTCGTGCAGCAGCAGATGTGGAAGGCGATGGCCGGCGCGATGGGCCGGCCGGAACTAATCGACGATCCGCGTTTCGCCACCGCCGACGCGCGCTGGCAGAACCGTGAAATGCTCGACGGCATCGTCGAGGCGTGGACCCGCCGGCATAGCAAGCATGAGATCATGCGTATCCTCGGCGATGCCGGGGTGCCGTGCGGCGCCTGCCAGGACACCGGCGAGGTGCTGGCCGACCCGCATCTGAAGGCGCGCGAGATGATCGTCGATATCGACTATCCCACCCGCGGCGTCTACCAGACCGTCGGCTGCCCGGTCAAACTGTCGGACTCGCCGGCCGAAATCACCCGGCCGCCGTTGCTCGGCGAGCATACCGGGCAGCTGCTGCACGCGCTGTGCGGCGTAGATCCGGACGAGGTCGAGAAACTGCGCCGTGACGGGGTTGTCTGAGCGGCGGCGCGCCGACGGAGCCGAAAGCAGGAGAAGAAAATGACCGCGATCGTCAAGGCCGTGAGCTGTAGCCCGAGCCACAGCTTTACCAAGCCGACCACCGGTTGCATCCGGCTGGTGGCGGGGCTGGGGGTCGAAGGCGACACGCATGCGGGGAAGACCGTACAGCACCGCTCGCGGATCGCGCTTTATGGCCACCTGCCCAATCTGCGGCAGGTGCATCTGGTGCATGCCGAGCTGTTCGACGAATTGCGCGCCAAGGGCTTTACCGTGCTGCCCGGCGATATCGGCGAAAACGTTACGACCGAGGGCATCGATCTGCTCGACTTGCCGACCGGCGCGCGGCTTTATCTCGGTGCGGAGGCGGTGGTCGAGGTGACCGGGCTGCGTAATCCGTGCCGCCAGCTCAACAATTTTCAGCCCGGCCTGATGAGCGCGACGCTCGACCGCGACGCTGACGGCAAGCTCGTCCGCAAAGCCGGGATCATGGGCGTTGTGCTGGCGGGTGGCGAAATTCGGGCCGGCGATGCGATCCGGGTCGAACTGCCCGCACCGCCGCACCAGGCGCTGGAACCGGTCTAGGCGGCCGCTCTAAGCGGGGGTTGGCACCGGCGCGTCGACCGGTGGCTTGCGCAACGGCGGCCGGGGGCGGGCAATGCGGCCGACATCCGGCAGGAAAATCGTCAGCAGTCCGAGCAGCGGCAGAAACGCGCACACCTGATAGACGAAAGTGATGCTGGTCGCGTCGGCGAGGCGGCCGAGTGCTGCCGCCCCGACCCCGCCGAGGCCGAACGACAGCCCGAAAAACAGCCCGGCCACCGTGCCGACCTTGCCCGGCATCAGATCGATTGCATAGACGACGATCGCCGACGACGCCGACGCCATCGTCAAGCCGATCAGAACCGAGAAGATGCCGGTCCAGGCGAGGCCGACATGCGGCAACGCCAGGGTGAACGGAATGACCCCGAGGATCGAACCCCAGATCACCCATTTGCGGCCGATCCGGTCGCCGACCGGGCCGCCGATCAGAGTGCCGAGCGCCACCGATGCGAGAAAGACAAACAGGTAGACCTGCCCTTCGCGGATCGACAGGCCGAATTTGTTCATCAGGTAGAAGGTGTAATAACTGTTGAGGCTGGTCGTGTAGAACGATTTGGAAAACACCAGCGTCAGCAGGATTACCACCGACCATGCGACCCGCCGGCGCGACAGGTTGGGCGCCGCGGCACCGCTGATGGCGCGGCCGCGTGCCGGTCCGGCGGCTCGTTCGCGCCAATGCCAGTTGCCGACGGCGATCAGCACTGCCATCGCCAGCAAGGCGGCGCCGGAAAACCAGGTAATGCTGCCCTGGCCTTTCGGGATGATGATGAAGGCCGCGAGGATCGGGCCGGTCGCCGAGCCGACATTGCCGCCGACCTGAAACAGCGACTGCGCGAGCCCGTGCCGACCGCCCGAGGCCATCCGCGCGACGCGCGACGCCTCCGGGTGAAACACCGCCGACCCAGCGCCGACCATGCTGGCCGACAGCAGCAGCAGCGGGAAGCTGCTGGCATGCGCCAGCAACAGCAGGCCGGTCAGCGTCGCCCCCATGCCGACCGGCAGCGAGTAAGGTTGCGGCCGCTTGTCCGCGATGGCGCCGACGACCGGCTGCAATATCGACGATGTCATCTGCATGGTCAGCGTGATCATGCCGATCTGCGCAAAGCTCAGCCCGTAAGTGCCCTTCAGCATCGGATACAGCGCCGGCACCAGCGACTGGATCATATCGTTGAGGAAATGCGAAAAGCTCAGCGCCAGGATGATCGAAAATGTCGTGGCGTCGGCGGCGCGGGGCACCGCGCTGCGCGCCGGCGCGAAACTGGGTTCTGTCGAAAGATCTGCGCTCATCCGTCCGCTCCGACGCCCGCGCCTCAATCGCGCGGCGATGTAGAATAGCCCGTCTTATGCGAAACGGGGTCGCATGCTACCCGCGTTTGCGTGATGGCAGCCATACTCATCCGGCGGCAAGCAGAATTTCCGCCGGGACATTCCAGCGCTCATTTAGCAGGCGCGCCTGATCCATTGTGAGACCCCGGCGTCTGTTCAGGAATTCGGAAGCGCGCGATTTCGAGCCGAAAAGTTCGGCTAAATCGCCTTGCCGAAGTTTCTTCATGGCCATGATCTCACGGATAGCCGCAACCGGATCAGGCGCTTCGATGGCCCAATGTTTCCGTTCGTACGCGCTGATCAGGTCGGCCAGCACATCGAAGCGATCGGCCTCTGGAGACCCGGTCTCCGGCTCGTTATCGAAATACTGCTCGATATCGGCGATCGCCGCTTCGTAATCGGCTTCGGTTCGGATCGGTCGGATATCCATTGTTCGACCTCATTTCACGTCGCAGGTAACCGGATCGATTTTGTCGTACTCGGCATGCGTCCCGATAAATTTCACCAATACACGCTGATGGCGATAGGAGACACGCACAATCAGCCGGAATTTATTGCCGCCAATATCGAAGATCATGCGGTTGTCGGCGACGAAGTCTACGGTATTGCCGAATTGAGCTTTCACGTCAGCGGGACCGGTCCATGCCGCCTTTGAGGCCATAGCGTACCAAGTGCGCAGCGGCGTCTCGGCCTGGGAATTTCCTTCCCAGAAGATCCTCAGTGGCCGGAGCGCGATGATCTGCATGACCGAAAGCCAATGTTCCATAAAATGGAACAAGAATAAAGCTCCAAATTATGGACCTCGCGTATTTGCCCCGGTTGCCGACTCGCCGGTAGGATGCAGACGTTGCACACAGCCTGGGGGAAAACGCGATGCTGATTGTCGATGCGCAGGTCCATATCTGGTCGCAGGGCACGCCGTCCGGATTGCACCGGCAGGTGTCCTCTTACACGGCCGAGGAATGCATCCGCGACATGGACGCGGCCGGGGTCAATGGCTGTCTGCTGCACCCGCCGGGCTGGGACGCAAACAGCGTTGCGGTGGCCGAGGCGGCGGCGGCGAAATACCCGAACCGTTTTGCGATCCTCGGCCATTTCCCGCTGGAAAAGCCGGAAAGCCGCGCGCTGATCGACACCTGGAAACGCCGCCCCGGCATGCTCGGGCTGCGCTATGCCTTTACCCAGCCGCACCAGCGCAACTGGATGACCGACGGCACGATGGATTGGCTGTGGCCGGCGGCGGAAAAAGCCGGCATCCCGATCGCGCTGATGGCATCCAACTACTTGCCGCAGGTCGGACAGATTGCCGAGCGGCACCCTGGGCTGCGCCTTTTGGTCGATCACTACGCACGGGTGCGTGACGCCAGCGACGATGCCGCGCACGGCAACCAGCCGACGCTATTGTCGCTCGCCAAGTTCCCCAATGTCGGGGTCAAGGCGACCGGCGCGCCGGGCAACTCGACCCACCCCTACCCATACAAAAACATCCACAAATATACGCAGCAGATTTTCGACGCGTTCGGCCCGGAACGCACCTTCTGGGGCACCGACATCACCCGCATGCCGTGTTCGTGGAAGGAATGCGTGACGATGTTCACCGAGGAAATGTCGTTTCTCAAAGGCCGCGACCTCGAATTGGTGATGGGCCGCGCGGTGTGCGACTGGATCGGCTGGAAGTTGCCGAACTGACTTTCAGTGGCCGGGTGAGTGTCGTCCCGGCAAAGGCCGGGGACCACCGCAGACGTGGGTACCCGCCTTCGCCGGTATGACGATCGGCTTGCTTCACGCTGATTTCCGCCAACGCGGTGTGCAGGACGTCATACGATGAGTTTCGCTTTCCCGGCCTTTGTTCTCGCGCTCGCGCTGGTCCTCTATGTCGGCGTCTTTCTCGCGGTCGGACGAGCGCGGTTGCGCTATGGGATAAAGGCGCCGGCGGTGACCGGCGCGCCGGAATTTGAACGCGCCTTCCGCGTGCAGCAGAACACGATGGAACAACTCGTCTGGTTTATTCCGTCGCTATGGCTGTTCGCGCTTTATGTGTCGCCGTTGTGGGCCGGGCTGATCGGCTTGGTGTGGATCGCGGGGCGCGCCTATTATGCGCGGTCGTATTACCGCGACCCGGACAGCCGCGGGCCGGGATTTGGTATTGGCTTTGTCAGTTCGGCCATTCTGCTCGGTGGAGCGCTGATCGGGGTGGTTGTCCGGCTGATTTAAGCGAGCTCAGCCGGCTTCGGCGAGCCAGTCGCCGATCAGCCGGCGCGCGATCGAATCGCGCCGCGGCATGCGAAAGCTCTCATCATCGACATGCGAGCGCAGCCAATCGCGCTCAAACCAGCGGGCGTCTTCGAGTTCGCCGTAGTCGACGGTGATCTCACTCGACGCCGCCTCGGCGTAAAACCCGAGCATGATATTGGCCGGAAACGGCCAGGGCTGCGACGAGTGGTAATGCACCGCGCCGACTTTGATCGCCGTCTCTTCCATCACTTCGCGCGCCACCGCGTCTTCGAGGCTTTCGCCGGGTTCGACAAAGCCGGCGAGCGTCGAATACATGCCGGCGATGAAATTCTTGTTGCGGCCGAGCAAGGCACGTTCGCCGTCGGTCACCAGCATGATGACCGCCGGGTCAGTGCGCGGGAAATGCATCGTATGGCAGGCCGGGTCGGTGCAACGCCGCATATGTCCGGCTTCCTCGCTGCGCGTCACGCTGCCGCAGACACCGCAGAAACGATGCCGCGAGTGCCAGAACATCATGGCGCGGGCCAGCGCCAGCAGCGCACCTTCGCGGCTGTCGAGCCGGCCCGCCAACTGGCG
Source organism: Allostellaceae bacterium (assembly GCA_036268425.1). Classification (GTDB taxonomy): domain Bacteria; phylum Pseudomonadota; class Alphaproteobacteria; order ATCC43930; family CGMCC-115725; genus DATARH01. The sequence continues at coordinate 165,642 of DATAUE010000074.1, forward strand.
CAGATCGGCAAAGCGGACACCGGCCTCGGAAATACCCGCCGCCGCCAATGCCGGCGAGCGCAAGGCTTCGATTGCAGTCTCGTCGCCGGCCACATCGAGCGCGAAATGCGCCCGCTCGTCGATCATGCCGAGAAACACAAAATCGCCGCGGGCGAAGCGTTCCTCGACATCGCCGCTGCTGAGACCGAGCGTCTCGACCTTCACATGCGCGGCACGCGGCTCGCCGCCCTCGACCTCGATGACGAGGTTCTGGCTGCGCCACACCGGCACAAAGATACTGGCGGGATCGATGGCGCGGGCGCGAATCCATTCGGCTTCGCGGCGGCGCAGGCCGGCGCGTTCAAAGCCCGGCGCGGCGTAATAATTGGGTGATCGCATCGCGAAAGACTGGCACAGCGGCCGCCGCCGCGGCAAGGCGCTGCTTCAACAATGCCGGCATTCTCCGTATCATCGCCGCTCCGCCTCAACACTTCACGGTGCACCGCCGCATGCAAATCATTTCGACCGCCATTCCCGATGTGAAAGAAATACGGCCGGTGCGCCATCGCGACGCGCGCGGCTTTTTTTCCGAGATCTTCCGTGAGGCGGTGTTGCGCGAGCACGGCATCGACGTGCCGTTCGTGCAGGAAAACCACTCGCTGTCGGTCGAACAGGGCGTCGTGCGCGGCCTGCATTTCCAGATACCGCCCGCCGGCCAGGCAAAGCTCGTGCGTTGCGCCGCCGGGTCAATCCTCGATGTCGCGGTCGATATCCGCCAGGGGTCGCCGACCTTTGGCAAGCATGTCGCGGTGACGCTGACCGCGGACGATGGCAACCAGCTTTTCGTGCCGGAAGGGTTCGCTCACGGTTTCTGCACGCTCGAACCCGATACCGAGGTGGTCTACAAGGTCAGTTCGTATTATTCCGGGCCACATGATGCCGGTATGCTGTGGAACGACCCGCTGCTCGGCATCGAGTGGCCGGTAAAGCACAGCGAGGCCGTGCTGTCGGACAAGGATACCAGACAGCCCCGCCTCGCCGATCTGCCGGCGCATTTCCGCTACATCTGAAGGCCGCCGCGCGATGAAACTCCTGGTTTTGGGCGCCGGCGGGCAGGTTGGGCACGAATTGCGCCGCCGTGCCTGGCCGGCCGGCTTTGATGTCGCCGCTTTCACCCGCAGCGAGGTCGACATCTCGGACAGCGCCGCGGTGTTGGCGGCGGTGACGCGCACGCGGCCCGATGCTGTTATCAACGCCGCGGCCTATACCGCAGTCGATCGCGCCGAAAGCGAACGCGACGCCGCCTGGGCCGGCAACTGCACCGGCCCCGCCAATCTGGCCGCGGCCTGTCGCGGAGCCGCGATCCCGCTGATTCATATCTCGACCGATTATGTCTTTGACGGCAGCAAGACCGGGCCTTATGTCGAAAATGATCCGGTCAATCCGCTCGGCATCTACGGGCAGAGCAAAGAAGCCGGCGACCGAGCGGTGCGCGAGGCGCTGCCGCAGCATGTCATCCTGCGCACCGCCTGGGTTTACAGCGCGCACGGCCATAATTTCGTCAAGACGATGCTGCGCCTCGCGGCCGATCGCCCGGTGTTGCGGGTCGTCGCCGATCAGGTCGGGTCGCCGACCAGCGCCGCCGACATCGCCGCCGCGATTGCCGCCGTGGTACAGCGCCTCGCCGCCGGCGACACGAAATGGGGCACCTATCATTTCGCCGGCGGCGGCGCCGTAAGCTGGCACGGTTTTGCCGAGGCGGTCTTCGAACTGGCGGCGCCCTGGCGCGGCGCACCGCCCCAGGTCGACGCGATCACCACCGCCGACTATCCAACTCCGGTGCGGCGCCCGGCCAATTCGGTGCTCGATTGCCACCGTATCGGCGATGCTTTCGGCATTGTCCCGCGCCCGTGGCGTGCCGCCCTCGCCGACGTGATCCGCGAGCTACAAGCGGCGACGCCCTGAACGCCTTGTCGTCGACGGCTCTTCCCATCCCCGGAGATAAGGAAGAGCCGTAAAGAGTCAGCGGACGGCGTGTCCCATAAATTTCGGCGAGATCGGGTCACCCCAGGGGCCATTGATCTCGCCGCGTCCCCACAGACCCGAGGGAATGCTGGCGTTCAAGACGTCGGTATCGGCCCAGTGTTCGTGCACCCGGCCCCACGGATCCCCCCAGTAATCGAACACCTGGCTGCCGAGCGAATGCCGGCCGATGCCCCAGAAATGCTCGTATCCTTTGCCCTTCATGTGCTCGTGGCCGGTCATGATGTCGTCGATATCGGCCGCTTCGTAGGACAGGTGGTTGAGGCCGGACTTGTCGCCGCGGATGCAGAAGAAGACATGGTGATCGACATAGTCTTCGCCGCGGTCGAGCCGGTTGAATGAGCCAACGACATTGCTCTTTTCGTCGGCATAAACCTCGTCGGAGCAGCGAAAGCCCAGCATCTCGCGATAGAAGGCGAGCATCTTGTCAAAATTCGGCGACATCATCACGAAATGACCGATGCGTTTGACGTGGCTCGGGCCTGATTTGACCCGGTAGAGCACGTTGCGGCGGCGGGTCTTGTCCTCGCCGGTGTTGACCGCTGGGCGGTCGAGCGGAATTTTCGGCAGCATTTCCAAGCCGTGCACGACTTCCACTTGGAACCCATCGGGGTCGGTCAGCCGCACCCGTTTGCCGCCGCCCGGTTCATCGAGGCTTTCGATCGGCGAGGCGCCCGGCTGACGTGACAGCCTTTCGAGGTCTTCAAGGCTCGCGGCATGGAATGCGATGCCGACATATTTGGGGTCCCCGAGTTCGGTGACGTGAATGTGGTGCGGCGCGTCGGTGCCGCGCATGTACAGCGCATTCCGCGTGCGCTCGGCCCGCACCATGCCGAAATTGGTCAGAAATTCTTCCTGCTTGTCGAGGTCGGGCGAGCACAGCCGCCCATACGCAAGATCGGTAACTTTGACGACCGGCATTTGCTTCTCCCGAATGAACCCTGCCTGACGAAATAAAGACGCAGTAATGACGCCCAGGGCTGTAGCCCGATTTTTCGCTATGCTGCCTGCCCGGCGTCGTTTCGGCAAGAACTCCGGGGCGTGCCGCGAGGCGGCCTCGTGCACGACGATTACCGTGGTAGGCGGGAATTGTCGCCGGGGTAAAACCGTTGGGGGCTTGTGATGTCGGGCCAACCGGCCCGACGCTGAACAGAGAGCCCCCGAATGCGGCATGCTTCCTTCCGGGCGATGACCCGGGTTCTTCCGTTCCTGCTGGCAGCGCCGGGTCTTGTGTATGCCCAACCGGTTCTGGCGCAGGCGCCGAGCCAGGCAGAAGCCCAAGCGGCACAGCAAGCCGCGGCGGCCCCAACGACCTACACCAACGCCCAACTCGACCAGATGCTGGCGCCGATCGCGCTCTATCCCGATCAGTTGCTGACCGTCGTCTTGATGGCCTCGACCTTCCCCGATCAGCTCGTCGATGCCGGGAAATGGCTGCAGGACCCCGCCAATGCCGCGTTGAAGGGCGATGACCTGGTCAAAGCGGTCGATGCCCTGCAATGGGATGCCAGCGTCAAGTCGCTGGTCGCCTTCCCGCAGATCATCGTGATGCTGAACGGGCATATCGACTGGACCGAGTCGCTGGGTCTCGCCTTTGCCAACCAGCAGGTTCTGATGATGTCGCGGGTACAGTTTCTGCGCCAGCGCGCCGTCACGGCCGGGCGCCTCACGACGACCAAGCAACTCGTCGTGCACCGGCAGACCAACGAGATCGTCATCGAACCGGCAAACCCGGAGATGGTCTATGTGCCGGTGTACAATCCGGCAGTGGTGTACGGGGCATGGCCCGACCGCGACGCGCCGCCGGTCTACATTCCACCGCCACCCAATTTCTATCCCGGCGAGGTCGGTCCCGGCGGCCCCGGTCCGGCCGGTGCCGCGGTGGTCGGCGCGGCGATCGGTTTCAGCGTCGGCTTTGGCGTCGCGCACGAGCTGTGGGGATGGAACCATCCCGATTGGAGCCGGCACGAGGTTGTTGTCGATCCGAACCGATACCGGCGCATTACCGGTACGACCAATGTGACGATCAACAATATCGAGGTGCGCAACAATACCTGGCACCGCACGCAGCCGGTCGCGCTGGTGCCGGAGGCGCGGCGTCCGCGTCCGGCGGCGGCGCCTGCCGTCGCCGCGCCGCGAGGCACGGTGTTGTCGACGGCAATCGCCCGGCCCCGCGCCGCGCCGGCGCAGGGTGCAACACCGGCACAAGCCCGCCCCGGAGAGATCAATCGGCCGGGTGAGCCGGGCCGCCCTGGAGAGGTCAATCGGCCAGGTGAGCCGGGCGGTCCCGGTGAGGTCAACCGGCCGGGTGAACCGGGCCGTCCCGGAGAGGTCAACCGGCCGGGTGAACCGGGCCGCCCGGGCGAGGTCAATCGGCCGGGTGAACCAAACCGTCCGGGAGACATCCACCGGCCGGGTGTGCCGGTCCGCCCCGGCGAGGTCAATCGGCCGGGTGAACCGGTCCGCCCCGGAGAAGTCAATCGGCCAGGTGAGCCGGGCCGTCCCGGAGGAGCCAACCGGCCGGGTGAACCGGTCCGCCCTGGCGAGGTGAATCGACCGGGTGAACCAAACCGTCCAGGCGACATCCACCGGCCGGGTGAACCGGTCCGCCCTGGCGAGGTGAATCGACCGGGTGAACCAAACCGTCCGGGAGACATCAACCGACCGGGCGAAACGGGACGTCCGGGAGCGGCTAACCAACCTGGGGAGCCGGGACGACCCGGCGAGGCGACCCGACCGGGAGGGCCGGCACATCCGGCGGAGGTCAATCGGCCCGAGGTCAATCGGCCCGGCGACCATGCAAGGCCGCCGGAAGCCAATCGGCCGGGTGAACCCGCGAGGCCCGCGGAAGCCGGTCGACCGGCAGAACCGAACCGTCCGCCCGAGGCCGCGCACGCGCCTGCCATCCCACAGCGGCCGGCGGAAGCCCTGCATCCGGCAGAGCATCCCGGTGAGGCTGCCCGTCCCGCCGAGCAGCATGCGCGACCGCCCGAGGTTCCGCACCCGCCGGCTGCCGCCCATCCTCCCGAGGAACGGCCGCACCCGGCCGAGGCCGCGCATCCGCCGGGTGGTCAGAAACCCGCGGCAAAACCCGGCGAACCGGACAAGGACCAGCAGCAGCACTGATCCCGGCGGCCCAAGCAGCCCTGCCAGAGCGCGGCGGTCCGCGGTCCATTGACTGACGGACCGCCGCACTCAACGCCCGAATCCATGTACGCGTGTGCCTCCGGCATCCGCGGGTACGCCATACGCGCGGGCCTCGGCCGCAATCTTTGCGATAGGCAGCGGCGAAAAACCCGGTTATAGCGGCAGGGCCGCAATCAAAACCGGACAAATGCGATGGAGTTACCCGACAGCATCATTGAGCTTGGCGAACAACTCGATAAGGGCAGCGATATCGCGCCGGATCCCGAGCTGTTCGACGCCTATGAGGTCTTCGCCGTCGAGGTCGCACGGATCCTGACGCAGCCCTGGCTGGCGGTCGACCATGCCAGCCGCCTCGCCGCCGACGGCGATTATTTCCGCGCCGAAATCGGTTCACGCTCGATGATCGTGGTACGGGAAAGCGCCGACCAGATCCATGCGATGCGCAATGCCTGCCTGCACGCCGGCTACCGTGTCTGCGAAGACGAAAGCGGCCGCACGACCCAACTCTTCTGCCAATATCACGGCTGGTATTATGCGTTGGACGGCCGCCTGACCGAACCGGTGTTGCGCCCGGAACTGCTCGACCGGTCGCGCTATCGCCTGGCGCGCTACGCGATGCAGATCAAGCAAGGGCTGATCCTGGTCGATATGTCAAAATTCGGCCCCGAAGCACCGCCGGTACGGCCGACCGATCTCGGTGCGCTGCCCGATCTCAGCGACCGGCCGGTCGCCCGGCGGCAGCGCTATTCGACGACGACAAACTGGAAGAAATTGCGTCGCTTTCTGTGGGATTCGCCCGATCTGGCGTTTGGCGGCGGCGGTTGCGAAGACATCGTCGAGCTTGGTCCGCTAAGCTTTGTCGCCAACCGCGACGGCGATGCGGTGATGCTGCGGCTGATCCCGCGTTTCCCCGGGCATACCGATTTCGAAGTGGTTGAAATGCCGAATGGCGGCGGTTCAGTACGCAGCACCAGCGCCGGCGATCCGATCGGCGACGCCTTGCGCGATAATGCCGAGAGCATCGCCGAAATGCCGCTCGATCGCTCGTTCTACAGTTGGTACTGGTCGCTGATGTCGCCGCCCGCCGCGGCGTAATCGAGACCACCCGGATGGAATTCCGCACGATTACCGATGGCCTGGAGTTTCCTGAAGGGCCAGTGGCGATGGCTGACGGCTCCGTGGTGCTGGTCGAGATCGCCGGCGGTGCGCTGACACGGGTCGGGCGCGATGGCGCAAAGAGCGTTGTCGCGCGTGCCGGTGGTGGTCCGAACGGCGCCGCAATCGGCCCGGACGGCAAATGCTATGTCGCCAATAACGGCGGCTTTGACTGGCATCGCGAGAATGGCCGCATCCGCCCGGTCATGCAGGCGGCCGACTATAGCGGCGGGCGGATCGAACGCGTCGATCTCCATACCGGTGCCGTCGAGGTTTTGTACCGCGCGTGTGGCGACGTGCCGCTCAAAGGACCGAACGACCTCGTCTTCGATGCGCATGGCGGATTTTATTTCAGCGATCTCGGCAAGGTGCGGGCGCGCGAGATGGACCGCGGCGCGGTCTATTACGCCAAGGCCGACGGCTCGCTGATCACCGAGGTGGCATACCCGATGGTCACGCCGAACGGCGTTGGCCTGTCACCGGACGGCAAGATTCTGTACGTCGCCGAAACCGAGGCGGCGCGCCTTTGGGCATTCCCGATCGAGGCACCCGGCGTCATCAAAAAAGAACCGTGGCCGTCGCCGCATGGCGGTCGCCTCGTTGCCGGCATGGGCGGCTATCAGCGTTTCGACTCGCTGGCGGTGCAGGCGGATGGTCGCATCTGCGTCGCCACACTGGTCAATGGCGGCATCACGGTCATTTCGCCGGACGGCCGCCACATCGAGCATCACGCGATGCCCGACCCGATGACGACCAATATCTGCTTTGGCGGCCCGGACCTGAAAACCGCCTACATCACGCTGTCATGGACCGGGCGGCTCGTTGCCGTCGACTGGCCCAGCGCCGGACTGAAGCTGAACCAGGCCGCCTGAAGCCACCCTGCCCCGATGATTTCTATACGGGTTGAGCGGAGCCGCGAAGACGGTCGATCAGCGCCAGCGGGTCGGCGGGCTGAGCATCGCCACGCCACGCAACGTGCTGGTCGGGTCGCGACAGAACCAGCTTGCGGTCGTATAGCGTGGGGGCATCTGCGGCATCGATGTCGAGCACGGCCAGCGGCAGCCGGCGATGCGCCGCGGCAGCGGCCAGGCCGGTAATATCGACCCTCGGGTCGCAGCGCAGCAGCGTGTAGTCCGGCCCGAGCGCATCATAGAGCGAGCGTCCGTCGCGCAGCCACAGATGCGGCGTGCGGCACCCCGGCACTGTCGACGGGGTGAATTCGTCCATCGAATAAGACGGCGCGGCCTCTCCGTCATAGGCGATGATCGACGATCCCTCGTAGAAATAGCCGAAATTGAGCCCGCCGCAGCAATACTGCCGGACGTTGAGGTCATAGGCGGCCTTGCCGAGCGCGGCGCGCACGGCATCGCCCTCGGGACCCGGCGCTTCCACCGTTGGCGGCACGGCCCGGCGTTGTCGGATCATCTCGTGTGCGTGGTTCATCGCGAAATGCGAGACCTGTTCAGTGATCGGCAACCGCTCCTGCTCATAAGCGTCGAGGATCGCCGGTGACGCCCAGCCTTTGAGGCAGGCGGCGAGCAGCCAGGCGAGATTGGCGGCGTCGGCGATGCCGGCATTCATGCCGTATCCCGCATAGGGCACCCATAAATGCGCCGCGTCGCCGCAGATAAAGACGCGGCCGGCGCGGAACCGGTCGGCGACAAGCCGGCGGCCGATCCAGTCTTCACGGCTGATGATCTCGTACGGGAAACCACCGTCGACCCCGAGGATCGTGCCCAATGCCCCGTCGCGGTCGACCGCGTCAAAACTGGTTTCTTCCTCGCGCAAATAGTTGAAGACGATCCATTTCTCGCGGCCGTCGATCGCCATGACGTTGCCGGAGCGCCGCGGATTCATCGCGATATTGACCCAGGCGGGCTTGCCGACGAGCCGGTCGAGCAGTTGCGGCGCGCGGATAAAGGTCGATTGTACCCGCTGCACGATTGCGGTGCCCGAAAAACGGGCGCCGATCCGCTTGCGCACCAGCGAATGACCGCCGTCGCACCCGACGAGATAGCGGCACGTCATTTTGCGGGATGCGCCGCTGTCGAGATCGCGCAGCGTCGCGGTAACCTGCCCAGCGTCTTGAGTCAGATCTTCCAGAGCCGTGCGGTGCAGCAATGTGATGCCGGGAACGCCGGCGGCGTGTTCCGTTAGGAGCGGTTCAAGGTAGATCTGGTTGATCCGATGCGGCGGTTCCGCGGTGGGCCACCCGGTGTCGGGGCCGCCGGTGGCGGTGTATCGGTCGCGCCGGCACGGGATCGGGATGCGCGCCAATTCGATCCCGAGAAATGCAGTGCGAAAGGCGCAATCGTTCGGATAATCCGGCGGCAATCCGGCGTCGCGCAGCTTTTGGGCGACGCCGAGGCGGCGGAAAATCTCCATAGAGCGGGCCGAAACATGGTTGCATTTCGGTGGCGGCGGTTCGTCGCGGCGACGACGCTCGACCAGCGTCACCGCGATCCCGCGCCACGCCAGATCAAGCGCCAGGGTCAGCCCGACCGGGCCACCGCCGATGACCAGCACCGACGTGTCTTGTATCGCTTCATCCTGCATCGCGGGCTATCATAGAGTGGTTGGCAACCCGTTGTCGTATCGCGTCATTTTGCCGCTCGAACTGCCCCATCGCAGCCATTTTTGCCCCCTATATGAGAACGCGCTCGGCACGCAACTGGCAAATCGGCTGCACGTTCCGACGTCAAATTTAAGGGAGTTGCGGTTGCCCGATAGCCTAGCGCCGTCCCTGCCGCGTTCCGTGGCCCTGCGGCAACCAGTGCTTCCTGAGCGCTTTCTGCCGCCGCCCGGGTTTGTCTGGGGCAGCTTTACGGCGGCTGATGGCGCGGCTTTGCGCTGGGGTCACCTGCCGGTGCGCAACCCGCGGGCGGAATGCGTACTGGCCGGCGGCTTTGGTGAGTTCATCGAAAAACAGTTTGAAACAGTTCGCGATCTGGCGGCGCGCGGTATTGCCGTGTGGTGCCTCGATTGGCGCGGCCAGGGCCGCTCGATCCGGCCGCGCCGCCTGCCGACCCGGCCGCGCGCCCGCAAATTCGACCGCGACGCCGAAGACCTTGCCGCGTTTGCGCGCGACAGGTTGTCCGGCCGGCTGCCCCGCTTGCTGGTGGCGCACTCGATGGGCGGAGCGATTGCATTGCTGTGCCTGAGGCGGCACCCCGATCTGTTCACCGCTGCCGTGCTGTCGTCGCCGATGGTCGGGCTGCGCACCGGCAAGCTGCCGCCGATTTTGTTCCGTGTCATTACCCGGCCGGCCCGCGTTGCGGGGTTTGGCGCGTGCTTTATCCCCGGTGCCGGGAAATGGCGGCCGGACCGTATCCCGTCGCCGGAACGCAGCCGCGTCACCACCGATGCCGAGCGCTGCCGGTTGCGGCATGCGTGGTTTTCGGCCGACCCGGAATTGCGCCTGGATGAGGCAACTTATGGCTGGGTCGACAGCGCGCTGGGCCTCGTCGCGCGCATCTCAAAGCCCGAGTTCCTGGCCGGAATCCTGACGCCGATCCTGCTGGGGCGGCCGGGGCGTGAAGTGGTGGTCTCACCCGCGGCGCAGCGGCGGGTGGCGCGGCTCCTGCCGAACTGCACGCTCGTCGAGCTGGCCGAATCAAAGCACGACCCGTTTCTCGAACGCGATGTGATCCGCGATTACTGGCTGTCGCGCCTCGACCGGTTCATCGACCAGCGGCTTTACCCGACCGCGCATTGAGGCCCGTTGCCGGTCTTGCGCTGGCGCTGCTGGCGCTGGCGGGCGGGACGGCGCTGGCGGCGGATCGCCGGACGCCGCTCGATCCGAACCTGCCGCCGTGGAATGCAGTCGCCAAGGTACAGACGAATATCGGCGAGCAATGCACCGGTGTGCTGATCGCCCCGGCGACGGTGCTAACCGCGGCGCATTGCATCTACAACCCGCGGACCCGGGCATTTCTGCAGCCGGTATCGCTGCATGTCCTGTTCGGCTACCAGCGCGGGGCCTATCGCTGGCACCGGCTGGTGACGCGCGTCGCCATCGGCCGCGGGTTCGACATCGCGAAAGGGCCGCAGCCGGCGGACTGGGTGCGGCTCGATCTCGCCGAGCCGGTGCCGGTAACACCGCTGCCGCTGGCGCATGAGATCGCCGTTCCCGGTCTGGCGGTGGCGCTGGCCGGGTACAATCAGGATCGCGAGCAGATGCTGCTCGGCGATACCGCCTGTCAGGTGACAAGGACCGCGGCCTTGCCGGGGTCGGCGGATTTTATATTTCACGATTGCGCCGGGACCCACGGCACCAGTGGGGCGCCGTTATTGACCCGGCAAGCCGGCGGCTGGGCCGTCATCGGCATCAACATCGCAGCCGGCCGGCAGACCAATCTGGCGCTCGATGCGCGGTTCGAAAATTGAACCGTTGCCGGGGCAGCCGCACGCCGCCTCGAACCGATCGGCGGCGTCGGTTATCATGTCAAGGCTCCGAAGAAATCGGTCTTCGAAGAAAAACAAAACGAGACTGGCATGGATGACCGGGCGAGCCGGGCAATCGTCGATTACCTGACGCAGTCGCGCGACGTTGTCGATCGGGCGCTCCACGATCCGCGCTTTACGGCAACGATTGTTGCAATCGTCGATCGCATGGCGGCGGCGCTGGCGGCGGGGAATAAGGTGCTGCTCGCCGGCAATGGCGGTAGCGCCAGCGATGCACAGCACCTCGCCGGCGAATTATTGTCGCGGCTTTATTACGATCGCGCTCCGACCGCCGCGATCGCGCTGACCACGGACGGTTCGGTGATGACGGCGATCGCCAACGATTACGGCTATGAGCGGGTATTCGAGCGGCAGGTGCTGGGGCTGGGGCGCCCCGGCGACGTGTTGATCGCGCTGTCGACCTCCGGGCGCTCGCCGAGCATTCTCAATGCGATAGCGGCGGCGCGGCGCAACGGACTGGTCGTTATCGGATTTACCGGACAGAGCGGAGGGGACATGGCGACGCGCTGCGATCTATGCCTGCGCGCGCCCTCGGATTCGACCCCGCTGATCCAGCAAATTCATATCACCGCCGGGCATGTCATCTGCGGCCTTGTCGAAGAGCGGTTGTTTCCGCGCGCCCCTCCAAACAGGACCTCCGCCGCGGCATCGTCGCGGTGACCTCGTCGCGGTGACCTCGGCGGAATAGACCGGCCGGCCGGGCGTTTTGATGTGGTGCAAACAAGTATCGGGGCAACAAGTGTCGTGCCCGATCGGGATTTACGGGTTGTGACGTCAACCATCGACATGTCTTTCGCCGGGTTTCGTAATGCCCGCATTCTGATTACCGGCGGGATCGGGCTGATCGGAGCGGCATTGGCGCGGCGACTGGTTGAGCTTGGCGCGGTGGTTGTGCTGGTCGACGCGATGGTGCCGGAGGCTGGGGCCAATCTCGCCAATATCGACGACATCCGCGACCGCGTGCAGGTCAATATCGCGGATATCCGCGACGCCGCCGCGATGCGTCATCTGCTTGCTGGTCAGGCCTTCCTGTTCGACCTTGCCGGCCAGACCAGCCATCTCGATTCGATGAACGCGCCGGAACACGATCTGGCGGTCAACTGCACCGCGCAGTTGCAGTTGCTCGAATTATGCCGCGCAGTCGCACCCGAAATCGTCGTCGTCCACGCTGGCACGCGCCAGATTTACGGCCGGCCACGCTATCTGCCGGTTGACGAAGAGCACCCGCTGCGGCCCGCCGATGTCAACGGCGTCAACAAGATGGCCGGTGAGGCCTACCACCTGCTGTTTCATGATGTCTACGGCGTCAACACCCGCTCGCTGCGGCTGACGAATGTCTATGGGCCGGGCATGCGGATATGCGATGCGCGGCAAAATTTTCTCGGCATCTGGCTACGCCGGGCACTCGAAGGCGAAGCTTTTGAGGTGTGGGGCGGTGAACAGCGCCGCGAGCTTCTTTACGTCGATGACGCCGTCGAGGCGTTTTTGCTCGCGGCTTTGTGCCGTGACACGGCGGGGCTCGCGCTGAATGTCGGCGGCGCCACACCGTACACGTTGCTGGCGCTGGGCGAGGCCTTGGTACGCGCCAATGGCGGCGGCTCGTTCGAGCAGCGCCAGTTTCCCGAGGACCGCAAACGCATCGATATCGGTGACTTTATCACCGACGACCGGCGCTTTCGCGCCCTGACGGGATGGGCGCCGCACATCGGCCTCGATGAGGGGCTGAGGCGTTCGCTCGAGTATTACCGCCGCCATCTGGCGCGCTATCTCTGAGACAAAGATGACATCTGTTATTCCGATACCGCAGACCGACCCGCGCGCCGGCTATTTCGAGTGCAAGGATGAGGTCGACGCCGCGATCGCCCGGGTGCTCGGCAGCGGCCAGTACATTCTCGGCCATGAGGTCGAGGCGCTCGAAGCGGCGTTTGCCGGATGGCTCGGCGTCGGCCATGCGGTCGGAGCGAGCAACGGCACCGATGCGATCGAATTGGCGCTGCGCGCCTGCGGCATCGGCGCCGGCGATCTGGTATTCGCCGTGTCACACACCGCGGTCGCCACCGTCGCTGCGATCGAGCGGGCCGGGGCAACACCGGTGCTGGTCGATATCGAGCGCGGCGGCTTTACGATGGACCCGGGTGCGCTTGAGGAGGCCTTGGCCGACCCGCCAGCCGGGCGGCCGGCGGCGATCCTGCCGGTGCATCTGTATGGCGAGCCGGCCGATCTCGCGCCGATCACGGCGCTGGCGTCACGGCACGGCCTGCGTGTCATCGAGGATTGCGCGCAAAGTCATGGTGCGCTGTATCATGGCCGGGCGGCCGGCAGCGTCGGCGACATCGCGTGCTTCAGTTTTTATCCGACGAAAAATCTGGCGGCGCTCGGCGATGCCGGCATGACGGCGACCGGCGATGCCGCGCTGGCGACGGCGATGCGCGAAATTCGCGAATATGGCTGGCGCGACCGTTATGTCAGCGCCCGGATCGGCATCAATACCCGGCTCGACCCGATCCAAGCAGCGATCCTCGGTGTCCGGCTACCGCGGCTCGAACACGACAATGCGCGCCGGCAGGCAATCGCCGCCCAATACGATGCCGGCCTTGGCGGGTTGCAACTGAAGCTGCCGGCGCGGCGTGTCGGCTGCGCCCATGTGTTCCATCAATACGTCGTTCGCTGCGCCGAGCGCGACCGCCTGCGTGAGCATTTGCGCGGCAGCCAAATCGGCAGCGGCATTCATTATCCCGCGCCGGTGCATCTGCAACCGGCCTACCGCTACCGGCTGAGTGAATTTCCGGCGGGGTTGCCGGAAACGACGCATGCCGCTCGCGAAATCCTCAGCCTGCCGATTTACCCGCAACTGGCACGCGACGCGGTGGACCGTGTCGTGCGGGAAATTCGCCGCTTCTTTGAATAGTTAAAGTTGTTGTCTTTGTTGCTTTTCGCGCAAAAATTGCAATGCCGTAGGGTAAATCTTCATTGTTTTCAGTGAAGACAAAATAGTGACTTTCAACCTTCACGTTCTCCTTCTATGCTCGTTCAATCGTGAGCAATGTTCACATAAAAAAACAAAACACCCGCGGGAGTTGAAGTGCCGGCACGCCTGGGTACGACGACACGGGCGCGCGCTCCGTTACGCCTCGGTCTGGCTGGCGGCGGCACCGATCTGTCACCATATTGCGACGAATTCGGTGGTGCCGCCCTCAATGTGACGATCGACCGTTTCGCTTATGCCTTCATCAGCCCGCGCAAGGACGGGCAGGTAATGTTCCGCGCGAGCGACCTCAACCGGCGGGAAACCGTGCAGGCACGCAAACGACTGCCGGATGCGACGCTGCTGCTGCACCGCGGCGTCTATGAGCGCGTCGTACGGGACTACAATGACAGCATGGCGATTGCCGCGACCGTCACCACGACCGTCGATGCACCACCCAATTCCGGACTGGGCGCCTCATCTGCATTAGTGGTGGCGCTGATCAGCGCCTATCACACCTTTCTGGGGATACCGCTCGACCCCTATGAAATCGCCCATCTGGCGGTGGATATCGAGCGCAACGATCTGGGGTTGCCGGGTGGCCTCCAGGATCAATACGCCGCGGCGTTTGGCGGTACCAACTTCATCGAGTTTCGCGGCGACCATCGCGTCATCGTCAATCCGCTGAGGATTTCGGACAGCATCCGCAACGAACTCGAAGCCTCTCTCGTCGTGTGTTTCACTGGTGGCGCCCGCGACGCTGCGACGATCATCATGCAGCAGACCGCCTATATGGCCGAACACCGCAAGACTGCGCTCGCCGCGCTCGATCGGCTGAAGGCCAACGCCTTTGCGATGAAGGACGAATACCTGCTCGGCGATATCCGCGAGGTGGCGCATCTGCTTGGCGATTCGTGGGAAGCAAAAAAGCTGACGGCATCGAATATTTCGACCGATCGCATCGACCGGCTCTGCAATGTGGCTTTTTCCTGCGGCGCGCTGGCCGGCAAGGTATCAGGCGCCGGCGGCGGCGGGTTTGTCGTGTTCATCGTGCCGCCGGAGGACCGCTCGGAAGTGATCAAGGCGCTCGACGCGGCCGGCGGCAAAGCAAGCCCGGTCAAATTCACCGATCGCGGCTGCGAAACCTGGCAGATGCGCCTATAGCCCGGCAGGCCGAAACGCCGTCGTCATGGTGCGTTTGGTGCGCGCTCCGGCAGCCAGGGGTTGCGCGAAGCGCACAGCCGGATATGGCGCCACACCCGCGCTTGCGGCGGCGCCGAGATCAACCGGAACGGCAGCGTTGCGGTATGCCAGATCGGATTGACGCTGGGATCGATTTCCAGCGCGGCGCCCCAGCGCTGTTCCATCACCCGCCGCTCGGCGGTGTTGCGCGCCGATTTTTCGGGGTCCAGATGGTCGAGACCGCGGGTTTTAGATTCCTGATGGCGCAGCGTGATGTGCGGCGTCCAGAGGATTTTCCGGCCGCCGGCTCGCAGCTTCAACGCGAAATCGATGTCGCCGTACCCGACCGGCAGATCGATTTCGTCAAACCCGCCATTGGCCGCGAACAGCGTGCGGCTGACCGCGAGAAAGGCCCCGGTCACCGCACCCGCGGCGCGGGTGACGTGCCAGCGCTGGGCCGGTCCGGCATCGACGACCGGCTCGTAGCGGCCGTCATGCACATCGACGGACGGCCACCCCAGCAGGATGCCGGCATGCTGCACCGTATCGTCGGCATAGACGAGCCGCGCCCCGACCGCACCGATCTCGTCGCGTTCGAGGAGGCCGCGCAAATGCCGGTCCCAACCGTCGCTGAGCATCAGCATGTCGTCATTGGCGAACAGCAGCAGCGGCGCCTCGGTCTGCGCCGCCGCGTAATTGTTCAATCGCGACCAGTTGAACGGTTCCTCCAGCGCAACGACGCGCACCCAGCTACGCTGCGCCAGCGCGCCGAGTACCCGTAGCGCCGCTGGATCACGAGAGCCGTTATCGACGACGAGAACCTGGAACGCGTCGGGTATTGCGGCGTGCTGGCGCAGCGAGTCGATGAAATTTCGCGCATCGGCGACATTGTCGCGCGTCGGGACGATGACTTGAATCGGGCGTTGCGGCTCGTTCGGCTGCCAGACGACCGACAGGGGACGCCCCGGTCGGGCAGCGGGTTCGATCGATACAACGCGGTCGAGGCCGATCGATGCGAGATGCGCACGCGCGGCCGCGAAATGCGCCTCGTGGCTTCGGTTTGCCGACGCCGTCGGCGGCAAGGCAAGTTCGTCGTTGCGGCGCAGCGCGACCAGCGGCAGCGGGATATGGCCGACCGCATTGCACCGTGCGAGGTGCAGCAATAACGCACTGCGCGCGGTTTCCAGCATTCCCGTTGCCGGCAGATCGGCGGCTTCATAAGCAGGGTGGGCAACGGCAATCGTCTCGCCAAACGGATTGGCTTCGAGCAGCGTGTCGTAATCGACCGTCTGCCGTAACTGCGGGTCCGACCGTCGCGAGATTCCGCCGCGTTCGCTGACGGTTTCGGCGTCGCATACAAACGCATTCGCGTCACACTCGCCGGCAACGGCAGCGAACCATGCCAATGCATGACGGTGCAGTAACGCACCTGGCGCGGGCAGGATCAGCCAATCCGCGACCGCCACGAGCGCGGCGCGGCGTTCGGCGACTCCGGCAGCCTCTTCCGCAGCAATTGCGACCCAGGCGATGCGCGGGTCACTCGCGGCTGCCCGCTCGACCATCCGACGCAACGCCGGGTCGCTGCCGGTGACGCAAAGCTGCCAGTTGCAATAGGTCTGGGCACTGATCGCGGCAATCTGCGCATAGAGCACGTCCAGCGTCACATCCCGAGCGGCCAGAACAACGGCAAAGCGGCGTTGCCCGTCATTCTGCGGGGGTGGCGGCACCTCGAAAATCTCGCGAAACCGGCCATAGGCGGCGACCGGGAAGGCCGTTTGTGCTGAGAGATCCGGCAGGGCCTCTGCCAACCGGGCGACGGCCTTTTGCAGGCTGGACACCTGATCCGAGATCGCCAGCAGCGCTTCGACGCCACCCTGCGCCAGCCGTTTGTCGAAAAATTGCTGCTGGCTCTGGGCATAGCCGGCCTCGAACAATTCATTGCCGGCGGCATCGAGCGAGGGTTGGATTTCCGTGGCGCGGCGGTAGGCGAGCAGCGCTTCGGCACGCCGCCCCTGCAATTTCAGAACGTGACCAAGTTGCAGGTGAAGATCGGCATTCTCGTTGGCATCGGCGAGTGCGGTACGGTACGTCGACTCGGCTTCGGCGAGGCGACCGGAATCTTTTAGCATATTGCCAAGCTGAATGCGGATGTCGACACGCGCCGGCAGCAGGTTCAGCGCATCGCCGTAGGTCTCGGCGGCGGCCGCGAATTGCCGCGCATCCCGCAGGCGATCGCCTTCGCGGATCAACTTTTCACCGGCAAGGATCGCGGCGCGTCCGTCTTCATCCGGCGCCTGATCCCATGCCCGCAATTCGTCCCGCAACTCCGCCGCGGCAGCTTCTCCATCGTCGAATAACCGCTGCGCCGTGCGGTAGGCATCGAGCGCGGCATCACGACGACCAAGCAGTTTCAGCAAATGACCGAGTTGCCGATGGATGTCGCCGTCACTGGGCGATTGGGCGCTGGCCTGACGATAGGCCGCCTCCGCTTCGCCGTAGAGCGTCAACTCTTTCAGCATGTGCGCCAGCTGTACGCGGGTGTCGACGCGCTCGTGATCGAGCAGCAAGGCGCGACGATAAAGCCAGACGGCGACAGCGTAGTTGCCGGCGTCGCGCGCTCGGTCGCCGCGCCGCGCGAGACGGTGTGCCAACATGCGGCGCCACGAAAAGCCTTTGCGTGGTGGACGCATGCCGGCTTGGCCGGCGACCCATGCGGTTGTGTGGGGTTGTCGGAAAATTCGATCGGATACGCGTGACAACGCCGGCTGACCAGCACTCTCGGAGCTTTTCAGCAGGTTTGGTGCACTCATTCGACCAGCTCGAGATGCTTGCGAACGCCCTTAACCAACCACAACCCAATCACGCTCAGGATCGCAAGGTAATAAGTGACATACAAAATATCGTAATGAGTCTGGATACGGTTTCCCAACAATCCGGCCCGGATCATTTCATAGCAATGAATTGACGGCAGCACTGTCAACCCCACATTGCGCAGAGGCGTGGGCAGCCAGTCGGCGAGAAACCAGAAACCACTGACCGGCATGTAGATGTAAGAGATGACCATCCAGGCATGCTCAACCAAATCCGTCCGTTCGCTCCAGGCCGCCACAATCAAGGCAATCGTCAACGACCACCATACCATGTAAAGGTTGCCAACCATAAATAGAGGCAAATTTGCCGGCCAGTCGAGAAATCCAAAAAAATACAAAATCAAAAACGAAAATATGATGGCTCCTATATTACCTATTGCTTCAAGACCGCAACGCCCGACGATGATATCAAACGGTGTCACCCTGCTGTGATACAAAAGGGCGGCATTCTGGCGAACGACATACAACGCACGACCGGTAACGTGCCGGAACACCAGCAGCGGCAGATAGCCGCTCCAAATCATTGGCATCAGCGGGATGCCATGATCGACCGGCGACCGGATAAACGACCACATTGCGATCACCGGGAAGGCGAACACCAGCGGCTCGGCAAACAACCATGCGAAGCCGAGGTTCCGGCGGCCCCAACGGGTTTGTATCTCGCGCATGAAAACCGCGCCCCAGACGCGCCGCTGCACACCCCATGCCGCCAATATGCCCTGCAACCCCACCTCCGCCTGTCTGGTGGCTCGCGCCGGACCGGCATCACAGCCGCTCCCGATCCGCAAACAACCGATCCGCAATCATGCAACGTGCTGTGCCGGGCGCAAAAAAACATCGTGCCACGGGCGGCGCTGCTGGCCGCCCGTGGCGGCAGCCGCTATAGCGTCGGTTTATGGCAATTCGATGAGGGCATTCATATGGCCGCACGTCGCCTGATCGTCATCGATCCCGGTCATTTCCACGCCGCGCTGGTGCAAAAGGAAATGTACGCCACTCTCGACCCGCGGGCCCGGATTTACGCGCCGCTGGGCCCCGAGCTGCTCGATTACCTCGGGCGCATTGCCCGTTTCAATCACGATCCCCAGCACCCGACGCGCTGGGAAGTCGAGGTACAGGCCTCGCCGGACTTTCTCGATCGCATCGCCGACGAACCACCGAGCGGCATCGCGGTGCTTTCCGGGCGCAACCGCGGCAAGGTCGACCGTATCGCGGCGGCGGTTGCGGCGGGGCTGCACGTCCTCGCAGACAAGCCGGCGATCATCCGCCGCGAAGATCTGCCGCGGTTCGAAACGGCGCTGAACATCGCCGAACGTCGCGGCCTCGTGATAGCCGATATGATGACCGGCCGGGAAAACGTGATGTCGCAGCTTATTGTCATGCTGCGCCGGGAGGCGGCGGTATTTGGCGAACCCGTCGCCGGCAGTCGCGACGAACCCGGCGTCGCGCTGAGCGGCGTGCATCACCTGCTGAAGGTGGTGTCCGGCGTCCCGAACCGACGCCCCGCCTGGTACTTCGACGTCACCGAGCAAGGTGAGGGGCTGGCCGATACCGGCGTCCACCTGGTCGACCGCGCGCATGAAACGCTGTTCCCCGGCGAGACGCTCGATTACCGCCGGGATATCGCGGTTCTTGCTGCGAGCCGCTGGCCGACCGCGATCAGCCTCGCCCAGTTCCGCGAGGTGACCGGCGAAGCCGGCTGGCCGGACGACCTGACACCGTGGATCACCGGCGACCGGCTGGATTGTTTCTGCAACGGCCGGGTCGAGTACCGGGTGCGCGGCATTCATGTGCGGCTGGAAGCGCGGTGGGACTGGCAGGCCGAACACGGCGACGATACCCATAATGCCCTCTACCGCGGCACCAGATGCTCGCTCGAACTGCGCCAGGGACCGGCGCAGCAATATCGGCCGGAGCTTTATGTGGTGCCGCACGCCGAGATCGCCGCGGCGCTGGAACGCTGCACTACCGCGGCACAGCCGAGCTTTCCGGGCATGGCCGTCGAGCGGCAGGGTCACGAGTGGCACGTCCGGGTTCCCGATGCGCTGAGGGTTGGCCACGAGGCCAATTTCGCGCAATTCACCCGACGCTTTCTCGGTTATGTCGATGATCCAGGGTCGCTCCCGGCGCGCGACAAGCCTAATTTGCTGGCGAAATACCATGCCTGCACCGAGGCCGTGGCGATGAGCCACGGCTTACCCACGACAATCCACGGAGGAGACGCTCGATGATCTGCGATGTGCATGCCCATTTTATTCCCAAGCCGTTCGGCGATTTTATGGGTGATCGCTGGGGGCCGCGCGTCGGCGTGCCGGTCAAGACCGGGATCGCCAAGCACCCGGTGTCGGATACGATCGACGACATCAAGGGCCGGCTCGATCTGATGGACGAAGCCGGGGTCGGACGCCAGGTATTGTCGCCGCACCGTCCGCCCTATCTGCCGGACGAGGCGGAGTGCGTAAAGGCGCTGCACCTGCTCAATGACGGCTATGCCGATCTGGCGCACCGCTATTCCGACCGCATCGCCTCGTATGTGATGCTGCCCTTGCCGCATATCGACGCGTCGTTGCGCGAGATGGAGCGCGGGCTCGACCAGCTCGGCTGCGTCGGCGTCAACATGCATGTGACCTGCTTCAACCGCTCGGTCGCCGAGACCGAGTTCGAGCCGATCTACCAGGAGTTGAACCGGCGTGGCGCGGTGCTGTTTGTGCATCCGTCGACCAACGGCGCTTGTTCGCCTTTGATCAACGACTACAACTTTACCGCCGCGGTGGGGACCTCGGTCGAGGATGCCTGCTTTGTGCTGCACATGATCAACAAGCAAATCCCGCACCGCTACCCCAACATCAAATTCATCGTGCCGCATCTCGGGGGCCCCATTCCGATGCTGCTCAACCGGCTCGACCAACAGGGCCAGAATGCCTCGCACAACCCCGGCCTCGCCGAGGCGCCCAGCGTCACCGCCAAGAAATTCTATTACGACACGGTATGTTACGGCTCGAAGGCCGCCTTTATGTGCGCCTACGAAGCCTTTGGCGCCGATCATCTGGTGACCGGCAGCGACTATCCCGTGCTGCAGGATTACGAGAGCTACAAGGAAACCTTCGCCTATATCAGCCGCCTCGGCCTGCCCCCCGGCGATCTGGACAAAATTCTCAACCACAACGCCCAGGCGCTGTTCGGTTTCGCGCACTGACAATCGCGAGTACCCACGCCTTGACTGGGCGGTTTTTGTGGATACATGAATAGCTGGGATGAGATAAAGCGTCAGCGAACGCTAACCGAGCGTGGTTTGGACTTTGCTGACGCTGAATCGGTGTTTGCCGGCCGTCGCATTACGCTGCCGGATGATCGGCGGGATTACGGCGAGCCGAGATTTATAACGGCGGGATGGTTGCTTGGGCGCTTCGTCATTGTGGTGTGGACGCCCCGCAATGAAGGCCGCCGAATTATCTCCCTAAGGCACGGACATGCCGATGAAGAAGAGTATTACCGCGAGCAAATGGACCGATCCTGACGACGCGCCGCACCTGACGCGGGAGTGGTTCAAGGCGGGCGAGATTATGGATGGCGATCGCCTGATACGCCCGGCCAAGGCGATCGGCCGGCCGAAAAAGGCCGCACCAAAGGAAGCCGTCAACATCCGCCTCGACCCGGAGGTTTTGTCCTACTTCCGGGCGACCGGCCCTGGCTGGCAATCGCGGATCAACGAAGCGCTGCGCAAGGCCGCCGGCCTGTAGCCCGAAATCAGCCGCGCTCGGCGATATCGCGCAGCGCCGGGCGTAGCAGCCAGGTCAGCGGCAGTGTCATCAGCACAATGGCGGCAATCATCGTCATCATCACCGGCACACTGGCGAGGTCGCTGGCAAGTCCGTAAAGCACCGGCGCCAGCGCTCCGGCCCCGATGCCGCCGGTATAGAAAATGCTGAAGGCGCGCTGGCGGCGTTCGGGTGCGACCAGTTCGGGCACCGTGCCGTACAGCACCGACGAAGTGCCGTTCAGCGCGACGCCGATCAGCGGCAGCACCGCCAGCCCACCGATTAGCGGCAACGGCAACAGCAGCAGGATGCCGGCCGCGGTCAGCCCCTCGGTCAGAAACACCGCCTTGACGACGCCGAGCCGCATGCCGAGCCAGCCGCACACCAGCTTGCCGGCGCCGCCGCCGAAAAAGATCAGCGTCAGCGCGACGCCGACCATCGGCATGTCAGCGCCCTTCTGGCGCAGCAGAAACGGCAGAAAGGTCAGGAAGCCCATGCGGGTCGCGCTATCGATCATCGCGATCGACAGCAGCAGGGGAAACCCCCGCCGTGGTGGCGCGGTCGCGGGCGCGGCCGCCGCTTGGGCAGGCGCGGTCTTGGCCGTGCCGCTGCGGCCGGGCAGGCCGCGCACTGCCAGGATCGCGACGGAGGCGGCGAGAGCGCCGATGCCGAGCACGATCGTCGCGGTGCGCCACGGCATCATCGCGACGAGCCAGGCGGTCGCTGCCGGCATCGCCATCTTGCCGAGATCGCCCGAGAAATTATAGCTGGCGAGCGCGCCGCGCGAACGCCGGCCGGGAAATGCCTGCGCCACGAGGTTGGCGGCGATCGGATGTTGTACACTGGCCCCGAGACCCGCTAGCACCAGAGCGGCGGTCAGCATGAAGAACCCGGCGCTGGCGCCGGCCGCGAGATAGCCGATCCCGACCAGCGCCGTCCCCAGCCCCAGCACCAACTGGCCGCCGAACCCCTCGCCGAGTGCGCCGGACGGCACCTGAAACCCGGCCATCGAGCCGGCAAACAGCGCCCGCAACAGCCCGACCTCGGCATAGCCAAGCCCAAACTCCGCCTGCCACAGCGGCAGCAGCACATAGAGCAGGTCGGTGTAGCCGTCGTGCAGCACATGCGCACCGCAGGCGACGCCCATTGTGCGCCGCTCCGGCGCTGCAATCTTGCCCAGCGTGGCCGTAATCAGAGACATCGCATTCGCCATCGTTAAAGGCGGTCGTTTGTCATTAAACTGTCATCGGATAGCGGTGGCAATCGCGGCGCGCGCTTTGCCGGCGAGTATGGCGAGTATAAGGCCGGCATATTTTGGGTGACGCCGGCAGAAGGGGGTAAGAGACATGGCCGAATACGATCTCGTCATCCGCAACGGCACGGTGGTGACGGCCGCCGACACGACGCAATGTGATGTCGGCATCAAGGACGGAGTCGTCGCTACGCTGGGCCGCGGCCTCGCCGCCGGCACGCGCGAGATCGACGCCACCGGCAAGCTCGTACTGCCTGGCGCGATCGACAGCCATTGCCATATCGAACAGCGCAGTGGCGCGGGCGTCATCTGCGCCGACGATTTCTACAGCGCGACGGTGTCGGCGGCATTCGGCGGCACCACGACGGTCATTCCGTTCGCGGCGCAGCATCGGGGCGAATCACTGCGGCAGGTCGTCAGCGATTACCATGCGGCGGCCGGGCCGAAAGCGGTGATCGACTACGCCTTCCACCTGATCATCACCGACCCGTCGGAACAGGTACTGGGCCAGGAACTGCCGGCCCTGCTCAAGGACGGATACACCTCGTTCAAGGTCTACATGACCTATGACGCGATGCGGCTCGATGACGGGCAGATGCTCGACATCCTGGCGCTGGCGCGGCGCGAGGGCGCGCTCGTCATGGTGCATGCCGAAAATCACGACATGATCAAATGGCTGACCAATCGCCTGTTGGAGCGCGGCCTCGGCAACCCGCGCTATCATGCAGTGGCGCATGCCCGCGTGGCTGAGGGCGAGGCGACAAACCGCGCCATCTCGCTGTCGCAACTCCTCGATGTGCCGATCCTGATCGTGCATGTCTCGGCCGCCGAGGCGATCGAGGTGATCCGCGACGCCCAGACCAAGGGTCTCAAAATCTATGGCGAGACCTGCCCGCAATATCTGTTCCTGACCGCCGACGATATCGGCATGGGCCTCGAAGGCACCAAATTATGCTGCTCGCCGCCGCCACGCGACCACGCCGCGCAAGAGGCAGTATGGCGCGGCCTCGCCAACGGCACCTTCCAGGTGTTTTCGTCGGACCACGCGCCTTATCGCTACGACGAAACCGGCAAATTGCTGAAAGGCGACAAGACCACCTTCAAAGACACCGCCAACGGTGTGCCGGGCATCGAACTGCGCGTGCCGTTATTGTTTTCCGAAGGTGTTGGCGGCGGCCGCATCGACCTCAACCGATTTGTCGAGTTGACAGCGACCAACCACGCGAAAATCTACGGCCTCTACCCGAAAAAGGGCACGATTGCGGTCGGCAGCGACGCCGATATCGCAATCTGGGACCCCGAGCGCGAAGTCGCGATCAGCACGGCGATGCTGCACGATAATGTCGGCTACACGCCCTATGAGGGCCGCCGCGTCAAGGGCTGGCCGGTGACGGTGATGTCGCGCGGCCGCGTGGTGGTCGACGACGGCAAGCTGCTCGCCGAACGCGGCAGCGGTGCGTTCCTGCCCTGCGAACTATCGGACTCCGCAAAGCCCCTCAATCACCCCACCCCCGAGCTTGCCTTTGCCGTCACGCAAGGCGCAGCGCTCGTTTAGATCAAGACGTACGATGCAACTCGTCTTTCTGTACGGTCCCGCGGCAGCGGGGAAATTAGCGGTGGCGGAAGAGCTTGTGGCTCTGACGGGATATGCGCTGTTCCACAATCATCTGATCGTCGATGCCGTTGCCTCGGTGTTTCCGTTTGGCAGCGAGCACTTCATCAGGCTTCGGGAACAATTTTGGATGACGATGTTTCGCGAGGCTGCCGAGGCCCGGCGTTCGATGATCTTTACCTTTATGCCCGAGGCGTCGGTCGACAGTGCCTTCCCCGACCGCGTCAGAGACCAAATTTGCGGCCTTGGCGGCGAGCTTCGTTTTGTGCGCCTGACGCTGCGGCCAGAGGAACAAGAGCGCCGGATTGGCAATGCCGGACGAGCCAAATTCGGCAAGTTGCGGTCGCTGGACCTGCTGCGACAACTTCGCGGCCAATTTGATCGGTGCGAAGCGGCAATGCCCGAGCCTGAATTTACGATCGACACAACCTGCATATCACCCGCGAATGCGGCTCATGCCATTGCTGTCGGCCTCGGCCTGCCAGCTCAACCGACCCGACGGGAGTGATAATGTCCCGAAAACCTCGCGCCGCCGTAACCCAGCTTGGGCCGAACCATCTTGCCGACAGCCGCGCCGCAGCAAGCGTAGGGCGGATGAGCGAAGCGCTATCCGCCGTCTCGAATGGCCGCCCGCGTCGCGGATTGCGCTGCGCTTGTCCGCCCTACGATACCTGCCAATCGCGCCACCAACGGGAGAACTAAATGTCCCGTAAACTCCGAGCCGCGGTCGCCCAGCTTGGGCCAATCCATCTTGCCGACAGCCGCGGCGCGGTGGTCAAGCGGTTGATGGCGTTACTCCGGGAGGCACATGCGGGTGGCGCCAAATTCGTCGTGTTTCCGGAATTGGCGCTGACGACGTTTTTCCCGCGCTGGTGGATGACCGACCAGGCTGAGGTCGACCGGTATTTCGAACGGGAAATGCCGGGGCCGGAGACGCGGCCATTGTTCGATCTCGCCAGGGAACTCGGGATCGGCTTCTACCTCGGTTATGCCGAACTGACCGAGGAAGACGGCCAGACGCGGCATTACAACACCGCAATCCTGGTCGATCCGGCCGGGCATATTGTCGGTCGCTATCGCAAGATCCACCTGCCCGGCCATTCCGAGCATCTGCCGCAGGCGCCGTTCCAGCATCTGGAAAAGCGCTACTTCGATGTCGGTAATGAAGGGTTCAAGGTGTGGCGCATGCAGGGGGCGGTGATGGGCATGTGCATCTGCAACGACCGGCGCTGGCCCGAAACCTATCGCGTCATGGGGTTGCAAGGCGTCGAGATTGTTGCGCTCGGCTACAACACGCCGATCGCGAACATCCACCATCGCGAGCCGGAACATTTACGGACGTTCCACCACCTGCTGTCGTTGCAGGCCGGCGCTTATCAGAACGCCGCCTGGGTGCTCGCCGCCGCCAAATGCGGCGCCGAAGACGGGTTTGCGATGATCGGCGGCTCGGCGATCGTCGCGCCGACCGGCGAAATTGCCGCTCAGGCACTGACCGAGGATGACGAGTTGATCACCACGACGCTCGACCTCGAACTCGGCGATTATTTGAAGCGCACCGTCTTCGCCTTCGAAAAACACCGCCGCGTCGAGCATTACGGCCTGATCACCAGCCGTACCGGCGCCAAAACCGAGGTGTAGCGCGCCCGGCGCTGCACTTACTACTATTCTAACGTTCACTTTCTATTGAATCATTCACTTGCGCGATATTCTTGCTCCAACCTCAAAGCCCGGTCTGGCGGAGGATGTCCAAAACAATGGCGGCGCAGGCGGCGGGTTCTTCGAATTGCGCCAGATGGCTGGTGCCGCGGATGGTGCGGTAGGCGAAGCCGCCTTCGGCGGCGAGGGCACGGTTCGACAGGCCGGTCGCCGCCGGATAGGAAGCATCAGGGTCGGCACCGATCAGGGTTACTGGCACCGCAACGTCGCACCGCCGCGGCCACAGATTGAGCGTGATCCCCTGCCGGTACATCGAGGCTTCGAGATCGCGCGGACAGGTGAGCCGCCACTCGTCGCCGTCCGCCCGCAACACCGAGCGCGCCCCGAGGCGGTCGGCGCCGGCAACCCAGCGGCGGCCTGAGCGGGTCGCGGCGTATTCCGCGGCAAGGTCCGCCGGCGCGGCGAAACGGTCGCGGCGCTGGCTGGCCCACGCCACCAGGCGGCGCAGATAAGCCAGCATCGGTGCCGCAGCCGGATGCCCCTCAGGCGGAGTGTTCGGCGGATCGAACAGGATCAGTAAGTCGAATCGCGGCTCACCGGCCAGCACCTGCAACAACGCGCTCTGCGCCGACATCGAATGGAACACGCCCACTTCGGGCTTGGCGCCGAATTCTGCGCGGGCCGCCCGGCCAACGGCTGCGATGTCGTGCGTCATCTGCGCGTAATTGTGATGCGCCGGGTCGCCGAGCGGGTTTTGCCCGTGATTGCGCATATCGAACGCAACGATGTCGAAATCGCCGAGAAACCGGCTCCAGAAATCGGCATATCCGTCGATCGCGAAGCCGTTCCCGTGGCTCATGAACAGCCTCGTCGCGGCCTGCGGATTGCCGTGGCGCCGCAGCCGCAACACCGCCCCGTCGCCGCTCACCGCGTCGACCACGGCAAGCGGCCGCGGCACGTCATTCATCGGCAAAAATCAGGCGCCGCGGCCGGGGTAGCTGACCGCCATGCCGGCGCGCACATCCTGCTGGATGCCATATTGCGGGAAGGGGTAGCGCAGGCCGTTTTTCGATAGCGCCTCCATGCCCGCGATCGCCTTTGTCAGGTAGGCCGGCGGCAGCGCCATCAGCATTTCGTCGTCGAGCACCCCGCCATAGCGGCGCTCGGCAAAACAGGGGATCGAGAGGCTCGGTTCGCGGGTTTTCAATGCCCGGCCCCAGCTATCGGCGCAGGCCGACTCGCCGACGATTCCCCAATCGAATTTCTTATAGCCGGACCATTGCAGGCCGTTGATGAAATACATCATCGCGCCGGGAGTGGCATAAAACAGCGCGATGTCGGGCGGATCGAGCCGGCCGCTCGACAAGGGAGACAGCGCGAGCGCCTCGAAATTGCCGTCCGGCACGCATTCCATCGCGGCCTGGTGCGCGGTGGCGTCCTCGACGGTGCTGTACCACACGCCGACCATGTGCTGGCCGCTGCGCCACGTCGCATCCTTGGCGCCGCCGAGACCGACAACCGCGCGGCACTGCGCCCCGACGAGATTGTCGGCGGTAATGCCGACCGTCCAGCCGAGCCGCGACGCCTGCCCCACGACCTGGTCGAGGGTGTGGATGTTTTGCGGCCGGCGGATGCGCGGGATCGCCTCCATGTCTTCGCGGCGCTCATAGAGTTTCATGCCGAACACAAACGTCCGCAGCTTCAGCAGGCGTTCGAGATCGCCGCTGATCTTCGTCCAGTCCTGCCCAACGGAGGCTTCCTTTACGGGGGCTTCGCTCATCGGCTTGTCTTTCGAATGGTTTCGGGTCGCGGGAGCTGCCGCCATTGTGTCGTCAAACCGGCATTGTGTCGTCAAACCCGGCGCAGCGCTATGCTTGGGCCAACGATGTGAACGTGGGAGGGCACCATGCCCGGCATGCTGGAGGGAAAGGTTGCGCTGGTGACCGGCGGAGGCGGCGGCATCGGCCGGGCTACGGCGCTGGCGATGGTGCGCGAAGGGGCAAAGGTCGCCGTCGCTGATTTCAACGCAGCCGGAGCGCGCGACACCGTCGCTCAGATCAACACGGCCGGCGGCCAGGCGATCACGCTGACCGGCGACGTGACCCGCCCGCGAGACGTGCAGGCGATGGTGCAGGATACGCTGAGCGCCTATGGCCGGCTCGACTGTGCCTTTAACAATGCCGGCATTGCCGGGTATCAGGTCAATGCGTCCGGCAAAAAGACCGCCGACTGGCCCGAGGAAGCCTTCGACCGGATGATCGCCGTCAACCTGAAAGGCGTGTGGCTGTGCATGCGGGATGAGATCCGCCACATGCTGGTGCACGGCCGCGGCGCAATCGTCAATACAGGGTCGATCGCCGGGCTGATCGGACTGCCGACCTCCTCGGCCTATGTCGCGGCCAAGCACGGCGTGCTGGGGCTGACCAAAACCGCGGCGATCGAATATGCCGACGCCAAGATCAGGGTCAACGCGGTGTGCCCCGGCTATGTCGAAACACCGATGACCGGGGACGCGATGAGCCGCCGCGGCGACGCCATCCTGTCGCACACGCCGCTGCGCCGCATGGGCCAACCCGGCGAGATCGCCGAGTTGGTGGTGTGGCTGTGCTCTGACCGCGCCAGCTACGTCACCGGCGCCTGTTACAATGTCGATGGCGGCTGGATGGCCGTGTGACGCTCGAACCCGGCTCGGGGTGACATCGGGAGGCGCGCCGGCTAGAACGCATCACGTTCGGAATGGGAGAAGAAAATGGCCAGACGGTCGGAGGGACGCGTTGCGCTGGTGACCGGTGGAGCGCGCGGTATTGGCGCGGCAACCGCGCAACGTCTGGCGGAAGACGGGGCAGCAATCGCGATCGGCGATCTCGACGGCGGCGGTGCCGCGGCGACCGCCGCGGACATCGCCGCGCGCTACGGGGTCAAGGCGATCGGGCTTAAGTTCAACGTCTCCATCGCCGCCGAGGTCGAGGCGACAATCGGTGAGATCGCCGAGCGGCTTGGGTCGCTCGATATTCTGGTCAACAATGCCGGGATCACCCGCGACAACCTGATCCACAAGATGACTGACGACGATTGGGATGCGGTCGCGGCGGTGCACCTGAAAGGCGCCTTCCTGTGCTCGCGCGCGGCACAGCGCGAAATGGTCAAGCGCAACTGGGGCCGCATCGTCAACCTGTCGTCGGTGTCGGCGCTTGGCAATCGCGGCCAGACCAATTATTCGACGGCCAAGGCCGGGTTGCAGGGCATGGCGAAAACCCTGGCGATCGAACTTGGCCGCTACGGCATCACCGCCAATGCCGTCGCGCCCGGCTTTATCGACACCGAAATGACGCGGGCCACCGCGATCCGCCTCGGCCGCGACCCGGCGGAATGGAAAGAGGAACGCGCCCGCGAGATTCCGGTGCGCCGTGCCGGGGTGCCGCGCGATATCGCCAACGTCATCGCCTTTCTGTGCAGCGACGAGGCGTCGTTCGTATCGGGGCAGGTGATCTACGTCGCCGGCGGCCCCCGCGCCTGACCAAAGGCGGCCGGTCCCTTACGGCGACCGGTTCTCACGGCAAGCGGTTCTCGCGGCGACCGGTTCTCGCGGCAAAAAGAGTTGGTGAGATCGACATAGCCGGTCATCCTTGGCCGAGCGCCGCTATGGCGCGTCTCCAAGGACGCAGACGCCATGAGCGACGCTCTCCCGCATTACGATTTCCTGACGCTCGGCGAAACATTGCTGCGCCTGTCGCCGCCGGGGATGCAGCGGCTCGACCAGTCGCGCCTGTTTGACGTCGGCATCGGCGGCAGCGAACTGAATGTGGCCTCGGTGCTGGCGCGTCTCGGCCGCCGTGTGGCGTGGGTATCGCGGCTGCCGGAAGGCCCGCTCGGCCGCATTGTCGACGGCGAGGCGAGGCGCCACGGCGTCGACACGCAATTCGTCCGCTGGATTGCCGGAGCACGGCTCGGGCTGATGTTTTTCGAGCCCGGCCCGGCGCCGCGCAACACCCGCGTCATCTATGACCGCAAACACTCGGCGGCGGCCGAAATGGGTTTTGAAGACGCGCCGTGGGAGGCGCTGATCGCGGCCAGCAAGCGGGTGCATTTATCCGGGATCACACCGGCCTTGGGCGCGAGCTGCCGTGCCCTGGTGGCGCACGTCGCACAACTGGGCGCCACGGCCGGCAAGGCCGTATCCTACGATTTGAATTACCGCGCAACGTTGCAGGACACCGCGGACGCGCGCGCGATGCTCGCCACGGTCGCGCCGCACCTCGAATTGTTCGTCGTCGCTGAGCGCGACGCGCGTGATGTGCTGGGCTTTGCCGAAGAAGCCGAACGCCTCGCCGAGGCGATTGCGGCGCGTTACGGAATGCCGCTGGTGGCGCTGACCCGGCCGCCGGGATTGGAGCCGGGCGATCTGCTGTGGGCGCGCGGAAATGTTCATTACGCGCCGCGCTATTCCGTCGAGATTGTCGACCGTATCGGCGCCGGCGATTCGTTTGTCGCCGGCCTGATCCACGGGCTGCTCGACGGCGATCTCGATTTTGCGGTGCGGTTTGCGTCTTATGCGGCGGCCATCGCGCTGGCGACGCCGGGCGACATCAATTATTTCGCGCCGGAAGACCTCGCCGCCTTCCACGCCGACGTAACCGGCCGCCTCGTACGCTGAAAACAACCCCTCTCCCGCAATGCAGGAGAGGGGACCTTTGAACCGGGTCTAGCGCAGCGGCGAGAAATCCGCAGGGACCACGAACATGTTTTCCTGTTTGACGAACTGGCCGCGGGTCGCCGGCGGCCAGGCGCCGGTGGCGCGCGCCTTGTCGCGGATCGCAAAGCGCTCGGCGGCGTCCTTGTAGGCCCAGACATGGATCCACTGGTTAAGCCCGCCGAGTTCGGTGTGGCCGCAGAAGGCAAGCGCCGACAACTTGGTGCGCCCCTCGATCCGCTCGGCCCATTTTTCGGTCACGGTGCCGACCGCGCCGGGCAGCATCGTGTAGGTGCGGATTTCATAAAGACCGCCGAGTTGCCGCGGCTCCAGCTTTGGCGAGAACGGCGCCGGGATGATGATCTTCGACTCCATGTCCTCGATGAATTCCTGGATCTTGGGTGGCCAGCCCGGAATCTTCTCGGAGCGGACTTTGGTGCGGTGCGCCAGGTCTTCATACGGCCAGCAATGGATGATGCGGTTCAGCGGGCCGACTTCAGTGTGGAAGAAGGCGCCGAGCGGCGACACCTTGGTGCGTTCCTTGAGGCCTTCGGCAAATCGCTTTTCAACTTCGGGCGTCGAACCCGGCTTGATGCGGTAGGTACGCATTTCGATAATCATCGCGTTTCCTCCAGACGTAAGAGACCGGCGCATACTAGCGAGATAAACCGGCTTTCGCACAAGCCCGCTCTCCGGAAAGCGTCCGGGGCTTTCACGGCAGGCGCGCCATCCGCTCCGCCAGCAGGCGGTAGACTCCGTCAACATCGACCGTTTCAAGAACCAGCGCATGGGGCGGGGGCGGGCTGGGGCTGCGCCGATCGATCACCGTCATGCCGAGGGTCAGCGGGCTTGCCGTCTCGATCGCGACCCGGGCACGGCGGCCGCTGAACAAACCGGGCGCCAGCAGATAGGCGATGACGCAGGGGTCGTGCATCGCCATCGCCGGGCGGCCCGGCTGACCGGGGGCTGCCGGCCGCTGCGGGCTCAGTAATTCTGCAACGGCTTCAGCGCACCGTGTACCGGCCGCCCGCACCATTGCGATGCGTTCGGCGGTGCTCCGCACCTGCTCGGTCACGTCGAGCGGCACCAGCGTGATCGGCAGCAAGCTGTCGAACACGACGCGTGCCGCCTGCGGATCGGCGTGGATGTTGAACTCTGCGGCCGGTGTCACGTTGCCATGCGAGCCGCCGCCCATGATGACGAGTTCGGCAACGCCGCGCGTGATATCCGGCCCCATGACCAACGCGGTCGCGATATTGGTCAACGGCCCCAGCGCGCACAACGTGAGGCTATGCGGTTCGGCATCGCGCAGCGTCTCGATAAGAAAGGCGACGCCATGCTGGCTGCGTGGGGCCACAGCGGGCGGCGGCAGCACGAGGTTGCCGAGGCCTTCTTCGCCATGCGCTGCTGCCGCATCGGGCTGCAGCGGCCCGATCGGCCGCGGGCAGCCGGCGTAAACCGGAATATCGCCGCGCCCGGCCAGTTCGGTGACCGCACCGGCGTTGCGCAGCACCGGCGCGATGCCGAGATTGCCGGCCACCGCGACCAGACCGGCCACCTCAAGTTCCGGCGAGCCGAGTGCCAGCAGGATCGCGACGGCATCGTCGATGCCCGGATCAGTATCGATGATGATGCGGCGGTGGGGCATTCCCGTTTTATGCCTCTCGTTGTGGACTTAACCGTGACGCTAACAAAATTCGGGCAAGTCGCCGAGACGGGCTTGACCTTGTTTGTGAACCAAAGTAGAACGCTCGAACTGTTTAGGGTTTGTTCCTGACTGAGCGCTGCCAATGCCGGGGTCGCCATGCTGACAAAGAAACAGCACGAGCTGCTGATTTTCATCAACCAGCGGTTGGCGGCAACCGGGGTGGCGCCGTCATTCGACGAAATGAAAGACGCTTTGAACCTGCGGTCAAAATCAGGCATTCACCGCCTGATCAGCGGACTTGAAGAGCGCGGCTTCATCCGCCGTCTGCCACACCGGGCCCGCGCGCTCGAAGTGGTGAAGCTGCCCGAGGAAAGCGCCGCACCCGGAGCCGAACGGGGCCGATTTTCGCCGACCGTCATTCGCGGCGATTTCGCGGCGGCCTTGCCGGGCACACCGGTCGCCCCCGACACTGCAGCGGTTGACTTGCCGCTTTACGGCCGGATCGCCGCGGGCACGCCGATCGAGGCGTTGCGCGACCAGGCAAGCTCGGTCGCGATCCCCGGCAGCCTGATCGGGCGCGGCGAGCATTATGCGCTCGAAGTTGCCGGCGACAGCATGATCGAAGCCGGCATCCTCGATGGCGACACGGTCATCATTCAGCGTTGCGACACCGCGGAAAATGGCGAAATCGTCGTGGCGCTGGTCGACAATATCGAAGCAACGCTGAAACGGCTGCGTCGCCGTGGCGCCTCGATCGCGCTCGAACCGGCCAACAAGGCTTATGAAACCCGCATTTTCGGCCCTGACCGGGTCAAGGTGCAGGGGCGCCTCGTCGGTCTGCTGCGGCGCTACTGAACCACCGCTACGGGGCCCCGTCACTGGGACCCGTTACTTGACCCTCACTAACGCTGAGTGGGGGCAACGCGGGCCGCACGATTTCCACATTGTTCGGTTTCGACATCGGCCGTTTCGACCATTTGCCAACCGCCGAATTTTCCTGGCGGTACGTCGGCGCTTTTGCGGCACGATTGTTGCCCGCGGGCAACACGCACGATGGTCGGCCGGCAACGATTTGCATTGCCCGGCGTTGATTAATTATCAGCCTTTAGACTGGTGAATGCCGGGGAGTCGATCGGCGCGGTTTGACGCACCGCCGCATTTCAGCCATGCGCTTGAACCCCGGTTTTTTGCCATCAGTTAAACGGCTCACCCCTCTCCTCCCGTTTTAGGTTAAAGCGCTCCGATGCGACTCACAATTTTCGGCAGAGCGGTTTCCGTCAGGAAACCCATCGTCACAGGCCGTCATGCCGTGGCCGGTATGGCATTGGGGCTTGCCCTTGCCTTGTCGCCGCCGCAGGCCGGGGCGATGGGCGCGAGCGGGACGGATACCGTACGCAGCCTTTACGATACGCTGCTCGCGACGATGCGCAACGGCCCGGCGCTGGGCGCGCGCGGCCGCTACAGCCAGCTCGAGCCGGTGGTGCAGCGCAGTTTTGACGTGCCGTTTATGACGCGCCTCGCCGTTGGACCGGAATGGGCCGGCCTCAACGACATGCAGCGCCAGCAGGTGACCCAGGCATTCGAGCGGTATATCGCGGCCGTCTACGCCGAGCGCTTCGACAGCTATGCTGGCGAACAGTTGCGGGTAACCGGCGAGCGTGCGTCGCCCGGCGGCACGATCATCACCAGCCAGATCGTCAAATCCGACGGCCAGCCGGTCAACATCAACTATCTGATGCGCAACAATGGCGGCATCTGGCAGATCGCCGACGTTTATCTCGATGGGACGATCAGCGAACTGGCGACGCGCCGCTCCGAATTTGCCGCGATCCTGCGCACCGGCGGGATCAACGGCCTGATCCAGGCACTCAACACCAAGGCTAATACGCTCGGCGCCCGCGCCTCGTAAACCTGCATCTGCTGACGCCGCGCCCTCTTACATCCCGAGATAGGCGCGGCGCACGCGGTCGTCGGCCATCAGCTCCTGGTGCGCTCCTTCGAGCACGACCTGGCCGGTTTCCAGGACATAGCCGTGGTCGCAGGATTCGAGGGCCTCGGCAACGCGCTGTTCGACCAGGATCAGCGTCAGCCCGTCCTCCCGGTGCAGCGCGGCAATGCGGTCGAAAATCAAATCGGCGATCGCCGGCGCCAGACCCATTGAAGGTTCATCGAGCAACAACAGCCGCGGTGCCGAGGCGATGCCGCGGCCGATCGCCAGCATTTGCTGCTCACCACCCGACAGGGTGCCGGCGAGTTGCTTGCGGCGCTCCGCCAGAACCGGAAACAAGGCGAAGATGCGCTCGAGATTGCGGGCCCATTGCGGCCGGCCACGCACCGAGTAGGCGCCCATCTCCAGGTTTTCGAAGACCGTCATCGCGGCAAAGACCTGCCGTCCTTCCGGGACATGCGCGATCCCCAGATGCGCCCGCTCGGCCGGGGGCACCGCCAGGAGGTCACGGTCCTCGAATGTGATACGGCCCGATACCGGCTGCACGATGCCGGATATCGCCTTGAACAAGGTTGTCTTGCCGGCCCCGTTAGGGCCGACGATCGCGACAAACTGTCCCTCCGCAACACCAAGCGACACGCCGCGCAACGCCGCAAGCCCGCCATAGCTGACCGATAAATCCCCTACGTTCAGCAGCATCGCCCGCGTCGCCTTGCTGTTCCGAGCATTTGGCATCCATACTCGCATCGCCCATTACTGGCATTGCCGCGAGACCCGTGCAATCACGCCCGCAAGCGCCGGGTCTTATGGTGTGGAACCCGCCTCACGCCAAACGAGAAAACTCATGGCACCCGCCGAGGCGTCCCCGTATGGTCGCCGCGGCCGGTAACGGCGCCGACAAAGGGGGGCTGCGCTGTCGTTTTCACTGCTGGATTTTTTGCAGGCACTGGCCGCCGGGGTGCTGGTGGGCGGTGCTTATGCGCTGATGTGCATTGGCCTTGGCATCATTTTCGGCGCGATGCGGGTGGTGAACTTCGCGCAGGGCGATTTCCTGATGCTCGGGATGTACGTCGCTTTCTATTTGACGACCGGGTTTGGTGTCCTGAGTTTTCTCGGCCCGTATGCCGCGCCGGTGGTTGCTGCCTTTATCGCAGGGCCGGTGGTGTTTGCGGTCGGCTGGGTATTGCACCGTTTTCTCGTGTCACGCGTAACCGGTGCGGCCGCATCGGCGGCGACCGGCGGGTTCGGGCAGATCCTGGTAACGCTGGGCCTCGCGCTGATCCTGGAAAACGGCGGCCTGATTACCTTCGGATCAAGCCCGGTGGCGATCCGCACGCCGCTGTCACGGGCCTCCTTCGAAATCGGCTCGGTGCTGCTCAACGAGGCGAAATGCGTCAGCTTTGTCGTCGCCGTGGTGCTGGTTGTCGCAGTCTACCTGTTCCTGGCGCATTCGCGCACCGGCAAGGGCCTGCGCGCGGCTGCCGATAACGCGATTGCCGCGACCTATATGGGGATCGATGTCGACCGGGCGCACCGTATCGCCTGGAGCCTCGGCGTCGGCATCACCGCGGTGGCCGGCGGGCTGCTCGCCAGCACGCAATCGTTTCAGCCTTATGTCGGCTTTGATTTTGTCATTGTGATGTACGCCGGTGTCGTGCTCGGCGGGCTGGGGAGCATTCTCGGCGCGTTTTGGGGCGGCCTGCTGATCGGCATCGTGCAACAGCTTTCGACGCTGATCCTGCCGTACCAGCTGCAGAATACCGCGATCTTTGTCGTCTTTCTGCTGATCGTGTTTCTGCGGCCGCAGGGCATGTTCGGCCGGCTCAGCGAGCGGACCTGATGACCAGCGCAACATCTTCCGCACGGCGCCGTCACCTATGGGCGGTCGCTGGTGTCGCGGTGGCGGTTCTGCTGCTGTCGCTGGTCATTCGCAGCGCCTATTACCAGCTGATCCTGACCCAGGTGCTGCTGTGGGCCGTGTTTGCGCTCGCCTGGAATTTGCTGAGCGGCTACAGCGGGCTGTTTTCGTTCGGTCACGCCGCGTTCTGGGGGCTCGGCGCCTATACCGTCGCGCTCGGCATGATCAAGCTGAACCTGACGCCGTGGCTCGGCATTCCGCTCGCCGGCATTGTCGGCGCCACGGCCGCGGCGCTGATCGGCTTTCCGACGTTCCGCCTGCGCGGCCATTACTTTGCGCTGGCCATGCTCGCCTATCCCTTGGCGACGCTCTACGTCTTCGAGTGGCTCGGCTATCAGGAACTGCCGTTGCCGATGCATCGCGACGCGCCGCTCCTCTACATGCAGTTCGATAATCCGCGCAGCTATGTCTTTCTCGCGCTGGGCCTGCTGATCGTCGGATTGCTGCTGACCTTATGGGTCGAGACCTCGCGCTTTGGCATGTCGCTACTGGCGATCAAACAGAACGAACCGGCGGCGGAGGCTGCCGGTATCGACACCTGGCGCTGGAAGATGCGGGCGATGGTGTTGAGCGGCGGCCTCGGCGCGATGGCCGGCGGTCTT
This sequence comes from Allostellaceae bacterium, assembly GCA_036268425.1. Classification (GTDB taxonomy): domain Bacteria; phylum Pseudomonadota; class Alphaproteobacteria; order ATCC43930; family CGMCC-115725; genus DATARH01. The sequence continues at coordinate 202,531 of DATAUE010000074.1, forward strand.
TACGCCGTCGTGCTGCTCGTGGTGACGCCGGACAGCGTGTTCGGCATGCTGGTATCGGCACAACCCCTGATCTTCAGCCTGTTCGGCGGCGTCGGCAGCCTGTGGGGACCGCTGATCGGCGCCAGCGTTCTGGTGCCGCTGGCCGAGGTGCTGAACGCGGAGCTGGGCGACATATTGCCCGGCATCCAGGGGGTGGTTTACGGCCTCGCGATCATCGCGATCATTCTCTACGCTCCGGAGGGCGTCTACTGGCGCGTGCGTGACTGGCTGTTCCGCCGCCCGGCCGAGCCGCCGCCGCGCCCGGCGGCTGTTCCTGCACCGCCAGCCGCGCCGGTTTTCGCGTCCGCAACGAGGACCGCGTCCGGCGACCTGCTGGTGCTGCGCGGCGTCGGCATTGCGTTTGGCGGGTTGCGGGCGGTCGACGGGGTCGATCTCAGCGTCCGCGCCGGCAGCCTGCACGGCATTATCGGGCCGAACGGCGCGGGCAAGACGACGCTGTTCAACATCATCAACGGTTTTCTAAAGCCGGACCGCGGCAGCATCGTGTTCGATGGCGGCGCGATTGCAGGGTTGCGGCCAAGCGCGGTGTGCCGCCGCGGCATCGGCCGCACGTTTCAGGTGGTGCGCGCTTTTCCCCGCATGACGGTGCTGGAAAATGTCGTCGTCGGTGCTTTTGCGCATGCGTCGAGCGACACGGCGGCGCGGCAGATGGCGCTGGCGGCACTCGACCGGGTCGGGCTCGGCGCCCGCGCCGGGGTGACGGCCGACGGGTTGACGACGCGTGAACTGCGCCTGATGGAACTGGCGCGCGCACTCGTCGCGGAGCCACGGCTTCTGCTGCTCGACGAAACCCTGGCCGGGCTAGGCCATGACGATCTCGATGGCATTCTCGGCGTCATCCGAAAGGTCAGGGATGGCGGCACCACAGTGCTGATCATCGAGCACACGATGCAGGCTATGATGCAACTGGTGGATGAATTCAGCGTGCTCGATCACGGCCGGCTGATCGCCGCCGGGCGCCCGGACGATGTGGTGCGCGACCCGCGCGTCATCGAAGCCTATCTCGGCAAGCGGTGGATGGACCGCGCCGCTGTGCCAGAGACAGCAACAGCCGAAACGGCATGACAGGAGGAAACACAGTGGATCGACGGCTGATATCGAAACTGGCGCTGGGCAGCGCGCTGGCGCTGGCAATGGGGCCGGTGCTCGCCTCGGGAACCGCCGAGGCACAGACCAAGGAGGTCAAGGTCGCGCTGATCGCGCCGCTGTCGGGGCCGTGGGCGCGCCAGGGCCAGTTGATGCAGATGGGCGCCGATATGGCGATCGACGAAATCAACAAGAAAGGCGGCATCAAGGCGCTGGGCGGTGCGACGATGAAGCTGGTTGTCGCCGACGCCGGCGATACCGCCGAAAAGGCCAAGAACGCGGCGCAGCGCCTGCTGTCGCAGGAACCCGACCTGGTCGGCGGTACCGGTGCCTGGCTCAGCTCGTTCACCCTCGCCGTCACCGAAGTGACCGAGCGCGCCCAGTTGCCGTGGCTGACCCTGTCGTATTCCGACGCGATCACCAGCCGCGGCTACAAATACGTGTTCCAGACCGCGCCGACCGCCGACCGGCAGGCCAAGGAAGTGCTGCCGACGATCATGAAGCTGGCCGAGGCGGCCGGCGCCAAGACGCCGCAGACCATTGGCATCGTGATGGACAACACCGCCGCCAATGTCAGCTATGTCAAGCCGATGCATGAAGGCGGCCTCGCCCAGTACAAGCTGAAACTGGTGGTCGACGAGACCTATACGCCGCCGCTGTCGGATGCGACGCCGCTCATTCAGAAGGTGCGGTCGAACCGGCCGGATTTTCTGCTGCTGCTGTCGTCGAACGTGCCGGACGACAAGATGCTGCTGGAGAAACTGTCGGAATTCGGGCTTGGCGTCAGCAAATTGCCGACCATCGGCAGCGGCACCCATATGGGCACCCCGGAACTCAAAAAAGTCACCGATCCGGAATTGCTCGAAGGGCTGATTACCGGCGCCGCCGATTGGGGGCTGAAAGGGCAGGAAGACATCATCGCCGAATTCAAAAAGCGCACCGGCGAACCCTGGATGAACCAGGACAGCATCATGACCTATGGCGATATGTGGCTGCTGAAGGAAGCGATCGAGCGCGCCGGTGCCGCCGACAAGGTCAAGGTCGGCGCGGAACTGCACAAGATCGACCTGAAGGAGGGGCCGGCCGCGGTGGCCTATCCCGGCCCGGTCAAGTTCGACGAAAACGGCCATCGCGTCGATGCGCCGCTTATTCTGGTGCAGTGGCAGAAAGGTGAAGCGGTTTCCGTTTACCCGACCGACCGCGCCCTCGCCAAGCCGGTCTGGCCAAAACAATAGGCTTACGGTAACGGTGCCGGCTCGCGCGCCAGAGCGGCGCCGAGCCGCGTGAACAACGCGCCGCTGTCGCCGGCGACATGCACGATCTTGCTTGCGACCGCCGGTATGGTCGCGGACGAGTGCGGCATAGGGGCGGCCATGACCGGCGGCGGTCAATAAAACAGGGAGGGGGCTATGTCTTCGCCGATCAGGCGGCGCAGAAACATCAGGATCAGGATCAGGATGACCGGCGAAATGTCGATCCCGCCGAAATTGGGGAGCACGGCGCGGATCGGCCGCAACGCCGGCTCGGTGACGCGATAGAGAAAATCCCCCGCCACCGATACGCCGCGGTTGTACCGGTTGACGACGCCGAACGCGAGCAGCCAGCTGAGGATCGCCTGCGCGATCAACAGCCATATGTAGATGTTGATCAACGTATCAATGAGCCACAGCACTGCTCTCATACGGTACACACCCCCAAGCGAGTTGACATGTGCGACCGTAGCGGGGTGCGCGCATATCGGCAAGCGCCGGGTCCCTTCCGGGCAGCGGCGGGATCGCCGCACGCACACGCGGCCCTCGGCGCCTTGACAGCATTGAGGGGCGTCCCCATAGTCCGCCCGCCCGCAACTCCCGGTGCGGGCTTTTTCGACGACGATCGGCGAGATTATCGGGGCTGTAGCTCAGCTGGGAGAGCGTCGCGTTCGCAATGCGAAGGTCAGGGGTTCGATCCCCCTCAGCTCCACCAATCTCCAACCCAGACCGAATACCCAAGTGAATTCAATACGATAGGGGAGGACGCCTTCGGGGTGCGTACCCTAATTCGTACCCTTCCTGCGTACCCCCGACCCGAATTACGGAGGCGGCAAAAGGCCAAAGTGCCCAAAGGGGTCGCGCATGCGAGAGGCCATCACGGGACACCGCTTGGGACCGTTTCCCCCCGTGCCCCCCTCGCGCGGCTAGCGTGCAGGCATGTACGTATGATGGTGTTCGGGCATCATGGCTCGCACCCGGCATCCTGTTTGAGTCCGCTGTCGGCCTCGGCACACATGCGGCTCTCACATACAAGCCGAAGCCGGGGTTCCTCAGTCTGAGGCGTTTCGGCGCGAGCGGTCCAGCCAACTGACCAGGAACGGGGTCCGAACCATCATTGTCGAAGACGCTAGCCGTTTCGCGCGTGACATAACGCTGTTGCGATCTTTGATGGTGCTCTGGACGCGGTGCGGAGCGACAGCATACCGGAGGGAAGTATTCTGCACCTGTCGCTGACGTTATCTACTTTCCTCAGGTGCTCAACGTAGATCGCGCGGTGCGACGAGCTAACGATTACCTGAATTCCCAACGAAAGCCCCTGGAGAACGTCAATAAATGGCGTGGGATTGATGATGACACCTGAAGTTCCCAGCGTCCGATATGCGATTGCGGATGGGTAGGAGGCCAGACGAATGGGACTTATAACTAGAAGGGGAAGACGGACAGCGCGCGAGGACAAAAAAATGGCGAGGTTGCGGTATCTCAAAGGGAAAGCGGTTGTCACCATCGCGACCGCAATCAGTGTGCTCATTTGGGTGTTCGTGTTCGCGGTCCTGCTATCCCCGAACAAGGCTCGCATTGCTCCGTCACCGAAAGACCTGATCGCTTATTATAGCCCCGGCGGTGAATGTGAGCGGGACGGACGGGAATACCTGAATACAACGCGGGAGATTGACGCCGACTTAGAGCGGGCCATGGCGAAGGACTCGCCTCCTGGGTGGCGCGAGGGTGCGGCGCTGCGCGCAGCCCGGCGGAGGGTGCAAGTTCTTGAGGTGCTAACCCCTTGCTGGGAGACTGAAGCCATTATGAAAGCCTCCATGAAAGACACCATCACACCTCCCGCCCCCGCGGCGTCGAACGTCCAGAAGATTGATGATGCGACGTTCCAGGGGCTGCTTAATTCCTCAGGGGTCCGGTAAAGTAGTCCTGCCACACTGGGCGTAGCTCTTGCCGACGCCGTTGGGACCTCGCATCGCCCGTCATCGCATCATAAAACCTCTTCGGGCATGCATTCCCGCGTGCCCGGCCATGCTCTTTGAAGGAATGCCTGACGGGGCGGAGATGCAGCCGGTACGGGAAGGCGGCGATGACGCCGCGCAGGAATGGAGATCCCCCTCAGCTCCACCAATCTCGCGGCGCCGCGCGGACGGCAATGTGTCAGATAAATTCGGCTGATCCGCGTGCCGCTTGTAAAAAATGTCGGAAACGAATAAGACATACTAGTCGATCCCCGCGGTTCGTCTGCTTTCTCCGCGTGTATAGAACGTAGAGCCCGCTTTCCGCTCCTTTCGAGGTTTGACCCGCCACCAGCTCTGGATGGCGGCCGCGTTTTTCTTAAAGGACATACAATGGCTACCGGAACCGTAAAGTGGTTTAATGCCCAGAAGGGATACGGGTTCATTCAGCCCGATGACGGCTCGAAGGACGTATTTGTGCATATTTCTGCCCTCGAGCGGGCAGGGCTGAACTCACTCAACGAAAATCAAAAGCTCCGCTACGAACTCGAAAGCGGTCGCGACGGCAAGACGTCAGCGGTCAATCTGCAGGTCGATTAGCGTTCGCGATAGCGGAGAGTACCGCCTGAAGAGACGATGCTCTCCGCTTCTGAAAGGAGCCGAGCGATGCACAAATTCACCGTGGGGCAAGTTCTGCAATTTTCACCGGGCCTTGGCGGAGACATCAAGAAAAGGGGCCACTACAAGGTTGTTCGCCAGCTTCCCGAAGCTGACAACATGCTGCAATACCGGATCAAGAGCGAGGCGGACGGGCACGAACGTGTTGTTCGGGAAGATCAGGTCGAACGCCGATGATCGACGTTCGCCGGAAATGACAATGGAACTGCCTGATAAATTATTAAAGTAGAGCTGTCGGCCTGATCCAGGTCGAACAGGATCAAATCGCGTCATTGCGCGCACCCCGACCTGCTGCCGTCGCGTTTCACATCAGTTCGACACTGACGACAGCCAGCCGCCAACCGCTTGGCCTCAAAGAGGCACAACCCCTAATGGCGGCGGTGGGGGGTCGGGACGCGGGATCGGTATCGGAGGCGGCGGTTCTCTGATCGGACGCGGCAGGGTAGGGTCCGTCGGCTGTACGGGTGGGGTCCCCGGCGGGGGTGTCGGTTGCGGTCCTTGCGCGCGAATGGTCAATCCTGTCAGCGCACCGTGCGGCTCCAACAAATCGCAGGCGGTGACCGGCGAAGAATGCCTGTTGCCCCGGCTGTCCCTCATACTTCCTCCTTGTCGGCAGTCGCACCTCAACAGGACAAACACATCGGTTCCAGCTTCGTATCAAATCTGCCGCAGAAATGTCGAGGGTCGCGCGGATTTTGATCTGCGTGAAGCGCTGGCCGCTATGATGTGCGCCGTCGCGAAAGGGCCGGTACACATGGCACACATTCTGGTTGTCGACGATGACGTGATTTTCAGGTCGCTGATCACGCGAGCCCTCGAGGCCATCGGGCATTCTGTCGTGACCTGTGAGAACGGCAGGAAAGCCGTCGACCATATCGAGCACGCGCAGGCCGATCTTCTGATCACCGACATTCTGATGCCGGAGATGGACGGGGTCGAGACCGTGCGGGCGGTCCGGCGGCTCCAGCCGCAATTCCCGATCCTGGCCATTTCCGGCGGCGGTCCGGCAAACGCCGCCGATTTTCTGGGGCTGGCGCAGGTTTTCGGTGCGACGGAAACCCTGCTCAAACCTTTTCAGCCGGCAGAACTGCTGGCCGCCGTGTCACGCTTGCTGTTGGCCGGCCCCTCACCGAATTAACCACGCTTCTGTGCAACCGGCCCCCAATTCAGCCTGTCCCGCTCAATGACACCTCAACCTGCCATTGTCCGCGCGATATCGGTGCGCACCGTCGGCGAGCGACGGTAATACTGATGCGAGCTGGCGAAATCGAAAGCGTAGTCACGATTATTCGTGCAATCGACCATGCGGTATTGGGCGGCCGGAAACCTTGCGCCATTGTTGCGGTCGTACGGCCCGTCCTGGCCGAGGCGCTGGGCGCCGAGATTGACCGCCACGCTGACCGATAAAACGTTGTCGGCCCCGCTGTAATAGGTCGAAATGCGCCGCCCCAGCCGTGACAGGCAACTGAGCCGGCCGGGCGACGGGTAGTCGAACGTATTGTAGATTTCGTCGGCAGCCGCGAGAAACACCTCATCAAACAGCAGCGCGTCGCCGTTGCCGTGGCTGAACCAGCTTTCGACGGCCGCCTGCAGCACCCAGTTGCCCATGCTGTGGGCAAGCAGGAATACGCGATGCCCGCTGGCCCGCACCCTTCTGATAATCGGGTCGAGATTGGCCAGAAAGCTCATTGTGTGAAGGCCTGACTGGCCGGCCATCGTCTGATCGCGTTGATAATCTTCCCATAGCACCGGCAGGCTCAGCAGCCTGCCGAGCGATGGCCAAGAAAACGCGACGACCGTCGTGTCGGCGGCCGTGACACCGGATTGCGCAAACCATTCGCGAACGAAAGCGGCGCGGGTGATCGCGTTTTCAAAGCTGTTGTCGAAGCCGTGAAGGAATACCAACAGGTTGCGGCCCGGCGCCGACAAATCGGCGACGGCCGCGGCGCTGAAACCACCCTGATGAATGCTCTGGATGCTTTCGATCGCACCGGTCGTATCGGCGGTCAGATTGCTGTCGTCGACGAAAGCGGTGGCATAGGTCAGCATCGCCGGCGCGGACGGTGCGACGATCGACGTTCCGTAGTTGCGCCAGTCGTTCGCCGCGCCGGCAACCACCCGGTTCGTCGCGAAATAAACCGTCGTCGGCATCGCCTCTCCCTCCTGCGCGGAACCGGAATTATAGAGCCTGTCCCCGGCCGCGGACAGCAATGCCGCGAGAAACCGTTGGGTTGACCGGCGCCCTGCCCGCTTTGGCTTCGGAGTGGTATCGGCAGAATTCTCGTATCAGTGGTTGCGTCAAATTCCGCCGATTGGTTTATGAGTATTGGTGTTCCGAACCCCAAAGGAGAAGACCATGCCCCCCAGTCTGAAATTCCTTGGCACAGCGGCGATCGTCGCGTTGCTCGCCGGTCCGGCAAGTGCCGCCGGGATGAGTTACAGCGTCCATCGCTGGGTGCAAAGCCCGGCGGAAAACAACGCCTGGAGCGCTCGCTACGACTATCTGCTGCAGGTGAACCCCTATTTCCGCTCCTATCGGATGCGCAAGGAATGCGGTCCGATCAACTTCAGCCGCGAGTTGCGCCACGAATGTTTCGGATCATTCGATCAATACGAGCCGGTCATCCGAGGCTGGTAGCGTAAGTGGCGACGGCCGGCTCACGCGCCGGCCGTCGTTGCAACGTGAGTCACACTAGAAGCGATCGCCCGCCCGATGCGTGATCGACAGGCGCCGTCCGATCCCCGAATTTACCGACGCTGGGCTCTGATCTTCGAGCCGCTGCGCGCACGGCCTCAGATTGGAATCTGTCGCAGCGGTTCGCTTACGAAACCGCTTGTCCGTGGATTGCGCGAAGATAGCGCCGCGCCCGCCGCCGACGCAGCGAGCCGAGCAGCATATAGATCGCAATGGTGAGCGCGCCGATGACCCAACCGATGGTGCTGTGAGGCTTCTCAGCATAAACGCCGGCAAAGAACGCACTCGTTACGATAATCACGGCCAGCACCATCAGCCACACCGGAGGCTGCTTGGCGCGGTCCCACTCCTCGTCGCGCATGATGGGGTTTTTGTAGAACCTGTCCGACCTGCTTAAATTCGACCTCGCCATTGCTCCGACTCCTGTGCGGTTGCGTTCCTGCCAACCGCAGATTGTGCTTCACGTCACATCGAGCATCGTTCCGACGTTGGGTGCCCGGCCTCTCGATCTACCCCGTGCGCAACCGGATTCCACTGTCGGGCAGAAACTCGACACCAGCCGCTTCCAGGGTGCGCTGGATAGCGGCCAGGTTGTTGGCTGTCGGTGTTGAGCGCCCGGCCTCATAATTGCGAACAGTGCTCGTCCCGACACCCGCAGATGTTGCTAACCGACCTTGCGACCAATCAATTAAACCACGCGCCGCACGGCAGGTCTCTCGACGGATAGCGAACATCGGCACAGGTATAGTGCAATAACGATTTTCGTTCAAACGAACATTTTTCGTTGCAACTCATCAACGGGATGCTTGCTGGAGCACCGGCAAGCACGCGGACCTGATCGCCTCGGCCAAACAGCGCGTTGTTTCAAGCCCCAGGGGATACGCACGGCTATCGCCGGGCGCGAGCACTGATGGCCGGTGTCGCCGCTAGCCCGAGCGCCGGCGCCGCAGCCGAACGGGGGGCCTTTGCAAACAGCAACTCGGGATGACGAAGCGGCATTCTGCCGTTTTGTACATCCTCGGCCATCTCCGCAAAGTCCCGTGCCAGTTGGCGCAACTGGTCCGCAAGCGCCGCGTCCAGGGTGGCCTCGGCGAACCGCCGCGCCCGCTCCGCCTGTTTCTCGTATAACTCGGCCGTCGCGAGCGCTGATTGATCGCAAGCATTAAGCATTTTCGATGGCTCCCCGATGCACCAAAGAATGCTCTAGCGGGTCACAAACTTGTGAACCCGATTCAGCCGGAACACGACATCATGCCAGTTGAATACTTCATCTCCAGCGGCTGTCACTTAGACCTGGATTCACCGCTCAGGCGCTCTGTATCAACTAAGTTATCCCACAGCGTTGCCGAGGAATTGGGAAAATTTAGAAGACATACAAGATCGACCGGTTAGATAAACAGGGGTAATCCGATCGGGCTATCGTCATTGGCCGCGCTGGAAATTCAGCAGTGCGGCATGTCACTCGACCGGATTCATATCGTTCGCATCACTGACACCCCACATCGCGGCCTGTGTTCGGTTCTTAACGTGCATCTTGCGGAGCAGGCTTTTAACGTGAACCTTGACCGTAGCCTCTGCGATGCCCAAGGCATCTGCTATTTGCTTATTGGAAGCACCGCGCATCAGGTGCGACAGGACTGCCCGTTCTCTGTCTGACAAAACCCGAGGTTCATCCACATCCCTGCGTTGGGTTACCGTAGTTTCTCGAGGCTGTGTCGAATCGACGGACATAAAGCGTGACTGCGCACCAACGGTTTGGTCTCGTCTCATCTCATCTGCAAATTGGCCGGAGAGCACCAGGGCGCCTTGGAGGACCAGATTCAGAGATTGCAGAAGCACAACACGATCCATCCGATCTTTTTCCAGGTAACAACTTGCTCCCGCCTTCATGGCTGTGACGGCTTCATCCATCCTGAAGCGTTCGCTCAACACAATGACCTTTACGACCTTGTGCGCCGCTTTCCATTCCGACAAATCCGATATCAAGGCATCCGCGTTATCGCCAAGGCCAAGTATCAACATCTGGTCGGCATAGTCGGAATGCGGTTCGGGCAGGTCCGCGAACCGCTCACCGGATGCCGTGACACGGAAGTCGCTATCCACCAGAAGATGGATGATTCCCTGCGCGACAAGCGTATTCTTATCTACGACCATTGTGGCGATCGGGTTACGGTCGGGCTTCACATGAGTTAAATTAAAACATCAGGTAGACGCAATTACTGGTTCTTTTGTCGAATTATCAGCGTTCGCTTTATCGAACATCTATTTGTTGCAACGTGAGAAATGTGCTGCTGAGTCATGTTCTGTCTGCTCCAAAAATTGTATCTACCAAAATCATATCTATTTGAAGTACGCGCAGCAAGTAACGTAACCAACCTTAAGGTCGCAGTGGATCGGCTTTACCGGCTATGATGAACATCCTACTTTTCTGATGTTAACGGAGAACATCCTACACTGCCGCTCTTAGAATATCTTGTCCCCATCAAGGGGCATCCCATGGGATCGTATATTCCATTTGACCATACCACTTAAGGTGGATCGTGATTTGTTTCCGGCGAAAAAGTTGGTAACACCCCTGGGCTGATTGTCGCTACGGGGGCGATAAGGCGCTCGTATCGCGCAGGCCGACGTCAATTACGGAATACGACGGGCCCGCAACACGGCGTTTAGCCGACAAACCTAACCGATGGTTGAAACAGAATTGAGGAATCGACGCGACGGACCCACCCAGGGACGTTCTTAGGGAGACGCCATCCCGCGCTTGATGAACCTTGCGTAAGCGACGCGGGGAAGCAGCCCGGCCGGATCGCACGGCGAAGAACGGAACATGGTCTCCGCGCTTCAGCGGCAGAGTACAGCTGCGTCCTCGTGGTGAGCCCGTCGGGGTTCGAACCCGAGACCTACTGATTAAAAGTCAGTTGCTCTACCGGCTGAGCTACGGGCTCTCACCAACGATGCGCGCTCTGTGGTCGCGGGACGCGACCGCCGCGCGCCGCGGCGGAACATATCGGGCCGGCGCTTCCGATACAACCTCGGGCGTTGCGAGTCGTTACGGGCTTACCGACCGCCTTCCGGCGCAAAATCCGGGCTTATGCCGGCGCCAATAGCCGCGGCAGATCGCGGATGACGGTTTGCCGGCCGCGTTTCCAAACGGCGAGCGGCGGACGGATTTCAGCAATCGCCTGTTCCGGGGTTGCGGCGTCGATCACCACGATGTCCGCCGGACGACCCGGCATCAGGCCGTAATCCCTGAGATTGAGCAGCCGCGCCGAGCGATCCGTCAGCATCATAAACAATTCGCGCAACTCCTCGGGCGCCCCGATCTGCAATACGTTGGCGTGCAGGTTTGCCATGCGGATCAGCGAGCAATCGCCAAACGGGGTTGCCGGGTTCAGCACGTTATTGCTCGACAGCGAGCAGGTGACGCCGTGCGCGCCGAGCCAGTTGGCGTCGGCGACGCCGCGTACGACGGCGTGGTCGCGCTCGCGACCCATCAGATAGAGATCGGTCGCCGGCAGCACGGTGACGCCGATCCCGGCATCGGCCAGGCGCCGCCCCAATGCCGCCGCCTCTTCCGGCGGCAGCAGCGACAGCTTGGCCATATGCCCGGCAACGACCCGGCCGCCACGCCCATAGCGCTCGGTCAACGCAATGACCTGGTGAATATGCATCTGGTCCGGGCTGTCGCCGACATCGAGATGCAGGTCGAGATCGATATCGTATTCGCGGGCCAGCGCGAAAAGGCGATCGATCTGCGCCGCGGGGGCGCTGTCATAGCGCGGCGCCCCACCGAGCACTGGCGCGCCGCGCTTCAGCGCGGCGACCAGCAATTCGTCGGTGCCGGGATAGTTGGTCAGCCCATCCTGCGGAAAGACGCAGATTTCAATATCGATCGCCCAGCGGTATTCCGCCGCCAGCGCTTCGATTGCCTCAAAGCCGCGCAACCCGAGCGCCGGATCGAGTTCGACCTGAGTGCGCATCCGCGTCGTGCCGTTGACCAGACATTCGCGCAATGTCGCCTGTGCTCGCGCGTGAATATCCTCGACCGTGAAATCTTTTTTCAGCGGCGCGACGGCGGTAACCGGGTTGACGCGGCGGCTGCCCGGCCGGTGGCTCGGTGCCGGCGGACAGCGTCCGATGATGCGCGATTTGTCGAGGTGAATATGGCTTTCAATCAATCCGGCGCAGACAAGCCGGCCGGCCGCCTCATAGGTTTCGCCGGATACCGCAAGATTGCGCCCGATTGCAGCGATCAAGCCATCGGCGACCGCGATGTCGAGCAACCCGTCATCGAGCCGGTTTGCGAGACGGGCATTTCTGATGACCAGGTCCATGCGCAGCGCTCCGAGATCGCAGACAGGCGATCAGCTTAGCGAAATCGCTGCGGATGGCCACTCGGCACGGGCTTCTCCGCCGGCCACGCGGCGGAGAAGCGGCTGAAACTTACGCCGGGTGGAATACCAGCGTGCGCAGTTCGATGCTTTCGCGTGGGCGGGCATCGGCCGGGGTGGTCGGGTCGGTAAACGACGTGTGCGGCATAAAGCGGGCGCGCCCGTCATCCAGCGAGTCACAGCATTTCAGCAGCAAGGCCTCGTCGCGTCGCATCTCGGGCACATAGAACCAACGGTGCTCGGGGTTGTAGCTGACCGAATAGGTCTCGCCGACGCGGTCGCGATAGACAAGGTCCGACGGAACCAGATCATCGGCGTCGACGCTGCGCGCGTCGCATACCGCCAGCGGCGCATCGCGCAGCGGGCCGTGGATCGGGCGCCACAGATTGATCACCTGCACCCGGCCCTTGAGCAATTCCTCGGCCTCGTCGCCGAGCAGGTCGCGCACCCGCTGCGGCCCCGATTTCGCAGTGTGATCGACATGCACGCGGGTCGCCGGCTGGCGCGGGCCGCCGCGTGCGCGATCTTCGGCGCCCGCCACCCGGCGGCGCTGCAGATGATCGAAGATGTAGACGCGGCTGGCGCCGGTCGCTTCGGCAATAAAGCGCTCTGCTTCGGGATAGTAGACGCGGCGCACTTCGTCATCGTCCCAGAAATCGCGTACCGCGCTGCGCTGTTCGACCAGTTCGAAGCCTTCGCGGTCGAGCTTGAGTTCGCGGGAAACCGGCCGCATATCGCGGATTTTCATGTTGTGCGGTTCGAGAGGCATATAGGGCCGATCGTTGGCGCCGATCTCATAGGCGTAATAGCGCGGCCGTTCGTGTACCGGCGCCAGATAGTTCAGCGGTGCTTCGACGTAGGGCAAGCGGTCGATGTTGCTCATGTTGATCTCCTTTGGAAAAAGGCGACGACCGGTCAGGGCAGCGGATAGTGAAACCATTCCGGCGGTACGTCATCCTGTGTCAACGGCATCCGCGCGGCTGTGGCATGCACCATCGACGTCAGAATTCGGACAAAAGCGGCGCGCCAGCCCTGCGACTCGCGCTGGTCGAGCGGGGCGCTCAGCCGGTTGGCGGCTGGCGTAAAGACGGCGTCCATTACTCTCTCCAGAACGGCTTGTTGCTGAGGAAGTCGGCGTCGGCGCGGCTGACACCGATGTCGGCAAGCGTCCTCTCGCTGAGCGAGGCAAGCTCACGGCGCTCCTGAATGCGGCGGCGCCATTCGCGCAAATTGCCGAGTATCCAGGTGGTCGTGTCGTTCAGCGCCTCGATTCCGGCGTGCCGCGAGACGGTATGCGCGCAATCGCGGACGGGCTGCATATGTATGGCGGTCATATGAAATCTCCTAAAACGCTCCGGCGAGCGAAGCGGATGCCGATAAGCGTCTTGCAGAAGCAAATTGCTCTCCGTAACCTCATTCCGCAAACGAGAGTTTCTCAGCGGACAAATTAGAAAACCTCATCTGAATGAACACTCATCTACCGCCTCTCAGCGCGCTTCGCGCTTTTGAATCGGCCGCCCGGCTGCGCAGCTTCAGCAAGGCGGCCGACGAGTTGCACGTCACGCCGGCCGCCATCAGCCACCAGATCCACGCGCTCGAAGAAGACCTTGGGGTCAAGCTGTTTCACCGCCTCAACCGGTCGATCGACTTGACCGACTCGGCCCGACTGCTGCTGCCCGGCCTGTCGGAGGCGTTCGGCGGCATCCAGGCCGCGGTGCGTCGGCTGCGCGCGCACAACGATACCGGCACGCTGACCGTGACCGCATCCCCGTCGTTCGCGGCGAAATGGCTGGTCGGGCGCCTGCATCGCTTTCAGGAGATGTGCCCGGAGATCGATGTGCGGATTTCCGCCACCGATGCCGTCGTCGATCTGGAAAAAAGCGATTTCGATATAGCGGTCCGCTATGGCACCGGCCGGTATCCGGGTCTCGATGTCGAGCTTCTGTCGCATAACGAAGTATTTCCGGCCTGCAGTCCGCGCCTTCTGGAAAGTGGCCCGCCGCTGCGAAGCCCCGATGATCTGCGCTACCACGCGCTGATCCACGACCAGGCGATCGACCGCGACCCGCTGGCGCCGACCTGGGCGATGTGGCTGAGGGCGGCCGGCGTCAGCGGCGCGCCGACAACGCCCGGTGTTACCTACAGCGTCGGGTATATGGCGCTGGACGCCGCGATCGCCGGCAACGGCGTGGTGTTGGCCTACAGCACGATCGCCGCTGCCGACGTCGCCGCCGGCCGCCTCGTTCGGTTGTTCTCTTTGGCCCTGCCCGATCTGTTCTCGTTCTACATCGTGACCGCCCCCGGTGCCCTCGCACGTCCCAAGGTCAAGGCTTTCCACGACTGGCTGCGTCGGGAAGCCGATGGCGATACCTCGGAAGCGTGATAACGATGGATGACGATCTCATCGGAATGGACCATTCTTGGCGTTGAAAAAGCCAATTCCTGGAGAGCCGACCCGATGCCCGAAACCGTCCGCAACGTCGCTCGCGAAAAACTCGAACAAGGCCATCTGTCGCTTGGGGTGGGCGTTCGCATGACGCGCAGCGTCGAGATCGCCAAGGCGATGGCGGTGGCCGGCTTCGACTGGCTGTTCCTCGACATGGAACACGGCGTCATGTCGCTGGAAGCGTGCGCGCAGATTTCGGCGGCGGCGCTTGATGCCGGCATCGCGCCGATCGCGCGGGTACCGAACGGCGAATACTCGATCGCGACGCGGGCGCTCGACAATGGCGCGCTCGGCATCGTGATGCCGCATGTCGATACCGCCGCCGAGGCGCGTGAAGTCGTCGACCGGCTGAAATACCCGCCGGTCGGGCATCGCTCGATGGGCGGCACCGGACCGCATTATGGACTGCGCTCGGCGTCGAGCAGCGAAGCGGCGTCGGCGCTCAACGCCGCCAACCTGACGGTCGTGATGCTGGAAACCCCGACCGCGATCAAGAATGCCGGCGAGATCGCCGCAGTGCCGGGGGTCGACGTGCTGTTGATCGGCACCAATGATCTATGTGCCGAAATGGGCATCCACGGCGATTTCGGGAACGACAAGGTCGCCGATTGCTACAAGGCGATGATCGCGGCGTGCAAACAGCACAACAAATTTCCCGGCATGGCCGGCATCTATAATGAGCAGATCATGCCGCGATACATCGAGATGGGTGCGCGGTTCATCCTGTCGGGCCAGGATGCACAGTTCCTGATGGGCGGCGCGGTTGCGCGTACCGGCTTCCTGCGCAAGACGCATTCCGGCCGCTGATACAACCGTCAGCCGGGACGAAAACATTCATGAGGGGTGCGGCGGATGCCGGTCATTGACGGGATCGCGGAGTTTCACGCCGATATGACGGCGTGGCGGCGCGATATCCATGCCCACCCCGAGATCGGCTTTCAGGAAGCCCGTACCTCCGACCTTGTCGCCGCCAAGCTCGAATCGTTCGGCATCGAGGTGACCCGAGGCATCGGCAAGACCGGCTTGGTCGGCCGGTTGCGCGTCGGCAATTCGCCGCGCGCGATCGGGTTGCGCGCCGACATGGATTGCCTGCCGATCCTCGAAGCCAATAATTTCGCGCATCGCTCGACACATCCCGGCCACATGCATGCCTGCGGCCATGACGGGCATACGACGATGCTGCTCGGCGCCGCGCGCTACCTCGCGGCGACGCGCGATTTCGACGGCACCGTGCATTTCATCTTTCAGCCGGCCGAGGAAGGTCTCGGCGGCGCCGACGCGATGGTCAAGGATGGGCTGTTCGACCGCTTTCCCTGCGACGTGATCTTCGGCATGCACAACCGGCCGGGTCTGGCGGTCGGCAAGTTCCAGATCCGTCCCGGCGCCATGATGGCCGGCGGTGCGTTTTTCGACATTGCGATTACCGGGGTCGGCGCGCATGGCGCGCGGCCCGAAGCCGGGATCGACCCGGTCGTCGTCGCGGCGCACATCACGACCGG
Organism: Allostellaceae bacterium; assembly: GCA_036268425.1. Lineage (GTDB taxonomy): Bacteria > Pseudomonadota > Alphaproteobacteria > ATCC43930 > CGMCC-115725 > DATARH01. The sequence goes on from DATAUE010000074.1 coordinate 218,591, forward strand.
GCTGCAGTCGATCGTGTCGCGCAATGTGCGGCCGTACGACACCGCGGTCGTCAGCGTCACCCAGATCCATAGCGGCGACGCCTATAACGTCATTCCCGAAAAAGCCGTGCTGCGCGGCACCGTCCGCTGCTTTAGCAACGACACGATGAAGCTGGTCGAAGACCGCATGCGCCGCATCGCCGAAGGTGTGGCGGCCGGGTTTGGCGCCAGGGCCGAACTCGATTTCCGCGCGCTGTTTCCGCCCCTGGTCAACCACGCCGACGAGACCGATTTCATCGCCGACGCGGCGGTGGACGTGGTCGGCATCGACAATGTCAGCCGCAACGGGCCGATCTCGATGGCGTCAGAGGATTTTTCTTATTTTCTGCAAATCCTGCCCGGTGCCTATATCCAGATCGGCAATGGCGACGGCGAGGGGGCCTGCGAAGTGCACAACCCGAGCTATGATTTCAACGACGGCGCGTTGCCGTTCGGCGCCAGCCTGTTCGCCCGCCTGGTCGAGCGCCGGCTCGACCGGCTCACCGGCGGCTGAACGCCGCCAGCAACCGCGCGCGGCGGTGTGAGGAACCTGCGTGCCGCCGCCTGGGCGGTCTTCTGTCTCGACCTCGTCATCCTGGCGCAGCTCCTCTATCAAACCATCGCCGCCAATGGTGGCTCGGGTGCGCCGGAGGCAGCGCGCGGGCTGGCGCTGCTGCTGGGTTCGGGCCTGCTCGGCATCGCCGTGTTGCTGACGGCGAGCACCATATGGCGCAGCAGACCCGGCCTGTGGTTGTCGCTGGCCTGCGAGGCATTGCCGCTTTTGTGGGTATTGGGCGCGATCTACCAGAACCTGTGGGAATAGCGCTGCCGGCCTTAGGGGCTTGCGCTTGGGCGGCAGGCTGGCGCACCGTAATCGCAGACCTATTTCGGGAGGATTTTCGCGATGGCTGACCTGATCGAGCTGGATTGCCTTGAGGGTGTCAGGGTGGTGGATTTCACCCAGTTCGAGGCAGGGCCGTCCTGCACCGAATCACTGGCATGGCTCGGTGCCGAGGTGGTGAAAATCGAGAACCCGGGGCTGGGCGATCCCGGCCGCCGGCTGCGCCCGGGACACCCGGATGACGATCCCTGGTACTTCCACCAGTTCAACGCCAACAAGAAATCGATCACGCTGAACCTGAAATCGCCGCGCGGCCTCGAAATCGTCCGCGAATTGCTGAAAAAGGCCGATGTCACGGTCGAGAACATGGCGCCCGGCACGATCGAGCGCCTCGGCCTCAGCTATGATGAGGTCAAAAAGATCAACCCCGGCATCATCTATTGCCAGGTCAAGGGCTTCGGCACCGGCAGCCCGTACGAAACCAGCCTCGCTTTCGACATGATCGCGCAGGCTGCGGGCGGGCTGATCAGCGTTACCGGCGAGGGCGGCCGGCCGCCGGTCAAGCCGGGCACCAGCTTTGGCGACACCGGCACCGGCATGCTGATGGCGATCAGCATCCTCGGTGCGTTGTTCAAACGGGCCAAGACCGGTCAGGGCCGCCGGTTGCAGGTCGCGATGCAGGACGCGATGGTGCATTACATGCGCGTCCCCTTCACCCGCACGCAGAATAACGGGCAACCGGTGCCGCGCGGCGGCAGCAGCCGGTCGCAGAAGGGCGGCCTGGTGCCGTCGGCGATCTATCCGTGCAAGCCCGGCGGGCCGAATGATTACGTCTATGTCTTCTGCAGCCGCGCCAACGCCGACCATTGGCAACGCCTGCTCAAGGTCATCGGCCGCGAAGATTTGAAAGACGACGAGCGCTACAAGACCGGCCAGGCGCGCAGCGAGCGGCCGGAAGAAGTCGACGAGCTGATCGCCACCTGGACGCGGCAGCACACCAAGGAAGAGGCGATGACCCTGATCGGCGCGGCCAGCGTGCCGGCCGGCGCGGTGTTCGATACGCTCGAACTGATGAACGACGCCTCGCTCGTCGAGCGCGGCATCATGCAGACCTACGATCACCCGACCTACGGCAAGGTCAAGATGCCGGCCTGGCCGGTGCGCTTCGATGGCACGCCGGTCAAGGTCAAGTCGGCGCCGGCGCTCGGCCAGCACAATGGCGACGTGCTTGGCAGCTGGCTCGGCCTCAGTGCCGCGGATGTCGAAGGCCTCAAGGCTGACGGCATTCTCGGGAAGTAACACCACCGTTATCGTGTTCAGCCCCCCTCTCTCTCTCCGGAAGGCGGAGCGGGGCTGAAGGAGCTTCGTGATGAAAATTTTTGTCCGTTGCGGCCAGTTGTTCACCGGGCAGGAAGATGAGGCGCTGGCGAGCGCGGCGCTGGTCTATGACGAGGCGGGGCGGTTGTTGTATGTCGGTGCCGAGGCCGCGGCACCGAAGCGCGCCAAAGGCGATCGGCTGATCGACCATTCCGGGCAGTTTGTGATGCCGGGGCTGATCGACGTCCACACCCACCTCGCCTACGGCAACGCCAAAAGCGAAGAAGATATCGACCTCTACAGCCCGCTGGAGTTCCGCGCGCTGCGCGGCATGTTCTTCGCGCAGAAGGTGTTGGCCGCCGGCTATACGTCGCTATGCTCGCCGGGCGATGCCGGGCAGATCAGCCTGTCGATCCGTAACGCAATCAATGCCGGGCTGTTCGACGGGCCGCGCGTCATGGCGGCCGGCCCGTACATCACCTCGCATCAGGGGCTGACGGACTGGTATCCGACCTGGATCGGCGCCCCGACGACCTCGATCGGCCGGCTGGTCACCAACATCAACGAGGCGATCGAGGAAATCCGCTGGCAGGTCAAGAACGGCGTCGACTGCGTCAAGATCGCGATGGACGGTATCCAGCGCCGCCCCGACGGCGAGCTGATCGCGGCGTTCACGCAGGAAGAAACCGACGTGATGGTGCGCGAAATCCACCGCCAAGGCCGCAAGGCGGTGAGCCACGCGGTTGGGCGCGAGGCGACGCTGTATTCGGCGCGCGCCGGGGTCGACCTGATCTTTCACGGATTTCATCTCGACGATGAATGCATCGCCGCGATGCTGCAGACCGGCAGCACGCTGTGTCCGACCCTGACCCAACCGAAAAACGTCATCGAGTTCACTCAGCCGCACGAGCCGGCCGGCCAGAAGGGCCGTCCCGAGGCGACCCAGCAGCGTTACACGATCGGCTGCGCCAATCTGAAAAAGGCAGTCGCTGCCGGGGTGCCGTTTCTGACCGGCACCGATACCGGGTTTGCCGTAACGCCCTACGGCGAATGGCATGCCAAGGAACTTGAACTATTCGTCGACGATCTCGGCTTTACACCCGCTGCCGCCTTGCGGGCGGCGACGCAGGTCAGCGCGGGCTTTATGCATTGCGGCGACAAGATCGGCGTTCTCGAAGCCGGGCGCACCGCCGATTTCACCGCGTGGGACGGCTCGCCATTGGCCGATATCGCGCTGCTGCAGGATTATCGCCGCCGGCTGCGCGGCGTCTATCTCGCCGGCCGCCAGATCAGCATCGCCGACCGGCCCTACGATCCGCGGCAGGTCACCGATTTTGCGCTGACCAACTGGACCGATCTCTACACGCAGGAACGCGTCGCCGAACTCGGCGCCCGCTCACACCGTCTCGCCGCGGAGTAGTGGCGGCGCTATTGTGCGGCGGCGAGGGCGGCCCGGCCGGTCGGCAGGAAGCGGTCGAGCACCTGCCCCGGGCCTTTGCCGAGCCTCGCGTAATCCTTGCCGTCGAACACCTTGATGCCGTTGACGAAGACGCCGTGCACCCCGATGGGGTCGCGGATCGTGCGGCGTCCGCCGCCCGGTAAATCCGTGGCGCGGCGGGCCGGCGAGATGCCGACGCTGGCAGGATCGAACAGCATCATATCGGCATGGGCACCGACTGCGATGCGGCCGCGATCCGGAATGCCGTAGAGGCCGGCCTGATGGCTGGTCAGCCGGCGCACGCCTTCGACGAGGTCGAAATCGCCGCGTTCGCGCACCCAATGCCCGAGGAAATGCAGGCCGAACCCGGCATCGCAGAAATAGATCAGATGCGCGCCCGCGTCGGACAGCGCGATCACCCCGGCCTTGTGCTTCAACAACGGCGCAACACCGTCATCAACCGCGTTGAAAAACCGGCCGAGAAACGCGGTCTCGAACCTCTCGTCGAGACCGAGATCGAGCATCGTGTCGAGTGGGTCCCGGCCGCGTTCTTTCGCGATGCCGGCGATGTCGCGGTTGACCAGCCCGGCATTCTCGGGCTTGGCCGCCGCCGCGACGAGGATGCGGTCCCAGTTGCCCTGGAACATCGTGCCCGGCCGCGGATTGCGTAAATCCTGCCGCAGCCGGTCGCGAAAGCTGCTGTCGCGCAAAACCGGTTCGAGCTTGTCGGGCGTATAGGCCTTGATCGGATCGAAAGCGGGATGAGCGTAAAAGGGATAGGCGTTGGCCAGCGTAAAATCGAACGACAGCGCCTGGCACGGTATCTGAATGTAGACGCCGTTGCCGCGGGCTTGCGCGGCGGCGCAGGCCTCGAACATGCCGATCGCCCGCTCCGGCGCCTGCTCGTTGTACATGCCGACCGCGGTGCCGAGAAAAAACGGCCGCCCATGCCGCGACGCCAGCGTCTCGATTTCCTCGACCGAACGGCCGCCCGAGGCGATCTCGATCACGCCATGCCCGGGTGCCCCCATCGCGCCGACCAGCGCGTCGAGTTCGCCGATATCGCTGACCGTCGATGGCATCGGCACCCCGCCCCAGCCGGAATGGTTCAGCGAGTACGAGGCGCCGAGGCCAATCGCACCCTGGCTCATTGCCTCGGCGACCAACCGCCGCATCTCGGTGAGTTCGGCCGCCGTCGGCTGCTTGCGAGTCGAGGCGTCGTCGCCCATCACCGCAGTGCGCACCGCCGAATGCCCGACTAGCACCGCGAGGTTGGCGTAGGGGCCGCGACCGCGCAGCATGTCCATGTATTCGCCGAACGACTGGAACTGCCAGTCGATACCGGCGCGCAGGGCGTCTATGTCCATGCCTTCGACCACCGCGAGGTTGCGCATGATCAGGTCGCGCAGATGCGGTGGGCTCGGCACGATGCCAAACCCGCAATTCCCCATCACCGCCGTGGTGACGCCGAGCGAGGGCGATGGCGACAGGGTCGGGTCCCATGTCACCTGCGCGTCGTAATGCGTGTGGACGTCGATGATGCCGGGCATCAGCGCCAAGCCGCGGGCATCGGCGGTCTCGGCGGCGTCGCGCGCGGCAATGTTGCCGATTGCGGCGACGCGTCCTTTTTCGACCGCGACATCGGCCCGTACCGGGTCACGCCCCAGCCCGTCGACCACGGTCGCGCCGCGGATCACCAGATCGTACATCGCCGTTTCCTCCCGCTACTTTCCGACTCCGGCAAAGGGGTATTTCAGTGTGCCGGTCTTCAATGCCGGCGGGTCGAGGATGACCTGCACGCCGGGGTTGGCGAACTGGTCGAGATCGTGGCCTTTCACGCCCTGGTACTGGATCGTCAGGATGCGCGGCTCAGCCCATTCGCCATCCGCTCCGAACTTGATGTCGCCCATGATCGTCTTGAAGGTCGTCGCGTGCATGTATTCGGCGAGCTTCTGCTGATCGATCGAGTTGGTGCCCTCGACGGCTTGTTGCAGCACCTGGAACGTGGCGTAAACCTGCGGCGGCACATAATAGCCCAATAGGTCGGTGCCGGCTTCCTTGGCGCGCGCCTGATATTCCTTGATAAAAGCATCGACGCCGGGAAAATTCATCGTCGGCTCGTGCACGAACAATTCGTAATCGACGATACCGTTGAGGCGCTCGCCCATCTGCGATTTGATCGCGCCGTATTGCAGCCCGATGATTGGGCCGCCGAACATCTTTGCGGTCAGGCTCTGCTCCTCGACCGAGCGCAGCATGCCGGCGCTGTCGGCCGGATATGACGCGACAAATACAAGGTCGGGGCTGGTTGCCTTGATGGCGCGTACGATCGGGCTGTAATCGATCGTATTCGGCGGATAGTTCTTGTCGTAGACGATTTGCAGGCCGGCCGCTTTGGCGTGCTCACGCGCCCCGGCCATCGCGTTTTTCGAGAATTCGGCGTCGGCGCCGGTCATCGCCAGGGTTTTCGGCTTGGGGTCGATCGTCATCGCGGCGGCGAAATACCCCGCGGTAATCGCCTCCTTGCCTTTCGGCCCATATGGCATCGTCTGGAAGAAGCGGGGGTAGTGGAATTCGTCATTGACCGCGAGCGCCAATGTGTCGAGCACCATCACCTGGTGCTCCATCAGCATCGGCATTGCCGCCGCACTGAAATTGGTGCCCGACGCCATCACCAAGTCAACCTTGTCGACATCGAGCAGCTTTGTATAGATGCCCGGCACCAGCGCCGGGTTGCTCTGGTCGTCGTAATGGATCAGCTCGACCTTGCGCCCGAGCAACCCGCCTTTGGCGTTGATCTGGTCGGCCCAGATCTGCGCGGTCAGGACGAATTGCTTGCCGCTCGCCGCACCGCCGCCGGTTTCCTCGGCGCTGAACCCGATCTTGATCGGCGGTCCCGCGGCCAATGCCGGCATCGCTGTCGCAAGCAATGCGACCGCGCCCAGCATGAAATGCAATCGCATCAATGACTCCGAATATAAATGTAACGCGAAGGCGGTGCGGCGGGCGCCAAGAGCCCCCGGCGCCCTCTGTCCGCCGGTCCCGAATATCTATTTCTAGATGAATACGCCTTTCATCCCGCCGGCTGGATAGCGGGTGCCGGCGGCGCCGCCGACCGGGATGATCGACGAGATCGCGTCGATTTCCGCTTCGGTCAGCGAAATGTCGAGCGCACCAAGATTTTCTTCGAGCCGCGACAGTTGCTTGGTGCCGGGGATCGGCAGGATGTCGTCGCCTTGCGCCAGCAGCCACGCAAGGCAAAGCTGCGCCACGGTGCAGCGCCGGTCGGCGGCAATGGCTTCGAGGCCTTCGACGAACACCCGGTTCTTCTGGAAATTGTCGCCCTGGAAACGCGGATGCCGGCCGCGTGTGTCGCCGGCCGCGAGATTGTTCAGGTCGGGCACTGCGCCGGCCAGCAGGCTGCGCCCAAGCGGCGCGTAGGCGACATAGGAAATCCCCAGGTCGCGGGTCACCGCGCGCGTCGCGTCTGCTTCTTCCCGGTAGAGCAGCGAGAATTCGCTCTGCACCGCGGCGATCGGGTGCACCTTGTGCGCCGCCGCGATGCGCTCGGGCCGGGCTTCACACAAGCCGATAAACCTGACCTTGCCCTGTTCGACGAGCCGTCCCATCGCACCGACCGTGTCCTCGACTGGCACCCCGGGATCGACCCGGTGTTGATAGTAGAGGTCGATATGGTCGACGCCCAGGCGTTTAAGGCTGGTCTCGCAGGCCTGCTGCACATATTCGGGACGGCCATTGACGCCGTTGGCGCCGCCCGGCTGCTGCGTCTGGCCGAATTTCGTCGCCAGCATCGCCTTGTCGCGCCGCCCTTTCAGTGCGCGGCCGAGCAGGTCTTCGTTCTGGCCCCAGCCATACATGTCCGAGCTGTCGAGGTGATTGACCCCGAGATCGATTGCCTTCTGCACCAGCGCAATGCCGGCGGCGTCATCGCTCGGCCCGTAGGTTCCCGACAGCGACATGCAGCCAAGCCCGATCGCCGTAACCTCCGGTCCGTTTTTGCCAACTCGCCGCTTCTCTGCTGCCATCAACGCCTCCCGTTTGTGGTGCGCCAGCATAGCGGCGGGGCGCTGCGGCCGCGAGTTTTTGTGACAATTCGCGCGGGTACGCTATGATCCCGCGGCAAGTTTCGACCAAGTTTTCGACCGAGGAGGAAACGATGGCGGGTACGACGCATGTTTACGCTGGCGCGGCGGCCACGATGGACGGGACCCGCGGCGGCATCTTTCGCGCCGCAGCCGGCGACGGCAAGTGGGAGCAGCTGAAAAACGGCCTGCCCGAAGAGGCCGAAGTGCACGCAATCACCGTGCACCCGACCGACACCGACACGATTTATGTCGGCAGCACCAAGGGCATCTATCGCAGCACCAATCGCGGCAGCAAGCTCGAACATCTGAACGTGCCGGGCGGCGACCCGGACATCTGGTCGATCCTGGTGCATCCGAAAGACCCTAAGCGGCTTTATGCCGGGGCCACGCCGACCGCGGTGTACCGCAGCGACGACGGCGGCGATCACTGGAAAAAGCTGGCCGATCCGGCACTGCCCGATCGCGTCATCATGGCGTTCGCCTGTCGGGTCATGCGGCTCGATGTCGATCCGAACTCGCCTGACGACATCTTTGCGACGATCGAAGCCAACGGCGCGATGCGCAGCCGCAATGCCGGCGAAAGCTGGGAAGATTGCACCGCCGACTTGATCCGCTTCTGTGAAGAACCGAAATATCGCAGCCGGATCGGCAGCCAGACTGAAATCGAAGGCATGCTTGACGGCCACGCACTGGCGTGCAGCGCGGCGGCGCCGGGGACGGTGTTTCTCGCCAACCGCATGGGGCTGTTCAAGAGCAGCGACCGCGGCAATAGCTGGAAAGACATGGAGATTGGCCGCTTTTCGCCGCTGACCTATGGCCGCGACATTCGCACCTCGCCGCTGGACCCGAAGGTGATGTACGCCGCCCTGAGCCCGGCGGCACGGTCGACTGACGGCTCGATTTATCGCAGCGACGATGTCGGTGAAAGCTGGAAGCGCTTTGACCACGGCATCAAGGCGGACGCGACGATGATGGGCGTCACCTTGCACCCGACCGATCCGAGCCAGGTTTTCGCCATCTCGCGGGTCGGCCAGGTATTCGGCACCCAGGATGGCGGCAAAAGCTGGAGCGAACACCGGCTGCCCGAAGGCGTTCGCGACTGCTACGCCGTCGCCTGCGGCTGATCGGCTAGGGTTTGGTCAGATGGCCGGGGCATGTCCCCGGCCATTTTTTGCGCGTAGGGCGGGTGAGCGCAGCGTAACCCACCATTTTAATCGCACGGCGGACGACGGCGAGTTACGCTTCGCTCGCCCGCCCTGTGACGCCTATGGGGTGCCGCTGTTTAATCCGGCAGGCGGGTGGATTGCCAGGTGACCATCTGCCACTTGCCGCCTTTGTTGGCGTAGACGTCGGTAAAGCGGACGCCAAAGCTGTTGGGCCGGCCATTGGCATTGACGCTGATGCGGCACGATCCAGTCAGCACGACCGTGTCCCCGAGATCCTGCGCCTTGACATCCGACGGCACCACCGAGGTGTAGACCGTGCTGCCTGATTCCATGTTGCCGATCAGGCTCGCCTTGGTGTCGAGCCGCGCCGAAGAATGCGTATAGACGAGGTCGTCGGAGATTACTTCGTTCAGTGTCTTGATGTCTTTCTCGGCCATTGCGGTCATCCGCTTGCGGTCGAGATCGATGATCGCCTGTCCATTACCTGCCATGTCTTCCTCCTTTGCGATTTGCTGAGATTATCGGGTCTTACCGCACCATCAGGACGAGCTTGCCTTGCAGGTGGCGGCCTTCGCTGACCCGATGCGCTTCGGCAGCGTCGGCAAGCTTATAGCGGGTGATGGCGGGCGGCCACACCGCGCCGGCATCGAGCAGTTCTTTCATCCGCTCCAGATGCGCCCGGTCGCGCGCCACTCGCGGCCGCAGAACCTGCACATCCTTGCGGCTCGGCTGGAATCCTGCCGGCGCCGCTGAGATCCAGACGAGGCGGCCGTTCGGCTTCAGCACCTCGTACGACCGGACCTGTACCTCACCGCCGACCGTGTCGAATACGACATCACAAGGCGGCGCGGCCTTCGTGAAGTCTTCCTTGTTGTAATCGATGACCTGGTCCGCGCCGAGACTGCGGACGTATTCGTGGTTGCGCGCACTGGCCGTCGTGACGACCTTGGCGCCGATATGCTTGGCCAGTTGGATGGCGAACCCGGCAACGCCGCCCGCCCCGCCCTGGATCAGCACGGTCTCGCCCGATTTGAGCTGCGCGGTGTCTTCCAGCGCCCAGATTGCGGTGAGGCTGGTCAACGCCATCGCCGCCGCTTCGGCGTCGCCGAGCTTTGCCGGCTTTTTCGCGATGATCGCGGCCTTGATCGCGATCTTTTCGGCGTAGGCGCCCTCAATCCCGGCGTCGCACACGCCAAACACCGCGTCACCGACCGCGAGATCGGTGACGCCTGCGCCGCGCGAGGCAACGACCCCAGAGAAATCCCGTCCCAGGATGTACGGGAATTTCAGCTTCGAATCGTAGCTGCCGAGCCGCACCTTGTAGTCGGCGGCGTTGACGCTGGCCGCGTTGATATCGACGACGACCTCGCCCGGCCCGGCGACCGGATCGGGGGCATCGCGATATTGCAACATCTCCGGCCCGCCATGAGCCGACAGCACCGATGCCTTCATCAGCTTCCTCCCGTTATCCCATTCGTTCCGGACCGCGCCCGTCCGTCTTAAAATCAGACTTTCGGCGCCACCGAAAGCCGCCCGGTCGTGCCGTGCCGTTCGATCAGGCTGGCGATCAGGCCATTGGTTTTCGACTCTTCGACAAACTCGCGCAAAAAGGCAAAGGCCGCGGTGTTCTTTTTCGGTGTGCCGACTGCCTGCTGCACCGAGGCGAACTGGCCGTCGAGGATCCGTGCGCCGGACATCTTCTCGACGATTGGCAGCAGACCGGGGCGCAGACCGGCATAGGCGTCCATCTTTTCGTCGGTGAAATGCCTGATCGCCTCGTCGGCGCTGCCGTACTGCACGAGCTGTGCATTCTTCAGATTGTTTTCGAGCCACAGGCAATAGGCGCTGCGGGCGGTCACCGCGACACGCTTGCCGGCCTGATCGACCTCGGAGATGCTTTTGATCGGCGAACCCGACGGCACCAGATAGGTCGCCTCGATTTCGCAATAGGCGGCGGTAAACGATACGACCTGGGCGCGCTGCGGCTCGGCGCCGATATTGCCGATATCCCACAAGCCCTTTACCGCATCGTCGGCCAGCTCGCCCGGCTTGTCATAAGGCACATATTTGACCGGCACGCCGAGCCGGGCGGCAATCGCCGCCGCCATGTCGGGCGACACACCGGTCGGGTCGCCTGACGGATCCCTGCCGGTGACCAGCAGAAAATTCCCCATATTGATCGCGGCGCGCAGCGCACCGGTCGAGGCGAGTTCGGAGATGACTTGTTGCGAGGGCGTCACGGGCATGGCGGATATCCGGATGTGATGAAATCGCGCGAAGGTAGTCCGGATCGCCGAGCCGCGCCAAGTGCGTGATTGGGCAGGGCTGGATTGGGCAGGGCTGGATTGGCTGCGGCGCGGCCGGACTACCGTGGTGCGGCGGCGTTGAGCGCGTCGGCAATCGCGACATAGGCGGGCTTCGGCAGATAATCGGTGTCGAACGGCAGCGGCCGCGAGTGGCCATCGGCGCGCCGGCCGGGGTTCTGCCGGCTCTCGACCCAGTTATCGCGATCGGTCAGGCCCCAGGAGATCACGATTTTGACGGCCGGATTGGCGAGCGCGACATCGAGATACCGGCGATAGGCCGCGGCGACTTGCGCGTCGCGTTGGTGCACATCGACCGGCCCGTCGCGATCCGAGACATCGAGTTCGCTGACCAGGATATCCAGCCCGCGCCCGCCGAGTTCCTTCAGGAAATCGGCAAACCCGCGCTCGTTGAACTGCGCCATCGAGCCGAGCGCCAGATGGCTCTGCAACCCGATTGCATCGAGCGGCACATTGCGTTTTTTCATGCCGTCGATCAGCGCCAGCAGCGCACGACGCTTGTCGCGCTGCCACGACACATCGAGCTCGACCCCGAAATCATTGTAGACCAGCCGCGCCTTGGGGTCGCCGTCGCGGGCGGCATGAAACGCGAGGTCGATATAGTCCGGGCCGATCCGGTCGAGAAACGCAGTCGTGCGCAAGCCATCGGGGCGGCCGTTTTCAAGCTTGAGTCCCTCATTGACGACATCCCACGACTGCATTTTGCCGGCGAAGTGTCGGCATACTTGCCCGACATGGTCGGTGACGGCGCGCGCCGCGTCGTCGCGGCTACCGAGCGCGGCGAACCAGCCCGGCACATGCTCGCCCCATAGCAGCGAAACGCCGCGAAACTGCATTTGATGCGCCGTGGCCCACGCCAACTCGGTCTCGACCGCTGAAAAATCAAAGGTACCGCGGTGCGGCTCCAGGTAATCGAAATGCGCCTCGCGGCTGACAAACAGATCGCACTCGCGTGCCATCATGTCGCCATAGGCTCGGTCTTTGCCGATCACATCGCCGCGCACCATGCTGCCGAACAGCAGGCCACGCGCCTCGGCGATCTGGCGCAACCCAGTCATCGCGGCAGCCAGCCGGCGCGGCCGGCCGAGCAGCGCCGGCACGGCGGCGCCGAACAGCATCTGGCGACGGGTCAGCAAGAGCGCGGCAGCCGATAACGGATCATCCCCGGCATGTTGCGCGCGTCATGTTGCCAGCATTGTGGCAACCATCGCGCCGAGGCTGAAGCCGGTGCCGGCCGGCGGGCAGCCGCCGTCGTTGGCGTCCCGCTCGGTTGCAATGTGAATCTCTGTAACTCGACCGCGGCGTTCCACGCCGACAACGCCTTTACACCGGCGTCAATAACGGGCGGCCGGCAAAATGCGCCAGCAGATTATCGACAACGAGGTCGCCCATCGCGTGGCGCGTGTCGTCGGTGGCGCTGCCGGTGTGCGGCGACAGCACGACATTGTCCATCGCCCACAAGGCTTCGGGCACATGGGGCTCGCTGGCATAGACATCCAGTCCAGCCGCCCCGAGCGTTCCCGTCTGTAATGCAATGACCAGCGCGGCCTCGTCCACCACCGAACCGCGCGCGATGTTGATCAGGGTGCCACTCGGCCCCAGCGCCTCGATCACAGCGCGGTTCACCAGATGGCGGGTCGCCTCGCCACCGGGGCAGGCAATCGCGATGATCTCCGCCCACTCGGCCAGCGCCACTACGTCAGGGATATAGCGATATGGCAGTGCCGGTTTTGGTCGCGGTCCCTGATAGGCGATCTCCATGCCGAACGCGGCGGCACGCACTGCGATTGCCTGCCCGATGCGACCCAGCCCGACGATGCCGAGCCGGCGCCCGCGCAAGGCCCGTCCGAACGGCAATTCGCCATGCTGCCAATCGCCGCGTCGTACAAAGCGGTCGCCGGCGGCGATACGGCGTTCGACGGCGAGCATCAGCGCCATCGCGATGTCGGCGGTGTCGTCGGTGACGACATCCGGGGTGTTGGTTACGCGCACGCCGCGCGCCGCCGCGCAGGCAAGGTCGATCCGGTCGACCCCGATCCCCATGCAGGCAATAATCTCAAGTCGCGGCAACGCCTCGATGATCGTTGCGGCGCAGCCGTGCAGCGCATACACGGCGATGCCCCGTACGCGCTCCGACACCTGCCGCAGCAATGCCGTCTGGTCTGTCGCCTCCCATAATCGGTGCGCGGTGAACTCGGCCTCCAGCCGTGCCTGAGTCGCCGGGTACATCGGCCCGACGATAACGATTTCGGGGACGGTGGCGGGCTTCATCGCAGCTCCTCGGCCCAAGGCGGGCGCCTTACATTAACGTGCGTCACATTAAACGGGCGTCGCACGCAAGGCAGGTGCCGTCAGCGGTCGCCAAAACCACCGCGCTGCCGATTAGCAATCGGATTCGACGACGGGCTGCTTGATCGTCAGGCGATGCCCGCTGCCTTCATCCAACGGCTCGGTACCGTCGATCTCGATGCCGAACCCGGCGATCCCGACATAGGTGCGCGAGCGGGTTGCGTAGAGGCGGATCGACGAGATGCGCAAATCGCGTAGGATCTGTGCGCCGAGCCCAACTTCGCGCCATTGCCGGCTGCGCTCCATTTCCGAGGGCGTGCTCGTGCTGTCTTCGGCGAGCGAGGTGGTCGGCACGCCGGACGTACCGTCACGCAGATAGACCAGCACGCCGCGCCCCGCCGCCTTGAAACGGTTCAGCGCAGTATGGATCGCCGTAGCGCCGCCGAACACATCCTCGACGACATTGGCGCGGTGCAGCCGGGTCGGCACGTTCTTGCCGTCGCCGATCTCGCCATAGACAAAGGCATAGTGGTGCACCTTGTCGAACGGCGTCAGATAGGCATAGCCGGTGAACTCGCCGTCTTCGGTCTCGATCTTGAATTCGGCGACGCGCGTCACGAGCTTTTCGCGCGCCTGCCGGTAGGCGATCAAATCGGCGACCGATATCCGCCGCAGGGAATGCTTTTTGGCGAAGGCGCTGACCTGCGGTCCGCGCATCACCGTGCCGTCGTCATTGACCAGTTCGCAGATCGCCGCGACCTGCTCGGTTGATGCGAGGCGGCACAGATCGATGGCCGCCTCGGTATGGCCCGAGCGCATGAGCACGCCGCCATCCTTGGCGATCAGTGGGAAAATGTGCCCCGGACGTACGAAATCACTGCGGCCGGAATTGTTGTTGGCGAGCGCCCGCACCGTCGCGCTGCGCTCCTCGGCGGAAATCCCGGTGGTCGTGCCGTGCCGGTAATCAACCGAGATCGTAAAGGCAGTGCCGTGGATCGCATCGTTGTCGGCGACCATTGGGGCCAGATGCAGCCGCCGCGCGATTTCATTGGTGATCGGCGCGCAGACAATGCCGCAGGTATTGCGGATGATGAACGCCATCTTTTCCGGCGTTATGTGCGATGCGGCGATAATCAGATCGCCTTCGTTTTCGCGATCGTCGTCATCGGTGACGACAACGATCTCTCCCTTGGCAAAGGCGTCGATAGCCTGGCGGACGCTCGACTGGGACACGTGCGTTATTCTCCAAAACCGTTCGCGGCGAGAAACTGCGGGTTGGCCACCCGCAATTTTCCGATCGTCAACCGCCATAATATGGCACGAGCCGCCCTCTCGCGCTGTTCGCATGTTTCGAAAGCGCCAATGCGCAAATCGGCGGCGAGACGGGCGAGCCGCCGTTTTTCTCCCCTTCGCCCATCGGGGGAGAGGGTTGGAATGAGGGGGCGGGCGCCAGCGCACTTGCCTGCCGTGCCTCCGGTATCTAACTCACTTTCGCTCGCCTCATAAAATCGCGCCAACTCAGCCGAGACAAGATCGGCCGGGATTTCACCTGCGTCGAGTTCGCGCGCGGCCATCGCCATCACCGTCGCCACCAGCCGCAGATCGCGATGCATGTCGGCCGGCAGCCGTGCAAGCACCGTGTCGAGCAGGTACTCGCGACCGAGCGCCAGCAACGCGGCGGCGTCCGGCAGGTCACGCATGGCGGCGCAGTTCAGGCGGGGCGCCGTCGGGGTCGAGCAGCATCAGCAACTCCAGATCGCATTCGGTGGCGCGGCGGCCGATGATCGCGGTGCTGAGGTCACGCGCGCCGCCGATCAGATAACGGTCGCTTTGCTGCAACGCGATAACCGCCCAGCGCACATTCGCTAGTACCTCCCAGAAATGCAGCCGCGCCGGATCGACCCGCCGGCCCGACGCCGCTTCGTAGCCGCGGCAGAAATCCGCACGATCGGCAATGCCGCCGGCCGCACGGTCGAGCCGGGCAAACCGCCAGCCTTTGCAGCATAGCCAGCCGATATCTTCGTCGGGGTCACCCCAGCCGGCAAACTCCCAATCGAGGATGCCGGTCAACTCCGCACCCGAGCCGTCCCAAGCCAGCAGGTAGTTGCCGGTGCGGAAATCGCGATGGCACAGCACCGGCGGCAACGGCGCCGGCAGATGTGTTTCGAGCCAGCGGATCGCCCATTCGAGCACCGGCCGCGGGTTCGGATGCCGGTCGAGATAGGCACGAAAGCCGGCGATCTGCTGCGTCGGTCCGGTGGTGTCGGGCGGCGGCAGAAAGGTGAGATCGGCGCGCGGTGGGCGGATCGTCTGGATGCGCGCCAACGCCTCTCCGAGCCGCGCGGCGATATCCGGCAGCCGCGGCTGCAGTACGCGATCGGTGGTGATCTGCCGCCCTTGCGCAGTGCCGGGCAGCCGCCGCATGACGAAAAACGGCTTGCCGATGACTTGCATATCGCTGCACAGCCACAGCGGCTGCGGCACCGGCGCTCCCGTGGTGAAGACCGCCCGCAGCACGGCGAATTCCTCGGCCCGGCCAAGGCTCGACGGGATGCCGGTAGCAGCGTCGGCCCGCAGGACCAGGCGCTGTTTGCCGACAAACGCGCCGTCGGCAAACTCGGCGTCGATGCCCCAATTCTCCTGAATCGCGCCGCCGGCCAGCAGCTTTACATCGCCAACCGCGACCCGACTGGCACCGCTTGCACAAGCGAGGAAGGTCGCCAACGCCAGCCGGCGCTGTGTGTCAGTCATTGGGTCAACAATTCAACAAGGCACCTTGCCCGGGCTTGGTCCGGCCAAAGTGATTTGGGAAGACCGGCCATGCGACGGTACGACGGAGTACCGGCCTAAATAGCGGCAACGCCGTGGCCGCCATCGACCGCGATGACCGCGCCGGTCACATAGGCGCTGGCAGGCGAGGCCAGAAACAGCAACGCGCCATCGAGGTCCGGGGCCTGGCCGATGCGCCGCATCGGGATGCGGCCAATCAGGTTTTTTCCCGATGGCGTCTCGAAATACTCGCGGTTGAAATCGGTTTCGATATAGCCCGGTGCCAGCGCGTTGACGAGGATGCCGTAACGCGCCAGTTCCATCGCCAGCACATGCGTCAGGTGCTGCAACCCGCCCTTGGCGGCGCAGTAGGCCGGCACTCTGCCGATCGTGCGAAACGCCAGGATCGATGAAATATTGATGATCCGGCCGGGTTTTTTCTGCTCAACGAGATGCTGCGCGAACTCGCGCGCCGCCAGCCAGGCGCCTTTAAGATTGGTGTCGACGACATAATCCCAATCCGCTTCGGTGTGCTCGAACAGCGGCTTCGACACCACGACACCGGCATTGTTGACGAGGATCGTCGGCGTCCCGACTTCGTTTTTGGCGGCGGCGATCGCGTTGCGGATGCTGGCGCTGTCGGTCACGTCGCAGGCGACCGGCAGGCAGGTGCCGCCTTCTGCCGCGATGCTGTCGGCCAGCGCCGTCAGCCGGTCGGTCCGTCGCGCCGCCGCCACGACCTTGGCGCCGGCGGCCGCCAGCACTTCGGCAAAGTGATGCCCGATACCGCTCGACGCACCCGTCACCAGCGCGACCTGGCCCGCGATATCGAAGCTGGGGAGAGCGGTCACGCGGTTCCCTCCTTGGCGCGGTCGCGCAGCGCATATTTCTGAATCTTGCCAGTCGAGGTTTTCGGCAACGGGCCGAAGACCACGGTGCGCGGCGCCTTGTAATGCGCGAGGTTGGCGCGGCAGAAGGCGATAATTTCCGCCGCGGATATGTCGGCCGCTTCCGGCTTCAGCGTTACGAACGCGCAAGGTGTTTCGCCCCATGTCGCGTCGGGCCGCGCCACGACGGCGGCTTCCATGATTTGGGGGTGGCGGTACAGCACCTCCTCGACCTCGATTGAGGAAATGTTCTCGCCGCCCGAGATGATGATGTCCTTGGAACGATCCTTGATCTCGACATAGCCGTCCGGGTGCATCACCGCGAGATCGCCGGTGTGGAACCAGCCGCCGGCAAAGGCATCGCCGCTCGCCGCCGGGTTCTTCAGATAGCCCTTCATGATCGTGTTGCTGCGCAGCATCAGTTCACCGATCGTAAACCCGTCGGCCGGCACATCCTGCATCGTGTCAGGGTCGGCGATGCGCTGGCGGTCCAGCGTCAGGTATTGCACCCCTTGCCGCGCCATCTGCGCCGCGCGTTCGCCGAGCGGCAACCCGTCCCACTGATCCTGCCAGGCGCAGACGGTCGACGGGCCGTAGCTTTCGGTAAGCCCATACAGATGGGTGACGCGAAACCCCATCCGCTCCATCGCCTCGATGATTGCGGAAGGCGGCGCGGCGCCGCCGGTGGCGGCCTCGACGACATGATCAAAGCGGCGCTTGACGGCGTCGGGCGCATGCACCAGCAGGTTCAGCACGATCGGGGCGCCGCACAGATGCGTTACTCGATGTTCGGCAATCGCTTCGAAGATCGGTGCGGGATCGACCCGGCGCAGGCAGACATGCGTGCCGGCCACCGCCGTCACGCCCCATGTATAAGTCCAGCCGTTGCAGTGAAACATTGGCAGGGTCCACAGATAGACCGAATGCCGGTCGAGCCCAAAAGTGATCGCGTTGCCCATCGCATTCAGAAACGCACCGCGATGGTGGTACACGACGCCTTTCGGGTTGCCGGTCGTGCCTGAGGTGTAGTTCAGTGTGATGGCGCTCCATTCGTCGGCCGGCGGCACCCATGTTGCGGCGGGATCGCCCTCGGCAAGAAACGCCTCGTACTCGACGTCGCATAGGGGCTCGCCGTTGTCGATATCGGCGATATCGACCAGCGCGATATCGCGGCCGAGTTCACGTAATGCCTCGCGCACGACCGGGCCAAACTCGCGATCGGCAATCAGCAGCCGGGCGCCGCCGTGATTGAGGATGAACGCGATCGAGCGGGCATCGAGCCGGTAATTCAGCGCGTTCAGCACGGCGCCGGCCATCGGCACGCCGTAGTGCGCTTCGAGCAAGGCCGGCACGTTTGGTGCCATCACCGCGACGGTCTCGCCCGGCCGGATGCCGCGGCGCCCTAATGCATCGGCAAAGCGCCGGCAACGCCCGTAGAATTCGCGATAGGTATAGCGGCGCTCGCCATGAATGACCGCGAGCTTGTCGGGATAGATCGCCGCCGCCCGCGACAGGTAGCCGAGCGGCGTCAACGCCGCGAAATTGGCGGCATTGCGGGCGAGATGCGGCGCGTCGTAAACCTGATCCACAGCCTATACCTTCGCGATTGGCTCGCTTCCGGCATCCTTGGCTGCGTCGGCAGCAGCGTCAAGCGGCCAGCACCGCCGCTCTAACGGGAAGCGCCTCGACCCATGCGCATCGATATCGTCGCCGACCTGACCTGCCCCTGGTGCTATATCGGCAAGCGGCGGCTCGAACGCGCCCTGGCGATGCGCCCGGCCTTGGAGGTTGAACGTGTGTGGCGGCCGTTTCAGCTCAATCCCGAACTGGCGCCTGCCGGCGTCCCGCGCGATTTGTACCTGCAGCTCAAATTCGGCGGCGGGCGCGCCGCAGCGCGCATGCAGGCGGCGCTGACGGCAGCCGGCCTGCGCGAGGGGATCGCTTTGGCCTTTGACCGCATCCACCGCACGCCGAATACCGTCAACGCGCACCGGCTGATCCGGCTGGCTGCGGCCGCGGACCGTTCCGAGCCGGTCGTCGAGGCGCTGTACCGCGGCTATTTCGTCGATGGCATCGATATCGGCAACCTCGACGCGCTGGCGGCGATTGCCGCCGCTTGCGGTCTCGACCGGCGTCTGACCCGCACCATGCTCGCCGGCGATGCCGGCGTCACCGAGGTGCTGGCCGAAGAGCACCGGGCCCGGCGCACCGGCATCGAAGCCGTGCCATGCTTTATCATCGAAGGGGATTACGCGCTGGCCGGCGCGCAGGATGCCGAGATGTTTCTACCGCTGTTCGATCTCGCCGCCGGTCCACGCGAATCCGCTGCGGCCGATTAACCAGCCGGAGCGGCCGGGCGGCGGATTGCCATCAGCGATTTGGTCAGGCCGAAAAACCGCTCGCGCAGCAATTCGGCGTTGGGGAACAGCGCGCGAAAGCGGCGTTCGTCGAGAAGCTGGCAACTCTCGACGCTGCGCACGGCGCCATCGACGGTTGGCATTTGCGGGCGAAAGCCGCGCTTGCGCGACATGACCATCCTGACCTGGACCGGCGTCGGCAAAAACTGGAAGCCGAGCGTCCCGAAATGCGGCTCCCACGGAAACCAGTAATTCGGTGTCTGTACGAAATAGGCATCTGCCACGCGCTCGACTTCGCGGCTGAATTTGACCTGGTTTTCCCAGGTGCCGACATGCTCGATAACCGAATTGGAATGCAGAATGTCGAACGATTTGTCGGGATAGGGCAGGTCGGTGGCATCGGCATAGGCATAGCTGAACAACCCATCCGGGTCGCTGGCCGGCGGCGCCCCGCCGTCGCCGATATTGGTGATCAGCACCGAGACGCCATGCGCGGTCAGAAAATCGACCGGGATGATCGACCAGTATTTGCGGGTGCCGCCGATGTCGAGAATCGTGCAGCGGCCTTTCCGCTGTGCGATCAACGCAATCATATCGAGCAACGGGCCGATGCGCCGGCGCCGGAAACGCGAACCCAGCGATGTCGGCGACGAATAATTGCCGATCCATTGGGCGAGCGTCACGTTGACTCCTGCGCGAATACTCCTGCGCGCCGCGGTTGCGGGAACGCGGCGGCCCGCAAGGCCGTACAACCCAGAAGATTCAGCTTAGCCGCAGCCTCCGATACACGCAATCGCACGCACATCTTATGCGATACGACTGCCGGGAGAGCCTTGGACATCGCTTGTTAACCCGGCCGCGTCACCTTGCGCCTATATGCCGGCCTTCATGGTAGCGTTGCCGTATGGCCTTTGCCCTCATGCCGCTCGATCGCCTGCGTGACCGGTTGCTGGCCGGTCGCAGCCGGCTTCGCTATGGCGTTTCGGCGCTCGACCAGATCGCGCTCAGCCTGTTCAATTTCGGGCTCAGCCTTTATCTGGTCCGGGTGCTGTCGGCGACCGATTTCGGCATTGTCACATTGTGGATGGCGATGGCGCTGCTCGCCGTCAGCGTGCAGGGCGCGCTGGTCAGTGGGCCTCTCACCATCCACATTCCGGCCGCCGCCGATCCCCAGCAGGCCAAGAGGCTGGCCGATGCGGTCGCCGTCACCAACCTGCTGGTGATTGCGGTCGCGACCGCCGCCGTTGTCGCGGTCAACGCGACGGTCGAGGCCGAATGGGTGCCGCACGACGTGCCGACGATGCTGGCGATCCCGTTTTTTGTCGCCGGCGGATTGCTGCGCGAATACCATCGCACGCTGGCGTTCAGCCGCCGCGACATGAAGATGCTGGCCTGGACCGACGGCCCGTACCTCGCCGTCACCACCGTATGTCTCGCCGCGATGGTGGTGTGGCCGGCCCGCTTCGGCAATCTGGCGATGGCGTTTTTTGCGATGACGATCGGCTGCATCGTCAGCCAGCTTTTTCTGAACCGCCGCTTTCACTGTCCGCAGCCGCACCCGTTCGACGGCAAGTGGCTGCGCGATTTTCGCGCGATCATCGGCGATGTCGGATGGGCGCTGGTCGGAGTCGTTGCGACGCATCTGCGCTCCCGCAGCTATATCTATGTCACGGTCAACCTCGTCAGCCTCGCCGGACTCGGCGCCCTGAACCTGGTCGGCGTGCTGTTCCGGCCGGTGCGGCTGATGCTGCTGGCATGGAGCCGCACGGCCCTGCCGACGATGGCGGCGCAGCTTGCCAGCGGCCGTATCAAGGCATTCGACCGCACCGTTTTGCAGGCATTTGCCGGCGCGATCCTCGCCAGTGTCGGCTGGTTTGCGGTGCTGTGGCTCGCGTGGCACCCGATCGAACGCTATTTCCTCGCCGGCCGCTACCCCGATGCTTGGCTGCTGGTCTGGCCGTGGGCGATCGCGGCGGGCCTCAGCGTCATGGAGTACACGCTGTCGCTGGCGCTGCAGGCGGCCCGCGAGTTCAAATTCCTCGCCTACGCAACGCTGACCGGCGCCCCGACGACGGTTGCCGCGACGGCCGCCGCGGTGCTGTGGCATGGTTATACCTGGACGATGTACGGTGTAGCGGTCGGCAATTTCTATATGCTCGCGATCCAGGCGTGGCGACTTTACACCGTGCGCCGGCGGATCATCGCGGACACCGGGGTTGCTACCGCGGCAGCGTCCGGCCTCAGCAGCTGATGCGGCCGTTTATCGATAGCAGAGCCTTGCCATGAAATTTATCGCCGCCCGCGTCGAGTTTCTGGTCAGCATCCTGTTTCTGTGGATCGCCACCGGCATCTTCTGGCCGCCTGCGTCGTATTTCAACAAGACCGCTTTGGCGCTCGACGCATCGGACCCGACAAGCACCGCAGCCCATATTGTCTTTATCGCGCTTCTGATCGTCGTCGCCATTGTGCGGCGTGACGACATGTTGTGGGCGTTGCGCTGCGGCTGGCCGCTTTTGCCCTTGTTGGCGCTGGCTTATCTGAGCGCCTTTTGGTCGGACGCACCGACGCTGGTGCTGCGCCGTTCGACGACGCTGGCGATCACCACTGTTTTTGCCATGTATTTGACCGTGCGATACGAGTTGCCGCGGCTGATCTCGATCCTGCTGAAGCTCAGCGTCGTCGGCGTTGTCGGGTCTTTTACGGTCATGGTGGTCGCGCCCGACTTGGCGCTGGGCGGCAGCATCGACTATCCCAATGCCATCCGGGGCGCTTATACCGCCAAGAACACACTGGGCGGGATTTCCAGTTTTGGGATCATCATCGCCGTCTATGCGCTGTGGCGGGGATATGGTTCGCGGCTGATTGCCGGCGCCCTGATCCCTGCCAACCTCGCGCTGCTGCTGGTATCGCAATCGGCGACGGCGCTGCTGCTGGTGGTTGCGGCGACCTATGTCGCGACTCTCGCCAGCGCCCTGCGTCGGCGCAGCGGCGCCGGGCTGGTGCTGGGCTTTGCCATGATCGTCCTCGGGTTGGCCGGGATCGGATTGCTGGCGCTCGGCTGGGACGAGGTGCTGGCGGCGTTGAACCGCAACCCGACACTGACCGGGCGCGCCCAGATCTGGCGTATGGCGCTGGCGGATATTGGACATCGGCCGTGGTTCGGCTATGGCTATGGTGCGTTCTGGCGGCAAAGCACGGTCGAGGCCCGCAACATGTGGACCATCGTCTTCTGGATCGTGCCGCACGCCCACAATGCCTGGCTTGAAGCCGGGCTGGCGCTCGGTATTGTCGGGATGATCGGCATCACCTGGCTGTGGCTCACCGCATTCTACCGTAGCCTGCGCCTGCTGACCGAACCTTCGGCACAGCATGTCGTGTTCTGCATGGCGCTGTTTATCGCGATCCTGATCGAGAACCTGACCGAATACGAATTCTTCCGGGCCGACTCGTTTTTCTGGGTCCTGTTCGTCGTCGCCTTTACCGATCTGGGCAGTGCCGCATTGGGGGTGCGGCGCATCGAAGCCCGTTCGCCTCTCGCGCTTGGCGCAACGCCGGGACTGGCCCCGGCGATGTCGGATTAGCGAGCCGTCGCGACAAAGCGGAACAGGGTTGCCTTCGTTGACATCGGCCGGAGGCGGATCAATCCTTTGGCAACGGCATCGCCACTTTGGGAGAGCGCACATGACCATTGACGCAAAGCCGCTGCATCCACATATCGGCGCCGCTATATCCGGGGTCGATGTCGCGGCGGCGCTCGACGATGCGACGCTGCACGAATTATGGCAGGCGATCGACCGGCACTCGGTGCTGGTGATGCACCACCAGCAGGTCAGCGACGCACAGCTGAAGAGCTTTGCTGCCCGCTTCGGCGACCTCGAAATCGGTCGCGCGGCGCTGCGGCCGGGACGCCGGCGGCTCGACATTCCCGAGATCGGCGACATCTCCAACCTCGACGAAGACAACCGCGTCCGGGAGCGCGACGACCGGCGCCGGCTCGATATGCTCGGCAACCGCCTGTGGCACACCGATGCGTCGTATATGAAAGTGCCGGTGGTGCTCGGCATGCTGTTTGCGGTGTCGGTGCCGCCGGCCAGTTCGCTCGGCGCCGGCGAGACCGAGTTTGCCGACATGCGCGCCGCCTATGACGCACTGCCGGATGACATGAAAGCGACGATCGACGGCCTCGTCGTCGAGCACGACATCTTCTGGTCGCGCGGCCAGATCGGCTTTACCGCATTCGCGCCGGGCGAGCGCGAGCAGTTTCCGCCCTCACCGCAGCGGCTGGTGCGGCGGCATCCGGGATCGGGGCGCAAGACGCTGTACCTGTCGGCACATGCCTCGCACATCGTCGGCTGGCCGGTGGCGGACGGACGCCTGCTGCTGAGCGATCTCAACACCCACGCGACGCAGCGCCAGTTCGTCTATAGCCACCCATGGGCCAAGGGCGACCTCGTGATCTGGGACAATCGCTGCACGATGCACCGCGGCCGCCCGCACGACGAAAACGCCCCGCGCGACCTGCGCCGCGCAACGACGCTCGATGTCGGCTCGACGCTGGAGGAGGCAGCCTAAGTTAGGCGCTTCGTCCCGGTTTGCCGGCCCCGTTTCACCGGTGCGGGATTTGCTGACGCGGCGGGCGATGCTGATCGGCTCCGCGATCGCGCCGGCCGCGGCCCTGTCTGCCGGTGGTGCCGCGGCTGCCAGTGACAAGCTGGCCGAACTGGAGACCCGCAGCGGCGGGCGGCTTGGTGTTGCCATCCTCGATACCGAAACCGGGCGGCGGCTCGCGCATCGCGGCGACGAGCGGTTCGCGCTGTGCAGCACATTCAAGGCCTTGGCCGCCGCCTGCGTCCTGGCGCGGGTCGATCGCGGGGCGGACCGGCTCGACCGGCGCATCGTCGTAACGCCGCAGGATGTCCTGTCCTATGCTCCGATCGCCAAAGCGCATGTCGGGCCCGCCGGGATGACGATGGCGGCGCTTTGCGAGGCGGCGATTACGCTGAGCGACAACACCGCCGCCAATCTGCTGCTGGCGACCTTTGGCGGACCGGCCGGGCTGACCCGCTATCTGCGATCGCTCGGCGACAGCGTCACCCGGCTCGACCGCATAGAGCCGGCGCTTAACGAGGCACAGCCCGGCGACCCGCGCGACACGACGACGCCCTCAGCAATGCTCGAAGATTTCCGCCGCCTGCTTCTCGGCGATGCACTGGCGCCGCAATCGCGTGATCGCCTGGCCGGCTGGCTGGTCGCCTGCCAGACCGGCGGCCACCGTCTGCGCGGCGGTCTGCCGGCGGCGTGGCGCATCGGCGACAAAACCGGCTCCGGGATGCGCGGCACCACCAACGATGTCGCAATTGCCTTTCCGCCAAACCGCGCGCCGCTCATCATCGCGGCTTACCTGACTGAAACCACCGCATCCGAGGATGCGCGAGCCGCATTGTTCGCGGAAATCGGCCGACTCGCCGTCGATCTTGCGGCCAAACCCGGCTAATCCGCCGCCTCGCCCTGTTCCGCCAGTACCGCCTGACGGCGGCCCAGCCACAGCCCGTTGAGCAGCCACAAGATCGCCACCGGCATCGCCAGCAGCGCGACCGTCGTTGCGCTTTCGCCCAGCATCCGCAACAGCGCCATCGACCACGCACCGACCTGGTCGCCGAGACGATAGACAAAGGTGTCGATAAAGCTCTTGGCCTTATAGCGGTCTTCGCGTGGGACGACGGTAAACAGCATCTCGCGGGTCGGGCGGGCGATCGCGTAATCGCCGGCGCGCCGCAATACCTGAAACACCGCGATCGTCGTCAGGCTCGGCGTAATCGCCAGCGCGCCAAACCCGAAAAACGTCAGCGCCGGCAATAATGCCAGCGCGACACCGATCCCAAGCAGCATGACGATGCGCCCGGTAAAAAACAGCTGCACCCCGAGGGTCAGGCAGTTGACGAGCAAGTCGACCGTCGCAAAAAAGCTGGTCTGCGCGCCGCGGTCGCTGAAGCTGTGCGACACGATGCCGGCCTGCTGGAAATACAGAAACGTCGAGGTAATGGCGAACAGCAGGATGAACAGGCTGACCCCGAGCAGGTAGGGGTCGCTCAGCGCATTCTTGATGCCGGAAAAGATGCCGCCGCCGATCGGCCGCTCGTCGTTTGTTGCGGCCGGGGTCCCAGCCTGGTGGTGGTGCAAGGCCGGCGACAGGCGCGACAACCGCCCAACCGCAAACACCGCCACTTCAAGCAGCGCTGCGGCGCCGATCAGCAATGCGGTCGGCGGCACATAACGCGCGAGGCCAGCGGTCGTTGCCGAACCGACAATCGCCCCAAGGGTCGCACCGGCGGCGATAAATCCGAACAGCCGTTTGCCCTGCTCCGGATTGAACAGATCGACATTCATCTGCCAGAAGATCGAGACGACAAACAAATTGTAGACCGACACCCAGATGAAAAAGACCCGGCCGATCCACACCGTCTGCTCCGGCGTCGCAACATAAAGCGCCACCGCAAACAGCAGGATATTGACCGCGAAAAACCGGTAGGAGAGCGGGATGAAACGGCTGCGCGGCAGCGTCTTGACCAGCCACGCGAATGGCAGGTTCAGCACCAGCATGCCGATCAAGGTGCCGGTGAACAGCCATTGCAGATTGTTGACCCCGCCGGCGACGCCCATCTGGTCGCGGATCGGCCGCATGATGTAGTAGGACGACAGCACGGCAAAGATGTAGAGCCAGCACCAGAAGAGCACCGGCACTTCCTCCGGCCGTACATCCATGAATCGGTGCAGCATCCGGGAGCAGAAGGCACCGCCGCCGGGCATGACATCCGCCGGCCGATTGGGATCACTCAAGCGGCACCTCTATCCGAGCTGAACGGGCGATCGCAGGGGTTGCCTGCACAGGACTCTATAGCGGCGGCAAGGAGCGCGTTCCTGCGCCGCCTTGCCGCAAGATCGCGCTTTGTAGCCGAGATGGTGCTAGATCGCCTGTGTCCGCTCTGTTTCAATCACGCTGAATTGAAGAGGATCAATGGCGCCGGCACGTCCGGCCGGCATGCTGGCCAGCGACCGCGTGACCTGGAAGACTGGCACCTGCTGCCGGCCGAACGCGAACGCCAAGAGGTAAGGAAACCGCATGAGCGACAACGCCCATAACAGTTTGATCCTCGACCAGTTCACCCGGCAGGCGACGCCGTTCAGCACCGCTGCGCCGATCGCCGACGCCGCGGCTCTCGCCAAGATCGTCGAGGCGGCCGGTGCCGGGCCGGATGACACGGTGCTCGACGTCGCATGCGGCGGCGGCATCGTCGTCTGCGGCTTTGCGCCAAAGGTGCGGCACGTCACCGGCATCGACATGACCCCGGCGATGCTCGACCGCGCCCGCAAGGTCGCGGCCGAACAGGGGCTGACCAACGTTTCATGGCAACAGGGCGATGTCGAACATCTGCCCTACCCCGACGCGTCGTTCTCGATCGTCGTGACGCGCTTTGCCGTGCATCATTTCCAGCACCCGGCCACGGTGTTTGCCGAGATGGTGCGGGTGTGCAAGCCGGGCGGCCGGGTTGTCGTGGTCGATACCTATGTCTCAACCGACCCGGTGCAGGCAGTGGAGTTCAACAAGCTGGAATTGTTGCGCGATCCGTCGCACGCGCGCTGCCTGTCATTGCCGGAGCTGCAAGGCCTGTATGAGGGCGGCGGGCTCGGCGGACCGCACGTCACCTATTACGAATTGCGCGACGAGGTGAAAAACCTGCTGGCCCGCTCGTTCCCGAACCCCGGCGACGACAAGAAAATCGTCGAGCTGTTCCGCGCCTCGGCAACCGATAACCGCCTCGGCATTCCGATCAAGGTCAGCGGCGAGCGCATCGATTACGGCTACCCGGTCGCCATCCTCGCCGCCGACCGGATTTGAATGTCGATTTCCGGTCTTAGCGATGCGTGCGAATGGACTTGGCCGTGATGACCACAAACATACGCCGGTCTCGATCTCCGTTTCCGACCGCCCATTCGTGCTCAATAAGGGAAAGCGCCGCCTCAATACGGCTGGCGGCCTGAGACTCACGGCATTTTCAAAACGGATGAGACTTAACTTCGCGAACCGTCGTCTCCCGATTCCGATCCTGCTCGCCAGTGCTTTGAAGTCTGGATCGAATGTCACAAGGATGGCGCCGTTTGCCTCAGCAACGGCAGCGACGAGCGTATCGGGAGATTCTGTGGGTATCTTTTCCCGCAACGAGACGACATCGTAACCTCGCGCCCGGAGCAATCGACCCACGGAATCCGGTACATTTTGATCTGTGAAAAACCTGATCGCCGATGGCGACGAGTTCATGCGGCAGCGGCCTTCCCTTGATGTGACAGGGCCACGCAAACGTCCTCAGCGGTCAGATCAGGATATTCGGCAATGATCTGATCAACTGAATAGCCATCCTCGTGTAGGCG
>DATAUE010000075.1:0-1947 GCA_036268425.1 Allostellaceae bacterium
ACGAACATCTCGGGTTCGCGCACCAGCTTGCCGTCCCAATCGCCGCCGGCCTGGAACGGCACCAGCCGCCCGCCATGCGACACCGTGCGCTCCAGCACGATGTGCGGATCGACCCGCACCAGCCGGCCTTCATGATTGGCATAGCGATCGCAGGCGCCCGCCGCGCCCGGCTTGATGTAGCACATCACCGGACAGGCATCGCAGCGGATCTTGTCGCCAGCGGCCGCAGCATTTGCATCGCTCATGAACAAGCCTACTCGTTCGGGCGGCTCCCGCCACGGCGGCAAATCACGCCGCCGGGGTATTTGTTCGTATACGAACGATCCTGCGCGCGGACCAAAATCCTGTCAAGCGGTCTTGGCTACGAAAAACGCCGCTGACGCTAAAAAGCGCGTTTGCCTCGGCGGCTTGTTCATAACATGGGCAACGCATTGCAGCGCGGGATGCCCGGCTTGCACGTTTGTACACAAACGGTATCCTCGCCCGGCCCGTAACCACCGGAGCTGAAGGCAGAACCGCGATGCGCCTGAACGTCAACGGCAGGATCCACGAGGTCGATGCCGCTCCCGATACGGCGCTGCTCTATGTCCTGCGCAACGATCTCGAACTGAACGGGCCGAAATACGGCTGCGGCCTCGGCGAGTGCGGCGCCTGTGCCGTGCTGATCGACGGCGTCGCGGCGCGCTCCTGCGTCATTCCGATCGAAGGCTGCACCGGCCGCGACGTGCTGACGCTGGAGGGTCTGGGCTCGCGCGAACATCCCGATCCCGTGCAGCAGGCCTTCATCGAGGAGCAGGCCGCGCAATGCGGCTACTGCCTCAACGGCATGATCATCAGCACCAGGGCGCTGCTGGATCGGACCCCTCGCCCGTCCGAGGCCGAGATACGCGAAGCGCTGCGCCATAATCTGTGCCGGTGCGGCGCACATGTCGAAATCATGCGCGCGGCGATGCGGGCGGCCGGTCATGCCACGGAGGTCCGGGGCTGATGGCTGCTTCGGGCGATTCACTGAATCAAAAGCAGCCGGGGTCATTGTCCGTCGTTCGTCCGGGTGGAACAGACGGAACCGAAACCTTCATCAAGATCACGGCCGATGGCGGCGTCACCGCCTATAATGGTCATGTCGATCTCGGCACCGGCATTCGCACCGCGCTCGGCCAGATCGTCGCCGAAGAACTCGACGTGTCCTTTGCGCGCGTCGTCGTGGTGCTCGGCGACACCACGCGCGTTCCCAACCAGGGCCCGACCATCGCCAGCGAGACCATCCAGATCACGGCGGTGCCGCTGCGCAAGGCCGCGGCACAGGCGCGGCATTTCCTGGTCACGCGCGCGGCTGCGCGGCTCGAACTTCCAGCCGATGATCTCACGATCGAAGACGGCTTGATCCGCGGCAAGGACAATCGCAGCGTCAGCTATGGCGAACTGATCGCGGGCGACACCATTCGGCTCGAACTGGCCGACGACGTCACAGTGAAGCCTGTCGGTTCGTACGGCATCGTCGGGCGATCGGTGCCGCGTATCGATCTGCCCGCCAAGGCCACCGGCGAACTGGTCTATGTCCATGATTTGCGCGTGCCCGGCATGCTGCACGGCCGCGTCGTGCGGCCGCCCTATGCCGGCGTCGATGCCGGCAGCTTCGTCGGCACCAGCCTGATCTCGGTCGACGAAGACTCGGTACGGCACATTCCCGGGCTGGTCGCTGTCGTGAGGATCGGCGACTTCATCGGCGTGGTCGCCGCGCGCGAGGAAAACGCCATCAAGGCAGCGGCCCAACTCAAGGTCAGCTGGAAGCCGACGCCCACTCTGCCCGATTTGAAGGACATCGAAACCGCGCTGCGCGCCAATCCCTCGACGCCGCGGACGCTGATCGACAAGGGCGACGTCGATAGCGCGATCGCTGCTGCCGGGAAGCCGATGCAGCGGACTTATATCTGGCCGTATCAGATG
>DATAUE010000076.1:0-2155 GCA_036268425.1 Allostellaceae bacterium
ACCCTGGGCCGCATCCTGCTGGTCCCGGTTATCGTGTGGGCGATTGCCTCCAACCAGATGGAGATCGCGTTCGCGATCTTCATTGTCGCCGGTGTCAGCGACGCGGTCGACGGCTTCCTCGCCAAGCGCTTCAACATGACCAGCGAACTGGGCGCCCTGCTCGATCCGCTGGCCGACAAGGCGCTGTTGGTCTCGATCTATGTGGCGCTCGGGATCTGGGGCGCGGTGCCGCGCTGGATCGTGATCCTGGTGGTGTCGCGCGACATCATGATCGTCGGCGCCGTGATTGTGTCATGGTTGTTCGGCAAGCCGATACCGATGAAGCCGCTGATGGTGTCAAAGCTCAATACCGTGGCTCAGGTGGCATTCGCGGCACTGGTGCTGGGTTCGGTCGGTTTCGGCTTCGATGCCGCGCCGTACGACCTGATCCTGATGGGCCTGGTAACGATCTTTACATTGCTTTCGGTCTCCTTCTATCTCGTGGAATGGGCCCGGCACATGAGCACAATCGAAGCAAGCTAGGTTTCCGCAAGCCCCGCTTCTGAAGTCAAACGGCGCCGGATATCCCGGCATGGAGTGATTGCGTGCCAGGCCGCGTCCAACCCCGTCAGCTTGCATTCGCGCTGCCGCACGCCGAAAGCCTGTCCCGCGACGATTTTCTCGAAGGGCCGGCCAATGCCGCAGGGCTGGCACTGGTCGAGAGCTGGCCGGACTGGCCCAACCGGGTGATGCTGCTGGTGGGCCCCGAGGGCTCCGGCAAAAGCCATCTCGCCGCGATCTGGGCCGAGGCGGCCGGGGCGCGCTCGACCAGCGCGCATGCTTTGACCGCGGCGGAGGTGCCGGGCGCGCTGGCAACCGGTGCGCTGGTGGTCGAGGACCTCAAGGCGTCAGAATTCGACGAGCGCGCCCTGTTCCATCTGTTGAACCTGGCGCGGGAAGATACGGCCTATGTGTTGATCACCGCGCGCGTAGCCCCCGCCGCGATCGAAATCGAGCTGCGCGATCTGCGCTCCCGCCTGCGCGCGATCCCGACCGTGGCGCTGTCGCCGCCCGACGACCAGCTGTTGCGGGCGCTGATCGTCAAATTCTGCGCCGACCGCCAGATGAGCGTCGACGAGAGCGTCGTGGGTTTCCTCGCCAGCCGGATCGAGCGGTCGTTTGCCGCAGCGAGGCAAGCGGTCGAACTGCTGGACAGCGAGGCGCTGCGGCTCGGCCGGCCCGTGACCCGCGCGCTGGCCGCCGAATTGCTGCGCAACGGCTGATCTTAAAGGCCGGTCAAGCCTAACACTTTGCCGTTGGCAGGCCGCCTGCCGCCTTGACGGCGGGGCGGGGAGGAACATCAATGTCATTGAAACGTCATCGCGATAACACATGGTTTGTGGACAGCATCCGCAAGCCGGCAGGCTGTCCGTTTCGAGATGGATTGAATTCTTATGGATTCCTCGCAAGCCATTGTAATTAAAGAAAAAGACGAAACACCCGAGGCCGTGCCATCGATCGCCCAAAGCCCCGAGCGGTTCATCAATCGCGAGCTTTCCTGGCTGCATTTCAATCGCCGGGTGCTCGAGGAATCGGTCAATCCCGGCCATCCCGCGCTGGAGCGCGTCCGCTTCCTGTCGATTTCCGCCAACAACCTTGATGAGTTCTTCATGGTCCGGGTCGCCGGCATCAAGGCCCAGGTCCGCGAAGGCATCACCGAGCGCAGTCCCGACGGCCTGACGCCCTCGGAGCAGCTCGTGCTGATCAACGAGAATGTTTCAACGCTGGCCAACGACCAGCAGGCGATCTGGCGCGACCTGCGCGAACTGCTCGCGGGTGTCGGCATCGTGCTGGTCGACGGCCGCGACGTCACCAAAGCCGAGCGCGGCTGGATCGAGGAACATTTCCTCCACAACATCTTCCCGCTGCTGACGCCGCTGGCGATCGATCCGGCCCACCCCTTCCCGTTCATTCCGAGCCTCGGCTTTACCGTCGCGCTGCATCTGGCGCGGGTGTCGGACGGCAAGCCGATGAACGCGCTCATTCGTATGCCCGGCAAGATCGATCGCTTCATCCGGATGCCCGCCGGCAAGGACGGCGCGGTGCGCCTGATCACGCTGGAAGAAGCCACCGGCCTGTTCATCGGCCGGCTGTTCCCCGGCTATACCGTCAAGGG
>DATAUE010000077.1:0-1836 GCA_036268425.1 Allostellaceae bacterium
CACCGTGTTCGCGCCACACACGCTGGCAGCTTTGATCGTCGGGTTTGCCGTCTGGCGCTGGCTGCCGGGAGAATATTGGTGGTGCATGCCCTTCCTGCTCGGCCCTGCCGTGGCGGCACCGCTGGCTTGGCTGACCAGCAAACCTAGCCTCGGGCGCGCCATGCGCCGGCGCGGATTATTTCTTGTGCCAAGCGAAACGGAAGGGCTCGCTATTCTCGAGCGGGCCGAGCTATTGCTGCGCGGCCGGGGGGCGGAGACGGGCGTTGCTCAGGCCGGCCAGAAGGTTTTGGCGGCCTGACGTCGACGCTCGATTTATCTGTAACGAACAATGCCAGATGTCGCTGATGCGCTGCTGCAGAGGATGAGTCTGGCCGAGAAAGTCGGGCAGCTCAATCACCTCAGTGCGGCCGAAGATACGACCGGAGCGGGCGGGGCGGCTGCCGATCTGGACGCGCGCATTCGCCGCGGCGAGGTGGGAAGTCTCGGCGGCGGCATCGCGCTGTCGCGGTTGCACGCGCTACAGACAATCGCTGTCGAGCAATCGCCGTCCAAAATACCGATCCTGTTCACGCTCGATGTGATCCATGGCCACCGAACGATCTTTCCGTTACCGCTCGCGCTGGCGTGCTCTTGGGACCCGGAGCTGATCCGCCGCACCGCCCGCGTCGCCGCGACCGAGGCGGCCGCCGCCGGCATCGCGCTCGCATGGGCGCCGATGCTCGACGTGTCGCGCGATGCCCGCTGGGGCCGTTGCGCGGAAAGTCCCGGTGAGGATCCGGTCCTCGCCGCGATGTTTGCCGCGGCGATGGTCGAAGGCTATCAGCAGATCAACCTGGCACGGCCGGACTCGGTGATGGCGACGGCCAAACACTTTGCCGGCTATGGATTTTCCGAAGCCGGCCGCGATTACAACGCGGCCGATGTCAGCCCTTATCGTATGCACAATGTCGTGCTGCCTCCGTTCAAAGCAGCGGCTGATGCCGGTGTCGGCGCGGTGATGGTCGGCTTCCATGACTTGGCCGGCATTCCATGTACCGTGCATTCCGAATTGCTTGGCGATTTGTTGCGCCGGCGCTGGGGTTTCGACGGCCTTATCGTGTCCGACTACACGGCCATCATGGAGCTGGTGAATCACGGTGTGGCCGAGGATGCCAAAGCGGCCGCCTTGCTGGCATTCAATGCCGGGGTCGACATCGATCTGGCGAGCGGCATCTACATGCAATATCTACCGCAACTGGTTGCGGAAGGCCGCATCGCCGAAAGCGCAATCGACAGCGCCTGTTTGCGTGTGCTGCGGGCGAAGGAGCGGCTTGGCCTTTTCAAGGCCCCGTTTCGTGGCCTTGATGAAACGCTGCAGGCAGCCGTTACGCTCACGACCGCAAACCGGCAACTCGCGCGTGAGGCAGCGGCGAAAAGCTGCGTGCTGCTGAAGAACAATGGCGCGCTGCCGCTTGGGGCGCCCGATCTCACCTATGCCGTGGTCGGGCCGTTGGCCGACAGCCGGCCGAATATGCAGGGCACCTGGGCGGTTGCCGCGCAAGCGGCCGATAGCGTGACGGTGCTTGACGCGATGCGGTCGGTCGTCGGGAGCAGCGGCCGGGTTTTGTATGCCAAGGGCGCCAATATCCTCGACGATCCCATCGTCGCAGCCAGGCTCGATGTTTTCGGCCCGACGGCGCCCATCGATAGCCGCTCGCCGCAGCAGTTGCTCGACGAGGCTGTCGCCTGCGCCAAGGCAGCCGATGTTGTGATTGCTTGCGTCGGCGAAGCCAAGGAGCACACCGGGGAATCGTCGACGCGGACTGAGATTGGCCTGCCGGGCAGTCAGCTCGACCT
>DATAUE010000078.1:0-2281 GCA_036268425.1 Allostellaceae bacterium
AGTTCACGCTCATAGAGCGGCGCCTTGGCGTCGCCGGTCGAATCCTCGATCGACAGTCCGGCGACGCCGGTCTTGACCGCGCGCGCGACATTGGTCCCGACCTTGTCGGCCTCGTGGGCAAAGCCGCCCTCGAAGTCGGCATTGACGGGAATATCGACCGCAGCGCAGAGTTCGGTGAGATGCTTCAGCGCATCCTCCAGCGTGATGTGATTGTCGGATTTGCCGATCGCCCAGGCAAAGCCGGCGCTGGTGGAGGCCACCGCCTTGAAGCCGAGATGCTGGAGCGCCCGGGCGCTACCGACATCCCAGGGGTTGGGAATGATGAAACATCCGCTCTCGTGAAGTTTGCGGAACGTACTCCGCTTGTCGGCTGTGCTGACCGGCATGGTTTTTCTCCCTTTGTTCAGCGCTCTTGATCTCTCAGGATAACGACGCGCGGCAACAGGCGCCAGCGCGTGACATGGCTATGCGACGACCTTTCGCAAGAAGCTCCGCTCTTCGCTCAGGATGAATTTGTGCTGTTCGGCGAAATTGAAATTCGCTACGCCCTCGCTGCCGGGTTCGCGCAGCCGCGCGCGATAGGCTTCGTAGGCGGCGAGGCTTTCGAACGAGATCAGCGCGAACGCGATGTTGTTGGTGCCCTCATGCGGCATCCAGTAGCCGACGAGATCGCCGCCGGCGCTGGGAATGATCGACAGCCAGCGCTTGGCGTATTCCTCGAACTGCGCGCGCTTGAACGGGTCGATCTGGTAGCGGATGAACACGGTAACGGTCATGAAACCTCCGGGAAAGTGATGCAGGCGGCGATTGATCTCGCCTCTCCCTCCGCCAGGAGAGGTAGTCGAACCCTCGAACGGCGCGATCCTAGCCGCTTGGCCCGCCCCAATGCTTCGACCGCGGTCGTAGTATCGCACCTTGAGCGGCAGCCACGCTTCGGCTAATATCGAACCATGAAAGCAGGTCCCGATATCGCGATGATCGCCGCCCTGGTCGGCGATCCCGCCCGCTCCAACATGCTGACCGCGCTGATGACCGGCCGCGCGCTGACCGCGAGCGAGCTGACGCATCAGGCCGGCGTCACGCCGCAGACCGCGAGTTCGCATCTGTCAAAGCTCGAGGCCGGCGGACTGGTCGAACAGGAAAAGCAGGGCCGCCACCGCTATTATCGCCTCAGCGACCCCGACGTCGCCTCGGTGCTGGAGGGCCTCGAGGGCCTTGCCGCGCGCGCCGGCCACATGCGGGTGCGAACCGGGCCGAAGGATCCGGCACTGCGCCACGCGCGGGTCTGTTACGACCATCTCGCCGGCGATCTCGGCGTGCAGATGCTCGACAGCATGACGAAGCAGCGCCTGCTGCGCCAGCGCAAGCAGGACATCGAACTGACCGCCGAGGGCGAGCGCTTCCTGACCGACGCCTTGCAGATCTCGGCGGACGCGCTCAGCCATCCGCGCCGTCCGCTGTGCCGGGCCTGCCTCGACTGGAGCGAGCGGCGCCATCATCTGGCGGGCACACTGGGCGCGGCACTGCTGAACCGCTTCACCGAACTGAAATGGGCCGCGCGCGACGCCACGCCGGGCAGCCGCGTGGTCAATTTCACCCGCCATGGCGAGAAGCGGTTTGCGGCGCTGTTCGGAGAGCGTGAATAACGACGCTACGTTGCCGGGAAAGGTGCGGTGACAGCCGGGCCAAATGTTCAACCCGGCCATCGCCTTCTCAGAACAACGAGCAAGGCCGGGGACCGCCATCGCGGTCCCCGCGCCCGCCCAATCGTATCAGTTCCTGAAGCACTTCTTGCCGTACGGTCCGGTATGCCAGCCGGGAGGGCAGTTATAGAGCGGACGGCACGCACCGCCGGGTCCGCGATGGAAGCCCGGTCCGCAACCCTGCGCGACGTGGATGACGTCCTGCGAAGCCGTGGCGGGCTGGGGCGCCACCGGCATGGCCTGGGCAGACATCGACATCAGGCCGAGGCCGAGGGCAAACGCGGATGCAGCAAGAATCTTCATAGGTATTTCCTTTCCTGTCTTTTCCGCCGCGATGCGGCAGAATCGGGTTTACGCAAACAACATGGCAGCCCGGTAACGCCAAACGGCGTTACCGATACGGTCTCACCGCCAGTGGCGATGGTGCCAATGATGATGGTGCCAATGGTGATGCCAGTGGTGGTGATGCCAGTGGTGTCCCCAACGTACCTGCTCCGGCTTGAGACGATCGACCTCGTTCTGTGTCACGACTGCGGGCTGTACGGCTTGGCTAGCCTGGGGCGCCAGTTCCGATTGCG
>DATAUE010000079.1:0-3066 GCA_036268425.1 Allostellaceae bacterium
CCGCGCCGCCGCCGGCGTTGCGATGGCCGCTGAACTATCGAATCCTGATGCGCGGCTGGGACTGGCTGTTCTTCAAGCCCGGCATCCTGATGCCCGACCAGCAAAAGAGCACGGAGTGGAATCGCGGCCGCTATCTGGTCGAGGGCCCCGGCCATTGCGGCGCCTGCCACACGCCGAAAAACGTGTTCGGCGCCGACCGCAAGAACCACGCCTTCGGCGGTGGACTGGTGGGCGACCAGTTCGCGCCGCGGCTCGACGCCGCCGAACGCAGCGGGCTGAAATCATGGGACATCGACGACATCGTCGAATATCTGCAAAGCGGCCGCAACGGCCGCAGCCATGCCGGCGGCCTGATGGCCGAGGTGGTGAGCCATTCGACCTCGCTGATGAGCGACGCCGACGTCCGCTCGATCGCGGTCTATCTCAAGAGCCTGCCCGCGGGCGAGCCCGAGCCCAATGTGCTGCCGCCGTCGGAGACGCAGATGAGCGACGGCCAGAAGGTCTACCGCAGCGCCTGCATCGCTTGTCACGAAGTCGACGGCAGCGGTTCGCCGCGGGTCTATCCGCCGCTGCCCGGCAACGCCAACCTGCAATCGGCGATCGCCGCCTCGACGCTGCGCATCATCCTCGAGGGCGCGCAGACGCTGACCACGCCCCGCGCGCCCAATGCCGGATCGATGCCGGCCTATGCCGACAAGCTGTCGGATGAAGAGATCGCGGACGTTGCGACCTATATCCGCAACTCCTGGGGCAACTCGGCCTCCGGGGTGACCGCGACACAGGTGGAGCAGGCGCGCAGAAACTAGCGGCCGTCCTCGTTGAAGACGAATTTCGGCATTTCCCATTTGTAGCGGATCGCCAGCAGCCGGAACGACAGGCCGAGGACAAAGGTCAGCGCGGTCCAGGTCTCGTTGTTCAGTTTCAGCCCGAAGGCAGTGGCATAAAACAGGCCGGTGACGACGGAAACGCTGGCGTAGAGTTCGGAGCGGAACAATAGCGGCACGTCGTTGCAGAGGATGTCGCGCAGCACCCCGCCGGCGCATCCGGTGATCATCCCCGACACGATCACGATCGGCAGCGATTCGTTGATCTGCCAGGCGACGTCGCAGCCGGCGATGGTGAACACCACCAGCCCGATGGCGTCGAGCACCAGGAATGCCAGATTGAGCCGGTGCACGGCGCGCGCGATCAGGATGGTGGCGAAGGCCGCGGCTCCGGTCAGCATCAGATATGACGGGTTCTCGACCCAGACCAGCGGATAGTGCCCGAGCACCACGTCGCGAATCGTGCCGCCGCCGAGCGCGGTGATGGACCCGAGCAGGCAGACGCCGACCCAATCCATGCTGCGCCGCCCCGCGGCAAGCGCCGCCGTCATCGCCTGCGCGGCCAGCGCCAGCAGCGACAATCCGTACAGCACCACATCGCTCGAAGGCAGGGCCCGCATCGCAGCCTCATGAAATCAGGCAGGTGAGTCGGGAACTTACGTCGCGGGTTCCGTGCTGAACAGACCCGCGATCGTCCACAGGTCCAGCCAGCCCAACCGGCAAATGAGGACGGATTCCGGGAACCATGAAGGGGTACCGACGATTGTCTAAGGGGCTAACGGAGGAAACCATTCATGGCCAACGAACGTGTTCCGGAGGATCCCTATCGTCCGACGTATACCAGCGACCAGTTTCGTACCACCGACCAGTTTCGCAAGCCGCTGCTCGACAACGAATTGCAGCCCGACCCCACCCTCGCGGAGGGTCCTGCAAGCAGCAGCCGGATCGCGATTTTCGCGGTCGGCATCGCCGTGGTGCTCGGCGCCGTGTTTTACGGCTTGAACAACACCTCGATCAATCACGCCAACACCGCGCAGACCGCAGTTCCCACATCAACGGCGCAAAACACCGCGCAACCGTCGCCGACCGCGGCACCTCCGGGTATGCGTGACGTGACACCGCACGCCAATACCGCTCCCGGCGTGACCACCGGCGCAGCACCTGCGACCAAGCCCGCGACGCCGCCGTCCGCGGCTCCGACCGGCCAGAACGCCGCTCGGGCCAACGGCACCGCGGCACCGAGCAAGTAAGTTCCGAGCAAATTAGTTCGCGGACACGCATCTAATTTCGAACTGGCTGCGCAGTGGGTATTTCTCTACCCACTGCGTTTTGCTGTGCGCATGAAATCCGCAAATCCTGCGATATTTCCGCAACAATTGCTGACATCGACACCGTCAAGGCCGGCGTGAACTATCGATTCGGCGGCTACTGACCTCCCGACCCCCAACCGGCCACGCGGCGGGCATGTCCTCTACCCGACGCGTTTTTGCCCGTCGCCAGGTTCCTGTTGCCCGTGCCGAGGTGGCGAATCCTGCGGTATTTCTGCAACAATCCCCGAGATTCACGACCGTGACCAAGTTCGGGGCGTGAACCGACCGAAACGGTGCGGTAAAACCTTTCGCGGGAATTAAAGATTCCGAATGTTGGGCTGGTATTTCGGAGCTAATAATGGGGCGATCAAAACTTATCCTTGCCGCCATCGCGAGCGATCGCAGGCGTTAGTGCAGCATCGGCGGCCGATATGCCCGCCCACCCGTGGCTCAAAGCGCCGGCGCCGGCCGTTTCACCGATCTATGACTGGACCGGAATCTATGTCGGCATCGAAGGCGGCGGATCCTGGGGCAGCAGCCGGCATGTCGATGCGGCAACCGGCCTCAACGACACCAACAGGTATGACGTCAATGGCGGTCTCGGCGGCGTGACCGCCGGCGCCAACTGGCAGATCACCCAATGGGTATTCGGTCTCGAAGGCGACGTTTCCTGGGTCGGCCAGCGCGGCAGTTCGGTCGACAACGGACCGGCCGGCAACCCGGCCGCTTCCAGCTTCACCAAGGAAGACTGGCTCTCCACCGTCCGCGGCCGCGTCGGCTATGCCGCCGACACCGCGCTGTTCTATGTCACCGGCGGCTGGGCCATCGCGGGCACCCGTTCTGGTGTCTACTCAACGGCAACCGGCGCCATACTCGATACGTCGGACGATACGCGCAATGGCTGGACCGTCGGCGCCGGCATGGAATGGCTG
>DATAUE010000080.1:0-4723 GCA_036268425.1 Allostellaceae bacterium
GATCGAGCACCTGCACGATCATGCCAGGGTCTATCGCGCGTTGCAGATGCCGAGCGCCGATCGCTGGATCGACGCCGGCGGCTATCTTCGCGAACTGTGCCAGTCGATCAGCCGCGCGCGGCTGCGTCACCGCGGCATCGAACTGGTCCTGATCGACAACCCGCTGCAACTGAGCGCCTCGCAGTGCTGGAGGCTCGGCCTGATCGTCGCCGAGTTGATCACCAATGCCTCGCGTCACGCGTTCGCGAACGGCGGTGGCGTGATCCGGATCGAGCTGAAGCGGCACGGATGCTTTGCCGAATGCCGGGTCACGGATGACGGTGTGGGTCCGGAAAAAATTCGTCCGGGGCAGGGCCTCGGAATCATGCGCCAGCTCGCCGAGGGCCTCGATGGCAAGTTCGAGCAGTGCTTTGGGAAACGCGGCGCGGTCGCGACCGTGTCCTTCCCGATCGCGGAACCGGTGCGCGGCGCCTGAGGCACAGCCGCAGCGCGCGTGAATTCGCCTGCTTTTGCCGCTGGTTCCCGTCGGTGTGACGACAGCGTGACAGCCGATCCCGCTAAACCAAACGTATGAGCTAACCCTCTGCGGCGGTGGCAAAAATGGCGGCCTGCTGTACCCTGGTATCGGCTGTTCATACCTAAAGATAGCTCCCAGCAAGCGGCGATTGCGGTACTTGGAACGTATCGACCGGCTGGTGATTAGCAGCTCACACGACGCTCACAACTTCTAACGGCAACTCCCGTTGAATAACGGGCTTTCAGCCGGCACCGGGCGTAGTGAAGCTGAGCTGGAGCGTCCAGGCGCTTCGGTTTCGAGACCACGAGGGTCGCGAACAGAGCCGCCCGCCCGGACGGGTCGAGATGCACTCGGAGTGCATCGGATCGAGACGGGCAACAGGAGGATTAGTCATGAGTCTGATTGAAGCATGCATCTCCGCCAACGCTTCCAGGTCTGCTTCAGGCAGGAGACAACCGGTTGCACGCTCGTCGCGCGATCAGGCGGATATGAGCGTGGTCTTCGCACAAACCGCCGCCAGCCGCGTCGATCTGATCGAACGGCTCTCGGTCAGGACCGTGCCGGGTGATGATTTCGCGATCACCCATATCAAGCGCAAGAGCGCCGGCCATGGCATGACCGACAACGCGGCCAAGCGTGAATCCTACGTCGCTTGCGTTCACCTCGAAAAACTCGACTCCTACGACATCTGGTGCGATGACGAGCCGGAAGCGCCGGCCGCTCTCGAAGCCGGCGCGATGCATGTCAACGACATGCGCTACGCCTGGCGCGCCAACATCAGAAGCCCGTTCGACGTCGTCAACTTCTGCGTTCCGCAATCCGCGTTCGACGAGATCACCTCCGAGGAAGGCAGCGCGCCGATCTCGGAATTGCATTGCCCGATCGGACTTGCCCGCGTCGATATCGTGCTGAAGAATTTCGCGCAGGCGCTGCTGCCGGCGCTGGCGCAGCCCGATCAGGCCAACCGGCTGTTTGCCGACCACGCCGCGCGGGCGGTCACCGCGCATCTCGCCAAGACCTACGGCACGATCGAGTTCCGGCCGAAATACGGTCGCGGCGGTTTGGCGCCGTGGCAGGAGCGCCGCGCCAAGGAAATGCTGCGCGCCAATCTGTCCGGCGATCTCGGCCTGCCGGAACTGGCGAGCGCCTGCCGGTTGTCGTCGGGTCATTTCAGCCGCGCCTTCAAGCAAACCGTCGGTTGCCCGCCGCATCAATGGCTGCTGCATCAGCGCGTCGAACGCGCCAAGGAGTTGATCCTCAACACCGACGAGCCGTTGTGCGAAATCGCGCTGGATACCGGGTTCGCCGATCAGAGCCATTTTACGCGGGTTTTTTCGCAGCGCGTCAAGGCAAGCCCGGCGGCATGGCGTCGCGATCAGGGACGCTGAGTATTGCGGGAATTAGTCAAGCGGCGAGTGAAACCTTCAATATCGTTTTTGCCGCCGGCCGTGGAATTCGTTCAACGCTTTCGATCAGACCATTGGAGCCCAGGCGCCAATTGGACAAATGAGGACTGAGATTTCTGCGCCTGTCATGCATCGTTGATTGTCATTCCCCCGTGATCATCCCGATGTCGCGAACAATGGTAATCCTCCCCCGGACCTGTTCGCTTATGCGCAGAAGCTGGGCCGATGGCCTGATCGCCATCGGTCCTTTTTTTTACGTCCGGCGAGCGATGCGTTGACGCATTGGACTCGCCGCCTGCGGTGCGCCGGCTGGCATTGATTCCCTCACAAAACACCAAAGCGTCGCGGTCCCGTGCAAGGCCGCGGCCGCCGCGGAGTTTATGGTCGCAATTGGAGGCAGCGGATGACCGGGTCGAGTCGCCGGCGGGCCCGGATCGAAAGAAACATGCAAGCGGCTTTCAGGATGATGCTTTCCGTCGTGGCGTTGGTTGCGGCGTCCAGTGCCAGGCGACCGCCTGGGGAAGAAACGCGCAGTGTTTTGCCGGCTTGCCGCCTGCCGACAACCGATCGGCGTTGGCCCGTGGCGGATCGCCGGGCCGGTGACATGACAGCAGGGGCGTATGCATCGATGGATGGGGCAATGCGGTGATGATCGCCAACCAGATTGACCGGCTTTGCGACGAGCGGCAGTTCGTGGCCTGGATACGCGCCGGCCTCGCCGTCGCGGCATTCAGGGTTTTTCTGATCAAGTCGAACTGGCTTGGCGGCAGAAGCCGGCCGCTGCCGAGCGGCGCCGTGGCGGGCACCGGCGTGCTGGTGATTCACGATGCCGGCCCGGTGATGCTGCTGGCCGGGATCGTCGTCGTGATGCATCTCGCGATCGGCCTTGAACGCGCGCGCCGCGGCGGCTGAACGGATGCGCCGCGCCCGGCCGCTTTGTCGTCCGTTTCCTTGTGCGGCCGCGGCGGGGAATGTCGCTTTCATCCAAGCGCAACCGGCCGGTGATTTCTAGGGTCTGGCAGGGTATCATCCGCCAGCGAACCCATGGTTCTCCCGCATCGGAGCGAAAGCGATGAAAGTTGCTGATGTCATCACGGAAATGCTGCATTCGGTCGGTGTCCGCCGCATCTACGGCGTGGTGGGCGACAGTCTCAACGGCATTACCGAATCGCTACGCCGGCGCGGCGACATCGACTGGATCCACACAAGGCACGAGGAAGCCGCCGCCTTCGCGGCCGGCGCCGAGGCGCACCTGACCGGCGAACTCGCGGTCTGCGCCGGCAGTTGCGGCCCGGGCAATCTGCATTTGATCAACGGCCTGTATGATTGCCACCGGTCGCGGGTGCCGGTGCTGGCGATCGCGGCGCATATTCCAAGCGCGGAAATCGGCCGCGGCTATTTTCAGGAGACCCGTCCGGAAGC
This sequence comes from Allostellaceae bacterium, assembly GCA_036268425.1. GTDB lineage: Bacteria > Pseudomonadota > Alphaproteobacteria > ATCC43930 > CGMCC-115725 > DATARH01. The sequence continues at coordinate 3,346 of DATAUE010000080.1, forward strand.
GCTGTTTCGCGAATGCAGCCATTATTGCGAGCTGGTCTCGCATCCCGAGCAGCTTCCCGCCGTGCTGGAATCGGCGATCCGCGCCGCGGTCGGCCGTCGCGGCGTGGCGGTTGTGGTGATTCCCGGCGACGTCGCGTTGCAGTCGTTGTCGGCGGCGATCTCCGCCGGGGTCTCGATCGCGATCCGCCAGCCCGTGGTGGTGCCGGCGCCGGCCGATCTCGATGCGCTGGCCACCCTGCTCAATGACGGCAAGCGGATCACGCTTTTGTGCGGGCGCGGCTGTGCCGGCGCCCATGACGAATTGCTCCAATTGGCCGAGACGCTGAAGTCGCCGATCGTGCATGCGCTGGGCGGCAAGGAATATGTCGAATACGACAATCCGTTCGACGTCGGCATGACCGGGCTGATCGGCTTTTCCTCCGGCTATCGCGCCATGCTGGACTGCGACACGCTGTTGATGCTGGGGACGGATTTCCCGTACCGGCAGTTTTATCCGACCAATGCCAAGGTCGCGCAGATCGATTTGCGCCCGGAGAATTTGGGACGGCGCACCCGGCTTGATCTCGGCCTGGTCGGCGACGTCGGCGCCACCATCACGGCGCTGCTGTCCAGGCTACAGGGCAAGACCACCCGCGCCCACCTCGACGGTGCGCTGGCCAATTACGTCAAGGCGCGTGAAGGCCTCGACGATCTCGCGACCGGAAAACCCGGCCGCAAGCCGATCCACCCGCAATATGTCGCGCGCCTGATCGACCGGCACGCTTCCGACGACGCGGTGTTCACCTTCGACGTCGGCACGCCGACCATCTGGGCCGCGCGCTACCTTAAAATGAACGGCCGCCGCCGCATGATCGGTTCGCTGGCGCACGGCTCGATGGCCAATGCGATGCCGCAGGCGATCGGCGCGCAGGCCGCGTTCCCCAAACGCCAGATCATCAGCCTGTCGGGCGACGGCGGCTTTGCGATGCTGATGGGCGATTTCCTGACCCTGGTGCAGCAGAAGCTGCCGGTGAAGATCGTGGTGTTCGACAATCGCGTGCTGGGGTTTGTCGCCCTGGAAATGAAGGCCAGCGGCTTCGTCGAAATGGGGACGTCGCTGACCAATCCGGATTTTGCGGCGATGGCGAAAGCGATCGGCGTGCACGCCCGCCGCGTCGAGGATCCCGGCGAACTGGAGGAAGCGATCAAGGACATCCTGGCCCATGACGGGCCGGCGCTGCTCGACGTCGTGACCAATACCCAGGAACTGGCGATGCCGCCGACCATCAACATCGAGCAGGTCAAGGGCTTCGGGCTGTGGGCGATCCAGGCCGTGATCAGCGGGCGCGGCACCGAATTGGTCGATCTGGCGCGCAGCAATCTGTTGCGCTGAGCGGCA
>DATAUE010000081.1:0-1534 GCA_036268425.1 Allostellaceae bacterium
GGACCCGGCGCGCTCGTATCTTTCCCTTGACCCGTCTCCGTCGCGGCGCTCACCTGCGCTGCAATGTCAGTGCGCGACACCATCTTCGCCCTCTCCTCGGGCCGGCCCCCGGCGGCGATAGCCGTCATCCGCATATCCGGACCGCGCGCCGGCGAGGCGCTCAAAAGCCTCTCCGGCAAAATTCCCGAACCGCGCAAGGCCGCGCTGGCGCGCATCCGGAATGCCGATAACGAGATTATCGACGAAGCGCTGGCGCTGTGGTTTCCCGGCCCGAACAGCGAAACTGGAGAAGACACCGCCGAATTGCAGCTGCACGGCGGCCGCGCGGTAATCGCGTCGGTGCTCGGCGCCCTCGGCAAAATCGACGGCCTGCGCCCGGCAGAGGCTGGTGAATTCACCCGCCGCGCCTTCGAGAACGGAAAGCTCGATCTCACCGCCGTCGAAGGCCTCGCCGATCTGGTGATGGCGGAGACCGAAGGTCAGCGCCGCCAAGCGTTTCGTCAGATGAAAGGCCTGCTCGGCAACCGCGCGGAAGACTGGCGCGCGCGGCTGATCAAGGCGCTGGCGCTGGTCGAGGCGCGCATCGACTTTTCCGACGAGGCCGATGTGCCGCAGGATTTGCTCAAGCCGGCGCTCGCTGTCGTGCGCGCGCTGGCGGGAGAAATCGGGGAGGCATTGGCCGATACCGGGCGCGGCGAAAGATTGCGCGACGGGCTGGTGGTGGCGATTGCCGGGCCGCCGAATGCCGGAAAGTCAACGTTGCTCAATCGTCTCGCACAGCGCGAGGCGGCGATCGTCTCGCCGACGCCCGGCACCACCCGCGACGTCATCGAGGTGCATCTCGACCTTGGCGGCTATCCGGTAACGCTGCTCGACACCGCCGGCATCCGCGAGACCGACGATGCGGTCGAGCTTGAAGGCGTCCGGCGCGCACAGGCGCGGGCCGCCGCCGCCGACCTGGTGCTGTGGGTGACCGATGTCAGCGCGGAGATTGGGTCCGGCGAAACGACGGCAGAGCGCGGCGTCATGCCCGAATCGGCTGATGTGGCCGAGCCGATATTTCAGGGCCGGACCGCTGGCTGGGCGCCCCAATCGAATCCCCGCGCGATGGACTGGGCGCCCGCTGCCGCGACCCCGCCGAATCCATATTTTTCGAATCCAGTCTCCGCCTCCGGTCCGACGTCGAAGCAGCCTGACGGTGCGTCCCCTGCAGATCCGCCCGCGAATACCCAAACGGCGCGATCGGCACGACCTCCTGAAGGGTCTTCCGCCGCCGGGCCAAATCCGGATTTTTCGAATCCTGACTCGGCCTTCGGGCTGAAACAGTCTGCGGGCGCGTCGGCCGAACAGTCCAAGGCGCTGGCCGCCGCCTCAGCCTTGATTTCCCTGCCAAAGCAGGCGGTCTGGATCATTCGAAACAAGGCCGACCTGGTTGACTATAGAAGTGAAGCAAGAAAGCTATCTTATGGTAGGAGTGAACCTCGACGCCCAGCCAAAATAGATAAGGTAAATAAAGGGTTACCCGAAAGAAGTG
>DATAUE010000082.1:0-1593 GCA_036268425.1 Allostellaceae bacterium
GCCCTTGTCTTCGCCGGTGCAGGTGTCGACCAGAATTGTGTAGCGCGGCGTCCGGACCACGAAGGTCTGGTAGGTGATCACCATCATGCCGCGTGCCGCGTCGAACACCTCCGGCTCCATCGACGGCAGGTAATGCTTGAACACGGCATCGTCATAGGTCGGGAAGAAATCCTGCGGCCGGCGCCACGGCCCTTCCCGCTCGATCACCGCGTCAATGGTGATATCGCCGATCCTGAGCTGTTTCATTGTTGTTGTTTCTCCCCGCGATTGGCGAGGCAAGTTAGCGGCCAATGGCGAACGGTTCAACCCGATGCAGCCGCGAAGAATCCCGATCGACCTTTCAGACCGCCCGGGCGGTCCGCTCTTGCGCTGCGGGAATGACCTCGCGGGCGAAAATGCCGGCCGAGTGCAGCATCTCCTGCTGCGTCAGGTCGCCGAACGAGAACTGCGCGATGAAATAGCTGACGCCTGCTTCCGCCGCCATGCCGCGAACCTGGTCGTGCAAGGTGCCGGGCGATCCCACCAATGCGCCCCCGTTCTTGACGGCGGTCTCGAAATCCTCGGGCAGCCGGGCAAAGCGCGGCTGGGTGCCGTGTTTCTTCCAGAGCTTCATGAAGCTTTGGTGGAAACGCGGCCAGGCACGCCGGCCGAGATCCATCGCTTCGCGATCGGTATCGGCCGCCACCACGAAGCGGTTGATGCCGATCAGGGCAATATCATCGGGCGAATTCCCGGCGCTGGCCCATTCCGCGCGATAGCGGTCGGCGATTTCGCGCACCTTGGCGACCGGCCCGCCGCATACGATGTTGATCTTGTTCTGCGCCGGCCACGCGGTGCCTTCCGGCACCGGGACAGCGTACCAGAACGGCGGGTGCGGCCGCTGCAGCGGTTTGATCTCGACGGGAACGCCGGCAAAACTGAAATGCTCGCCGCTGAAGTTCACTTCCGGCTCGGTCAACGCCTGCTTGATGACGTTATAGGCCTCGACATAGATCGCCGGCGCCTGTTCCGGATCGACGCCGAGATATTGCAATTCATGCGGCGAGCCCGGCCGATGCCGACCTCGAGCCGCCCGTTGCTGAGGTGATCCAGCATGCAGATCTCTTCGGCGAGTTGCAGCGGATGGTGGACGGGCAGCACATAGACCAGAGGTCCGAGCCGGATCCGTTTGGTGCGCTGCGCGACCGCGGCCAAGAACACGCTTGGCGATGGCGTCAGGTTCAACGGCGTCGAGTGGTGTTCGCTCATGTGATAGGTGCGAAAGCCGGTCTGGTCGTAGAACTCGATCAGCTTGAGGCGGTTCTCGTACTGCTCCGCGAGCGGATACGGTCCGTGATCGTTCTGGTCGAATATTCCGAACTGCATCGGGTCACCTGTCACGATCGCCGCCTGCGAGACTATTCCACGGCGATGTGCGCACTTTGGACGACGCCGCGCCATTTGTCGCGTTCGCCGGCGAGGAATTTCTCGGTGTCCGCCACGCTGCCGCCGACCGGCTCGACCGCGATCTTGCCGAACTGCTCCTTCACCTCGGGCATGGCCAGCACCTCGGTGATCTCCTTGTTGAGGAATTGCACGATCGCAGGCGGCGTC
>DATAUE010000083.1:0-1810 GCA_036268425.1 Allostellaceae bacterium
AGATAGGCCTTGCCGACCCGCTCGAACGCGCTGACGGTATCGGGGCGGCCGTCGTCCCACGCCGCCGTCAATTGCGATTCGAATTGCTCGAAGCCGCGCTGCGCGATCGAGGACAGCAATTCGTCGCGGTCGCGAAAATGCCGGTACGGCGCCGCCGGGCTGACACCGGCCATTCGCGCCGCATCGGCGAAGGTAAAGCCGGCCGCGCCTTTTTCGGCGATCAGGCCCAGCGCGGCCTGGAGCAGCGCCTCTTTCAGATTGCCGTGATGGTAGCCGCGCTCGGCGCGGCGTTGTTCCTTGCGCCAGCTCATGTGAACGACTTTTACATGAGCCGGCCGCAAAGGTCACTACATACTGGTGCGCGATACCACTCGCGCGCCTCAGCGCCCCGACCTGCCCTGCAATTCGGCAAAAGCGGCCGCCGCCTGCTGCACGTCGGGCGGAAAATCGGCCATCTCGTGAACCTGGCGGATCTCGATCACTTCATTGTCGGATGCCGGGCAACGCTTGGCCCAGGCGATCGCCTCGTCGCGGGAAGCCACCTCGATCATCCAGTAGCCGCCCACGACCTCCTTGGACTCGGTGAACGGCCCATCGGTGACGACGGGCTTGCCGCCGGCAAACGAAACCCGCGCGCCGGTCGAGGGCGGATGCAGCCCGTCGAGCGTGATCAGCACGCCGGCCGCCTTCAGCGCCTCGTTGTATTTCATCATCGCGGCGACCGCCTCCGCCGAAGGCACGGTGCCGGGCGCGGCGGTCTCGTATCCCGCGGGGATCATCAGCATCATGAATCGCATCGTTACACTCCGTTGGTTTCAATTCTGCGGGCCGGCGGTGCACCGGTGCTCGTCAACAGGACGAACCGGGTTTTGCAGCACCGACAAACGGTTGAAAATTATTTCCGGGGTAATTGCCGCGCCGGGCATAACCTGGCCGCTGAATCCCTCACTGCGGAAACAGGTTGAAGTACGGCTCCGCCTCGGCGAGCACGCGCGCGACCGATGGACGCGCCTTGAGGCGTTCGAGATAGGCCGTCACGTTGTTGTGCTTCTCGCCGGGCGGCTCGACCTTGGCGGCATAGAACAGCGCCGGCATCGCGGCGCAGTCGACGAGGCCAAACGCATCTCCCATCGCCCAGTGACTGGCCGCCATCTGCCGTTCGATCATGTCGTAGCACGACCGCAATCGTCCCCTCGCCTCCTCCACGCCATGCGGATCGCGGGCGGACTCCGGCCGCAGCCGATCGCCGACGATCTTTTGCATCGAGAGGTGCACGTAACAATCGTAGAACCGGTCGCGCAGCCGCGTCTGCCATGCCTGATCGGGATCGGCGGGGCTAAAAGACGTCCGGCCGGGATAAAATCGGTCGAGATATTCGATGATGATGCTGGTCTCCGGGATCGTCCGGGCACGCGCGTCGTCGCGCAGCACCGGGAACTTGCCGATCGGCCATAGCTTCGACAGCGCCGCGCGCTCGGCCTCGTCCCCGAGATTGACGCTATTGGGCGTGAACGGCGTTTCGTTTTCGTACAGCGCGATCAGCGCCTTCCAGCAGAACGACGATAGTGGATGGAAATGCAGCGTGAGCGACATCGGATCTCCCTGAGCGAATTGATTGACCGGCTGTCGTGAGCCCATCTGGTGATATGCCCCCGTAACATTACGGATGCGATCCTCCGGCGGCGCGCGACATTTGCGGCGGACGTACCCATTCAACGGCAAATTGTGAGGCAAGGTGAAGGAGATAGCCCTCTACCGCTTGCCTTTTCCGATGCCGCGTTCGCTGCGAGTTTCTATATGTCGATAGACT
>DATAUE010000084.1:0-2140 GCA_036268425.1 Allostellaceae bacterium
TACGGTTACCGGCAGTGACCTCAGGCGCGGAAGCGAGATCATGACCGCAACGCTCGACGTCACCGGTTTGCGCAAGCAGTTCGCGGTCGGCCGGCCCGCGATCGACGGCGTCAGCTTTGCCGTGCCGGCCGGCGAGATCGTGGTGCTGCTCGGGCCCTCCGGCTGCGGCAAGACCACGACGTTGCGCTGCGTCGCGGGACTGGAGCATCCGACCGACGGCGAGATCAGCATTGCCGGAAAGCTGGTCTCGTCACCGGCGCGCGGCATCCTGGTGCCGCCGCGGCTGCGCGATCTCGGCATGGTGTTCCAGTCCTATGCGGTGTGGCCGCATATGACGGTGCGGCAGAACGTGGTCTATCCGCTCAAGCACCGCAAGATATCGCGCGGTGACGCCACCAAACAGGTCGACGAGGTGCTTGAGCTGGTTGGCCTGTCGGAATATGCTGAGCGGCCGGTGGTCGCGTTGTCCGGCGGGCAGATGCAACGGGTCGCGCTGGCGCGCAGCATCGTGTACCGGCCGCAATTGCTGCTGCTCGACGAGCCGTTGTCCAACCTCGACGCCAAATTGCGCCTGCGGTTGCGCGACGATCTGCGCGTGATCCTCAAGCAGACCGGCATGACCGCGCTCTATGTCACCCACGACCAGGCCGAGGCGGTCGTGCTTGGCGACCGCATCGGCGTGATGCGCAACGGCAAGCTGTTGCAGATGGGAACGCCGGACCAGATCTATAACCGTCCGGCCGATCCGTTCGTCGCCAATTTTACCGGCGCGACTAACGAACTCGCGGGCACGCTGATCAGTCGCAACGGCGAATTCGGCGTTGTCGATTTCGGCGATGGCCGCAAAGGCGAGGCGGCATTGCTCCATGCGCTTAGTCCCGGCGACAAGGTTCGCGTGGCATTGCGGCCCGAAAATATCGGCATTGGCCAGCAGAACGGCGCCAACACTTTTGCCGCCCGCGTGCTCGATCGCCGCTATCAGGGTACCCAGACCGTCTATGCGATCGATGTGTTCGGCAGGCGGCTTGAAGCGCTTGAACTCGGTACCGCCGCGCGGCATCAGGTCGGGGTCGAGACCACGGTCTCGCTGCCAAAGGAAGCCTGCTGGGCCTATGGCGATAACGGGCCGTCGTCGTACGACTAAAGCCGGTCAGGCGCCGGCGCCAAGCCCGAGGCTGGCATAGATCCGCCGCGCATAGGCGCCGAATTCATCGGTCGTCTTGATCGGCAGTGCGCGCGGAAACGGCAGCTCGATCGGGAAATATTCCGCCATTCGCGCCGGGCCGGCGGTCAACACCGCGCAATGCGAGGCGAGGAACACCGCTTCCTGGATGCTGTGCGTCACGAAAATGATCGTCTTGCCGCTCTCGCGCCAGATCCGTAGCATTTCGAGGTTCATCTGCTCGCGGGTCAGGGCATCAAGCGCGCCGAACGGCTCGTCCATCAGGATCAGCTTTGGATCGTGGATAAAGGCGCGCGCGATCGCGGTGCGCTGCTGCATGCCGCCGGACAATTGCTGCGGGTATTTGTCTTCATAGCCCGAAAGCCCGACCAGATTGAGTAGATCGCGCGCCCTTGCGCGCGCCGCTTGCATCGGCAGGCCGACGATTTCCGCCGGCAACAGCACGTTGTCGAGGATGGTTCGCCATTTCAGCAGCAGCGCCTGCTGGAATACCATGCCGATGTCGCGCGCCGGATCGAACGGCGTATGCGCATTGCCGATCTGGACGGTGCCGCCGTCGGCGTCGTGCAGTCCGGCGAGGATCTTCAGCACCGTGGTCTTGCCGCAGCCGGAGGGACCGACCAGCGAGATCAGCTCGCCTTCCTGGACGTCCATAGTGACGTCGGACACGGCCAGAAATTCCTGCTCCCGCGAGCGATAGACCTTCCGCACGTTGCGCAGGCGAATGAACGGCTCGGCTGTCGCCATCATGTCAGCCATTTCTCGAGCCCGGCGGCGACAAAGGCGTCGTCAGCGAGGTCCGCATGCTCGCGGCAGACCCGGTCGATTTCCCGCATCTGGCCGGGGCTGAGGCCCTCTGCGGGATCGAGGCACCAGATACCCTTCAGCAAACCCTGCCGCCGCAGGATCTCGTGACAACCGGCGATGCAGCCGTGGAAATTGTTGGCGACGTCGAAG
>DATAUE010000085.1:0-2829 GCA_036268425.1 Allostellaceae bacterium
CGCCGAGCAGGTCAGCGTGATCGGCCTCCTGATGATGGTGATGGTGATCGTTTTCAGATGGGTGCAGCTCAAGGTGATCCGGAAATGGGTCGGCGCGCTCTGATGCGTGATGAGTTTGGGTTCGTGTCCCGGGCGCGGTGCAGCGCTTCTTCGGCGCTGCTCCGCAGAACCGGGACCCACCCATCGGCACGGCATTTGGGCCCCGGATCAGCAGCGCAGCACGCCGAAGAGCGGCGTGCTGCGCTGCATCGGGGGCACGTACTTTGGCTAGGGGTGTTCGATGTCTGACGTTGTGCTTGAAAAGGTGAGCCGGCATTTCGGCGATTTTATCGCCGTCAACGACGTCGATTTGCGCATCGCGCAGGGCGAATTCGTGACGCTGCTGGGGCCGTCGGGATGCGGCAAGACCACCACGTTGCGCATGGTGGCGGGACTCGAACAGAACACCGGCGGCCGCATCAGCATCGACAACGAGGTGGTCAGCGACGCGGCCTCGCGCCTTTTCGTGCCATCGGAGCGTCGCCGTCTCGGCATGGTGTTCCAGTCCTACGCGATCTGGCCGCACATGACGGTGTTCGAGAACGTCGCCTATCCGCTGCGCGTGCGCCGCCGCTCGGCCGCCGACATCCGCGATCTCGTTCTCAAAGCGTTGCGGCTGGTCGAGATGGAAGGTTTCGCTGAACGCCCGGCGCCGGCGCTGTCGGGCGGCCAGCAGCAGCGCGTCGCGATCGCACGGGCGCTGGTGTTCGAGCCAAAGGTGCTGCTGCTCGACGAGCCCCTGAGCAACCTCGACGCCAAGCTGCGCCTGCAAATGGGCGACGAGTTCCGCTCGATTCAGAAACGACTCGGCATGACCACGCTCTATGTCACCCACGACCAGTCCGAAGCGATGGCGCTGTCCGACCGCGTGGTGGTGATGGACCGCGGCCGGATTCAGCAAGTCGGAGCGCCCGAGGAGATCTATCGTTATCCCGCCAACCGTACGGTCGCGGCGTTTTTCGGCACGCCGAATTTGTTGCCGGCCAATGTCGAGGCCTGCGTCCGCATCGACGGCGGCCGGGTGCGGCTTGACGTCGCCGGACAGGGCTGGCGCGGGCGATGCGAGGCCGCGGCCGAAGTACCCGCAGGGCGCGCGGTCACTGTGATGGTGCGGCCGGAGGACATCAGCATCTCCGCCGCCGGCACGGGCGAGAACGGCCTGCAATGGTCGGGACGGATCGCGCACACGATTTTCCGCGGCGCGACGCGGTCGATCTTCGTGGAGACCGAACAGGGCCGGCTCAATGTCGATGTCCCGGCGTTCGGTGGTTATGTCGTGGGCGACAACGTCACCGTCGCCGTGCCGCAAAGCGCGGCCTGGGCGGTCGTGGACCAGGTTGAGACCATCTGACCGATCGGGGCCGGCTGCGTATGCACCCACTGCGTCAGTTGATCGCGTAGACGCGAATCACATCGGGATCGGGCTCAAGCCCGAGACCCGGTCCTTGCGGCACCGCGATGCGGCCCTGTCTTGGCGCCAGCGCGCGGCCATAGATCGTCCGCTCCAGGTCGAACAGCCGCCACTCGATCATGCAATCGCTGGTGCCGAGCGCCGCGGTGACGTGGATTGCCGCGAGCAGGCCGGGGCCGTCGTAGAACGAATGCGGCATCACCGGGACGTTGTGCACGGCCGCGAGCGTAAAGATTCTGCGCAGCTCGCTGATGCCGCCCATCTTGGCCGGGCTCGGCTGGACGAAGTCGACTGACCCGGCTTTCAGCAGGCGTTCGAAATCCATCAGCGTGTAGATGTTTTCGCCGGCGGCGATCGGAATGCCACTCGCACGCCTCAACTCGGCGAGGCCGTCGAAATTCTCCGGCGGCCATAGCGGCTCTTCCAGCCATTTCAGGTTTACGCCCCTGAGCTGTTCCGCCATAGCTCTGGCTTCGTGCAGGGTCCATGGACAATTGACGTCAACCATCAGCTCAACGTCGGGACCGGCTTCCTCGCGCGCAGCGCGGATCGCGGCCAGCTCGATCTCGTGAAGTTTCAGCGTGTCGAAGCCGGTCTCGATCGCCTGCCGCACGCCGTGCCGCACCAGCGCGGGATCGGAGTAGCGAACCATGCTGGCATAGCAGGGCAGATCGGTTGCCCCGCCTCCGAGCAGCCGGGACAGCGGCATCTCGGCGGCCTTGCCCGCGATATCCCACAGCGCGATGTCGACCGCCGAAATGGCAAAGGCCAACGCGCTGCTGCGTCCGAACACATGCAGCTTCCTGTTGATGTCGAGCATCAGCGGTTCGATCTGGCTTGCGTCGCGGCCGATGCATAACGGCGCGATCAACTGGTTGATCGCAAGTTTCGCCGACGCCACTGCGCGAAAGCCAAAGGCCTCGCCCCAACCGACCACGCCTTCGTCGGTCGTGACCTTGACCAGCAGCGAATCCGCGATCGGCAGATTGCTGTCGCCCCAGGCCGAGGCCGCGGATTTTTCGCCGGCCTTGAACGGGATGCGCAGCGCGATCGGCTCGACGCCGGTGATGATCATGGTGCAGGCCTTGCCTGGGCGCGATCAGGCATGCTGATGACGGGGATCGTCGTGCATATCGTGATATTCGAGGCCGAGCGGACCGATCGCCGAAACCTGCGTGACGTATTCGCCCGATTTTGCGTAGTGGAAATGCCAGGTCTCGCCGGGCAGAACGATGACGCTGCCGGGCGGATAAGCCTTGACCTTGTCAGGGTCGAATTTATCGCCGAGCCCGATGTAGAACACACCCGACATGACCGTGTAGATGCGATCTTCCGGGTGCTTGTGCGGCATCAGTTTGGTGCCGCCCGGCGCCTTGACC
>DATAUE010000086.1:0-2146 GCA_036268425.1 Allostellaceae bacterium
AATTCTTGCTTTTGAGTTGCCCAAATCGCCGCCGACGGGTGGTCGCTCTTTCCTCGCGCTCGATTGCTTCGATCGTTGCATTGACCGCAGCCCACTTTGCGAGGTGCGCCTCGCGCTGCTGCAGTGCTTCTGCGGCTCCGCGACTGGCATTGGTTCGCACCGCGAGGAGTTGTTCGAGGCTGTGCCCTGCCGTGCTCATGAGGCACCCCGCAAGAGACGGCCGAAGTTTTCCACCGATTCGGCCCGAAAAGATTGCGGAATTCGGTGGTTTCGATTATTGTTTGGCTGCTGTCTAGAACTGCTCTTTTGCGATTTTGTGGCCCTGCCATTTTCCCGAATGGCGGGGCTTCGCATTTTTGGAGGGTCTGGCGGATGACCCTTGACGCCTAGATCGCTGCTCGGTGAGCCAACGCGAAAAATAGGCTTTCTAAGCCAATGGATCGATTTGCTAGGGTGAGCCTGTCTAACCGATTGAAATTGGCCGAGATGCCTGTTCTGCTGGGATCGCCAACGGCATGCGCGCAAAAAGATTACCGCCGCATCCGGTCGATCGCGCCGGCGACGACTTGCATCAGGACGCCGACGCTCCATCCCAGCATGATGGCCACCGTCCAGTAGAGTTCCGGCTTTCCACGCAGCACGATGATCACGACCGACGCGAACGCCGTCAGGGTCGCCAGAAACGTCCCGAGGGCACTGAGCAGCTCGGGAAAATCAACCTTACCGCGCCAGACGTCGGTGGGAACTATGCTCTGGACGAACGGCGCCGGCGGCGTATCGATCCCCAGGTAAAAGCCGGCGGCGCCCGCGATCATCATCACGAGCAGGAAGCCTTCGGAGGTGAAGGCCGCGATGCTGGTACCCACATGGACGCCGACGAACAGCCCGCAGGCTGCGCCGGCCATCGCAAGCCCGCTACGCTCCAGAATGTGGCTGAGTTTCTTGACCCGCGATCTCATCCTAAAAATCCATCCGAGCTGAGTTATTCGAGCGTCTTGAGGTATGACAGCAGATCGTTGATCTGATCGGGTTCGAGCACGAATTCCGGCATCGTCGGGTGGCCGGTCTCGATGCCTTCCGCCAGCGATTCGGCGAGGTCCTCGATCGGATATCGCAAATGCAGGGTCCGGAACGGCGGCGCGATCGCCAACGGGCTTTTGGTGACCTTGTCGATGGAATGACATTTCGCGCAATTGTTGAGCGCGAAGGTCTTGCCGCGCTGCTCGGCCGGAGTCGCCGCCATGGCCTGCGTTGCCGCCAGCGCGATCGCGAGGCACGACGTCATTGGTCGTATCATTCGTCCGGTCTCCGGAAAATCAATCCTTGGGAGCCACAACGTGACGCCGTTACGGGCGAAGCGTATTGATTCAAATCAAGCGCGGCGCCTGCCGGATATCGCCGGCTTGCGCGGCGAACAGCGGTCGGGAGAATGCCGGTGCAGCGACTAGGCGCATGGCGATCCAAAGGGAAACGCATGGTATTTCAGAACAGCGGCAACAAAACGCGGCAATGGCTTGGCCGGGCACTGGGCACCGCCACGCTGGTTTGCGGCTTCATCATCGGCGCAACGCCGTCAACCCGCGCCGACGGCTCCGTATCCGCCCTGCACATGGGCATGGGCGCACCGAGCGCCTACGCGTTTGCGCAATTCCAGTCCGTGATCGCGCAGTACAACGCGTCGGGCGAGCGCTTTCGCATCGACAGTCACTGCCAATCCGCCTGCACCATGTTCCTGTCGATCCGCAACGTCTGCATCACGCCGGGCGCGACGCTGTTGTTTCATGCCGGCGGCTCGATGCGAACCGGCGTTATCAGCCCCTCCTACACGCAGGCCATGCTCAGCACCTATAATTCCGCCTTGCGCGATTACGTCACCGCCAACCATTTCATGGAAACATTTGCCTTCCATCCGATTTCGGGGCGCGACATGATCAAGCGCTTTGGATACAGGGCCTGTTCGTAACCGGCGCTATCGGCTTCGTATCGATGCCTGCGCTCAGGGCATCCCGCTCAGAGAAAAAGCCGACGGGCGTTACGCCGTCGGCTTGTTCTTTCGGCTGCCGGCCCGGCTGTCCGGTTCCGCCGAATTCCAGTGCTTCGAGGGTCAGCGGATTCGGTTAACGAGAGGTTAATAGCGTCGACCGTA
>DATAUE010000087.1:0-2728 GCA_036268425.1 Allostellaceae bacterium
CAATAAGCCGACCGATGCACAGCGCGCCGCGGTCCGTGCTGCCTGCCGCTCCGATTACATGGCCAACTGCTCCAGCGTGACGCCCGGCGGCGCCGCGGCGGTGAAGTGCCTCGTCCAGCACGAGGCCAATCTGTCGGCCAAATGCAAGCAGGCGGTCGCCGCGATCAGCGGTGGTGCCGCGCCAGCGGCCGCGGGCACGCACGCCGATGTCGCGACAGCGCCCCCCGGCGCCGCGCCTGCCGCCGCGCCAATGGTGTTGCGCCCCATGCTGCCGCGCGAAGCCCTGTTCGTGATGCGCTCCGGCTGCGGCATCGATGCCCGCGCGCTGTGCCCGGGCGTGCCGCCCGGCGGCGGCCGCCTCTTGCAATGCCTGGCGTCGCAACCGGCTTCGCTGTCGCCGGCATGCCGGGACGCGCTGACGCCGTTCGCGCGATAAATCTGCCGCCCGCTCCCGGACGGTTTGCGCGACGGCCGGTCTTTCGACTATGACCTGTCAGTCCGAGAGGTCATGAGGGAGCAGGATTTTGCGTATCGCCGTCGTCGGCGGAGGACCCGGAGGTCTCTATTTCGCCTATCTCTGGAAAAGGCGGCATCCGGAGGCCTCGATCGATCTGTTCGAACAAAACCCCGCGGGCGCGACCTGGGGTTTTGGCGTGGTGTTTTCCGAACAGGCGCTGGAGTTCCTGCGCGCCGACGATCCCGATACCGTCGATGCGATTACGCCGCGGATGGAAAGCTGGAAGAATATCACGCTGTATCTACGCGGCGAAAGCGTCACGCTCGACGGCGTCGGTTTCTCCTCGATCGGCCGGCTCGAACTGCTGACCATCCTGCAACGCAGGCTTGCCGCGGTGGGCGTCACGCCGCGCTACGACACCACGATCTCATCGGTTGACGAACTGAAAGGCTACGACCTGATCGTCGCTGCCGACGGCCTGAACTCGCTGGTGCGCCGCAGCTTCGAGGAACAGTTCGGCGCGTCGGTGTCGCACTCCCGCAACATGTTCGCCTGGTACGGCACCACCAAACGGTTCGAAACGCTGTCGCAGACTTTTGTCCAAACCGACCTCGGCACCTTCAACGCCCATCACTATCGCTACGCGCCCGGCATGAGCACCTTCCTGGTCGAATGCGACATCGCGACGTGGCAAGCCTACGGCTTTGCCGACAAGACCGTCGAAGCGTCACATACGATTTGCGAGCAGGTATTTTCCGCTACACTCGACGGCCACCAACTGATTTCGAACAAGTCGGTGTGGCGCAATTTTCCGTGGATCTGGAACGAGCGCTGGAGCCACAAAAATATGGCGCTGATCGGCGACGCGCTGCATTCCGCGCATTTCTCGATCGGCTCCGGCACCCGGCTCGCGATCGAGGACGCCATCGCGTTGATCAAGGCGCTGGAAGCCGAATCGGACGTTGCCTCGGCGCTCGCCCGTTACGAGGCCGAACGCAAGCCGATCGTGAATAAGCTGGTCACGGCGGCGCGCACCAGCGCCGACTGGTACGAAAAATTCCCCGAACACATGAAGCTCGATCTGATGGACTTTGCCTATAGCTACATCACCCGTTCGGGGCGGATCGACGACGCGCGGCTGCGCGCGATGTCGCCGCAATTCATGGCGCGTTACGAGGCGTCGAAAGGACGCAGCCGACCATGAGCTACGAGATATCAGATCAGGTCCCGTCCAATTGCGCCGGTGCGCGGGAGATCGGCTTTAGGTTGCCCGAGCGCTACAACGCCAGCCGCATCCTGTTCGACAATCTCGCGCAGGGTCGCGGCGACCGGCCGGCGCTGACGGGTCCGGCCGGAACGCGGAGTTATGCCGAGCTCTGCGCCGAGGCCTCGCGCTGGGGACACGGTTTCATCTCGCTCGGGCTGAAGCGTGGCGACCGCATCCTGATGTTCCTCGACGACACGCCGGCCTACCCTGCGGCGTTTTTTGGCGCGGTGCGCGCCGGTTTCGTGCCACTGTTGATCAACACGCTGACGCCGCCGGACCTCTTGCAGTTCTATCTGTCGGATTCTGGCGCATCCGTTGCTGTCGCCGATTCCCTGTTTTACTCGCGCTTCGACAAGGTCGCCTGCGCGGATACGCAGCTCCGCACGTTGATCGCGGTCAACGGCCCTGTGGGCGATCACGCCTCGCCGAACGCGCTTCAGGCAGATGCCTGGCTGCAAGGCTTCGCCACCGATCTTGCCAAGGCCGATACCCATCGCAACGAGATGGCGTTCTGGATGTATTCGTCAGGCTCGACCGGCCGGCCCAAGGGGATCGTGCATCTGCAGCACGACATGGCCTATAGCGAGGCCGCGTTCGCGCGCAATGTGCTCAAGCTCAAACCCGATGACATCTGCTTTTCGGTACCGAAGATTTTCTTCGCCTATGGCTTCGGCAATTCCATCACATTCCCATTCTCGGTCGGCGCCGCAACGCTACTGCTGCCCGGTCAGCCAAAGCCGTCCGCGATTTTCGAGGCGATCGAGCGCTATCGGCCGTCGGTGTTTTTCGGATTGCCGACGCTCTATACCTCGCTGACCAAGGCCGAAGGTGCTCCGGCAACCGACTTCTCCTCGCTGCGGATGGCATTGTCGGCGGCCGAGGTGCTCTCGGCCGAGGTGTTCAACGGCTGGAAGGCGCTGACCGGACTCGAAATCGTCGAGGGCCTCGGATCGACCGAAGCGCTGCACATCTACCTCAGCAACCGCCCGGACAGGAAAAAGCTC
>DATAUE010000088.1:0-2079 GCA_036268425.1 Allostellaceae bacterium
GATATGGCTGAATTCGACGTCGATCTTTTCGTGACCGGAGGAGGCTCGGGCGGCGTGCGCGCCGCCCGCATCGCCGCCGGATATGGCGCCCGCGTCATGATCGCCGAAGAATACCGGATGGGCGGCACCTGCGTGATCCGCGGTTGCGTGCCGAAAAAGCTGTTCGTGATCGGCTCGCATATCCACCACGAGATCGAGGATGCCGCCGGCTTCGGCTGGACCGTTCCGCCGGTGACGTTCGATTGGCCGACGCTGGTCAGGAACAAGGACAAGGAGATCGCCCGGCTCGAGGGCATCTACACCACCAACGTCGAGAAAGCCGGCGCCGAGGTGGTCAAGACGCGCGCGGTGATAGAGGATGCCCACAGCTTGCGGCTGTCGAACGGCCGCATTGTTACCGCGAAAACCATCCTGGTCGCCACCGGCAGCACCCCGACCCATGGGCCGGAGATTCCCGGCATCGAGCACGTGATTTCGTCGAACGAGGCGTTTCATTTGCCCGAATTGCCCAAGCGCGTCGTGATCCAGGGCGGCGGCTATATCGCGCTGGAGTTCGCCTGCATTTTCGCGGGCTTCGGCTCCGACGTCACCGTGATCTATCGCGGCGACAATATTCTGCGCGGTTTTGATGAGGACGTCCGCGTCCATGTCCGCAAGGAAATGGAGATGCAGGGCATCACCATCCTGACCGGCTGCACCGTCAACAAGGTGGAAAAGCACGGCAGGGATTTCACCACCCATCTGTCGAACGGCTCGAGCATTGCGTCCGACAAGGTGATGTTCGCGATCGGCCGGCATCCCAACGTCGAAGGCCTCGGCCTCGACAAGGCCGGCGTTGCCCTCAACGCCCATAATGGCGGCATCGCGGTCGACGGCTATTCCCGCACCTCGGTGGCCAACATCTACGCGATCGGCGACGTCACCCACCGCATCAACCTGACGCCGGTCGCAATCCGCGAGGGTCACGCGTTCGCCGATACCGTGTTTGGCAAGCGCCCGGTGCAGGTCGACCACGCCACCATCCCGACCGCGGTGTTCTCGCAACCCGAAGTCGGCACCGTGGGTTTGACGGAAGCCGAGGCGCGCGCCCAGTTCAGCCATGTCGATATCTACAAGACCGATTTCCGGCCGATCAAGTCGACGATGTCGGGACGCGACACCCGCATCCTGATGAAGCTCGTGGTCGACGGCTCCAGCGATCGCGTGGTCGGATGCCACGTCGTCGGCGACACCGCCGCCGAGATCATCCAGGCCGTCGCGATCGCGGTGAAGATGAAGGCGACCAAGGCCGATTTCGACTCGACCTTCGCGTTGCACCCGACTGCGGCCGAAGAACTGGTAACGATGCGCACCCCGACCGCTCGCTATGTGCGCGAGGCCGCGGAATAGGCGTCAGCCCGCCGCCCGTCGCGGCATCGCATCCATCGCGATGTCTGCGGCCAGCGGCACCTGCATCAGGATGGTCTGGGCGGTCGAGGCGATCTCGATTCCGTATTCCTGGAAGCGCCGTTTCATGCGGCGGTTGAATTCGCGCTGCACCGGCCAGCGGCCGCTATCGGTGCAGCGGATCTGGCCGACGATCGAGGCCATCGCGCCGTCGACCTTGTCGACGCCCCACAATTCGAGGTCGCCGCGGATCGCGCCGCGGTATTCGGCCTCCTTGCGCATTTCGGTGACGATATCCTTGAGAATCTGGCCGGCGCGGTCGGTGTCTTCCTTGTAGGCAACGTTGACGCTGACCGCGGCATTGCCGGCGCCACGGCTCGAATTGGTGATGGTGGTCACCGCGCTGAAGGGCACGATGTGTACCGCGCCGTCGCCGGCACGCAGCCGGATGGTGCGGATCGAGACGTTCTCGACTATGCCGGTGAGGCCGGACACGCTGACATTGTCGCCGACCTGCACGGTGTTCTCCAGCAGCAGGAACAGCCCGGTAATGACGTCCTGCACCAGTTTCTGCGAACCAAAGCCGATCGCGATGCCGACGATGCCGGCACCGGCCAATAGCGGCGCGACATTGACGCCGATCTCGCTCAGCGCAGTCAGGCCGACCACCGTGACGATCACACACAACAGCGC
>DATAUE010000089.1:0-1709 GCA_036268425.1 Allostellaceae bacterium
CCGCGCTCGCGCTCCACCGTTTCGTAGATGTAATCGGCGACCGCGCGAATCCGCGCCAGGTCCTTGCTGTCGGCGTGCATCAACAGCCAGAAGGTGCGCGCAATCGTGATTTCGCCTGGCAGCACCGGGCACAATTCGGGATGGGCTGACGCCATGAAGTACGGCAGCACCGCGATCCCGAAGCCCGCGATCGTGGCGTTCAACTGCGCGATCAGGTTGGCGCTGCGGAGCTTGGCGGAGATCTTCGGCGAGACCTGCGGCAGATAATCCAGTTCCGGCGTGAACAGCAGGTCTTCGATGTAACCGACAAACCGATGCCCGGCGAGATCGCCACGCGTCGCGATCTTCGGCCGCGGATCGAGATAGCGTGGCGATGCATAGAGGCCAAGGTTGTAGTCGAGCAGCTTTCGCCCGAAAATCCGGCCTTCCTTCGGCATCGACAGGCTGATCGCAATATCGGCCTCGCGCTTCGACAGGCTGAACAGCCGCGCGGTGGCGACCAGTTCGAGATCGAGATCGGGGTAGCGCTCGGTGAATGGCAGCAGCCGCGAGGCGAGGAAGTGGCTGCCAAAACCGTCGGGCGCGCCGATCCTGACCGTACCGGTCAGATGGGCGCGCGAGCCGCCGACCGCCTCCTGGTTGGCGACGATGGTCGATTCCATCGCCTCGGCGCTGTCGGCCACGCGCTGGCCGGCTTCGGTCAGAAGGTAGCCGGCCTTGCGCCGATCAAACAGTTTTGCCGACAGGTGCCGCTCCAGCCGGTCGACACGCCGGATAACTGTGGCATGATCGACGGCGAGCTGTTTTGCAGCTGCGGAGACCGATCCGCCGCGCACAATGGCCAGCACAAAGCGGAAGTCGTCCCAATCGATCGTTCCGCCGCCTTGATCCTGCATTTGCGCACATCTATGGTGCAATAACTCGGACTTGAATACTATAAAATGCGGGTCAAAAGGGTCGGTAAAGCGATCCTGCTGGGACCTAGGGAGACTATTCATGCGTCAAATCGGGCACTTCATCGGTGGCAAAGAGGTCAAGGGCACGTCGGGACGAACCGCTGACGTTTTTGAGCCGATGACCGGCGACGTCCAGGCCAAGGTAGCGCTGGCCTCCAAGGCCGAGCTTCGCGCGGCGGTCGAGAATGCCAAATCGGCGCAAGTCGAATGGGCCAACACCAATCCGCAGCGCCGCGCCCGCGTGATGATGAAGTTCCTCGAACTGGCGCAGCGCGATTACGACAAGCTGGCCGATGTCCTGGCGCGCGAACATGGCAAGACCGTTCCGGACGCCAAGGGCGACGTCCAGCGCGGGTTGGAGGTGGTCGAGTTCGCCTGCGGCATTCCGCATTTGATGAAGGGCGAATATACCGAGGGCGCCGGCCCCGGCATCGACATCTACTCGCTGCGGCAGCCGCTCGGCGTCGTCGCCGGCATTACGCCGTTCAATTTCCCGGCCATGATCCCGATGTGGAAATTCGCGCCCGCGATCGCCTGCGGCAATGCGTTCATCCTGAAGCCGTCGGAGCGCGATCCCGGCGTGCCGATGATGCTGGCGCAGCTGATGATCGAAGCGGGCCTGCCGGCCGGCATTCTCAATGTCGTCAACGGCGACAAGGAAGCGGTCGACGCCATCCTGGACGATCCCGATATCAAGGCGGTCGGCTTCGTCGGCTCCTCGCCGATCGCGCAATATATCTATGAGCGCGCAGC
>DATAUE010000090.1:0-2789 GCA_036268425.1 Allostellaceae bacterium
GGCGCGGAGATAGTCCCAGACATCCTGCTCCGACCAGTCGACCAATGGGTTGAACTTCTCGAGCTGGTGGTCTGCATCCCATTCCTTCGCCGCGATACCACTTCGCCCGGCCGACTGGCTGCGCCGCAGCCCGGTGACCCAGGATTTCTTGCCGGCCAACGCTCGCTGCAACGGCTTCACCTTGCGGAGGTGGCAGCATTCCTGGCGCAAAGCCACGCTGTCATAGAAGCCGTTCGGGCCGTTCGCCGCAATATAGCGTTCGATGTCGCCGCTTTCCGGCGCAAAGACGGCGATCGGCAGTTGATAGCGGGCCCGCGCCATCTGCAGCAAATCGTGGGTTTCCTGCGGCAAGCGGCCGGTATCGAGCGTAAAAACCCCGATCGCGAGTTGCTCTTTCGCAATGAGATCGAGCAGCACCATGTCTTCCGCGCCCAGGCTTGAGGCCAGCACGGAAGGCGCATAAGCCTCGGCAGCCTCACGTAAAAGCGCGTTGGTTTGAGCGAGAAGCGAGCTTGTCGACAAATTTTACACCATAATTCTGTATATAGTATAGTTCTGGTCGTGTACCTGTGTAAATAGGACAATAAATACATAAATCTAGTGTTCTTATTATTCTGCTATGATCAAAGCAGGCAAAGGGAACGCCAGTATGGCCACAGGCAGATCCATCACCATCGACCGCGTCGACCACATCGGCATCCGCGTGCGCGACTTCGACCGCGCCATGGCTTTCTATCAGGTGCTGGGCTTCGACCTGAAGCATCGCGTCGAATTCGACGCCGTCGCGATCATCCGCAACGACCAGGGCGTCGAGATCAACCTCATTCTCAACGCGAAAGAGGACGAGCCGAACATCCTGATGGACGTGCCGGTGAAGCATGCCGGCTATACCCATGTCGCGCTGCACGTCGCCTCGGTGAAAGACACGATCGACGTACTGAAAACCCACGACATCAAGATCACCCAAGGCCCCGTCTCTTTCGGCGAGGACGGCGGCGTCTCGGTCTTCGTCCGCGACCCCGACCGCAACGTGATCGAGCTGCGCGGCGCGAAGGAAGACGTTCCGGGGATCACGCAGTACGTGCCGTAGGCGTTCCTTCGGTCAACGCGAGAAGCACAGCGACGAATACCGGGCGCGCCGAAACGCGTGACGGCGGGATGCGCAGGTCATACTGTGCAGACGGATCGAGACAGAACCTGGGCCCCCGATGCGCCGCCTATCTGGATTTCTTGTTGCTCTTATCTGCCTTGCCGCGCCGTTCGGTACGCCGGCGCAAACGCCGAGCAGCACGGCCAGCAAAGCGCCAGCCAGCGATTACGACCCGCGCGCGGCCTTCGCGCCGCTGGCGATGCCCGATCCGGTCAACCGCTATCGCTCGGGCAACGGCGCACCGGGTCCCGATTACTGGCAGAACCGCGCCGACTATGTGATCGCGGCGAAGCTCGATCCCGCCACCAAGACCCTCACCGGCACGGTCACGATCACCTACACGAACAACAGCCCGGACACGCTCGACGCGCTGTGGCTCAATCTCGAGCAGAACACCTATCGCGCCGACGCCCGTTCGGTGAATTCGAGCACGCGTGTCCATACGCAATTCACCGACGGCGATGTGCTCGACAAAGTTGAGGTCGAAAGCGGCGGCGGATACGCGGCCGCGAAATATCTTGTCAGCGACACGCGGCTGCGTGTGCAGTTACCGGCCGCGCTGGCGGCGAAAGGCGGACACATTCGCCTGCGCATCGCCTATCACTACACCGTGCCGGGCGCTTTCGGCGGCCGCACGCAATTTCTCGATACGCCGAACGGCACGATCTACGAGATCGCGCAATGGTATCCGCGCATGGCGGTCTATGACGATGTGCGCGGCTGGGATCCGCTGCCTTATCTCGGCGCCGAGTTCTATCTCGAATACGGAAATTTCGATTATGCCGTGACCGTGCCGAGCGACATGATCGTCGCGGGATCCGGTGCGTTGATGAATCCCAACGAGGTCCTGACCGCCACCGAGAAATCACGCCTCGCCGCGGCACGCGCAAGCGACAAGACGGTGATGATCCGAACCGAGGGCGACGTTACGGCGACGCCGCCGGCGAGCGGTACCAAGACCTGGCGCTTCCATATGGACCAGACGCGCGATGTGTCCTTCGCCGCCTCGCGCGCCTACCTCTGGGATGCGGCGCGCGTCAATCTGCCGGGCGGCAAGACCGCGTTGGCGCAATCGGTCTATCCTGTCGCAAGCGCCGGTAACGATGCGTGGGGCCGCTCGACCGAATATCTCAAATTCGCGATCGAGGATTTCTCGCGCCGCTGGTTTCCCTATCCCTGGCCGAACGCGATCAACGTCGCCGGCGCGGTGAGCGGCATGGAATATCCCGCGCTGCTCTTCTCCAGCATGGAGGACAAAGGCAAGACGCTGTTCTGGATCACCGCGCATGAGATCGGCCACAGCTATTTCCCGATGATCGTCGGCACCGACGAGCGCCGCTATGCGTGGATGGATGAAGGCCTCAACACCTTCATCGATATTTTCGAATCCGACGCGTTCGACAACGGCGTCTATGGCCCAAAGCGCGATCAGGAATTCGCGCCCGGCAAAGGCGAACCCGCCGACCAGATCGCCGCGCTGATCGCCGATCCCAACGCGCCGCCGATCATGACGCGCGGCGACACGATCCCGCTCACCTACAGCCACCCCGTCAGCTATTTCAAAGCCTCGTTCGGTCTGTTGCTGTTGCGCAACGAAATCTTGGGGCCGGAGCGTTTCGATGCCGCCTTCCACAAATTC
>DATAUE010000091.1:0-1612 GCA_036268425.1 Allostellaceae bacterium
TGGGCGCCCGTTCTCGAACGGCACGAACACCACCTTATAGCCGCTGAGCGTACTGCGATTCCATGAGCCGTGCTGGCCGATCGCCATGCCGTCCGGAAAACCGGGCAGCGTGCCGGCCGGCATCCAGCACAGGCCGAGCGAGGCGGTGTGGCCGCCCAGCGCATAGTCCGGCGTGATCGCCTTGGCGACCAGCGCCGGATCCTGCGGCACCCGATCGTCCACCGTCTGTCCCCAGTAGCAATAGGGCCAGCCGTAGAAACCGCCGTCACGCACCGACGTCAGGTAATCCGGCGGCGTCTCGTCGCCGAGGCCGTCGCGCTCGTTGACCACCGTCCACAGCACGCCGGTCGTCGGCTCCCATGCCAGCCCGACCGGATTGCGCAGGCCGCCGGCGAAGATGCGATTTGACCCGCTGGCGAGATCGAGCTCATAGATGGCGGCGCGGCCTTCCTCGGCCGCCATGCCCTCGTCGGCGATATTGGTCAGCGAACCGACGCCGGCATAAAGTTTTTTGCCATCGGGGCTCGGCAGCAGGCTACGCGTCCAGTGTCCCGATGGCTTGAAGGTGATCAGTTTTTGTCCTGATGCGGTAATGCGGTTGGCTCCTGCGGTATACGGGAAGGCCACCACGCCATCGGTATTGCCGACGTAGAAGGTATCGCCGACCAGCGCCATGCCGAACGGCTGGCTCAGTCCCTCCATGAAAATTTCGCGCGTTTCGGCGACGCCGTCGCCATCCTTGTCGCGCAACAGCGTGATGCGGTTGGCGCTGGCGCCGAGCGCCCGGGCCCGCCGCATCGTGGCCTGCATCGCGTAGCTGAACAGGCTGCGGATCGGTCCGGCGATCTGGTTCGATTCGGCGATCAGCACGCCGCCGTCGGGCAGCACGTGGATCCAGCGCGGATGTTGCAGGCCGGTGGCAAACGCATTGACCTTGAGGCCGGGTGCCGCGACCGGCTTGTGTCCCTGGTCCCAGCCCCGGGCGCTCGGCATTTTAAGCGTCGGCAGCGCGCCTTGCGGTTTTGCCGTGGGCACCACCGGCGAGTTGCCCCAGGCCGGCTGGGGCGCCGCGCCCTGCAACTTGCGCCACTGCAACGCGAGGCCGCCGATCAAGGCGACGATTTGTGCAAAAATTCCGGACATGCTCATGCCATTCCCCTTGTCGATCGTCCGCACCCTAGCCGACCACGGCGCACGTTGAAACCCGATCGTCGAAGCTGCATTCCTGCGTTGCCCGGGGTGTCTTCCACGAACCGCCGGCGACGAGATCGGCTGATCATACGTTGATATGACTGTCCCCTTCCGAGGGTTGAATGGAACGGCTTGCCGGCAGCGCGGAAGATCGCGGTGTTCCGGGCCAATCGATATTGCGTCGGATCATAGCGTCCCGCGAGATGAAACGGGCAGTGCGCGCAAAGTAGCGGGCTTTGCGAGGCGTCCGCAAGGAATCGACCGGATCCAGCAGGAGAGCGAAATGGCAGATCGGCAAAAAACCGCAATCGTGACCGGCGGCTCGCAGGGGATCGGTGCGGGAGTGGTGGAAAGCTTCCTGGAGCGTGGCTACGCGGTCGTGGCGAACTCGCGCCACATCACCAAATCGGGCAGGTTCGAG
>DATAUE010000092.1:0-1508 GCA_036268425.1 Allostellaceae bacterium
GGCCGCGTTCGAGATGGACGCCACCGACATCTACGGCTTGTCGGAAGTGATCGGCCCCGGCGTCGCACAGGAGTGCGTCGAGACCAAGGACGGCCTGCATATCTGGGAGGATCATTTCTATCCCGAGGTTATAGATCCCGACACCGGCGCGGTGCTGCCCGACGGCGAAAAGGGCGAACTGGTGTTCACCTCGCTGACCAAGCAGGCGTTTCCGGTGGTCCGCTATCGCACCCGCGACCTGACCCGGCTGTTGCCGGGCACCGCGCGGCCGGGCATGCGGCGGATGGAAAAGGTCACCGGGCGTTCCGACGACATGATCATCCTGCGCGGGGTCAACGTGTTCCCGACGCAGATCGAGGAAGTCTTGCTCGCTACCGATTGGTGCGGCGGACATTTCATCATCGAACTCTCCCGCGAGGGCCGCATGGACGAGATGACCGTACTGGCCGAAGCTCGCCCCGAAAGCTGGGATGGCGATGGATTGGCCGGGCACGCCGAAAAAGTCTCGATCTTCATCAAGAACACCATCGGCATCACCGCCCGGGTCCGCGCCGTCGCCCCGGAAACGCTGGAACGCTCGGCTGGCAAGGCCAGGCGTGTTTACGACAAGCGCCCAAAAGGCTAATTCCTGCCCTCTCGTGACCCCCAGGTCACGCGAGATTCGGGAATTGACGTCATGCCTGCACCCCAGAAGTCCACCGAAGCGCGCTGCGTGCGCCTGCTCGCGAAGGCCGACGATGCGAACTCGCTGGCGCCGGTGGTCGAGCGGCATACCCTGTCGCGGACGCCCGACCAGCTGCTAATCGAGGTCAAGGCGGCGGCGGTCAATCCGTCCGACGTCAAGGCCGCCACCGGGCTGATGCCCTATGCGGTGTTCCCGCGAACGCCGGGCCGTGACTATGCCGGCGTCGTGATCGATGGCCCGGACGGCTGGATCGGGCGCGAGGTGTTCGGATCGTCGGGTGATCTCGGGATCCGGCGCGACGGCACTCACGCCACGCATCTGGCGGTCGAAGCCGAGGCGGTCGTGGAAAAGCCGAAAGACCTGACCTGGGAGGAGGCCGCCGGGATCGGCGTTCCCTTCGTCACCGCGATGGAAGGCCTGCGCCGTGCCGGCATGCCGAAGCCGGGCGAGACCGTGCTGGTGATGGGCGTCAACGGCAAGGTCGGCCAGGCCGCGACCCAGATCGCGACCTGGCGCGGCGCGCGCGTGATCGGCGTGGTGCGCAAGAACGAGCGCTACGAAGGCCATGCCAATTCGCCGGTCGAGATGATCGATGCATCGGCTACCGATGTCGCGAGCCGCCTGCGCGAATTGACCGCCAACAAGGGGGCCGACATCGTTTTCAACACGGTGGGCGACCCGTATTTCCAGGCCGCGCATAAATCGCTGGCGCTGCGCGGCCGGCAGATACTGATCGCGACCGTCGAGCGAACCGTACCGTTCAATATCCTGGAATTCTATCGCGGCCAGCACACCTATGTCGGCATCGACACGCTGGGGCTAT
>DATAUE010000093.1:0-2053 GCA_036268425.1 Allostellaceae bacterium
CCGGTGAATTCCAGCTTGCGGTTTTCAAGGCCGCTCACAACGACTTCCTTTTCGACTTGCTCAAGTCGCTGCAGGAGAAGATCCGCAATCAGCAGACCAGCACGATCAGCATGCCGGGTCGTGACCAGGAGGTGGTGGCCTTCTGCCGCGACGTGTTACGGGCGATCGAAGCGCACGATCCGGAGGCCGCCGAGAGGATTGCGCGCGCCAATCGGCGCCGCACATTGGAGCTCCACCTCAAGATGATGCGCAACGCAATGGCGAGGCAATAACAGAGCAAGCGCCGTTCGATAAGAAACGCCAGGGAACACCGGAAACGACTATGGGACAGGGTCGGCCCAGGATTACCAGACGGACATTACTTCAGCTCTGCGGGTCCGCAATATTCAGTGGTTTGGGCTCGGGGGAAGGGCGTGCGGAGAACTATCCCTCGCGATCGGTGTCCCTGCTTGTTCCGTTTACCCCGGGTGGAAGCGTCGATCTCATCGGGCGGCTCACTGCGGCAAAAATGGCCGATGACCTTGGCCAGCCCGTCGTCGTGCTGAACCTTCCCGGCGCCTCCGGCGCTATTGCGACAATGCGCACCGTCAACGCTGCAGCGGACGGATACACGCTCGAAATCTGCACACCGCGCGAAATCAGCACCGCCGCGCTGGTGAACCCCAACGTTACCTACAATGTGGAGCGCGACTTTACTTATATTGCTTTAGGCGGGAGATCGCCTATCGTCATAGCCGGCGGCCCCACCCTCAAAAATACCCGGACGTTTTCCGATCTGGTAGCCGAGGCGCGCCAGCGGCCCCAAGGCCTCACCTACTCGACGTCGGGTGTAGGCTCGCCGCAGCATTTTCTCGGTGAGCTCATCAAACGACGCTTCGGCATCAATCTCATTCATGTGCCATTTTCAGGCGGCACCGGCGGCTTGCTTGAGGTCCTTGGCGGCAACGTCGATATAACCATCATTACGCTGTCGAGCGCGCTGCAATACATAAGGTCCGACAAGCTGGTCGGATACGGCCTGGCCGAGCAGAAGCGCACGCCACTCGCTCCGGAAATACCAGCACTCGCCGAGGACAAGGAACTCGCCGATGTCGATATGGGCATCTGGTACGGACTGATCGGTCCCGCCGAAATGCCCGGAGAGATCGTTGATCGCTTGAATCGATCTTTCCGTGATGCAGTTAATGATCCGCACGTCCAGGCGCAGTTGCATCAGCACGCCACCGCTGTGATCACGGGGTCGCCTTCCGATTTCGAGGACTATGCACGTCGCGATATCGCTTTTTATCGCAGGATCGTGGCGGAAACGCACATGCGGCTGGCCACGCCGCCGAAATAGATCAAGGCGAAACCTCGAAAGCGCGTCCCAACACCGCGACGGTCTTCGATATTCGCCTCGAGCTGCGAATATGGTCGAATTTCACCCCATTACGCCGTGTCAAATTGACCGGCCGGGATGGTTTGAAAATAGATTCACGGCGGCATATAAGTTGCTGCGCCGCGAAGTCTAAAAATCATTTGGGGAAGCGCGATGAGGCTTTTGCATCTGCCGATTGTAGGGCTTGCGGCGCTTGGCCCGGCGTTAATCGGCCAGTTGGCCGTCCCGGCGTCAGCGGAGGATTATCCGACTCGGCGCATCCTCATGGTCGTGCCGCACCCGGCCGGCGCGCAGGTCGACGTCCTGGCCCGGCTGATCGCGAACCGCATGGGCGAAATCTGGGGCCAGCCGGTCGTCGTGGAGGACAAGGTCGGTGCCAACGGCAGTCTCGGCGCCGAAGCCGTCGCGCGGTCGCAGCCCGATGGCTACACCTTGATGGTTTCGACCAACGGGCCGCTGACCACCAATGTCGGAATGTTCAAGTCGCTGGACTACGACCCGCTGCATGACTTTAAGTCGGTCTCGCTGATCTGTAAATCGGCAACGCTTATCGCCTCAAACATCGCGTTCAACGTCAAGAACCTCGCCGACGTCATCGCGCTGGCAAAGCAGGAACCCGGCAAGCTCTCGATGGGTACCGGCGGTAACGGCACCGGGGGCCACTTCACCTGGGCC
>DATAUE010000094.1:0-1630 GCA_036268425.1 Allostellaceae bacterium
CGGGTTGCCCCCGGCGGCGGTCGGCGGCAAGCCATTTGGCGCCCGGCCGGTGGAGGAATCGTAGGCATAAGCGCCCGCAATGGTCAAAATCACTCCGAGAATGATGCCAAGAAACATCGGCACAGCCGTCCTCCGTTACAAACCTCGAATTTTAACCAAATATAACGCAACCGGGTCCGGTTCGTTCCGGTATTTTTCAGGTGCCGCCCCATCAGCCGATTGCAATTTGATAGGGAAGCGCACTTCTCCTAACCAGTCACAGCGTTGTCGTTCCGCGAAGGCGGGAAATCCAGTAAACGCCGACAGCGCAGATGTTTACTGGATCATCCGCCGGAGCCTGTCATCGGGCCGGACACGTCGGGCCGGAGCCGTTGGCGAATGATGAAAGCGAAGCGGCGCCAAATGCGCATTTCCGGAGATCATTCGATCGACAGACCGAGCGTCTTGACCATTTTGCCCCATTTCTCCACTTCGTCGGCAAACATCGCATCGGCCTGTGCCGGTGAGCCGGTGATCGGATCGAAGCCCATGTCGGTCAGCTTCTTCTTCACCGTGGGCGACTGCACGATATCATTGATGGTGCCGTTGAGCGTGGCGACGATCTGCGGGTCGGTCTTGGCCGGGGCGAACAAGCCGACCCACGACGCGGCGGTGAATTCCGGAAAGCCCTGTTCGGCATAGGTCGGGACATTCGGCGTCACCGCGGCGCGCTGCTCTGCGGCAATGCCGAGGCCTTTCAGCTTGCCGCCGTTGATCTGCGCCGCGGCGCCGCCGCCCAAGGTCGACGCCATCAGATCGACCTGATTGCCGATGGTGGCGTTGATCGCCGGCGCGCCGCCCTGGAACGGAATCACCTGCGCCGGCGCTTTGACCAGGATTTTGAGGAAATATTCAGCCTCGATGTCGGAGCCGGTGCCGACGCCGGGGATCGCCAGGTTGATGGTCTTGCCGTTCATGGCTTTGAAGAACTCGACCAGATTGTTGGCCGGGTTGTCGGGTCCCGTCACCAGCGCTTCCGGGCTCGACGCGGCGATGGCCACGGTCTTGAAGTCGCCCGCGGCAAATTCCTTGTGGGCGAACAGCGTCTCGTTGATGGCGAGCGCGGTGGTGGTGGCAAGCAGCGTATAGCCGTCGGGCGTGGAGCGCGCGACGAAGCTTGCCGCGATGTTGCCGCCGGCGCCGGCACGGTTTTCCACCACCACGGTCTGATGCAGGCGATCATTGAGCCCTTGCGCGATCAGCCGAGCCAGCGTGTCGGCGACGCCGCCGGGCGCGAAGGCGACCACGATCGTGATCTTGTTGGCCGGGTAGGTCTGCGCCGTCGCCATGCCGGTCACAACGGCCATCACGGCCGCGGCGGCGACGGCACGCCGGGCCGCACCAGATATCGTCATCACTGTCTCCTTCAGCCTTCGCTCAAGACCCGCTCGATGCGCTTATCGGGCACCAGCCACATGACCGCAACGAGCACATAGATCGCGACCGAAACCCAGGGAATGACAAACGCCGCCGCGATCGCGGCGAGGTAGAACACGATGGAGATTTTTCCCTTCAGATCGCTGCCGAGCGCGCGGGCCAGCACCGAGTGCGTGCCTTGCTTGCGCTTGATCGCGAGTTGCAGGAGATAATA
>DATAUE010000095.1:0-1915 GCA_036268425.1 Allostellaceae bacterium
GCGTTGATGTCCTCCATGATCGGGTCCGGCTTCGACCCGAAGCGTCCGCCCCACATTTTGTTGCTCATGCCGCGTCCGCCGAGGTTGTGCTGCCGATGACCCAACTGCCTGCCGAGCCGTCCTACAAGGTCCGCCGCCGCCGACTGTTGATGCGCGGCATCCTGGGATTATGCGCAACCCTGATCGTGCTGGCGGGGATATACGGGATGGATCGGCTGCGAGGCAATCCGGGCGACGCGGCCTGTGCGCCGGCGGTCAAGACCGCCGCGCATCTGACGCCGCTGGTCCACGGCGAGGTGGCGGCGCTGAGCCTGGCGCAGCGGCCGTTCCGCGTTCCCGACCTGAGCTTCAAGGATGCCGCCGGCCACGACCACACGCTCGCCGACTGGCGCGGCCGCACCGTGCTGCTCAACCTGTGGGCCACCTGGTGCGTGCCGTGCCGCAAGGAAATGCCGGCGCTCGATGCATTGGCGGCTGACCTCGCCGGTCCCGGCTTCGACGTTGTCGCCGTGAACATCGACACTCGCGACCCGGAAAAGCCGCTCGCCTTCCTCAAGCAGATCGGCGTGACGCGGCTGGCTTATTATTCCGACCAGAGCGCGGTCGTGTATGAGGACCTCAAGGAAGCCGGCAAAGCCTTCGGCATGCCGACGACCGTGCTAGTCGATCCCTCGGGCTGCGAGATCGGCAACATGGCCGGCCCGGCGGAATGGGCGAGCGATGACGGCATCAAGCTGGTGCGCACGGCAATCGCCGATACGTCTCATTGACCTTCACCTGCTAGCATCGGCCCACGGCTCGCTTCGCGCGCCAATCGGGCGGCCCCATGGTCCGATCGGTATTCCTGGAAGATGTCGCCCGGCTTTATCGCAACGGTCTGTTGCCCGGCGCGTGCGCGCGGATCGCTACCCGTCCCGAGATGTGGCTGGCCTATGCGGTCGTCGCCATCATAGGGACGTTCTTTGCACATTCTCCGGTCGTGATCGGCGAACTGGCGATCATGGTCGTCCTCGGCACCGGATTCTATCTGGCCAATGCGGTGGCGCGTACCATGACGCCGCTTTGTTTCGGCTCGTTTCTAATCGGCCGTCTGACCAACAGATACCATCTTCTTGGCGTCGGCGGGATCTATCGCGCCGAGTTTGTCCTGATCCCATCGGCTGAGGAACTCACGATCCCGAACCTGCCTATTGGGACGATTGGGACGACGTATCTCCTGATCCGGCACCCGAGCGACCCATCGATCGTGCTGCCGATCATCGATGACAATCCGCCCTACATGCGGCGCATCATGATGTTCGCACCCGAGGAGCGGCGGTCGGAGATCGCGGCGCAGATCGAGAAAATGCGGTTACACGTCGATCCCGGATTTCGCTGACGCTCAACCCGCGCTACGAACTGTGCTCAATCCGCGTTATAATCATCGAAGCCTGGAGGGCGCATGCAAATCGATCGGCGACGGGCGCTGCGCGGCCTTGGCGCCGCTTTGGCCGCAGGCACGGGACGTAAGGCCTTCGCGCAGGAACCTTATCCGACGCGGCCGATCCGGATCATTGCGCCGTCCACCGCCGGTGGTCCCTACGACGTCATTCCGCGTTTTGTTGCCGACTACATTTCCCGCAAGTACGGCTGGACGATTGCGGTTGAAAACCGGCCAGGCGCCAGCGGCATAGTCGGCGTGGTCGCGGCGAAGCAGGCGACGCCGGACGGCTACACGCTCGTGGTTCCGAGCTCCGCCACTCACGGCTCCGAACCGGCGTTCAATCATGCCCTACCGTATGATCCCTATACTGATCTCGCGCCGATCATCCTGCTGGCCCAAGGCGCCTTGGTGCTGCTGGTCGGCAAGCCAATGCAGGTCAATTCGGCTGCGGAATTAATCGCGCTGATCCGCGCCAAGCCGGGCGTGCTGAAA
>DATAUE010000096.1:0-2624 GCA_036268425.1 Allostellaceae bacterium
GCCGCAGACATGTTGGCCGCGCGCGCGGAGCCAGCGGTCGAGGCCTATCGCGCCGCCTACATTGCCTATTACGAACGCTGCCGGCGGGACAATTCGCCGGCGCTGCGCGACCCGAACCCGGTCGTCACGCTCGTGCCCGGCATCGGCATGATCACCTTCGCCGCCGACGCGGCGACGGCCCGCATCGCCGCGGAATTCTATGTCAACGCCATCAACGTGATCCGCGGCGCCGCCACGGTCTCGACCTATCAAGGCCTCGCGGAGCAGGAGGCGTTCGACATCGAGTACTGGCTTCTTGAGGAGGCAAAGCTGCAGCGTTTGCCTAAGCCGCGCCCCCTCACCGGTCGAGTCGCGCTGATTACGGGCGGGGCCGGCGGTATCGGCATGGCGACGGCGCGGCGGTTGCTGGCGGATGGCGCGGCCGTGGTGATCTGCGATATCGACCGTGGCGCCTTGAACGAGGCGGAGGCGGCCTTGACGGCGGAGGTAGGCCAGGACCGGATCGCAGCACTTTGGGTGGACGTGACCGACGAAAATTCGGTCGTTTCCCTGCTGCGCGACGCCGCCATCCGCTTCGGCGGGCTTGATATCTGCGTCTGCAACGCAGGCATCGCCTCGGCCGCGCCCTTGGTCGAGACCAGCATGGCACTCTGGCAGCGCAATTTAGATATTCTGACAACAGGTTATTTTCTTGTTGCACGCGAGGCTTTCCGGTTGATGCAGGCCGCAAAACAAGGCGGCTCGATCGTCTTTGTCGGCTCGAAGAATGCGCTGGTCGCGTCCCCAGGTGCTGCCGCTTATTGCACCGCCAAGGGCGCGGAGCTGCAGCTTGCGCGCTGTCTTGCGCTCGAAGGCGCGCCGCATGGCATCCGCGCCAACGTCGTGAACCCCGACGCGGTGCTGCGCGGCTCGCGTATCTGGAAAGGCGAGTGGGGCGATCAGCGTGCCGCGGCCTATCAGACCGGGCGCGACGGGCTGGAGGAGGTCTACCGTGAGCGCTCGCTCCTGAAACGCAGCGTGTTTCCTGAAGATGTCGCCGAGGCGGTCGCCTTCTTCGCCTCCGACCTGTCCGCCAAATCCACCGGCAACCTGCTCAATGTCGATGCGGGGCATGCGCCCGCCTTTACCCGATGAGCGCGTTGCAAGCGGGGCCGATCGAGGCCGCGAACGAAGCGGCACTGCCCGCGCTGCAGGCGGAGTATGACGCGCTCGGGGCTCAGCTGGCCCGCCGGGGCATCGATATCGAGCGCGTCACGGACGCTACGGGCCGCTTCGCGGTGGCGCTGCCGAGCTGGGGTGTCGGCACCGGCGGCACGCGGTTCGCGCGCTTCCCCGGGGTCGGCGAGCCGCGCGATGTGTTCGACAAGCTCGACGATTGCGCCGCGATCCACCGCCTCACCGGCATTACGCCGGCCGTTTCGCTGCATTTCCCTTGGGATATACCGAACGATCCCGCCGAGCTCCGCGCCTATGCGGCAAGTCGCGGCCTCAGTTTTGATGCCGTCAATTCCAACACCTTCCAGGACCATGCGGGGCAGGCGCTTTCCTATAAGTTCGGCAGCCTGAGCCACACCGACGCCGCGGTGCGCGCGCAGGCCGTCGAGCACAATCTCGACTGCATCCGGCTGGGCGCCGCGCTCGGGGCCAAGGCGCTCACGGTCTGGATCGGCGACGGCGCGAACTTTCCCGGCCAACACCATCTCACCCGCGCCTTCGAGCGTTATCTTGAGAGCATTGCGCGGATCGATGCGGGGCTGCCCGCGGACTGGCGCCTGCTGCTTGAATATAAGTTTTTCGAACCGGCCTTTTATGCGACCGTGATGCAGGACTGGGGCAGCGCGCTGGTCGCGGCGCAGGCCACCGGACCGCGCGCTTCGGTGCTGGTCGATCTCGGCCATCACGCGCCGGGGACCAATATCGAGCTGATCGTCGCCCGCCTTGTGCATGCCGGCCGGCTCGGCGGTTTTCACCTCAATGATTCGAAATACGGCGACGACGATCTCGACACCGGCGCGATCGCGCCCTACCGGCTATTCCTGATTTTTAACGAGCTTGTCGATGCGGAGCTGCGTGGCGCGCTGCCCACGCCGCCCGCTTATATGCTCGACCAGTCGCACAACGTTACCGACCCGATCGAGAGCCTGATGACGAGCGCGATCGAGGGCGCGCGCGCCCATGCACAGGCGCTGCTGGTTGATCGCGCAGCACTCGGGGCGGCACAGGAAGCGAACGACGCTATGTTGGCTTCGCAAACCCTGAAGCGGGCCTTTACCACGGATGTCGGGCCGATACTCGGGATGGTCCGGCATCGCGCGGGCGCGGCGATCGAACCCCTCGCCGCTTATCGCGCGAGTGGTTATCGTGCCGCCTGCGCTGCGAGCCGCCCGGCGCGGGCAGCTTCCGGTGGAGGGATTGTCTGAATGATGAAGGAAAGCAGCCGCTTTTTGAAAAAAGCGGCGCAAAAACTTTTATTTATGCTGGGCCACGGGCGTTGTCGCGGACACAGCCCATAGCCCAGCATAACAAAGTTTTTTTGCTACTTTTTGTTCACAAAAAGTAGCCTTCCCTGCTCTTAACCGCCTTCCCGCCGCTGGCAGCCGACCGCGAGGAGATAATGCGCCATC
>DATAUE010000097.1:0-47232 GCA_036268425.1 Allostellaceae bacterium
CGAACCGGCCCGGTGTGAACCAGCGGCAGATGCGGCGCAAGCGCCGCCCATTGCGCATCGCTCAGCCAAAAATTATCCGGCATGATCCATGTCCTCCCCAGGAGCATGAATCACACTTTCTCATTTGAGTACAGACCCTAGTACGACCCCGACGCTTGACAGATTAAGCACCATGTCGCCGGTCACGACCTCATTGGTCCAGCCGGTTCCCGCCCGAGTATAAAGGTCGACACGGCGCTCATCCTGTTCGACGATCGCGTATTGCCGGATCGACGGGGTGGCAAAGTAATCGAATTTCTTGCGCCCTCGATCGACGTGCTCAGTGCTGGGAGACAGTATCTCGACGATCACGACCGGGCTGATTAGCCGATCATCTTTGTCATTGACCGGGGCGCAGCTTACCGAGACATCGGGATATCTGACAGTACCATTGGCGATTACCTTCATATCACTGCCAAACGGCCGGCAGCCACTTCCGCGCAACGCATGCCGCAGCGCAAAGGCCAAATTCATGGCAATGGTCACATGCGCCGCCGATCCGCCAGTCATCATCACGGCCACGCCGTGGGCGAATTCATATCGCTCCGGCTGCTCGCGTTCCCAGGCGATAAACTCGTCGATGGACATCAGCGTTTCAGCGCTATTTGACATGGTCGTAATTTAGTCTCTGGTGGCGCTTTTGTCCAAGCCTCACCCCTCGGGGAGGCGGCCAAGTGGTCCGGCGGTCGCGGCAATCCGTTGGACGACCGCAGGCCGCGACACCTCGCCTTGCTCGAAAGCAATGATCGTCAGTGCCGCAAAGACCGACAGCAGTTCACCGGGCCGCAGCAGAAAATCAGGGTTGCGGGGCCGCCGCAGCCGCTCGTTGCCGAGCGCGAAGGTCTCGTAGATCAGCACGCCACCCGGTGCCAGCGCCGCAGCGAGCGCGGGAAACAGCGGCCGGTGCAGGTAGCCGGTTACGACAATCCCGTCATAACCGCCGCCCAGCGCCCAGGGCGCGCCGGTTTCAAGATCGATTTCCCGCACGTCGCAGCCGTGCTTCACCAGCCAACGCAATCCCGCTATGTCGCGGTCGACAGCGGTAACGGCAAACCCCATATCAAGGAATAGCTTGGCATGACGTCCCGATCCGGCTGCGAGGTCGAGCACATGGCCACCCCGCCGGATCAACCCGACGAAGCGTGCGACCCAAGCCGATGGCTTGTCGGATTCGCTCAATGATGCCGGCATTTGGCACTCGCGGTGGGGAATTGCTAGAGATCGGCGTCTCGGTGTATAGGCATATCAGGAGGTTGTCTCGATGATCCTGTTTACCTTGCGCTGCGCCGAGGGCCATGAGTTTGATGGCTGGTTTCGTGATGGCGCCGGTTTTGAGGCACAGCAACAGGCCGACGAGATTGCCTGCCCGCAATGCGGCGACGCGCATATCGAGAAAGCCTTGATGACCCCCAATATCGGGCGGCGCCATAAAACTCCGCCGATATCGCCGGCGCAAATGCGCGCCGCCCTCGTCGAATTGCGCCGCCAGGTCGAAACCAACTGTGATTATGTCGGCGAACGCTTTGCCGAAGAAGCGCGCCGGATTCACTACGGTGAGGTCGATCCGCGGGGCATTTACGGCGAAGCCTCAGCCGAGGAATCACGGGAATTAAGCGAGGAAGGCATCGAGGTCGGCCGCATTCCTTGGGTTTCGACCGACGCTTAGGGCCTTCGATTTTGACGCCGGCCTGTGCTCCCTGGGCGATCAAAACTGCGGCGTTGCAATTTGCAACGCTTGCGCAAACCTCGGCTTCCGCTTACCTAGTGCGGCATCGACCCGCTTGGCCTTTGGCTTCACCGCCAGCGCTCGCCCAAAGAGTGCGGAACGTGTCTCCCGATCCAATCGACGCTCGATCCGCCGTGCATCATCGTGCGGCGGCCTTCTACTGACTGGAGTTAGCTAATGGCGACCGGTACGGTCAAATGGTTTAACGCCCAAAAGGGCTATGGGTTTATTCAGCCAACGACGGGCGGAGCCGATGTCTTCGTTCACATCTCTGCGGTCGAGCGGGCCGGCATGGATGGTCTCAACGAAGGCCAGAAGGTGAACTACGACCTCGAACAAGGCCAGCGCGGCCGAGTGTCGGCGGTCAATCTGCGTCCGGCCTAACTGGTAGTCGTCTAAAAGGGGCGCCCCGGCGCCCCTTTTTTCCTCAAGGCCTGCTTTCCAAGGCCGCTTTCCCCAAGGGAGGTGCTCATTGCCAAAAGAAGATCTCGTTGAATTTGAAGGCTCCGTAATGGAGTTGCTGCCCGACGCAAGGTTTCGGGTACGCCTCGATAACGGCCACGAAACGCTGGCGTATTCTTCTGGTAAAATGAAGAAAAACCGCATCCGCATTCTGGCCGGCGACCGTGTTACGGTCGAAATGACTCCCTACGACCTGACCAAAGGGCGGATCAATTTCCGTCACAAAGACACCACCGCCCCACCGGTGATGCCGCGGCCACAATTCCGTCGCAGATGAGTGTTA
Source organism: Allostellaceae bacterium (assembly GCA_036268425.1). Classification (GTDB taxonomy): domain Bacteria; phylum Pseudomonadota; class Alphaproteobacteria; order ATCC43930; family CGMCC-115725; genus DATARH01. The sequence continues at coordinate 2,511 of DATAUE010000097.1, forward strand.
GCCTGCTTTTGCGGCCGTTCTTCCGTGCCGCACGGGCATGGCTGACATCGCCCAAAAAGATTGACTTCTTATGTTCGATGCCCAATTAACCCATGAGCGATCCAACTCCGTGGTCGCAATAAGGCAATAAATTCTCAATGAGTTTTTCCGAAATTGGACTTTCGCCTGAACTTCTACAGGCGGTTTTAGACGCCGGCTATACAGACCCCACCCCGATTCAGCAAAAGGCCATCCCCGTCGTTTACGACGGGCGCGATGTGCTTGGCTGCGCCCAGACCGGAACCGGCAAGACGGCGAGTTTTGCCCTTCCGATGATCGACAAACTGGCAGCCGGCCGGGCCCGGGCACGTATGCCGCGCTCTCTGGTGCTGGAGCCGACCCGCGAGCTGGCGACGCAGGTCGAGGCGTCATTCGAGGTTTACGGAAAATATCACCGCCTGTCGACAGCCCTTCTGATCGGCGGCGAGCGCTTCGCGGAGCAGGAACGCAAGCTCGACCGCGGTGTCGATGTCCTGATCGCAACGCCGGGACGCATGCTTGACCTGTTCGAACGCGGCAAAATTCTTCTGTCGGATGTTCGCGTCCTTGTCATCGACGAAGCCGATCGGATGCTCGATATGGGCTTTATTCCCGATGTCGAACGGATTGTCGGCCTGCTGCCGAAAAACCGGCAGACCCTGTTTTTCTCGGCGACGATGCCGCCGGAAATTCGCCGCCTCGCCGATGCCTTCCTCAACGACCCAGTTGCCATCTCGGTGGCGCCGCCGGCCTCTCCGGCCGCGACGGTCGAACAATCGCTCGTTGTTATCGAAGCCAAGCAGAAGCGCGAGGCATTGCGCCGACTGATTGCCAGCGAAGACGTCAAGAACGCGCTGATCTTCTGCAACCGCAAGCGCGACGTCGACATTCTGTACCATTCCCTGTCGCGCCACGGCCTCGACGCAGCGCCGCTGCACGGCGACATGCCGCAGCCGAAGCGCACCGAGACGCTGGAGCGTTTCAAGAACAATGAAATCCGGCTGCTGGTCTGCAGCGATGTCGCGGCCCGCGGCCTCGATATCCAGGGCCTGTCGCATGTCTTCAACTTCGATGTGCCGTACCACGCCGAGGATTACGTCCATCGCATTGGCCGCACCGGCCGCGCCGGCCGGCTGGGCCGCGCCTTTACCCTGGCAGCGCCGGAGGAAGGCAAGGCGGTAGCCGCGATCCAGAGCCTGATCGGCAAGGAAATCGCGGCAGTGACGATCAGCGATCTGGACCCGGCGGTTCTCGATTTTGAAGGCAGTGATCGCCGCCGCGGCAGGACGTCCAGCCGTCGCGCCACGCCCGAACGGGCGGCGCCACGCAGCCCGCGTGCCGAAAAATCCCGCGGCGCTGAGCCCCCTAGAAGTAACGAGCGGCCGCGGCGCGAACGCGCCCCCATTGCAGCGGAGCCGCTTGGACGCGAACCCACCGTCGCCCGCTTACCGCGCCCGGCAGCCCGCCCTGCCGCGGCACCACGTCAGCAGCAGCCAGCAGCGCACGCGGAGCCTCGTGTTGTCGGCTTTGGCGACGATCTCCCGGCGTTTCTGGCGCGCCCGCTGAAGATTGCGGCTCGCGCCTGACCGACGCCGTGCAGCATCTTCGCCGTTGAAAGCGATTCTCCCAAATAGGAGGGTCCGGTGAAAACCATCTTCGTGATGATCAAGTGCGACCTCGGCACGGCCTATGAGGTCGCCGATTCGGCGGTTGCCGAAATCGAGCAGGTATCGGAGGTTTACTCGACCTCCGGCCAGTACGATCTCCTGATGAAATGCTACTTGCCCGACAGTGCCGATATCGGCCATTTCGTGACCGAGAAGGTGCAGACGCTGTCCGGCGTCAAAGATACGTTTACGATCATTGCTTTTAAGGCATTCTCGCCCGACACAGCGGGCTAAGCGGGGGTTTCGGGGATGAGCGCCGACGATTCGGGTTGGATCGCCGCTGCAAAACGCAGCGAGTTGCCGGAAGGCGAAGTACTGGGGGTCATGGTATCGGGCCACGAGATCGCGCTTTACGATCTCGACGGCGCCATCCATGCCACTGACGACATCTGCACACACGCCTACGCCAAACTCTCGGATGGCTGGCTCGACAAGGGCGAAATCGAATGTCCGCTGCATGCCGGCCGGTTTGACGTCAAAACCGGCAAGGCCACCGCCCCCCCGTGCATCGACGACGTCAAAACCTACCCCGTCCGCGTCATCGGCGAAGAAATTCAGATCAAGGTTGGATGATTCTGCCTGGGTCGCCGGAATAAACGCGGCGATTGAACGGTCCCGGCATTACAGGGTTGCGAATTGAATTCTCTGACGTGCTGCGTATAGTGCCGCGCGGGCGCACACTTCCTATATGATGTGCGGCATGACCGATCTCGCCGCCGACTATCGGGTGTCCCCCGCCGCTCCAACCGATTTGTTCGCCAACCTCAACGAGGCGCAGGCCGAGGCTGTCGCGGCGGTCGACGGCGCGGTATTGGTGCTGGCTGGCGCCGGCACCGGCAAGACCCGGGTGCTGACGACGCGACTGGCGCATATCCTGGCGCAGCGGCGCGCGTGGCCCGGCGAAATTCTCGCCGTCACCTTCACCAACAAGGCCGCCCGCGAAATGCGCGCGCGCCTCGAAAGCATGATCGGCGATGCGGCCGACGGCGTATGGCTGGGCACCTTTCACGCGCTTGCCGCGCGCATCCTGCGGCGCCATGCCGAGACAGTCGGCCTGACCTCGGGCTTTACGATTCTCGACAGCGACGACCAGCAGCGCTTGCTGAAACAGATCATCAGCGCCGCCAATCTCGACGAGCGCCGCTGGCCGGCGCGCGCGCTGCTCGGCATCATCGAGCGCTGGAAGGACCGCGGCCTGACCCCCGACAAGGTGCCGGCCACCGATGCCGGCGATTTTGCCGATGGCCGGGCGGTGGCGCTGTACCGGCAATATCAGGAGCGTCTCGCCACCGTAAACGCGGCCGATTTCGGCGACCTGCTGCTGCACAATCTGACGTTGTTTGCGGCCAACCCGGAAATTCTCGCGACCTATCAGCAGCGTTTCCGCTATCTGCTGGTCGACGAGTACCAGGACACCAACGTCGCGCAGTATCTGTGGCTGCGGCTGCTCGCGCAGCAGCACCGCAATTTGTGCTGCGTCGGCGACGACGATCAGTCGATCTATAGTTGGCGCGGCGCCGAAATTGGCAACATCCTCAAATTCGAAAGCGATTTTCCCGGCGCGCTGATCGTCCGGCTTGAAGAAAACTACCGCTCGACCCCGGAAATCCTCGCCGCGGCCGGTGGCGTCATCGCGCACAATCGTGGGCGGCTCGGCAAGACACTGTGGACCCGCGCCGATGAGGGCGCCAAGGTCGCCGTGCGCGGGTTGTGGGACGCGGAGCAGGAAGCGCGCTGGGTCGGCGAAGAGATTGAGGCGCTGCACCGCAGCCAACATGCGCTGAAGGAAATCGCGATCCTGGTGCGCGCCGGATTTCAGACCCGCGAGTTTGAAGATCGCTTTATCGCCCTCGCCCTGCCCTATCGCGTCATCGGCGGGCCGCGCTTTTACGAACGCCAGGAAATCCGCGATGCGCTGGCCTATCTGCGGCTGGTGCGCCAGCCAAATGACGATCTGGCGTTTGAGCGTATCATCAACGTGCCGCGCCGCGGCATCGGCACCGCGACCTTGCAGCTACTGCATGCGGCGGCGCGCGCCGGCTCGCTGCCGCTGGTCGAAACGGCACGGCGGCTGATTGGCGGCGAGCACCTGCCGCGCGCCGCGCGCAACTCGCTGACCGCTTTTCTGGTCGCGCTCGACCGCTGGCGCACCACCGCCGATCAGGTGTCGCATACCGATCTCGTGCAGATCGTGCTCGATGAATCCGGCTATACCGGAATGTGGCAGGCGGACAAATCGCCCGACGCCCCCGGGCGGCTGGAAAATTTGAAAGAACTGGTCGTCGCGATGGCCGAGTTTGAAAATCTCGGCGGCTTTCTTGAGCATATCAGCCTGGTCATGGACAACGCCGCCGACGCCACCGGCGACATGGTCAATCTGATGACGCTACACAGCGCCAAGGGGCTCGAATTCGACACGGTGTTTCTGCCGGGCTGGGAGGAAGGCGTGTTTCCGAGCCTGCGATCGGTTGAGGAATCCGGCATCAAAGGCCTCGAAGAAGAGCGCCGCCTCGCCTATGTCGGGCTGACCCGGGCGCGGCACCGGGCGCGGATCTCCTTCACCGCCAACCGCCGCATTCATGGACAATGGCAAAGCTCGGCGCGCTCGCGATTTATCGACGAACTACCGTCGGATCAGATCGAAATGCTCAGCGAGATGGGCATGAAAGCCACGCCCGCCTGGGGCAGCGGCAATACGTCGACCAATAGTTGGCCGGGCGCGACGGCGGCGCAAGCCAACTGGGGCGCGGCCTGGAACCGGGCGCAAAGCGGCCGTACCGCGCGCCAGCCGGTGCTGATCGAGAGCACCCGGCCGCCACCGCGCGGCCAGGAGGTTCGCAAGATCGGCGGCTTTTCGATCGGCGACCGGGTATTCCATCAGAAATTCGGCTATGGCACGATTCGCACGGTCGAGGACAACAAGCTGGCGGTCGAGTTCGAGCATGCCGGCGAGAAAAAGGTCATGGATGCGTTTGTCGAACGCGCGTAGCCCCCTCGTTCCTTATCAGCAACAGGGGCGATGATGACCGGGCCGTTACGGATCGCCGCCGAAATCGAAGGCGCCAACGCCGCGTTGGCGGTGGCAGGCCTGCTCGACGAGGTGGCCGGTGCCATCGCGGCATTCGAAATCACCGAAGCGGACGGCGCCGCGCCGGCGCTGTGGCGCGTCGAAGCCTACCCGAAAGCCCCGGTGCTTGACGCGGCGCTGGAGGTCCGGCTGAGGCTGGCGGCGCTTGGTGATGGCGGCCGCCTGCTGCAGATCGGCGAGGGACGGCTGCGCGAGCGCGACTGGCTGGCGGAAAACCGCCGCGCCTTTCCGCCATTGCGCATCGGGCGGTTTTTCATCCACGGCTCGCATTGGGCCGGCCGCGTGCCGCCGGGCGCGATCGAGATCGAGATCGATGCGGCGACCGCCTTCGGCACCGGCGAACACCCGTCGACACATGGCTGTCTCGCGGCATTCGACCGGCTGGCATTGCGGCGGCATTTTCGCCGGCCGCTGGATATGGGAACCGGCAGCGGCGTCCTGTCGATCGCCGCGGCGAAGCGGTTGCATTGCCGGGTCTTGGGGAGTGACATCGACGGCGCCGCGGTGCGGGTGGCCGCGCATCACGTCAGGCGCAACGGGCTGCGCGCCCGGGTGCGCATGATCGGCGCGCCCGGTTATCGCAGCGGCATGATCGGGCGTGGCGCCTACGACCTGATTTTCTCGAATATTCTGGCGCGCCCGCTGGCGCTGATGGCGCACGATCTAGCGTGTGCCCTGGCGCCGGGCGGGACTGCCGTTCTCGCAGGATTGCTGCGACGGCAGGAAGCGCTGGTACTGGCGGCGCACCGGGCTCAGGGCCTCAGCCTGGAACGTCGCCTCGTGATTGATGGATGGTCGACCCTGATCCTGCGTTCTGGTCCGCAACCGCCCTGATCGAGATTTAGAGCGGCGGCAGCCAGCGATGCGCGGTGGCGAGACGGCTCTGGCGGGCGGCCAACACGGCGGCTGGCATGCGGGCCGGCGCGGCGGCACGCTGCGTCACATCGTGGAAACCTTCGACGATCGCCGGGATTTCCGAGCGGTGGATGCCGATATCGGCCAGCGAGCGATCGTCGAGCGCCATCAGCTCGCCGTAAGCGCGTTCCCGACGCCGCCATCCCGAAACGGCCGAGCGGGCCGCAACCAACAGATTGACAAGCGACATAGTTCTGAACTCCTCACCAAGATGGTGCAGTGCACAAAATGGTCATCGGCACGGTTAAAGCCATGCGAAAGATCGCATTCCAGCCATGCGCTAGGTCAGTGGGGCTGACACGCTTCGGGGTTTCATTGCCGCAGCGCAACAAAGCTCGTCCGGCTCGCCGCAGCGCGCTAGAGTGGGGACAGATTCTTTGGCAGATTCTTGGGAGGAGCCTGCGATGACGGCGACAGGCGTGATGCCCGACCGGCGCCGACTGGCGCAATTGCTCGACGAGACACACTCACGGCTTGACCCTGACGGGGTCGCCGCGCTGATCGCCGGCGTGCTCGCGGCGCCGCCGGAAATCGGCACCGACTGGCATGCGCTGGTCGCTGACCCGACCCCGGCGCCGCTCTCGGCCGCGCTCGAAGACTGGCGCAGCTATCTCGCCGAGGATTATCGCGACGGCCTCGAACCCGATGATTTCCAGCACCTGCCCCGCCCCGAGCGGGTCGCGCTGCTGCGTGCAGAGTTAAAAACACAGGGAATCAACGGCTTTATCGTGCCGCGCGCCGATGAGCATCAGGGCGAATACGTCCCGACTTGCGGCCAGCGCCTCGCATGGCTGACCGGGTTCAGCGGTTCGGCCGGCATGGCGATCGTACTGACGGATCGTGCCGCGGTGTTTGTCGACGGCCGCTATACGCTGCAGGCGGCGGTGCAGGTCGATACCGCGCTGTTCGAAATCCGTCATTTGATCGATGAACCGGCCGCCGACTGGCTCAGCGAGGTGCTCGGCCAGGGTGCGGTGATTGGTTATGACCCGTGGCTGCATACACCGCATGAGGTCGAGCGCCTCAAGACCGGCGCCGCGCGGGCCGGCGCCACGCTGCGGGCCGTGGCCAACCCGATCGACCGGGTGTGGCCCGCCCGGCCGCCGGCGCCGCTCGCCCCGGTGGTGCCGCACCCCGATCGCTTCGCCGGCGAGAGCGCCGAGGCGAAGCGCCTCAGGCTTGGTCATGCCATTGCCGCGCAAGGTGCCTCGGCGGCGGTGTTGACGATGCCGGAATCGATCGCCTGGCTGCTCAACATCCGTGGCGGCGACGTGCCGCATACGCCGCTGCCGCTGTCCTTTGCCGTCCTGCGCGCCGACGGCAGCGTCATGCTGTTTATCGACCCGCGCAAACTCTCCCCCGACCTCGAAAATCATCTCGGCAACGGCGTCGCGATCGAGCCTCCGGAGCATTTGGCGCCGGCACTGGCGGCACTCGCCGCGACAGGCGGGCGGGTGCAGGTCGATCCGGCGACCGCCGCCTCCTGGGTGTTCGACCGGCTTGACGAGGCCGGTGCCAAGATCCTGCGCGCCGCGGACCCGTGCGCCTTGCCAAAAGCCTGCAAAAATGCCGTCGAGCTAGACGGCACGCGTGCCGCACATCACCGTGATGGGGCCGCCGTCACGCGGTTCCTGGCTTGGCTGGCGCGCGAGGCACCAAAAGGCAATCTGCACGAAATTGCCGCCAGCGATCGGCTCGAAGCGTTCCGTCGCGAGGGCGAATATTTCCGCGATCTCAGCTTTCCGACGATCTCCGGCGCCGGGTCGAACGGTGCCATCGTGCATTACCGCGCCACGCCGGAAAGTGAAAAACGCCTCGAACCGGGCACTCTTTACCTGCTCGATTCCGGCGCGCAATACCGCGACGGCACGACCGACATCACCCGCACGATCGCGATCGGCGAGCCGAGTGCGGAAATGCGCGACCGCTTTACCCGCGTCCTCAAGGGGCATATCGCCCTGGCAACAGCGCGGTTTCCGAAAGGCACCACCGGCTCCCAGCTCGATTCCTATGCCCGCCGGGCGCTGTGGCAGAAGGGGCTGGATTACGATCACGGCACCGGCCACGGCGTCGGCAGCTATCTATCGGTGCATGAAGGGCCGCAGCGCATCTCGAAAGCGCCCAACACGCAGCCGCTGCTGCCGGGCATGATCGTATCGAACGAGCCGGGCTATTATAAAACCGGCGCGTACGGCATCCGCATCGAAAATCTGGTCGTCGTGCAGCCCTGGGCCGAAGGCGAGCGCGACATGCTGTGCTTTGAAACCCTGACCCTGGCGCCGATCGACCGCACGCTGATTGCCCGCGATCTTTTGGAGGACGGGGAAATCGCCTGGCTCGACGACTATCACGCGCGGGTACGCGAGGTGATCGCCCCGCTGGTCGACGCCGAAACTGCCGCCTGGCTGGCAACCGTCACCGCGCCTCTGGGTTGACCTGTTTGTTGGCGCGGGCACGCTCGCGGGCCGAGACCGGATGCGGCACCCAGGGGCGGTCGCCGCGGCCGGCGTTGGCGCGCTCTACAGCGATACCATCATGGCCGAGCCATAAGGCGATCGCCCCCTGCCGCCAGCTGTCGATGCGGTCGACCACCGGAATTTTCGAGCGGCAATCGAAGCCTGCCGGCACTTGTGCGACAATCGCATCGACCGTGTCACACACCACCGGCAGCCCCTTCTCGCCGGTCACCAACGCCACCCGGCGGCCGCGCGCGGTGTAAAGACAGCGCCCCTCGGCGGCACAGTCGAGACCGTCACCTGTGGCCTCGCTGGCGCCGGTCGCCGGCCACGGCAACAGCGATGCGCCGGTTTCGCTGACAAGAAACGAGCGGCTGATCTGTTCGGCCGTATCGGCAACGACGTAGCCCCCCATCGGCGCGCGCACCGCGAGAAATCGACCGAAATCGCCGAGGATGATATCGGGCGGGTGAGTAAACCCCATCGTCGCCAGCCCGGCCGTCATCGCGGCGATCCCCCACCAACGCCAACGCCCCTGCCACAGGCATAGCCAGCATCCGCCAAGCGCCACCGAGATGATGCCGAGCGTCGGCAAGCGGGGCGTCGGCCAGACATTGCCCGGCAGCGCCGCCACCCATTGCGCCACGATGATCGTCGCGTCGATGCCCCACCCCATCGGCACCAGCGCGATTTTTTCCAGACCAAACGGCATCAGCAGGCAGGCGACGACGCCCCACGGCAGCGTCCACAACCCGGAAATCGGCACGGCGAGCACATTCGCCAGCGGCGAATACAGCGCGACATGATGGAAATGGTAGATCGCGATCGGCTCGGTGCCGATTGTCGCGACCACCGTGGTCACGGCGATCGCACCGCCATAGCCCAAAACCTGACGTACGATTGAGCCTTGGTGAAACAACCGCGCCAGCCGTATTCCCCAGGTTTCATACACCGCGACCAGCGCGACAACGGCACCAAACGACATCTGAAAGCTGACGCCGACAAGGCTCGCCGGCTCCAGCACCAGCACCACCATCGCCGCCAGTGCACAGATGCGCATCGACAGCCGCAGCCGGTCGATCACAATCGCGGCGAATACGACGCCATTCATCACAAAGGCGCGCTCGGTCGGGATCGCCGCCCCCGAGATCAGGAGATAGCAGAACAGCACCACCAGCGTGATGCCGGCGGCGATTTTCTTGATCGGCCAGCGCAACGCGACAAACGGGATAAGCGCCAGGCCGCCGCGCACCGCAAAAAACACAAAGCCGCCGACCAGCCCCAGATGCAGGCCGGCAATCGCCAATAAGTGCGATAGGCCAGAATCGCGGAACGATTGCTTGACCTCCTCGGCCATCGCGCCGCGCTTGCCGGTAATGACGGCCGAGGCGACGCCGCCGGTCGAGCCGGGAAGGGCGGCGTTGATCCGGCGCGTCATCTCCGCCCGCAGGCGCAGCAGCCATTGGCGCCCGCCGCCGGCGGCGGCGTTGTCCGATGCCACCCGGTGCGCACCGCCAAAGCTGTAGCCGACCGCACCGATGCCGGCGAAATAAAGCTCGCGCTGCATATCGCGTCCGCCCGGCAATACCTGCGCCGGCACCGGGTAGAGCCTGCCCTTAAAGCTGATCCGGTCACCCGGCTCCAGTCGGTCACTGGTTGGGCCGATATGCACGCGGATGAGGCGCGGCTGCTCGTTCGCGGCGACACCGGGGATCGAGTCGCTGGCGATGACGACGCGCCAGCCACGATCGAGCGTGTCGATGTCGAGAACTGTGCCGGTCATCGCAGCAGAGCCGACGCGCCGCTCCAGCATCGGCGTCCCGTGCTCCCAGCGGGCCTCCTGCACTGCCGCAAGCCCCGCGGCGGCCGAGGCCAGCAGTATCGCGATACCGCAGCAGATCGGCCAACGGCGCAGCGTGATCGCAACGCCGATCAACGGCAGCATCAGGGCCAGGCCCAGCCACAGCGGCGGCTCGACGGTCAGCGCAAAATAGCCGGCGATGCCGCTGCCGAAAAACGCCGGCAGCCACAACACATGCCGCTCGCCTTCGGCGGCAAAGGCCTTGCCAAGGGCGGCCAGCGGCCGCATGCGCGGCGACGCTTGGCCGGCTTTGTCTTCCGCGATTGCGAGGTCCGCCATTGCTGCGCAATCGCCCTTAACGCTCCCCGTTACTCCAACACGATCGTAATCAACTATTCCGCTGGCGCCACCGAAGATTGAGTGGCGCGCCCTGCCGGTGCTTGACCCGGCGCGGCGGCGGGCCTAAAAAGCGGCCAGCGCGGCCCGGAGCGGATTTCCGGGCTGCGTTGTGCTGTATTCCTTAAGCGTTGTCGAACGAGGTAGCCGTCATGGCTCGCAAATGCCCAATCACCGGCAAGGGTGTTCTGGTCGGCCACAATGTGAGCCATTCCAACATCAAGACAAAGCGGCGCTTTCTGCCGAACCTGCAGACGATCTCGGTGCTGTCCGATGCACTCGGGCCGGTACGCCTGCGGCTCAGTACGACGGCCATTCGCACGATCGAGTTCAAGGGCGGCATCGATGCCTTTGTCAAGGACGTGCCTGACCACAAACTGACGCCGGAAATCCGCCGTCTGAAACACCGGATCGCTGGTGCCGTCGCAGCCCGCCAGGCCGGATAGAGCCTCCCTCACTTTTGCGCGAGCAGCCTACCGTCCGCCCCGCACCCTCCCTATCCTTGCAGGCTGAAACAACCAAATCGCAGGGGGGACGGCATGAACGATATCGCACCCGAATTGCAGACGATGATCGCGCGCACCAATTGGTCGCGCCGTGGCTTCGTGATGACCTCGCTGGCGAGCGGGTTTGCGCTGTCGGCCGGCAAGGTATCGGCCGAGACGATCACCACCGATACCAACGGCCTCGAAGCCGGCGAGGTCAAGGTGCCGACCGCCGACGGCGAAATGCCGGCCTATCGCGCGATGCCCAATAAAGGCGGTCCGTTTCCGACTGTGCTGGTCGTGCAGGAAGTGTTCGGCGTCCACGAGCACATCAAGGATGTGTGCCGCCGCCTCGCCAAGCTCGACTATTTCGCGATCGCACCAGAGCTTTACGCGCGGCAGGGAGACCCGTCGAAATATACCGATATCCCCAAGCTGATCTCCGACGTCGTCGTCAAGGTGCCGACCGATGAGGTGATGAGCGATCTCGACGCGACGGTGATCTATGCACACGCGAGCGGCAAGGCCGACACAAAAAAACTCGGCATTACCGGGTTTTGCTGGGGCGGCTACACCACCTGGATGTATACGGCGCACAATCCAGCATTAAAGGCGGCGGTGGCGTGGTACGGCGGCGACCGCAAGATCACCCCGCTGACGCCGCAAAACCCGGTCGACATCGCCGCCGAACTCAAATGCCCGCTGCTGGCGTTTTACGGCGGCCAGGACAAGAGCATTCCGAAAGAAACCATCGAAAAGCGCCAGGAACTCTGCAAGGCCGCCAACAAGACCTGCGAGTACAAAATCTATCCCGACGCGCCGCACGGCTTTAACGCCGATTACCGGCCGAGTTATCGCGCCGACGACGCCAAGGACGCGTGGGGCCGCATGCTGGCGTGGTTCAAGGAGCATGGGGTCGCCTGACAACGGATCATGGCGGTTGTTGAACTCGATTCGCTGACCAAGCGCTTTGGCGAGGCCGTCGCCCTCGACGGCCTTACCCTGACGATTGCCGATGGCTCGCTGTTGTGCCTGCTCGGCCCTTCGGGCTGCGGCAAGACCACGACGCTGCGGTTGGTCGCCGGGTTTCTCGATCCCGATCAGGGAACGATCCGGGTCGGCGGTCGGACCGTCTCCGAACCCGGCCGCAGCCTGCCGCCCGAACGGCGCCGCATGTCGATGATCTTTCAGTCCTATGCGCTGTGGCCGCACATGACGATCGCCGATAATGTCGGTTATGGCTTGAAATTGCGCCGCCTCGACCGCGCGGACCGCGAGAGCCGGGTCAAAACGATCCTCGACGTCACCCATCTCGGCGACTTGGCAAGCCGCTATCCGCACGAACTGTCCGGCGGGCAGCAGCAGCGTGCGGCATTGGCCCGCGCCTTGGCGGTCGAGCCGGAAACCCTGTTGCTCGACGAGCCTCTATCCAACCTCGACGCCAATTTGCGCGAGGAAATGCGGTTTGAGATCCGCCGGCTGCACGATGCCTACAAATACACGACGATCTATGTCACCCACGACCAGACCGAGGCGATGACCACTGCCGACACGATTGTCGTGATGAATCAAGGACGGGTCGAGCAGGTCGGCTCGCCGGAAGACATCTACCAGCGGCCGCGCTCGGAATTCGTCGCGCGCTTTATCGGCGGCACCAATGTGTTCCGCGGCCGACGCGTCGGCGATGACATCGTGGATTGCGGCGCCCTTGTGCTGCGCTGCGGTGACGGCGAGGCGGGCACGACGGGCGAAGCCGCGGTGTCCGTGCGCTTGCACGAAATCGTATTGCTCGAGGACGCTTCTAGCGCGGCGGCAGCCGTGCAACCAAACGAAGCGTCGGGACGCGTGGTGCGGCAATCCTATCTCGGCGCGCATCGCGACTATCTCGTCAGCCTTGCGGATGGCCAGCAGGTGCGCGTCACTGCGCCGCTGCAAACCAACCTGCCGGTCGGGGCTATGGTGCGGTTGCGTTTTCCGCCGGAGCATTGCCGCGCGCTGGCGCAATAAAAGCAGAGGGAAGGAAAATGACGCTGGCAGAAGATATCGCCGCTCCACCGGTCGGGGGGAGAAGGAGAGGCTTGTCGTGGCACGATGGAGCAACAACCGGCCTCCTCACGCTGCTGACTTTCGTCGCGGCGCTACTCACATTCGCCGGCCCAGCCTTCGCTGCGGCACCGACGCCGACCGCGATCACCCCCGAACTTGTCGCCGCCGCGAAGAAAGAAGGAACCGTCGTCTGGTACACGTCGATCGAGTTGCAGACCGCCGAAAAGCTCGCCAAGAGTTTCGAGGCGGCCTATCCCGGCATCACGGTGCAGGTCGAGCGCAACGGCGCCGAGCGCAATTTCCAGCGCATCGCGCAGGAACGCGGCAGCAATATCCATACGGTCGATGCCGCCGAAGCCTCTGATATGGGGTCGTTCATCCTGTGGAAGCGGCAGGGCTGGCTGGCGCCGTTTGTCCCCAAGGATGTCGCCGACAACTGGCCCGCGGAGCAGCGCGACCCCGACGGCATGTTCGCCACCGTGCGCTTCAACCTGTCGCCGATCGTCTACAACACCAAGCTCCTCAAGGCTGCGGATGCACCGAAAAGCTTTGCCGACCTGCTCGATCCGAAATGGAAGGGCAAGATGGTCAAGGCACACCCGGGCTATAGCGGCACGATCATGACCGTGACCTACGAATTGGTGCAGAATCTCGGCTGGGACTACATGCAAAAGCTGGGGCAGCAGCACATCATGCAGGTGCAGTCGGGCGCCGACCCGCCGAAAAAGGTGGCGCAGGGCGAACGGCCGATCATGGCCGATGGCGGCGAATATGTGGTGCAGCAGATGATCGCCACGGGCGCGCCGCTCGCCATCGTCTACCCGACCGAAGGCACCCCGACGATCCCCGGCGGCGCCGGCGTCTTCGCGGATGCACCGCATCCCAACGCGGCGCGGCTCTTCATCAGCTATCTGTTTTCGCGCGACGGACAACAGGTATTGAGCGACATGGCGTGGCTGCGCTCATTCCACCCCGGCGTCAAACCGCATGACGGGGTCAAGCCGCTCAGCGAGATCAAACTGATGTCCGCCGACGCCGCGAAGATGGTCGACATGGAAACCGAGATCAAAAAGAAATACGCGGAGTATTTCGGCCTATAAGCGCGGGGATTTCCGGGTTATCGCGGAATATAGAACCGGATCGGAATGGTGAAGGTGAAGCTCTGACCCGGCACCTCCGGAGGGGGGGCCGGCAGTGGTTGCGCACGCTGCAGCAGCGCCACGGTCTCCTCATCCAACAGAGAATTTCCCGAACTGCTGGCGAGATGCGACGACAGCACCCGGCCGCTGCGGTCCATCGTGAATTGGATGGCCGGCGTTCCTTCCTGGTGCTGTTCCTGCGCCACGCGCGGATAGCGCTTGTGGCTTGCCAGCCAACCGACCAGCCGTGCCTGCCAGTTGGCGCGCGCACCGGCAATGGCAGCGGCTGAAGCCTGCGGCGGCGCAAGCGGTGCTGCGACCGGCGGTGCGGTGACGGGGCGCGGCGTCGCGGGAGCGGCCGGCACGGGAAGCGGCGGGCGCTCGATAACCGGACGCGGCTTTGGCGGCTTCGGCGGACGCGGCGGTGGTGGTTTCGGGAGGATCACCGCCTTGGGCGGGGGCGGCAGCGGCGGCGGTGTTTCCGGAATCGGAATCGGTGGAGGCGGCGGCGGTTCCGGCTCGACGATTTGCGGCGGCGGCACAGGCTCCGGCGCGGGTATTGGCGGCGGCGCCGGCAGCGGTGCCAGGTCAATCAGCACTGCGGCCGGCGGCATGCCCGGCGGTTCGACCGCAATCGGGTGGGCAATCAGGTACAAGACGCCGGCGACATGCAAGGCAAGCACAGCGACAAGCGACGCTCCCCAGCGCGCGATATCGCGCGGCTCGCGGCCGCGAGCGTGCGTAAAGGCATCGGCCGTGACGGTCATTTGGCTTCGCGCGCCTCCAGCCCGACCAGCCCGACCTTGAGGTAGTTGGCATCTCTCAGAACGTTCATAACGTCCATCAGTTCGCCGTAATCGACCTGCTTGTCGGCGCGCAGGAACACCCGCTCGTCCTTGTTGTTGCCGGAGGCGGCATCGAGCGCGGCGACGACATCGCCCTTCGCGACGGTGGCGTCACCGAGCGCCAGCGTGTGATCCGCCTTGATCGTCAGAAACAGCGGCTTGGGCGGGCGCGCGTCGGGCTGCGCGGTAGACACCGGCAGGTCGACCGCCACATCGACCGTGGCGAGCGGCGCGGCAACCATAAAGATGATCAGCAGCACCAGCATCACGTCGATAAACGGCGTAACGTTGATCTCGTGCGCTTCGTCGAGATCGTCTTCGCCGTGGCGCAGGCTGAAGGCCATGCCGGCTACTCCGCCGCCGTCCGCAGGCGCGGCGCCGGCCGCAGGCGATCGAGGTCGCGCGACACAAGACGCAGGACCGCCGCTGACGCGTCAGCCACCAGTGCCCGGCAACCAGCGGTGCGGCGTGCGAATAGGTTATACAGGACCACCGCCGGGATCGCCGCGACGAGGCCGATCGCGGTGGCCAGCAGCGCCTCGGCGATGCCGGGCGCGACAACGGCGAGGTTGGTGGTTTGCGCCTTCGAGATGCCGATAAAGCTGTTCATAATGCCCCAGACCGTGCCGAACAGGCCGACAAAGGGCGCCGTCGCGCCGATCGTGGCAAGGAGGCCGGTGCCGCGCGACATCACCCGCCCGAGCCGTACCTCGATCCGTTCGAGCCGAGACCCGACCCGTTCCTTGATGCCGTCGGGCGTCCCGTCGGCCGATGCCGCAATCTCGACCGCTGCGGCGCGCACCAGATCGGCATCCGGCCCAACTTCGTTGAGGTGCGCACTGGCCTCGGCCAGCGAGGCGGCATTGTCGAGAACCGCAAGGCCGCGGCGCAATTTGCGCTGCAGCGACAGCAGCTCGATCGCCTTGGCGAGGCCGATCGTCCAGGTCACCACCGAGGCAAAAGCCAAGCCGATGATGACGCCTTTGACGATGCTGTCGGCCGTCAGAAACATGTTCCACGGCGACAGATCATGCGGCAGTGCCGCCCGCAGCAGATTGGCCGCCTCCGGGGTTGAGGTGCCTTGAGGAGAAGCGGCGTCCTGTGCCAGCACCGGCGTCGCCGCCAGGGTCGCGGCTGTCAACACCGCCCACACGCGCAAATCATGCAACTTCATTCTCCGGCCCTCCGAGCCGTGTAGACGGGATCGACTATTGCATCCGCGGCGGCGTCCACCACCGCGCGCCGACACCGCTTAAGCCACCACATCGCGAGGCCGGTGGCCGAGAAAAGGAGCGGCAGGAACCCGACGAAAAACACCAGCACCTTCCAGATCGGGCCGAGGCCCTGGCCGGCATGGATCGCGTGCTGCCAGGCGAGCAGGCTTTCGCCGGCGCTGTATTGGCGCGGATCGTAAGTATCGACGATGCGCCGCGTCCACGGATCGATAAATACCGTGGCGGTCGGCTCGCGCCGTTCCTGGCCGGCGCGCGACAATGCCACCCGGATCGGCTGATCCGGCCGCATCGGCAGAAAGACAAAGCGCAAATCGGCATCGGGAACCTGCGAGCGAGCCAGCGCGATCGCATCGTCGATCGCCATCGGCTCGGCGCCGCGCTGCGGTTCCACCTTGATCGCCGCGGCACCGGCGCGCAAGTCGCGGGCCGGCATTGCGACATTGACGATCGCACGCACGGTCTCCGGAAACGCCAGCTCGACGCCGCCAAAGCTGACGACGACAAACACGACCAGGCCCCAGATGCCGGCGGCGCCATGCAATTCGCGATTAAGAAGAAAGCCGCGTGCGCCGCGGCGCACCGCAAAGGCGCGACGCCATTGGCCGTTGCGCCACTGGTTCGGCCGCGGCAGCCAGTTGACCAGACCGCTGATCCCCATGATCAGCATCACGACGCCGAGCCACCCGACCAGTTGGCGTCCTTCACGGGTTTTCAACAGCAGATTGGTATGCAGGTAAAAGACTTGGCGTAAAAACCCTTCAGCCGGGTTCGTGTAAGTCGCAAGAGATACCGGGTCGACCGAAATGCGCAGCATCTCGCCTCCCGGCCTCGCCGCAGCGGCGGACGCCTTTTCCCCGCCCCGCCGTGGTGGGATCAGGCGCACCGTAGCAAGCCCCTTCGGGGGCGCCGCAATGTAGCTTTGCGTGACGAAGCCGGCCGGCGCGGCGGCACGCGCCGCCGCAATGACGGCGCTGACCGGTTTTGCGTCTCCCACCGCCACCGGCGGCGGCGGCGTGAAGATGCCGGTCAGCTCGTCCTCGAACACCAGCAAGCTGCCGGTCAGCCCGAGCAATACCAGCGGCACGCAAAGCGCGATGCCGGCCCATAGATGGATCTGACGGATGACGCCGCGGATCATGGATAAACCCGGTTCATGTATCGCCCAACTTCACGTATCGGCCCAGTGGCGGAGCAGATTGTGATAGACGTTGATCAGTTGCAGCACCGGCGGATTGTCCGGTTGCGCCGCGGCAAGCTGCTGGATCGCGGTATCGAGATCGAACAGCAGGGTGCGTTGCGAGTCGGCGCGCACCATGCTTTCGATCCAGAAAAACGACGCAAGGCGCACGCCGCGTGTAACCGGCGCGACGCGGTGCACGCTGGTGCCGGGGTAAAGGATCGCATCACCCGCCGGCAATTTGATGCGATGCCCTCCGGAATCGTCGACGATCAATTCGCCGCCCTCATAGGTATCGGGCGGACTGATAAAGACCGTGATCGACAGATCCGTCCTCACCCTGAACGGCGTGCCGGTAATCGGCCGGATCGCCCCGTCGACATGGTTGCCGTAGTTCTGGCCGCCTTCGTAGCGGTTGAACAGCGGCGGCACGATCTTCAGGGGCAAGGCCGCCGACAGAAAAAGCGGATTGCGCTCCAGCGCCGTCAGGATCATGTCGCCGAGCCGCCGTGCGATCGGATGCCGTTCCGGTACTTGCCGGTTATCCTTGACCCGCTCCGACTGATGGCCGGCGGTGACGCGGCCGTCGATCCACTCGGCGGCGGCCAGCGTATCCCGGCAATCCGCCAGTTGCGCCGCGTCGAGAACCGTCGGGATGTGAATCAGCATTCGCGCGCTTGCCTCTAATACTTATAGGCAAGCGTAAACATGGCGGTGCGGCCGGCGCCAGGTACGACATGCGACGGGTGCAGCTGGTCGTAATACTTATTGTCGGTCAGGTTATAGAGATTGAGTTGCAGCGAGACCTTGTCGCTCAGCGGCATTTTTGCCATCGCGCTGACCGTGTAATAGCCCGGCGCTTCCTTAAAAAAGGCGACACCGCCGGCCGACGTCGGGGTCGAGGCGGCAAACCGGCTCGACACCACGTTGATGCCGCCGCCGATTTCGATTTTCCACCACGGCAGGTGATATTCGGTCCACAGATTGGCGGTGTGCATCGGGGTGTTGGCGAGCCGGTGACCAAGATCGCTGGTCGGGCCGGTGTTCGGCGATTTGTCGATCTCGCTGAAGGTATAGGCGTACCCGGCAATCACCTCCCATACCGGCGTGATATGACCGATGAGGCCGATTTCGCCACCCTTTGCGACGGCATCGCCGGCCAGGATGTTAAACAGCGGGTTGTTCGGGTCGGCTTCCCGAACATTGAGCTGCTCAGTGTGGAATAAGGCGCCAGTGACCGACAGGGAGCCATCCATCAGGTCCCATTTGGTCCCGACCTCGTAGCTCTCGTTGCGCACCGGCGGCAGCGCGGCGGTCGCGCTCGACAGCGACAGCGCCTCCGCCGATGGGTTGAACGAGGTGCCGGCATCGAAATAGATGCTGCCTTGCGGCAACGGCTTGTAGACGACCGCGCCGCGCCACGTCACCGCCGAGTCGACATGGTTGAACGAGGAAGTGCCCGCCCCCGCGTTGGTGACCGGGTTGGCATAGGTCGTCTGATCGAAACTGGCATCGAAGCGGTCCCAGCGTACGCCGCCCATTACCTGCCACTGCTCGCCGATCTTGATCGTGTCGAGAGCGTAGAGCGCCTGCGTCAAGGCCGTCGTCGTCGTATCCGACGAATGATAGGTGATGGAATTGAACGGATCGTTGGGGCTTGGTGCGGCCAGCGAGGTCAGGCTGTATGGCCCGATCGTCGAAAAGCGCGTCGGGTCGGATGTCTCGCGGCCGACCTCGATGCCGGCCCGGAAACTGTGGCTGATCGGCCCGGTGTTGAACCGCGCCGTCATATCGGCCTGGTTTTCCAGAAACGTCTCGAGCGAGTGGCCCGCAAGCTGGTTGCGCGCAACGCTCAGCGAACCGATCGGCGTTCCGGGAGCAACCAGCAACGGCGTGCCGGTGCCGCCTGGCACCGCGGTACTGGCAGCGGTGTAAAGCTGCGGCTCGGTGATGTCGTACGAGCGCGAATAGCGGGCATATCGAAGCTGGTCGGAGACGGTGATCGCATTGTTGAAATCGTGCTCGATCTTGAAAGTCGGCACATCGACATTGGTGCGCAGGTAGTTGCCGTCGCTGAAACCGTAATAGTTGGTTTGCGCCGCCGATAACGGCGTCGGGCGGGCAATCGCGGTCGCAGTACCGGCAACGCCCTGGTACACCCACGGCAAGCCGTAATCGGGAATGTCATATTCCTGCTGGTGCAGGTAGCTGAAGGTCATCCGGGTCGGGGTGCCCAGCCCCAGCGCCAGTGACGGCGCGATGCCAAAGCGGCTGTTGCGCGCAACGTCGCGGTCGGCGACATTGCCGTCCTGCGCCATCAGGTTAATGCGAACCGCCGCCCCTTCACCAAGCTGCGGTGTCGGCTGATCGACATCGGCGGTAACACGCTTGGTCAGATCGGTACCGAATGCCAGCGTACCGGCGGCAAGCGGGTCGAGCCGCGGCATCTTGCTGTCCTGCTCGACAACACCACCGGTCGAGCCGCGCCCGAAGATGATGCCGGCCGGCCCTTTCAACACCTGAATGTCTTCGAGATAGAACGGGTCTCGATAATAGCTGCCGAAATCGCGCATCCCGTCAAGAAAGATGTCGTTGCGCGCCGTGAAGCCACGGATCGTCAAACTGTCGCCCTGGGAAGCGCTCTCGCCGGCCGCGATGCTGATACCGGGGACGTTACGCAGTGCGTCACGGAAATTGGTATTGCCCTGGTCGTCCAACAGCTTGCGCGGCACGGCATCGATCGTTTGCGGCGTGTTGAGCAGCGGTTCGGTGAATTTCTGAATGGTCGGCTGGTCAGCCTTGTATTCGCTGGGGGCATTGCCGGCCGCGCCCTCGACCGTCAACGTGGGCAGTTGCTCCGGCCCCGCGGCTGGAGCAACTGCCGGCTGCGGCGCTGCATCTTGCGCCAAAGCCGGGGTTATTCCCGCGGTCAGTGCCAGGGTTGCCGCCGATCCAAGCAACGCGCGCCGCAGCGCCGCCGCATTGCCAGCGAAACGCGCGGCAATGCTACTCTTGTCCAAGTTTCTTGATAACACCATGTGCCATATCCAGGAATTGAGCGGTCGTTTTCCTGGCTGGCGTCGACCACAATACGGCTACGCTGGC
Source organism: Allostellaceae bacterium (assembly GCA_036268425.1). Classification (GTDB taxonomy): domain Bacteria; phylum Pseudomonadota; class Alphaproteobacteria; order ATCC43930; family CGMCC-115725; genus DATARH01. The sequence continues at coordinate 22,884 of DATAUE010000097.1, forward strand.
TCGGGTGAGATTCTGCTCGGGTGAGATTTGCTCGGGTGAGATTTCAGGAGGTTGATCGGTCTGTCACTTCGTCAGGATCAGCTTGTTGCTTTTGGTCAGCAGCAGGCGATAGCGCTCGCGACCGTGTTCGATGATGACCCGGCGGTTGCCGCGCAACAATTCGCGGCTCGTAACAACGGGTTCGGCGCCTTCGACATGCTCTGCCGGCGTTCCCGATATCGTGCGTTGGTCCATCTCGCCCCCCGTGTTCCAGTTGCAAACCATTCGCATTTTCACGGAACTGGCGCAACCCTGCAATTGAGAATAGATCGCGACATCTCACGCAGAAATGCATAGCTCGACGCAGAAGGCGAAGTCGCGCCACGCCGCGACACGCGCTAAGGTCACGGCAAAATCCGGTGGGAGGGGACTCATGGCGACGCTGCATCCGCAAATCGAGCGCGTTTTGAAGATCATCGCCGCGAGCGGACAGCAGCCGATCGAGTCGATGACCCCGGCCGCAGCCCGCGCCCAGATGGAAGAAACCGCACGCAGCCGCAAGGCCGAGCCGCTGCCGACGGCGCGCGTCGAAGACCGCACGATCCCTGGCCCCGCCGGCCCCATACCGGTGCGGCTGTATTGGCCGGACGCCGCAGGGACCCTGCCGGCAATCGCGTATTATCACGGCGGCGGCCACGTCATCGGCAGCCTCGACACCCACGACCTGATTGCACGAAACCTGTGCGCCGGCGCTGAGGCACTGGTCGTTTCGGTGGATTACCGCATGGGGCCGGAACACAGATTTCCGGCGGCGGTCGATGACTCGTTTGCCGCCCTGCAATGGCTGCACGCCAACGCGGCCAGCCTTGGGGCCGACCCCGACCGGCTCGGCGTGCACGGTGACAGCGCGGGCGCCAATCTGGCAGCGGTGGTGGCGGTGATGGCGCGCGATGCCGGCGCCCCGAAACTCCGCTTCCAGTCGCTGGTGTATCCGATCAGCGACTACGCGCTGGTCGGTGACAGTTACCAGAAATTCGCCGAAGGTTCCGGCCTGCTGACCCGCGCCGCGATGCAGTGGTTCCAGAAGCACTATCTGCGCAGCGCCGCCGACACCGCCGATTGGCGCGCCTCGCCCATCAAGGCAAGGCTTGACGGCGTCGCACCCGCTATCGTCGTTACCGCCGAATGCGATGTGCTGCACGATGACGGTGAGCGCTATGCCGCGGCTTTGCGGGCGGCCGGCGTCGCGGTCGAGTATCGCGAATACGCCGGCATGGTGCATGCGTTTTTCGGCATGGTGCCGGCGGTTGACGATGCAATGAATGCACAGCGCGCCGTCGCCGCCGCGTTCCGCCAGGCTTTTGCCTGATGTCACCTGACCACCGGTGACCGATGTCGTACGGCGGGCCGCGACGCATCCACCGGTGGTGTCGTTGCGCGATCTGTTCCTGGCGTTCCTGCAGGTGTCGCTGAGCGCGCTCGGCGGCGGCATGGTCTGGGCGCGGCAGGTGCTGGTCGAACAGCGACGCTGGCTCGACGAGCAGGAATTCGCCGATATTCTGAGCCTGTGCCAGTTCATGCCCGGCCCCAACATCGCCAGCATGACGCTGTGCGTCGGCGCCCGGCTGCACGGCACAAGCGGCGCCCTGGTCAGTCTCGCCGGTTTTATCGTGATTCCCTGGACGCTCGGCTTTGCGCTCGGCGCGCTCTACCTTCACTACGCTCATTTCGGCCCGCTGCAGGATATTCTGCGCGGTATTTCGGCGGCGGCAGCCGGCATGGTCATGGCGGTCGGCTTCAAGCTGCTGACGCCGCACCGGCGCCGCCCGGCGGCATTGCTGTTCGCGGCGCTCGGCTTCGCCGGTCTTGCCTTTGTACGGCTGCCGCTCGTCGTGGTGGTGCTGGTCCTGGCCCCGCTCAGCATCGCCGCCGCCTATTTTGAGCGACGGCCTATCCGATGAGCACGGGGAGCGCCTCAACCGCGCTGGTGTCTCACCTGACCCTGCTGTCCCTGATCAGTTTCGGCGGCATCCCTGCCGCGCTTCCCGATCTGCGGGATTACGTCATCGCGCACCAATGGATGACCGATCAGGATTTCGCCAACTGCTTTGCCGTCGTGCAGGCGATCCCCGGCCCCAACATGATCCTGCTGACCAGCTTTATCGGCTGGCAGGTGGGTGGGCTGCCAGCAGCGATCGCGGCCGGGCTGGCGACCTTTGTGCCGTCCTGCGCGTTATGCTTCGCGAGCTTTCAGGTGTGGGACCGGTTTCGCGACACCGGCTGGCAGCCGATCGTACGCCGCGGACTGGCACCGGTGACGATCGGCCTCGTGGTCGCTGGCGGGTTTGTCGTGGCGCGGGCCGGCGACACCGGCTGGGCGAGCGCCGCGCTGACGGTTGCCGCCGGCGCGCTGCTGCTGGTGACGCGGGTCAATCCCTTGTGGATCATCGCCGCGGCGGGGGTGATCGGCGGCTGCGGATTGTTGTAACGACAGAACACCGGCCGGCTGCGTCAATTTGAGCGCCGGTTAACCACGTTCGGTGCAAAACGACGATGCTTTTTGCTGACGCCGCGATAAACTGCGCGCATGCCTGCCATTCGATAGAGTGCGAGGTCGCGGTCGGGCCTGCTTCGTCCGGTCACCCGTACATTTAGGGAAAGGAATCTGAGATGGTGCAACCGACAATAACAAGACGGCGCGTGCTGCAAACCGGCGCCGTCGCGGCGGCGGCTTCGACCTTGCCGTTTGTCCGTGGCGCGCACGCCGCGGGCAAGCTCAGCGCCGCATTCTGGGATCACTGGGTGCCGGGCGCCAACGACACCCTGACCAAGCTGTGCCAGGAATGGGCGGACAAGGAAAAGGTCGAAATCAAGATCGATTTCGTCACGTCGCAGGGTGACAAGCTGATGCTGACTGCCGCCGCCGAGGCGCAGGCGCGGTCCGGTCACGACATGATCACGCTGCCGGTATGGTATTCCGCGGCACAGACCGACAACCTGGAAAATTCCGACGATGTCTGGGCGACCCTGGTCAAACAATACGGTCAACCCAGCGATGCGATGAGCTATGTCGGTCGCCAGAACGGGCACTGGATCGCGCCGCCCGCCATCCCCAATACGCTGACCCTGCCGTCGGTCGGACGCATCGACCTGCTGAAGCAATATGCCGGCCTTGACGTGACTCAGATGTATCCGGCCGAAAAGCCGCCCAACAAGGAACTGACCGATAAATGGACGCTCGATTTCTTCCTTGAGGCAGCCGAAAAATGCTTCAAGGGCGGCTTTCCGTTCGGGCTGCCGCTCGGCCAGACCAGCGACTCCGCCAATACGGTCGGCGCCGTGTTCCGGGCTTTCGGGGCCGAGCTTGTCGACAAGGACGGCAACATCACCGTCAATTCCGACCCCGTAAAGCAGGTGCTCGGCTGGTACAAAAAGCTGGTGCCGTTCCTGCCGCCCGATGTGTTCGCGTGGGACGATGCCGGCAACAATAAATTTCTGATTTCCGGCAAAGGATCGCTGATCCAGAACCCGCCCTCGGCCTGGGCGGTCGCGGTGCGCGACGCCCCGAAAGTCGCCGAACAATGCTGGCATTTCCCGTCGGCTAAGGGACCGAAAGGCCGGTTCGACCCGGCACAGCCGTCGTTCTGGGGCATCTGGAATTTCTCGCCGAACAAGGCGGCGGCGAAAAGCCTCGCCTTGCATCTGTGGGAGAAGCCTTCGGTCGAGAAACTCGTCGCGGCCAGCCACGGCTACGATATCCCGTGCTTCGGCACATTGCGCGACTTCAAGACCTGGGCCGACGAAGCCCCGCCAAAAGGCGGCCTGTGGAGCTACCCGCCGCGCGGCGATGTCGTCGAGTCGGTTGCCGGCTGGCCAGCGCCGGCACGCATCGCCAACCAGATCTTCTCGCAGGCAACCATGCCCAAGATGATCGCGCAGTGCACGCAAGGCGGCAAAAGCATCGACGACGCCATCAAATGGGCGTCGAACGAACTCGAAGGCTTTATGCGGAGCTAACGTCGCGGACGAGACGCCGCGCGTTTTTCGGGACGCGCGGCCTGCGAAGCACCCTTACGGTTGGGGTCCGCAGACCCTGCGGAAATTTGGCTCCCCTGTGGCAACCCGGACTGAAATGGCGATATCATCGCCGTTTTCGGCGCGATGGGGTGAGCGATGATCGGCAAGGACGAGCTGAAGCAGGCAGTGTGCGAGGCGATCGACCGGCACGGCAACGAGATCATCGAACTCGGCGAAACGATACTACACCACCCCGAAACCGGCTTTAACGAAACCAAGACAGCGGCGCTGGTTGCGGAGCGCATGCGCGCAATCGGCCTCGCGCCGCAGACCGGACTGGCGATGACCGGCGTCAAGGGCCGGCTCAAAGGCAAGGCGCCCGGCCCACGCATCGCGTTTATCGGCGAACTCGACAGCCTGCGCACCTCCGACCATCCGCTTGCCGATCCGCATACCGGCGCCGCCCATAGCTGCGGTCATAATGCGCAGGTGGCCGGCATGCTCGGCGTCGCGATGGGTCTCGCTTCGGCCAAGGCAACCGAAAGCCTCGCCGGCGAGCTTGTGTTCTTCGCGGTGCCGGCCGAGGAATTCATCGATGTTGAAGAGCGTCTGCGGCGCAAGGACAAAGGCGAGATCGAGTTCCTGCTGGGCAAGCCCGAACTGGTCGCGAAGGGCCATTTCGATGATATCGACATGGCGATGATGATCCATGTCGGCTCGCACGATCAGATGGCAAAGCGTTCCTACATTGCGGATTCGTCAAACGGCGCGCTGGTCAAGCAGATCCGCTTTGTCGGCCGCGCCAGCCATGCCGGCGGGGCGCCGCAACTCGGCATCAATGCATTGTCGGCGGCGCAGATCGCGCTCAACGCGATCCACTGCCAGCGGGAGACGTTTCACGACCGCGACACGATCCGCATCCACCCGATCATCACCAAAGGCGGCGACGCGGTTAGCGTGGTGCCGGCCGAGGTGAAGATGGAGACCTTTGTGCGCGGCGGCTCGCTCGAAGCGATCGTCGATGCCAACATGAAGGTCGATCGTTGCCTGCGCGCCGGCGCGATGGCGATGGGCGCCGAAGTCGAAATCAATACGATCCCCGGCTATCTGCCGCAGCGCAACAACCGCTCGATGGGCGAGTTGTTCGGCGCCAATGTCGAGCACCTGTTCGGGCCGGGCCAGTTCGACATCGGCGGCCACCGCACCGGCTCGACCGACATGGGCGATATCGCGCACATGATTCCGGTGATCCACCCTTATGTCGCCTCGGCGCAGGGCAAGACGCACGGTGCCGATTTTCGCATCAACGAGCCGCAGCACGCCTATCTGACCCCGGCCAAGCTGCTCGCGATGACGGCGATCGACCTGCTGTACGGTGATGCCGCGCCGGCCCGCCAGATCATCGCCGATTTCGAGCCGGCGTTTACAAAGGAGTCGTACCTCGAATTCGAGCGCGGCCTGTTCAAGACCGAGCGTTTCAAGGCTTGAGGCGGTTTGCCCTTATCCTGGAGTGCGCAACAGGCGAAAGGCGCTAAGGCCGGTAGCAAGAAAGCACAGACCGGCGACGGCAAAGCTCGCCGATAGACCGATCGTATGCAGGCCCAGCCCGTAAAGCACCGGTCCGATCGCCTGACCGGTGTAAAACGAGAAGGCGTGCAGCGAATAGGCTGAAGCGCGGGCGCTCGGCGCCAACTCCGAGACCTCGGTCTGCACCGGGTTGTGCAGCAGAAAAAAGCCGAACCCGGTGATCGCCATGAACAGTGCCTCGACCGGCCAGTCGGTGCCGAGCGCGATGCAGGCGAGCCCCAGGCCGCCGAACACGCCGCCCAGCCCCATCATCTGCCGGCGCTGCAGAAAGCGCAGAAACAGCGGCACGCCAAACGCAAAAACCAACCCGCCGATTGCCATCCCGGAAATCACGATCCCGGCCTCCCGCACGCCGCCTTTGCCGAGGCCGTGCAGGTATTCGCCGATAAATGGCAGGCTCCCGTGGATGCAGATACCTTCGACGATGACCACGCCAAAGCAGACATAGGATAGCGGGTTGCGCAGCACCGCGCGGTAGTTCGCGACCGCCATCGCAATTCGCGCAGGCTCGCGCCGCCCCGCCTGATCCCGCCGGGTCGCATTGTGCGGCAGCATGACCACCGCCGCCGCCGTTATGGCCAACGTAATCGCCGCGGAAAACCACAGAACGCCGCGCCAGCCGAACGCGTGCGCCAGAATGCCGGCAACACTGGCGCCCAATAGCTGGCCGAGCAGCGTCGCCGCGACAAACCGGCTGATCGCAAGCTGCCGCCCCGACAGATGCACGCGGTCGCCGATCAACGCAAACCCGATCGGCACCACCCCGGCACCCGCCGCTCCTGCCAGAATGCGCGCGACAAACAGCAGATCGAGCGTCGGGGCCAACGCCGCCACCACTGAAAACACGGTCAACAGCCCGACTGACGCCTTGACGATCAGCGTCTTTGAAAAGAGATCGCCCAGAGGTCCCAGCACCGGCTGCGCCACGGCAAACGGCACGGCGTATGCGGTCGACAGCAGCGCCACCGTCGCTACCCGCGCGCCGAAATCGCCGGCAATATCGGTAATGACCGGATCGAGAATGCGGCCCGACATCGCGCTGGCAAAACCGCAAAGCGACAGCACGAGCAGGAACACGCCGACCTCTCGATGAGATGGAAAACTGGGGCCGGCGAGCCGCTACCAGCAGTTGGGATATGTAATCGCACCCGCCACCGATGAAAGCGGAAGAATTCAGCCGCGGGTTATTCCGCCGGGGGTTATTCCGCCGCCGCGGCCGCAGGCGATACCGCTGCCGATGACAGGCCGAACAGAACCGCCAGCGTCTCGATGCCGTGGCGCATATCGAAGGCTTGGCGCACCCTCGCCTCGCCCGCGGCGGCAAGTCGCGCGCGCCGGCCCGGATCACGGATCAACGCTTCGAGAGCCGCCGCCAGGGCGGCAGGATCGGCCGGCGGCACAAGGACGCCCGTGCGCCCATCGTCGATCAGCTCGGCGATCCCCGGCAGTTGCGTCGCGACACAGGCGAGGCACTGGCTCTGCGCTTCCATCAATACATTCGGCAAGCCGTCGCGATCGGCATCGCGACCGATCTTGGCCGCTAGCACAAACAGATCGGCGGCGCGATACGCCGCGAGTACATCGGGCTGCGGCTGGGCGCCACGCCATTCTATACGCCGATCAAGTCCCAAGCGCCGCGCCTCGGTTTTCAGCGGCGATGCCAATGCGCCGCCGCCGATATGCACAAGGCGCCACGACAATCCCGTCGGCAACAGCGCCAGGGCGGCGAGCAGATCGTCAAAACCCTTTTTCTCGACCGCACGCCCGACCGACAGCAGGGTCACTGGGCGCTGCGGATCGCCGCCATCCGATATCGAACCGCATATCGGCGGCGATGCGAAACGGGCAAGGTCAAGCCCGTGATATGACAATGTCACGGTGTCCGGCCTCGGCGCGAGCGTGGCAAGATGCTGCCGTCCGGCTTCTGTACAGGTAACCGCCCAGGCCGCCGAACCGAGCTTGCCGCGCTTCTCCCAGGAGGGGCTGGTCCAGATATCCTTGGCGTGTGCCGAAACCGACCATTTGAGGCCGCGCAGCAATGCGGCATAGCGGGCCACCGAAGCCGGCGTATGCAGGAAATGCGCGTGCAGATGCCCGATCTCCGGCGCCAGTTCCGCCGCCAGCACCAATGCCTGGCCAAAGCGGCGCACCCGGTTTGGCGTCGGGTCACGCAGCAGATCGGCAAGCCAAGCCCGCCATGCTGCACCATATCCCGCCAGCCGCCGCGCTCGGCGCCAGCCGGCAAGCACACGACGCGGCGCATCCTTAAGGTATTCCGGCAGATACAGCACAGGCGCGCGGATCTGTGCGTGGATAGGATGACGCTCGCGATCGGTCGGATGGCGCAGCGAGACGATCTGAATGTCCAGCCCGAGTTGCTCCAGCGCCAGCATCTCCTGCGCGATAAACGTCTCCGACAGCCGCGGATAACCCTTGAGGACGAAGGCAACACGGCCCTGCCCCCCCTCCGGGGAGGCCGCAACAACGGCGGATTGCGTCATGTCAGGCGTTACCGCAGGCGCGCAGCCGCATCCGCTCGCCGCTTCCGTGGTTGAGCCATTTGCGCGCCAACCGATTGACGCTGGCCATGCCGTCGAGCAACCCCGGAACCACGACGGCGGAGGGCGGCGCCTGCTGTTTCAGTTGCAGCAGCGCTGCCGCCATTCGGCTCGGTTCGCCGCCATCCGCATCCGTCAGCATCGAGACGAGGCCAAGTTCCGCGGCGCGCTGGGCGCGGATATATTGTTCGAGACGCGGCTTGGTCCGCGGCACGATCAGCGCCGGTTTGTCAAACGACAGAATCTCGCAGAACGTGTTGTAACCGCCCATCGCGACCACACCGGCGGCCCGCGACATCAGGGTTTCGAGTCGGGCATCGAATGTGATCGCGCGCACCTTGGGCAGCCGCGCGACGCGCGCCGTAAAAGCCGCCTGCTGGTCCGGCACCATAAACGGCCCATAGACCAGCAACACCGGAGGCAATCCGCCGGGATCGTTTTCATAGGCCGCCAGCACCCAGTCGAACAATTCGTCGCCGTCGCCGCCGCCGCCAGCCGTTACCAACAGAAAATCGTCTTCCGGCAAATCCGGCCGGTTCGGGGTTGCGACCGCCGTAGGCACCTGCCGACGCAGGTATCCGGTATAGATCATTCGCCGCTGCACGCTTTCCGGCAGGTCGAGCCCGGCGAGCGGTTCACAGATCTGCGGCAGGCCATAAACCCACAATTCGCTGTAATAGTCGCTGAGCGCCGGAATCGCGTTTTTGCGCTCCCATTCGGTTTCGAGCGCGTCGGGTTCGTCCATCACATCGCGCAGCCCGAGGATCAGAGGCGTGCCGCGCGCCCGCAGCAGATCGAGCGTCGGCCGCACCTCGCCGCGCAGCCCCAGCGGCTCCTTGTCGACGAGAAAAATGTCGGGGTCAAAGATATCGGCGGTATGGCGGATGATCGAGGAGCGCATCGCCAGTGTCTCCTCGATGTCGATGTGCAGGCTAAGCGAGACGTACTCGCCATTGCGCAGCTTGATTACGCCCGGGATGCGCACAAAATCGACGCGAGAACGGAAATCGAAGCTGCCGATAATCGGCGATCCCGATAGAATAAGCACCGACAGAGAGGAGTTTGCATCAACCAGCGCATGCGCAATCGCCCGGCAGCGGCGCAGGTGGCCGAGGCCGAAGGTGTCGTGGCTGTAAATCAGGATACGTTTATGATCGCGGTGGTTTCCCACGCGACGCCTCCGCTCCTATCACTCCGCAGCCGCATGATATGGGGTCGCGGATTATCGGCCGCGTCCTTTTTTCAAAAGGCGCCGCGATGAAGGGAGCCGCCGCGGTTGCGGCCTCGGTCGGCGGTGCGCCGCGCCCCCGTCTGCTCACCCGTTTATGGCCGCGGCATACCCCGATGCCGGCGGAACCGCAGCGCCTCGAAAGCCGCGACCTCGAACCGACGATCTATCGCTTCATCCTCAAGCACAGCCTGCCCCAGCAACTGGCGTTGCTGTTGCTGACCTTTGCGTCGTTCCCGTTTCTCTATTTTTCGCTCAGCCTGCCGAAAACCATCATTAATCACGCGATCCGCAGCGATGCGCCGTTTCCACAGCCGATCCTCGGCATGGATTTGGATCGCGTGCCCTATCTGATGGCGCTGTGCATCGGGTTTTTATTTCTCGTTCTGATGAACGGCGCTTTCAAATACTATATCAATACATTCAAAGGGCAACTCGGCGAGCGGATGCTGCGGCGCTTCCGCTATCAGCTTTACGAGCGGATGCTGCGCTTTCCGCTGGCATACTTCGAGCGGACGTCATCCGCTCAGATCATCCCGATGATTACCGCCGAATGTGAATCACTCGGCGGTTTTATCGGCGACGCCTTCGCGATCCCGGCCTTTCAGGGCGGCACGCTGCTGACGATCGTCCTTTTCATGTTCATGCAGGACCCGGTGCTCGGCGGCGCTGCGGTCGCGCTCTACCCGATCCAGGGCTACGTCATCCCGCGATTGCAGCGGAAGGTAAACGAACTCGGCAAGCGCCGCGTGCGCACCGTACGCGAGGTCGCCGACCGGGTTCACGAATCCGCGGCCGGGTTTATCGAAATTCACGCCAACGATACGGTCAAACTGCAACTGACCGATTTCGCGCATCTGCTCGGCATGATTTACGATATCCGGTACGAGATTTATCGTCGCAAGTTTTTTGTGAAGTTCCTCAACAATTTTATCGCACAGCTTACTCCTTTTTTCTTTTATTCGATCGGCGGATACTTGGTGATCCGCGGCAGCCTGTCATTTGGCGCGCTCGTCGCCGTGCTCGCGGCCTACAAGGATATGGCCTCTCCTTGGAAGGAACTGCTCGATTTCTACCAGCAGAAGGAAGACTCGCGGATCAAGTACGAGCAGATCATCGAGCAGTTTCAGCCCGCCGGTATCACCAGCGGCCAGCTGATGCTGGAAGAACCCGACAGTATTCCGCCCCTGCAAGGCGAACTCGCCGCCAACAGCCTGTCGCTGGCCGAGGACGATCGCAACCTCGTCGTCGACGCCGTGACGTTCAGCATCAACCTCACCGACCACGTCGCGATTATCGGGCAGAGCGGCAGCGGCAAGAACGAACTCGCGCTGTTGCTGGCGCGCCTGACGCGGCCGACTGCCGGGCGCATTACGATCGGCGGACACAACCTAGCCGATCTGCCGCTTGCCGTGATCGGTCGCCGCATTGGCTATGTCGGCGCGACACCGCATCTGTTTGCCGGCAGCCTGCGCGACAACCTGCTGCTGGCGCTGCGTCACCGGCCCTTGCGCCCGGCGCAATACGATGAGGCCTTGGAACGCCGACGGGCGCGGCAGCTCGACGAAGCACGGCGCTCCGGCAATATCGATTTCGACCTGCGCGCCGACTGGATCGACTATGACTCCGCCGGCGCCGCCAATGCCGAAGAATTGTCACGCCGCATCGCGGAAATTCTGATCCGGCTCGACTTTGACGACGATGTCTACAATTTCGGGCTGCGCTGGCGCATTGACCCGGCCGGCAACGCGGAACTGACGCGGCGCCTGCTGCACGCGCGGCACGAGTTGGCCCGCCGGCTGCAGGCAGACGGCATCACCAAGCTGGTCGAAAGCTATGATGTGGATCGCTACAACACCAATGCGAGCGTCGCGGAAAACCTGCTGTTCGGCACGCCGATCGGACCTGTCTTCGAGTTTGAAGCACTCGCCGACAACAATTACGTCCTTTCGGTTCTCGACAAGGTCGGCCTGACCGGCGACCTCATCGAGGTCGGGCGCCAAGTCGCCGAGATGATGACCGAGATGTTCGCCGATCTGGCGCCGGATCACGAGTTTTTCGAACAGTTCAGCTTTATTAGCGCCGAAGACCTGCCAGCCTTTGCCGCCATCCTGAGCACGATCAACAGCTCCGGGATCGGCGCGTTGCGCCAAGAACAGCGGCAAAAACTGCTGTCGCTGCCGTTCAAGCTGATCGCGGCGCGCCATCGGCTTGACGTGCTGGATGAGGCGATGCAGCAGCGCATTCTCAATGCGCGACACGTGTTTCGCCGCGATCTTCCCAATGACGCAAAGGGCCAGATCGAATTCTTCGACCCCGAGCGCTATAACGCAGCCGCCTCGCTGCAGGACAATATCCTGGTCGGCAAGATTGCGTATGGCGAGGCGGATGCGCCGGAACGCGTGCCCGAAATTCTGGGCGAAGTCATCGACACGCTGTCGCTGCGGCCGGCGATCGTCGATATCGGGCTCGATTATCAGGTCGGCAGCGGCGGCACCCGGCTGTCCCTGGCGCAGCGCCAGCGCGCTGCGATTGCCCGCGCGCTGCTGAAGCGCCCCGACCTGCTGATCCTCAACGAGGCGACTTCAGCGCTCGACGGGCAGTTGCAGCACAAAGTCAGCGAAGGCCTGCATGAGGAGATGGCCGATCGCGGTCTGATCTGGGTGTTGCACCGGGCGAGCCTGGCGCGCAATTTCGATCGGGTGCTGGTGATGAGCAGCGGTAAGCTGCAGGAACAAGGCCCCTTCGCCGACCTTAACCATAAAGATTCTCTGACCGCGCTGCTGATTGCCGCCGAATGACAAGACGGCACGGCGCCGGCATGGAGACCGGGAGGAAAAAATGAGCTTGCAGCAGGAATTCGAGCTCCTTCGCCGAGTGCCGTTTTTTTGCGAAATCGAGCCGGCAAAACTCAAGCTGCTGGCATTTATGAGCGAACGCGTCGGTTACGATGCCGGCAAGACGCTGTTCCGCCAGCGCGACCGTGCCGATGCCGCCTATCTGATCATCGAAGGCGAGGCCGAAATCCTGGTCGAGACGCCGAGCGGCCCGGTGACCATCGCGACACTCGGCGCGCACGAGATCGTCGGCGAAATGGCGATTTTGTGCGACGTCCCGCGCACTGCGACGGTTCGCGCCAAAAGCCGCCTCGTCGCGCTGCGCATTGGCAAGGATCCGTTTCTGCGCATGGTGCGCGAGTTTCCCAACATGGCGGTCAGCATCATGCGCGAACTCGCACACCGCCTCGAACTGACCAACAACCAACTGCTGACGGCGCTGACCGAATTGCGCCGGCTGACCGAGGACGATGCCGAGGCCAAGCCACCACAAGCGTCGCCGGTCGCCGACAAACGGCCGGCGGTGACGCCGGCGGCATGAGCCGGCTCGACAGCTTTATCCGCCGCCTCGAAGCACAGCGGGCCTGCCTCAACCGCGCCGCGGAGTTGATCCGCGGCGTCGACGGGATCGTGCTGGAACTCGGTCTCGGCAACGGGCGCACTTACGACCATCTGCGCGAAATGCTGCCGGAGCGCGACATCTATGTTTGCGAGCGGCGAGTTGCGGCGCATCCCGATTGCGTGCCGCCGCGCGACCGGTTGATCCTCGGCGATATGCGCACGACGCTGCGGGCCGCGCGCGACCAGTTCGGCGGCCGGATCGCACTGATGCATTTCGATGTCGGCACCGGCGACGCCGCGGGGAATCTGGTGCTCGCCGCCGAACTGACGCCACTGATCCTGCCGTTGTTGCGTGTGGGTGCGGTACTCGCCAGCGACCCGTCGATCGCCGCACCCGGCCTCGTCTCCTTGCCGCTCCCCGATGGGATCGCCCCCGACCGCTATCATCTGTACCGGCAAACCTAGCGATTCAGAGCCTTCAGCCACCGAACTCGATCATCACCGGCACATGGTCCGACGTTCGCTCCCAGTGGCGGCTGTCGCGATGAACCTGCGCCAGCGATAGTTCGCCGACCAGCGCCGGCGTCACCCAGACATGGTCGAGACGGCGGCCGCGGTCGCTTGCGGCCCAGTCGCGGTTGCGATAGCTCCACCATGTGTACAGCCGCTGCTCCGGCGGCACGAAATGGCGAACCGCATCGACAAACCCGCCGGCGCGCTGCAACACCCCGAGGCGGTCGACCTCGACCGGGGTATGGCTGACGACGCTGAGAAGCTGTTTGTGCGACCACACATCGGTTTCGAGCGGCGCGATGTTGAGGTCGCCGACCGCAATCATCGCGCGCCCCGATCCACGCTCTGCCGTGAACCAAGCCGCCAGCTCGTCAAGAAACTGCAATTTGTGAGCAAATTTCACATTGAGCGCCGGGTCCGGAATATCACCTCCGGCCGGCACATAAATGTTGTGCAATTCGACCCCGTTCGGCAGCTCGACGATCGCATGGCGGCAATCGCTACGCTCGCACCACGACCGGGTCGACGGTGTCGCCAACGGAACTCGCGACAGGATCGCGACGCCGTTATAGCCCTTCATGCCGTGCACCAGCATGTGGCGATAGCCAAGCGCTTCGATCGCTTCGCGCGGAAACAGCGCGTCAGGGGTCTTGGTCTCTTGCAGGCATAAAATATCGGGTTGCTGCTCTTCCAGGAGGCGGCGCACCAGGTCGATGCGCAGCCGGACCGAATTGATGTTCCAGGTAATCAGGCGCACGGTGCTCTCGACCTCCAGTACTGTCGGGCAGCAGATTGCCGTGCCACCGGATCGCCGGACAAGCCGCCGCGAACCTCAAATGAGCAAAAACCTGGGGGCAAAAATTTCGGGCAAAAAAACGGCGCCCGGTCGGGGGGGAAGACCGGGCGCCTGCTTTGTAGAAGCGCTTGGGGGATTCCCTGGCCCCGCAGGGGAAACGGGGCCAAGTATAAGAGGGCTTGTGGCCCTCTTCGCTTCTGCATTCTAGGTGGGTATCGGATCGGCGCTGCGAAAATGCGTTTCACGCATGCGTTGCCAGCGAAAAACGCATGAACCAAGCGGGAACTTCACCAGATTAAACCTTAGGCAGCCTGCCGGTTTGCCGCATCTCCCGCCAAGGTTGCATGGCAGGCTTGCGCAAACGCTGTGAATAAGGCGCGCGAAAACGGGTTCTCCAACGGCTTGTATTCCGGGTGCCATTGAACGCCGACAACGAAACGTGCCCCCGGTATGCTGACAGCCTCGATCTGCCCGTCCGGCGCGATCGCCTCGACGAACAAATCCGGTCCCGGATGGTCGATCCCCTGCCCGTGCAGTGAATTGACCATGATCTCATCGGTGTTGGCCAGCCGAGCCAGATAGCCGCCTTCGGTCAGCTTGACGGCGTGCGCCGGACCATAGCGCTGGTCGAGCGGCATCGGCCCGCGCGGCGAGCGATGATTGAGGCGCCCCGGTACTTCATGCACCCGCTGATGCAGCGTGCCGCCCAGCGCGACGTTGAGTTCCTGGATGCCCCGGCAGATCGCCAGCACCGGCATGTCGCGGCGCACGGCCTCGCGGATCAGCGGCAAGGTCGTCGCATCGCGGTCGGGATCGTGCAACGTGCCTTCCTGGCTCGGTGGACCGCCGTAATGGCTTGGCTCGACATTTGACGGGCTGCCCGTCAGCAGCAGGCCGTCAACCGCATCGAGCAGCGCCGTCCCGTCGACGCGATGCCCAATCGACGGAATAATGATCGGGATGCAGCCGGTCGCCTCGATGACGGCAGTCGGGTAACGCTCGCTGACGGTATGGAAAACGCGCTCGTTGATCGTGCGCAGGCAGCACGGGATGCCAATAAACGGAAGATTGCGACCGGGCATCAGGCTCGCTCTTGTTGATCTCTTAGCGGTTGGCGCCGGTAAAGAGGTACTGATACTGAAACAGCTTAGGGTCCAACGCCATACCGAATTGCAGATCGGTGAGGTTGACGGTGGTGGTCTTGCCTTGCTGATCGACCACGATCCATTGCCGCAGCAGGATCGGATTTTCGTTGAAAACCAGGGTCAAAGAGCCGGCATCCGGCTGTGCCGTTTCAACAACGGTGACGTAAATCAAAGACCCGGTATGCGTAAACCGGGTGACAATCACATCTGAACCAAAATTAATCGGGTCGCGCAGAAAGAACCAAGCCGGCGTCGAGCGTAATTCATATTTCGACGTCTGGTTCAGCTCTCGGTCCCAATAATAGACGTAAGTGCTGTCGGCGAGCAGGGTATTGGGTTTTGGCGTTTCGTATTCGAAGCGCATGCGGCCAGGACGGGCAACCCAGACATGACCGGCGCTGACCCCGCCATTGTTCGAAATCTGCTGAAACCGGGCCGTCATCGTGCGGATGCCGTTGAGGTATGCGGCAATCCGCTGCAGTTGGAGCGTGTCCTGCGGCGCCAGCGTTGCCGGCATCGGTGCGGCGACGGCCCCCGCTGCGGTCATCCCGGCCAGAATCACAATAAAAAGCGAGGCGGCGGCGGTGCGCCAACGTAGCAATGATCGAATCATCCGGCCGTATTCTCCCAGCCCGCCATCGGGCGGCTTGCGAGGACATAATCCGAATGCCGCCCGCGTCAATGCGGTGCAGTGGCGACTCGGCAATGCGCGGGTCACTCGATCTTGCGCGCCAGGACCTCGCGCTTGCCGACATGGTTCGCGGTACTGACCACGGCCTCCAGTTCCATGCGCTCGATCAGGCGAGCCGCACGGTTATAACCGATCTGCAGATGCCGCTGGACAAAGCTCGTCGAGGCCTTGCGCTCGCGGCACACCAGCGCCACCGCCTGATCATAAAGCGCATCGCCGGAGCCGCCCTCGTCGTCACTGGCGAACGGGTCGATCGCGCCGCCGTCATCTTCGGTGATCTCGTCGATATAATCGGGTTGGCCGCGCATCTTCAGAAACGACACGACGCGCTCGACCTCCTCGTCGGAGACGAACGGTGCGTGCACCCGCGTCACCCGGCCGCCACCGGCCATGTACAGCATGTCGCCGCGGCCGAGCAGTTGCTCGGCGCCGCCCTCGCCGAGGATCGTGCGGCTGTCGATTTTCGAGGTGACCTGAAAGCTGATGCGAGTCGGGAAATTGGCCTTGATCGTGCCGGTGATGACATCGACCGACGGGCGCTGCGTCGCCATGATGATGTGGATGCCGGCAGCCCGAGCCATCTGCGCCAAACGCTGCACCGAGGCTTCGATATCCTTGCCGGCGACCAGCATCAGATCGGCCATCTCATCGACAATCACGATGATCAGCGGTAATTCGTTAGTGTCGAACGGCTGTTCCTCGAAGATTGGCTGGCCGGTTTCCGGATCGAAGCCGATCTGCACCTTGCGCACGAGGCTTTCACCCCTGGCCGTCGCTTCGCGCAACCGATTATTGAACCCCTCGATGTTACGCACGCCGAGCTTCGACATTTTCTGATAGCGGCTCTCCATCTCGCGCACGGTCCATTTGAGCGCCATCACCGCCTTTTTCGGGTCGGTGACGACCGGCGAGAGCAGATGCGGGATACCGTCGTAAACCGACAACTCCAGCATCTTTGGATCGACCATGATGAATTTGCAGGTTTCCGGGGTCATCCGGTACAGGATCGACAGGATCATCGTATTGATGCCGACCGATTTGCCGGAGCCGGTGGTGCCGGCGATCAGCAGATGCGGCATGCGCGCCAGGTCTGCGATGACTGGCTCACCGCCGATATCCTTGCCGAGCGCCAGGGCCAGGCGGCCGGTACTCTTTTCATAGGCCGGCGAATCGAGCAATTCACGCAGATAGACTGTCTCGGCCTTGCGGTTGGGCAATTCGATGCCGATCACAGTGCGCCCCGGCACCACCGCGACGCGCACCGAAATCGCACTCATCGAGCGGGCGATATCGTCGGCGAGGCCGATGACGCGCGACGCCTTGATGCCCGGCGCCGGTTCGAGTTCGTAGAGAGTAACGACCGGGCCGGGCCGCACCTGCACGATCTGGCCGCGTACGCCGTAATCGTCGAGCACGGCCTCAAGCATCCGCGCGTTCTTGCTGAGCGCCTCCTCGTCGATCGTCTCGGTGCGCGTGGCCGGCGCCTTTGTCAACAGGCTCAGTTCCGGCAGGAGAGGCTGGTCGTGGGGCGTCAGGTCGAATTTCGTTTGCAGCTCGTCGTCGGAGCGTTTGCCCGGGGGCGTCGGACGGGAGCGCGGCATCACCAGCCGCACGAGACGGTTGGCCGGCGTTTCGGCGGCAGCATCGACCGGCGCCGCCGGCCGCTGTTGCGCCGGCGGAGCCGGCGATTCGCCGGTGCTCCCGATATGAGGTTCGCGCCGATCGGATAGCGGCGTGATCCCCGCCCCGCCCCGCCCCGCCGCTGACGAACCGGCCGGCACCGCCGATGGCCG
Organism: Allostellaceae bacterium; assembly: GCA_036268425.1. Taxonomy (GTDB): domain Bacteria; phylum Pseudomonadota; class Alphaproteobacteria; order ATCC43930; family CGMCC-115725; genus DATARH01. The sequence goes on from DATAUE010000097.1 coordinate 40,589, forward strand.
TCCTTGGCGGGCCTGCCACCAATCATGGGCCAGCCGCTGGCCGAATGCGGCGGCAATCGCGGTGCCGTGCCCTGACGCTCGCGCCAACGACGTTGCCCGGCGCCCGGCGCCATTGCCAAGCACGCGCCAATCACTCGGAGACAGACCGACAATCGTCAGCAGCAGCAACCCGACCAACGCTGCCGCAATCATTGCCAGGGGCAGCTCAAACGAGACCAATTCCGTTCGTGATGCGGCGTCCAACAGCAGCCAGCCGACCGTTCCGCCGGCGCCGGCCGGCATGCCCAGCACCGGGTGCAGGATCGAGCACGCCGCCGCGCCGAGAAACAGCGTCAGCAGCACCATCAGCAAGCGCCGCGGCAGATGCCGGATCGGCCGTTGCAGCAGCAGATTGAAGGCCCAGCCGAGCAGCACGACAGGCACCAGATACGCGGCAAGACCGACGCTCTGAAACAGCACATCGGCAAAGATTGCGCCGTCACGCCCGAGATAGTTGCTCGGCGCCACATCGACCGCGGTGTCGAGCGATGCATCCGCCGGATTGTAGGTCAGCAACGCCAGCAGCGTCAGAAAGCTCGCCAGGACCAATGCGGCGCCAAGCCCTTCAAACACCCGCCGGCTGACGCCGCCGAACGTCTCGCGCCAACCGCGCCAGCGATGGCCAAAGCCGCGAGCCGCTATTTGTGCCGTTCTGGGCATCCCCCTTGCCCCCCACCTTCATGCTATGTCGAACGCCAGCCCCCCAGCCGGCGCCCGACAGGTTCCGTTACAGCACGCGCCGAATGCGCGAGAACGCCGTGTCGAGCGTCGCCTCGTCGTGCACAATCGCCAGCCGGATATAGCGGGCGCCCGGATTGTCACGCCCCGCCGATGCCCGCGCCGTGTAGCCGCCCGGCAACACCCGGATCGCCGCGTCACGCCACAGCCGCACCGTCGCCGCCTCACCGTCACCGACATCGAGCCACAGGAAAAACCCGCCATCCGGCCGGTAAAATCCAAAGCGGCCATCCAACGCCGCTTCGGCGATATCGAATTTGCGGCGATAGCGGACGCGGTTTTCCTCGACATGCGCCTCGTCGCGCCACAACGCCGCCGCCGCCGCCTGGATCGGCAGCGGCACCTGGCATCCGCCATAACTGCGCAAATGCGAATAATGCCCGATCAGCCGCGGATCGCCGGCGACAAACCCCGAACGCAATCCGGCCGCGCTCGACCGCTTCGACAGCGAATGGAACACCACGACATTATCGAACCCGCCACCCAGCGCGGCGCAGGCTTCGAGCGCGCCCGAAGGCGGCACCCGGTCATAAATCTCGGCATAGCACTCGTCGACCGCGAGCACGAAATCGTATTCGCGCGCCAACTGTATCGCCTGCTTGAGGTAATCGAGGCTGGCAATCGCGCCTTGCGGGTTGGCCGGCGAGCACAAGTAAAACAGCGCGGTACGCTCCAGCGTCTCGCGCGGAATCGCTGCGAGATCCGGCATAAAGCCGTTGTCGCGTGTCGCGTCGAGAAACACCGCGTCGGCGCCGGCCATCGTCGCGGCGCCGTTATAGACGAGGTAATACGGGTTCGGCACCAGTACGACCGGCCGCTGCCCCGCCTTGCGGCGCGGCACGACGAGGCCGGAGAGCAGATACAGCCCCTCTTTGGTGCCGGCCAGCGTCAGGATATTGCGGTCGGCATCGAGCGCTCCGACCGGCAGCTTGTAACGCCGGGTCAGCCACTCGGCGACCGCCTGACGCAGTTCCGGGGTGCCGGCCATCGGCGGGTATTTGTTCCATTCATGGGCATGCGCCATCAGCGTCTCGGTCAGCAGCGCCGGTGGCTGGTGCTGTGGCTCACCGACCGACATCAGGATCGGCGGATCGTTGACGATCGGCGTCACCGGGTTCAACAGCGTGCGCAACGCCTCGAACGGATAGTCGGACAGGGTGTCGAGTTGCGGGTTCAGCGGCACGCGGTCGTCCTCTGGGCAATCATGCCGATGGAGTTTGTCCACAACGACCCTACGCGATTGCGACGTTGCGCGGAAGGATGCCGGGCGGAAAGCGTTACGCAGCGTGGCACCGGCGCATCAGTATGGACAAACGATGCGACCTGCGGCCGATTTGGACCCGATCTGGACATCGCGACCCCCGCGACCCATCCTGCCGGTCATGGTCGACGATGCCGAACTGATCATTGCAGGTGCCGGGCTGAACGGCATGCTGCTCGGCATCGCCTGCGCCGGGGCTGGAATCGAGGTCGCAATCGTCGATCCGCAGCCGCCGGAGGCGATGCTCGATCGCGGGTTTGACGGCCGCACCTCGGCGATCGCCTATGGCTCGCATCTGGTGTTTGACGGCATCGGCCTGTGGCGCGACATCGCCGCCGAGGCCGGGCCGATCCGCGAAATCCGGGTCGCCGACGACGAATCGCCGCTGTTCCTGCATTACGACCACCGCGAACTCGCGCCCGGGAACGACGACCCGCCACCGCTCGGCTACATTGTCGAGAACCGGGTGTTGCGCCGGGTCATGGCCGAACACGCTCGGGCATTACCGAATTTGCGGCAGCTTCCGCCCGGCGCGATCGCCGACATGACCGCGACCGAAACAACCGCCTGCGCAACACTGGCTGACGGCGCAAGGCTGCAAGGGCGGCTCGTCGCCGCGGCCGACGGCAAAAACTCGCCGCTGCGCCGGGGCGCCGGCATCCGTGTGATCGAGTGGCGCTATCGCCAGACCGGCATCGTCACCACCGTCGCACATGAGCGCCCGCATGCCGGCATCGCCGTCGAGCATTTTCTGCCGGCCGGCCCGTTTGCGATCCTGCCGATGACCGACGAACCGGGAGATGCGACCGAAACGCGGCGCAGCCGTTCGTCGATCGTGTGGACCGAGCACGCCGATCTGGCGCCGCGGCTGTTGGCCCTGCCGGAACCCGAATTCGCCGCCGAGTTGCATGCCCGGTTCGGTGATTTTCTCGGCGCGATCGAGCCGATCGGGCCGCGCTGGGCCTATCCCCTAGCGCTGATGCAAGCCGAAAATTATGCGGCGCGGCGGCTGGCGCTGGTCGGCGAGGCGGCGCACGTCATTCACCCGATCGCCGGCCAGGGCCTTAACATCGGCATCCGCGACATCGCCGTGCTCGCCGAGTTGATCGTCGACGCTCGCCGCCTCGGCCTCGATATCGGCGATAACGCTGTTCTCGAACCCTATGACCGCCGCCGCCGTACCGACGCGCTGATCCTTGCCGGCGTCACCGACGGCCTCAACCGTCTGTTCTCCAACACGATTCCGCCGATCCGCCTGGCCCGGGACCTGGGTCTCGCCACCGTCAACCGCCTGCCGCCGGTGAAACGCCTCTTGATGCAGCATGCAATGGGCGTGCTCGGCGATCGCCCGAGACTGGCGCGGGGAGAGGCGCTGTAGGCGATACTACCCCCGCCGCGGCTCGCGGCTGAGGCCTTGGCTGGAGAGGGCGGCGAGGTAGTCGCGCCAGCGTTTGTCGTGTTCGACGCCGAGCTGGTACAGATATTCCCAGGAAAAAATGCCGGTGTCGTGCAGGTCGTCAAAGCGGATACGCACCGCGTAATTGCCGACCGGCTCCAGTGCCAGGATGCCGACATGCGCGCGCTCGGCAACGACGATCTTTTCGCCGGGCCCGTGTCCTTGCACTTCGGCCGAGGGGCTTTCGACGCGCAGATATTCGGCCGGCAGGCTGAAGCGCTTGCCGTCGTCGAATTCAACATCGAGGCGCTTTTCAGCCTGCTTCAGGCGCAGCTCGACCGGCCAGGGCTGCTTGGTGATCATAGCGGCTTGGTGATCATAGCGGCTTGGTGATCATAGCTACTGTGCGGTCACGGCTGCGGCAGGCGCGGCGGCACGCTCGGACCACCCACCTCCTCTTGGGTCAGTGGGCGCGCCTCGTCGACCAGCATGATCGGAATGCCGTCCCGGATCGGATAAGCGAGACCGGCCTGTTCGCTGACCAACTCCTGCGCCGCGCGGTCGTAGCGCAGCGGCGCCTTGGTCAAGGGGCATACCAGGATTTCGAGGAGTTTCGGGTCGAGATCGGAGGCGCCTTCCATGCATCGGCTCCCGCTATGCCGCGCTGTACGCGCTCAATGGCGGGTGCCCCCGCTATCCTCGGCCGTCGGCAGCGCCGCCGCCATCTCGACCAGCGCCGTCAACAGGGCGGCACGCTGATCCAGATCGGCCGCTTCGAGAAGCGCCTGCTTTTCATTCGGGGCAAACGGACAAGCCATCGCAATCGAATTGACCAGGTATTCGCTCGGCGCCTTTTCAATCGCTTGCCAATCAACCGAGACATTGCGCTGTTCGAAATAATGGCGCAGGCCGGCGATCAGGCCGGAGCGGTCAAACCCCGCCGCCGCCGACTGGTCGCGATCCCGCGCAAACGGCTCCCAATCGGCCGTTACCCGGCGATAGCCGCTCAGCAGCGGCAGTTCCTCGCGGATGCGAAAGCGCGACAGGCCGGTCAGGGTAATAAGATAGCGTCCGTCGTCGGTCTCGCTGAACGCGGTCATGCGGCCGGCGCAACCGACCGGGTAGACCGGCGGGTTCATGCCGCCGGCGGCCGGGTCGCTTGGCTGCACCATCCCGATCAGGCGCTCGCCGGCCAGCGCATCGCGGGTCATCGCGAGATAGCGCGGCTCGAAAATATTGAGCGGCAGCCGCGCCCGCGGCAATAACAGCACCCCCGTCAGCGGGAATATCGGCAGGATTTCGGGCAAGGCACCGGAAGACGGCGCGCCGTCTTCCGGCCGATCGGGGCGCTCACTCATCGCGCACCGCCTCCGTTCACGAAAACATCAGAGCCGACAGCCGGCGGCGCCCGCTCAAGGTCAATGGGTCGGTCGGACCCATCGCTTCGAATAATTTGACCATCTGCTTGCGTGCCGCCTGCTCGTTCCATTCGCGATCGCGCTTGAACAGGGTCAGTAATTCGTCAATTGCCGCTTCGCGGTCGCCCCCACCAAACAAGGCCGTCGCCAGTTCCAGCCGCGCCTCGTGGTCGTCGGGATCGGCATCGAGCCGCGCGCGCAATTTGCCGGAGGACCCCATCGCCTTCTGCGCCTGCTCCGCCAGATCGACCGCGGAACGCGCCGCTACGATCTCGGCATGCCGCGCCTGTTCCGGCGGCACCCGGTCCAGCACCGTTTTGGCCTCGTCGAGTTCACCGCTCGCCACCAGCGCCCGAGTCAGACCACCCAGCGCTTCGACATTGTCCGGCTCGCGCTGCAGCACCTGCGAATAAAGCGCCGCCGCGGTGCCGTGGTCACCGCCCTGCACTGCCTCCTTGGCCATCGCGACCGCTTCCTCGACCGGCGACGGTCCAGCCGCGGCACCGCCGAGGCGCTGCACGAACTGCTTGACCTGACTTTCCGGTACGGCGCCGACGAACCCGTCAACCGGGCGGCCATCCTTGAAGGCGTAGACCGCCGGAATCGACTGGATGCGCATCTGCTGCGCCAGTTCCTGATTCTCGTCGATGTTGATCTTGACGAGCTTCACCGCGCCCTTTGCCTCGTTCACCACTTTCTCGATGGCGGGGCCAAGCTGTTTGCACGGGCCGCACCACGGCGCCCAGAAATCCACGATGACCGGCACCTCGCGCGAGGCTTCCAGAACATCGGCGGCAAAGGTCTCGATACCGCTATCCTTGATATGTGGGCTGTTGCTCTCCGCAGCGGGTTGCTTCGGGGCCGAAGTGACGGGGCGTCCGCCTGGACCGATAAGGGCCATGGGCTGGCTTTCTCTGAGTTTTTCCAGCCCGAAGATGGGCGTTTGGGGCGGGAAAGAAAAGTGGGTTGACACCTTTTCGGAACTTCCGGAACTGGCGCGAAAACCCCAATCTCAACCTTGGGATTCGGAGCAGACCGATGCGATTGGACAGACGCGCAGTCCTGGGCGGCACGATGGCGCTTGCCGCTGCGCCACGGGGCGCGCGTGCGAAGGAGACCGCCGATCTCGACGTGGCGATCGTCGGTGGGGGTGTTGCGGGCGTTTATGCCGCGTGGCGCCTGCGTCAGGCGGATTCTGCGCTGCGCGTCCGGCTGTTCGAGATGAGCGGCCGCATCGGCGGCCGACTGCGCTCGATCGTGTTTCCGCAGGCGCCGTATCTCACCGCCGACATCGGCGGCATGCGGTTTCTGCCGATCCAGAAGCATGTGATGGGACTGGTCCAGCATCTCAACCTGCCGACGCGCGGCTATCCCGTCGCGGGCGCGAACAACCGGCTCGCGTTGCGCGGCAAGTCGTTCTCCTATGCCGAGGCCGGCATCCCGCCGCATCTCTACGGCTATGACATCGCGCCGGCCGACCAGTCGCCGCAGAGCACGCTGTTCGCGCGCGCGATGACGCGCATCCTGCCCGACTTCAAATCGATCACGCCGGACAAGTGGAAGGCGATGCGTGCGACGGTGACGTACAAGGGCCGCCTGTTGAAGGACTGGGCGGCGTGGACGCTGCTGGCGGATGCTTTCACCGGCGAGGAGCGCGCCTTCATCCAGGACACCGGCGGCTACGACGATTTCATCCTGCACGAAAGCGGGCTCGACGAGTTCGACTACATGTTCCTGGCGGACAACGAGTCCAGGCCGTTCCTTTGCATCGCCGGCGGCTATCAGCGCCTGC
>DATAUE010000098.1:0-1572 GCA_036268425.1 Allostellaceae bacterium
GCTGGGATAGCGCAAATGGCTGCGGTCATACCGCGCGCGGTTTTTGTTCGTCCACATCGGCGGCCCCTCCGAATCAGGCCACCTCTCTTGAATCACAAACGATTCATAAGATTCAACTTCTTTCCGGACAGACACTTAAAGAAATAGATGGTCGAAATTGCTTCGGCGCCGACAAGCGCGATATCGAGAAGAAGGTAGGCCGCCAAAAACGCCAGAAGTGAGCGGTCAACGATCAGCGTACGGAGTGTTCTTTGCAGGAATGGGTACCGAGCACGGCAAATCGCCCGGTTTTCGCGCATATGCGTTTTTATCTCGTATAGAACGCGTCGCCGCAAGCTTCCAAACCAGCCTCTCCCAATACTATCTGGCAATTCTTTCCTCCCCGCTGCTGGCTTTGACTGCCTCTCGGCCGAGACTCGACAGGGGTCAGTGATTGCTCACTCGCTTCTATGCCTAGAAAGATTACCTCGGCAGCGCTATTGGACTGACATCTGTCGTTCTCCGGGAAGAGCGAAAGTATGCCGCGACCCTACGCCCGCACTGCCGCCAACCCCGGCCCGGGCACCGTCGCAAACCCCGCCTTGCTGGCGTAGCCGCGCACGATGGCTTCGCGCTGGGCGTAGCTCAGCACGTTGTCGATGTTGTCGAACCCGTCGGGCGCGAGCTGTTCGACCGCGTCGATCACGCCTTCGGGGCCGCCGCGGCGGTTGGAGCGCACGATCTCGGCGGTGACAGGCAGCCGCTGCGCCTGATAGGTCATCAGCGCCTGGCGCGGATGTTCGGAGCGCGCCAGCGCATCCGCAAGGCAGCGCGCATCGAGGATTGCCTGCGAGGCGCCGTTCGATCCGACCGGGTACATCGGGTGCGCGGCATCGCCGAGCAGCGTGACGCGGCCTTCGGACCAGTACGGCAGGGGATCGCGGTCGCAGGTCGGATATTCGTAGAATTCGGGCGTCGCCGAAATCAGGCTGCGCACGTCGACATGCGGCACCGAGAAGCGCTCGACATGCGGCATCAATTCCTCGCGCTTGCCGGGCCGCGACCAGTCCTCGCGGCGCGGCGGCGGCGCGTTGCCGTCGCCGACCTTGACCAGCACCGCCCAGTTGGTGAGGCGGCTGGCCGGGCTGGAGCCCTCGGCGATCGGATAGACCACGACCTTTGCATTGAGGCCGCCGGCCACGATCATCGACTTGCCGGTCAGAAACACCGGCCAGTCGCGCGCGCCGCGCCACAGCATCAGGCCGTTCCAGCACGGCGGGCCTTCGTCGGGAAACAGCGTCTCGCGCACCCGCGAATGAATGCCGTCGGCGCCGATCAGGATGTCGCCGCGCACGGTTTTGGTGTGGGCGCCGGAGCGATCGAAGAAATACGCTGACACGCCACCCTCGTCCTGCGAAAACGCGCCGAGGCGGCAACCGGTGTGGATGGCGTCCGGGCCGAGCCGCTCCTCGACCGCGCGATGGATCACGCTCTGCAAGCGGCCGCGATGGATCGAGAATTGCGGAACGTCATGGCCGGCATCGAGGCCGCGCGGATCGCGCCAGACTTCCTGGCCGTGACGGGTGAGGTAAT
>DATAUE010000099.1:0-45560 GCA_036268425.1 Allostellaceae bacterium
GAGCTGTGATTGAGTCGTGAATAATTGCTGCTCGGCGATCAGCACATCGAGCACGGTGCGTGAACCGACCAGCGCTTCCTGTTGCGTGCCTTCGAGCGCGATCTGCGCGGCCCGCACCGCGGCGCCAAACGAGGCGATCGCCGCGCGCGCGGCTTGCAGGGTTTCCCAGCCTTGCGTCGCGCTCTGCACCGAGGCGCGCCGCGAATCATCAACCTGGCTGCGGCGTTGGCCGACGGTCTGCTGAGCCTGACGGGTTTGCGAGTAAACCGACCCTCCTTCATAAAGCGGCATGGTCAGGCGCACCGACGCCGTCGCGGCGTCTTCGCGCGAGTTCTGCAAGGTAAAGGACGGCGCATAGCTGCGGTTCAGGTCACCAACGATCGAAATCTGCGGCAGTAACTGGCCACGGACGAAATCGACATTGTCGCGCGCGGCGCGCTCGGTGAAATTTGCCGCGATAACGTTGGGATTGTTGTTCGCGGCCAGCGACAGCGCTTCTTCGCGGGTCGCCGGCAAGGCCGGCCGCTCCCGCGGCATGATCAGACGCCCCGGCGCATGACCGACGGCCCGCACATATTCAGCCCGGCTGACCGCGAGTTGGCCTTCGGAGGAAATGCGCGTCGCGGTCGATTGTGCCAGCGACGATTCGGCTTGCGCGACGTCGGTGCGGGTGACTTCACCGACCCTGAACCGATCCCGCGTCGCTTCGAGCTGCTTTTGCAGTACCTGTTCGTTATTGCGGTTGACCTCGACCAGGGTTTGGTCGCGCACCACGTCGAGATAGGCCTGCACCACCGCCTGGAATACCGTCGTCTCGATGCCGAGGGTCTGGGCCCGCGCCGCCTCGACAGCGTTGATCGCCTGTCGCGTCTGCGCCTCGGTGCGGCCGCCGTTGTAAACCTGCTGCGTTACCTGAAGATCGAGCGACTTGGCGGTAAAGCTGGAAAACTGAGTCGCCGCGCCCTGCGTCTGGGCAAAGCCGCCGCGCGTAAACCCCGCCTGACCGGTAAAATTTACCGTCGGCCGCCACCCGGACAAGGCCTGCGGCACACCTTCATCGGTCGCTCGCAGCGACGCGCGCTGCGCCAATAGCTGCGGGTTGTTGTTATAGGAATAGGCAAGAGCTTCGGTCAGCGTCTGCGCCGAAACCGATGTGCCGGTGACCAGAAAAAGCGCTGCCGCAACACTGGCGACGCGACCGACCGAATTGCGCAGCAATCGACTACTGCGTATTCGGCAACCCCTCGGCTGCGGCATTCCCCCCTCAGAACACAAAGGCGGGCTTCGCTATGAAGCCCGGAAGCGGCGGTGTGGCGGCATCAAACATAACGCGCGGCGCAAGTGTTCCGCCAGCCCGCGTTACCAAAGTTGCACGCCCGACGTTCCCCTGTTGCCGGAAAACCACTGCCATCCGCCCCCCCTCGGCGAGTTGCGCACTGATTTCCGCCGGAATGTCACTAACGGCACCGGCAAACAGGATAACGTCGTAAGGTGACTTAGCCCGATACCCCAACGGAAGCGGTGATTCGACATAGCTGACCGAGGCAATGCGATGATCAACCAGCGCCGAGCGGCCGATTCGGGCCAGTTCGGCATCCGCTTCAAGCGCGACGACGCTGCGCGCCAGCAACGACAGCAGTGCCGCTTCGTATCCGGTTGCGGCGCCCACCACCAGGGCAACATCCTTGGCGCCGACCGCCAACGCTTGGAGCAGTCGGGCGGCCACCATCGGCGTCATCGCATAGCGACCGCCGCCCAACGGCAAGTCGTCATCGACATAAGCGACGCCGCGCAACGCTTCCGGCATGAACAACTCGCGGCGAATCCGTAGAAATGCGTCGATCACCCGTTCGTCCGTCAACCGGTTGGGACGGAGCTGGCTTTCGACCATCTTGCTGCGGGCGGTTTCGTAGCCGGTCATCTTCCGCGTCGGTCACCTGATTCCTGCGGCCGCATGAAAGGCGACCGACGCGCGGCTTATATCGATGTCTGGTAGCAACGACAATCACCCGTGCGGAATCGCGCCCCCGCCTTCCACGGAAACCTTCTGGCCTGGCGGCAGGCGTGCCAGCAGCTCTGCGGCGCTCAGCCGCAACTTCGGATGCCGCCAAGCCGGAGCGATCTCCGCCAGCGGCGCCAGCACGAAACGCCGCTCGTGCAGCCGGGGATGCGGCAACACGAGACCCGGCGTCCGATAATCGCGGCCGCTATAATCTAGGAGGTCGAGATCGAGGGTACGGGCCGCATTGGGGACGCTGCGCCGCCGCCCAAAGCGGATTTCCAGCGCCAGCAACGCGGCGAGCAAAGCCGGTGGGTCGAGCCCGGTTTCGACAGCCGCAACCGCATTGACGTACCACGGCTGATCCGACACCGGCACCGGCTCGGTCAGATACCAGCGCGAGCAGTGCACGACGCCGATACCCAGCGTCGGCAGCAGCGACAATGCCGCCGCCGCGGTGGCGCGCGGCGAATCGAAAGCCGGGGACGAATCGAAAGCCTGGGACGAATCGAAAGCCTGGGACGAATCGCAACCCGAGCGCGAATCGGGATCGAGGGGCGAATCGAAAGATGACGCCGCGAGGTTGCTGCCAATGCCGACAAGTATCACATCGTCTCCTATGGCCGGCGTCCTTGACGAAACTTTATCGGCGCATGAAGATTGATCACATTACAGCCTACTGGGGTTTTCGTATGATTTCATACCGCGAAGAACGAATTGCTATATTTATTGATGGAGCCAATCTTTATGCAGCCGCTCGTAGTTTGTCGTTTGATATCGATTACAAGAGATTACTTGATTTATTCCGCTCAAAAGGACGCTTGATTCGCGCATTTTACTATACGGCACTGATTGAAGACCAGGATTACTCGCCAATTCGGCCGCTTGTCGATTGGCTCGATTATAACGGCTATACGATGGTGACAAAGCCGACCAAGGAATTCACCGACGCGATGGGACGTCGCCGCATCAAAGGCAATATGGACATCGAATTGGCGATCGACATGCTGGAGATGGCACAGCATATCGACCATGCCGTGCTGTTTTCCGGCGACGGCGATTTCCGCCGTCTGGTTGAGGCGGTGCAGCGGCGCGGCGTCCGGGTGTCGGTGGTCTCGACGCTGCGGTCGTCGCCGCCGATGGTTGCAGACGATCTGCGCCGGCAGGCCGACACCTTTATCGAGTTGCAGGATCTGGCACAAAATATCATGCGCAGCCATATGCGTGACGAACCGAACCGGGCTCACGGCGAAGTCGCCGAGACGGCGTGATCTTACGAGCCACCCCGGTGAGCGACGCATCTACCCTCGAGACGCCGCCGAGCGACTGCCCGCTTTGCCCGCGGCTCGCCGCTTTCCGTGATTTGCAGCGGGCGGCGCATCCAGACTGGTTCAATGCTCCGGTGCCGTCATTCGGCGAGGCGGCGCCGCAATTCTTGATCGTCGGGCTGGCGCCGGGCCTGCGCGGTGCCAACCGGACCGGTCGGCCGTTTACCGGGGACTATGCCGGAGATCTGTTATACCGGACCTTGCTGAAATACGGCTACGCCACCGGAAATTACGCCGCGCATATCGACGACGGACTAGAGCTGCGCCAAGCCCGCATCGTCAACGCGGTGCGCTGCGTGCCGCCCCAAAATCGTCCGGAACCCGCGGAAATCACTGCCTGCCGGCGGTTTCTCATCGGCGAGCTGGCGGCGTTAACTCAGTTGCGGGTGATCCTGGCGCTTGGCGCGATCGCGCATAATGCGGTCCTCGCGGCAAGGGGTCTGCGCCGCGCCGCCTACCCGTTTGGCCACGGCGCCGAACACGAACTGCCCGGCGGGCTTGTCCTGGTCGACAGCTATCACTGCTCGCGGCTCAACACCAATACCGGCAAGCTGACCGAAGCGATGTTCGAGGCGGTATTCGCCGCCATCCGCGACCGTCTCGCCGGCCCCGACTTATAAATCGCAGGCTTATAAACCGCAGGCTTATAAATCGCGGGCGCGCATGATACGGGCGCGGCTGCGCTGCCAGTCGCGGTCGCGTTCGGCCTGACGCTTGTCGGCCTTGCGCTTGCCCTGGGCGAGGCCGAGTTCGACCTTGGCGCGGCCGCGATCGTTAAAATAAATCGCCAGCGGCACGATCGTTACGCCTTCGCGCTTGATCGACCCTAGCAGCCGGCTGACCTCTTTGCGGTGCAGCAGCAGTTTGCGGGGCCGCTTCGGCTCGTGGTTGAAATGCGCCGAGGCTTGGTATTCCGGGATGTTGGCGTTGAGCAGAAACAATTCGCCGCCGGTTACCCCGGCATAGGCCTCAGCGATGCTGGCGCCGCCCTGGCGCAGCACCTTGACCTCCGTCCCGTAAAGAACGAGCCCTGCCTCGACGGTATCCTCGATCAGATAGTCGTGGCGGGCACGCCGGTTCAGCGCCGCATAACGATCGGTTGCCCGCACCCTGTCACCTGCCGCTAATTGACAAGGCCGGCGTCACGCATCGCCTTGCGCACCCGCTCCTGCGTTTCCGGCATCGTCTGACACAGCGGCAGCCGCACCTCCGGGCTGCACCGCCCCAGCAGCGAAGCCGCATATTTGACCGGCGCCGGGCTGGTCTCGGCGAACAGCGCGTCGTGCAGTGGAATCAGCCGCTCGTTGATTTGCCGCACCATCGCGACGTCGCCCTTCTGCCACGCCTCGTGCATTTCCGAGCACAGCCGCGGCGCGACGTTGGCGGTGACCGAAATACAGCCGTCGCCGCCTTGCGACAGATACGCCACCGCCGTCGCGTCCTCGCCCGACAGCAACGAAAACTCGCCGTCGATCTCGACCCGCATGCGCAGCGGCCGCGCCAGATCGTTGGTCGCGTCCTTGACGCCGACGATGTTCGGCAATTTCGCGAGGCGCGCCATCGTCGCGTTGCTCATGTCGACCGAGCTGCGGCCGGGAATGTTGTAGATCACGATCGGGATGCCGGCGGCGTCATGCACTGCTTTGAAATGCTGATAGAGGCCTTCCTGGGTTGGTTTGTTGTAATAGGGGCAGACGACGAGGGCCGCGTCGGCGCCGGCCTTCTTGGCGGCCCGGGTCGCGGAAATCGTGTGTGCGGTCGAATTGAAGCCGGTACCTGGAATGACCGGCGCGCGCCCTTTCGCAACCTCGACGCACAGCGCGATCAGCCGCTCCTGCTCGTCCTCCTCCAGCGCTGGACACTCACCGGTTGTGCCGATCGGCACCAGGCCGTGCGTGCCCTGGCCAATCTGCCACGCGACGTGTTCCTGAAACGCGGTCTCGTCGAGCTTGCCGTCGCGGAACGGGGTAATCAGAGCGACAAACGACCCTTTGAACATGAGTTCCTCCCCGGCTGCGACCGACACCAGAATGGGGGACGATAGCCTTCGGGGCCTTGCGCTTCAACAGCACCGGCGGGCTGCCGGATTTTTGTATGCCGTCGCGGCAGTGCCGCCGCGCGAGCAAGCCAAAAAGAGCGTTACAAAACGTTACACTATCAACTTGCTGATGCCGGCGAGACACCGTAAAGGTTTTCGATTCCGCCCAGAGATCGCAGGAGCTGCCGGCTTTGCTCCGGGTATTCCGCCTGCTCTTTGCCGTCGCCCTCGGCGCCGCCGTTACCGTGACGGCGGCGCATGCCGATGAAACTGCCGACAAGGCCTCGACCGCGGCAGTCGCGGCGGCGCGGGCCGGCAACTGGAGCCAGGCTTATGCCCAGGCGGTGCAAAGCCACGATCCGCTGACCCAAAAGATCGTCACCTGGCTCGATTACACCCGCTCGAACCCTGGCGGACGGTTCGCCGAGATCGCCGGGTTTGTCGATCAGAACCCGAACTGGCCCTTGCAGAAAACGTTGCGCCGCCGGGCCGAAGAGGCAATGGCGGGTGAAACCGACGATACCGCCGCCGATTGGTTCAGGCGGCATCCACCGCTCACCGGCGTCGGCAAGGTGCGCGCGGCGGAGATATTGCTGCATCGCGGCGATACGGCGGACGGCACGGAAGCCCTGCGTGCAGCCTGGATCGATGGCGATTTCTCAATCACCGGCGAGCACGACACCGCGGCCCGCTATGCCTCGATCCTGCGCCCGGAAGACCATCAGAAGCGGCTCGCCCGGCTCCTCTGGGAGGGCCAGGGCGATGCCGCCCGGCGCATGCTGCCGCTGGTCCCACCCGACTATCGGACCGTCGTCGAAGCGCGCTTTGCACTGGCCGGCGATATCGCAAAACCGGACCCGATGATCGCGCGCATCCCGGCTGCGCTGCGCGACGACCCCGGCCTTGCCCTCGACGAGGCGCGCTGGCAGCGCCGCCACGACAATTTCGATGCGGCGGCACAACTCCTGCTCAGCCACAGCGACAACCCGGTGCGACCCTCCGTGTGGTGGGCGGAGCGGCTTTATGTCGCCCGTCGCCTGCTGGCGGCCGGCAACACCGACACCGCCTACCAACTGGTGCAGCAGCACGGCGCGGTCGATGAAAACTCATCGGGCGAAGCCGAGTTTCTCGGCGGCTATATCGCGCTGCGCTATAAAAAGGACCCTGCCCTCGCCTTTGACCATTTCGCGCATGTCCTGGCGCAGGCCAGCAGCCCTTATGCCGAGGCGCGCGGCGCGTACTGGAGCGGACGCGCCGCCGCAGCGATGGGAAAGCCCGATCTGGCGGCCAAGTGGTACGCCGCCGGTGCCGACCACATGGCGACCTTTTACGGCCAGCTATCGGCCCATGAACTCGGCAAGGACGCGCCGCCACATCCGGTCGCCGAACCAAAGCCGACCGACGACGAACGGGCACACTTCGAGGCTTTGGAGCTGGTGCGCGCGGCACGCCTGTGTTTTGCCGCCGGTGACCGGGAGCATGCCAAGACGCTGCTGCTCGCGGTCGCCGACAAGGCGAAAACGCCGCTCGATTTCGGGATGTTGGCCTCGCTCGCCGAATCCTACGGCCGCGTCGATGTCGCGATCGCCGTGGCGCGGCGCGCCATCGAGAGCGGCATGCCGCTGATGGTCCACGGCTACCCCGTCACCTCGATCCCCGGCGGCGGCACCGCCGAGCGGCCGCTGCTGCTGGCGATCGTGCGCCAGGAAAGCGCCTTTGCCACCGATGCGATGAGCCGGGTCGGAGCGCGCGGCCTGATGCAGTTGATGCCGGCCACTGCTGCCGGTCTCGCCACCAAGCTGCAGATGCCGTTCTCGCTCGACCGGCTGACCGCCGATGGGATCTACAACGTCACCCTCGGCCGCTCCTATGTCGAGACGCTGATGGATGATTTCGGCGGCTCCTATGCGCTGGCGATCGCCGCCTACAACGCCGGCCCCGGCCGGGTCCGCCAGTGGCTGCACGATTTTGGCGATCCGCGCGGCGGCGCGATCAGCATGGTGGACTGGATCGAGATGATCCCGTTTAACGAAACCCGGCTGTATGTGCAGCGGGTATTGGAGAACCTGCAAGTCTATCGCGGTCAGAACGGCGATGCCGCGACGGCTTTCTCGCTGGTCAGCGATCTCGCACGCTGATCTCGTGATGGCCCATCGCGCGGTTGCCTCGCGAGAATTGCGGCAGCCGGGTGACAAAGCAGGCTTGCAGGCGTTATCGCCCCGTCATCCGCTCGCGTCCTCGGGAGCACCCCGGAAATGTCGGTTTACGCAGTGCCCGCTACGGCCGGTACGGCGCGCAGCGGGCCGGCGCTCGATGCGCTCAATTTCTTCTTGGCCGACGTCCACGGCGGACTCGGTCCGTATCTCGCAATCTACCTGTTGACCGTGGGGCAATGGAACGAAGCGCAAATCGGTGCCGTCATGTCGGTCGCCGGCATCGCCGGGGTTCTCGCGCAAACCCCGGCCGGCGCGCTGGTCGATGCGACCCACGCCAAGCGCGTACTGGTAGTCGCAGCGGCGGCAATCGTCTCCCTCGCATCGATCGCATTGCTGTATGCGTGGGGCTTTCTTGCGGTTGCTGCATCGCAGGCGGTCGTCGGCAGTGCCGGCGCGGTATTCGGGCCGGCGATCGCGGCCATCAGCCTCGGCATCGTCGGACTGCCGAAGCTTGCACATCGAATCGGCCGCAACGAAGCCTTCAATCACGCTGGAAACGCCGTCACCGCTTCGATCGCCGGCTTCGCCGGCTATGTCTGGGGACCCGTCGCGGTTTTTGTGCTTCTCGCGGTCATGGCGATCGCCAGCATTGCCAGCACACTATGCATCCCGGCCCGCGCCATCGACCATGACCGCGCACGCGGCCTCGTCGATGGCGAAACGCACGATGCCGATGCCCCGTCCGGGCTGCTCGTCGTGCTGACCTGCCGGCCGTTGTTGGTGTTCGCAGGCTGCGCCATCCTGTTTCATCTCGCCAACGCGGCGATGCTGCCCCTGGTTGGCCAGAAGCTGGCGCTGAGCAACCGCAACGAGGCAACGGCGCTGATGTCGGGGTGCATCGTTGCGGCCCAGCTCGTGATGATACCAATGGCTGTGCTGGTCGGTCGCAAAGCCGATGTTTGGGGGCGCAAGGGCCTGTTTCTCGCCGGCTTCGCCATTTTGACGCTGCGCGGTCTGCTGTACCCGCTTTCCAACAATCCGTTCTGGCTGTTGGGGGTGCAGACGCTCGACGGCGTCGGTGCCGGGCTTTACGGAGCGCTGTTTCCGCTGATCGTCGCCGACCTGACGCGCGGCACCGGCCGCTTCAATGTCAGCCAGGGTGCGATAAGCTCGGCGCAGGGGATCGGGGCCTCGCTATCCACTGCGATCGCCGGCGTCATCGTCGTCACCGGCGGTTACTCGGCGGCGTTTCTAAGCCTTGCAGCGATTGCAGCCTGCGGCTTTGTCGTGTTCTGGTGGGCGATGCCGGAGACTGGCGAGGCGAATACAGCCTGATGGACCCGTCGTCGGCCGCCGCGATCGGGGTGTTTGCCGCGACCTATGTCGCGCTCGGCATCGGCAAATTGCCGTTTTTGCGGATCGATCGCGCCGGCATAGCGCTGGTCGGCGGCAGCCTGATGCTGGCGATCGGCGGCATGAATGTCGCCGAGGTCAGAGACGCAATCGACTTCAACACGATCGCCTTGCTGCTCGGCATGATGATCGTCGTCGCCAATCTGCGGCTTTCCGGGTTTTTCCGGCTGGTCAATGGCTGGATCGTGACGCGTGCAGGGCACCCGCTGCAACTGCTCGCCCTGGTGACGGTCACTGCCGGCGTATTTTCAGCTTTTCTGTTGAACGACGCGATCTGTCTCGTGATGACGCCGCTGGTCATCGAGATCGTGCGCCGGCTCGGGCGCAACCCCGTGCCGTACCTGCTGGCGCTGGCGATGGCAGCCAATATCGGCAGCGCCGCGACGATTACCGGCAATCCGCAGAACATCCTGATCGGCAGCTTTTCGCAGATACCCTATGAGACATTTGCTGCCCGGCTGTCGCCGGTCGCCATTGTCGGTCTGGTGCTGACAATCATCCTCGTGGCGCTGAGCTATCGCGAGGAATTTGCAACGCGCCAGACGCTGTCGGCGCGTCCTGTGCCGGCGCATTTGCATCGCCCGCTGGCCGCGAAATCGGTGCTGGTCGTTCTGCTGATGATGGCGGCGTTTTTCGCCGGACAGCCGCCGGCCAAGGTGGCGCTGGTGGCCGGCGGCATCCTGCTGCTGACCCGCGTGGTGCGCAGCGAACACGTTTATCGCGAGATTGATTGGCCCTTGCTGGTCATGTTCGCCGGGCTGTTCGTCGTCGTCGCCGGCTTCGAGAAAGCATTGCTGACCCCTGATCTGGTGACCCGCATCGGCGGCTGGGGGCTGGGTCGCATGCCGGTACTCGGGGTCGCGACCGCGGCACTTTCCAACCTCGTCAGCAACGTGCCGGCGGTGCTGGTGATCAAGCCGTTTCTCGCCGGCGCAGCCGACCCGCAACGCTCGTGGCTGGTCGTCGCAATGGCCTCGACCTTTGCCGGAAACCTGACCGTGCTCGGCTCGGTGGCCAACCTGATCGTCGTGCAACTGGCGCGCGCCGATGGGGTGGCGATCGGGTTCTGGCAATATTTCCGAGTCGGCGCACCGCTGACATTGTTGACGATCCTTATCGGGCTATGCTGGCTTTGACGGATGAACGCCAGCGAACCGCACCGCAATCACCTCGGGCAACCGGTCGGACCGCCTGTACCGGACTGGTCGGCGCGGCCGCGGCCGCCGCGCACGTCGATGGCTGGGCATTTCTGCACGGTCGAGCCGCTCGACCTGGAGCGGCACGCCGCTGATTTGTTCGCGGCCAACGCCGAGGACCGGGACGGCCGCATCTGGACCTATTATCCCTACGGTCCGTTTGCCACGCTCGATGATTATCGGGCCTGGGTCACCGGGGCCTGCGCCGATCCGCAGCGGCTGTTTCATGCAATCCGCGACAATGCCACCGGCAAGGCGGTCGGCGTTGCCGCTTACATCAACATGCAGACCGCCATCGGCTCGGTCGAAATCGGCAGCCTGGTTTTCAGCCCGCGCCTGCAGCGGCGGCCCGCTGCGACCGAAGCCATGTACCTGATGATGCGCCGGGCGTTCGACGAACTCGGCTATCGCCGCTACGAATGGAAATGCGATTCGCTGAACGCTCCGAGCCGGGCCGCCGCCACTCGCTACGGCTTTCAGTATGAGGGACTGTTCCGGCAGGCGACGATCACCCGCGGGCGCAACCGCGACACCGCGTGGTTCTCGATTATCGACAGCGAATGGCCAGCGATCCGCACCGCGTTCGAGCACTGGCGCGACCCGGCGAATTTCGCCGTTGACGGGACCCAGCGCCGCGGCCTTGCGAGCTTCCGCTCCGCCGCCGGATGAACAAGCGCACGGCACCCGTGGTGGTGGCGCCATCGCTGGCGCTTCTCGCGGCGGTGACGGCGACCGGCTTTTGTGCGTTGCACATCGTCGTCCCGGCATTGCCGTTGCTGACCAAAGTGTTCGGCGACAGTCCAGCACGGGTGCAACTGGTGCTGACGCTTTATCTCGGCGGCATCGCGGTCGGGCAACTGTTTTACGGGCCGATTTCCGACCGGTTCGGCCGCCGCCCGGTGCTGATCGCCGGGCTGACCCTGTTTCTTGCCGGCACGCTGCTATGCGGGTTTGCCTGGTCCTTGACGATCTTGATCGTCGGACGGGTGCTGGAAGCGCTCGGTGCCTGCGCCGGCATCGTACTGGGCCGCGCGATTATCCGCGATGTTTACGAGCGCGAGGCGGCGGCGCGCGGCATCGCGCTGGTGATGATGGCAATGACGCTGGCGCCGGCGATGGCGCCGTCATTTGGCGCCTATCTCGCGGTATGGGTCGATTGGCGGGCGATTTTTGGGCTGCTCGGGCTGCTCGGCGCCATCGTGCTGGCGCTCACCATCGCCGGGCTGCGCGAGACCAACCTGAACCCCACCCGGCTGGATCTTTCCGGCATGGCCGGCTCTTACCTGACACTGTTGCGTACACCGGTCTTTGTCGGCTTTGCCCTATGCAGCGCCTGTGCCAGCGCCTCGTGGTTCACCTTTTGCGCCAGCGCACCGCATGTTCTGGTCGAGACATTGGGTGAGCCGGCGAGCACCTACGGCCTGATGATTTTGCTCCCGATGGGGGCGTACATGATCGGGAATGCGGCAGCGGCACGGTTTGCCGTGCGCCTCGGGACGCGCCGGCTGTTGATTGCCGGCCGCCTGCTGTCATTCGCTGCCGCCGTGGCGATGGCGTCGTGGTATGTCGCGGTCGGACTCGACATCTGGGCGCTGTTCCTGCCGATCGCCTTGAGCTCCATCGGCGACGGGATGAGCCAGCCATCGGCGCTCGCCGCCGGTCTCAGCGTGCATCCGCGCCTTGCTGGGACGGCATCCGGGCTGATCGGATTTTTACAGATGACAGTGGCCGCGATGGGGACGTTTGTGGTTGCTTTGCTGCCGTATGAGATCGCGGCAAACCTCGTCGCCGTGGTCGCCGGTTTTATAGCGCTGGCGCTGGTTTTTGGGCTTTTTGCATTGCGCCGGCCATCCGGCGGCGCGCTGGCGGGAGTTCCGGGCTTGCGGCTCAGCAGGGAGGAATCAGTATGATCGACGAAACCCATGACGGCGCCCGGCAAAGCTGGGTCGCTTCGGCCAATGGCCACAGCGAATTTCCATTGCAGAACTTGCCGCTTGGGGTGTTCAGCCCGCCCGGTGTCACCGCACCCGATGCCCGCGCCCGCGGCGGCATGGCGATCGGCGACATGATCTTTGATCTGCGCGCCGCGAACGAGGCGGGGCTGCTGACCGGCCTTGCGGCAACCGCCGCAGCCGCCGCCTCCGGCCCGACGCTTAATGCATTGATGGCGCTCGGCGCCGCGCCGCGCCGGGCCTTGCGCCGGCAGGTCTTTGCACTGCTTGCGGCGGACGGTGACGGCCGCGCCAAGGCCGAGCCGCTGGCCGCCAGGCTGCTGCACAAGGCCAGCGCCTGCTGGGTGCACCTGCCGGCCTCGATCGGTAATTTCACCGATTTTTTTGCCGGCATCCACCACGCCACCAATGGCGGCCGCCGCCGCGACCCGAACAACCCGCTGACCGCCAATTACAAATACGTCCCAGTCGCCTATCACAGTCGCGCCTCGTCGGTGCGCGAATCGCATGTGCCGCTGAAGCGGCCGCACGGTCAGCGCAAGCTGCCCGATGATTCCGCGCCGATCTTCGGACCATGCCGCAAGCTCGATTACGAGCTTGAGCTGGCGGTATGGGTCGGCCCCGGCAACAAGCAAGGCGCGCCGGTGCCGATCGGCAAGGCCGGCGAGCAGATTGTCGGCCTCGGCCTCGTCAACGACTGGTCGGCACGCGACATCCAGCAATGGGAGTCGCAGCCGCTGGGGCCGTTTCTCGGCAAAAGCTTCGGGTCGACGGTGTCGCCGTGGATTATCACGGCCGAAGCGCTGGAGCCGTTCCGCGTCGCGCAGGCGCCGCGTCCGGAAGGCGACCCGCACCCGCTGCCGCATCTGCTGGACGACGCGGATCAGCGTTCGGGGGCGTACGATATCGCGCTCGAAGCCGCGATCCTGACGCCGCAGATGCGCGAGAAGGGCCAGCCCGCGCATTGCGTGTCGCGCAGCAACACGACCGACCTCTACTGGACCGTGGCGCAGCTTGTCGCGCACCATACCAGCGGCGGCTGCAACCTGATGCCGGGTGACCTGTTCGGCAGCGGCACGATATCCGGCCCGACCCAGGCCGGCTGGGGCAGCCTCAGCGAGCAAAGCGGCGACGGCAGCCGCACGATTTCGCTCGATTCGGGTGAGATTCGCAGTTTCCTCGAAGACGGCGACGAGGTCATTTTCCGCGCCCATTGCCGGCGCGACGGCTATGCCCCGATCGGCTTCGGCGAGTGCCGGGCACAGGTCAAGGCGTAATGTCGGGGCGATGTCCGGCTGATTGCAGCCGGACACCGTCATATTTCAAGCTACCGCGCATCGCAAAATTTATCTTGGGATAATCACATATTGTTGCGGCAGCGTTAACCGTTCTTTCCGCGATCAAGTAAAAGACACCGAAGTAAGTTCCTGTTAAGAATTTCTCAACAGTGTTCGCTTACTAGCACAAGGGGGCAGGTGCAGGGGCGACGGAATGATTTTCGGAAGCGTAGCGCGACAGACGGTCGAGATGCGGCGCAGAGCGCGCGGCGTCGGGATCCGGCCGGTCGCGCTGCTGACCGTCTTTGCCATTATCCTGACGACGTCAATCCTGATCGCGACCGGTATCGGTGCCAACCAGCTGCGGAGCGAAGCGCTCAGCACCGCCAAAAACGAGCTTGGACGCATTGACGGCGTCCTGGCTGCCGCGGCCGATCGATCGTTCCACACGATCGACGACTCGCTCGGCGAAATTGTTGTCCCCCTTCAGAAAGCCGTAAGCGCCGGAGCGGCAACGCTGCCCGCGGCGATTTCGGCGGCCGAGACCGCCGCCGCGCTGTCCCTCAGGGTCAACCGCTTTCCGCACGTCGATGCGGTCGCGGTGATTGCCGCCAGCGGCGAGATCGTCGCTTCTGCGGGAACCTGGCCGACGATCGGAAATAGCTGGGCCAACCTTGTGGCCCCGCCCCCTTCCCCGGGCCAGACGACAGCTATCGGCGCCCCCATTCGGTCGGGCATCGCAAATGGCGGTGACGATATTCCGTTTGCCCATTGGATTCGCGACGCCTCCGGCAAAACGATCGGCGCTGTCGTCGCACTGGTTCCTGCCAGCGATTTCAGCACTCTGTTTGCCGCTGTCTCACTGACCGACGATGCCGGGATTGTGCTGTTTCGTCGCGACGGCACGGTACTGGCGCGGCATCTGGGGTCACACGGGGCTGCTGTGCCGTTGACCGACCCCGAACAGCTCAACCGCGTTTTCAGCGACAGTGCGGAGACGATCGCCCGGCACGTCGCGACGGATAATGGAGGCTGGCGGATCGACGCGGTGCGCGCCCTCGCCAGTTATCCGGCCGCGATCCTCGTCAGCCGGAGCGCCGAGCAGGCGCTGGCAGCCTGGACGCGCCAGGGCATGTGGTTCAGCGGCTGTGCGCTGGCGGCGGCGCTGGCGATCGGGGTCATGGTATATCTCGTCGCACATCAGTTCGAAGTGCATGCCGCCTTTACGACCGTGCGCACCGAAAAGGCGGAGATCGACCGCGCACGGCTTAGCGCCGAGGCGGAATTGCTGAAAAACGAGCGCCTGTCGGTGCTCGGGCAACTGACTGCAACGGTTGCACATGAATTGCGCAACCCGTTGAGCGCGATCCGCAACACGCTGTTTACGGTCAAAGAGCTCGCCGCCGGGTCCGGCGCCAGACTTGATCGGCCGATCGCCCGGATGGAGCGCAGCATCGAGCGCTGCGACCGCATCATCTCCGACCTGCTCGAATATACCCGATCGCGGGACCTGCGGCTCAGCGACGTCAATTTCGATCGCTGGATCAGCGACGTGCTGGCCGACCAGACGGTCCCCGCGGCCGCCAGGCTGTCAGTCGAAACCGGCGCCGGCGATGTCGTCATCGCAATCGACGCCGACCGGATGCGGCGCGTCGTCATCAATCTCGTTGAGAATGCGGCCCAGGCGATGAGCGATATGGCGCCCGACCGGGAGCGGCTGATCGCTGTGCGCACCCGCTCGGATGGCGGCCGCCTGATCGTCAATATCGACGATACCGGCCCAGGAATTTCGCCGGACAACCTGGCACGGATTTTCGAGCCTCTGTTCAGCACAAAAAGTTTTGGCACCGGGCTGGGGCTGCCGACCGTGAAACAGATCGTCAATCAGCACGGTGGGACAATCGCGATCGACAGTGCGATCGGCGACGGCGCCCATGTCACGGTTTCGTTGCCGATCCCCCCAACCAAGGTTTCAGAAAAGGCGGCGTTAGCGGCATGACCCGGGTTCTGATCGTAGACGACGATGTCGACCATGCCGAAAGCCTCGCGGATATTATCGAGATGCGCGGCCATACCGTGCAGCTCGCGCATAGCGGCGAGCAGGGAATCAGTGAATTCCGATCGGCCGCATATGATTTCGTACTGCTCGATGTTAAACTTCCAGGCATAAACGGCGTCGCGGCCTTTCTGGAAATGAAGAAGATCCGGCCGGATGCACAAGTGATGATGATGACTGGCTACAGCGTCGAACAGCTCGTCGCCCAGGCCATCGACGGCGGCGCCCTTGGCGTGCTGCACAAGCCGTTTGCCGCCACCGAGGTGCTCGAAGTCTTAAGCAAGGTCACGCACCGGGGGCGCGTGCTGGTGGCTGATGACGAACGCAAATTCGTCGACGGTATTGTACCGATCCTGACCAACGCCGGGTATAGTGTCGAGGTCGCGGAAAACGGGGCGGAAATCCTTGAAAAAATGAAAGGCCGAAGCATCGACTGCCTGCTTCTCGACATGCACTTGCCGGTTCGTTCGGGTGCCGAGATGTATGCGCGTCTGGTGGAGGCGGTGCATACTGTGCCGACGGTTCTGATAAGCGGCGATCACGGCAATGTCGAACATGACATGCGGCTGCAGTCGGAAACCTACGGTGTTCTGTTCAAGCCATTTGACCCCAACGCCTTGCTCGATGCGATAGGATCGGCTGTGTTGCTGGGTCAAACGAGGTAGGCGCAGTGGAGCCGGAGAACGGAACACGGCCTTCGGTTCTGATCGTCGACGACGATCTCAGTTTCGCCGAATCGCTAGCCGATATGATCGAGCTGCGCGGTTACGATTCGACCTATGTTGATACGCCGGAACGGGCGCTCGCGGCGATTGGGGACATAGAGGAGGATGAGCTTCCCTTCCCGGTCGCCCTGATTGACGTGCGCCTCGGCGGCGTGTCGTCCGGCGTCGACCTGATTGCGCGGCTGCGGGTCAAGCAGCCCGATTTGATTTGCGTGCTGATGACCGCCGATCTCGACCGCGAAACCGCGATCGAGGCACTGCGTCGCGGCGCCTACGATTATTTCGACAAATCGGTCGACCCGAATGCGCTGTTCGCCGTGCTCGACCGCTGCTTCGACCGGGTTCAGTTGCAGCGCGAGCGCGAGGAGGCAATCGAGGCGCTGCGCATCGCCAAAGACGAAGCGGAAGCGGCCAGCCGGGGCAAATCCGGGTTTCTCGCGACGATGAGCCACGAACTGCGGACGCCGCTCAACGCCATCATCGGCTTTTCCGAGATGATCCTGCGCGAGATTTTCGGGTCGATCGACAACGAGCAGTACAAGGCCTACATCGCCGATATCCACGAAAGCGGCACCCACCTGCTCCAGATCATCAACGACATTCTGGATCTATCGAAGGCGGAAGCCGGCAAGCTCGAACTGTATGAAGACACCTTCGATCCGCGCGACACTGTCCGCTCGGTCCGCCAACTGATCAGCGCGCGCATCCGCAGCGGCGATCTGACGGAAGCAATCGATCTGCCCGCCGATCTGCCGCTGCTGCGCGGCGACGAGCGCAAGACCAAACAGGTGCTGCTCAACCTCGTTACCAACGCCGTCAAGTTTACGGCGCCAGGGGGCACCATCAGCATTACCGGGCGTTTCGACCCGGCAACAGGGGTATCGCTGACCGTCAGCGATACCGGGATCGGCATCGCCCCGAACGACCTTGCGCGCGTACTCGAACCATTCGAGCAGGTGGATTCGTCATTCACCCGGACGCATCAAGGCACCGGGCTCGGACTGCCGCTGGTCAAGTCGATCATGGAATTGCACGGCGGCGATGTGGAACTGCACAGCGAAGTTGGCGTCGGCACCCGGGTTACAGTCAGCTTTCCGGCAACGCGGATCGTGTACACCCCTGGCAGAAGCAAGTCGCGCGACGCCGCGTGACACCCTGCCAACTTAGCGCCGGTCGCCAGTTTAGCCGCCCCACCGCTCCTGCCAGTTTGGGAAGCGGCCAAGCGATGCGGCGGCCAGCACCGCCCGCATGATCGCGCGCGCCAGACAAACCGCAGCGGCGCTCCCGATTCGCGCGAGTTGCGCCGCGTCGATCGCAGCGACACCGGCTTCTCCGGTGGACAATGCGAATACGGTATCGCCGTCGAATGGCGTATGCGCCGGGCGAATCGCCTGCGCGAGCCCGTCCTGCGCCATGATCGCAAGGCGCCGACAGCCGCTTTTGTCGAGCGGCGCATCAGTGGCGACGACCGCGATCGTCGTGTTCGCTCCAGCCACACCCGGCGCGCAGGCGGAAAAATTCTCGGGGTCGAGCGGCGTATCGGGCAGCATCGGTTGCGGCGGCACTTCACCGCGAAGCCCTTGTTCGGCCGCCCACAGGCGCCCGCAATCGGGGCGCACTGTCGATCCCCAGCTATTGACCGCGACCAGCGCTCCAACCGTGATGCCACCGGCCAGTCGCAGTGATGCGCTGCCGAGACCACCCTTGAGGCGCCCGGCCTTCGCACCAAGCCCTGCACCGGCATTGCCGAGCGCAAAATCGTGGCTCGCCGCTGCCAGCGCCTCGCGCCCGAGCCGGCGATAAGGTGGCTCTCCCGACCACGGCTCGCGGCCTGGAAACGCAAGATCGAACAAGATTGCCGCCGGCACGATGGGCACCCGCACGTCGCGCACGGCAAACCCGCGCCCCATCGCCGCCAGCCCCTCCATGACTCCGGCCGCCGCGTCGAGGCCGAACGCGGAGCCGCCCGACAACACAATCGCGTCAACGCGCGACACGAGCGTTGCCGGGGCGAGCAACTCGGTTTCGCGGGTGCCCGGTGCGCCGCCTCGCACATCGACCGCTGCCACAGCCGAGGTTTCAGCCAGCACGACGGTCGCGCCGGTAATGCCGCGTAAATCCTCGGCCTGCCCGACCAGCAGGCCGGGTACATCGGTAATCAGATTGCGCGGTCCAGCCTCAACCATAAGACATCCCTTGCCCGAACGGACGCTTCAAGCAGCCGTCCGCCTCAATATCGGCCGCCGAGCTTGCTGTGGTCCCAGCTGCTGAGCTTTTGCGGCACGATTTTCAGCACGACGCGCTTTGGCACACTCGCGCCCGACCCACTCGGGCGGTTTGAACTGCGGCCTTCGGCGAGCCAGGCAAAGGCTGCATGCACCTTGTCGGGATCGTCGACGATTTCGCAATCGCCGCGCACCATGACCCCCTTCAGCTCGGCATAGGCGCCGCCCGCCTCGACCATGACCCCGACTTTCGGGTTGCGCCGGATGTTCAGCACCTTTTGCGCCTTGCCGTACGAGGTCATGTAGAAGGCGCCGTCGCGGTAGAGGAACGTCATCGCCACGACATGCGGAAAGCCGTGCTGATCGATGGTTGCCAGCGCGCATTTGCGATTATCGCGCAAAAACGCCGCCTGCTCCTCGGGGGTAAAGCTGATATTCGGTCGCGGCATCGGCAACTCCTGCAAAAGAGGCTGGATCGGCTGTGGTGCGGCGTCAGAGCCGCGTCAGGATCGCGCGCATCTCGTCGAGTACACCGCCACGGCCGAAGTCGCGGGCTAGCCCGAGCAAGGCCGCGCCGCGCGATCCGAGGTGTGGCGCGACCAGCGCGTCGAATTTTGCCTGCATGTCGTCCCAGCGCATCGGATTTCCGGGATGGCCTTTGGCGACCGGCACATCGGCAACGGCGCGCTCCCCGTCAGCCAACACCAGCGTCAGCCGCGCCGAGGCAAATCCCATATCGGGGCTGACCTCGACCGTGACCTTCTGCGCCGTCGCGCATACCACCGGATCGGGCTGCCACGGCTCGAGAAAATCCGCCGCCGAGAGCGCGTGGCCGTGCAAACCCAGCGGGATGCAGTATTTCAGGTCGAACTTGCCTTCAAGCGGCGTAGCCGGAGCGCCACTCTTGCCGCCGGTGATCTGGTTAGCCAGCGCGCCGACTTTCGCGCGCACCTCACTGATGCCGGCAATGTCGTTGCGCGATGCCGCAAAATCGCGCGCCGCATCGATTGCCGGATGCGTCAAGTGACAAGCAGCATAGGGCTTGAAGCTGTTTTCCAGGATGCGCCAGCCGGAAAAATCGATGGTTGCGATCGCGGTGGCTTGGTCCTGCACCAGCGCGTTGTCGAGGCCGCCGCTGGGCTCGAACAATCCCGTCGCAGCGACAAAACCGGAGGCGGCAAGCTGGGCCGAAACGATCCCGTCCATCGCCGCCTTACCGGCATGAAACGGCTTGGCCATTGTGCCGAACGATGCCGTCAATCCACCGGTTTGCGTCGCAGCGGCGCCGAGTGCGTGCAGCGCCCGGTCGCCGTCGAGGTCCAGGAGCGCCGCGGCCGCAGCGGCCGCGCCTAGCCGCCCGAACACGCCGGTGCCGTGCCAACCGCGCGCGGTTACCGCCTCACCAAGGCCGCTGCCGATGCGGCTTGCGGTCTCGAAACCGGCGACAAACGCCGCGAGCAATGCGTTTTCATCGGCGCTGACCTCCTCGCCGAGCGCCAGCGTCGCGGCCCAGACCGGCGCACTGGTGTGCGTTACCGCCTTGACGTAGGTGTCATCAAAATCGAGGCAGTGCGCCAGCGTGCCGTTGGCCAGCGCGGCAAAAGGCGCCGCCGCGAGGCTGTCGAACAAGACGGTCGCGCGGCCGGTGCTTCCCCACGCGCGGACCTGACGGCGGACGATCCGTCCCGCTTCCTCCTCGCCGGCGCCGATCGCGACCCCAAGCCAGTCGGCGAGGCACATCCGCGCCATGTCCGCCACCGCGGGTGGCAATGGGCGGTTCCGGACATCGGCGAGATACGCGGCAATAGCCGGGCCGTTTCGGACGTCATCCTCTGCCATCGCGGTTCCCTTCGGTCGAGGCAGCCGATATTCCTACGGGATCGTACCCAGTTCTATGCCAAGTTCGCGAAACCGCTTTTGCAATCGGCGGCTGAACTCGCGCTGCACCGGCCAGCGGCCGGAATCGGTGCAACCGATCAGCCCGGCGATGCTAACGCCGGTCGAGCGCACCTGATCGACCCACACCCGCAGATCGCCGAGAATCAGTGAACTGTAGGCCGGGTCGGCGCGCATCTCCTCGACGATCTCCTTCAGCGTCGCGGTGACCCGGTCAGTGTCTTCGTCATACGCCACGATGACCGACACAGCGGCATTGCCGAGGCCGCGATTGGTGTTGGTGATGCTGGTAACGGCGCTGAACGGAATGATGTGCACCGCGCCGTCGGCGCCGCGCAGCCAGATCGTCCGGACCGACAGCCGCTCGACATTGCCGGTGAGGCTGGCGACGGTCACGGTGTCGCCGATCTGGATGGCATTCTCGAACAGCACGAACATGCCGGTGATGACGTCCTGCACCAGCTTTTGCGAACCAAAGCCGACCGCCACCCCGATAATGCCGGCGCCGGCCAGCAGCGGCGCGATATTGACCCCGATTTCGCTTAGCGCGGTCAGGCCGACGATGACGACGATCGTCGTGAACAATATCGCGCGCAGGATCGGCAGCACCGTCCGCAGGCGCGCCGAATGACCGATCGATCCGGCTTCGCTCAGACGCGCGAGGCGGCGTTCCAGCGCGGCGTTCGCGCCTTCCCAGACGATGATTGCGGCCAGCGCGGCAATAGTGATGGTGATGACCGCGGATACCAGCCGCGCGCCGGTTTGACCGGACTCGAACCATCTGAACGTGCTGACGCCCCAGAATTGCAACAGCGTAACCACGGCGCCGACCGTGACGGCAGCCGTCACCACGATGCGGCCGATCGTGTGATACCGCGTGCGGCGATGGTGGCCGTTGGCGGCGTTATCGTCGCCCTCCTCGCCGAGGCGAAGCAGACGATCGATGATCCCGAGGGCGGCGATCGCGGCGAGGCGGGCGATGACGAGGATCGCCACCGTTCCGATCAACACCCGCAGGCCGCCCAGCCCATTGCGGATGCCGGCAGCCCATAAAATCCAGCCCGCAATGATCGCGATCAGCGCCAGAAAGTGCCACACCCCGGCGAACCAGTTGCGCCAGCGCGCCAGGCTGCCTTCCGCATCCGGTGGAGGCCGCAGATGCCTCGCCACGCTTTGCCGCATGCGCAGCACAAAAATTGCCACCAAAACAGCGACGATCAGCGCCACGAACCGGATCACCGTGTCATAGGCGTCTTCGTACAGACCGAACAGCAGCGCCAGATCGGCGACGGCATTGCCGACAACGGCGACGATCGTGATGCCGCGCAGCCAGCGCAGCAGATCGGCGGCCTCCTCATCGCCGATATGCAGCAGCCGCAACCGCTCGATCGATGGCGACAGCAGCATGCGCCCGATAACGATGATCAGCCCCGCCGTCGCGTACGCGTTGGCGACGACCAATATCGCCAGCCGCGCCAGAGTCCGTGGAGCAAAGCCGGACAGCAGGCTCGCGACGCCCCACACGATGCCAACCGGGATCAGCTCCAATGCGAGCCGTGCCAAGGCAAACGGCAAGCGGCGCAGCAAATGCCAGGCGCGGGATTCAGGTTGCGCGGTGTCAGGATGTGCAGTGTCAGGATGCGCGGTGTCGCTGTCGCCGTCATCGTTCGGCACCGCAATTTCGCTCTCCGGCGCATGCGCGACGAGCGCGCGCAACGGCCGCGCCAGCAGTCGCCGCGCCAGCCATCCGAGCAACAGCGCCACGCCGAATACCGCGGCAGCGTGCCAAAGCGCCGACGCTATCTCCGCCCGTTGGTAGGGGTTGCCGGCAATCTGCCGCGTCCATCCCCACAGCAGCGGAAAATCGGTGACCGCTCGCGCCGTCACGGTTGCCTCGTTCGCCAGCTTGGCGGGCCAGCTGGAAAATTGCGCCAGCAGTTGCGCGCCGAGGCTATCGGGAGCGAGCGATACCGGCGCCGGGGCGGGTGGAGGTGTTGCCGCCGGCGGTGCCGTTGTTTTTTGTCCAGCCTCGGTCTGATTCGAATCGGACTGAGGCTGGTCTGGTTGGGGTTGGCCGGGCTGGGGCTGGCCGAATACAGCAGGAGACGCCGCCGGCAGAGCCTTGCTGATTGCCTGCAAGGTTTCGATCAGCTGCGCCCGCTTCTGCGGGTCCTGCAGCACATCGGCCGCTCGTTTTGCTTCCGCCGGAGTGAGGGGACCAGCAGCTGCCGCGGGTCCGCCGCTAGGTGCCGCGGCTGGCTGCTGCGCCTGCGCGGCACTCGCGCCGCATAACCACAGCGCAAGCGCCGCCAGAATGAGCATTTGTCTGGTCATCCCCTCCGCAACAATCCTGCCGATGTTTCATTCCGCTGAATGCGACAGTGCGCCGCCGCAAGCGTTATGCCTTGATGCACGATGCTGACACGGCCGGCGCAACCGCCGCCATCGGAACCTCACCCTCAGCGGCGGGAATCATCGAAACAGACGTACCGGCGCGCCTCGACCGGTTGCCGTGGACGCGGTTCCATACGCTGGTCATCGTGGCGTTGGGCATTACCTGGGTGCTCGACGGGCTTGAAGTCACAGTTGCCGGCTCGATTGTCGGCGCGCTGCAACAAAGCCCGGTATTACATTTCACTGCGGCGGAAATCGGGCTCGTCGCCAGCGCATATCTGATCGGCGCCGTGGCGGGGGCGTTGCTGTTCGGCTATCTGACCGACCGGCTGGGCCGCAAAAAGCTGTTCATGGTAACATTGGGCCTCTATCTCGTGGCCACCGCTGCGACAGCCTTCTCCTGGGATTTCTGGAGCTTTGCTGCATTCCGGGTGCTGACCGGCGCCGGCATCGGGGGCGAATACGCGGCGATCAACTCGGCGATCCAGGAGTTGATTCCGGCGCGGTTTCGCGGCCGCACCGATCTGGCGATCAACGGCAGCTTCTGGGTTGGCGCCGCGATCGGGGCGCTGGGCGCGGTGCTGCTGTTGCAGCCGGGGCACCTGCCGCCGGATTTGGGCTGGCGCTGCGCCTTTGGCATCGGCGCCTTGCTGGGGCTGGGCATTCTGCCGCTGCGCCGGTGGGTCCCGGAAAGTCCGCGCTGGCTGATCCTGCACGCCCAGCCGCAGGAAGCAGACAAGGTCGTGCGCGAGATCGAAGATCGGGTAAAGGCTGCGACCGGCGGCGCGCCTCTTGCCGAGGCGCACGGTACGATCCGTCTGCGGGCGCAGACGCACACGCCGATGCTGCGCATCATCCGCGCGATCATCCGCGACTACCCCAGCCGCGCCGCACTCGGGCTGACGCTGATGACGGCGCAGGCATTTTTTTACAACGCGATTTTCTTCAGCTACGCGCTGGTGCTGACCCGGTTCTATGCAGTGCCGTCCGCCTCGATCGGCTGGTTCATGCTGCCGTTTGCGCTGGGCAATTTTCTCGGACCGCTGCTGCTCGGACCGCTTTTCGACACGATCGGGCGCAAGCCGATGATCGCGTCGACCTACGCCATCTCGGGCGTCCTGCTCGCCATCGTCGGGTATCTGTTCCGCGAAGGGCTGGTCGGCGCGACGACGCTGACAATGTGCTGGAGTGGCATCTTCTTTTTCGCGTCGGCCGCCGCGAGCGCCGCCTATCTGACGGTCAGCGAGAGCTTTCCGCTCGAAAGCCGGGCCTTTGCCATCGCGTTTTTCTATGCCGTCGGCACCGCGCTCGGCGGCGCTGCGTCGCCTTGGCTGTTCGGCCTGCTGATCGGCAGCGGCAACCGCGGCGACGTGTTTCTCGGCTATCTGTTCGGCGCCGGCTTGATGGTCGCTGCCGCGCTCGTCGAACTGGCAATCGGCATCAAGGCCGAGCGCCAGCCGCTCGAAAGCGTCGCGCGCCCGCTATCGAGCCTCGAATGATTCCGACACTCCCCATATCACCGACATGCTGAGCGGAACGCCATCACCCGAACGCTGGATGCGAGCGACGCCAGCCGGGCTTTATTGCGAACCCGGTGATTTCTACATCGACCCGGTACAGCCGGTAGCGCGCGCCGTGGTTACTCACGGCCATGCCGACCACGCCCGACCGAGCAACGAGCGGGTTCTCGCGACAGCCGAAACGCTCGCGATCATGCGGCAGCGCTATGGCGATGCGGCCGGCGGGACATTGCAGGAAGCGGGCTACGGCGAGCGCATCGCGATCAACGAGGCGTCCGTTACGCTCATTCCGGCGGGCCATGTTCTCGGCAGCGCCCAGGTGGTCATCGAATATCGCGGCAGCCGGATTATCGCGTCGGGCGACTATAAGCGGCGTCCCGATCCGACCTGCGCCGCCTTCGAGCCGCAATCCTGCGATGTTTTCATCACCGAGGCGACCTTCGGCCTGCCGGTGTTCCGCCACCCGCCCGATACGCACGAAATCGAAAAGCTGCTGCATTCGGTGCGGCTTTATCCCGAGCGCTGTCACCTTGTCGGGGTCTATGCGCTCGGCAAATGCCAGCGTGTCATCGCGTTACTGCGGGCCGCCGGATATGATGAGCCGATCTTTCTGCACGGTGCCCTGATCGGCCTGACAGAGCTTTACCGGCACCTCGGCGTCGCTCTTGGCCCGACCTTGCCCTGCACCGACATCAAGCCCGACGGGTTCAAGGGCCGCGTCGTCCTGGCGCCGCCATCAGCGATCAGTGACCGCTGGACGCGCCGCCTGCCCGACCCGGTCATCGCGCTTGCCTCGGGATGGATGCGCGTCAAGCAGCGCGCCAAGGCGCGCGGCGTCGAACTGCCGCTGGTAATCTCCGATCACGCCGATTGGGATGAATTGACCGCGACGCTCGACGATGTCGGCGCTGGCGAAGTCTGGGTAACGCACGGACGTGAGGAAGCGCTGGTGCACTACGCGACCGCGCGCGGACTGAACGCCCGCGCGCTAACCCTGGCCGGGTTTGGCGATGAGGAAGAAGAATAAGGTCCCAAAGCCGACCGCCGCGCCGAGCGGTGGGCCGACGACCTCCCGGATATCAGCCCTGACGCGCCGCTGCCTGCCGCGCGGCCGAAGCCGGGGCATTCGCCATCGACGCCAATACCTTATCCTTCTGGGTGAAGGAGAGATACTCCGCCGCATAATCCGGCGGCAGGATCTCGATCATCGTCTCGTTCTCGACCCAGACTTCGATAACATGAAACGGCCCGCGATTGCAGCGGAACACCTCCCAGCCGGCGCGCCGTGCAATGTCCTCGACCTTGCCGGCGTCGGTCGCAACGCTGATCGCGCAATGCGTCGCGCCGTAGCCGCGCCCTTCGGTCGGCCGCTTGATGAAGGTGCCGCCGACGCTGCCGTTCGGCTGCAGCGCGGTGCCTGCCGGATAAACCTCGACCCCCGATCCGTGATCGTCGAGTTGCAACGCAAAGAAGCTGCCGGGGTTTGGCGGAAACGGCACGGCACGGCCGCCCATCAGTTCCGCCAGTACATCGGCGGCCTGCTTGGGATCGCGCGCGGCGATCGACAGATGATGGATCATGACACACCCGTAAAAATTGGCTTTGACGCGTACCATGTGGGCCGGCGCGGCACGATTGCGAGCCCCGCTTTGCCGCTCGCAGCAGCGCATCCGAGGACGCGGCGATGAACCGCTTTGCCGAACTGCTCGACGCACTGCTGTTCACGCCGTCGCGCAACGGCAAATTGCGCTTGATGCGCGAATATTTCGCGACAATACCCGACCCCGAACGCGGCTGGGCATTGGCGGCATTGACCGGCGAGCTTGTCTTTGCCGAAGCCAAACCTGGTCAGGTACGGGCACTGGCGATGCAGCGTGTCGATCCGGAATTGTTCGGCTGGTCGCTTGATTTCGTCGGCGACCTCGCCGAAACCGTCGCCCTGATCTGGCCCGAGCCGCATCCCCTCGCGCCCCATGCGGGTGAGGGTGTCGCGGCATTGAGCGACATCGTCGAAACGCTGCAAAGCGCTAGCCGCGCCGAGGTCGGGGCGCATCTGGCGCCCTGGCTCGACGCGCTCGATGCGACCGGCCGCTGGGCCTTGCTGAAACTGGTGACCGGCAGCCTGCGCATCGGCGTTTCGGCACGCCTCGCCAAAACGGCACTGGCGGAATGGAGCGGCGCGGACATCGCGCAAATCGAGGAGGCTTGGCATGGCCTCGCGCCGCCCTATGTCGCGCTGTTCGCTTGGCTTGAAGGCCGCGCCGCGCCGCCACAGACCGGCGACCTGCCGATTTTCTATCCGCTGATGCTGGCGCAACCGCTCGAAGAGGGCGATGCGGAGGGCCTCGACCCGCGTGACTACCGCGCCGAATGGAAATGGGACGGCATCCGGGTACAGCTTGTCGCACGCGGCGGCGAGGCCCGGCTGTATTCGCGCTCCGGCGACAATATCGGCGGTGCGTTCCCCGACATTCTCGATGTGCTGCCGGACGCGGTCACGCTCGACGGTGAATTGCTGGTCGTCCGCGATGGCGAGGTCGCCTCGTTCAACGATCTGCAACAGCGGCTCAACCGCAAATCGCCCGACGCCAGGATGCTGCGCGATTACCCCGCTTCGGTGCGGCTTTACGACATTCTGCGCGAGGGTGACGACGATCTTCGCACCCTCCCCTTCGTCGAACGCCGGCAACGCCTTGAAGCCTGGTACGGCGCGGCGCCCCGGACGCGCCTCGATCTGTCGCCGCTGATCGATTTCACCGCCTGGGACGAGTTGAGTGCGTTGCGCGATGGCGCCCGCGATCGCGGCATCGAAGGCATCATGCTGAAGCGGGCAGATTCGCTGTATGTCTCCGGCCGGCCGAAAGGCCCGTGGTTCAAGTGGAAACGCGGCGCGCTGACCGTTGACACGGTGCTGATGTACGCCCAGCGCGGCCACGGCAAGCGCTCGTCATTCTATTCCGACTACACGTTCGGCACCTGGAGCGGCGACGCGCTGGTGCCGGTAGGGAAAGCCTATTCCGGCTTTACCGACGAGGAGTTGCGCCGGCTCGACAAATGGGTGCGCGACAACACCACCAACCGCTACGGCCCGGTGCGCGAAGTGACGCCCGGTCTCGTTCTCGAAATCGCCTTTGACAGCGTGCACCGCTCGACTCGCCATAAATCGGGCGTCGCGATGCGCTTCCCCCGCGTCCATCGCATCCGCTGGGACAAGCCCTTCCGCGAGGCCGACACGCTGGAAACCTTGCAGGGCTTTATAACGTAAGCGTGGCGCCGCCCATCCGGCTTATGGATGTTGGCCGCGCACCAGCGCGGCACCGGCGGCGAGTGCCCCGAGCTTGCGGTCGGCAAGGGTCCGGTCGAGTGGCGCCATGCCGCAATTCGTACAGGGAAACAGGTGCTCGGCCGGCACAAAGCGCAAAGCCCGCTCGATCACCGCGGCGACCTGCTCCGGTGTTTCCACCGTGTCGCTCGCCACGTCGATTGCGCCGACCAGGACATCCTTGCCGGCGAGCAGCCCAAGCAAATCAATCGGAACATGCGAATTCGCACACTCCAGCGACACCTGATCGAGGCGGCTTGCCGCCAAAGCCGGAAAAATGCGCTCGTATTGCCGCCATTCGGCCCCGAGGCTGGTCTTCCAGTCGATATTTGCCTGGATGCCGTAACCGTAGCAAATGTGCACTGCCGTCTTGCAGGTGAGACCCTCGACGGCGCGATGCAACGCCGCGATGCCCCAATCGACGACCTCGTCGAGATAGACGTTGAAGGCCGGCTCGTCGAACTGGATGACATCGACGCCGATCGCCTCGAGTTCGCGGGCTTCTTCGTTCAACAATTCGGCAAAGGCCATCGCCATTGCCACGCGGTCGCCGTAATGGGCATCTGCCAACGTGTCGATAATTGTCATCGGGCCGGGCAGCGTGAATTTCAGGCTGTGATTTGTATGGCTCCGGGCGATCGCCGCTTCGGTTGCATGCACTGGATGCCGTCGGCGAAGCCGAGCGGTCACGGTCGGCACCATCGCATCGTAGCGGTTGTTACGGATGCCCATTTTGACACGACGGCCGAAATCGACGCCCTCCAATCCTTCGAGAAAGCCATGAACAAAATGCTGCCGCGACTGCTCGCCATCGGTGACGATGTCGATCCCGGCATCTTCCTGCTGCTTGAGTGCGACCAGTGTCGCGTCCCGCTTGGCTTCGGCGAGCGCGTCTCCGTCGGCCCGCCACGGCGCCCACAGCATCCGCGGCTGCGCCAGCCATGACGGCTTTGGCAGGCTGCCGGCGATCGTCGTTTCAAGCATCCCGGCCTCCGCTGCGCTGCTAAAGCTCCAGGCTGGCGAGAAAGGTCTCGCGCTCGCGGTCGGTGGCCGGGGCACGTTTGCAGGCAATGGCGGCCAGTTCCTGGTTTGGCCGGCGCCGCAGCACGATCTCGGCAAATGGCGCTTCCTGCAGTTTCTGTAGCAGGAGAGTGGGGGTAAACCCCGAATGGTGCGCCATCTTGCTCATGCCTTTGGCGAGGTACGGGCCGTAACCGTAGATCATGTCATGCGCCCGCACCGGCCCGGCCGGCGACTCGTAGACGACCTCATGCAGCCTGTCGTTGACAATGTATTGGGCGATGGCCTGCAGGTCCGGCACGATCAGGCACAGGAAGCCGCCTTCACTGAGGATGCGAAAGGCCTCGGCAATCGCCTTGGTCACCTCGTGCAGGTGCAGATGTTCGAGACAATGCGACGACCACACCGCATCGACGGAATTGTCGGCGATCGCCGACAGGTTGGTCATGTCGGCGAGCAGGTCAGGCTCGGATGCGGGATCGACATCGACCCGCAACTCCCGCCACCCCGCCAGGGCTGCCGGAAGCCATGAGCTTCCTTTCGGCCCGCTGCCTAAATTGACGAGCAACCTCTGGGATTGCGGCAGCGCAATGTCGCTCATGTATCGAAGCGTTCCTTGACCGACGACCGGAATGGCCTCGGGACGAGTGTAGCCAACCGCACGTCGATAGAGAAGGCGGCGGCGGTGGGTGTAGCGAGATTCAGCAGCGACGGCGCGAGCGGCTCGCTGGACTGCCCGCGACGAACGAGATTTTGCCTATGTCATGGTCGCGGATATCGTCTTCCGTTGCGTCGCCGTTACCATCTCTATGGTATCGCCGAGCGCTCGCCATTGCCTTTTCCGGTAAAGCTGAAGTAGACCGTCGCCGCGGCCCACCATCGACCGATGGGGGCCGTGCGTTGTTTTTCCGATCAGATCATGCCGGTCGATCTTCCCGCGTCCGCCGTCCCGTTCTCCGCATCACCCGTTCTCGGCCCAGCGGGGCCGGGCGAGCTTTATCGCGAACGGGCGCAGGCCGGGCTGATCCAAGTCGATCCGGCGCAGCAGCGCGGCGTCGTTCGGCTGCAACAGCTCCATGAAACTCTGCTGAACTACAGGCCCGCCGCCAAGCCAAGCTGGCTGGCGCGCCTGGGGCTTGGCGGCCACGCCGAACCGGCGCCCCGCGGCCTTTACCTATGGGGACCGGTCGGGCGCGGCAAATCCATGCTGATGGATTTGTTTTTCGGCGCGGCGCCGGTCGAGCATAAACGGCGGGTGCATTTCCATGCGTTCATGCTCGATGTACATGATCGCATCGAACGCGAGCGCCGCGCCCAGACGCGCGAGCCGGTCGTAAAGGTCGCCGCCGACCTCGCCGCGGAAGCGGCCTTGCTGTGCTTTGACGAGTTTCAGGTCAACGACATCGCGGATGCGATGATCCTCGAACGCCTGTTCCGCGCCCTGTTCGAGGCCGGCACGGTGGTCGTCGCGACATCGAACCGGCGGCCCGGCCGGCTCTATGAAAACGGGCTGCAGCGCGACCGTTTCCTGCCGTTTATCGCACTGCTCGAACAGCAGCTCGACCAGGTCGAACTCGACAGCGGCCGCGACTACCGGCTGGCGCGGATGATGGGCAAGCCGGTTTATCACCAACCGCTCGACGCCGCGGCGCACCGGGCGCTGACCGACGCCTTTGCCGACTTGACGGAAAACGCCGCAGCGACCCGCGAAACGCTGATCATCCACAAGCGTGAACTGGTCGTGCCGCGCGCCACCCACAACATCGCATGGTTTACCTTTGATGAATTATGCGCCCGCCCCCTCGCCGCCGGCGATTACCTGGCACTCGCCGAGCGCTATGCCGCCCTGATCCTCGAAGGCATCCCGCGCCTGTCGCCGCAGCAGCGCAACGAGGCGCAGCGCTTTCACATTCTGATCGATACGCTTTACGAGGCCCGCACCCTGTTCATCGCCTCCGCCGAAGTACCGCCCGATCAGATCTACACCGCCGGTGACGGCGCCTTCGAGTTTCAACGCACGGTATCACGGCTGATGGAGATGCAGTGCGAGGAGTATATTGCCAACCGAACAAACCCCTAAGGCCGACGCGGCAGTAAAGGCACGCCCCAGGATACGCTATGAATATCCCAGATTTGGGAACCGGGCATGTCGCAAATTATCGTCGGGCGCTGGGGCCGGAACCTCGCGATCCGCATCCCGGGAGAGATCGCCGAGGCCGCCGGTTCGTGGCAGACCGATATGTCCCCGCCCCGCCTTGCCGGGGTTTAGGTTTCGCGGTAAGACGCAGGCCATCTCGCGCTCAGTTTCAGGATGATGAGGACAGCCCACATGGCACGCAACAAGATCGCCCTTATCGGCGCCGGCCAGATCGGCGGCACCCTGGCCCTGCTGGCCGGGCTGAAGGAACTGGGCGATGTCGTGATGTTCGACATCGTCGACGGCATTCCGCAGGGCAAGTCGCTCGACATCATCCAGGGATCGTCGATCGAGGGCTATGACGCCGCAATTACCGGCACCAACAATTACGCCGACCTCAAGGGCGCCGACGTCGTGATCGTCACCGCCGGGGTGCCGCGCAAGCCCGGCATGAGCCGCGACGACCTGATCGGCATCAACACCAAGGTCATGGGCGAGGTCGGGGCCGCACTGAAGCAGCATTGTCCCGACGCATTTGTCATCACGATCACCAACCCGCTCGACGCGATGGTGTGGGTGTTGCGCGAGGCGACCGGATTCCCGGCCAACCGGGTCGTCGGCATGGCCGGCGTGCTCGACAGCGCCCGTTTCCGCTATTTCCTCGCCGAGGAATTCGGCGTGTCGGTCGAAGACGTAACAGCGTTCGTACTCGGCGGGCATGGCGACACGATGGTGCCGCTGATCCGCTATTCGACGATTGCCGGCATTCCGCTGCCCGATTTGATCAAGATGGGCTGGACCACCAAGGCAAAGCTTGACGCTATCGTGCAGCGCACCCGTGACGGCGGCGCCGAGATCGTCAATTTCCTCAAGACCGGCTCGGCCTTTTACGCACCGGCCAGCGCCGCGATTTCGATGGCCGAATCCTATTTGCGCGACAAGAAGCGGGTCCTGCCTTGCGCCGTTGCGTTGACCGGACAGTATGGCGTCAACGACCTTTACGTCGGCGTGCCGGTGGTGATCGGCGCCGGCGGCGTCGAGCGCATTGTCGAGATCACCCTCAATGCCGAGGAAAAGGCGATGTTCGACAAATCCTGCGCGGCGGTGCGCGAACTCGTCAACATTGCCAAAAAGATGCGGGAAGGCGCCGCTGCCGGCTGATTCGACTGGCGCGTCGTTTCGCCTATGACGGAGCGGTCATTGCCGCTCCGTGCACGCATATTATGTATAGCCCGCTCAATTTCGAGACTGGCACTGCATTCCGTGCGGTTATGCCAATGCGCGAAGCGATCTAATGAACATCCATGAATATCAGGCGAAAGAACTGCTTGCGAAATACGGCGTCCCAGTGCCGCCGGGTGCGGTCGCCTACACCGCCGCCGAGGCGATTGGCGCCGCGCACCGGCTCGGCGGCAAAGTCTGGGCGGTCAAGGCGCAGATCCATGCCGGCGGGCGCGGCAAGGCCGGCGGCGTCAAGCTAGCGTGCTCGGAAGACGACGTTGCCACAGCAGCGCGCGCTCTGATCGGCCGTAAACTCGTCACCCATCAGACCGGCCCCGAAGGCCGCGAGGTCAAGCGGGTTTATGTCGAGGCCGGGTGCGACATTGCCCACGAATTGTACCTGGCGCTGTCGATCGACCGC
This sequence comes from Allostellaceae bacterium, assembly GCA_036268425.1. Classification (GTDB taxonomy): domain Bacteria; phylum Pseudomonadota; class Alphaproteobacteria; order ATCC43930; family CGMCC-115725; genus DATARH01. The sequence continues at coordinate 32,297 of DATAUE010000099.1, forward strand.
GCCACCGGCCGCGTCACACTGATCGCAGCGTCCGAAGGCGGCATGGAAATCGAGGAACTGGCGGAGAGTGCACCGGAAAAAATCCTGCGCATCGCCATCGACCCCGCCGCTGGCCTGTCGTCGTTTCATGCCCGCCGTATCGCTTTTGCTTTCGGCCTTTCCGGCAAACAGATCGCCGCGATGGTGACGCTGATCACCGCGCTGTACCACGCCTTCACCGAACTCGATGCGTCCCTGGTCGAGATCAACCCACTGGTCGTGACCGGCGCCGGCGACCTGGTGGCGCTCGATGCCAAGATCGGCTTCGACGACAACGCCCTCTTCCGCCACGCTGATATCGAGGCGTTGCGCGATGAGGATGAGGAAGACCCGATCGAACTGGAAGCCGGCAAGCATGCGCTCAACTACGTCAAGCTCGACGGCAATATCGGCTGCATGGTCAACGGTGCCGGCCTCGCGATGGCAACGATGGACATTATCAAGCTGTACGGTGGCAACCCCGCCAATTTCCTCGATGTCGGCGGCGGGGCGACCAAGGAGCGGGTGACCGTCGCGTTCAAGCTGATCCTGTCCGATCCCAACGTCGAAGCCATCCTGGTCAACATTTTCGGCGGCATCATGCGGTGCGACGTGATCGCCGAGGGCGTCGTCTCGGCGGCGCGCGAAGTGAACCTGCATGTCCCGCTGGTGGTCAGGCTGGAAGGCACCAATGTCGATCTCGGGCGGCGCATCCTGAGCCAGTCGGGCTTGCCGCTGATCGCCGCCGAGAATTTCGAGGACGCCGCGCGCAAGGTCGTCGCGACGCTAAAGGAGGCGGCATAATGTCGGTCCTCGTCGATGCGTCGACCCTGGTGATCTGCCAGGGCATCACCGGCTCGCAGGGGACCTTCCATTCCGAGCAGGCGATTGCCTACGGCACCAAGATGGTCGGCGGCGTCACCCCTGGCAAAGGCGGCACAAGGCATCTCGACCTGCCGGTGTTCGATACCGTACACGAGGCGCGCGCCAGGACCGGCGCCACCGCCAGCGTTATCTATGTGCCGCCGCCCTACGCCGCCGATTCGATCCTCGAAGCGATCGATGCCGGGATCGAATTGGTGATCTGCATCACCGAAGGCATCCCGGTGATGGACATGGTGCGGGTCAAACGCGCCCTCGACGGCACCAAATCGCGGCTGATCGGGCCGAACTGCCCAGGAATCATTACTCCCGGCGAATGTAAGATCGGCATCATGCCGGGCCACATCCACAATCGCGGGCGCATCGGAATCGTCTCGCGTTCCGGCACGCTGACCTATGAGGCCGTGGCGCAGACCACGGCGGCGGGGCTTGGGCAATCGAGTTGCGTCGGGATCGGCGGCGACCCGATCCACGGCCTCGACTTCACCGATGTCCTCGAAATGTTTCTGGCCGATGATGCGACCGACGCGATCGTCATGATCGGCGAAATCGGCGGCCACGCCGAGGAAGACGGCGCCGCGCTGCTGCGCTCGGCCAAGCGCAAAAAACCGATGGTCGGTTTCATCGCCGGCGCCGCCGCACCGTCGGGCCGCCGCATGGGGCATGCCGGCGCGATCATCGCCGGCGGCAAAGGCACCGCGGCCGACAAGATGGAAGCGCTGCGCAGCGCCGGCGTGGTGGTGACCGAATCGCCGGCGGCAATCGGCGAGACGATGAAACAAGTCCTGCGCGGCTGAAGCGGGACACCATGCGGCAAAAGCAATCCGTCATCGTCTTGCATCGGATGCCGGGTGATCATGCCGCTCGCTCCGCCGACCGTGCTGAAACTCCGAGACGTTGGTAATGACCGCGATAGATCAAAGCAGTTTTCTTTCCGGTGCAAACGGCGATTTCATCGCCGAGCTTTATTCCCGCTATCTCGACGACCCGGCCGCAGTTGACGAAAGCTGGCAGCGGTTTTTTGCCGATATCGGCGACGATGCGTCGGCACTGCGGGCCGAGCGCGCCGGCGCACCGTGGTCGCCGGCAAAATCGGCGATTGGCGACCTTCCCGCCGGCAAATCAACCACGCCGGGCGCGCCGCTCGACAGCGACGCATTTCACCAGGCGACGATCGATTCGATCCGTGCGCTGAACCTGATCCGCGCCTACCGCGTGCGCGGCCACCTTGAAGCCGATCTCGACCCGCTGGGGCTTGAAAAGCGCTGTGATGTCAACGAACTCGATTACCGCAGCTACGGGTTCACCGAAGCCGATCTCGACCGTGAGATTTTTATCAACAACCTGCTCGGGCGCGAGCGCGCAACATTGCGCGAGATCATCGCGCTGCTGCGCGAGACCTATTGCGGCACGATCGGCGTCGAATACATGCACATCCAGGTGCTGGCCGAGCGGCAGTGGATCCAGCAGAAATTCGAGCATCGTGACGGTCGCCCAAGCCTGACCGGCGCCGCAAAAAAAGAGGTGTTGCGCGTCCTGACCCACGCCGAAACGTTCGAGCGCTTTCTCGACCGACGCTACACCGGCACCAAAAGGTTCGGCCTTGAAGGCGGCGAGTCATTGATGCCGGCGCTCGAATCGATGCTGCGGCGCGGCGCCGAACTCGGCATTGGAGAATTCGTCGTCGGCATGCCGCATCGCGGCCGGCTCAATGTGCTCGCCAATTTCATGGGCAAGCCGTTTGCCGCAATCTTCTCCGAGTTCCAGGGTGGCGGCAGCCTGCCGGCGCATGTGTTGGGTTCGGGTGACGTTAAATACCATCTCGGCACCTCGGGCGACCGCGAGATTGGCGGACGCACCGTGCATCTGTCATTGGCCGCCAACCCGTCGCATCTCGAAGCGGTCAACCCGGTGGTGCTCGGCAAGGTGCGTGGCAAGCAGCACCAGCGCGCCGATACCGAGCGCAAGGAGGTCGTCGGTATCCTGATGCATGGCGACGCCGCCTTCGCGGGCCAGGGGTTGGTGGCCGAGTCGCTGGAGCTGGCCGATTTGCGTGGCTACCGCACCGGCGGCACGATCCACATCATCGTCAACAACCAGATCGGCTTTACCACCGCACCCTCCTACGCGCGCTCCAGCCCCTATCCGTCGGATGTCGCGAAAGGCGTGCAGGCGCCGATCCTGCATGTCAACGGCGACGACCCCGAAGCGGTCGTCGAGGTGGCGCGTACCGCGATCGAATTCCGCCAGCAATTCAAGAAGGATGTGGTCGTCGATCTGTTCTGCTATCGGCGCCACGGCCATAACGAGGGCGACGAACCGGCCTTCACCCAGCCGCTGATGTACCGCACGATCGCGCAACATGCGACGACGCGGCAGCTTTACGCACAGCGGCTGGTTGCCGAAGGCACGATGACCGAACCCGAAATTGCGGCGATGGCGAGCGATTTCGTCGCCGACCTCGAAAGCCAGTTCAACGCGGCGCCAAACTATCGGCCGAACAAGGCGGACTGGCTCGAAGGCGCCTGGGCCGGGCTCGAACGCGCTCCCGATGACGACCGCCGCGGCGACACCGCCCTGCCGCTCGAATTTCTCCGCGAGGTCGGTACGGGGCTGGTCACTGTGCCCGAGGGGTTTCACCTGAACCGCAAGATTGCGCGCCAGCTCGATGCCAAGCGCGAGGCGCTCGACACCGGCGAGGGGATCGACTGGGCGACCGCCGAAGCGTTGGCGATCGGTACGCTATGCGCCGAGGGCACGCATGTCCGGATGTCCGGCCAGGATAGCGGCCGCGGCACCTTCTCGCACCGCCACGCCGTACTGGTCGATCAGGAAACCGAGGAGCGCTATATCCCGATCAACCATGTCCGCGAGGGACAGGACCGGTTCGACATCATCGACAGCCCGCTATCGGAGGCCGCAGTGGTGGGCTTCGAGTATGGCTACAGCCTCGCCGATCCGCGCACGCTGGTGATCTGGGAAGCGCAATTTGGCGATTTCGCCAATGGCGCGCAGGTCATCATCGACCAGTTCCTCAGTTCCGGCGAAGCCAAATGGCTGCGCATGAGCGGCCTCGTGATGCTGTTGCCGCACGGCTTCGAAGGTCAGGGACCGGAACATTCCTCGGCCCGGCTCGAACGCTATCTGCAGCTCTGCGCCGAAGACAATATGCAAGTCTGCAACCTGACGACCGCCGCCAACTACTTCCACGCGCTGCGCCGCCAGATCCACCGCAAATTCCGCAAGCCGCTCGTCATCGTGACCCCGAAATCGCTGCTGCGCGCGAAAGAGGTCATGTCGCCTCTGTCCGATATGGGGCCGGGCACCACCTTTCACCGCGTCATCGCCGACCCGGGCCCCGTTGTGGCTGACGACGAGGTGCGACGGGTCGTGCTGTGCAGCGGCAAAGTGTATTTCGACCTGGTCAAAGCGCGTGCCGAGAAGGCTCAAGGGGATAACCGGGTGGCGCTAGTGCGGGTCGAGCAGCTCTACCCGTTCCCGTTCGGCACGCTCGGCCGAGTGCTGCAGCGCTATCGCAATGCCGAGATTGTGTGGTGCCAGGAGGAGCCGCAGAACATGGGCGCCTGGGGCTTTGTCGACCGCCGCATTGAGCAGGTATTGGCGGGGCTCGACATTTCCGCCAAACGCCCGCGTTTTGTCGGCCGCTGTGAAGCGGCCTCGCCTGCAACCGGCCTGTTTAAGCGGCACGTCGAGGAACAGACACAACTCGTCGAAACCGCGTTGGCGGCGTAAGGCAGACATTATGGCGACCGAGATCAAGGTTCCCACGCTCGGCGAGTCGGTGACCGAAGCGACGGTTTCGAAATGGCTGAAGCAGCCGGGCGAAACGGTGGCGCGCGACGAACCGGTCGTCGAGCTGGAAACCGACAAAGTGACACTGGAGGTGCCGGCGCCCGAAGGCGGCACAATCGGCGAAATCCTCGTCGCCGCCGGCAGCAACGTGCCAGTCGGCGCGGTGCTCGGCCTGATTACCAATGGCGCAGCGGTGACGACCCCTCACCCCGACCCTCTCCCCGCTCGCGGGGAGAGGGAGCGTATAGGTGAGGCGGCGGAGAGCGTCCCCTCTCCCCGCACACGGGGAGAGGGACAGGGTGAGGGGCCGGCACCGCTCGACCGCGCCGGCCCGGCGACAAGGAAGATCGCTGCGGAAACCGGTGTCGATGTCGCCGCGATTACCCCGACTGGCCCGCACGGCCGACTGACCAAGGGTGATGTGCTCGCCCCCAGCGACCGGCCGCTTGCGCCGGTGCGCGAGCCGCCAGCAGAGCGCGCGCCACCAGCAGAGCATGAAACCCGCGTGCGCATGACCCGGCTGCGCCGCCGCATCGCCGAGCGCCTCAAAGAGGCGCAGCAGACGGCGGCAATGCTGACAACGTTCAACGAAATCGACATGTCCGGTGCGATGGCACTGCGCGAGCGCTGGCGTGACGCATTCGAAAAAAAGCACGGCGTGCGGCTCGGCTTCATGTCGATTTTCGTCAAGGCGGCAATCGTTGCGCTGAAGGAACTGCCGGCGGTCAACGCGGAAATCGACGGCGACGACCTTGTTTATAAAAACCATTACGACATCGGCGTCGCGGTCGGCACCGAGCAGGGGCTGGTTGTGCCGGTGGTGCGCGACGCCGACACGCGCAGTTTTGCGGAGATCGAAAAGGAAATCGCCGCACTCGGCCGCAAGGCGCGCGACGGCAAACTAACGATCGCCGATCTGTCGGGCGGCACCTTTACGATCTCGAATGGCGGGGTTTACGGCTCGCTGCTATCGACACCGATCCTCAACCCGCCGCAATCGGCAATCTTGGGGATGCACAAGATCGAGCGCCGCCCGATCGCGATCGGCGACAAGATCGAAATCCGCCCGATGATGTACGTCGCACTGACCTACGACCATCGCGTCATCGACGGCCGCGAAGCCGTGACTTTCCTCGTGCGCATCAAGGAATGCGTCGAAGACCCGTCGCGCCTGCTGTTCGATATATGACGCATGGCTGAACGCTACGATATCGTCATCATCGGCGCCGGGCCGGGCGGCTATGTCGCGGCGATCCGGGCGGCGCAACTCGGCATGCGCACGGCGTGTGTTGATCCTCGCGCCAGTCTCGGCGGCACCTGCCTCAATATCGGCTGCATTCCGTCAAAAGCCCTGCTGCAATCGTCGGAGAAATTTGCTGAGGCGCGGCACGGCCTCACCGAGCACGGCATCACGATCGGTGAAGTCGGACTTGACCTCGCCGCGATGATGGCACGCAAGGACAAGGTAGTGACGGCGCTGACCCGCGGCGTCGAGTTCCTGTTTCGCAAAAACAAGGTCGATTGGCTCAAGGGAACGGCGCGTATTGCAGCACCCGGCCGCGTCGCTGTTACCAGTGCAGAAGGCACGACACAGGAGATCGAATCCGCGGCAGTCGTGATTGCCACCGGTTCCGAAAGCATCCCGCTACCGGGCGTCACAATCGACGAAAAGCTCATCGTATCGTCGACCGGCGCGCTGGCGCTCGACAAGGTGCCGGAGCGGCTGGCGGTGATCGGCGGCGGCTATATCGGACTGGAACTTGGCTCAGTATGGTCGCGCCTTGGCTCCAAGGTGACGGTCATCGAATATCTCGACCGCATTCTGCCGAATATGGATCGCGAACTCGGCCCGTTGATGCAGCGGTTGCTGTCCCGCTCCGGCATCGCGTTCAAGCTGGCGACCAAAGTGGTCGGCGGCACCGTCGATAACGATTCGGTGACACTCGAACTGGAACCCGCGGCTGGCGGCGAGCGCGAAACCCTCGGGGCCGATATCGTGCTGGTGGCGATCGGCCGGCGGCCGTTTACCGAAGGGCTGGGGCTCGATGCGCTCGGCATTGCGCGCGACCGAGCCGGCCGGATCATCGTCAGCGATGATGCTTTCGCGACCAGTGTCCCCGGCATCTATGCGATCGGCGACGCGATCCGTGGCCCGATGCTGGCACACAAGGCCGAGGAGGAAGGCGTTGCGATGGTCGAGCGGCTGGCCGGCCAGAAAACCACGGTCGAATACGACGCAATTCCGTCGGTGGTCTACACCTCGCCGGAAGCTGCCGCGGTCGGCAAAACCGAAGAGGAACTGAAGGCTGCCGCGGTCGATTACCGGATCGGCAAATTTCCGTTTACCGCCAACCCGCGTGCCCGTGCCAATGCCGACACTGACGGGTTCGTCAAAATTCTCGCGGACCGGGTGACTGACCGGGTGCTCGGAATCCACATTATCGGTCCGGATGCCGGCACGATGATCGCCGAAGCGGCGCTGGCGATGGAGTTCGGCGCATCAGCGGAAGATATCGCGCGCACCTGCCACGCCCACCCGACCTTGCCGGAAGCCGTCAAGGAAGCCGCGCTCGCCGTGGACGGCCGCGCGATTCACATCTGAGGACCGGCTCAACCCGCCTTCAGCCGTTTGGCGGCATCGACAGCGAAATAGGTCAGGATGCCGTCCGCGCCGGCGCGCTTGAAGCAGAGCAGGCTCTCCATCATCGCGCGCTCGCCATCGAGCCAGCCGCGCTCCGCGGCAGCCTGAATCATCGAATATTCGCCGCTAACCTGATAGGCGAAGGTCGGCACGCGAAACGCATCCTTCACCCGGCGTACGACATCGAGATACGGCAGCCCCGGTTTGACCATGACCATGTCGGCGCCTTCCTGCAGGTCGAGCGCGATTTCGCGCAGCGCCTCGTCGCCGTTTGCCGGGTCCATCTGATAGGTGCGCTTGTCGGCGGTGCCGAGCGATGAGGCCGTGCCGATCGCCTCGCGGAACGGCGCGAAAAAGCACGAAGCGTATTTTGCCGCGTAGGACATGATGCGCACCCGGTCGAACCCGACCTCGTCGAGCGCGCGACGCACCGCGCCGACCCGCCCGTCCATCATGTCGCTGGGAGCAATGATGTCGCAGCCAGCCTCGGCCTGGACGATCGCCTGGCGCTGCAGAATCGCGACGGTCTCGTCATTCGCGACATAGCCGTCGCGAATGACGCCGTCATGCCCGTGCGAGGTGAACGGATCGAGCGCCACGTCGCACAGCACGCCGAGATCCGGCACCGCCTGCTTCAAGGCGGCGACCGCGCGGCAGACCAGATTGTCGGGATTGACCGCCTCGTGCCCATCGGCGTCCTTCAGCACCGGGTCGATGGCCGGGAACACCGCGATCGTCGGAATGCCCAGCGCCGCGGCCTCGCCGGCCGCGTCGACCAAGGCCGGGATCGACAGACGGTAGGCGCCGGGCATCGCCTCGACCGGTGCACGGCCGTCTTCAGCCTGCACAAAGACAGGCCAGATCAGATCGCCGGCGGTGAGCAGGTTCTCGGCGACGAGCTTGCGCGACCATGCATCGCGACGGTTGCGCCGCAGCCGGGTGGTTGGATAGGGGGCGAGTGGCGGCAGAAACGACTGGCTCACGGGAACACCCCCGGTGGCTGATCACGGTTGTCGGCCAAATTAGGCGCGCCGGTCCGAGGTTACAACGCGCGCACCGTCGCGCCCAAAATCAGCCAAGCGCATAATCGTAGCGGACGAAGCCGTTAAAGCGGGCGATATGATCATAAAGCAGGCGGGCGGTCGCGTTGTCTTCCTTCGTGGTCCAGTAGAGCCGCAGGCAGTTGCGCTGTCGCGCCGCCGCGGCGACGGCCTCAATCAGCCGGCGCCCCACGCCCTGGCCGCGCATCGCCGCGTCGGTAAACAAATCCTGCAGGTAGCAGACTTCGTGTAGCGACCAAGCATGTGCGTGGAACAGGTAATGCGTGATGCCGACCAGCGGCGCGTCGGCGCTGTCGGCCCGCGCGCCAAAACCGCGTATCGCACCGTCTGGGGCCATCAGGCGGTTCCATGTGTGGGCATAGATTTCCGGCGGCAGCGCGGTCTCGTAGAATTCGAGGTAGCCGCGCCACAACTCCACCCAGCGTTCGCGGTCATCCGGCCGCAATCCGGTGATGATAATCTGGCTCATGGCTCGCTTGCCCCTGGTGCGCCGACCGCAACATAGCGAATAATCCGGCTGTGGCCGACGGAGAGGTTGCGATGCTGGTCTTCCGTCAACTTTTTGATCCGCAATCTTCGACCTACACCTATCTGCTGGGCGATCGTGGCACCGGCTCGGCGGTGCTGATCGATCCGGTCTTCGAACAGGTACGGCGCGATTCGGCGCTGATCGGTGAACTCGGCCTGACCCTGGTCGCGACGCTGGAAACCCACGTCCACGCCGATCACGTCACCGGCGCGTGGCTGCTGCGGCGGCGCGCCGGCAGCAGGATCATGCTGGCGGCGTCGAGCAACGCGGCTGGCGCCGACCGCCTGCTGCGCCAGGATGATGTGATCGCATTCGGCGGCCGGCGGCTGATGGTACGCGCGACGCCCGGTCATACCGATACCTGCCTGACCTATGTGCTCGACGACCGCAGCATGGCGTTTACCGGCGATTGCCTGATGATCCGGGGCAGCGGCCGCACCGATTTCCAGCAAGGCGACGCGGCGGCGATGTACCGCTCGGTGCACGAGCAGATGTTCACCCTGCCCGACGAATGCCTGCTTTACCCGGCGCATGATTACCGCGGGTTGACGGTGACCAGCGTTGCCGAGGAGCGCCGTTTCAATCCGCGGCTCGGCGGCGAGATCGGGATCGGCGATTTCACCGGCTATATGAAGAATTTGCGGCTGGCCCATCCAAAGCTGCTCGACATTGCGGTGCCCGCCAATTTGCGCTGCGGCCGGCCGGAAACCGATAACGGCGACGGCGACGAGCCGGCGTCGGAGCCGCATTGGGCGCCGCTGCGCTACAGTTTCGCCGGTATCTGGGAGATCGATCCGCATACGCTCGAAGAACATGCCGGATCAGTACAGATCCTGGACGTGCGGGCGCCTGACGAATTTTCCGGGCCGCTGGGCCACATCAAGGGCGCGTTGCTGATCCCGCTCGATGAGTTGGCCGAGCGGGCTGGCGAATTATCGGGCGACCGGCCGCTGGTCGCGGTTTGCCGCGCCGGCGGCCGCTCAGTGCAGGCGACCGTCATCTTGCAGCAGGCCGGCTTCAAGGATGTCGTCAACCTGACCGGCGGCATGCTGCGCTGGCGCGCCGAGGGGCACTCGGTTGAAGGCGGCAGCGGCTAGGATCATCGTTGGCGTTATCACGGTATCTTCTCGGCGGCCTCCAGGCGACCGGCCGTCAGCGAGATGACAGACGCCGAGGAGGCGAGAAATTCGCCGTCGGTGCGTAACAGGCGTGCGTCGATGTCGACGAGCTTGAGATCAGGCAGCGCATCGCTGGTGCCGTCAACCTCAAGCTCATTGAATTTACGCGCTTGCGGCATGACCCGGCCTTCGAGACTGCCAACAAACCCGTTGTAGTGCCTGATCGCACCGTCGAGCCCTTTGCCGAGCGCGACGACATGGCCTCCCATCGATGCCAGCCGCCGGTACAGGTCACGCCCAAGTTCGGCGACTTTGCGGGCATTTTCCGCGACCTTCTCCTGTCGCCAACCAAACGCAATCGCCTTCGCCAGGGCGATCAGGGTCGTGGGTGTGACGATCAACACCCGGCCGGCAATCGCGTCCTCGAACAGTTGCGGATCGCGTTCGATCGCGGCGGCGAAAAAATTTTCGCCGGGAATGAACATGACCACAAAATCGGGCGTAAACGGCAGCGCATCCCAATAGGCTTTGGCTGCCAGTTGCTTCATGTGAGTGCGCAGTTGCCGCGCGTGCCGGTCGAGGCACGCCTGCCGTTCGGGCTCTTCCGTAGCCTCGACCGCATCGAGATAGGCCGCCATCGATGTCTTGGCGTCGACGATGATGCGTCGGTCACCCGGCATGCGAATGATGATATCGGGCCGCAGTCGCGTGTCGTCGCGGTCAATCGTCTTTTCAGCTTCGAAATCGATAAAGGGCGTCATGCCCGACAATTCGAGGACGTTCTGCAGTTGCTGCTCGCCCCACCGCCCGCGGGTTTTCGGCGCCGCCTGCAACGCCGTCACCAGCTTGCGGGTCTCGCGGCTGACATCGCTCTGGGCACGCGCGACATCCTGCAGATGCGCGGTCAGGCCGCCATACGCTGCCTCGCGGGCTTTTTCGATCTCGCCCAGCCCCTTGCGATATTCCTGGAGGCTCGCATTGATCGGTGCGAGCAGCGCCTCGATCGATTTTTCTTTTTCGCCAAGCAGGGTCGTTGCGGCCTGCCGGTGCTTGTCGAACACTTCGGCAGCCAGCGATAGAAACGATTGCTGGCTGCCACGCAAGGCCTCGGCGGCAACAGCCTGGAGCTTGGTTTCGATGTCGCCGCGCAATGCCGCCATCGCTGCCAGTTCCCGCTGTTGAATACGGTCTTCGGCATTGCGCTCCGCGGCCGCAGCAGCGTGCGCGACCCGTTCGGCTTGCAATTCGCACAGCAGCGAATCGCCGCGTGACGCCGCCTCGATGTGCGCCGCGTCCAAACGGCGGATGTCGCCGCGCAACGCGGTAATTTCCGGCACCCGCATCAGCCACGCAACGGCGAAACCGGCAGCCGAACCGGCCAGCAGAAGCAGAAATACAAAATAGGCGCTCATGGGGTGGTCACCCCCTCAGGATGTAGTAGAGCGACAACATACTCGATCTCCGCGAGAACGCCATGTTCTTTTTTTGTTCGCATCAGGCCGCGTCCGATTGCGGATTTCACCGCCGCGCCCCACAATTATCGGCATGGACTTTACCCTCACCGACGACCAGCTCGCGTTTCAGGAAACAGCGCGGCAGTTCGGGCATGATGAATGGCTGCCCTATGCGCCGGGCTGGGACGAGCGGGAGGAGTTTCCCGAGGCGGCGTTGCGGGCGGCGGCGGCGCTCGGCTTTGCCGGCATCTATGTCGGCGAGCAGTTCGGCGGCAGCGGCCTCGCCCGGCTCGATGCGGCGCTGATTTTTGAGGAACTGGCGACGGCCTGCGTCTCGACGGCGGCCTATCTGTCGATCCACAACATGGCGGCATGGATGATCGACCGCTTCGGCAGCGAGGCGCAGCGCGCGCGGTTTCTGCCGCGGCTGATGTCGATGGAGAATTTCGCCAGCTATTGCCTGACCGAGCCGGGCAGCGGCTCCGACGCCGCGGCGCTGACGACACGGGCGGAGCGCGACGGCGACCATTATCTGCTGAACGGCACCAAAGCGTTCATTTCGGGCGGCGGCCGCAGCGACCTTTATGTTGCTATGGTGCGCACCGGCGAGGCCGGACCCAAGGGAATTTCGTGTCTCGTGGTCGAAAACGGCTCGCCCGGCCTGTCATTTGGCAAGAAAGAGCGAAAACTCGGCTGGAACACGCAGCCGACGGCGATGGTGATGTTCGAGGATTGCCGCGTGCCGGTCGCCAATCGCCTGGGCGCCGAGGGGGAGGGATTTTCGATCGCGATGATGGGGTTGGACGGCGGCCGGCTCAATATCGGGGCATGCTCGCTGGGCGGTGCACGGGCCTCATACGAGGCGGCGCGCGGCTATATGCTGGAGCGCCGCCAGTTCGGACAGCGTCTCGCGGATTTCCAGGCCTTGCAGTTCAAGCTCGCCGATATCGCGACTGAACTCGAAGCGGCGCGGCTAATGCTGTGGCGCGCCGCTGCCAGCCTCGATGCCGGGCACCCCGACGCGACGTTGCATTGCGCGATGGCAAAGCGCTTTGCCACCGATGCCGGATTTCACGCCTGCAACGAAGCGCTGCAACTGCACGGCGGCTACGGCTACCTTCGGGATTTCCCGATCGAGCGTTACCTGCGCGACGTGCGGGTGCACCAGATCCTCGAAGGCACCAACGAGATCATGCGGGTTATTATCGCCCGGCGCCTGCTGCGCCAATAGGCGCGCAGCAGACCGCGGGCGGGTGCCCTATTCCGCCGCCGGCACCGGTGCGGCGCTCCCCCGGAGATTGGGGTTCGGTATCTCGAGGAACAGCGCGCACACGATGGCGGAAAGCACGCACAAAAACGCCAGCCCGTAGAGGCCGCCGGCATAGCTTCCGGTCCAGTCTTTGACGAAGCCGACATACCAGGGGCCGAAAAACCCGCCGAGATTGCCCAGCGAATTAATCCAGGCGATCGAGGCGGCAACCGCAGTGCCGGTCATGAACATCGGCGGCATCGACCAGAACGGCCCCTTCGAGCCGTAAAATCCAAAGGTTGCAATCGACAACCCGACCATCGCCCACCACGACCCGATAGTGAGGCCGGCAATCACCAGCCCGATCGTCGAGACAACGCAGGCGCCGAGCAGGTTCCAGCGCCGCTCGTTCATGCGGTCGGAGATGAGGCCCCAACCGACGAGGCCGATCCCGCCCGAGATATAGGGGATCATCGTCAGCCAGCCGACCGTCATGTTG
>DATAUE010000100.1:0-6028 GCA_036268425.1 Allostellaceae bacterium
CCCGCCCCGCCGCAAAGCTCGGCACCGCGGGACATCCCGACCAGCAGCCTCAGGCCAGGGCAGCCTGCTGACGGCCAAGGAACATAGATCGGGCACCCTATCGACAACGCGCCAACGCTTTGTTATAGACCGCGCCTCCGCAGTGGGGTGCATAGCTCAGTTGGTAGAGCAGCTGACTCTTAATCAGCGGGTCCAAGGTTCGAGTCCTTGTGCACCCACCACTTTTCAAGGACTTAGCGGATAAATCGGATCGGACACGAGATTGTGTCCGACCGGTGTCCGGAGAAACGGCGGCCGTGCGCGCCTCGGCACGCACTTGTGCCCGGATCGTCCTGCCTCATATCGCAGTTGCGATCCTTCAGCCTTTTTCGACTTCGGTTCTGCGGCAGTTGAAGGTTCCAAAGGCGACCGACCCAGGAGTAGCCTCGTGTAACTCTACGGGTATGAAGATCACCCGGAACAATTCCCGCCTTCCATCCGCCAGCCTGAGTTGCCCCTCTCGCCGTACGGCTCGACCGGTCTGCATGGCCTCGCTGCAGCCTTCCTGGAAAGTGCTTAGGTGGCGAGGAGGCAGCTGGTGTGTCGTCGGATCGGAAAGTTCCAACGCCCTCGCGCAGTCGGGGCCGACGTGAAGCAATACCAGCGACTGATCTCCGAGACTTACCGCCAGCAAAAAGGCGTATGACCACTCCTGCGCATCGAGCACTTCGATCAACTGCTTTAGAGATAGATTGCCGCTCAGAGCAGAGAGCGTCTGCTCCCAGAAAAGATTGGCGCGATCTGTTTGCCTACGCTCCTGCATAGTTCCGTCCCTAGTTTGATTTGTTCGGCCGACCCGATTTTACATCGCGGATTTAGCCGGGCTTGAAAAGGTGCCTAATCTGAGGAATTTTTTAGCACGCTTAAGAGACATGGCTTCGCTCTCCTTTGGGTTCCCTCCTTCTCTCTCTCTGCAACACGATGTCGGTGCCTTTGCGGCGGCCAGCAATGCGGATTGATTATCATCCAGCTTGAGCGCCTTGGCCTCAGCCTTTGCGCTTTCATCAAGATCGTCGATCTTGGTGGCGCGTTGCGCATCGGTGCGTTCAATTCCGAGTTCTCTGGCGGCGGCGTTGATGCCACCCTCTTTACCGCGGCCTCCTTTTGGAGAAACCGGCGCAACTTGCGCCAGTTTATCATCCGCCAGCCTCACCCATTCGGCGACATGTTCCGACCGCTCCAGCACCGTCAGTTCGGCCCGATGCAGGTTCTCGGCGATCTCCCACATGCGAGCGGCTATTGCGCCTCCGGAACCATATGCGCGAATTGGACGTTGCCTTTCGAATGCGCACGGGAGGCAGTAATGATAAACACAACGACCGCCGCCGCAGTCGGGCAGATCGGATCGCGAGTATTTCGGCAGCGCCGCATTATCGATGCACTTAAACGTGCCCGTCAATTTCGGCTTCTACCGGCCGCCGAGCAAGAACTCGATGCTTTGCTCCAGCAGCTGAGTGCCGCGCATGCCGCGCCCGATATCAAGGTTTCGCGGCAATAGCAAAACTCCGCCCAGCCAAAGCCGATCGGGGCATAGGTTGCCGGCGCTTATTCCGTCGCTGCTGAGACGCTCTTCAGGTTCGGACTTATAGGCGTTATTAGTTGGCGGATTTGCTCGGCATCGTGATCGGATCAAAATACGGGTCGATCTCCGTTTTCTCAGTTTCCATGCTGACGTCGAATTCACGGACGACCGAGCTGCTCCATTCATCAAGCAATCGCATCCGCCGGGCGGCCTCAAATATCCCAGCTTCACCATCCGGCAGCGGTGTACCGAATTCCTCGACCATCGCCGCGACGCGCTGCCGAAGGGCCGGTATGTCGCAGTGAGGCGGCGGCTCCGGTACGGCTTCCGCCCTGAGAGCCAGGTGATATTCGATCGAGCGGCGGTCGCCGCCGCGTACGGTTTGGTTCCCCAGATCTGGCGAACCAAAAATTGTTACATAATCCCGGCCTTTCGGTTCGAGTCCCCGGTTCGCCAGATAGCTCAACTCGAACCGATAGTTCGGCATCAGGCGGCGGATGCCGTCGATAAGGGCTTGCTCGGCCGGGGTGAGCTCCTCGGGCTGAGCACCGCCGAGGGCAAAAGGATCGTCGTCAGGTGTTTTCGGGTTGCGTGATTTGTCGGTCATGCTCTGCGCTCCTTCTGAAAAAAACACCAAGAGCCCGGCGGTTCAGAAGACGCGCAGAATCACAATCGGCGCTGGATTGTGGTGGGCTGGTGCGGACATTAATATCGCGCCTGACAAGCCCGTCGGATAGGAAATAGTCGTGACAAAGGCATTCATGGTCCGATGCGTCGGACCGGACACCATTCGGTTTTGTGGGGTGTTAGCTGATACGGCGATCGCTGCAAAAGCTGCTGCTCGCACGGTCTATCCGGCAGCAGATTCCTACGAACCCGAGGAGACAGTCCTTTCGGACGAGACGATTCGCGACTACGGGCTGACGCCTGGCGGCGGTGCGCGCATATTCTGAAAACCCCGCCCAGCCGAAGCCGAGCGGGGTGCAGGTTCATACTGGCGGTTTCCGCCAGTATGGCGGCCTAATCTTCGCGGTAGACCATGCGCGTGACGCTCGGCTGCTCGATCCGCACCGGTGGCACGCAGGGGCGCAAAGCCGAGCGGCGCACGACTTCCGAAATCGTCGCCAGAAAGCCGATTTCAATGCCGCTGAATTCCCGCGGCATGTCGCCGACGATCAACTGAAGGTGGCCGCCACTCCAATCGTCGCGCTGTTCGTATGTGATGTATTCTCGCGCATATCGTTCACCGGTATCGCAATCGACACCGTAATCACCAGTCGGCGTCACGCACCAAAAGCAGCGCCGCTTGTCGTCAGGATCGTCGGGCGCCCGGTCGAATACGAATGACAGCCCAAGCGCAGGCGTCGCGAGGGACGGCGGACGGCCGCCGAGGGCGAATGGATCGCTCATGCCGCGCCTCCCGCGGTGCGACGACGGCTAGGCCGCGGGGACTCGACCGTGGCGTGCTCATAGTCGCCCGGCCGGAATGTCATCATGACGCGGTGGATCGCCGACAGCTTGTCGACCGGTATATGATACAGCCGCGGCGGGTTGAGTTGCTCGACGACGATGAGCGCCATTACCTCGCTATCCGGCGACCAGGTCGCCCAATCCTTGGGCGGCACGAGCACCACTCGCTTTATCAACGGCCGATGCTCCGGGTCCTTCGGCCATAGAACGACGAAGTCGCCGCGGCGGATCGGCATGCCCGGCACGATCAGTGCGTAATCGTTGTGCCGCACCTCCGGCTCGAGGCAGTTGCCATCGAGTGCGAGGATGAACAGATCATTACGATGCTCGACCGGAATTTGGGTGAGCACCGCAGCCGGTATCTGAAATGAGCCGCTTTGCGTTTGTTCGCGGTGCGGCTCGGCGCTTCGCCGACCCGCCTGGAAACCGTTACCAGATGGGGTTGTAGAAAAGCCGGTATCGCCGGGCGACCGGCTTTTGCGTGCAGGAGCGCGCTGGCTGGCGGGCAGCATGGCGGCGGTCATGGGCTCGCCCTCCTCACGCTGCAATCGCGGGAAGGACGGCGGCGCGCGGCTCGACCTTGACGGTGGTCACCATCGACTGGCGGCAACGGGCATCGCACCAGGCGCTGCCGAGTTCGGCCTTTACCGCCTTCGTGTCGAGCGTCCAGCGCACCGCGGCGCTGATCGTGGCATCGAACGCGGCGCCGGCTGCCTCCGACACGTTCCGGCGCACCAACTCGTCGCGCAGCGCCTTCTCTCGGGTTTCGAGATCGGCGATCTGGGTTTTGAGGCTTCCCAGTTGGTCGACGACATCGGCCAGCGGCAGGTTGTGATAGCGAGATGCGGGCGCAATATTGGCGTTAGCCTTGGGCATGACGGCTCCTCCGTTTACCTGGGGTTAGGGCCGGACGGGTGTTGCAAGCGCCTGTCTGGCCCGTTCACTTGTGCAATTTGCACAAGAAGCAGTATCTTATTAACCATTTTCGCGGTCAAGCGCTTATTGTGCCGTTTGCACAAATGGCGTACAATTGCAGCATGCAGAGTGAGCCGAGGGATATTCGCCTTCCCCTTATGGTTTCGCGCATCGAAGCTGCGGCTATCGATGCGTGGCGGTACGCAAACCGGGTACCGAGTAGGGCTGAGGCCGTGCGCCGGCTGATCGAGTTAGGGCTTAAGGCGGCGGAGAGCGGACGCGAGTAGCGGCAAAATGCTGCCGGCGATGCCATATATTCCGGCACCGCATGATTTGCCTGGATTCCCCGGTGCCGCCCGAACGGACCCAAAGAGCCAGCGGGGGCGTTGGATTGACGCAGATGGCCGCCTTATACGAATGGGACTACCAGCACGGCAAAGTCGAGATGTACGATGGTCGAGTTGCTCCGCGCGATCCGCGACACTTTAGTTGCGATTGATGCTAAACTGGTCGAGATCAAACAGCGCATCGACCTCCTTGAGGGTCAGTACGCTAACCTCTCGGACCGGGTTGACCGCATCGACGGACGCTTGAAGCAGGTCGAGCGTCGACCGGCGCTGCCCACGTTTCCTTAACGCGCGTCCCGAGTTACCAGCGCCTCGATTCAATGGATGACATGGAAGCCAACGTCATCGTCCAGTGGCGGCGCTGGCGCGATCATGCGCTTGGCGAAATCGCCCGGATGCGCCGTGAGGTTTGGCCGACAATGTCGCCCGCCGAGCAGGCGCATTTCGACAAAGAGGCGGCGGATGTGGAGCAAGCGCTCGCCGACACCGAGGCCGCGATGCGAGCGCGGTGCGCGAGCATCAACTAAGCGCTCCGAATATTTTCGCGGAAGACCGTTGCCTCGGCTTGAAGCGAAACCTCGATCGATGCTGAAGTGTGATGGCATGCAGTTGCCCGGCCGAACGGGCACATTCGACAACGAGGCGATCAATGGCAGACACCAAATATCTGATGCCCAGCGCGCCGACGCCTGATGACAATCACGTAATGGTGAGACCTCTCCCTGGCGGATTCGAGGTGAGTTTTTTCGGAAAACTAAAGGAGGGAGTGGCTGGCTCCACCCGGACAATCGTGAATGGCGATCTTGCTGCCGCCCTCAGAATAGCTGAGGAATGGGCGGCCAGCTCCGGGGTAGACGTGATTTATGTGCGGCAATCGATGATAACGCCCCAAAGCCTCGAAATTTCAAACTGATGTAACGCCAAGCGATCGGCCATCAATCGATCGTGTCGGCGATCTGCGATAACGCCCAGCCGCGGGACGTGCCATCAATCGCCTGTTAATGATGATCTGTCATAACCCCTTTCCAGACGCGGAGGCATAGATGCTCTCATCGGAATGGGGCGAGTTGGCGACGGTTTTTGACCACATGGCGACCTTGCTCGACCGCTACAGCGTCGGCCGGCGATCGCGTAATGTCGCAGTTCTCGAAGGTCTGGAGCGGGACATCACAGCTGCTTGTGGGCAGCAACAGCGGCTCCTCAAGCATATCGCCGCGCAGCAATCGAGCATCTTCAGCCGGCAGTGGTGCGAAGGCCGCACCGGATCGATGCTCTTCGACGAAGACGACGCCCCGAGGCCACGAGGCGAGCACGCGGCATTAGTATCAATGAAGCGACCTAACCGCGAATACTCGTGCGGAAGATAATTGCCGCGCCTCGGGCCACGATTGCAGCGACAACGGACTGCGCCCGCATTGATTACGGCACAGGCACGCGACGAACTGGCCCTCGTCAGCGGTCGGACGGCAGGCGCACGGCGACACGCACCGCCTGGCCATCCGGATCGTCGACGCGATCGCCGCGGCCGGCTTCACGCTTGCCAAAGCTGTGACCTTATTCCCATCCGCGGCGGGGCTCCCGGTAAAGACCAGAAAGCCGCCGCAGGGGCGCGCCTTACTCCGGATGGGTAAGCTGCGGCATCAGCTCCGGGTGACGAAATTCGATCGCGCCCTGCTCGAGATCAACCGCGATATCGTCGAAATCGCGTGCTATTTTGTTGAGTTCTTTACTCATC
>DATAUE010000101.1:0-2857 GCA_036268425.1 Allostellaceae bacterium
GAGCCGGTATCCTGCGCGATCATCAGGCGTCGGAACGGCGTCTTCGATTGCGCCGATTCGATCGGGAGTTCGCCCTCGATGAAAAACGGCGTGCCATAGACATGCAGCGATTTGTCGACCGCGATCGAGCGGCCCGGTGTCAGCGGCACGCCCTGCGCGCCGACTGCCTCGTCCTTGTCGGAGAGTTGCACTTCGTGGAAGAAGACATAGGCCCGGTTCTGCCGCCGCACCTCGTTGGCGGCCTCTGGGTTCTGTTCCATCCATTCCCGGATCTTCTGCATCGACATCTGGTCTTTGGGAATGATGCCGCGGTCGATCAGGATGCGGCCCACGGCTGTGTAGGGATAGCCATTATGCGAATCATAGTTGATCCGGATGGTCGAGCCGTCCTCGAGCCGGACCCGCGCCGAGCCCTGGATCTGCGCGAACAACAGGTCGGTCTGGCTTTTGAGCCAGCAGATTTCGAGGCCGCGCCCGGCGATGGCGCCATCCTCGATCTGGGCGCGATCGTAATAGGGCACCAGCTTGCGCCGGCCGATCTTGCGGAACACCTCACCTTTGTTGGGCAGGCTGGGGGACTCCTGATTGTAGCCGCGCACGAACAGGTTGGAAGGCCGGCGATAGACCGGCACATTGTAGACGTCGGTACGGGTTCGCGAGCCGTCGATGACAGGCTCGTAATAGCCGGTGACAAAGCCCGCATCCTCGCCCAGCCGCGAGATCTGCAACGGCTCGAAATGTTTCTCGAAGAACGCCCTGGCCCTGGCGTTATCGCTGATATCGCTGGCGCGCGCCTCGCGACAGGGTTCGATCAGCGAGCCGCTCAGGGCCTTGTCGCCGGGCGGACCGGTTCGCGCTGCGATCGCCTTGCAGCTGGTGCGGAAGGTCTTGAAAGCGGCGAGATGATCGTAGTCGTTCCAGCCGGGAATGCCGGCCCACGCCATCGGCACATATTGGCTGCCGCTGATCACCAGCGGGAAAGCGAGCTCGGGATAGGGTAGATGGCGCGCATGCGAGCTGTTACGCGAGCCGTCAGCGGGCATCGGCGCCAGCGACAGGCTGACCGCGATCGCAGCCGCTGCGACGGCGAATTTCACGCCGCCTTTGGATTTGAAATTCCTGATGCCAGCCTGCAGCCCCCGCCGCAGGAACCTCAGGGTGGCGGCACTAGTGGACGCTGCCCGTGCCAACCAGCTTCCAGTTCGGATCGCGTGAGGAGACGTCACGGGCAAATGTCCAAACATCGGTAATGTCGGCGACCTTGTCCGGGTTGCCGTCGACGATGGTGCCGGCTTTGTCGCGTGTGACCGAAATCATCTGCGACACGAAGCGGACGGTCAGTTGCGCCGACCGGTCCCGCGTTTCCGCGCTGACCAGCTCGGCCTTGTCGATCGAAACGAAGCGGGTTTCGGTCTTCTGTTCGTGCTTCTCCCGATCCCGGATCGCGGTATCGAAACTGTCATAGACCTCGGTTGACAACAAATCCTTCAGGGAGCGGCGATCGCCGTTGGCGAAGGCCAGCACGATCATTTCATAGGCGCTGCGCGCGCCGCTGATGAAATGCCGGGGATCGAACGAGGAATCCTGCGCCACGATGGCGTCGAGCCCTTGCGCCAGCGGCGTGCCGGGTTCCGCGAGGCCCTTCCAGCGATCGGTTGGCGGAACCACGTCCGCCGTCGGCGCCAGGTCGATCACCGCGCCCGGGATCGGCACCACATTGTTATTGCCATTGTTGTCCTGGGCACCCTGCACCACATTGCGCGCCGCGCGATCGTATGGCGGCCGCTCGCTCCCGGTGCGCTGTCCGAGGACATTACGCAAGCGCAGGAAGATGAAGACCGCCAGCGCCAGGAAGATGATGGTGTAAATATCCACGTCGCATTCGCTTTCTGATTCCAAACGCCGGCAAAGGGTTCCGGCGGTAGCGCGTTCCGCCCCGAAAGAGCGGCAGAGATTACCTCATGGATTAAGTCCGCAGCATGTAGGCACGAAACTATGCCCGGCCAATGGCGCGATTGGCATGAATGGCCATGCCGGCGGAACAGGCCGAGCCGCTCTCACCTGTTTACCACGTTTGAATTGTAGCCGGTTTTTGCCTCGGGGGGAAACCCCTCACATGCCCGGAAATCGCGCATATTCAATAATTTAGGGCACAGCCCCTTACACCTTCCGGTTCATATTTCAGATCCGTGCTGCCCATTCCAGCCCAGGATCGCCAAACACTCGGCTCCGGGTCGCTGTTAATTGTGCTGGCCGGTCGTCCTTGTGGGATAAGGCGCGGCTATGATAGCCACTCGCCCGACAGAGGCCTTTTCGCCCTTTGAGCGAATTCAGACGCAACCCGGTCTTTGCTCGCTTTGAAAACGCTCCAGGAGAGACTCCCATGACCAACGGCAACGGTACGCCCCCCGAGGCAGCCCCTCCCCCCCAGCTCAATGTGCTGGCGCAATATACCAAGGACCTGTCGTTCGAAAACCCGAACGCGCCGACCTCGCTCGGACCGCAAGCCCAGCAGCCTGCGATCAATATCCAGATCAACGTCAACGCCAACAATGTCGGCGAAAATGAATTCGAAGTCGCGCTTTTGATCGAGGGCAAGGCCGAGAACGCCGGCAAGGTGATGTTCAGCTTCGACCTGTCCTATGCCGGCGTGTTCCGGATCACGAACGTGCCGAAGGAAAACCTGCACCCGCTGATCATGATCGAATGTCCGCGGCTGCTGTTCCCGTTCGCGCGCGAAATCATCGCCACCGCGGTACGCGACGGCGGCTTCCCGCCGCTGATGCTCGATCCCGTGGATTTTGTCGGCCTGTACCGCCAGAACATGGAGCGGCAAGCCGCAGCGCAGGCGGCCTCC
>DATAUE010000102.1:0-1769 GCA_036268425.1 Allostellaceae bacterium
CGCAATAGATCGTGATCTGCGGCACCGTCGCCGAGGTCACCGCCTGGATCATCTTGGAGCCGTGCTTGATCATGCCGGCTTCTTCATAGGCTTTGCCCACCATGTAGCCCGTGGTGTTGTTGAGATACAAAAGCGGTGTGCGCGACTGGCAGCAGACCTGGATGAAATGCGTCGCCTTGTTGGCGCCGGCGGGGTCGAGCGGGCCGTTGTTGGTGATGATGCCGACCGCCTGCCCTTCGATGCGGGCATGGCCGCATACCGTGGCCGGGCCGTAATTGGCGCCGAATTCGGTGAAATCGGAGTCGTCAATAATGCGCGCGATCACCTGGCGCATATCGACCGGCCGCTTGTGGTCCATCGCCATGATGCCGAGCAACTCATCGGCGTCATAGCGCGGCGGCCGGTGCAAGCCGTGGCCGGGCGCCGGGCGATCCCACTCCAGTCCCGCCATGATGTCGCGCGCGATCCGCAGCGCGTCGCGGTCGTCTTCCGCCAGATAATCGCCGAGGCCCGAGATCGAGGTGTGCATCTCGGCGCCGCCGAGTTGCTCTTCTGTCGCGATTTCGCCGGTCGCGGCTTTCAGCAAAGGCGGCCCGGCCAGGAACGCGCGGGTGCGACCGCGCACCATCACGATGTAGTCCGAGAGACCCGTTTGATAGGCGCCGCCCGCGGTTGAAGAGCCATGCGTGACCGTCACAACAGGCAATCCGGCCGCCGACAGCCGCGCCAGATTGCGAAAGATGTTGCCGCCGCGGACAAAATCCTCGACGCGGTAACGCAGCAAATTGGCGCCGGCGCTCTCGACCAGTTGCACGTAAGGCAGCTTGTTCTCCAGCGCCAGTTCCTGCACCCGCAACGTCTTGTCGATGCCGTAAGGCTGCAACGCGCCGGCATCGATCCCGGAATCATTGGCGCTGACCATGCAGCGCACGCCAGACACAAACCCGATGCCCGCGACCAGCCCACCGCCGGGCACGCTCTTGTCGGCCTCCGGCATGTCGAACATGTAGCCCGCGAGCGTCGACAGCTCGATGAAGGGTGCGCCGTGATCGAGCACCAGCGCGACGCGCTCGCGCGGCAGCAACTGGCCGCGTTTGTGGAAGCGGTCTTTTGCGCCGGCCGAGGCCGCCCGCGTGCGCTCCTCGAGCGCGCGCATCCGCGCAATCAGCGCCAGCATACCGTCGCGGTTGGCGCGATAGGCGTCGCCTGACGGCGCGATGGTCGATTCAAGAACGGTCATGAAGCAATTCCGTCGTCATTCCGGGACACGCCGCTTGGCGTGGCCCCGGAATCCATAATCCCTGTGGTTATGCTTTTGCGGTGACGACGCCCCGTACGAACAACTGAAACAGGGAGTATGGATTCCGGGCTCGCGCTTCGCGCGCCCCGGAATGACGAAGGCGTTTTGACGCGCACTACTCGTCCTTCCCGGCAAAATATCCGCTGAAGGTCTGCCGCAGCTCGACCTTGCGCAGTTTGCCGGTCGCGGTCATCGGCATTTCATCCAAAATCCTGACCAGTTTCGGCACCTGGAAGCCGCCGAGATGTTTTCTGCAATATTCGGTGATGCCGGCCTCGTCGGCCTCGACGCCCGGCTTCAGCTTGACGAAGGCCGACACCGCCTCGCCCCATTGCGGATGCGGCAGGCCGACCACCGCAGCGTTTTGCACGGTGGGATGCGCCAGCAGCGTCTCCTCGATCTTGACCGAGGCGACGTTCTCGCCGCCGGACTTGATCATGTCCTTCTTGCGGTCGAGGAACAGCACCTC
>DATAUE010000103.1:0-1526 GCA_036268425.1 Allostellaceae bacterium
GCCGCGCAGTTCGGCGAGTTTTGCCTTCAGCTCCTGATAGAGCTTTTGCGGCGGATTGTAGCTGTCGAGCGCCTTGGAGGCGTCCTTTGCCGTGGTGATGTTGTTGAGCACTTCGGTCGGATCGGTCGGATGCTCGGGGTATTGGATATCGCCGCTGAGCTGCGACCAGTGCATCCGGCCACTCTGCGCCTGGCGCGCATAGTCCAGCATGCTCTCGGTCAGTTTCAGGTCGGCTTCCGCCAGCGCGTCCGGCGAGGTCGCGGCGGCGAAATCCGGCACCGGGTAATCGGCGGCGTTCATGCCGTCGGCGGCCGCATTCTTCAGCCGCGCGATGACGCCCTTGGCGTTGGCGGTCAGCGCGCCGGCCTGGGTCCACAGCGGCGCGAAGTCGCGCGCGGTGTAGAATTTCTCGACGTCGACCCGTTCCGCCTTGCGCTCGAAATTGCGCAGCGATTTCGCGCCGAGCAGATCGCGCAGTTTGTCGGCGACGGGCTGGTCGGCGGCGGGAACGTTGCTCGCGGCCTTGACCGGTTCATTGGCGGGCGTTGCGGCCGGGGCGGTCGTCGCGGTGTCGGGTTTTGCCGCATCCTTGGCAGCGTCGGGCTTGCCGGTGTCGGCGGCGGGAGCAAGCGCGACATCCGCGGGCTTTGCGTCGGCGGGCTTGTCGGCGGCCTTCGCGGTGTCGGTCTTCGCAGGATCGATCTTGGCGGTATCGACCTTGGGCGCGTCGGTCTTGGGCGTGATGGTCTTGGGCGTGATGGCCGCGGTGGTGTCCGCCTTGACGGGAGTATCGGGCTTGAAATCGTTGACGGTCGGGGGCGGGACGTTGGCGGGTTCGGGACGGGGAACGGCGGCGTCGATGGCGAGATCGGCCGCGCTGGGGCGGCCCTGATCGGACTGCGCCAGTGCCGAGGTCGCGGAGACCGTGAGGAAGGTTGCGGCCACGGCCATCAGCACGCGGTCAAATCCGGCACGGTTCTTCGAACGGTCTCGCATCATTTCACCCCTTGGGCGGAACCGTCCCGGCATGGAGCGGTCCTTGCTAATTCGTCGGTCTCAAGCTTTCGCCGGCCTGATCGTTCCGGGCGGTTTCAGTGAGCGCATATCTTCGCGTCTGAACTCGCTCCAAATGTGGCACGCCTGCACGCAACGATTCCTACGCAGACGGTACATGCGCCCCGATCATGCAGCCAGCGCCATGCGGGGCAACTCACGACAAACTGACTTCACCGGATCCGTTTTGCGACGGACCCGCGCGCTTTTGCCACGCGCGCGGCCCTTTGTCTGTCACCGCCAAGCAACGGTTCAAAATGTTCCAGCCGGGCCGGACTGTTCAGACCGCACCGGTCCGGTCAATCCAGCACTGCGATCGGGCATTTGCCCTAATTTGCATCGTCCGCGTCGCCGCCCGATGGATCGTTGGCGGCGGCCTCGTCGAGTTTGCGATACAGGGTCGAGCGGCCGATTTTCAGCCGGCGCGCAACCTCCGACATCTGGCCGCGATAGTGCGAGATCGCGAACCGGAT
>DATAUE010000104.1:0-54285 GCA_036268425.1 Allostellaceae bacterium
ACGTCATCGAGCGCACCAACTGTCGCATCAAGGACTTCCGCGCCATCGCTACCCGATACGACAAACTCGCCCGAAACTTCCTCGCAGGCTTGTCCCTCGTCGCCGCCCTCATCTATTGGTTCGATTGAGTCCACACCCTAAACCTCGACGCTGTTTATGAGGATACCGAACTCGCTTCTACTCGGCGGCCAGCGAACGGGGAGCGGGAGCCGGCGTAAAGGCCCGGTCGTGCTGCAATGACGGCACCATGCCGCGTGCTTCGGCGATTTTCGCCGGGTCGATTTCCGCCGTGATAATGCCGATTTCCTTGCCGCCTTCGGCGAGCACCTCGCCCCAGGGGTTGACGATCAGCGAATGGCCATAGCTGCGGCGGCCTCCGACATGTTCGCCCCATTGCGCCGGAGCAAACACAAAGCAGCCGTTTTCGATGGCGCGGGCGCGCAGCAGCACCTGCCAGTGCGCCCGCCCGGTCGGCACTGTAAACACTGACGGCATCGCCAGGAAATCGGCGCCGGCCTGCGCCAATGCCCGATACAGATGCGGAAAGCGCATGTCGTAGCAGACGCTCATGCCGAGCCGGCCCCACGGTGTGCCGGCGACGACCATGCGGTCGCCGGGGCGATAGGCGTTGCTTTCGCGATAGCTTTCGCCGCCCGGCAAATCGATATCGAACATATGGATTTTGTCATAGCGGGCGACGATGCCGCCCTGCGCATCGATCAGAAACGAGCGATTGGCGAGGCGCGTCTCGGCGGCATCGGCGCCGAGTTCACCGGCCGGGTCGATGACCAGCGAGCCGAGCAGCAGCCACGCACCCAGTTCGTGCGCGAGTTCGCGCATGCCGCCAAGAAACGCATCGTCGGCCTCGCGCCGCGCCTTGTCGCGACGACGCTTGCCATTCTCGATAAAGTTGCTGACTTCCGGCGTCATAATGAACACGGCGCCGGCATCGCGGGCGCGCCGCGCCAGATCGCTGGCGAGCTTCAGATTGGGTTCGGGATCGGGGCCGGCGGTGTATTGCAGGCAGGCTGCCGTGAAAACGCCGCCGCTCATGGGGTGACCGCGAGTTTCGGGTCGAGCTTGCCGGCGCGGTCGAGCGCCATCATGTCGTCACAGCCGCCGATATGTTCGCCGTTGATAAAGATTTGCGGCACCGAGGTGCGGCCGGCGGCGCGCTTGATCATCTCCGCGCGACGGCCCGGCTCTTCCATGATGTCGATCTCGGCATAATCGATGCCTTTATGCTGCAGCAGCGCCTTGGCGCGCGAGCAATAAGGGCAGAACATCGTCGTGTAGATTTCGACCTGGGCCATCGCCGTCGTGCTCCGCAATCGGTCAATCTGCTGGTTTCTAGTGAGCCACATATGGCGCGTCTTCCGCAATTTCGCAAACAGCCCACCGACCCCGGAAAACGGGGCATCAGTTTCCAGCCCGCAAGGCGCGCGCCAGCGTCAAGACGCCAATAAAGCTGGCGCCGCCGCGGCGCAGCACCCGCGCGCATTCCTCGATTGTCGCACCGGTGGTCAGCACATCGTCGACGATAATGACCCGCTTGCCCTCGACGCTGCAGCGCGCGTTCAATGCAAAGGCGCCGCGCACGTTGCGCACCCGTCCGAGCGGGCCGAGCCGGCCCTGCGACGGCGTTCGGCGGCGCCGCACCAGCCAATCCGGCGCCACCGGCGGTCCGCCCGCAGCATGAATGGCATGCGCCAGCAGCGCCGCCTGATTGTATCGCCGCGCAAAAAGCCGAGTCCAATGCAGCGGCACCGGAACCAGCAGGTCGACCTCGTCGAGCATCTCGCTGCCGGCGCGCCGCATCCAGGCTCCAAGGGCGCCGGCGATATGGGTACGGTCGCCGTGCTTCAATGACAGCACGAGGCCACGGCTGTGCTTGTTGTAGCGCAATACGGCGCGCGCCCGGTCCCAGCTGGCGGTGCCGCGGGCGCAATCGGCGCAGACCGCGCCGTCGCCCATCGGGTGCGGAAACGGCAGGCCGCATTTGGCGCACCACGGCGGCGCGAAAAAACTCATCGTCGCCCAGCAGCCGGCACACAGCGCGTTGGGATCGTTGACGATCGCATTGCAGGCGAGGCAGCGCGGCGGCAATACCGCATCGACAATCACCCGGCCCAGCCGGCGGGCGGTATGGCGAAACCGGGCGGGCAGGGTTGCCGAGAATTGCATCGGTCCCCATCATCCTGACAGCCGGACGCAGGTCAACCACCGCGTGCGAGTTCCGCTGGCCTGATTGAGTTTGAGGCTGATTGAGTTTGAGACCGATTGAGTTTGAGATTGGGGCGACCATCGCAATGCCCGACGATCCATCGACAACCGCCCTGTTCGATCGTCGTGCCTGGCGGCTGCATCGCCAGCGTGCGTCGCGCATCGGGTCGGTCGATTTCCTGCATGACGAGGTCGCCGAACGGCTGGTCGACCGTCTTGAACTGATTAGCCGCGCGTTTGCGGTGGTGCTGGACCTTGGGGCGCGGAATGGCAGCCTCGCACGGGCGCTCACGGCGCGTAATGGCACCGAAAGCGTGATTGCAGCCGAACCAGCCCGCGGTTTTCTAAAAAACGCCCCGAAGCCGCGCGTCGTCGCCGACCCGGAACTGGTGCCGTTTGCCGATGATAGCTTCGACCTGATCGCCAGTAACCTCGTGCTGCATTGGGCGGGCGACCTGCCGGGTACCCTGGTGCAGTTGCGGCGGGTGCTCAAGCCGGACGGGGTGCTGCTCGCCACGATGTTCGGCGGCGGCACCCTGGCGGAGCTGCGCACCGCGATGCTCGAAGCCGAACTGAACGAGGAGGGCGGGGTCAGCCCCCGCGTTTCGCCGTCTGTCGAACTCGGCGACGCCGCGGCGCTGCTGCAGCGCGCGGGCTATACGCTGCCGGTCGCCGACAGCGAGACGCTCACCGTCACCTATCCGAGCCTGCCGGCCCTGGTGCGCGATCTGCGTGGCATGGGCGAAACCAACGCGCTGGCCGCCCGCCGCCGCACGGGGTTGCGCCGAGCGACGTTTGCCCGCGCCGCGCAAATCTATGCCGAGCGCTTTGGTGATGCCGATGGGCGCATCCCGGCGACATTCGAAATTCTGTTTCTGTGCGGCTGGGCACCGCATCCGAGCCAGCCGCTTCCGTTGCCGCGCGGCAGCGCCACGGCGCGCCTCGCCGATGCACTGAAGGCGCAGACCTCCTGACCGCGGCATCGGGGTTGCTGCTGGCGCGCCGGACGGCTTTGATACTGCGGCGTCAGGGGGGAGCGAACATGGCCGAAATCGGGGTGCGGAGCGAAATTGCCGGCTCGGTATGGAAGATCGAAGTGGCGGTCGGCGATACCGTCGACGAGGATGACCCGTTGATCATCCTGGAATCGATGAAGATGGAGATTCCGCTTGTCGCACCGCGGGCGGGGGTCGTCCTGGAAATTCGTGTGACCGAAGGCGAGGCGGTCGCCGAGGGCGACATCGCCGTTATTCTCGATGACACAAAGTAACGCCGCAAATATCCAACAGCATGCGGTGCCGAGCGCCGCAAGCCGACTGAGCCCTTCGTGCCGACTGCCGTCGGTTTGCGCGTGCGTTCTCTCAGACGATAATCCAGACTTGTTTCGATTAAGCACGGATGCCTGCGTCGGCGGATATCCGTCATATAAAAATGGGGGAGAATGCCGATGTTGGGCCGATTTCTGCGTCTTGCGGCAATGTCGCTGGCGTTGTCGTGGTTATGCACGGCGGCAATGGCAGCGGACCCGATCAAGATCGGGTTCAGCATGGCGATGACTGGGGGCCTTGCGCCAAACGGCAAACAGGTCGCCGCGGCGATGGACATCTGGCGCGACGACGTCAACGCCAAAGGCGGGCTGCTCGGCCGGCCGGTCCAGTTCGTCTTTTACGACGACCAGAGCAACCCGTCGAACGTGCCGGCGATCTACACGAAGCTGATCGAGATCGACAAGGTCGACCTGATCGTCAGCCCCTATGCCACCAACATGGTTGTGCCGACGATCCCGATTGCGATGCAGCACAACATGGTTCTGATCGGGCAGTTCGCGCTCGCAGCCAATGCCGAATTCAAATACCCGCGCTATTTCGCGATCATGCCGACTGGCCCCGACCCCAAGCAGAGCATCGCGGACGGGTTTTTCGATCTGGCGAAGCAGCTTGACCCGGCGCCGAAAACCGTCGCGATCACCTACGGCGATGCCGAATTCGCCAAGGCGATGGCCGATAGCGCCCGCCTGCATGCCCAGAAAATGGGATTGAAGATCGTTTACGACCGGTCGTATCCGCCGACCAATACCGATTACACCCCGGTCGTTCGCGCCATCCAGGCGGTCAATCCCGACATTGTGTTTGTCGGCAGCTATCCCGTGGACAGTGTCGGGCTGGTGCGCGCGGCAAATGAACTCGGGCTGCAAACCCAGATGTTCGGCGGCGGCATGGCGGGACTGGTTACCACCTCGATCGAAATGCAACTTGGTAAGCTGGTCAATGGCCTCGTTGTGATGGGGTTTTGGGCGCCGGTGCCGGCCTTTGATTTCCCCGGCATCAAAGAAGTGATGAGCCGCTATCAGGCGCGTGCCGCCAAGGAAGGCCTCGATCCGCTCGGCAATTTATATGTGCCGTTCGGCTATGCCGGGATGCAGGTGCTGGAACAGGCGGTAATCGGCAGCGGCGGTCTCGACCAGGGCAAGCTCGCCGATTACCTGCACAACCATACCTTCAAGACCGTGGCGGGCGACATGAAGTTTGGCCCTGAGGGCGAGTGGTTGAAGCCGGGTATCATCTACACGCAGTTCCAGCACATCGCGAATGGTGACCTCGAACAGTTCAAGGACCCGAAAAAACAGATCATCGTCTGGCCGCCCGAACTGAAATCGGGCGATTTCATCCATCCTTATGTCGATGCTGCCAAGTAACCGGCGTGAAAAGCACGGTCCATCCGCTCATCCGGCCTATGTGTCGGCATTATCGGTGGTCGGATTGGCCTCCCGATGAAGTTCGGGTTGGTCGATGACAATCGCAATATCTGGCCGGTCAGGGTGATGTGTGCGGCTCTGCCCGGCGCCCTGCGCGCAGTCTTTTCAGGCTGCGGCGGCGATACCATCTGACGAAGGCACCCGGTAGCGTAGCTCGGTGGGGACTAGCTGGACCTCGAGCACCAAGTCGCCTGAAAAGGCACGAAGCCAGGGCACAGGAAGGTGTGCAAGGCCGTTCGTCCAGCGGTGCGTGGGCTCATCTTCGTGATATCCGTTGCGCAGGGCAGAATGGCCATGCCAAGCCTCAATCGAGAAATCGTCATCGTATAATGTGACGCGCTCGAGCGGCACGCCGAGTCGCCGTGAGTCGCGCGTTGCGGGATCTACTTCAGCCGGGACCGCAACGCGCGACGCGAGCGAAACCGCGCCGCTGCCCGCCGGTATATCGAAGCGATAGAGCCGACGGCCGGACGAGCATAGCTCGTGCGGCCGGATGATTTTCCCGTCGACGATCAAATGAAGGTCCGGGTCGTCGACGACGACATGGCCGAGGGCTGCGGCGCGCTCGAAGCATTCGGCGCGGATGGCGGTCAACTCCGGCGCATCCCACTCCAGTCGCGGTGCACAAAATTGCCAAGTCGGCTTTTCACCGCCTGGGTGAAGTGCGTCGTACTCCGCACCATTGTGGAACATGTAGCGATTGTCGCAATCGACAAAGGTCTCGGAGGGCGCGCCATTCGCAATGATCACATCATGCGCATCGAGTTCGACGTGAAAATACTCCACCTGCTTGACGCTCTTTGCCCTGGTAATTGTAGCGCCGTTGACCAGATGCTCAGCCGGGACCAGCACGCCGTCGATATACATGGCATGGCTGGGTGATACCCATAGATCCCGCGCCGGAACTCCTGTCGCCAGCGCGTCGGCACGGATCTGGATCGGCAACATCGCAGAATTTCTGGCAATATACCGGCCGTCATAGCTTCGTCGTCCGATCCACCTGATCGGCTGTGGCTCGCCGGATAACGTTATCACCTCGTCGCCGATGGTCAGCTCTTCGACAGGGATCTCGCCCCGGACGGTTGTTATTCGCGTGCCGCGGCAGTAACACGCGGCGACTTCGACGATGCTGGTGGCCGTGGGGCTCGTTTCGCCGAGCGAGTCGGTAACCAAGTAGCTTATCGTGCGGCTGAGGTCCGCGCCGCTATCGGTGGGATCGGTGGCGGTCGAAGAATATGTGATGCTGTCGATCGCGGCTTGGTAGTCCGCTACGGTCGCTGCGCCGGTCAGCGTCAGCGTGCCGTCGGAGACGATTTCGCTGATGCCGTTCTGGTTGGTGAAGTTGAGCGTATCCCCGGCCAGAAAGCCCGAGCTAATGCTGATCGTCGCGCTGTTGATCGTATTGCTCTCATTGTCCGTGACGGTCAGCGTGTTGTCGACCGGCACCGCTGCGCCGCTCACGAGGTAGTTCGCCGTGGCGCCAGCGGTCACTATCGGAACGACCCGGACATCCACCGTACTGGAGGCGGCCGCACTGGCGACAATGCCGTCAGTGATCGCCCAATCGATAGTCCGGGGCGTCGCATCCGTGCTGGTCGTGGCAAAGGTCACGCTATCCAGCGCGGTCTGATAGTCCGCCACTGTCGCGTTGCCGCTCAGCGTTAGGACACCGCCGCTGAAACTGCTGCTGATTACGCCGCCATCGATGAACGCCTCAGGATTTTCACCGTTGAAGCTCAGCGTGTCGCCGGTCAGCGCACCGGAGACGGTTGCGCCGGCCAGGTTCTGGCCGTCGTCATCCGAGACCGTAACGCCGGAATCCACCGTCACCGCGCCGTCGCCGGAAACAGCGATGACGGTGCCGCCCGCCGAAACGATGGGCTGCGTCAACAGGACCAGTTGCTGAGCATTGGTGTCAAACGCCGGAGACGACGTGCTCGTTATGGGCCCTGTCACGTCCTCCATCGAGAGCACCGGCGTGAGCGACGAGCCACCACTCAGGCTACCTTCGAAAACCCCCGCCATGTCGCCTGCGTTGGGGTTGCCCCCGCCGTCGACTGTCGTGAATGGTGTCTGGCCGGTCGTGTAGAACAGGTCGTGCGCTGCATCGACGACGATGTTTGACGGCTTGTCGGCGCCGGAGCCGCTGTAGAGCGTCGTGGCTGTGCCAACCGAGGCGGTTGCCGTACTCCCCGAGCCTGAAACCGTAAACGGCATACTGAGGATTGCATTGGCAGTGCTGGTGGTGTCGAAGGTGTTCGTCGTCAGATAGAGCGTGTTGCCGCTGATGGCCAGCCCTTGCATTATGTCAGTCGTATCGCTCGGGCTGAAAAACGATTTCAGTACCGAAACCGCCCCGGTGGTAAGATTGACGACGTCGAGATTATCCACCGCGGGAAAGCCATCGGCGGCTGGGATGGAGTCATCGACAAACAGCAGGTTGGCCGAAGCGTCGAGAGCCATGTAATTGGGGTTGTTAAGACCGGAACTGGCCGAGGTCAGCATGGTGGGCGCGCCCCCGCTGATGCTGACCTGATAGATGCCGGTATCAGCGTAGACATAGTCTCCAGTCTGCCAGTTCTCGGCATCCTGCGTGTAATACAGCATCCCGGATGCAGGATTGAGCGCGAGGCCGCCGAGTTCCACGGCTGTGCCAACGATCTGTTGGCCGTCAGGGGTGTCGTTGGCGTTAAGGGCCGGCAACGGATCGGTGTAGATCGTCGTCAGGCTGCCGCCGGTGGTTGCTCCTTCTTGGAGGGTCCAGGTGCGGTCTGATGAGTTATAGCTGGCAAGGAAGTACTTGTTCAGCGCCGAATCGACGGCGATGCCCGTCGTCTCGTAGAGGGCGCCGCTATCGTCGCCGCTCTGGGTGCCATCGGCGACATCAATGTTACTGCCGCTGATTGCCGACGAACCGCTGACACCGAACTGCTCGACTCGTTCGGCTACGCTCGCACCATTGCCACTCCATACCGAGAAAAAGATCTGGTTCGCTGAGAGGCTCAACAGACCCGAATAGTCGGTGGTGGCCGCTGCCGTGAAGGGGCTGGCGACGTTGGCCGTGCCGGCATCGGCATCGAGGGCCCAACTGCCGCCCTCCGCGGCGGCGCCGACGAGATTCGAAGAGGCGGCGACGGCGGCGCCGCCAACATATTGCGAGAGGTCGGCGATGAATTGCTGGCCGGTGGCGCCGCTCGCCACATCGCAGCCATACAACTGAAGATCGCCGCCCGGCGCGAGCGCCGCGCCGATCTGCGCAAGTCCAGTGCTTTCACTCGACAGGTCGTCCGTATCGAGCAGGCTCGATCCGAGCTGAATTTCGCCCGTCGCGCCGTGGCCGACGATGGAAATCGACGAGAGATCGGCGAGACCATTGGCCGCGAGGATATTTGCGATCTGCTGCACGCCGTCGCTCGACGGATCGAGCACAAAGGCCTGCACGCCGGGTGCCAGACCGGTGATCAGGTCTTGGATATCCGGCACATTGGAATCGATGAAGACGACTTGTTGTGGAGCGATAGCCTGCTTGTCGTCTGTCGCCATAACGCAGCTCCTGGCGGTCTGTGGTGAGCGCGGCGACCCGCTGATCTAAGCCGCGCCGGATTCTTGCTTTTGCAGATGCCCGATCGCCCTGGAAGCTGACGTGCCGCGCCGGGCACCAATATCAGACCGATCAAGCCGCTGCAGCCAATCGAACATTAGCCACAGCGCCAGAAAATATCCGCATTATTTGAGCGACAAAGAGTCGCGCAAATGAAGCGTCAGTTTTCTGACAGTTGTCGTCCCCGTTTTCACCATGTGTCCTGCCGCCAGGGCCCGACCTGCCTTGGCGAGGCCGGCGACGGAATAACCAGTCGCACGCCAATAAAAAACGCCCCTCCCGCTATCGTGCGGAAGGGGCGTCGAGGGCTGTCTGACGGCTATTCAGCGGCGGCGCGCGGCGCCTCGACGAATTGCGATAGATAGCTGCCGCGCTTGCGCAGGCCTTCGCGGTACATCGCCTCGAATTCCGCTTCCGGGAACGAGTGGGTCGAGGGGCGCGCCATCAACGTATCGCACCATGCCTTCAGCCGGGGGAATTTCTCGATCTGGCCGATCGGGCGGATGCGGTTGAGGAAGACATAGCGTTGCAGGAACGGCGCGTAGGCAGCATCCACCAGCGAATAATTCTTGCCGTTGAAGAACGGCCCGCTGCCCTGTTTTTCCAGCGCCTTTTCGAGCCGGTCGAATGCCTCGGGAATTCTGCCGAGCGCCTTCTGATAGTCCGCCTCGGTGGCGGCATAGGCACAGCCGGTGACCGACGAGGCAAAGGTCGGAACGTAATCGGTCCAGGCCCGGTTGATCGCGCGCTGGATCGGATCGGCCGGATGCAGTTGCGGGTTCACGACTTCGTCGAGGTACTCGTTGATCGCACTCGACTCGAACAAGGTCTCCTTGTCGTCGATATGCAGCACCGGCACCTTTTTGTGCGGCGAGATCGCGAGAAACCAGTCGGGCCGGTTATCGCTTTCGATGTGGCGAAACTCGAACGGTGCATTCTTCTCCCGCAGGAGGATCGCCGAGCGTTGCACCCAGGGGCAGGTCTTAAAGCTGACGAGCATGTAATTTGGCATGATTTCCCTCCCGTCTTTGCGTGAATGGCTGAGGATCGCACGCCGGCCGGGGCGGATTAAACAGAAATCGTCGGGGTGCCGTCGGAGGCTCGGAACCACTCTCGCAGTTCAATACGATAGCCGTTCGGATCGCAGATTTCGGCGCGCGCGTAATTGTCGCGAAACATCGGCCCCCACACGATCTCGGTGCCACGGCTCTTGAGGTATTCGGCGGTTTTCCGCATGTCCTCGATTTCGAGCGCGATCATGCGATAGCCGAGATGCTCGGCGTGCGGCAATGGCTCGACCCGGACGCCTTCATAGGTAATCAGCTCGACAGTGGTGCCGCCGAGATCGAGATAGATCAGGTTCACCGCCGACCCCGGCCGCTCGATCCGATCGCGCGCCTTGACGGTAAAACCCAGAACATTCGTGTAGAAGGCTTCGGTCTCAATCGGCTTGTCGGTGACGATCTCGACGTGGTCGATGCGCTTGAACATTGGTAATCCTCCGAGGTGCGACCCGCTCAAGGAACTTCGGCCGCCTGCTGTTCTACATAAGTTCGCAAACCCGGTTGCTTCGCGTTTGATAGCGCTCGTCCGGGGTGGCATTGGCGCGGAGCCAAGCGATCAGCTCGGCGTCCAAACGCAACGTCAGCGGCTGTTTGACCGGCCGATAGAACAATCCGCGCCGAGCCTTCGGCCAGTCCGCGAGTTCCGGAGCATCGGATGTATCGATTGCATCGTCCGGAAGGTCTGCCAGAGCCGCCAATTCGGCTGCCTCTTCTCGAGGCGAGGATTTAATCCTGTCCTTCCTCATACGCTCTCCTTTCGCGCGCCGTGGCTTTGCGGGCGCTGGCGATCCGGCCCGTCTGCTTCGCCGGTGTCGGGATCATCCCCGGGCCACGTGTGGACGCCTAAAAGCAGAACCGGGCCGACAATCCCCGCGATCTTCCACCGCTCACTATCAGGGTGCGGATCGGGTTGTGAAATCTGCAGCGGATCGTCGAGCACCTTGACCCTACAGGGAATGACACGCCGTGCTGGGGAAGATTCGCGGCTGCCCTATCCGCATCCCAGGTCCAATCCATCTGCTGCCTGTAGCTATGGGTTCGTACCTACATTTACGCAGTCAAGGTCCCAGCCTGTCCGCGATCGTCGCGCCGGTCGCACCTTCTGCGCTACGATGCCTCAAAGAGTAACTCGCTGGGAAAGGCGCCGTCATGCCGGGTCCGTTACAGGGGTATCGCATCGTCGATCTGACGTCGAATGTGTCGGGGCCGCTTGGCACGATGATCTTGGGCGACCAGGGTGCCGATGTGATCAAGGTCGAGGCACCGGAGGGCGATCACACGCGCGCCGGGTCCAAGCGGCGCGGCGGGTTTTCCGCCGGTTTTCTCAACATCAACCGCAACAAGCGGTCGATCACCCTCAACCTGAAAGACCCGAAGGCGTTGCTGGCGCTCAAAAAGCTTGCGGCGACGGCGGATGTGTTCGTGCAGAACTACCGGCCGGGCGTCGCCGACCGGATCGGGGTGGGGGAGGCGGCCATTCGCGCCGTGGCGCCAAAGATCGTCTATGTCTCGATCAGCGGCTTTGGCGAACAGGGACCGTATGCGCAAAAGCCAGTTTACGACCCGCTGATCCAAGGGTTTTCCGGGCTGGCGACGGTGCAGGCCGGCTCCGACGAGGCGCGTCCGCGCATGCTGCGCACGATCCTGCCCGACAAGCTGACCGCGATCACCGGCTCGCAGGCGATCACCGCAGCGCTGCTGGCGCGCGAGCGTACCGGCGAAGGGCAGCACGTTCAGCTATCGATGATCGAGGCGGTACTGGCGTTTTTGTGGGGCTCGGACATGACCGGGCAAACCTTTGTCGGCAACGAGCCGGCAAAGCAGGAAGCGGCCAGTTCGATCGATCTGATCTACGAAACGGCTGACGGCTACATCACCGTCGCGGTGCAGACCAACAAGCAATGGGTCGGGTTGACCGAGGCGCTCGAGCAGCCGCAATGGCTGGAGGATGCTCGGTTCCGGACCCCGGCCTTGCGCCAGGAAAACGTCGAGGCGCGTCTGCAACTGACCCAGGATGTGCTGATCGGCCGCCCTTCGGCAGAATGGCTTGACCGGTTGACCAAGGCTGACGTGCCGTGCGCCCCGGTATTGACGCGCAACGAGGTGATCCGCCACCCGCATGTTGCGGCGATGCAGATTATCGCGGAATACGACCACCCAACCGCCGGCCGCCTGCGCCAGACGCGCGCGGCGGCACGGTTTTCCGGCACGCCGACGGCGATCAGTCGCGGCGCGCCGGCGCTGGGCGAGCACACCGACGAAATCCTGGCCGAACTGGGGTATTCCACCGGTGAAATAGACGCAATGCATGCCGGTGGCGCGCTCGATGCGAATAAAGGGGCGCGGGCATGATCGACTTCTATTACTGGCCGACGCCGAACGGCTGGAAGATCAGCATCATGCTCGAGGAATGCGGCCTCGAATACCGCACGATACCGGTCAATATCGGCAAAGGCGACCAGTTCAAGCCGGAATTTCTCGCGATCAGCCCGAACAACCGGATGCCGGCGATCGTCGACCATGACGATCCGGACGGGCCGCTGCCGATCTTCGAATCGGGGCCGATCCTGCTGCACCTCGCCGAGCGCAGCGGCAAATTCATGCCGAGCGGCCATCGCGCGCGCAAGGAAGTCATGGAATGGCTGTTCTGGCAGGTCGGCAATCTCGGGCCGATGGCCGGACAGCTCAGCCATTTCGTCAACTATGCGCAGGGCGAGCACCCCTATTCGCACCAGCGCTACGCCAACGAATACAACCGATGCCTGGGCGTTCTGGAGAGGCGGCTGAAAGATCGCGCATTTATTGTCGATGAATACTCGATCGCCGACATGATCAGCTGGCCTTGGGTACTGATCTCGAAGCCGCTGGGTCAGGCGCTGGACGAATTTCCCAATGTCGCGCGCTGGCGCGCTGCCGTCCGCGACCGGCCGGCGGTCAAGCGCGGCGTCGATCTCGGCAAGGAATGGCGCCGCCAAGCGCCACCCTCTGAGGAGGAGCGTAAAATCCTCTTCAACCAGACCGCCAACGCCGTGTTGGGTCGATAATATTTCAACACTTCGGCATGGAGGCGCGGGAGGTTTTAGGTTTTGACGCTTAAGCGCTCGGCGTCGGCTTAGCCGCGGCGGGCGCAAAGTAGAAATTCACGATTGCCGGCCGGGCCTTGTATCGGGCTTTCGCTGACCCCTATGACCCGCCAGCCGGGAAGGGCGCCGAGCCACGCGGTTACCCGCTGGCACACCGCCTGATGGACCGCCGGGTCGCGGACCACGCCGCCTTTGCCGACGTCGTTAGGCCCGGCCTCGAATTGCGGCTTGATCAGCGCGACCAGGCTGGCATGTTCGGCGGCCAGCGCTAACGGGGCCGGCAATACCGTCGCCAACCCGATAAAGCTGGCGTCGCAGACAATGAAGTCGATCGGCTCCGGGATCACGTCGCGGCTGAGATAGCGCGCGTTGATGCCTTCATGCACGACGACCCGTGGGTCTTGCCGTAACTTCCAGGCGAGTTGCGCTCGCCCGACATCGACGGCGTGAACCAGCGCGGCACTGCGGCTCAGCAATACGTCGGTAAAGCCGCCGGTCGAGGCTCCGATATCGAGCGCGATGGCACCGCTCGGATCGAGCCTGAAATGATCGAGCGCGTGAACCAGCTTAAGCCCGCCGCGCGACACCCACGGATGATCGCGGCCCGCGACCACGATGTCGGTATCCTCGGCAAGGGGGGTGCCGGCTTTGTCGATCCGCCGTCCGTCGACGAAAACGAGACCGGCCAGTATCAGAGCCTGGGCTTTTGCCCGGCTTTCGACGAGCCCGCGCTCAACCAGCAGCTGATCGGCTCGCCGTTTCGCCAATACCAACTTAACGGCTGGAGCGACTGCGGGGCTTGCGTTCCGTGGTGTCTTCGGTGGCGCGCTTGTCGACGTCCTTGAACGGCGTCATCACGAAATTCAAGAACCAGAACCGCTCACGTCGAAAGCCCATCGGGGTATTCATGGCATGATCGATTGTGCTGTTCATCGGGGTGTCGATTGAAGACGGCACGCTGACCTCCATCGATTAGGTAAATCTGACAGTTGAATTTATAGCGGCATCTGAGCAATATGTCGACCGCAATGTTGGTTAATTCTGATAATTAACTATGTTAATACATAGTTTTACTTTATTAAACAAAAGTTAATTATCGGATTTTTAATAAATTGTTCATATTCGGAGTTGGCAGTCGCTTGACGATACCGGAGGTAGTGGGACGCCAGTGCATTTGTCTGTTGATACCTATGCAGCGGGAGGGATCGGCCATGATCGTGCATTCATCGCGCGTAGGGTAGCCATCGCGCGTAGGGTAGCGTTCAGCTGCTTAAGAGTTCAGCAAGGAGTTCGCGCGGCTCGCCCGATCAACGTCTTGCCGGCTGGCTGCTACAGCAAAATGTGCGCGATCTCTTTGAACGGCCGCGAATCGATCATATGGCGGCTGCGGGTGCTCTGATCGATATAGGTGTAAATCTGGACCACCATGACGATGTCGATGGTGTTGCCATCGCTCGATAGCGGCAGGAACAGCACCTTGGTATGCCGAGTTGGCGCTGGCCGCCGCATCGACAGGAACAGACATTCGAAATACAGCGCCCGGCGGGCCTGCACGCATTCGTCGTAAAGGCCGAGGACGTGCTCCTTGTAATCCGGGCCGGGTAGGATTTCGTCGAGATAGTGCCCGCGGACATTCAGCCCGTGAGCATCGGCATTTCTCGCGCCGATCAGCCGATAGCGGTAGCGGTTCTCCGGCAGTACGTCCACCAGCATGATATCCGGCAGCAGTTTTGGAATATCCGCCGGATCGATATCACCGCGCGACGGAAGTTGCCGTCCCGCCGCCTTCTGTCGCCAGTAAAGATAGGCCTGCCGCAAACCTGCGTCGTCGATTCGCAGGCACAGTGCAGCGGCGTCTTCTGATGTGTCCGGTCCCTGTTGCATTGTCGGCTTCAACCGTTTGGTGGCGTTTGCCGCTCTTTGCAACCCCATAAGGCAAAACCGGGGTCCGAGTCTAGTTTTCCGTGCTCAATAGGCGAAGCGTTGATGCCGCCGCAGGTCGTTCAAGCCGTACTGCGTTGCGTTAGCCGGTTTCGCTTAACACATACCGGTTTCGCTTAACACGTGATCGAAGGCGCCGGGAAGCAGCAGAAACGGCCCGCGCAGGGAAAGCCTGCCATCGGCCCCTCGCGACGCGGTGCTGAACCGGGTTGTAGCGGTGCCGGTCGTGTTTGTAAAAATCAGCGTCCCGTCAGAGACCGTCCAGCGCGCTTCGTTGGCGTGATGATACCCCCGCAAGGTGCCATCGGCCGCCAAGATCAGGCGCGGCGCGATGACGAACCCGGTCGAGCGCGAGAAGCGCCACACGATGGTTGTCGGATCGATATCATCGATCGCAACCACTGTGTCGGCCGCGACCTGTGGAGCGACAGACGCGATGGCAGGGTCTGCGGAAGGGCCGCGCAAGACCCATTTATCGCCGTCGACCGCCGCGGCAATTCCGAGAGTCTCGGAAAACTCGCTGACGGCACGGACCACGCCGGGCCAGCCTTGTGTAAAATCATCGCCGAATAGTGCGCCGCCCGGCGCCACCAGTGGCCAGTACGCCGCGACATCGGCGACGACATCTTCATAGTCGTGGCTGGCGTCGAGGTAGATCAGGTCGAACGTCAAATTGTGCCGTTTGAAAAATCGTGCGGCGATTGCCGATGTCGTCGGAAATGGGGTGATGACCGATGCGACGGCTTCGGCCACGACGTTCCGGAGAAACGTGTAATAGACCGCCGGAAAGCCGTTGGTCAGGTTGAGCGAGCGGTAGCGGCTGGCGTCGTTGTGGTCGGCCCAGAATTCCAGTGCGCCGAGCCAGGTATCGACACAGACGATTTCTGCGTCATGCAACCCAAGGCCTTGCTGAAGACGTGCCATGTGGATCGCCGAGGCGCCTTTCCAGGTGCCGATTTCGAGAATGTGCCGCGGCCGCAATTCTCGCAGCAGTCGCTCGAAAATCGGGTGCTGACTACCCCATCCGTGCAGGTCCACAACGTGGTCGCCGACATTGAGGGCAATATACGGATCGATTCGATGTATTAGCGGTCGTATCCGCATCGTGCGCCGCCTTCTGCCAGCCCCGGTTCAATGATTTATCGCGCAATTTTGGCCCTTTCGGCATCGAAAACGGCAGATCGCGGATGATCTGGTGGACTCAAGGTCCGGTTGTTGGATGGCGTGGACCGACTTGCGGAATACCGCTGCATTCCGGCGAGCGGTCGGCCCTATAATCTCGCTGTCAAGATGCGGTCCAGCCGCAAGCGCTATGCCGCTGCTTGCTAAGCGGCAATCTGGTAATTGCCGATCCTGTCGGGTTTTTTCGGAACCGAAGCCGGGTCGGCGTGTCTATGGGAAGGTAGCCACGACGCGATGCGACCGCGACATCTCTGCGATGCCGGCGGTTCGCAAATCAGGGATGCTCGGAAACCGCTTCTATTATCTTCACCCTCTGCTCGCTGGACCGATCGACGCGTGGGCGCGTCAACTGGATCGGGTCGCTGCGATGCGGTTCGATGCCGTTGTCGTTGCGCCGGTCTTTGCGGCTGGCCGGTCGGGCAATCTGTTTCTTGCCGCCGATCATGACCGTGTCGATGCACGGCTTGGCGCCGGGGACGCGGCGGCGATGTTGCGCTGGCTGGCGGAACGGTGTCGGGAACGCCGGCTCCTTCTGATGCTGGATCTCGTTGTCGACCGGGTGGCTGCCGAACAGGCCGGCGCCGCGTTGGCGGAATGGTATCGCATCGATGCCTCCGACGAATTGCCGGACCCGCGGCGTGCGCCAGAGCAACCCAGCGTCGCCACGCTGCGTACCGCCAACCAGGACTGGGGCTCGCTCAGCCAGTGGTGGACAAAGCGGCTGGCCGGCTGGATCGATGCCGGCATCGGTGGGTTTCGCTGCATTCGGCCACAGCAGGTACCTGCGGTTGTGTGGCGGGAATTGATCGCGGCCGCCCGCAAGCGTGACCCGTATGTGAAATTTCTGGCGGCGACGGTCGGTGCAGATGCTGCGGCAACCGAGCGGCTGGCGGCGTGCGGGTTCGACTTGACGAGCTGTTGTTCGCGCGGCTGGGATTATCGAAACGAGGGCTTTGCCGATACCGTCGACCGTCTATCGCAGATCGCGCCGGTTGTCGCGATGCCGGAAGCTCCGTTTGAGCGTCGCCTCGTCCGCGCCTTCAGCGATTCCGGGCGCGCGCGGCGGGCGGCACACCGTGCGCTGACCTTTGCAACCGCCTATGGCGCCGGCTGGCTGATGCCGATGGGGTTTGAGTTTGGCGCGGCGCGCGATTTGGATCCGGCTCGCGACGGCCCTGACGATTTTATGCAACTGGTCGCCGAAGCACCGTTCGATTTGAGCCGCAGCGTTGCCGCGGCGAATGCAAGCTTCGTTTGCGACGAACGCACGAGGGTCCGGAGTGTCGCGCCGCCGGGCGCGCCGGTAACGGCATGGCTGTTGGACGGCGGTACGGATGTTCATGCGGAAAATCGCTCGCGGCTGGTGATTGCCAATGCCGGCCTTGACGACCCGGTCCGGGTTCCCGTCGCACCGCTGCTGGTTGCGGGCGGGCTGGGCGCTGCCATGCTTCGTGAAGCCGGCGCCGGCGAGGAAACTGGCGCGACTGGCCACGCTTTAGGGCCGGATGGCGTGATTGAGCTCGATCCCGGAGACGTGCGGACGTTTTGGGCAACAGCGACGGCACCGATCAAGCGCGCCGTTCTCGATCCGGTTGCCGCCGCATCCGCGCCCCGCATCGCAATAGAAGGCGTCATGCCCGCGGTCGATGATGGCCTGTTCCCGGCGAAGCGGCTGGTCGGCGAGATGGTCGAAGTCTCTGCTGATGTGATCGGCGATGGCCATGACCGCCTGGCCGCGGCGTTGCTGTGGCGGCCGGCGGACGAGGCGGCGTGGCGTGAAGTGCCGATGGCCGCGACCGGCAATGATCGCTGGGTCGCCCGCTTTCCGCTCGCCCGACTCGGGCTGCATCTCTTTACGGTCGTCGCCTGGAAAGACCATTTCGGCAATTTCGCCGAGGAGCTTGAGAAAAAGCATGCGGCCGGGTTGCCGATTGATCTCGAACTGGAAGAAGGCCGGTTGCTTATCACCGAA
The DNA here is from genome assembly GCA_036268425.1 of Allostellaceae bacterium. Classification (GTDB taxonomy): domain Bacteria; phylum Pseudomonadota; class Alphaproteobacteria; order ATCC43930; family CGMCC-115725; genus DATARH01. Next base: position 17,822 of record DATAUE010000104.1, read on the forward strand.
AGCGCGGCGCACGCCGGCGGCGCACCGGCGGTGCGGCTCACGGCGCTCGCCAGCCAGCTGAAAAATTCCGACCCGCATGAGCGCCGCCGCCTGCTGCTGATGCCGGGCACTGCCGAGTTGATGGCGTCGGCGCGTATTCGGCCGCATGCCCACCGGCATCCGACCGAATTTCCGGTCGATGCCGAGCGGCGAGCCGCTGGGTTTGCCAGCTGGTACGAGTTGTTTCCGCGCTCGCAATCGGGCGATGCCCGTCGCCACGGGACCTTTACTGATGTCGCGGAGCGGTTGCCGGCGATCGCGGCGATGGGGTTTGACGTGCTGTATTTCCCGCCGATCCATCCGATCGGCCGGATCAACCGCAAGGGGCGGGACAATGCGCCGCGCGCCGAACCGGGTGAGCCCGGCAGCCCCTACGCGATCGGCAGCGCAGAAGGCGGGCACGACTCAATCCACTCGGAACTTGGGACGCTTGATGATTTCCGCCGATTGCGCGTTGCGGCGGCGGCGCGCGGGATCGAGCTGGCCCTGGATTTCGCGGTTCAGTGCGCCCCGGATCATCCCTGGCTGCGCGAGCACCCGGACTGGTTCGTCTGGCGCCCCGACGGTTCGATCCGCTATGCGGAGAACCCGCCGAAAAAATACGAAGACATCGTCAATGTCGATTTTTACGCCGGCAGCGCCATCCCTGCGTTGTGGCTGGCATTGCGCGATGTCGTGCTGTTCTGGGCACGCGAAGGCGTGCGCCTGTTCCGGGTCGACAATCCGCACACCAAGCCGTTGCCGTTCTGGGAATGGATGATCGCCGAGGTGCGCGCTGTGTTCCCAGACGCGGTCTTCCTGGCGGAGGCCTTCACGCGACCAAAGGTGATGTACCGTCTCGCCAAGATCGGTTTTGCCCAATCCTATACCTATTTCACCTGGCGCAATACCAAGGCCGAGCTAACCGAATACCTGACCGAGCTGACGACCAATGCCCGAGAATTTTTCCGGCCGCATTTCTTCGTCAACACGCCTGACATCAATCCGGTATTTTTGCAGAATTCCGGTCGGCCGGGTTTTCTGATCCGCGCCGCGCTGGCCGCCACGATGTCGGGGCTGTTTGGTGTTTATAGCGGGTTTGAGTTGTGTGAGGCGCGCGCCTTGCCGGGCCGCGAGGAATATGCCTCGTCGGAAAAATACGAAATCCGTGCCTGGGATTGGAACGCGCCGGGCAACATCGTCGCCGAAATCACCCGGCTCAATCATATACGTCGGGCCAATCCGGCGCTTCAGACGCATCTCGGCATCAGCTTTCACAACGCCTACAACGATCAGATCCTCTATTTCTCGAAGGCTACCGGCGATTTGCAGAACGTGGTTCTGGTCGCGGTCAATCTCGATCCACGCTATCCCCAGGAATGCGACCTCGAGGTGCCGTTATGGCTGTGGAGCCTGCCTGATACGGCTGCCGTGGCAGTGACGGATTTGATGACCGATAACAACTTCACCTGGTACGGAAAGATGCAGCACATTCGTCTTGATCCGGCGATCATGCCGTTCGCCGTCTGGCGCATCCGGCCGCTCGACGGAGCCGCCTGATGAAAAAGAAACGCCATCTGTCGGTAATGGCCGATCCGCTGTGGTACAAGGACGCGGTCATCTACCAGCTTCACGTCAAGTCGTTCTTCGACTCCAACAATGACGGAGTCGGCGACTTTCCGGGTGTGCTGCAAAAGCTCGACTACATTGCGAGCCTTGGGGTCAACGCGATCTGGCTGCTGCCGTTTTATCCGTCGCCGCGCCGTGACGATGGGTACGACATTGCCGATTATCGCGGCGTACATCCCGATTACGGCACCCTAGCGGATTTTCGCCGCGTCGTCGCCGCCGCGCATGAGCGCGATATCCGGGTCATCACCGAACTGGTGATCAACCACACCTCCGACCAGCATTCATGGTTTCAGCGCGCCCGCACGGCAAAGCCTGGCACCGCGGCGCGGCGGTATTATGTCTGGTCGGATCGCGATGACGCTTATGCCGATACCAGGGTCATCTTTGTCGATACGGAGAAATCCAACTGGACATGGGACCCGGTTGCCGGCGCGTATTACTGGCACCGCTTTTACGCCCACCAGCCCGATTTGAATTTTGACAACCCGCAGGTGCTGCGCGAAGTCCTCAGCGTGATGCGGTTCTGGCTCGATCTCGGGGTCGATGGGTTGCGGCTCGACGCGGTGCCGTATCTGGTCGAACGCGAAGGCACTAACAACGAAAACCTGCCCGAAACCCATGCGATCCTGAAAAAACTGCGCAAGGCGCTCGACGATTATGCGCCGGGCCGGATGTTGCTTGCCGAGGCCAACCAGTGGCCGGAAGACGCCAAGGAGTATTTCGGCAGCGGTGACGAGTGCCACATGTCGTTCCACTTCCCGCTGATGCCGCGCATGTACATGGCAATCGCGCAGGAAGACCGCTTTCCGATCAGCGACATCATTCGCCAGACCCCAGCAATCCCCGAAAACTGCCAGTGGGCGATCTTCTTGCGCAACCATGACGAGCTGACGCTCGAAATGGTCACCGACAAGGAGCGCGATTACCTCTGGCAGACCTACGCCGCCGACCGGCGCGCCCGCATCAATCTCGGCATCCGCCGGCGCCTCGCGCCATTGCTGGAACACGACCGCAACCGCATCGAACTGATGAACATGCTGTTGCTGTCGATGCCGGGAACTCCGGTCATCTATTACGGCGACGAACTCGGCATGGGCGACAATTTCCACCTTGGTGACCGCGACGGGGTGCGCACGCCAATGCAGTGGTCGCCCGACCGTAATGGCGGCTTCTCGCGCGCCAGCCCGGAAAACCTGGTGTTGCCGCCGATTATGAACCCGGTTTACGGATTTGAATCGCTCAATGTCGAGGCACAGGCCGGCGACCAGTATTCGCTGCTGAACTGGACCCGGCGCATGCTCACGGTGCGCAAGCGCCACAAGGCATTCGGCCGCGGCACGCTGCGTTTTCTTTATCCCGGCAACCGCAAGGTGCTCGCCTTTCTGCGCGAACACGAAGACGAGACGATTTTGTGCGTCTGCAACGTATCGCGAGTGATCCAGGCGGTCGAACTTGACCTGTCGGCACTTGCCGGCCGCATCCCGGTCGATCTGACCGGTGGTTCGACGTTTCCCCCGATCGGCCAGCTGCCCTATCTGCTGACGCTGCCGCCGTTTGCCTTTTACTGGTTCATGCTGTCGACCGATGCGAGCCTGCCGGAATGGCATCTGCCGGCGCCCGAATCGATGGCCGAACTGCAGACGCTGGTGCTGCGCCGCGGCATTTCCGACGTGCTGGAGCCGAACGAGCGACGCGTGCTCGAAGAGGAAGCGCTGCCGGCTTATCTGATGCGCCGGCGTTGGTTTGCGTCGAAGGACGAGAAAATCGGCGCGGTCCGCCTGTCGATGGCCGAACCGATATCGACCGCCGGGCTCGACCTGATCCTGACAGAGTTGGAAGTCGGCCTGTCGCGCCGCAGCGAGAGTTACCTGTTGCCGCTGGCGCTGGTCTGGGAAGACGGTGTTGCGGCCGACGCCCTGCCGCAGCAGCTCGCTCTCGCGCGTGTGCGGCGCGGCCGGCGCGTCGGCTTTTTGACAGACGCGTTCGCCACGGACGTATTGCCGCTGGCGATATTGCGGGCGCTGGCTATTTCCGCGGTGCGCCGCCTCGCCAACGGCGTCATTCGTTTCCTGCCGACCGCCCGGCTCGGCGAGGTCGATTTTTCCGGCGGCCCGCAGATACGCCGGTTGTCGTCGGAACAGTCCAACAGTTCGGTCATCATCGGCGACCTCGCGGTCGTAAAGCTGGTGCGCCGGGTCTTTCCGGGTATCCACCCGGAAGCGGAAATGAGCCGCTACCTGACCGAACAAGGCTTTGCCAATACGGCGCCGCTGCTCGGCGAGGTGACGCGCTACGACCCCGACGGTACACCGCACACACTGGTGCTGGTGCAGGGCTTTTTGCGCAATCAGGGCGATGGCTGGAACTGGACGCTCGATTACCTGTCCCGCGTACTGACATCGGTGGCGGTGGTCGATCCGGAGGCACAGACCGCAGACATCGCGGAGGCGCTCGAAGGCTACGGCACATTCGCCGCGGCGATTGGTCTCCGCCTCGCCGAACTGCACGCCATTCTGGCGGCGCCGACCGACAATGCGGATTTTGCGCCGGAAGAAGCGAGCGAGGCCGATGCCGCGGCCTGGATCGATGGTGTCCGAACCCAGATCGACGCTGCCTTCGCCGTGATCGATGGGATCGCCCAGTGGCCTGACGATGATGCCGCGGCAGACGCGGCGGCGCTCAAGGAGCGGCGCGCAGCATTGAAAAGCATGGTCGCGACGCTGGCGACTGCCGCTGCCGGGACGCTGAAGACACGCACGCACGGCGATTTTCATCTTGGGCAGGTGCTGGTGTCGTCGGGCGACGCGTACATCATTGATTTCGAAGGTGAACCCGCCCGTCCGCTGGCGGAGCGACGCGCTAAATCCAGCCCGCTGCGCGATGTTGCCGGGTTGTTGCGGTCGTTCGATTACGCCGTTGCCGCCGCTTCGAGCCGCGCCGGCGGCGCGGGGCAGAACGCGCCCGGCAACGCGACGGTGCTCCACCGGTTCGCCGCCAATGCCTCCGATGCCTTTCTCGCGGCTTATCGCGCGGCACACGCGGAAAGCCCGCAGCAATGGGTGGCTGAGACCGCTGAAGCCGCATTGCTCGACCTGTTCCTTCTGGAAAAGGCCGCCTACGAAATCTGCTACGAAGCGGCGAACCGACCGGCCTGGATCGGCATTCCGCTGCATGGATTGGCGCGGATCGCCCTCCGTATCGTTGAACCTGCCGGAGATTGCTGAATTTGGATGAAGATCTGAGCCTCGCTCCTGCGCTGCAGGCGGTTGTCGAGGGACATAGCCTCGACCCGTTTGGTGTGCTCGGGCGGCACCGCACCGCCTCGGGCGACATCGTGCGCGTCATATTGCCGGGTGCGTTTGCCGTCACCGCGGTGGCCCGCGACGAACCCGTTCTGCGCACGAGCCTGCGGCCGCTGCGCAACAGCGGGTTGTTCGTCGGGCCTGCCCCCAGCGCCGGCCCGTATCTGCTGCAGATCGATTGGGGGGGCCCGATCCAGGAGACGGAAGACCCGTACTCGTTTGGTCCATTGCTCGGCGATCTCGACGTATATTTGCTCGGCGAAGGCAGGCATCGCGATCTCGCTGACTGCCTTGGTGCGCACCCGATGGTCGTCGACGGCGTGGCCGGCGTGCGTTTTGCGGTCTGGGCGCCGAATGCGCGGCGTGTCTCGGTGGTTGGCGAGTTCAATAGTTGGGACGGCCGGCGCCACCCGATGCGGCTGCGGCACGGCGCGGGAATCTGGGAGATTTTTGTGCCGCGCCTGACAGCCGGTGCCGTTTACAAATACGAGTTGCTCGCCCCGGATGGCGGTCTGTTGCCGATGAAGGCCGATCCGGTGGCGTGGCGCGCCGAACCGCCGCCGGCGACCGCGTCGGTGGTCGATGATCCGGCGCCATTTCGCTGGTCGGATGGCGAGTGGTGCGCGGAGCGTGGCCGGCGGCAGGCACCGGATGCGCCGCTCTCGATTTATGAGGTGCATGCCGGGTCCTGGCTGCGGCACGCCGCCGGAAATTCGCTCGGCTGGGCGGAGCTTGCTGAAAAGCTCGTCGATTACGTTTCGCGGATGGGCTTTACGCATATCGAATTCATGCCGGTGATGTCGCATCCGTTTGGCGGTTCGTGGGGCTATCAGCCGCTCGGCCAGTTCGCGCCGAACGCGGTGCTCGGCACCCCGGAAGAATTCGCCCTGCTGATCGATCATTGCCACAATGCCGGTATCGGCGTTCTGCTCGACTGGGTGCCGGCGCATTTCCCGACCGATGCGCACGGGCTGGCGCGGTTCGACGGCACGCCGCTCTATGAGCATGCCGACCCGCGCGAAGGATTCCAGCGCGACTGGAATACCTTTATCTACAATCTCGGCCGCAACGAAGTGCGCGGCTTTTTGATCGCCAGCGCGTTGCACTGGCTGGAGCGGTTCCACGCCGACGGGCTGCGGGTCGACGCTGTGGCCGCAATGCTCTATCGCGATTACAGCCGCCAGGAAGGGGAGTGGGTCCCCAATATTTACGGCGGGCGGGAGAACCTGGAATCGGTCGCGTTTCTGCAGGAATTGCGGCGGACGATCGATGCGCGCTGCCCCGGCGCAATCCTGGTGGCCGAGGAATCCACGGCGTGGCCCGGCGTCACCCGGTCACCCGATGAGGGGGGCCTTGGCTTTCACTACAAATGGAATATGGGCTGGATGCACGACACGCTCGATTATATCGGGCACGAACCGGTGCATCGCAGCCACCACCACCATTCGATGACGTTCGGCATGATCTACGCGTTTTCCGAGCGCTTCATCCTGCCGCTGTCACATGACGAGGTGGTCTACGGCAAGCATTCGCTGCTGGGGCGCATGCCCGGTGACCACTGGCAGCGCTTTGCCAATCTGCGCGCCTATTTCGGGTTTATGTGGACGCATCCCGGCAAGAAACTGATCTTTATGGGCGGCGAGTTCGGCCAGGAGCGCGAGTGGAACCACGACGGGCAACTCGACTGGCACCTGCTTGATGACCCGGCGCATCGCGGCGTCCAGCGCCTGATGCGCGACCTGAACCGGCTCTACACCACCGAGCCGGCGCTGCATCAACAGGATTTCGATCCTGCCCGGTTTCGCTGGGTCATCGCCGACGACCACGGGCAGAGCGTTCTGGCCTATCTGCGGATGCCGGCGGGCAACGGTGCGCCAGTGCTCGCCGTCAGCAACTTCACCCCGGTGCCACGCGACGGCTACCGGCTTGGCGTGCCGGCGGCCGGGAGATGGCGCGCGCTGCTGAATACCGATGCCGGATGCTATGGGGGCTCGGATTATGCAAATGGCCATGCCACTGGCGACGGCGCGACTGCGGGGTTCACCGCATGGCACGGTCAACCGGCATCGCTCGAACTGGATTTGCCGCCATTGGCGACGATGATTCTTCGATTGGAGGCTGGAGAAGGCTGTGGCTAGGGGCGCGGCCGCAGTATGCGAACAACACTCAGCGGCAATGCCGCCAGTTCGTAGAGGGCAAGCATGAATGCCCGGCTGGCCGACTGGGCCGGCACGCCACCACGCTGGACGACCTTAAGGCCTGCAAGGCGAAACAGCAGTCCGGCGCGGAACAGATGCGCGCGGTGGCTGACCAGCGCGATCCTCTCGAGGCCCAGTTTTCGCAGCATCCCGGCGCTGTAGAGGGCGTTTTCCGCTGTATTGCGTGCGCGTGGCTCGCACAGGAGTGCGGCTTCCGGGACGCCTGCGATACGCGCCGCCGCGAACATCGCCTCGGCCTCGGTCACGCCGCCATGCGGGTTGCCGCCGGTCAGCACCAGCAGCGACGCGACGCCACGGCGATGCATCTCGACGCCGAGCGCGACGCGCCGGCGCAACGCCAGTGTCGGCGACCCGTCGGCTTTCAGCCGACACCCGAGTACGACGATAGCATCTGCTGTCATCGGATCGCCGCGTCGTGACAGCGAACGGTGCGCTTAGCCCTCGTCCTTTGCCACGGCGTCGGCGCCTTCGATGCGCTGCGCCAGGGCGGCCGCAAGAAACCGGTCGATGTCGCCGTCGAGCACCGAGGCTGGGTTCCCAGTTTCGACCCCGGTGCGCAGATCCTTCACCATCTGGTAGGGCTGCAGCACATACGAGCGGATCTGATGGCCCCAGCCGATATCGGTCTTGGTGGCGTTCATCGCATCGACCACGGCCTCGCGCTTTTGCAGTTCGAGTTCATACAGTCGGGCCCGCAGCATCCCAAAGGCATGCGCCCGGTTCTGGTGCTGTGAGCGCTCGCTCTGACATTGCACGACGATGTTGGTCGGCAAATGGGTGATGCGGATGGCGCTGTCGGTCTTGTTGACGTGCTGCCCGCCGGCCCCCGAGGCGCGATAGGTATCGATGCGCAAATCCTTGTCGTTAATTTCGACCTCGATCGCCTCGTCGATGACCGGGTAAATCCAGGCCGACGCAAAGCTGGTATGGCGCCGGGCGTTCGAATCGAACGGCGAGATGCGTACCAGCCGGTGCACGCCGCTTTCCGTCTTGAGCCAGCCGTAAGCATCGGCGCCGTTGACCTTGACCGTCGCGGATTTGAGCCCAGCGCCTTCGCCGGCGCTTTCTTCCAGCCATTCGACCTTGTAGCCCTGCCGTTCGGCCCAGCGCACATACATGCGCAGCAGCATCTCGGCCCAGTCCTGGGCCTCGGTGCCGCCGGCCCCGGCATGGACTTCGAGGTAGCAATCGTTGCCGTCGGCTTCGCCCGACAACAGGCTTTCGACCTCGCGCCTTTGTGCTTCGGCACGCAGCTTTTCGAGCGATGCCTCGGCTTCGGCGACGATATCGGCGTCACCCTCGGTATCGCCGAGTTCGATCAACTCGGCGGCGTCCTCGACTTCGCGCTCAATGCGGCGATAGCTGTCGATCGCCCGGTCGAGCCGGGTGCGTTCGCGCAGGACCTTTTGCGCCTCGGTGGGGCTGTCCCACAGGCGCGGGTCTTCGGCGCGGGCATTCAGTTCGGCGAGGCGGCGATTGGCGACATCCCAGTCAAAGATGCCTCCTCAGCAGCGCCAACGACTTTGCGATGTCGTCGACGACCGCCTGTGTTTCGGCGCGCATGTCACGCTCCTCCAGACAGCGAATAAACCAATACCGGCGGCAATTTCATGCCGCCCTTACTCCGTGGCGAACAACTCGGCCGCCTAGCGATTGCATTCGGCGCCGCGTATCTTGCATTGCCCGCCGGTGCGCTTCTGGCAATTCTCGATCGCGGCAAGCTGCGCCGCTTCGCGACTTGGACGCTTGGCACCGCCCCAGACCTTGCCGCTGTCGTTCATCGCGATGGCGCCGCATTCGCCAGTAGTGGTGCGGAACACGACCTTGCATTGCGATGAGGCGCAGCCTTTGAGTGCCGCTTCCTCGGCGGCGCGCGGGTTTTTCTCGTTCCAACTGAGGCCGTATTTGCCGGTGCTTTCGTCATGTGCGAAGGCGCCGTCGGCGGCGAAGGCGGGTGCGGCCGTCAGCACGGCTGATATCGCCAGCGCGCCAGCCATGAGGATTGAGCGACGCATCGAGTCGTTACTCCTGTGGTTCGGTGCCCGTTCGGGGCAGGAAGGCTGGCCTAACGTATGGTCACCGGCCTGTACTCGCAACCGGCGAAGCGGTCGACTTCACCACCGTCGCATATTGCCTGTCGCCTTTTGTGCGATGATGGTCCTGTCGGCGAACGCCGAATGTTACGGGGCGATCCCCAAAGGCGACTTGCAGAAGCTCAGGCCATGTCGACAGCGATCCACAACGCGATTCGGCCGTTGGCACAGTTGTCGCGCGAGCGCCGGGCAGCGGTGCGTTTCGTCCTAACCGACATCGACGACACGTTGACCACGGCGGGACGCCTGACCGCGGCGGCCTATCTGGCGCTGGAGCGGTTGTCGGCGCGCGGGTATCGGGTAATCCCGGTCACCGGCCGGCCGGCCGGATGGTGCGATATGATCGCGAGGTTCTGGCCGGTGGACGCCGTCATCGGTGAGAACGGCGCGTTCTATTTCCGCTATGATCGCCGGACGCGGGCGATGCGGCGGCGCTACTGGCTGTCGGAAGCAGAGCTTTTGGCGGCGCGGGCTCGGCTCGACCGGCTCGCCCAAAAGGTGCTGACGGCAGTCCCCGGTGCCAGGATCGCTGCCGACCAGGCCTATCGCGTCGCCGATCTGGCGATCGATTTCCGCGAGGATACCGAACCTCTGCCGGAGGCGGCGGTGACCCGCATTGCCGCGATCATGCGTGGCGCCGGCGCCGAAGCGAAAATCAGCTCGATCCATGTCAATGGTTGGTTTGGCGACTGGGACAAGCTGGCGATGACCCGCCGCCTGTTCCGCGACGAATATGGACTCGATCTCGAACAAGGTCGCGACGCGGTGGCGTTTATCGGCGACTCGCCGAATGACGAGCCGATGTTCGGATTTTTCCCGCTGGGCGTCGCGGTCGCCAATATCCGGCCGTATCTGGCAGCACTGACGGCGCCGCCGGCGTACATCGCGACCGCGCCGGGCGGTGCCGGGTTTGTCGAATTTGCCGAGATGCTGCTGGCGTGAGCGAGATTTTCGATCTGCTCGTCGTCGGGGGCGGTATCAACGGGGTCGGCATTGCGCGCGATGCGGCCGGGCGCGGGTTGCGGGTGTTGCTCTGCGACAAGGGCGATTTGGCCGGCGCCACGTCGTCGGCGTCCAGCAAGCTCATTCACGGCGGCCTGCGCTATCTGGAACACGGCGAATTTCGGCTGGTGCGCGAAGCGCTGGCGGAGCGTGAAATCCTGATGCGGATGGCGCCGCATCTGGTAACGCCGCTGCGGCTGGTATTGCCGCATGGGGCGGGATCGCGGCCGCGCTGGATGCTGCGGTTCGGCTTGTTTCTTTATGATCGCCTCGGCGGGGCGCGCAGCCTGCCGGGCGCTCGCGCGCTCGACCTGCGCCGTGATCCGGCCGGTGCGCCGCTGCATGATGCGGTATCGCATGGCTTCTCCTATGCGGATTGCCGTACCGACGATGCGCGGCTGGCGATCGTCTCGGCGCGTGATGCCGCGCTGCGCGGCGCCGAGATTGCGCCACGCACCACGTTGATCGGCGCGCGCCGCGAAGCGGCCGTATGGCATGCCCGTTTGCGCCAGCCGGACGGCACCGACCGCGACGTGACGGCGCGCATCCTGGTCAACGCTGCCGGACCCTGGGTGACCGACGTGCTGGGCCTCGCGGGCGTCGCCCCGCGTGCCCGTTTGCGTAACATCAAAGGCAGCCACATCGTCGTGCCCCGCTTCTATGACGGGGAACAGGCCTACCTGCTGCAGAACACCGATGGCCGCGTCATCTTTGTGATCCCCTATCAGCAGGATTTCGCGCTGATCGGCACAACGGAACTGCCGTTCACAGGCGATCCGGCAACGGCGCAAATCACACCCGAGGAGACGGATTATCTGTGCCGCGCCGTCGCACGCTGGTTTCGCGCGCCGCCGCGACCGACGGATGCGGTGTGGAGCTATGCCGGGGTGCGGCCGCTGTACGAAGACCGTGCCGGCAGCGCGTCGGCGGTCAGCCGCGATTATGTGTTCGATCTCGATACAGCCGGCGCACCGGCTTTATCGGTGTTCGGCGGCAAGCTGACGACGCATCGCCGTCTCGCCGAGCATGCCCTTGCCAAACTCGCTCCTTATCTGCCCGGGGCCGGTCGGCCCTGGACCGCCGACTCAATATTGCCGGGTGGGGCAGCGATGAGCCCGGCCGATTTGCTGCGGAGTTATCCGTTCCTCGATACCACGACCGCCGCACGGCTCGCCGAAACCTATGGCAGCGATGCGCCGCTTGTTCTCGGAATGGCGACCTGCCGGTCCGATCTCGGGCGCGATTTCGGCTGCGGTTTCACCGAAACGGAATTGCGCTGGCTGACACAGGAGGAATGGGCCCGCACTGCCGACGACATTCTGTGGCGGCGCAGCAAGCTCGGTCTGCGCATGACACAAGCGCAAGCAAATGCCGTGGCCGCCTGGCTCGGCGACAACCTTCCCGGCGATGAATTTAGCCGGCGCCCTTCACAATCGGCAGATTGTCGGGGATCAGCAGCTTGCACCCGGCTGTTGCGGTGACTTCATCGACGGTCAGCCCCGGCGCGATTTCCTTCAGCGTCATCCCCGCAGGGGTGATCTCGAACAGACCGTAATTGGTAATGACGAGGTTGACGACGCCGCGCGCGGTCACCGGGATCGCGCATTGCTCGACGAGGCGAGGCTGGCCGCGGCGGGTCACCTGCTCCATCGCGACAAAGACATGCTTGGCGCAAGCCGCGAGGTCCATCGCGCCGCCGATGCCGCCGCCTTTCTGCCCGGCCGTCTTCCAGTTGGCGAAATCGCCGTTCGCGGCGACCTCGTAGGCGCCGAGCACGGTCACGTCGATGCGGCCGCTGCGAATGAGGCCGAATGAGTCGGCGTGATGCACGATGGCGGCGCCGGAGTTCAGCGTGACGTGCTGGCCGCCGGCATTGACGAGGTGCAAATCCTCGTTGCCGGCTCCGGTCAGCGGGCCGTAGCCGATAACACCGTTTTCGGCATGAAAGATGATTTCCTTGTCGCCGAAATCGAAATTAGAGCACAGCGTCGGAATGCCAATGCCGAGATTGACGACCCAGCCGTCTTCAAACTCCATCGCCAGCCGATTGCACATCTGCTGGCGGGTCAACCCCTTAACATCGCTCATCCCGAAGTCTCCACAACGTTATTCTTAAAGAAAAGGGTACGCAAAGGTCGCGAAGGATTAGAGTCTGTTCACCAGTCTGAGAATTCCGTCTCGCATATGCGAGACATTAAAGTTTAATAGGTAACCGAGTTTGAATCCATCCAGTCGGAGATAACTCAGCAACTGGGCACGGTGCACTGGAAGTATCGTCGGTACTGCTTTTAGTTCGACGACAACAAGATATTCAACAAGAAAATCAATTCTGTAACCATTATCGATTGTCAGATCCTCATACCGCATCGCAACAGCCACTTGCTTGCGAGCCTTCAATCGATTTTTCTCAAGCTCGGAGATGAGGCAGGTCTCATAGGCGCTTTCGAGCAAGCCTGGGCCGGCGATCGTATGCACCTTCATGGCTGCGCCGATAATGGCCCGCCCGATGTCTTCCTCTGACGCCATCGCGTACCTTTGCGTTTCCTTTGCGTCCTTTGCGTTACCTATTTCTTCGCCATCGCCGCCACGTCGGCGGGGCGCATTGGCCACCAGCCTTCAGGGGCGGGCGGGATTTTGACGAGGCGGTGGACGTAAATGCCGGGCAGGTGGATATCGTCGGGGTCGAACGCACCGCGCGGCAGGATGTCCTCTTCGATCTCGACGATCGTCACCCGCGCCGCCATCGCCATCAGCGGGTTGAAATTGCGCTGTGAGCGGCGGAACCGCAAATTGCCGGCCTCGTCCGCCTGATAGGCGCGGATAAAGGCGTAATCGAGCGGCAACGCCTCTTCGAGCAGGTATTCGCGGCCGTTGAACACACGGGTCTCGCGACCTTCGGCGAGTTCGGTGCCGACCGCGGCCGGCGTGTAGAAGGCCGGGATGCCGGCGCCGGCCGCGCGCATGCGCTCGGCCAGCGTGCCTTGCGGCACCAGTTCGGCCTCGATCAGCCCCCTGTCGACATACTCAGTCAGGGCCAGCCGCTGCGAGGCACGGGTCGGTGCGGTAAACGAGCAGATCGCCTTCGTGACCTGGTCGTTTCGAATGAGCCACTCCATCGTCGGCCCATTCTCGGGCATGGTGGCGCCGCCGCGCGTGCCATTCGAGACGCAGGTCAGCCGCTTGGCGCCCTGTTCCTTCAACGCGGCGTACAGGTTGATCGGTACGCCAACGACGGCAAACCCGCCAAAACCGATCACCGACCCATCGGGTATATCGCGAACCGCGTCGGCAAAACTGGCAAAAACCTTTGATCTCGGCATTGTTTCCCCCGGTCCCGGTCGTTGCCGGGATCATAGTATCTAACGCAGCATGCGCCGAGGATACGATATCCGGCGGCCGGCGCCACCGCCGGCAACGATCTTGCCCCGGCGCCGGTCGATGCCTACGCTCTGCCGCATGCGGAAGCCTGAAACAGCCGAGGACCGGACGCCATGACGCGGCAATTACACCTCAACCTGTTCATCAGCAGCCGCGGCCATCATGAGGCGTCGTGGCGGCATCCGGCAGCGTCGCCCTTGCCGCTGACCGATATCCGCTATTACCAGGATCTGGCGCAGCGCGCCGAAGCGGCGAAGTTCGACTCGATCTTTTTTGCCGACCAGCTCGCGCTCGGCGACGATGTCGCGCAGGCGGCGCGCAGCTGGCTCGAACCGATCACGGTCTTGGCGGCGATCGCGGTGGTGACCAGCCGTATCGGCCTGATCGCCACGGCATCGACCACCTATACCGAGCCGTTCAATCTGGCGCGGCAGTTCGCTTCGATCGACCACATCAGCAACGGCCGCGTCGCCTGGAACATCGTGACATCGTGGCTGGCCACAGCGGCGCGTAATTTCGGCGGCACCGGGCAGGTCAGCCACGCCGACCGCTATGCCCGCGGCGAAGAATTCATGAGCGTCGTCAAGGCGCTGTGGGATAGCTGGGGCGAGGATGCGGTGGTCGATGACCGGGCCGGCGGCCTTTATGCCAAGGGCGACCGCATCCGGCCGATCAATCATCGCGGCGATTTCTATCAGGTGGCCGGGCCGCTCAACATGCCGCGCTGTCCGCAGGGGCGACCGGTGCTGGTGCAGGCCGGGTCGTCGGATACCGGCCGACGCTTTGCCGCGCGCCACGCCGACGCGGTGTTCACGGCGCATCTCGAAAAAGCGACGGCGCGGGAATTTTATGGCGATCTCAAAGCGCTGGCGACGGCCGCGGGCAGGGCGCCGGAACAGGTACTGATCCTGCCGGGTCTCAGCGCGATGATCGGCTCGACTGAAGCGGAAGCGCGTCGGCTGGCCCAGGAAATCAACGAATTGTCCGACCCCGAGGTTGGACGCAAGCGGCTGTCCGGCCGATTCGGCGGGCACGATTTCTCGCATCTGCCGCTCGACCGGCCACTGACCCCGGAGGATTTTCCCGACCCCGATACCGTGGAGGCAGCGCGCAGCCGCACCGTCGTGATCCTCAACCTGGTGCGGCGCGACAAGCCGACCCTGCGGCAGTTGCTGGCCTATATGGCGGGCGCTCGTGGCCATTTCACGACCGCCGGCACGCCGGTGCAGATTGCCGACCTGATCGAGGACTGGTTTATCGACGGTGCGGCCGACGGGTTCAACGTGATGCCCCCGATGCTGCCCGCGATGCTCGACGTGTTCAGCGACGAGGTAATCCCGATCCTGCAGCGGCGCGGCCTGTTCCGCACGGAATATGCCGGCACGATGCTGCGCGATCATTACGGTCTGGCTTGGCCGCAAAGCGCCACTCGCGAAGCAGCGCTGCAGGAGGCTTAGCCTGCATCACCAGCACTTGAGCCGAAGTCTTGAGCCGCTCGGACGTGCGCGGTAAGCTGTCACCTCACCCCAGGGTTGTGGATTAAGCGGGAGGCGGCTGCTTGGACGGCAATGTCGATCAAGCCCAAAGTGCGGATGCGGCAATTACGGCATCGGCTTCACCGGGTTCGAGTGCGCCCGCGAGTCTCGTCGTTTCGGCGCGTGCTCCTGCTGGAGATGCGGCACCGCCGCCAAAACCCGCCTATCCACCGCCCGCCGCGCTGCCGACGCAACAGGGGATAAAGGGCGTCCGCTTCGATTTCAATGAAGGCTGCCGGGTGCTGATGCCGGAAACCGCGTTTCCCTGGCGGGTGCGGATTTCCGATCTCGATACCGGCAACATCCTCTACGAGACCGAACTCAAGGCCGGGCGGGTCAGCAGCACCAAGCGCTACTACGTCCGCTTTGGCATTGAGCTTTGGCAGCAGGGCGAAAGCGTCTGCCGCTACGAATATTCGGCCGCCGGGCAGGCGGTGCTGATCCAGTTTCCGGTCGGGACGCTCGGCGATACGCTCGGCTGGTTCCCCTATGCCGTCAAGTTCCAGGCAAAGCACAACTGCCGGTTGACTTGCGCAATGGCGGACCGGCTGATCCCGCTGTTCCGCGCGACGCACCCGCACATCGAATTCATCACCCATGAAGAGGTCGTGCCCGAACGCTATTACGCGACCTACAGCATCGGGCTGTTTTTCGACGACAAGGATTGCGTCTTCCAGCCTTGCGACTTCCGTCATGTCGGCCTTCACCGCACCGCCGGCTACATTCTCGGGGTCGATCCGACCGAGATTGCGCCGGCATTGGCGCTGGACGACGAAACCCGGCCGATTGCCGAGCCTTACGTCTGCATTGCCGTGCAAAGCACGACGCAGAGCAAATGTTGGAACAACCCGACCGGCTGGCACGAGATCGTTCGGTTTCTAAAGGAAACGGGCTATCGCGTGATCTGCATCGACCAGAAACAGGTGCACGGCACCGGCATCGTATGGAACCACATTCCGCACGGCGTCGAGGACGAGACCGGCGACCGGCCGCTACAGGAGCGCGCCCGCTGGCTGCGCCATGCCGATTTCTTTATTGGGCTATCGAGTGGGCTGGCATGGCTCGCCTGGGCAGCCGGAACGCCGGTCGTGATGATCAGCGGCTTTACCCATCCGACCAACGAGTTCGACACGCCGCACCGGGTTATCAATTACCACGCCTGCAACAGTTGCTGGAACGACCCGCGCCACCGTTTCGACCACCACGATTTCCTATGGTGCCCGCGCCACGCCAACACGCCGCGGCAATTCGAATGCACCCGCTTGATCACCGCCGAGCAGGTAAAGCAGGTGATCCAGCAAATCCCCGGCTTCCCGCAAGGAATTCGCAAACCAGCCGGAGCGATTGGCGCAGGGTGATCGCGTGCCGGGGCAAAGCGCGCACTGCGGCGCTTTGCATCAACTTTTCAGCGGCGGGTAGTCGCGTGAATATACCGGCTGCTGCAAAAACCATTTTTCATCGTAGGTCCAGAACTGGCTGACGTTCGGGTAGGTCTTGATTGTGGTGTTGACCAGCTTGCCGTCCTTTTTCTCGACGCGGCGGATGAAAAAATTGCCGATGACATTGCCGAGATCGTCAAAACGAAACGGCCCGCGCGGCGTGTCGGTCAGCGAAACCTCGCGTAACGCGGCAATCAGCGCTTCTTTGTCGTCGGTCTTGCCGCCGGTCTTTTCGAGCCCGGCTTCGGCGACCATACCGTTGATGTAGAGGCCGGCGGCGTAAAGCCCCGGGATGTTGCCGGTGTCGCGCACCATGCCTGCGACCAGCTTTTTATTGCTCGGCGTGTCGAGGTCGGAGGTGTAGGCGCAGCACGAAATCAGGCCCACCGCCTCGTCGCCAAAGCTCTTCAACAGCGCGTCGTCTGCCGCGGGACCGCCGCCGAGCACCGGCAACGTCCCGCCGGCATCCTTGTATTGCTTCATGAATTTGAGTGGGTTCGAACCGGCGAATCCCTGTACCACTGCGTCGACACCGCTGAGTTGCGCGATATAGGGCGTGTAATCCGGGGTGACGATCGGCGGCCACAGCTTTTTGACCACACGCCCGCCGGCATCCTCAAAGACCCGTTGAAACCCGCCCATCTGCTCGTAGCCAAACGCGAAATCTTCGCTGATCGTCATCACGCTTTTGAATTTCAGCTCTTTCGCGGCGTAGTCGGCGAGCGGATGCATGGTCTGGGCTGAGGTCGCGGAGGCGCGCACAAGATAGGGGTTGGCGCGGCGCTGGGTCATGTCCTCGGCGGCCGCCAGGCTGAAGATCGGAATTTTACGGGCCGCGACGTAATCCGAGATCGCCAGCAGTTCAAAGGCCGCGAGCGGCCCGAAAATCATGTCGACATTGTCGCGCTCGACCAGTTCCTGCGTCTTGGTCTTGGTGCCGGCGGGGTTGCCGCCAGTGTCGGCGACGATCAGTTCGACCTTGCGTCCGGCGATCTTGGCGTTGCGGTCTTTGAGGAAAACGTTGGTGCCTTGCTCCATCTGGATGCCGCCCTGTGCCAGCGGGCCGGTCTTAACCGTCAAAAGGCCGATGCGCACCGGCTTGTCCTCGGCAATGGCCGGCAGCGGCAAGGCTGTCGCCAGGGCGGCGGCCGCCAGAAACCTGCGTCGATCCAGTCGTAGCGTCATCGGCCTCCCCCAGGTGTTATGCAGCCTCACTATGCCTGATCGGATGTTTCCGGCCATAGCGGACGCGGTGCCGCATCTGCGGCGCCGTAAGCCCGCTGCCGATATGGTTAGGCGGAACGATTGATCGAGGCGGGGGCCGCGGCTTAGGATCGCGCGACAGCCTGCGCGAGGGAGCGACTGATGGAATTTGGCGCCACGATCTTTTTTACGGATTATTCGATATCACCGGTGGAGCTGGCGGTCGCACTTGAGGAACGCGGGTTCGATTCGGTGTGGGCCGCCGAGCATTCGCATATCCCGGTGCCGCGCCGCACGCCGCCGCCGGGCGGCGGCGAATTGCAGAAACGCTATTACGATGTGATGGACCCGTTCGTCACGCTGACGGCGGCGGCGGTCGCGACCAAGAAACTCAAGGTCGCGACCGGCATCTGCCTCGTCATTCAGCGCGATACGATCCAGACGGCAAAGCTGGTCGCTTCGATCGACCAGGTTTCCGGCGGCCGGTTTCTGTTCGGCATCGGTGGCGGCTGGAACGCTGAGGAAATCGAGAATCACGGCACGGTGTTTGCGACGCGCATGCAGAAGATGCGCGAGCAGATCGAAGCGATGAAAGCGATCTGGACCCAGTCCAAGCCGGAATATCACGGCGACCTCGTCGAATTCCCGACGATGATGACGTGGCCAAAGCCGGTGCAGAAACCCTACCCGCCGATTCTGGTCGGCGGTGCGTTTCCTTGGGCGGCACGCCGCGCGATCCGCTATGGCGACGGCTGGTATCCGAATGCCGGTGCAGGCAACCCCGAGGAGTATCTGCCGCGGTTCCGCCAGATGGCGGCCGAGGCCGGCCGCGATCCCGCGACGCTGCCGGTAACGATCGGCGGCTGCCCGGAAGACGCCGACAAGCTCAAGCGATTCCGCGATCTCGGTGCGGCACGGGCCAATTTCGGCCTGATGTCGGAAACGAAGGAGCAGCTACTGCCGGTACTCGACCGGCTGGCGGCGCTGATCCGGCAGGTGCGCGGCTGACAGGGGCGGCTGACAGAGAATGGGGCGTTGCCGCCGCTTTTTGCGGCAGCGCCCGCGCCGGCTTGTGGTCGGGAGGGCGATCCGCTATCAAACTGTCATGTGCGCATGGTATTGCGGACTGGCGATGTGAATGGCCAGCGAAGTGAACGGAGTGTCGCCTATTGACCACCCCGCTCGATAGTTGCCCGGCCCTGGTGCTTAACGCGGATTTTCGCCCGCTCAGCTATTTTCCGCTGTCGCTATGGTCCTGGCAGGACGCCGTCAAGGCGGTATTTCTCGACCGCGTCAATATCGTGAACCATTACGACGCGTATGTCCGCAGCCCGACGTTTGAGATGCGGCTGCCCAGCGTTATCGCCCTCAAGGAATATGTGCAGCCGGTGCGGCTGCCCGCCTTTACCCGATTCAACGTGTTCCTGCGCGACCGCTTCACCTGCCAGTATTGCGGCCAGCCGCACCCGTCGCATGAATTGACGTTCGACCACGTCGTTCCGCGTTCGCGCGGCGGGCGGACGTTATGGACGAACGTCGTCACCGCGTGCGGCGCCTGCAACCTGATGAAGGGCAACCGGATGCCGCAGCAGAGCGGCCTGTTCCCGCGCCAGCGCCCGGTGCAGCCGACGACGCACATGCTGCAAGAAAACGGCCGCGCCTTCCCGCCAAACTATCTGCACGAAAGCTGGCGGGATTACCTGTACTGGGATACCGAACTCGACCCGGTGTAAGGCGCGTCAGTGTGTGACGAGGCGTCGTTCGATCGCGGCGGCCTTGATTGCCTTCTGCAATTTCTCGAAGGCGCGCACCTCGATCTGCCGTACCCGTTCGCGCGAGATGCCGTATTGCTGTGACAGGTCTTCAAGCGTCGTCGGGTTCTCCTTCAGGCGGCGTTCGGTCAGGATGTGGCGTTCGCGCTCGTTAAGGTGGGTCATCGCCTTGTCGAGCAGGTCGCGGCGCAGACCCAGTTCCTGACGTTCGCCGAGCATGGTTTCCTGGCTCTCGGTTTCATCGACCAGCCAGTCCTGCCACTCGCCTTCGCTGTCGCTGCGCAACGGGGCGTTCAGCGAGTGGTCGGGGCTGGCGAGGCGCCGGTTCATGCTGACGACGTCGGCCTCGGGCACATCGAGTTCGGTGGCGATTTTTTTCAAGTTTTCCGGCGAGAGGTCGCCTTCTTCCATCGCCTGCAACTGGCCTTTCAGCTTGCGCAGGTTGAAGAACAGCTTTTTCTGCGCCGCGGTCGTGCCCATCTTTACGAGCGACCAGGAGTGCAGGATGTATTCCTGGATGGCCGCACGGATCCACCACATCGCATAAGTGGCGAGGCGGAAGCCGCGTTCGGGGTCGAAGCGCTTGACCGCCTGCATCATGCCGACATTGCCCTCGGAAATCAGCTCCGAAAGGGGGAGTCCGTAGCCGCGATATCCCATCGCGATCTTTGCGACGAGCCGCAGATGGCTGGTGACCAGCCGGTGCGCCGCCTCAGAATCTTCGTGTTCCTTCCAGTTCTTGGCGAGCATGTACTCCTCGCCCGGCTCGAGCATCGGAAACTTGCGGATCTCCTGGAGATACCGCGTCAGGTTTCCTTCGCCGGACAGAGAGGGGATCGAAAGCGAGGCCATGCGAGTTATGCTGCTCCAGTCAGCGCCGTGTTTACGAACGATGGAAACGGGACGCCAATCCACGGCACGAACCGGGTCCCGCCTGAAAGCCTTACTTATATAGTCAGGTTTTGTCCAGTTTGAAGTAGCTCTAAATTAGCCAGCAAATCCCTCATGTCCGACGGCAGAGGGCTGTCGAAGGTCAAAGGCTCTCCGGTCGCCGGATGCTTGAAACCAAGCAGACGCGCGTGCAGGGCCTGGCGCGGGAACTGGCCGATTTGCTCGCCGATCTCGCTACGCCGGGCGATCGCTCGTCCAGCCCGTGTGCCGTAGACCGGATCGCCGATCAGCGCATGGCCGAGATGCGCGAGGTGCACCCGGATCTGGTGGGTGCGCCCGGTCAGCAGACGGCATTCGATCAAAGCTGCGTGAACGCCAAAGCGCCGCTCGACCCGATAGCGGGTGACAGCCGGCTTGCCGCGCGCATCGGGGACGACTGCCATTTTCTTGCGATTGACCGGGCTGCGGCCGATATTGCCGGCGATCTCGCCGGCTATCGGCATCGGTATGCCCCAGACCGCTGCGGCGTAGGCGCGCTCGATGCGGCGGGCGGCAAAATCTTGCGACAGGGCATGGTGTGCGGCCTCGGTCTTGGCGGCAACGAGAAGGCCGCTGGTATCCTTGTCGAGACGGTGCACGATGCCCGGCCGCCGCACCCCGCCAATCCCGGCGAGGCTGTCGCCGCAATGCGCGAGGAGAGCATTGACCAGCGTATTGTCGGGATTGCCAGGGGCTGGATGCACGACCATGCCGGCGGGCTTGTCGATGACGATCAGATGCGCATCTTCGAACCGGATGTCGAGCGGTATTGCCTGTGCTACCGGCGCCGGCTCTTCGGGCGCCGGAAGGAGGACGGTGATGCCAAGCCCCGCGGTTGCCCGTTGCGCCGGATCGCGCAGAATGCTGCCGCCGGCTTCGATATTGCCGCCGAGGATCAGTTGCTTGAGCCGGGTGCGGGACAATTCCGGAAGCTGCCGCTGCAAGGCGCGGTCGAGCCGGGCGCCGGCATCCTCGGTTGCGACGACGATGTCGACGCGCCGCTCGCCGCGTTGTTGCGTGCCGGGCTGCCGGGACTCTTCACCCATTCGTAGCCCCTCGGCCAGGCGCCGGATGCGCCGAGACAACATGAAATTGCGAGGCTGAGCCGGTGCGGGCGCTGAAAATCCTGGTCGTCGTCATGGGGGTGATGCTCGTCGTCGGGTTTGCCGCGCTGGTCGCCGTCATCGCCAGCCGGCTGGCGCATCGCGCGCCGAATGCCGCGGCGGTTGGCGCGTCCGCTGCCGGCGCGCCGCCCTTCAGTGCCGGCCCGATCGATATTCCGGCCGGCGGCAGGGTCGAAACGATCGGCGTGGGAAGCGATCGCATGGTCATCGATGTTGTCCTCGCCGACGGCACGCGCCAGCTGATGATTGTCGACCTTGCCACCGGCCGCCAGCTTGGCCTTATTCCGCTGCGCAGCGCACGCTGAACCGGCCGGCATGTCTGCGTCGAAATTCGTGCGGAAATGGCACCCGGTGCCTGCGGCAAAAGTGATGGAAATCACATGCGATTTCCGCTTGCAATCGCGCCGTTGCGGCGTATCTATCCGCCCGTTGACGCACTCGCACGTGCCTATGGCCCATGGTGGTTATGCAACGACGTAACGCGTCCTTTTTGGCAGTCCGCCCCAACTTAAGTGGTGGGACCGGTCCCGAGAGGGAGGTCGATATGGTTGCAGTCCAGAAGAGGGCCGTTGCGCCCTGCCCTGACGCCGCACTGCGCGGCACCCGCCAGCGTGGGCGGGGCGGCCGGGCTATCGATCCAAGCAGTCTGAGCTAGCGAGAACACCGCGGCGCGGCCAGCCGGCCGAGCCTTCCGGCATCTCGCTTCGTCCTCGATTCGTTCGAGGAAAACTCCCTCGTCTGGCGACGGGGGAAATGGCGTTTCGTCTTCCGAAGCGCCTGAGCTCAGCCGTCTTTGTGAAGGTAGCCTATTGATGAACAACAAGATCTCGCGTTTCCTGTCCGAGAACGCACCGGAGACCCCGTGCCTCGTTGTCGATCTCGATGTGATCGGCGATACCTATGACCTGCTGAGCCGATACCTGTCGGTTGCCAGTGTATTTTATGCGGTAAAGGCCAATCCGGCACCCGAGATTGTCGCGATGCTGGCGCGCAAAGGCTCGAATTTCGATGTCGCCAGCCCGGCGGAGATCAAGCTGTGCCTCGATAACGGCGCGACCGCCGAACGGCTGTCCTTTGGCAACACGATCAAGAAGGAACGCGATATCGAGTTCGCCTATCAGCAGGGCGTGCGCCTTTACGCGTTCGACAGCGCGGGCGAACTGGAAAAGCTCGCGCGCAAGGCGCCGGGGGCGCGGGTGTTCTGCCGCATTCTGGTGTCGTGCGATGGAGCCGACTGGCCGCTGTCGCGCAAGTTCGGCTGCTCGCCGGACATGGCCGCGACGCTGCTTGGCAAGGCGCGCGAACTCGGCCTCGACCCGTATGGCGTGTCGTTTCACGTCGGATCGCAGCAGACCGATCTCGGCCAGTGGGACAAGGCGATCGGCGCGGTGGCGCGCATGTTCACGTTGCTCGCCGAGACCGACATTCATCTGCGCATGGTCAATATCGGTGGCGGCTTTCCGGCTCAGTATCGCGGCGAGATCGCCTCGGTCGAGCGTTATGCCCAGGCGGTGACCGACGCGCTGACCCGGCATTTCGGCAATCGCCTGCCCGAGATCATCGTCGAGCCGGGCCGCTCGCTGGTCGGTGACGCGGGCCTCATCCAGAGCGAAGTCGTGCTGATCGCCGACAAGGGCGATGGCGGCGGCAAGCGCTGGGTCTATCTCGATGTCGGCAAGTTCAACGGTCTCGCCGAGACGATGGACGAGTGCATCCGCTATCGCATCCAGGCGCCGGGCCGCTCCGGCAAGGGTGCGCCGGTGGTCATCGCCGGGCCGACCTGCGACAGCGCTGATATCCTCTATGAACGGACGGAGTATCGACTGCCGGACGATATCGCGGTCGGTGACAAGGTCGAGATTCTGTCGACCGGCGCCTATACCGCGAGCTACGCCTCGGTTGGGTTCAACGGCTTTCCGCCGCTGCGGACCTACTGCATTTGAAGGGCTCGGGGGTGGGCAGGGCGGTTGCGGCGCCGCCTGCCCCTCGCGCTATAAGGGTCTGCCCGCCGTCAGCCGAACATACGCCGCATTCAGCGCCGCAGTCCTGACGGAGCCGATCAGGCTCAGGCTGCCGGCGCACCATGCCAGCTTGTCGAATGCCATAAAGCCGGCGGTCCCCAATATCAGCAATCGACCGGCGCGCAATTTCCAAAAGCCGATGACGACACCGTCGATCAGAACAAGCTGATCGCGGTTGAAGCGGATTTTTCGCGGGATTTCGCAGCCGGTCAGCAGCCACTCGTTTCGCGTTAGGTCACCTGTCCCGAAGCGGACGCACATTTCGTTGAGGGATGTGCCGGTCAGCGGCGCCGGAACTGCCGGACCCCGCGGTTTGAGCGGCGAAAACACGACCAGCAGATTGTCGGCCTGCGCGTGGATTTCCGAGCAGTGCAGCGGTTGCGCCGAGTCGGCGCGCGGTATCTGCAATCCGCCGCCTTCGACCACGAGATCGGCGGTCGCGTCCGTCAGGTAATGATCTTGCCAATGGAACTCATCGGCGTGCAAGTCGGCCATCAGCGGCATGCGGAAATGCGATCCTCGGAATTTCCCCGGCCCGGCCGGATTGACCAGCGGCAGTGACAGCATCTCGCCGTCGCACTCGGCGAGGAACCGGTCGCGCAGCGGCGCATAGATCGTATGGCCGATGCCGGCACCGGCTTGCAGCAGAAAGTCGCCGGACAGAAAGGCATCGGTGCCGTCGGTCGAGACAAAATAAAATTCCGTCGATACGCGCCTGTCTTTTGCCAGGAACCGGACCTTGCCATCCTCCGCTGTCCACTTGCTTTCGTTTGTCGGGTTACGGTTGTCGACGATGTCGCCGGTATCGCTAAGGGTCACGGTGCCGAGATCGGTACCGCCGCGATTGACCATCTTCCAGGTGCCGCGGAGGCAAAAGACGTCGGCAATCGCCAGCCGACGCGATGCGCCGTTGCCGGTGCGATAACCGAGGATCGCCGGCGGGTTTTCGGGGATCAGGTTTTTCAGCGCGTAGGTGACGACCGCGTCACTTTCGCCCGGTGTGATCTTGCGGCAGAAGGCGCGGCCCGGGTTGCGCCGCAGGCTCCCGATATCGTCTTCGCGCAGGATCAGGTCGCCCTTCCAGTTGCAGAAGGTCAACATCTCGTTCTTCCACGCTTCTTTGAAGCGGGCCGGCGCGCTGATGATCAGCATCTGGAAAAAGGTCTCGTCGAACGCGCCGCTGCTGCGCAACGCGGCATAGACCAGCTTGGGCAGCGGGTCGTTCAGCACATAGTCGCAAAAGCTGCGGGACAGGACGACCCAGGCAGGGCCGCGCGCCCACCCGGTCTTTTCGACGACGCTGTCGCGGACCTGGCCGAGAAACCACGGCAGCGGCCGATTGATCGCCAGGCCAAGCTCCGGCACTTCGGCGAAGTTCTGAATGATCCGCGCGCCAAACCCGTGCCAGACAAATGACGAGCGCGGCGACGACATAAAGCGCAGCTTGCGTGTAAAGATCGGCCCCGGCGCGCGCGACCGGTTCGTCATCCGCTGCGGCGTCGGGCCAAAGGGCTTGGTGAACAGATGCTCTGATGTCGCGGCGGTATTTGCGTGCTCGATCTGTTCGAAAAGGCCCGCGCCGGTCGGGTTTTCGGTCACCGAGATAAAGCACGCGTCGGGCGGCAGGGCCTGCAGCCGGGTTTCCAGCGCGCGTTGCGGCATGGTCGCGATATCGTCGCCGGACAGCAGTACGAAATGGTGCCAGTCGGCCGACAGCCGGTGCAGCGTCGCCATGCCCCACAACGTGGCGTCGAGAATGCTGGTCATGTTCCAGCCGATCGGATCGCCGTGTTTCAGGTAGACATTGGGATAGGCCAGCAGGCCGGAAATCTGTTCGAGGTATTCCGGCTTGGTGTCGCCGTCGATGTAGATCAGGTAAAGGTGACGGTCTTCATGGATCGTCGCCATCAATGAATAGAGGTTGGCGATATTGTGGTGCGCCGTGATCAGGTAGGCGATCATCGCGCCCGATCAACTTGACGGTGCGATGCGGCTGCGCCAGATCAGCATCGATATTCCCCAGCTCACCGCGAAAACGCCGATAATCGTGACGCCGATGGCGGTGAAATGCTCGTTGAGCAATCCGATGACCTTCCAGAAAATGCCGCTGTCCGCGTTATCGCCGGCGAACAGCCCCAGCAGTTCGACGCCGCCGATGACGAAGGCCACGATCACCGAAATCAGCGTGATTCCGAGATTGTAGTAGAGCTTGCGAATCGGCTCGATCGAAGCCCAGCGATAGGCGCCGACCATCAGCACCGCGTCGAGCGTGTCGACCAGCACCATCCCGGCAGTAAACAGTACCGGAAACACCATGATCATCGGCAGCGGCAAGCCGTGCGCCGCCTGCGTGGCCGATACGCCGAGCACACCGATTTCGGTGGCGGTGTCAAAACCGAGGCCGAACAGGAAGCCGAGCGGATACATGTGCCAGCTTTTCGAGATCAGCCGGAACAGGCCGCGCAACAGGTGCCCGAGCAGACCGGGCCGCATCGTCATGCGGCGCAATTCGAGATCAAGCGGCTGGCCGCCCTGCCGCATTGCGGTCAGGACGCGCAGCACCGAGACGAAAATAAAGGTGTTGGCGATTGCCAGCGCGAACAGGGCGGCAGCGGAGAGGCCCGTTGCGACCGTGCTGGCCAGCGGTTTCCATGCTTGGAAGCTGGTTTGCAACTTGACTGTCGTCAGCACGATCACCAGCGAGGCCAAGATCACCACGGTCGCATGGCCCAGCGAAAAAAACAGCCCTGTCGCGCTGGCTGGACACTCGGCTTCGATCAGCTTGCGCGTCGCATTGTCGATCGCCGCGATGTGGTCGGCGTCCACCGCATGGCGCAGACCGAACGTGTAGGCGAGAAAGGCGGTGCCGAGCAGCACCGGGTTGCCGTGCACCGCCGGCCACGCCCAACCCCAGGCCAGCACGTTCGCGACCATCACCGACGCGCAGATCACGGCCGTGCGGCCACGGTTGCCGAGACAGGCGGCAATCAGGTTCATCTATTCTGGATCAATAGGCTACGGGGCACGGCGCATTATGGTCATTGGCAGCCTGCCCTTATAGCCGCGCCTCAGCGGTCGAGCCAGATGTCTTCCATGCGCCAGTTATTGTACATGCTGTTGACCTGCAGATTGATGCCCTTCACCTCGGGGCGCCAGCAGGTGCCGTTGCGGCGGTGAAAGAACAGCGGGCGCACGACATCCTCCTGGACGCGGCGGTCGATCTCCCAGACCAGCTTCTTGCGTTTGTCGCGGTCGCTTTCCTGCGACTCCTCGGAGATCAGCTTTTCGACCTCGGGGTTGCAGTACCGCGTGTAGTTGCGGTTGGATTTGCAGGCATAGTCCTCGAAAAAGGTCTGGTCGGGGTCGTCGATCGCGCTGCCGACAAAGCTGAGCGCCACGGTGAAATCGCCGCGCACCAGTTTCGGCAGCCAGTTGGCGGTCTCGATCAGTTCCAGTTCGGCGTCGATCCATATTTCCTTCAACTGGTCGAGGAAGATCGCGGCGGTGTCGCGATAGACCGAGATGTTGCGGGTCGATACCTTGACCGCCAGATGCTTGTCCGGACCGTAGCCGAGGCCACGCATCAACTGGCGTGCCGCCTCGCGGCTCTTTGCGACATCGGGGTCATAACCCGGCAGCTTCTGCATCATCTCCTTGGGCATTGCCCACAGCCCTTCGGGCGCCGGCAGCATCGCGGTGCCGATATCGCCCTGGCCTTCACCGAGAATGTCAATAAACGCCTTGCGGTCGAGCGACATTGCGATGGCGCGGCGCAGATCCGGGTTGTCAAAGGGCGGCTTTTTGCTCAACAGCACATTCGGCGCATCGTGCAGCGGCACGACCTCGCAAATCGCCTGCGGCAACTGGTTCTTCACATCGCGCATCAGCGGCGGCGACACTTCGTAAGGAAACGTCATGTCGAAATTGCCGGCGATAAACGCCAGGATCGCGGTCGAGCGGTTGGGAATGATCGTGTATTCGATCCCGTCGAGATAAGGCCGGCCCGGCTTCCAGTAGTCCGGGTTCTTGACGACCTTGATTGACTGGTTCGGCTTGAACTCGACGAATTTGAACGGGCCCGTGCCGATCGGGTGCTGGCGCATCTGTGCCGGTGTTATGTGGCACGGATAAACCGGGGTAAAGCCCGAAGCGAGCATCGCCAGAAATGCCGGCTGCGGTTGCTTCATGTGAAAGGTCGCCTGCAATTCGCTGTCGGCGGTGACCTGATCGAGGTTCTGCCACCACGCCTCGCGGGCGTTGAGGCGCAGCTTTTCCTTGGCTTTGCCTTGCAGCAAATCCCAGGTGCATTTCACATCTTCGGCGGTGAAGGGCTTGCCGTCATGCCATTTGACGCCGCTGCGCAACTTGAACGTAAGCGCGGTGCCTGCCGTGTCCCACGACCAGCTTTCGGCCAGATCGGGAATGATGTCGTCGAGGCTGTTCTGTTTGATCTTGGGGTCGAACACGACGAGGTTGTTGAATATTCCCATTGCCGGCACGACGACCGAAAACGTGGCTTCTTCATGGATCGACAGGCTCGACGGGCTGTCGCGATGATAGATGCGCAGAATGCCGCCCGATTTCTGCGCCGCGGCAGGTTGCTCCGCCGCCGCCCATGCCAGTGAACCCAGCGCCAGCACACCGAGTATCCGCGTACAGGCGCGCGCGATACCGCCTCCCAGGGTCGCCATTCCAGGTACTCTCCCTACCACGCGCCATTTCCCCAACCGTTACGGCCAACGGCGTTGCGTCATACCAAACCAGGGGTTGTTAGCACGCGACGGACAGAGAGCTGGGATCGAATTCGCGGATACGGTTGCAGATCAGGGCTGCGCCGGGTGAGCGAAAGCAGGCGCATGGCGTTCCTGCCGCTGTGCTCGGCGGCCGCAACAGCGGGCATGGCGGCTGAGGACGAACGCGCTGTGAGAGTCGGCATTGCGCTCTCCACAACGTGAAGGTCGCTCGCGCCTGGCTGCTTGCCGCGGGCCGGTAGTTGCGCGAGGCTACAAGCGGGAAAGCCATTTTTGAGGATCGAATACCATGATATCGCGGCGCTTGGTGCTCGGCGGCGGTCTCGCCGCCGGCTTCGGCCTTTCCGCGCCGCCCGCGGCGAAGGCTGCCGCGACGTTCGAGATTGTACACAGCGATGCCGAATGGCGCCGTTTGCTGACATCGCAGCAATACGGCGTTCTGCGGCAGAACGGGACCGAGGCGCCGTTCAGCAGCGCGCTGTTACAGGAACACCGGCCTGGGGTGTTCACCTGTGCCGGTTGCGCCCGCGACCTCTTTTCCTCGACCACCAAATACGACAGCCACACCGGGTGGCCGAGCTTTTGGGCGCCGCTCGACAAGGCGGTCGATACCCGCCGCGATACGTCTTTCGGCATGGTGCGGACCGCAGTGGAATGTGCCGGCTGCGGCGGCCATCTCGGACATGTCTTTAACGATGGGCCACAACCGACCGGGTTGCGATACTGCATGAACGGCATCGCGCTTGGGTTCAAGGCCGCGTCTGCCTGACCCATTGCGCAAGAGGCCTTCCGGTTCAAGTCAACGAGGAATTCCACAGGAAGATATCGCCGGCATTTTGCCGCCAGAGAATATCGGCGGTGCCGCTGCCTTGAAAATCGGCGACGCGCTGGACGTTGAAATCGGAAGTACTCTGACCGAGATCCTGAAATGTCAGGGTGCTTGACCCCGAGTTCGAGGCCCACAGCGCGACATCCCCGCCCGTATTGCGCAGGAGGATGTCGGCTTTTCCGTCGCCGTTGAAATCGGCGGCGCCCTGGATACTCCAATTCGGCGCGAGCTGACCAAGATCCTCAAACGTTACGGCATTCGATTGGGGGTTCGAGGCCCAGATTCCGACATCGCCGCCGGTGTTGCGCCACAGAATATCGGCCTTGCCGTCACCGTTGAAATCGGCGGCGCCCTGAATGCTCCAATCCGAGGTACTCTGCCCGAGTTCCTCGAATGTCGGGGCGTTGGAGCCGGCGGCCAAGGTCCACAGCCCGACCTCGCCATCGGTATTGCGCCACAGAATGTCGGCCTTGCCGTCGCCGGTAAAATCGGCGGCGCCTTGGACGCTCCAATCAGGAGTGCTTTGGCCGAGGCCGACAAATGTCGGGGCCTCGGTGCCATGAGCCAAGGTCCACAGCCCGACCTCGCCATCGGTATTGCGCCACAAAATATCGGCTTGACCGTCACCGGTAAAATCGGCGGCTCCCTGAATGCTCCAATCGGAGGTGCTCTGGCCGAGATGCACGAAGCTCGGACCGCTCGATCCGGCGCCCAGCGTCCACAGTCCGATTTCTCCATCGGTGTTGCGCCAGAGAATATCGGCTCTGCCGTCACCGGTGAGGTCGGCGGCGCCTTGGATGCTCCAAGCCGGGGTGCTCTGGCCGAGATCCTGCCCGGTTATGTGCACGGGGGGCGGACCCCCCAGGTTAAGCTGGGTGCCGGTTCCGCCATTCGCGGCGGCGATGCGAAAATCGCTCGTCTGGTAGCCGCCCCGGATGCCGAGGGTTACCTGTTCGTTGTTCTTGTCGGTCAGCACCAGGCCGCCATTCGTATAGGTGTCGCTGACCGCGACAAAGCCGTCGAGTACGATCGTATCGTTTGGCGTAAATCCGATAATCGCACTCGGCATGCCCGAAATCGTGCCCTCGACGGTCCACAGACTGCCGCTGTCGAACTGCAGCGTCGCGAAATTCGTGACCGAGGTGCCGAAGCCGCGCAGCGCTGCCGCGCCGCCGGCGCCGGCCGCCAGCTCCACAGTGCCGCCGCCGCCGGAGATGCTGCCGCCGAACGTGGCGGTCGGCTTGACGATCAGACGGTCGGCGCTGGAGCCGGAGAACGTCACCGCCGCGCCGCCACCGCCGCCAATCGATCCGCCATTGGTCAGCGTGCTGCCGGCCGCGAGATTGGCGCCGACACCGATGTTGCCGGCACCGATGATCGTGCCGAAATTGGTTACGGTCATCGGTGCGATGCTGCCGATCACCCCGAAACCGCCGCCCGCCTCGATCAGCGCGCCGGCCTGATTGACCAGGACGCCGCCGGCCAGCAGCACGGCGCCGCCGCCATTGGTCTGGGCCGAGCTGATCGTCCCGAAATTGTCGATTTCAGTGTGGGTGCCGGAGCCTGTGTTGATTGTAAATGCGCTGCCGGCCGCGACCCCCAGCTGCGTGCTCGCGATCAATCCGTAATTGGTGATGCCGAGGCTTGCCGGCACGGTGCCGGTCGGCGGAAAAAAACCGATGGCGGTGTGGTAGCCACTGATCACGCCAAGCGAACTACCGGCTTCGCCGTTGTAGATCACGCCGCCGCCATTGACCACCAGGATCGCGTTACCGGTGGTCGAGGCGGCTGTGACGGAGCCGGTGTTGACCAGCGTCGTGGCACCCGACCCGCCCATGTTGATCGCCTGCGATCCGGTGCCGCCAAGTTGGGCGATGACGCCGGAATTGTTGATGATGCCGCTGCCGATCGCGATCGCCTCGCCGAGGCCGACGATCAGCTGGCTGTTGGTGATGCTGCCCGAAATAATATTGACGCCGACCCCGCTCGACCCCGCGGCGTCGATCGTGCCGCTGTTCTGCACCGTGGCGTTGCCGGCGAACGAGATGATGCCTGC
This sequence comes from Allostellaceae bacterium, assembly GCA_036268425.1. Taxonomy (GTDB): domain Bacteria; phylum Pseudomonadota; class Alphaproteobacteria; order ATCC43930; family CGMCC-115725; genus DATARH01. The sequence continues at coordinate 49,126 of DATAUE010000104.1, forward strand.
CTGGTTGGTCCCGGCGCTGATCGCCTCGATAAAACCGCTATTGTTGACGAACCCGCCGACTCCGAGTTGGACGCCGTTGGCGGCCGCGCCGGTGGTGTTGGCGGCGATGATCGTCCCATAATTGCTGATCGTGGCGGCGATGTTGGTGACGACGGCGTTGGAGAACTGGTAGGGCGAGGTGGCCCTGATGGTCCCATGATTGACCACGGTGGCGACCGTCCCGTCGGGCCCGTTGATCTGAATGCCGATCGCCTTGCCGCCGATATAACCGAGGCTCGCGCCGTCCGAACCGTTGGTGATCAGGCCGCCCGCCGCCAGATTGATCCCGACGCCGTAGCTGCCCAGGCTCTGGATGATCCCCAGATTCGTTATCGTCCAGGGGAACGAGCCGTTGGCCGCGATGCCGTTGGTAAAGGCAGTCGGCGAGTTGACCTCGACCGCGCCGCCTGCCGCGACTGTCAGCGGGTTTTGCGTCGCTGGAGTATCGAGAGCGTAACTCGACGTAAGCGTGCCGCTGATCGTCGACATTTCCCCGTCATCCTTTGCTGGGTGAGCCGGCCTTGTCTTACACCACGCGCCGTGGTCCTGATGCCGGATCAACAGATCTTCGCGCGGATTGTGTCCGATCTGTCGCCGCCAAAACAGCACCGCGGCCGATTCATCCAGGCCTGTCTTATAAAAGTGTTAAAATGTCGCTCTGGTGGCATCGGCATTTCGGGCCGACCGTACCGTTCCCGGCATCGCCGATGATGCTGCCTTCGAGCGACACCTAGACCGACGGTTCCTCCGCCAGTCGGCCGCATCGGCCGACCATCACAAGGATCCTCTACGTCCCGGCTGTCGCGTGCTCGTCAAATTGCGGCAGGCCGTCAGTAATCGTGAACCACGGTGCCTTGGAGCCGACGAAGATATGCTTGTTCGGCCGCATCGTCGGCGCATCGACCAGCGTTCCCATAGCGATGTGAACGTAAGCGCCATCTCGAACAACCGAGTAAACCGGCGACCCGCATATTTTGCAGTACGTGTCATTGCCATCTTCTTCGCCGAAGACCATGAGGTCCTCATGTCCTTTTGCAAGGACCAGTTTTTCACGCTCGATACCCGCGAAAGGCTTGAACGCCGACCCAGTCGTGCGACGGCAATTGGAGCAATGGCAATAGGCTGCGTAGAGAAACTCGTCCACAACCGTATAAGCGACGGCGCCACAAAAACATTTTCCAGCAAGTATCCGATCAGTCATCTTCAGATCCTCTACACCAAAGACGTTCTTCCTTCACCAAAGCCGCAACCCGGCGAGTGACAGGATTGAACGTCGTGCGGCTCGGTTCCAGCAATTATCGGCATCAACTGGTCGGTTTTGCGCGGTCGGCCGATGCTCACCCGCGTAGCAACCCAAAAATACCATCAACGTCAATAGTGCGGTCCGAGTGTGAAGTTAAGCGGATCGGGCGCCTTGCCCCGGATCAACTATGAAACGTCCTCCAAGAACGTGGCTACCATTGCCCATGTTTTGGCCGCGGCTTGAGCGTTGTAATCTTGAAGAGACTCGTCGGTGAAGAAATGTCCGGCTCCCGGATAGTCGAATATCTCCAGGGAAAGGCCGTGGCGTATTGCGTCGTGTTGCCAATCACGCCGTTCATCGGCGGACACGAACTGATCTCGCTCGGCGACATGCACCTGCACGGGAAGTGATTTGCGCGCATTTTCAGGTATCTGGGCCAAGCCATGCAGGAGAAGGATCCCCTTAGTGTCCGGCCGAGACGGCCAGACGCTCGCAACCACACCTGCACCCATCGAAATACCAGCAAGCACCGTATCGGCTGGGAGGTCGCTGACTGCATTTTCAGCGCGCGCGCAAATTCGCGACCAGCCTATCGACTTCATCAGCTCAAAACCGCGATCGATTGTGTCCGCCGACTGCCCATCAAAAAGATCGGGAGCGACGACCGCGTGCCCGGCCGCCCGAAAGCGCTCAGCAGCGGCAAACTCTACGTGCCGTAAGCCGAACACGGAATGAAACAAGATGATCGACGCCATGTCCTGATCCTCAAAACCGCCGGTGAACCGAGGTTCGTGCTTCGCAGAGCAAAAACGCCGCCTTCTCCCCATGCTCGTCGTGCAATCGCACTCGGCTTACCAAGTTATTGTGAAGGAAGCGGTGCACGACGCTTACCCTCACGCGATCGTGCCGGGGGGTTTTTTGAGGTGATGTCGTGGATGACGCCGGCGTTGCGGATTTCGTCGAGGAAGACGGCGTCGGCCTTGCGCAATACGTCGAGCTTGTCGCTTGTGACCTCGCCGGGCATGCGGATCGCGGGGCCGGGGCCGGGGAACAGGTGGCGGTCGACGAATTGCGCCGGCAGCCCGAGTTCGCGGCTAGTCTAAGAATGCGAACCTCTTCTTCTTGAACAATGCTTCCGGTCTAGGACGCGCTGGCGGTTATGCGTCGAGCGCTGCGGCGTAGATTTCCGGCTTGAAGCCGACGGTGAGCGCCCCGCCGATGTCAAGCACGGGCCGTTTGATCATCGAGGGCTGGGCGGCCATCAGCGCGACGGCTTTTTTCATGTCAAGATTGGCCTTGCTGGCGTCGGGCAGCTTTCTGAAGGTCGTGCCGGCGCGGTTCAGCAGGACTTCCCAGCCGACCTTTGATGCCCAGGCCTCCAGCGTCGCGTTGTCGATGCCCGCAATCTTGTAGTCGTGGAACTCGTACGCAATCTGGTGCGCGTCAAGCCAATTCCACGCTTTCTTCATCGTGTCGCAGGCCTTGATGCCGTAGATCGTAACCTCACCCGCCATATCCCGCTCCCTGCTCGCCCGCCGCAGAATACGCCAGTGACGCGGTGGCATAAATCCTCCATCCGGACGCAAGTCGACTTCATTGATCGGAGCGGTCAATAGCACTCGCAGGACAGAAAAACGCAGCGCATTCCGCCGAATTGCCGGCGATTAAGTGGCGGAATACGCATCGCCCTACGCTTGTTTCCAGCCGAGCCGAGTGCGGCAATATGGGCGATTCGCGGGCCGAGTTATTCAATGGCAGCACGTATTGGTGTGTCACGGCAATTCCGAGACAGCACCGTTGTAGCGGCCGCGTTGCCATGATTCTGCGATGGTTGGATAATTTGGCGCGCCTATGCCGCAGCCATCTGTTCCTTTCGTCCTCGACCGCTTTCATAATGGTGCCGGCTAGATTTTCCGCCATACTGCGGTCTCTCGGCCAAATTTCCGACAAGCAGTAAGATGAGCACCAATTCAGGGCTGAATGTGGTCACACTTGGGCGGTCCGACCGCGGCCCAGCCGAGAGCAACGATAGCCGCTCGACCCGCGACCGAATTATTTCCTCACATATAAGCGAGTTGGTCATTGCACTCTGCGGGCCTATCGGCTCTCCGCTGCATGAGGTCTCCGAAGCAATCAAAATTAAGCTTGAATCTGATTTTGGCTACGAGTGCAAACAGATTCGACTAAGTAAAGTAATTGAAGAGCATACTACTGTCGCGTCAGAATCGTCGACCTATGATCGAATCAAAGCTCTGATAAAACAAGGGGATGATCTTCGTGAAAAATATGGCGCTGGGATACTAGCGGAACTGTCAATAAGCCAAATAGTTTTAGATCGTCAGCGCGCCAAACAACAATCTGGTTCGCAGCGCTATGAGTCTCGGCGCACTTGCCACATTATCGATTCGATTAAGAATCAAGAAGAATTGGATGTTTTGCGGCTCGTTTATCGAGACATGTTGTATTTTGTCGGAGTGTTTGCACCATTATCTGCTCGCGTCAAGTCGCTCGAAAGAAGCGGGATGTCTCAGAAGGAGATATTTGATCTGATCGATCAAGATTCTGGCGAGGAACTTGATCATGGCCAGACAGTAAGAAAAACTTTTCCCCAAGCGGATTTCTTTTTACGTGTCGAAGGCAACGCCGACACGATAATCGAGAGCAAAGCAAGCAGATTTTTACAGCTAATTCTCGGTACTCGGGTGGCAACACCGACGTCTGCAGAGACAGCGATGTATGCAGCGGCCTCTGCGTCTGGAAATTCGGCGTGTCTGTCACGGCAAGTTGGAGCCGCGCTTACGGACAGAAATGGCGAGATTTTAGCGGTAGGCTGGAACGACGTGCCTCAATTCGGAGGTGGGCTTTATGGTTCCGATCCGGATGGAGATCCAACTGGTGCCAAAGACAAGCGGTGCTGGAATCTTGGTGGAGGAACGTGCTTCAATGATGAAGAAAAAAGGCTTATTGCCGCGAGATTAGTGCAGACATTATCTAAAAGCGGTCTCATCGCCGCCAACAATAAAGACGCTGCAGTAGAGTCTGTTTTAAACGATACTAAGGTCGCCGATCTTATAGAGTTCTCTCGTGCGGTGCACGCGGAGATGCAAGCGATACTTACGGGAGCGCGGCTTGGAGGAGATAGGATTAAAGGAGGCAAAATTTATTGCACGACATATCCATGTCACTCGTGCGCTCGCCACATAGTCGCAGCTGGCATATCGGAGGTTTATTATATAGAGCCATATAGAAAAAGCTTAGCTACCAAGCTACATGCCGACTCCATAACAGAAGAAGAAACAGATCATAACAAGTTACGAATCTTGCCATACGATGGGGTTGCGCCTAGCCGCTATCTAAAACTATTTCGTGTTCCCGCTGATTCGAGGAAAGAAAATGGAAAATTGATTAAAGTAGACGCGAGAACGGCGTCACCCCGTTTTGACAAGACAATTGAAGCGCTTCCAACATTAGAAGCGTTAGTGGTCGACGAGCTAAAAAAGAAACGGCTGATTGAAGTGGAGGAGCCGAACAATGACGCCTGAACAATCGACGGAACAGCAAGTCCGAGATTTTATTGGCCCTCAGCTGCCAGCCGACGCGATCCACGCCGAAGCCGATACGCGCGGAGAAATAGTCTCGTTTTGCGCGCTGTTGAAAAAACGGCAACAAAAAGAGACCGCAAGGCACTTCTCGACAATCATAAGTTTGGTAAAGCACCTCGATTAAGATGCCGTAATTAGAGCGGATTCCGCTCATATTGCAGTGTATCCGTCGTGGCGAAAGTAGTTGGCGCATTCCTGCGGACTGTAGCGGTCGAGGAGTAGGCCGATGCGTCTCCAGAGTGCCTCGATTGAGCGCTCTGCGGCTTTGCGCAGCAT